>NZ_JAKMCP010000009.1 GCF_022662105.1 Aestuariivivens sediminis | reverse complement strand
CAGCTGTTACCGTAAAGGTAGCTGAACCTGGGATTGGATCCTCACAATCACTTGTTGCATTCCAGGTTACTGTCGAGCTACCACCGCAAGCATCAGGTGGTCCTGGATTTACTATATTCGGATTAAGACCGCATCCGCCTGTAATGCTCAATCCTGAGAACCATGCATTATAGGCCGCATCTACTGTGCCTTGATCGTTACAGGCCGCTATGCCATCATCAGTAATTGGAACAACATTAACCGCTGGTGCAGCTGTTACTGTAAAGGTAGCTGAACAATTTTCACTTTGTTGACATTCATCACTCGCAAAAATGGCTACTGTAACTGCCCCTCCACAAGCATCTGGTGCTGTAGCACCACTTAAGTCATTATAAGGACCTGCACCGTCAATGGTATAAGTAACTGTAACAGTACCACTGCCACCCGAACTACTAAATCCGGTCAACCAGGTTGCAAAGGAAGAATCAATACTGCCTTGAGCGGTACATTCTGGAATGTTTTCATTATCAGGACAACTGACACTTAAATCAATTTCCGGGTTTTGTGTTACCGTAGCTGGATCACTATCTGCTGAACAACCATTGGAGGTAAATACTTCAACATAGTATTGTCCAACAACAGCATTATACGTTGAACTGGTTGAATCACCGGGTGCAATATCCCAATCTTCGGTAATATCGTTCCAAACATACCATTGATATCCGGAAATGGTTGCGGTTGTTTGAACGTTGGCAGTTAAAGTTGCATAAGGCTCATAACATTCGTAATTGCCATCCGCTACTGAAACCATAATATCAGGATTCCTGACAAGACTGTAAGGTCCTGCACCATCTTTAAGGGAAGACGTAAAGGAAGCCGATGATCTTGATTTTACAAAAATACTGGCCAAACCAGTGTCACAAGCTCCATTTTCATCCGAAAACCCTAATAGTGCCGTAGCATCAACCACTAACTCAGCAAAAACTGTTTCCGGATATTCGTATAACAAATTACCACCGCCATCAATAAAACCCCATGGAGGAGCCTCTGTTGTTGCATCGGTATTTAATTGAGACCATAAATACTGTTTTCCTGGTTTAAAAACAACCTGGGCATAACCATATTCATCATTAGTTCCTTCGAATAAATTAGTACATTGAGCGAACACAAATCCATTACCATCATCATAAAATTCAAAAGGCAAAAGTGTTGATGCACTATTAATCGCAGCAAAACCACCAGCCGCGTCAATTTCTGCTTTATCAACCCAGATCAGATAGGTGGCTATACCTTGGGTACCCCCATTGATGTAGTCCATAGACAACAATACATCACCATCAGTTTCAATAGAATACCCCAAAACAGCATCATAATCAAAATGATATGCGGTATGTCCACATTCGTCTCCATCTCCGGCGCCCGGGTAATAAATCATGCCACTGGCGTTAAAATCTATGGCCTTTCTAAAAAACTCAAAATCGATATGGTTACTACCATCTGCGTCAGATGTAGATGCTCCCACATACACATATTCCTCAGGAGGACCACTCCTGGTATCTCTACGTAAATGTGCATAAACATCTATAATATCCGTTTTTTGAGGTACATCTCCTTCTTTAAAGGTCCAAGATCTAGGGTCATCAAAATTCTTGTTGATAGCCTGGGCATAAACTGTCATATCTTGATTTCCCCCGGACACATATTGATCTCTACCGTAAACGGCGTCAATCCATTCGATATTAGCGTCTTCTGGGGTCGAATTGTTAGGAGCGCTCATTCTTAGTTCAGCAGTAACATTGGCTCCCTGAAATAAATCCCAATAATCATCTGAGGGAAGCGAAGGAACAGTTGGATTCATTATTACACCGGCTCCATAAAGATCCGAATTATCCGGTTCCCTTTCAAACCAATCATCTGTACCTTGAATTGCGTCTGCAGAAGGCTCTCCTGGAGGAGTCAACCAGGGTAAAAACTCCATAACACTATCATATGCATCTCCATCGATACCAAAATCTGCAATGATTGCTGATTCGTTATCGACAATTTGAGCCTGCAAACTATTCGTTGCAAACATAAAAAGCATAAGCACGGCAAAGCCCCCTATACTTTTTAATAATTTCTTAAGATTAAACCAACAACATAGTACATTATTGGTCGTTTTTAGTTTGGTAATTTTGTACATTAACATAACATTTAAGATTAATTAATAAACGTGTTAACATAACATGGTATGAGCGTGTAGTAGAATGAGGGGTTTGGCGTTTTATCCATGATAAAACACATAACACGGTATTTCAAGATATTAGGTAAATAGAGGCATTCAATAGTGCTATTAATCAAATGCTATTTTCACAAAAGGAGAAAATCCTCACGGTTATTATGAGTAATGTAAATTTAGGTATTAAATTCCAATCTCCACCAGAATTGAAAGAAAATTAGTTAAGTCGTAATGTAATATCGATAAACTACAAAATTTGTCTATTTCTTGACCAAAAATCGTGAATATCTGAAATCCTTCACCCAACATCAATACACACACTTCTTTGAATATCAATTAATTACATTTTTTTAAGCGTGTTTTTTATATAAATTTCTCTGTACAATCCTTTAACCGCGATAGACACCATAACCCCTTGATGGCCTGTAATGCGTATCGTACAAACTTAACGTCTCTATAAACCACCCTTTTAGAGATCCTATAGCCGCCTTATGGACGCTCCCAATTTCAAGAGTTCACCTCCCTGACATCATGAAAATAAACCCATCCATTGTGACCATCCCGGTCGTTATAGAACGCCTTATTCTGGTGCATATTATATTTTATAGGTTTGGCCATTAGCGTCCACAAAAAAACAGAACCTTAACCTGTGGTTCTGTTTTTATATAACGGTTTTCACTGTGGCCCTAGGGTGCTTCATGGACCTTAAGGTCACGGGCAGCCCAAAACATGAGCAGTCAGTTTTAATTGACCTCAGGTAAAAAGTTATAGGTCTTACTGTAGTCCAGCATCTGACTTACAAAGCTTTCCGGCTGGGTGACCTTAATCCTTACCATGTCGCCATTGGCATCGGTTTCAGGAACTAAAACGGGATTCACATATCCGGTGTATGGGGCCGACTTAAACTGCCGGTTGCGATCCAGCACTTCGGCATGCAACTCCTGATCCACCTTAACACCATAGCCTTCCACCAAAGCTTCGGCAGCGGCATAATCGCCTTCGGACTTAATCCGTTGGGTTTCCCTTAACAAAGCCCCGAATAAGTCCCGAAGCTTGTCGTAATTGGTAATATTAAAATACGTTTTACCGTCTCGGGTCACTTTTTCAATCACATTGTCGGCCTGCCCCTTGTCAAAGGCCCAGGCTGAGATCCATTGGCGGTTACGCATATGGGCTTCCTCCACATCATCCCCTAATTTCAGACGGATCAATTGTTTCATAAGTCCGTTAGCAATGTATTCATTGTACGATGCCTTCCCTACCGCCTGCCAATCATCAACCAGACCCAGTTCTTCCAGTTTCGGACTGTACATATAGTATAAGGCCACCAAATCGGCCCGACCTTCCTCCAATGTGGAGGCGTAGTTTTTAAGGGTTTCCTTGGTTTCACCAACCCCGGGGTTTAGCTGTCCTGAAGCATGACCAATCACCTCATGGAGGGCCGTTTCCAGCTTATCGGCCAATTCGTAATGTTGCCGGTACAGTTCAATCTCTTCGTCATCATGGGCAAACTCTTCCAGTCTTCCTGTACTGCCCACCTGATTTGAGGCATGAATGATATTGCCCAGAGACACCGACTTGCTCCCCACCTCCTTACGGATCCAATTGGCATTCGGTAAATTCACTCCAATCGGTGTACTGGGTGAGGCATCACCGGCTTCACCGGCCACATTAACGACTTTATAGGTCACCCCGACCACATTTTTTTTCTTGTGGGCGTCCATCAAGGGGGAATGGTCTTCAAACCATTGGGCATGCTCTGACAGGACCTTCATCTTCTGGGACATGTCAAAATCATTGATCTGCACGATGGACTCGTAAGACCCTCGGTAACCCAAGGGATCGTTATACACCTCTATAAAACTATTGATATAATCGACATTCCCTTCGGTAGCTTTGGTCCAGGCCACATTGTAATCGTCCCAGGTCTGTAAATCCCCTGTTCTGTAGTAGTCCATAAGCAAGCCTAAGGCATTAGCCTGAGCCTCATTTTCGGCGACCGTTTGGGCCAGTTCCAGCCATTTGAGAATTTCATCAATGGCCGCACCATAGAGCCCTCCTGATTTATAAACGCGTTCCCTGAGTCCCCCATTTTCTTTTACGAGTTGTGAATTCAATCCAAATGATAAGGGTCTTTTGGGATCCGGCGATTCCTTTGCCGCATAAAATTCAATAACATCGGTATTGGTAACCCCGGGACCATAAAAGTTAACTGCCGACAGCGCCACATTATCTATACCCTTGGCCTGGTTGACCTTCTTGGCATCGGCCTCATTGAATATGACCGCAAAGGCGTCATCCCTCAATTCCGTTTGGGTTTCATCCATGAGGTGCTTTAAATAGTCTGAAGAAAATCCCGGTTCCAGTTTGTCGTTGGAATAATGATGGTGTATGCCATTACTGAACCAAACCCGCTTGAGATAGGTTTCGAAAGCCTCCCAATCTTCGGTGGTTCTATCCCCCTTAAAATTCACGTAAACGCTCTCCAGGGCCTTCCTGATGGAAAGGTTGTGTCTGTAATTCTGATCCCACATGATATCCCGACCCGACAATCCGGCCTGTGTTAAATAATAGACCAATTGTTGCTCCTTCAGGGTTAATTGCTCCCATCCGGGAATTTGGTAACGTAACACTTTGACATCTGCAAATTGATCGACTTTGTAATCAAATGGCTGGGTTGATGCTGTTTCCGTATCTTGTTTTGTTTCTGACTTGTCCTCTAAACAGGAGATGGTAAACAGAAGGACAAGCCCAAGGCTAAACACCAAAACTTTCATGCGTTTGATGTTTTTTAGGGGGGTTGCTAACATTTTAAACATTTTTAATATTATTCAAAAATCTATCAATTTAAACCCTTTAATTTATTGAATAATATGATTTAAGCACAATAAATTATAGAATATTTAATTTATAGATAGCAAATGTAATAATTTATTAACAGAAATTTTAAAATGTTTATCTTTGATTTTTATAAATAGTCATTATTAAATCAACCACATGAAAGGCTTTAAATATGTTCAATTACTGATTCTTGTTTTGGTGATCGGTGCTGCAATATACATCACGGTTCAGCCCAATAGTTTTGAGGTTACCCGAAGCAGAACCATCAAAGCGCCTGCAGCCGTGATCTACGATCATATTATTGATTTTAAGAACTGGGAGGCCTGGTCTCCCTGGATTGAACAGGACAGCACCATAATTTTAACCTATCCCGAACAAACCAAAGGTGTGGGAGGGTCGTACTCCTGGCGGGACAAAGACGGTGTGGGTACCATGAAAACCCTGGAAGCCGAAGCCGATAGGACTATTACCCAGGAAATGCAATTTGAAGATTTTCCACCTTCGACCATAACATGGCGTTTTAACCCTATGAGTTCAGGTGAAACGGAGGTTACATGGGCCATATCCGGAGAGGATCTACCATTTGGTTTTAAAATGTATACCGTCCTTAAGGGGGGTATGGAAGAACAAATCGGGCCGAATTTTGAACGGGGTCTTGAAAAACTGGATAGTATGGTTATTGCCGACATGAACAAATACCACATTACCATAGAGGGCCAAACAGAATATAGCGGAGGATATTATTTATACAATACCACGTCTTGTAAAATAAGTGATTTTGAAAGCAAAATGATGGAGATGATGCCTAAAGTGGAACAATTTGTAACGGATCATCATATCAATACAGCCGGGGCTTCCTTTGTGTCCTTCCTGAAATGGGATGAAGCCAATAATGCAACCATATTTTCATGCTGCGTGCCCACATCGGAAAAAGTCATCGCCACGGAAAGCGATATCCAAACCGGTAAACTGGAGCCTTTTAAAGCCATAAAAACAACCTTGACAGGAGATTATGAGCATTTAAAGGAAGCCTGGGATAAAGCCATGCAATACGTAACCGATACTGGATATGAATTTACCCAACAGGGCCCCATGCTTGAAGTGTACCAAACCAATCCGGAAAACACACCCAATCCGTCAAAATGGATTACCGAAATTTATATTGCCGTGAAATAGATGAAACGAAAAGTCATGCATGTTAAAACGGCTTAGCCATGGAAAGGTTTCAAATTCTTAATGCGGGAACAAGGTGTTTACACCCCTTCTCCATTATGACGAACAAATTTTTATCAAATAATCCCTTAAATGTAAAGGCGTGAAACATATCTTACTGGTTTTTATTGGCGGTGGTTTTGGTAGTGTTTTGCGTTTTATCATTGGAAAGTATTTAAACAATATTGAGACGGGCATTCCCTTTGGCACTTTTGTCGCTAATGTTTTAGGAAGTTTATTCATTGGTATGGTATTGGGATTGGCTCTAAAAAACAATACCCTGTCGCAAAGTCAGGTCTTTTTATTAGCTTCCGGGTTTTGTGGCGGCTTTACCACCTTTTCAACATTTGCCTATGAAAATTTCGTGTTTTTAAAATCGGGGGACATGACAAGCTTTGCCGTCTACACCCTGTCCAGTTTTATCCTTGGATTTTTAGCCGTGTTTTTAGGCCTGTATCTGGTCAAGTAATTACCGCTGTTTCTTAAAGGCCTTGACCCCGGCTTCTATTCTTGTCTTTAGATAATTCTCACGTGGCACCAGGGGACAGGAATATTTCTCGTTATAGGCGCAATATGGATTGTAGGCCTCATTAAAATCAATAATCAGCGAATCCCCTTTTGGAATTTTGGTGTCGATATAGCGTCCACCTCCATAACTTTCAATCCCATTGGTTTCATCCAAAAAAGGTAAAAACAGATGATCTTCGTAACCGTCTTTTTCAATGAGTTCTTTATTTTGATAAATATTCAATTGAAAGCGCTCTCCCTTTAATTGAAACGTTAATTCCCCATACTTCACATAAACCGGTAACCGATCTGTTGTTGTTCTCATCTTAAATTCCTGTTCATCCGGGGTGCGTTTAAATTCCGCAACAACCACGTAGGTGGAGTCGAACTTGAAAAAATCCAGACCCTCAAAACTTTTTCGGTCTTTATCTTTGAGAGGGGATGTTGTGGCATCTTTATATTCCGCATTAAGGGTTCTTTGAAAAGCCGTTTCGCCTTGCAAGGGACGCTTTTTCTGTGTACAACCGGTAACACAAACTACAGTCAAAAAAAGGGTAATGATTAACTTCATTTTAAAAATTTTCACTTCAAAAATACAACTTATGAATATTTTATATAGCTTTGAGGCTTTAAAAACGGAATTATGCGTTGTATCGTCACCATTTATAAAAAGCAATGGACCTCATTTCTATATGAGCGTTGGG
The DNA here is from genome assembly GCF_022662105.1 of Aestuariivivens sediminis. GTDB lineage: Bacteria > Bacteroidota > Bacteroidia > Flavobacteriales > Flavobacteriaceae > Aestuariivivens > Aestuariivivens sediminis. Next base: position 87,983 of record NZ_JAKMCP010000009.1, on the reverse strand, counting down.
CTGATTCTGTATTGTGGTGATATTACTAAATGATATTACAATATGTTAAAGTCCGACCTCACCGTCGGACTTTTTTTATGATCCAATACGTTCCAAACCATCACTGGGTTGATTGGAATTTGTTGAACTAATCCTGAGGCATAAAGGGTCTCAACCATTAAAACCGATAATGAAAACACTATTTAAAAGCTATTTAAACACCTTCGCCGGTCTGTCCAAAGCAGTATGGTGGCTGGCCCTTATTACACTTATTAATAGGGCCGGGACCATGGTAATCCCCTTTTTATCCTTGTATCTTACCCAAAGCCTGCATTTTAACTTAAAGGACGTGGGTTGGATTATGAGTGCTTTTGGATTGGGTTCGGTGGTGGGCTCCTGGTTGGGCGGTAAACTAACCGATAGGATAGGCTATTACAGAGTTATGGTGTTTAGTTTATGGGGTACGGGAATTTTATTCATCGCCCTTCAGTTTGCCAGTACCTTTATTGGATTTTGCCTGGGTATATTCTCAGTGATGCTGGTTGCGGACATGTTTCGTCCGGCAATATTTGTGGCCTTAAGCGCCTACAGCAAACCGGAAAACAAAACACGATCGGTAACCTTGATTCGTTTGGCCATAAATCTCGGGTTCTCTGCGGGACCGGCCCTGGGTGGTCTCATTATAACGACATTGGATTACAGTGGTTTGTTTTGGGTAGATGGGGTGACCTGTATCTTAGCGGCCGTTGTTTTGATAAATGTGTTAAATCCAAAATCCACGGAGGTTTTGGACGATGTCAAGGCAGAATCGCCGGTCTCAGCCTATAAAGACAAGGCCTTTATCATATTTTTAATGGCCATGGTACTGTTTGGAGTCATTTTCCTGCAATACTTTTCGACGATGCCGCTGTATTATAAGGAAGCCCATCACCTGTCCGAACTGGAAATTGGTATTCTCTTAGGCTTGAATGGGCTGGTCATATTTATTTTTGAAATGCCTTTAATAAAATGGTTGGAAAACACACGACATACCAAAACAGGATTAATGCTTTTGGGAGCCGTTCTTACAGCCTTAAGTTTTGTTGTGCTTAACCTCACCTCCTGGGTGGGCATTTTGATTATTGGGATGTTATTTATGACCTTTGGAGAGATGATTGCATTCCCGTTTTCTAATGCCTTTGCTATTGAAAGAGCCAAAAAAGGGAATCAGGGTGAATACATGGCCCTGTATTCCATTTCGTTCTCTATAGCCCATATTTTTGGCCACAACGCAGGCATGCAAATGACGGATTACCTGGGCTTTAACAATACCTGGCATATCATTACCGTATTAGGTAGTGTTTGTGTATTTTTACTGTTTATTTTAAAACGAAACCTGAAATTAGCTGAACAAAAGTGAGTACGACACAACTTATGAAAGATATCGTCATTATTGGAGGTGGCCCTATAGGTATTGCCTGTGCCCTGGAATGTGAAAAAAGAAAGTGGAATTATGTGATTTTGGAAAAGGGGGCATTGACCAACTCTTTGTATAATTATCCCAAAAACATGACCTTTTTTTCAACTTCAGAAAAATTGGAAATTGACGCTATTCCATTCATAAGTAAAAACCCGAAACCCAACAGGGATGAGGCCTTGGAATATTACAGGCGGGTGGCCACCTCCAATGCGATTAAGATTCATTTGTATGAATCGGTTGAACAATTAAAGAAAACCCATCACTATTTTACAATTACGACCAACAAAACGACTTATCAGTCTAAAAACGTGATATTGGCCACGGGCTTTTATGACATTCCTAATGTCCTGGGAATACCAGGTGAAAATTTACCCAAGGTGACCCATTATTACAAGGAAGCCCACCCTTACAGTATGCAGGATGTTATTATTGTAGGCGCGAGCAATTCATCGGTAGATGCCGCCCTGGAAATATGGCGAAAAGGAGGCCGGGTAACCATGGTTGTTCGTGGGGAAACCATAGGTGAACGGGTTAAATATTGGGTGCGTCCGGACATCATAAATCGGATTGATGAAGGCAGCATTACCGCCTATTTTAATTCTGAAATCATAGAAATAAAGCCTTCCGAAGTTATTATCCGTACCCCCGACGGCACCAAAACCCTTCCAAATGACTATGTTGTGGCCCTTACGGGTTATAAGCCCAATTTTGACCTCTTAAATCAAGTGGGTATTTCATTATCGGATGATGCCATTAAACGCCCCGTTTATAACGAAAATACAATGGAAAGCAATGTTGAAGGTCTTTATTTGGCAGGCGTTATTTGTGGTGGTATGGAAACCCATAAATGGTTTATTGAAAACAGTAGGATCCATGCCAAATTAATCGCCAATCATTTGGAGCAAACACTAGGTTAATCAGGACGCTATGAACTTAAATCAAATTACCATTCCTTCCTTGAATGTTGAAAAATCGGTCGCATTTTATAAGGCATTAGGGTTACGGCTTATTGTGGATTCCATACCGACTTATGTCAGGTTTGAATGCCCCGACGGAGATGCTACATTCTCCATTCATAAAGTGGATGCATTACCTCGGGGTAATGGGATAAGCATCTATTTTGAACATGACGATTTGGACCAACTGGTCGCTGCTCTTGAACAGAAAGGCCTGGTATTCGATCAATTGCCTGAAGATAAACCCTGGTTATGGCGTGAAGCCCATTTGAAAGATCCGGATGGCAATACCCTGATTTTGTATCACGCCGGTGCAAATAGGAAAAACCCGCCTTGGCGAGTGGTCTAACTCCCCATGTTGACATCTCGTGTGTCAATCCAACGCACTAAATGGGAATAATCTCCTTTTGTTTAATCACCCGGGATAGTACAATTTGGGTCTTACTTTCGCCATAGGTTATTAATTGGTCGATAAAGGCTTCCAAATGTTTTTGGTTTTTTAAGACCACTTCCATCACAATATTTTCATCTCCGGTAATGCGGTAGCAGTTTATCACTTCATCATACATTTTCACCTTTTCCAAAAAGGGTTTTAACTTCCCCATAAAAGCCCTCAAGGTAATAATCGCTTTCAGTTGATATCCCATCTCAAAGGGTGAAACGGCCGCCTTATAGCCTTCAATAATACCCAGGTCTTCCATTTTTTTGATCCGTTCTGACACCGCTGGAGAACTTATTCCAACCTGCCTTCCAATTTCAGCATTGGATTGTCTGGCGTTTTTCTGTAAACACTTTAAAATCTTCGCATTAAGGTCATCTAATCCCATTTAAAAGAATTTTAACTATAAAAAGATAAATATTAAAGCAAATATACGTTTTTACTTTAAATATTAAAGATGATTATGGATTCTTGTCACTAATTTTGAGTAATTGCTTATTGAAAAAAGAATGATGTTATCAAATACCCCATCAAACCTATCGGATTTACCGATTTATAGAAAAGCTCAGGAGATTTTTGCGCTTTCGCAAAACATTTCAGTGTACCTTAACCATGATCTTTCCCATCTCAAAGACGATGGAACTGAAGACGGGAATATTTATTTTTCAGGAGACATCGTTCAGCAATCGGTATCCCTGGCACCGGAGATTATCAACGCCGAATTAGAACGCCACTCCGAAAGGAAATATAAACATATTGCCTCACTCAAACGCCTTACCAATTTACTTTACAAAAATTCATACCGTTTGGAGAAATCCAATAGTAATGGCAAGGATTTTTTACCCATCTTAAGACGGGAACTTAAAAAGTTTAAAAAGCTCCAGAGATCCTGGATGCTCACCCTGTAAGGGATTCACATTTTTTTTTAAATCAAAAGACCCTTCGTCATCGCTCAGGGTAAGCGATTCACACCCTTTTTCCTTTCAGAAAAAGTGGTTCTCATGTATTGGTTAAATTTCATCCTACCCTTCGGCTCCGCTCAGGGTAAGCGATATTCTCAATTTTCAATGCGCTTCGCTTTTGAAAATTGGAATCCTGCTTACATATTTCTTCGGTATTGCCCCCCTACTTCAAACAACGCATTCGTTATTTGTCCAAGGGAACATACTTTACATACTTCCATAAGGGCTTCAAAAATATTCTCATTATGAATGGCCTTCTGCTGCAGTTCTTTTAATAAAGCACTCCTGTCGGCAAACGCATGAAGGTGCTTCAAGGTTTGTATTTGAATCTCCTTTTCGTCTTCGGTAGCCCGAATAACCTCCACGGGTAAAATCGTGGGAGACCCCTTACTGTTTAAAAAGGTATTCACCCCGATAATGGGTAGGGTCCCATTGTGTTTCAAGGTCTCATAATACAGGCTTTCTTCCTGAATCTTACTGCGCTGATACATGGTTTCCATCGCTCCCAAAACCCCGCCGCGTTCTGTGATCCTGTCAAACTCAATAAGAACAGCTTCCTCAACCAAATCCGTTAGCGCTTCAATAATAAATGCCCCCTGCAATGGATTTTCATTTTTAGCCAGGCCTAATTCTTTATTGATAATCAACTGAATCGCCATGGCCCGACGAACGGACTCTTCCGTGGGTGTGGTAATCGCTTCATCATACGCATTGGTATGTAATGAATTACAATTATCATAAATGGCATAAAGCGCTTGCAAGGTGGTGCGTATGTCGTTAAAATCAATTTCCTGAGCATGCAAACTGCGTCCTGAAGTCTGAATGTGGTATTTCAGCATTTGTGTCCTCGGGTTGGCGCCATATTTAAATTTCATGGCCTTGGCCCAAATTTTACGCGCCACCCGACCTATAACAGCGTATTCGGGATCAATTCCGTTGGAGAAAAAAAACGAAAGGTTTGGACCAAATTTATTTATGTCCATACCCCGACTCAAATAATATTCCACATAGGTAAATCCATTGGATAAGGTGAGGGCCAATTGGGTAATGGGATTGGCTCCGGCTTCAGCAATATGGTACCCTGAAATAGATACCGAATAAAAGTTTCTAACCTTATGTTTTATAAAATATTCCTGGACATCACCCATTAAACGTAAGGCGAATTCCGTAGAAAATATACAGGTATTTTGCGCCTGATCTTCTTTTAAAATATCGGCCTGAACCGTACCTCTAACCTTAGCTATGGTTTTAGCCTTTATATTCTCGTAAATTTCCAAAGGCAAAACCTGGTCTCCTGTTACCCCCAGCAGCATAAGGCCCAATCCATCGTTCCCTTCCGGAAGGTCCCCATGGTATACGGGGCGTTCTTTATCTTTGTAAATGGCAGCAATCTTAGCCTCAACCTCGTGTTCCAATCCGTTTTCTTTTATATGGATTTCACATTGCTGATCAATGGCCACATTCAAAAAGAAGCCCAGTAACATCGGTGCCGGACCATTAATGGTCATACTTACCGAAGTCATTTTATCGGCCAGATTAAAACCGGAATACAGTTTTTTGGCATCGTCCAAACAACAAATGGAAACGCCGGCATTACCGATCTTTCCGTAAATATCCGGGCGATAATCCGGATCGCTTCCATAGAGTGTTACACTGTCGAAGGCCGTTGATAATCGTTTTGCCGGCATACCCCGACTTACATAATGAAATCGTTTATTGGTTCGTTCCGGCCCACCCTCGCCGGCAAACATCCGAGCCGGATCTTCGTTCATTCTTTTGAATGGATATATTCCAGCGGTATAGGGAAATTCCCCCGGTACATTCTCCTGTAATACCCATCGTAATAAATCGCCCCAAGCCTGATGCTTCGGTAAGGCCACCTTAGGTATTTTTAAGTGGGACATGGATTCGGTGTGTGTCTCAGCCGTAATCTCCTTATCACGCACTTTAAAGGTATAAACCGTATGTTTATAACGCGACACCTTATCGGCCCAACCTCTGATAATTTCCCAGTTTAAGGGGTCGAGTTCGAGCTTAACACGATCGAACTCCTTAAATAGCAGGCGTAAAAGTTCTATTCGAGATTCCTCATCCAACGCGTCTACCTCGGTTGGACTGATATTCGATGTATCCCTAATGGCGGCTTGAAGAATCTCCTCTTGATGTATCCCCTGCTTCGACAGGTAAGAATGCTCACGGTCATCTGAAACAGCAGCTACTGAACATATGGTTTTATATATGCCATAAAGGTTTTGTGCCACTGCTGCCTGTACCACAACCTGTTTATCGTAATGCCTGTTATTATCCGCTATTTCCGATAAGTAACGTGTCCTTTTTGGGGGAATCACAAAAATTTTTTCACTGGTGGTGGCAGAAACATTAAAAGTGGATTTTAAATCAGCCTTGGTTTTATTAACCAGGATGTCCAAAACCGCACGGTAAAGCTTATTCATTCCTGAATCATTAAATTGCGAGGCAATGGTACCAAAAACCGGTAATTGGTCATCCGGTGCCTCCCATAGATGATGATTTCGCTTGTACTGTTTTTTCACATCACGCAAGGCATCTAAAGCTCCGCGCTTATCAAATTTGTTGATGGCCACCACATCCGCAAAGTCGAGCATATCAATTTTTTCCAATTGGGTGGCTGCTCCAAACTCAGGGGTCATTACATAGAGTGACACATCGCTATGTTCAATGATTTCGGTATCGGATTGTCCAATACCTGAGGTTTCCAAGATAATTAAATCGTAATTTGCGGCTTTTAAAACGGCTACAGCGTCCTTGACATGTTTGGACAAAGCCAGGTTGGATTGCCGCGTTGCCAAACTGCGCATATAAACCCTCGGGGTATTAATGGCATTCATACGGATTCGATCGCCCAGTAGGGCTCCACCGGTCTTTCGCTTTGAGGGATCTACCGAAATAATACCGACAGTTTTCTTAGGGAAGTCCAATAAAAATCGGCGTACCAATTCATCGACCAGGCTTGATTTTCCTGCGCCTCCGGTACCGGTTATTCCCAATACCGGTGTTTTTCCCGTCGTTTTGTTTACCAAAAACCGTTTTTCAAATTGGTCATGATGGTTTTCTGCAAGGGAAATCAATCTTGCTATGGTGATGATATCCTTGGCTTTAAGGGCTTCATTAATGGAGCGTTCTTTGGGTACATTAGGAGTCGGATAATCAGATTGTGCAACCAAATCATTAATCATGCCCTGCAATCCCATTTCCCGGCCATCATCAGGGGAATAAATTCGCGAAATGCCATAAGCCATTAATGCCTTTATTTCTGAGGGTAAAATAACGCCTCCACCTCCACCGAATATTTTTATATGACCGGCTCCCTTTTCCTTTAAAAGGTCATGCATATACTTAAAATACTCATTGTGACCTCCTTGATATGACGTTAAGCAAATGGCTTGGACATCTTCCTGTATAGCCGTATTAACCACTTCCTCAACACTTCTATCATGACCCAGATGAATCACCTCCACACCGGTAGCTTGAATAATTCTGCGCATCATATTAATGGAGGCATCATGACCGTCAAAAAGAGATGCTGCCGTCACCATTCTAATTTTGTGCTTGGGTTGATAGGGTGCTTGTTGATTCATTCGTAAAGAATATTCATTTTAAGTAATGCAATTTACGAAATATTCAAAAAAATATACGGTTTACATAAGATTATCTAAAATTATGGTCTAGATTTATTCCAAGTGAATTTTTAAATTAATTTTGAAAACAATTCTTTTACATGTTATGAATAAGATTACCCTTTTAATCCACTGTAAGGACCGCCCGAATATTATTGCTTCTGTTACCAATTTTATTGCTGAAAAAGGAGGCAATATTGTGTATATAGATCAACATGTCGACAGACAGCAGGATATTTTCTTTATGCGTCTGGAAAGCGAATTTGCGACAGAAGCATTTTCCACAGATGCATTTAAAGCACACTTTAAAAGTAGTCTGGCCGAAACATTTGGTATGCGCTGGCGTATTTATTCCAGTGAGTATATGCCTAAAATGGCTTTATTCGTGTCGAAATACGATCATTGTCTCTATGACCTTTTAGGGCGTTACAATTCCGGAGAACTTCATCTTAACATTCCTTTTATTATCAGTAATCATGTGGATTTAAAACCCATAGCCGATAGTTTTAATATTCCATTTTATCATATCCCCATTACCAGTTACAATAAAGCAGATGCTGAAGATAAGCAGCTTGAGTTACTCGATAAACACGATATAGACTTCATTGTTTTGGCGCGCTATATGCAAATTGTATCCCACAAACTCATTGATAAATTCCCCAATAAAATAATCAACATTCACCATTCATTTTTACCCGCTTTCGTCGGTGCCAAACCCTACCATTCGGCTTTTCAAAGAGGAGTTAAAATTATTGGTGCGACAAGTCATTATGTCACTGAAGAATTAGATGCCGGGCCCATCATAGAACAAGATGTTACCCGTGTAACCCACGCCCATTCTATTCAAGACCTCATTGCCAAAGGACGTGATTTAGAAAAAATTGTTTTGGCCAACGCCGTAAAATTGCATGCCGACAGAAAAGTAATGGTGTACAATAACAAGACTGTTATTTTTTCATAACAAGAAATAACCCCTTTTTTAGCAGATTAAATCCGAAATTTAAAATCCTGCCCTTTATGGGATGCCGGGCCTTAAGCCCAGAGCTGGTATGGCTTAAATGAATGAGATAGATCCTGGATTTGGTCATAAGAGTTTCTTTTTCAAATAACTTCACAGTTTCTACAATAAAAGGATGAGGCATTTCGGCCATAGGTCGCCCTACTTCTCCATCTTTACAGAAGGTGGCGTCTACAGAGGGTATAAGCTACCTTTTCCACTACCTGGACCATGTTTCTATCCCATTCTTCCGATGTATTGCTTTCTGGAATGCTTAATACTTTCTTTTCTTGACCATTAATTTGAGGAAAACCGGCATCCCGGGCCGTTCCTAAAACCGAAATAAATGGATTGATCCTGGCGGTATAGTCCGAAGTGGTCAAACCGGTTCTTTGGTGGTCATAACAATGAAACAACAGGATAAAAACGGATAAGCCCTACCCATCAAAACTATTTCATTATAAAAATATTTATATTTGCTAATGATATAAAACCCCAAAATATTATGATACGCATAGCCTTAACCTTTTTTTTTGTTTTTAATTTATCGTCTTGTGCAGAACTCCAACAGGTGGTGAATCAATTGCCACAAGGGGGGGTCTCCCAAACCGAAATCGCTGCCGGCCTGAGACAGGCTCTGGATTTTGGAATTGACAAACAAGTAACCAAGCTCACCCAAACAGATGGATTTTACAAAAATGAATTGGTGAAAATTTTACTGCCAGAAGAACTACATAAAGTGGATAAGGCATTACGAGATATTGGATTGGGCAAATTGGCCGACGAGGGATTAAAATTACTTAACCGAGCCGCCGAAGATGCCGTGAAAGAAGCTACACCCATTTTTGTGGATGCTGTTAAAGACATCACCTTTGCCGATGCAAAAAACATTCTTTTGGGCGATGACGATGCTGCCACACAATATTTGACCTCAAAAACCCAAAACGCTTTGTACGATAAGTTCCATCCGGTCATAAATAACTCATTTAAGAAAGTTGGAGCTGACGACATCTGGACCAATCTAATCAACAAATACAATACAATTCCATTTACGGCAAATGTCAATCCAGACCTCACTGACTATGTAACCGGTGAAGCCCTTAAAGGTGTTTATACGATGATTGCCATAGAAGAAAAAGAAATTAGACACCAATTGGCCTCGAGAACCACCGATTTGCTGAGAAAGGTATTTGCCTTACAAGATTAGTCTTTTCAACGTCAGGGTTTAAAAACATGTTTATCCATTGCTATACATCACGTAGAAACGTATAGCATTCCAGTTCACCATTATCCAAATTAGACGCTAATACCAAGCCCATCAGCTAGGTGAATCTTATTGGATAACCTTAAAAAAACAGATGGTAATTTTCAAATTTTAAATAAAAAATGTATATTTAAATACTTGTTAATCAATGCTTAAATGAGCAGAATAAAAACCATAAAGTCCAACCAAAATAAGCTCTACAAGGAATATAGAGACCTTATGGAACTGGCCTATAATTCCAGGCAAACCGATTCTGCGGTTAGTGATATTTCTGAATACAAGGCCATTAAACTTCTTAATAAACTCAATAAACTGAACTATTTGGCGAGGTAACACGTTTCATTGGGGGATAATTATCATTTATTTAACCTTAGCTTTACATCTAAATCCCTTTATTATCCGTACTTTATAAAAAAAGAACGTTATGACTCCCCACTTTTGTAAAATCGGTAAAATCAAGCCCAACTTTAATAGGTTATTGAGCTTAAAAGAATTGGAAAAAAAAATTGCTTATTTCGTGGACGACAAATCTAAGGTTGTCTATTCTGAAGATTTAAACGGAATGTTTTAAAATAGGCCATACTTGTTGCAAGCCTTGAACCATACCATGAAAAAATTTGCCCGTCGACCAATTCAACCATGGCATTGGGGTAATAATGCTTAAACTCACTTTTGTCCTTTTCTTTAAAAGGAAACGGCTCGCTTGATAATAGAACCACATCTACCAGAATCTTTATTTCATCATGATCAGACCGTATTTCTGGATAACGGTTTTGATTCGCATAGACATTTTCAAACTTGTTTAAATCGAGGAGTTCATTAATAAATGTATTGTTTCCTGCAACCATTAATGGAGCTCTCCAAATAAAATAGGCTACTTTTAAACGAGGTTTAGGTGCTATGAACCGTTTAAAATCTTCAACCTTAGCTTTAATTTCTTCAACTATAGCGTGTGCCTTTTCCCTGGAATCAAAAATGTCTCCATAGTGTTCGATAAGTTGCAAACAGTCGCTAATGGTAACCACATGGGAAACATGAACCGGACAAATAGATGTACAGTCCTCAACTGTAGTTTTTGTATTCTCTTCCTTATTACACAGAATTATATCCGGATTCAGAGCCCTTATTGCATCGATATGAATAGCCTTTGTACCACCCACTACAATTTTATCTTCCCTGATCCCATGGGGATGTACACAAAATTTTGTAACCCCGACAATGGATCCTTTAAGTCCCAAATCACAAAGTAGTTCGGTTTGACTTGGTACGAGAGAAACAATTCGCTCTGGAGTGCCATTTAATTGTAAGGTTCTATGGAGTTGATCTTTCATTAAGGCCTATATAATACGCTATCCCGATACCTTCTTAGCTTGATACATTAAGAGCCTCCTTTTGGAGTATAGTTCCTTAAAATTAAAGCCATTTCCTCTTGTATGGCCCTGGCCTTTACTGCTGCTGCTTCCGCAAAATCATGCTCGTTTGAGGCATAAATGATACCGCGTGATGAATTGATAAGTAATCCAATGTCCTTATTCATGCCAAATTTACATACCTCTTGAAGGTTACCACCCTGTGCTCCAACACCGGGAACAAGTAAAAAACTATCCGGAACAATTGTTCTAATCTCCCTTAAGTATTCGGCTTTGGTAGCCCCAACCACATACATTAAATTTTTGGCATTGTCCCATTTTTGAGACACTTCAAGCACTTCCTTATAGAGTTCGTGATTTTGAACCTTCAAGGTTTGAAAGTCGAAAGCGCCTTGGTTTGAGGTGAGTGCCAATAGAATCGTATGCTTATTTTCAAAGGCCAAAAATGGTTCAACAGAATCTTTTCCCATATAAGGCGCCACGGTCACACTATCGAATCCTAAATCCTCAAAAAAGGCCTTGGCATATCGACTGCTCGTATTACCAATATCCCCGCGTTTGGCATCTGCAATGGTAAACATTTCAGGATAGTTCCGGTTCACATAAGTTATGGTTTTTTTCAGTGCATTCCATCCTTCAAGACCATAAGTCTCATAGAAGGCTATATTGGGCTTGTAAGCTACACACAAGTGATGTGTGGCATCTATAATGGCTTTATTAAAGGTGAAAATCGGATCTTCTTCAGCCAGGAGATGTTGCGGTATTTTATCTAAATCGACATCCAGGCCTACGCAAAGGAAAGATTGTTTTTTATGAATTTCTGAAATGAGTTGTGCTGTAGTCACCCGTTATTTTTTGTCAAACCTGCAAAAGCGGGAATGATAGTCATATTGTCCTTAAATGGTCTCATCGTTTGCCTTTAACTTTTCCGTGTTTTCAGCAAGTTGTAATTCGTCAATTATTTTTTGGATATCACCGTTAATGATATTTTGTAAATCGTAAAGGGTCAATCCTATTCTATGGTCTGTTACGCGTCCCTGGGGATAGTTATACGTTCTGATCTTGGCACTTCTGTCTCCTGAGGATACCATACTTCCTCTTTTGGCGGCATCTTCCTCCTGTTTTTTCGCCAACTCCAAATCATAGAGTCTGGATCGCAACACCCTAAAGGCCTTTTCCTTATTCTTGTGTTGGGATTTTTGATCCTGACATTGAGCCACCAATCCTGTAGGTAGGTGCGTTAATCGAACAGCGGAATAGGTCGTGTTCACCGACTGCCCCCCCGGTCCAGATGAACAGAAATAATCGATACGGACCTCTTTGGGGTCTATCTCTACATCGAACTCTTCCGCTTCTGGAAATACCATTACCGTCGCAGCACTGGTATGCACTCTGCCTTGTGTTTCTGTTTGTGGTACACGCTGTACACGATGCACTCCTGCTTCAAATTTTAATGTCCCATAAACATCGTCACCTGTAACTTCGAATTGGATTTCCTTGAACCCTCCATTGGTGCCTTCACTAAAATCTACGGTACTCACATTCCAGCCTTTACTTTCACAGTATTTGGAATACATTCTAAACAGATCTCCGGCAAAAATACTGGCTTCATCACCTCCTGTCCCGGCACGGAGTTCTACAACGGCATTCTTGGCATCTTCGGGATCCTTTGGAATTAGAAGTAATTTAATCTCCTCCTCCAGTTTGGGAATTCCTTCCTTAGCTTCATCATATTGCAATTTTGCCATTTCCACCATTTCAGCATCACTCCCATCCGCAATAATCTGCTCGGCCTCATTCAAATTATTCGTTAGCTCTATGTATTCCTCACGCTTGTCCATAAGAATACGTAAGTCCTTGTACTCCCTGTTTAATTCTATATATCGTTTTTGGTCTGATATGATATCGGGTTGAATGATTAAATCACCAACCTCATCAAAACGCTGTTTTACAATTTGTAACTTCTCTAACATCTGCCATTTTTAATTGGACACCAAAAATACAATATTTTATGAATTCTATCGGTTTGTTTTAAGTCTGCATTTGAAGAATTGAAAATAATTCTATGGGAATCGCGTTATAAGGTTTATCATGCGGTCAATATTTCCAATATGGATGTTTTATAAACCCTTTTTAGTTTGGTCTTTGGGCATAAACACGTTTTTAACACTTATTGGTTTTACCATTTTGCCCGTTATTGTCATTAAGTTAATCTCCCTTTTAGGCTTATGCTACCTGATCAAAGAAACCAAATTTAAAGGTCTTTTAAAACCCTATAAACTCCTGGATAGATCTGCCTTTAAAATAGGTGGTGTTCTATTCCTTATCGACATGGGTATAAGCATCCCTTTTGTCCTGTTGTTAGGCGCATTTACATAACGCTGGTTTGGGTCAAAAACCACCATTCGCCATGACCATAGAGATTCCCGATGGAACGATTTAAAGGCATTCGCCAGGATATCACATTAGCCACATTTGGACGATCCGCAATCCTTACAGGTTAGGCATCCCTCTTGATAAATTAAATTTTCTGATTTGCAACTATCGCAACGTTGTCCTTTTGCTTTAGTCCCATCTTCAACGTAGCGTTTTAAAGCGCGTACCACACCATTTTTCCAGGTGTTTATTGACGCACTATCCAATTGTAAACTGTTTATTAAATCTACAATTTTATCTATGGGCATACCATGTCGTAAGGTGCTTGAAATCAATTTCGCATAGTTCCAGAATTCCGGATTGAACTTATGGGATAACCCTTCAATAGTAGTCTTATAGCCTCTTGTGTTTTTATACTGAAAATCGTAACGGGACGTACCGTCTTCATTTCTGTTTTTTATGATAAGACCGGTATTGACCCAACGAGGTAACAGAATACCATCTTCATCATCGGCCAGACCGGTAAAAACCTCATAGGGCTTATCGTCTATTATACCGATAAAGGCAATCCACTTATCCTTATTATTCTGAAAACGAACCACATCGGCCTCCAAAATCTGAGGACGTTTTTTAGGGAATGCCGTGAGCTTATCTTCAGAATGGGTCTCTTTTTTCTCATCATTTGAAATCAAGACGCCAGATCGAGAACCATCCCGATATACAGTAACGCCTTTACAACCCACTTCCCAGGCTTTTAAATATAGTTTACCGACCAAATCTTCGGTAACATTATTCGGCAAATTAATGGTAACACTTATAGAATGGTCCACCCATTTTTGAATGGCCCCTTGCATACTCACTTTACTCAACCAATCCACATCATTAGACGTTGCCTTAAAATAAGGCGATTGGGCTATTAATTCATTAATCTCTGATTGGGAATATTTTTTAGAGGTGTCTATCCCATTGACTTCCATCCATTGCTTAAAGCGATGATGAAAAACCACGTATTCCTCCCAGGAATCACCAACCTCATCAACAAAGTCTATCTGGACATTTTTATCATTGGGATTTACTTTTCTTCTGCGTTTGTAAACCGGCATGAAAACGGGTTCTATTCCTGAAGTCGTTTGGGTCATGAGACTGGTCGTTCCTGTAGGGGCAATGGTTAATAAGGCTATATTACGCCGGCCATACTCTAACATTTCGTAATACAACTTATCGTCGACCTCCCGTATTCGTTGAATAAATGGATTATTCTTTTCTCGTTCTGCATCAAAAATGGCAAATGCACCGCGTTCCTTTGCCAAATGTACGGAAGCACGATAGGCTTCAATGGCAATGGTTTTGTGTACCTTTAAAGAAAACGCATTACCTTTTTCACTCCCGTAACGAATGCCTAAAGCGGCCAGCATATCACCTTCCGCAGTTATACCTACTCCGGTGCGTCTTCCTTCCATGGCCTTAATCCTGATATTGAGCCATAAATTACGTTCTGTAGACTTCACTTCATCTAATTCGGGATCGTCATCAATTTTTTTAAGAATATTATCGATCTTTTCCAACTCTAAATCAATAATATCGTCCATTATGCGCTGAGCAAAAGCCACATGTTTTTTGAACAACTCGAAATTAAATTCTGCCTTTTTCGTGAACGGATGTTCAACATAAGAAAACAAATTAATGGCCAACAACCTACAGGAGTCGTAAGGACATAAAGGTATTTCTCCGCAAGGGTTGGTCGATACGGTTCGATATCCCAAATCGGCGTAGCAGTCCGGTACAGATTCATTAATAATGGTGTCCCAGAATAGGATACCGGGTTCGGCCGATTTCCATGCATTATGTACAATTTTATCCCATAAATCCTTGGCTTTAATGGTTTTGGTTACTTTAGGATTCTCACTAAATACGGGATACTTTTGAATATAGTGGGTTTCATCTTTTACCGCCTTCATAAACCCGTCATCAATTCTTACTGAAACGTTGGCTCCGGTCACTTTACCTTGTTCTAACTTGGCATCG
The DNA here is from genome assembly GCF_022662105.1 of Aestuariivivens sediminis. Classification (GTDB taxonomy): domain Bacteria; phylum Bacteroidota; class Bacteroidia; order Flavobacteriales; family Flavobacteriaceae; genus Aestuariivivens; species Aestuariivivens sediminis. The sequence goes on along the minus strand of NZ_JAKMCP010000009.1, from coordinate 72,500 downwards.
ATAAAATCTTCGGAATCCGGATGGTTAATCGATACCGATAACATAAGCGCGCCTCTCCGGCCATCTTGAGCAACTTCACGGGTTGAATTGGAATAGCGCTCCATAAAAGGCACGATTCCTGTGGATGTTAAGGCTGAATTCTTAACAGGAGAACCTTTAGGACGAATATGCGAAAGATCATGCCCAACACCACCTCTGCGTTTCATAAGCTGTACCTGCTCTTGATCAATCTTCATAATTCCTCCATAGGAATCAGATTCCCCGGAATTACCGATTACAAAACAATTTGACAGGGATGCGATTTGATATGGGTTTCCGATACCTGCCATTGGACTTCCCTGCGGTACAATATATTTGAAGTTCTTTATTAAATTAAAAATAGCATCCTCCGATAACGGATTAGCATACTTCAATTCAATACGAGCAATCTCCTTTGCTATTCGACGGTGCATGTCGTTTGGGGTAAGCTCATAAATATGCCCTTCTGAATCTTTTAGGGCATACTTATTAAGCCAGACTCGAGCGGCTAAGTCATCATTTTTAAAGTATTTGAGGGAAGCCTCAAAAGCTTCGTCCTGGGTATAAGTTTTTGAAGACGTTTGGGTGAGTGCTGATTTCATAAGATTGTTGGAAGTTTAAATTATTCGGTTATGGATTAAATAAAAGTATGAATAAACAAAATTCCAACGACTCAAAACATGACAAAAATCATAAAGTTTACGGATTAAAGCATGTAAATACCTGATTAACAGAGGTGTAAAAATTTATCAACAAAAAAAAGTTAACAATTTTTTTATAGAAGTATAAAATGAATTTCTTAAAAATCTACTGCAAAACCGACACCAAGGAATTGTTTCCATTGCACTTTTGCCCCGGCTTCATCATACTCGCCTTCAACCTCAGTAGGCTCTTGAATTTTAACGTCATCATCATATCTGATATGGGACCCTAGTGTGGCCCTAACGAAGCTGTTTACTTTAAAATCGAAATCCAAACGCCAATCTAAATCAACATTGCCAAAATTATTGACATAATCTGTATACAGGTTTACCTGATGTTTTAGACCGATATTCTCAACAACTTGCATTTCATAGCTATTGGTAATTAAAATACCTGCTTCTCTTCTCACGCGCTGCCCTTTTCTGAGTAGGGTTCCAAACTCGTCATAGACTGCCGGGGTAACACCAAATGCACCGGCATTGGCTAAATCATCATCCAGAACAAAAGTTGCTTTAAGGGTTAACGGTGAAAAATAAAATGACAGTTCGTCAATATGTTTTCCATATTCCATTCCACCACCAAAAAACATATACCCGGGGGCCATGAATCTTGAAATAGGCGCATCGGTATTGGGGTATTGATACCCATTGGCAAACTGGGTCCTGAAGCCCAGTCTTAAGGAGTAAAACCAATTTGAAATGATATCGGGTTTATAGCCCAAATTCGAATTCAATTCAAATAAATCGTCGGTTTTTCTTATTGTTTCGCCTTGCTGACTGTTAACCCCATAGCGAGTGGTTATGTTGTTGTTCCAAAAATAATACTTATCCCTGTAATTGGCTTCCTTGTAAAATCCGACTAAAGCTGAAATGGAATTGCTTCCTCCTGAGTTCCAATTTACAAAGGCCACTTCACTTAAATCAATTGAGAATTTATTCTTATTGGTCCATTCCGGTCGCTCCTTTTTGGGTATCATTGCCTTAATATAGAGAGAATCAGGTTGTGCGCTCAGGAATTGCAACATTAGGCAAACGATAATCAGAAGAACATTTTTCATAAGGTATGGGTTAGACTATTTTTTAAACGTTAAATTTTTTAACAAAAACCATTCCAATTTATTTCGGCACACCGGTTTCTAGTAAACAAACTCTCCAAACTCACTTTTTATGGTAAGCTTTTTTTCTTTTGAAGCTTCAACTCGCCCTATAACTTTAGCATTTACCTTAAAGGATTTTGAAATAGTAATAATGTCGTCTGCAACTTGTGGACTCACATATAATTCCATCCTGTGCCCACAATTAAAAACCTGATACATTTCTTTCCAATTCGTTTTACTTTGTGATTGTATTAATTTGAATAACGGGGGGATCTCGAACAAATTATCTTTTATCACATGAAATTCGTCAATAAAATGAAGTATTTTAGTTTGTGCTCCTCCGGAACAATGCACCATACCATGAATAAGTTCACTATTGTATTTCATTAAAATCTGTTTAATGATGGGTGCATAGGTTCGCGTTGGCGACAAGACTAACTTTCCCGCATCTATTGGAGAATTTTCAATGTCATCGGTTAATCGGATATTTCCCGAGTACACTAAGTCCCGTGGCACGGCTGCATCAAAACTTTCCGGATATTTTTCAGCCAGATACTTATGAAATACATCATGACGCGCGGAAGTCAATCCATTGCTTCCCATGCCACCATTATATGACGATTCATAACTGGCCTGCCCGAAGCTTTCCAATCCTACGATAACATCGCCCACTTGAATATTGGCATTATTGATCACGTCACTGCGTTTCATTCTTGCCGTTACCGTGGAATCGACTATAATCGTACGTACGAGATCGCCAACATCGGCCGTTTCACCACCCGTTGAATGAATATGTATCCCAAATTCTTTCAATTCTGAGATCAACTCCTCGGTTCCATTTATAATTGCAGAAATAACTTCTCCCGGAACTACATTTTTATTACGCCCAATGGTTGATGAGAGAATAATATTATCGGTAGCACCAACACACAACAAATCATCTATGTTCATTATTAAGGCGTCTTGTGCAATACCTTTCCAAACCGAAAGATCCCCCGTTTCCTTCCAGTACATATAGGCTAAAGCGGACTTTGTTCCTGCGCCATCGGCATGCATGATTAAGCAGTAATCATCATCATTAGTAAGATAATCGGGAACAATCTTACAAAATGCTTTTGGAAATAACCCTTTGTCTATGTTTTTAATGGCATTATGCACATCCTCTTTTGAGGCCGAAACCCCTCTTTGGGCATAGCGTTTAGAAATTTCTTGACTCATTCTCCTGGTTTGAGGTGCAAATTTACCGTTTTGAGTGAAAAAAATAGCCTTTATTATGAGATTTTAAATTTATACCGTTTATCTCGTAAATAACAATTCCCTGTACTTAGTAAGAGGCCATAGTTCATCGTCGACCAACAATTCTAATTTGTCACAATGATAGCGAATGTCATCAAACAATGGTTTAACATAAAAACAATAGCGTTCCGCTTTCTTTTCGATATCCTTTAAAACATTTGCTTTCTTACGTTCATCAATCATTTTTGTTACATTGGCATTAATACCAGCGATATGTCCTGAAATTTCTTCTATTAAATTCATCTGTTCCTTAGCGACCTCAATAAAATTTGTATCGAAAATTTCTTTAAGCCCTTTAACATTTTCTATAAGAATATTTTGGTATTTAACCGCGGTAGGCACCACATGGTTACGCGCAATATCGCCCAATACACGACTTTCTATTTGAATGTGCATAATATAGGATTCTACCTCGATCTCGTAACGGGCTCGGCTTTCAACCTCACTCATCACCTTCATGTTTTCAAATAGGGTTATCGAGGCATTAGAAACTTTAGCCTTTAAGGCCTCAGGCGTGGTTTTATTATTACTAAGTCCTCGTTTTTGGGCCTCCTTTTGCCATGCTTCATCATAACCATTCCCTTCAAACAATATGGATCTACAGGATTTAATATACTCCCGGAGGACATTAAATATGGCTTCATCTTTCTTAAATCCTTTGGCATCAATGAGTTTATCAACTTCAACCTTAAAGTCGAGCAACTGCTTTGCAACGATAGTATTTAAAACGGTCATCGGACTACCACAATTCGCAGTGGACCCTACGGCCCGAAATTCGAATTTATTACCCGTAAAGGCAAAAGGAGATGTTCTGTTCCTGTCGGTATTATCCAAAAGAACATCAGGAATCTTCCCTACAACGTTTAACTTTAATTCCGTTTTTTCTTGAGGCGACAATTTACCTTTTGTAACCCCTTCCAACTCTTCCAGTACACTTGTTAATTGCGCACCAATAAATACGGATATTATAGCAGGAGGAGCTTCATTAGCCCCAAGTCTATGGTCATTACCGGCAGAAGCTATGGCAGCTCTTAATAGGGCTTCATGTTCATGAACCGCTTTAATGGTGTTGATAAAAAAGGTAAGAAATTGCAAATTACTCATGGGCGTTTTGCCGGGCGACAATAAATTAACCCCAGTATCTGTGGATAGCGACCAATTATTGTGCTTTCCAGAACCATTTACGCCTGCAAAGGGTTTTTCGTGAAGTAAAACCTTAAATTTATGATTTGAGGCAACTCGTCCCATAATATCCATTAGCAACGAATTATGATCTACCGCAAGATTGGCTTCTTCATATATTGGAGCCAATTCAAATTGGTTAGGAGCTACTTCATTATGCCTGGTTTTCACCGGAATACCCAAAAGCATACATTCATTTTCTAAGTCGCGCATAAAGTTTAAAGCCCGTGACGGAATGGAACCAAAATAATGATCATCCAACTGCTGTCCTTTTGCCGAAGAGTGACCCAGGAGTGTCCGGCCTGTTAAAATTAAGTCGGGTCGACTGGATGCCAAAAGCTTATCGACTAAAAAGTACTCTTGCTCCCATCCTAAAGAGGAAGTCACCTTTCTAACATTTTTATCGAAATACTTGCAAACCGCCGTTGCGGCATCATCAACGGCATGAAGTGCTCTTAATAAAGGCGTTTTATAGTCCAGTGCTTCTCCGGTATAGGCTACAAAAATCGTTGGAATACATAAGGTTGTTCCATATATAAATGCGGGTGAGGTAGGATCCCAGGCGGTATAGCCTCGTGCTTCGAAGGTATTTCGAATACCACCACTGGGAAAACTCGACGCATCCGGTTCTTGTTGTACTAACTGAGACCCTTCGAACTTCTCAATGGATAATCCTGAAGTTGTAGTCTCAAAAAAAGCGTCATGCTTTTCAGCGGTTGCACCTGTTAAAGGCTGGAACCAATGGGTATAATGGGTCACCCCCTTGGATAAAGCCCATTCCTTCATGGATGACGCCACTTGATCGGCAATATTCCTGTCGATTTTTTTTCCATGCCATATCGCATTCATTACCCCTTCGAAAGCGTCCTTGGTAAGGTATTGCTTCATGGTATGTTCATTAAACACATTTCGCCCAAATAAATTGGAACGCCTCTCATTATCCAAAACAACTTTAGAACTGTGCGATAAGGATTCTTTAATAGCATGAAATCGTAATGTTGACATATTTTAGATAGAATTAATTGAAAACACAAAAGTAAATATAGCGAGCGAATTTTGATGCTATTTTTAAATTATTCTTTTTAAGAATTCTTCAATTTTATATTAAAATAATTAAATTTTTTTAAAATACTCCTAAAAAAATTGGGGGTTAAACAAAAATAACTTACCAATTTAAACAAATACCCCCTCAAAATTTAAAGTATCTATATAAAAAACTATATTTGTGTCGATTATTATTTAATCTATTAATTATTAACTATTCATTATGGCAAAAATTAAATTAGAATACATTTGGTTAGACGGATACCATCCGACTCAGAACATGAGGAGTAAAACCAAAGTAGAAGAGCACGAAAACTTTCAAGGAACGTTAGAAGAAATTGGAAATTGGTCATTTGATGGATCATCTACCCAACAGGCAGAAGGCGGATCTTCAGACTGTGTGTTAAAACCAGTAGCGATATATCCAGATCCTGAAAGAAAAAATGGATGGCTGGTTATGACGGAGGTATTAAATGCAGATGGTACACCTCACCCTTCAAATGGTAGAGCTACTATTGACGATGAGGATGATGATTTTTGGTTTGGTTTTGAGCAAGAATATTTTATCATGGATGTTGAAACTGAATTACCTTTAGGCTTCCCACGTGGTGGTTATCCGAAACCACAGGGTATGTACTATTGTTCTGTAGGTGGTTTGAATACACATGGTCGTAAATTGGTTGAAGAACATGCCGATTTATGTATTGAAGCCGGATTGAATTTTGAAGGCATCAACCAGGAAGTCGCATGTGGCCAATGGGAATTCCAATTATTCGCAAAAGGCGCAAAACAAGCTGGTGATGAAATCTGGATTGCTAGATATTTATTAGACCGATTAACAGAAAAATACAACTATTACATTGAATATCATCCAAAACCACTAGGTAGGGACATGGACTGGAATGGTTCCGGCATGCATGCTAACTTCTCTAACTCTACATTGAGAACTTGTGGTTCTAAAGCGATCTATGAAAAGATTTGTGAAGCTTTCCGTCCGGTAGTGAAAGAACATATAGAAGTTTATGGTGAATTTAACGATCAACGTTTAACCGGGCTCCATGAAACTGCTGCCATTACTGACTTTACTTATGGAGTTTCCGACAGAGGCGCTTCCATACGAATTCCAATTGCAACGGTTGAAAGAGGATACAAAGGCTGGTTAGAGGACCGTCGTCCTGCATCCAACGGTGATCCATACAAAATCGCTGCAAGAATTATCAAAACAGTTAAGTCGGCTAACATAACCGCTGAAGCAGCTGAAACACTTAATTCGGCAAAGGCATAATCTGAAAAGATTATTTTGTTCATAATAAAAAAGACTGCCAATTGGTGGTCTTTTTTTATTTTAACAGGGTCACATCGCTCAAATTACGCAGTACATCAAATGGTTTAATGTTTATTTCATGGAAAACACCAAAAAGATAAAAAGACCATAAGCAAACACCAAGAAAAATCCTTTAACCCGACTTATTTGAAACTTTTCCTTCACAAACACCATGGGCAACAATATGGCTGCAAACCCAAGCATCCAAATCATATCGCTTGTTAAAATTTTAGGTTCTGTAACATCAATTGGTTTTATTAATGCGGTCAATCCCAAAACAGAACCAATATTAAAAATATTAGACCCAATTAAATTCCCCAAGGAAATGGCCTTTTCTTTTTTTGCCGCTGCTATGACCGATGCTGCCAACTCTGGAACACTGGTTCCAACAGCTACCAAAGAGACCCCTATAACCGCATCACTTACACCGATAGATTTTGCGATTTCCTTCGCACCATATACCAACCAATCACTACCAAAATATAAAGCAATACCTCCAAGAACCAGCCATATAAAAATTTTAAAATTGGATGAAATTGCCAATTCGTCATCAACGGCATCCACATCTTTATCCTTTTTTAATCCCCCTATGAGATACAGTAAAAATAAAATCAATGCCAAAAATAGCGCCGCTCCTTCTATCTCCGTAAGAACATTATCATTATATAAAAAATAGTAAAGTCCCAATGAAAAAATCATCATAACCGGCCAATTCACTTTATAAAATGATCTATCAACGCCTATAGATCCCACCAAAGCCGCAATTCCAAGCACCAAACCAATATTTGCGATATTAGACCCCACCACATTATTAATAGCAATGGCAGGCGACCCCTTTAAAGCAGCTTGCAAACTCACCAATAATTCAGGTGTTGAGGTCGCAAAAGAAACGACGGTCATCCCTATGACCATCTTGGAAATTTTAAACTTAAAGGACAGTGCCACAGAAGATCGAACCAAATACTCCCCGCCTATTATTAATAATATAAAGCCAAGTATAACCCATAGTAAACTCATCGTCTTTGTTTTTTGCGAATATAATTGAAAGTTAATCGTTACAAAGTTAAAAGTTAAAAGATTTTACACCGCTGATTAAATCTACTGTATGTTTCCATTACAGGAAAAATTAATTGCATTCTTAACTCAAGATGCGTATAGCCATAAATTCATGGCAGGATTTCACACTTGTTAACATTCGATTATAAAATTTGGTTAAAATTTACCGCCCTAATTAATTACACTTTAATTTTGATATATACAAAAATCAAAACGATAAGATTATGAAAACAAAACGTATTTTTAAAAATGGGTTGGGCTTTTTTCTTCTTATATCCGTCATATGCATCCCGCTTAACAATTTTGCAAATACCGTAAATTTAAAGTCCATCCAAACCGAAGATGTCATCATTACCATAGATAACAAAACCTCCGACACCGATTTGGAAGAGGTGAAAGCCATGCTCTCAGAACATGATGTAATTGTTACATTTTCTAAAATTAAAAGAAATGAAAATGAGGAGTTAACCGGAATTCGTGTTACATTAGAGGATAAAAATGGTTCACAAACAGTGAGTAGTGAATTTTCCGGTAATCTGCCCATGTCGAAACTCACATTCGGTATTAAGGATGGCACCTTATTTATTAACCAAGGTGACCGACCAAACCACGCCATGTCTTCATTTAATTTTCCAAATATTACGCTGGGATTTCCAAATGACTCCATTTTTGGTCAATCCCTAAGATCGTTTAACTTTCAGGATTTTTTTAGAAGTAGCAATGACAGCATTTTTTTAAAAGAACATGCCGATATCCAGAAACTCATGGAACAGATGCAACAGGGCTTTAATACGGTTATCCCAAAGCGTTCTAAATATAAGTTTATTGATAACCCTGATTTGGATAAACTCATTATCATAAACGGGAAGGAAAGCAATTTTGAAACACTTAATAATTTAGCCGAAACAGATCAATTGGAAGACGTAGAAACGTTAAGCCCAAACATTGCCATGAGTATTTATGGAGACAAAGCCAAAGATGGTGCTATTGTCGCCACTTCAAAAAAATAGCTTTAAAGGACTACTTAATGTAAAGTTAAAATTTAAACGAAAGATGAAATCACCGGAATATGGCTTTTTTTCGATAAAATCAACCTGAGCTTTAAAAATTTAGTCTAAAAATCGCCTACAATTATTTCAAATTATAATTATAAGATTCATTTTTAATTACGATTTAAAACTTTATCGTAGACGACAATTTATTTATTAAAGCTTATCTCGCATTTTTACTTACAGATCTGTATTCAAATCCATTAATTTCCGTTAGATCATTAGGAATAAGGGGCAAATAAAATATATATTGAAAACTCAATCAAGAAGCAAAGTATATTTTATTAACCTTAAAACAAAACCTTATGATCACACTTGCCGAAATAATAATTGATTTTATCCTATCGATTATTATCTAAAAAAAAGTAAAGCTTAGTCTAGAATAAGTTTTACTATTTTTACTTTCTAAAAGAAAGTTTTAATACATGAAAAGGCAAGTATTTAAAATTTTGGCAAAGTTTAATAAAGCTATACTCCCAAGTTATTCAAAAAAGCATTTAGATTTAGCAAAAGCAAGCAAATTACAATTAGCTATTATAGGGTGGCGGTATTTCGTAACGAAAAATGCATTGGACTAGTTTCTATATACATGTGTCGTTCATTCAAAAAAGACCTTCAATCTCTTGAAAGTCTTTACTCATTTGTGACCACGCCAGGATTTGTTTTGATACATCCTGAAAAGCTCCGCTTTGAAAATAAAAAAACCAAACTTATAAATTCAAGAAAGCTTAATTTAACGTTTGGTTTTTTATTTATTCGTGACCACGCCAGGATTCAAACCTGGAACCTCTTGAGCCGTAATCAAGTGCGCTATTCAGTTGCGCCACGTGGCCTTTTAAAGTGGGTGCAAATATAGTATATTTATTAAAACTTCTCCAAATAATTATTTCAAATTTCAATTCATTATTTTTGAATATGGATAAAGCATTATTATTAGAAAAATACGGTCATATCCTGGACGAAAACCTGATTGAGGAGATCTCTAAAATTGGCCTTTTACAATCTTTTGAAAAGAACGACATTATAATAGATATTGGCGAAACCCTTAAATTTATACCGCTTTTACTTTCCGGACATATTAAAATACTCAGAGAGGATAATGAAGGTAATGAGTTACTCATTTATTTTTTGGAAGCTGGAGAAACATGTACCATGTCACTGACCTGCTGCATGGGAACATCAAAAAGTAAAATAAGGGCTGTAGCAGAAAAAGAGTCCACTTTGATAATGGTTCCTGTCCAAAATATGCTGGAATGGTTTAATAATAATGAAAGTTGGAGGATTTTCATTCTGGAAAGCTATCAAATGCGCTTTGATGAAATGTTGGATGCTATTGACAATATTGCATTCATGAAAATGGATGAACGTCTGTATAAGTATTTACGGAATAAATCCCAGCTAAATAATTCAAAGAGCATCATCGTAAAACATCAAGATATTGCCGAAGATTTGCATACCTCAAGGGTTGTCATCTCCAGATTGTTGAAACAATTGGAAAATGAGCATAAGATTAAATTAAGTAGAAATAAAATTGAATTATTATTATAACCTAACGTATCGCACTTTACCAAATAAAAAATTGATTTTTTAAAAAAAACTAAATAACAACGTTTTATGGAATTCATATTAAATCCCTGGCCCTGGTTCATTTCTGGCCCTCTAATTGCCCTTGTAATGGCTTTACTGCTCTATTTCGGAAAAACCTTTGGAATGTCCACAAACTTGAGAACGTTCTGCGCAATTGGTGGAGCTGGAAAATTTTCCAACTTTTTTAGGTTCAATTGGAAGGATCAATCCTGGAATTTAACAGTGGTTATCGGCGCTGTTATTGGTGGATTTATCGCGACACAATATTTATCGAACGACAGTAAAACAGATTTGAATCCCATTACGATTGAAGAACTTAAAACCATGGGGTTTTCCAATTCAGGGGCCAATCTGGTACCTAACGAAATGTATAACTGGGAAGCTGTAAGTACTACTAAAGGTCTTTTATTGCTCATTATTGGCGGATTCCTGGTGGGCTTTGGAACACGCTATGCAGGTGGTTGTACTTCCGGTCATGCTATTACCGGTTTAAGCAGTTTACAGAAACCATCCTTATTGGCTGTTATTGGTTTCTTTATAGGTGGTCTAATCATGGCCAATGTTATCTTGCCACTAATCTTCAACTCCTAACGACATAAATTTATAAAAGTGAAATATTCAAAATTTTTATTGGTTGGTATATTCTTTGGAATCGTTTTGGTCAAATCTGAAGCCGTTTCCTGGTACCGCATTTACGAGATGTTTCGGTTTCAATCCATACATATGTATGGCATTATCGGAACTGCCATTGCATCGGGAATCCTGTTTTTGCAACTTTCAAAAAAAGCTCATTTAAAAAACCTGGAGGGCGTAGATCTCTTTGTTCCAAAAAAGGAAGAAGGATTTATTAGAACCCTTGTAGGCGGTAGCATTTTTGGGTTGGGCTGGGCATTAATTGGGGCTTGCCCCGGGCCTATGTATATCTTACTTGGTACAGGTGTGTTCAGTATGCTCATTGTTATTGCTGCTGCCGTTTTAGGAACCTTTTTATATGGTATTTTAAAAGATAAATTACCTCACTAATGGATAGCAACCATCTTTTAGGCTATATCGGTGCGCTTATTGTTGGTCTGGTTCTGGGTCTAATCGGTGGTGGAGGCTCTATTCTAACCGTACCGCTGTTGGTTTACCTTTTGGGATATAATCCGGTTACGGCCACAGCATACTCTCTTTTTGTGGTCGGCACAACCTCATTAGTTGGTACCTATCAAAAACATAAAAAAAAGTTAGTAGACTTTAAAGTCGGCCTCGCCTTTTCCTTTCCTTCCTTTTTGGCCGTTTACTTGTCGAGACGATATTTGGTACATAATATTCCTGAAACCCTCTTTACAATTGGCCATTATGACTTCACAAAGGATATGGCTATAATGATATTCTTTTCTCTCATTATGCTCATTGCTTCTGTTTCCATGATTAAAACAACGGCCATAACAGATTTGAAAAAGAAAAAGCAAAGCTATTATAAAACATTTCTTCAAGGTGTAATTATTGGAACTATAACTGGAGTAATTGGTGCAGGAGGTGGATTTTTATACGTCCCTGCCCTGGTGCTTTGGGCCAATATCCCCATGAAGAAAGCTGTGGGTACCTCCTTGGTAATAGTTACCATTAATTCTTTAATAGGATTTTCAGGAGATATACAAACCTTAGAAATTGAATGGCTTTTCCTTCTTATATTTACATTAATTTCTATTATGGGTATTTTATTAGGGGGATTTCTTTCTAAATTTATTAGTGGAGAAAAATTAAAAAAAGGATTTGGTCTTTTTACCTTGCTAATGGCAATATATATTATTTACAAAGAGATAAACTAAAACCTATGTGACAAAGGTCACAAAACATTGCATGCGATTCAATTATTTTTGAAGGCAAATGGTTTGAATATAAAAAACTAATTATGAAAATAGAACAAATATACACCGGTTGCTTAGCCCAGGGGGCCTATTATATCGAATCAAATGGCGAAGTGGCTATAGTGGATCCACTTAGAGAGACCCAGCAATATGTGGATAAAGCGAAAAAGGAACATGCAAAAATTAAATATATTTTTGAAACTCACTTTCATGCCGACTTTGTATCCGGGCATGTGGATTTAGCTAAAAAAACTGGAGCAACTATTATTTATGGTCCCGGTGCCAAAACAAATTATGACATTCATGAAGCAAAGGATAACGAAGTGTTTAAGTTAGGCGATGTCCGTATTAAAGTACTGCACACCCCGGGACACACCTTAGAATCATCAACTTTTCTTTTATTTGATGAGCAAGGTAAGGAACATGCCATTTTTTCCGGGGACACCTTATTCCTGGGGGATGTTGGTCGTCCCGATTTAGCCATCAAGTCTGATTTAACCAAAGAAGATTTGGCAGGAATGTTATTCGACTCATTGAGAACTAAGATTATGCCATTGCCAGATGATGTTATTGTATATCCGGCTCATGGTGCTGGTTCCGCTTGTGGTAAAAATTTAAGTAAGGAAACCGTTGGTATTTTAGGCGAGCAAAAGAAAACAAATTATGCTTTACGGGCCGATATGACTCGCGAGGAATTTATCGATGAAGTCTTAAATGGCATCTTACCCCCACCTCAGTATTTTGCCAAAAATGCCATGATGAATAAATCAGGTTATGATGAATTTGAAACCGTTCTCAAAAAAGGGGACACGCCTTTGGATCCTGAAATTTTCGAAGCAATAGCAAACCAGGAAGGAGCTTTGGTTCTCGATGTTAGATCTGAAAAGGAATTTGTTCAGGCTCATATACCCAACTCCATTTCTATTGGACTTCATGGTAGTTTTGCGCCATGGGTCGGGGCCTTGATTACGGACCTGAAACAACCTATTTTATTGGTAACACCAGAAGGTAAGGAAAAAGAAACGGTTACGCGCTTATCGCGTGTAGGCTATGACAACACCTTAGGGTATTTGGATGGAGGCATTCAGGCATGGATCAATGCTGGTAAGGACATTGAACATATAGAGTCCATTTCTGCCAATGCGTATGTAGAACGTATAAAACATGGAGCAGATTATACCCTGGATGTTAGAAAAGATGGCGAATACCAATCCGAACATTTAAAAGGCAAACATGTACAACATTTTGCTCTTGATTTTATTAATGACAATATGAGTGCCATTGATAAAGACAAAACCTATTACGTGCATTGTGCCGGAGGATATCGATCTGTAATTGCCGCTTCCATTTTAAAAGCCCGAGGTTTTGACGTTATTGATATTGCCGGTGGCTTTGACGCGTTGAAAAAAACCAATTTACCTAAAACCAATTATGTTTGCCCCTCAACGCTGGAATAAAGTTATAAGGTATGCCGTTATGACCCATATTCAGGTATCTCGTCAATGAGGATTAATGAACAACCTGCTTCCATGATGTATTGTCCTTCGATAAGAACATCAAATAATTTCTGCGCTCAATCCCGCATCCAATAGCATGGTACAACGGGGCTTTAAATCATTATAGGATCCGGTCTTAACCGTGCATTTACCCTTATAATGTACAATTATAGAACATTGTTCAGCCTGTTCTGCTGTATGGTCACAAGCATAAATAAGGGTCTCAATAACATGATCAAAGGTATTAACATCGTCGTTATATAGGACAATCTCATTCTGCGTACCAACCTTCTCTTTGAGTAATATATCTTCTAACGTTTTTTCTTTTGAACTCATGATTTTATTTCATTTTCAGACATTTATCATTACTAATTTAAAAATTTTAAAGAAACCCAATTGTTCCGTTCCAATTTTTCTTCAAACTTTAACAAATGCTTTTCGCATTCCGCTTGCACAGCAGGAAGATCCTCATTATAAAACCCACTTACAAACAACATTCCTTTAGGATTTAAACAGGATACGTATGTTGCCATGTCCTGAAGCAAAATATTCCTATTGATATTGGCTAGAATGATATCGTATGTCTTAGGTTTCAATACAGAGGCATCACCCTCAATTACGGTTATGGCCTTACAGTCGTTACGCTCAACATTTTCAATACTGTTCAGGTAGCACCAATGATCATAATCTACAGCGTCTATAGGTTTAGCTCCCTTTTTTTCAGCCAAAATGGCTAAAACCCCAGTTCCACAACCCATATCCAATAATGACTTATTCTTAAAATTATTATTTAAAATATGCTGAATCATCAGGTGGGTCGTTTCGTGATGCCCTGTTCCAAAGCTCATTTTAGGTTCAATAATAATATCGTAAGGCGTGTTTGGTATGGCGTGAAAAGGTGCACGGACAGTACACACATCATCGACAACTATGGGATTGAAATTCTTTTCCCATTGGGCATTCCAATTCGTCTGTTCAATCTCTTCGAAAGTGTAAGTTATTTCAAATTCGTCCGATTTCAAAATGTGTATGTCCTCCAAAATGGATTCAAAAAAGACCTTCTTTTGAATATAAGCCGTAAGACCTGTATCTGTCTCAACAAAGCTTTCAAAACCGGCAGATCCCAATTCTGCAATCAAAATATCAACCGCAGGTTGCAGCGGCATCACTTTAAAATGGTATCCAAGATAGATTTCGTTTGACATTTCTAACAATTTTTCGCTCTTATGGAATGGTAATCAAATACAGGCAGAGACAAATCATTTGACCTGAATCCAGTACCATTTACTCCTGTTAGGAGAATATTGGAATGAACTGATGAACGCGGAGACGGTGTGGGCCTGACTACCCTTAGCCTCTTAAAATTTAAAAGGCATTGACGATAGCAAAAAAATCTTCGGCATTTAATGAAGCACCTCCTATTAAACCGCCATCGACATCCGGTTTGGTAAAAAGTTCCTTAGCATTGCTTGGTTTACAACTACCACCATAGAGTATGGAAACTCTATTGGCAATATCATATCCAAACTGATTGGCCAAGGTTTTTCTTATAAATGCATGCATGTCCTGTGCTTGTTCAGGAGTTGCAGTTTCCCCGGTACCAATGGCCCAAACAGGTTCATAGGCGAGAATAATATCCTTAAATTTCCATCCCGGCAAGTGGAATAGGGCATTTTTTATTTGACTTGCCACAACCATTTCCTCATTTCCCGATTTCCTATCGGCCAACTCTTCACCAAAACAAAAAATAATGCGCATATCGTGGTCTAATGCGGTATCTACTTTTTTGGCAAGCGCCTCATCCGTTTCATTAAAATACTCGCGTCGTTCACTATGACCCAAAATAACCGTATTCACTCCAATACTTTTTAACATCCCCGCACTTATTTCACCAGTGAATGCTCCATTTTCTGCATAATGCATGTTCTGTGCAATGACTTCAATATTTAATCCTTTTAAAGACTCAAAAGCATGGTATAGATTGGTAAAGGCTGGAGCTACCATTACTTCTGCACTCGACGTTTGTATTTGTTTTTTTAAATTGATCAACAACGCTTCAGTTTGAACTAAATCGTTATTCATTTTCCAGTTTCCTGCAACAATTTGTTTTCTCATAATAATGAACTTAGACTCTTTGCGTAAAGGTTATTTTATTATATCTAATGATGATTTGTCAAAAATACTATTTTTTTAACGCCTTTAACAACTTATTGTCATCGGCTTTTATGGCTTTAAATATTTCTATTTTTCCCGCTTTATTTATTACCATATATCTCGGAATCCAATCGATTTTTACAAAATCGGCAAAAGGTCCCTGTTTCCCTTTAAACATAAAGTAATGTTCCCCTTGCACTCCATGCCTTTCAATCCCTTTTTTCCAGGCCTCTTCACTTCGGTCCAGTGACAAAAAGATGTAGACCACATCTTTATAACGGGATTGCAGATCTTTTACCAGGGGTAACCCAACTAAACAGTCCTTACACCACGATGCCCAAATATCGATTAAAATGGTTTTCCCTTTATGGGGCTGTAAAATGGCTTCTAAATCTCTTGTTCCACCATCTAAAGTCGTAAATGTGTCCTCCAGAGTTGCTTTATTAAACTTTTTCTTGTTTACAAAATCACAACTATAAAAACAGATTAACAGTAATAATAGGGAGGTTTTTTTCTTCATATTTATTGTAATTTTACTTTGGGATCTAACCATACATAAATTAAGTCGACTAAAATATTAATCATTACAAATACCGTGGCAACGACCAGGACCGCTCCCATAATTACGGGTAGATCCAAAGTATTAAGGGCATTTACGATCTCCTTACCCAAACCATTCCAACCAAAAATATACTCCACAAAGACTGCCCCTGCCAACATGGATGCAAACCATCCCGAAATGGCCGTAACAACAGGATTCAAAGCATTTTTTACCGCATGCCTTTTTATGATTTGAAATTCACTTAGCCCTTTCGCACGTGCGGTTCGGATATAGTCTTGACTTAAGACTTCTAACAAAGAATTTCTCATCAATTGAACAACCACCGCCAAAGGACGAATACCTAATACCACCGATGGTAATAGGATGTTTTTCCATTTAATATGCATGGCTTCTCCAAAGTCATCCAATTCATATAAGCTCCCTGTCATTTCTAAATGGGTATACTCATGGAGCACAAACCCGAATACCCACGCAAATAGTATCGCACTAAAAAATGAAGGTACACTCATACCCATTGTGCTCAACACCTGTATGGATTTATCCAACCATTGATCTTTAAACAAGGCCGAAATTATTCCTAAAAGAAGTCCGATAACTATAGCAATGATAATGGCCGATATGGCCAAAATAACAGTATTGGGCAAGGTTTCAGCTAACACTTTTGTGACTTTTTTACCCTGTTTGGTAAAGGATTCACGCAAATAGGGTGTTTTTAAAACGGCATTAATGTTCCCAAAAGAAAACAATACCAGGGCACGATATTTACCATCCCTTAAAAAGGTATAATCTTCTGGCCTTTGAGAATGCAAGGATAAAGGGGATAAATCGTTTAGATAGTATAAATACTGTATACTTACCGGTTGATCAAATCCATATTTTTGTCTTACCAAAGTTAATTGTTCACTGTCGTCATTTTGCCCCATCATCATTTGTGCCGGGTCACCTGGAAGAACATTAAATAAAAAAAATATAACCGTTATCACTCCAAACAAAGTGAGTATCGCGTAAGTAATTTTATTTAAAAAATAGTTTAGCAGTTGTATAGGACGCGTTATAAAATGTTAAAAATCCAAATCTTCAATATCATTCCAATGTACTTTTTGTTTGATCGTCCCTTTATGCAACTTCAAAACTCCAGGATTTGATCGAACTACCGTTTTTAAAGCCTTTTCATCGCACAAATACCATTCAAAATCAATATCATAAGCATCACTTATAATCTTTTTAGTTTCAGGACCGGAAGCGGTTAAACCAATGATATTATACCCATTATTAAGAGCCCTCTCCTGTAAGGCTTTAAGTTTCACGACACCGCCACTTTCAATGGTCTCAAGACTGTATGATATGACAAGTATTAAATGTTCCTCATTTAAAAACGTATCGGTTAAATCCTCGTCTTCACTTTCAATAGAAAAATCAACAATGGGAGGCATATACCCTTCCTTGATAACCTTGGTATCCACTCCTACAAATTCTCCCTCAATGGATGGATAAGATCCATCAGTAACAATAACCTGTTCTTTACCATTAACCCTGAACGTCCACGTGTACTCCAATACCGGTTTTGGAGCATCTTCAGGAGTGTCCATGCCTTCTTTTATGTTATTCCCTATTTTATATGCTCTAAAATCTATAGTTGGTAAATGCATTAAAACATGATATCCAAACCATAAACAAAAAATAAAGCTTAATAAAGCTACAACCGATAGCGTTAACGTCTTAAATATTGGTTTTACGTATTTCCTTCCAAAAAATAAGACTAAAATTAAAAGTAATAAAACGAGGTCTTTAGTAAAACTTTCCCAGGGGGTCAATTTTAAAGCATCGCCAAAACAACCACAATCTTTTACCTTATCAAAATACGCCGAATAAAAGGTTAAAAAGGTAAAGAATACGATCATTGCCAATAAACTCCATATCGTAAATTTTGGTTTGTAGCCAATTAACAGAAAGACCCCTAAAATCACCTCGAAAACAACCACAAATACAGAAATTCCCAAAGCATAAGGTTCTAAAAAAGGCATATTTAAAACGTCTACACTAAAATACTCCTGCAATTTATAAGAAAATCCCAGGGGATCATTCAGTTTTATTAATCCGGAAATGATAAATAAAACCCCTACAAATATTCGAGAAATCAATACTAATATCTTCATAATTCTTTTTGTCCTGCCAAAGCAGGTATCATTTTAATTGAAACATGGTGTTTAATAAAGACGTGAGTGCTGTCCTTAAAGGAATGCCCATTTCTATTCTTCATTTAAATGTATTAAAGCAAAAACGGCATAATTGATCATATCCTGATAATTGGCATCTATGCCTTCACTAACCACTGTTTTACCTTTATTATTTTCAATTTGTTTAACGCGCAAAACCTTTTGCAAGATCAAATCGGTTAAACTGCTAACCCGCATATCTCGCCAGGCTTCACCATAATCATGGTTTTTATCTTCCATTAATGTTTTGGTAATAGCAATTTGCTTATCATACAACTCGGCAGCTTCTTTGGTGCTTAAATCAGGATGTTCGGCTATTCCTTTTTCTAACTGAATTAAAGCCATTATACAGTAATTAATAATACCTATAAATTCACTTTCCTCACCTTCATCTACCTTTCGCACTTCATTTTGTTGTAAACTGCGTATGCGTTGGGCTTTTATAAATATTTGGTCCGTCAATGACGGTAAACGTAAAATCCGCCATGCACTGCCGTAATCCCCCATTTTTTTTACAAATAGATTTTTACAGGTCTCTATGACCGCATCATATTGTTTTAAGGTGTCTTGCATAAATAAAAATCAATTTGGGGTAAATTTCGCATAAATTATTAGAAAGTTCAAAGTTTCATTTATAAACTTTCAAGTTACTTATACAAACAGCATATTGAATGCACCAATAATTGTTTTAAAAGTCTGTTATACCACTAAAGTGTTATATTTTTACCAGACAATTTGTGTATTCGTGATTAAAACATAAAACATGACTATAAACTGTAAAGGCCAGCTCATCGATTTATCAATTCCTAAAATAATGGGAATTTTAAATGTCACTCCAGATTCATTTTACGATGGTGGAACTTACAACAGTGACACAGCCATTTTAAATCAGGTTGAAAAAATGCTTCATGAAGGGGCCACTTTTATTGATGTTGGTGCATATAGCTCCCGACCAAATGCCGATGTCGTGACTGAAGGTGAAGAACAAAAACGCCTTCTACCTGTTATTACTTCCATTTTAAAACGTTTTCCGGAAATATTACTTTCTGTGGATACATTTCGAAGTCAAATTGCCAGGCAGTGCATTGAAGCCGGGGCTGTTTTGATAAATGATATTTCTGCGGGAAAGTTGGACGACAACATGTTGCCTACCATTGCCGATTTAAAGGTCCCTTACATCATGATGCACATGCGTGGTACCCCCCAGACTATGAAACAGCATACGCATTACGACCATTTAGTGAAGGACATTTTATTCTATTTCTCTGAACGCATTGCTGCTGCAAAAGCGTTAGGTATTATTGATGTGTTGGTTGATCCCGGATTTGGTTTTGCCAAAACATCAGAGCAGAATTTTCAGTTGTTAAACCAATTGGAATTATTTCAGCTCATTGAAAAACCGATAGTAGTCGGGTTATCCAGAAAATCTATGATTTATAAAACTTTAAAAACCTCAGCGCAGGAAGCATTAAACGGTACCATCGTTTTAAATACCATAGCCTTACTAAAAGGAGCTTCAATTTTGCGTGTTCATGACGTCAAGGAGGCCATGGAGTGTATGACCTTAGTCCAACAGTTAAAAGTTAGAAGTTAGAAGTTATGAAATATACGTTGCTATTGGCTTGGACGCTATTAATCCTTTCCTGCAATAACAAAACAATCATTCAGTTAGCTGAAATTGATCATTCTAAAATAAATCAAATCAGGGAGGTGTCCGCTGTATATTTATTTTATGATGAAACCCAAATAGACAGTGTGAGACTCAACAGAAAAAATAGTATTAGCACTACCAACTGGCTGGTTAATGTCGATAAGCGTTTAACCTTAAAACAAGTTATCCCCCATATCAAATTTGTGCAGGATAAAAAACAACAGGCAGGGCACCATAACCCGAATGCTAAAAATTATTTTACTTGTCATGATACCAGTAGAAACAATTTGGGTTTCCTGGAGTTTACTAACACAAAATTTGAAGATGAGGTGTCCGATCAAGTCTTTTTGAACGAAGCCGAAAGATCCCATGTCATCCATATCCGTGTCGGTTCATTATCACAAATCCAAATAACATGCTTTTTTGATACCTTGGCCTTTAAATGGTCAACTATTGAAAATTTGAAAAATGACATGACATCGCTTTGGCCTCAGGACAATAAATACACAAAAATTATTCTGAGCTTCGATAATAAAATGAGTTTTCAAGATTATGTAACTATAAAATCTGTGTTATCAAATATTGAAATGGAAAATGTTGTAATATCAAATACGGAATACATTCTTAATTAACCATATTTTACTAAATTTACCAAAATCACCAACCTTTGGATATCTTTAAAGATCTTTTAAAATTTACGGTTGTAGACGTTATAGACGTTATACTGGTTGCCCTACTCCTCTACTATCTCTATAAATTGGTTAAAGGTACCGTTGCTATTAATATATTTATTGGTATTATCATCATATATGGCGCCTGGCAATTAACCGACTTCCTTAACATGGAATTGTTAAACGGTATTTTTGGTGGTTTTATGAAGGTTGGAATTATAGCCTTAATTGTAGTCTTTCAGCCTGAAATTAGAAAGTTTTTGCTCATGGTGGGTTCTACTAACTTTGGAAAACGTGGTAAATTCATAAAACAATTCAAATTTTTAAAAACTGAGGCTACAGACACAACCGATGTCGAAGCTATAGTTTCCGCCTGTAATAAAATGGCCATGACTAAAACCGGAGCTTTAATCGTGTTGGAACGTAACAACAACCTTGATTTTTTATTGGCTTCTGGTGATGAAATGAATATTAAAATCACCCAACCCATTATTGAAAGTATTTTCTTTAAAAACAGTCCGTTGCACGATGGTGCCATTATTGTCAGCAACAATATTGTAAAAGCCACCCGAGTAATTCTCCCGGTAAATAATGAAAAATCAATCCCACAACGTTTTGGACTGCGTCATCGTGCTGCCATTGGTGTTACAGAGAAAACCGATGCTCTGGCCCTGGTCGTTAGTGAAGAAACAGGCCATATATCCTATTTTAAGGATGGTGAGTTTGTAATTTTTGAGAATACGGATGAATTGATTAAAATTATTAAAAACGATTTAGTTTAATTCACAGGTAGTAAAGGAAGACCTAAAACACTTCTTCTTTTTGCAGAAATTGTACCTGATAAAGGTGTTTGTAATACCCGTCTTTCTTTTTAAGCAATTCCTTATGAGTACCTTGCTCAACAAGCCTTCCCGATTCCATCACTAAAATTTTGTCTGCTTTTTTTACAGTGGCTAAGCGATGGGCAATAATTATGGATGTTCTGCCCTTAGTAATCTTGTCAGTAGCATTTTGAATGAGCTGTTCGGAATACGAATCAACGGAGGATGTCGCTTCATCCAATACTAAAATACTTGGGTTCGTTACATAAGCTCTCAGGAAAGATATGAGCTGTCTTTGACCTGAAGACAGCATGGCCCCTCGCTCTTTAACGTTATAATGATATCCGCCGGGTAAACTGCTTATGAATTCATGAACACCTATGGCTTTAGCAGCCTCGATGACTTCAGCTTCTGAAATTTCCGGATGGTTAAGGGTAATATTATTTAAAATAGTGTCGGCAAACAAAAACACATCCTGTAACACCACTGCAATTTGGTTGCGTAAGGAGGCTAAAGTCACTTCTTTTATATTCATGCCATCGATGGTAATAAGACCATCATGAATTTCATAAAAACGATTCAATAAATTAATAATAGTGGACTTTCCAGCTCCAGTAGCACCAACAATAGCCACTGTTTCACCTGCATTTACTTGAAAAGAAACCCCTTTAAGGACTTCCTCATGTTCCACATAACTAAATCGCACCTTTTCAAATCGAATCGTACCTTCAAAGTGCTGTGCTACATAGGTTCCCGCATCATCAATTTGTGAAGTGGTGTCCAATACCTTAAACACCCTATTGGCCGCAACCATGCCCATTTGCAAGGTGTTAAATTTATCGGCTATTTGACGTAATGGCCTGAACAGCATAGGGATATACATAATAAAAGCGATCAGCACACCTTGTGTCACATTAGTGTCCAAAACCACATTTAATCCACCATACCAGGCTACCAAACCTATGGTAACTGAAGACGCTAAATCTGCAATGGGAAAAAAGAAGGAGTTATACCAAACGGTTTTCAACCAGCCCTTTTTATGACGTTCATTTATGGCTTTAAATTTTTTGTACTCAATATCTTCTCGGGTGAATAACTGCAGAATTTTCATTCCGGTTAAACGTTCCTGGACAAATGAATTCAAATTGGACACTTCGGTACGCACCTCCTCAAAAGCCCTTTTCATATATTTTTGAAAAATTCGGGTAGCATAGATTAATACCGGTAGCATGATAAAGACGATTAAACTCAACTTTAAATTAGAATAAAGCATAAAAGTAAACACCACGGTCATGGTCAGTAAATCTCTAATGATCATAAACAGCCCTTGACCAAAAATATCCGCGATGCGCTCCATATCTGTAACTGCACGGGTAATAAGGACGCCCACAGAGGAGTTATCAAAATATTTCATTTTAAACTTAAGCAAATGATCAAAAAGCTTGACACGCACATCCATGACTAAATTTTGCCCCAACCAGGATGCATAGTAAATAAATAATAATTGAAATATGGTCTGCAAAAACAACACGCCCAGCATCAAGACAATATAGAACGAAAAATCCTCCTTTTCCTTCGTAGCAATACTATTATCAATGGCATATTCGGTTATCTTAGGGGTCGCCGCACTCACTACTGCTAAAAGAATAACCAGGAGTACCAATGCGATAAAGACCATTTTATAAGGCCTGATATATTGGAACAGGCGCTTAAATAGTTGAAAATCGAAAATATGTTCTTTTTTTGCTTTCATTTAAAGTTTGATGTCGTCCGGATATGCGACGGCTGTTAAATACAATGCATGTGCGGGAACCGAATATCCGGCCTCACTCCTATCTTTAGACTGTATGATATGATGTAAATCCTCAACCATTATTTTCCCAGTTCCAATACCAATCATGGTGCCAACAATCGCTCTAACCATATTTCTTAAAAACCGGTCAGCCGTAATCCATAACTGCAACTCATCTTCCTTTAAAACCCAATCACAGGCCATCACAGTGCAATGATACGTTTTTACATCGGTATTACTTTTTGAAAAGCATTTAAAATCTTTATAGTCAAATAGTATTTTTGAAGCTTCCTGCATTTTTGAAATATTCAGTTGCTGCTTTACGTAATAGGCCTCCCTACCGGTGAAGGCATTTTTTTTTAAGGCTATTCTATATAAATAGGTTCTGCTTATAGCGTCAAATCGCGCATGAGCATTAGCTTTTACCTGAAAAAGGTTGTGAATGGCTATATCTTTTGGTAAGAAGGCATTCAGTTTATACACCACGTCGGTTTCCACTAAAGCGATTCCTGTATCAAAATGTGCAAACATTTGTTTGGCATGCACTCCGGCATCTGTTCGTCCTGCGCCTGTTAGGGATATCGGTGTTCCCAAAAGGGTGGAAAGGGACTTCTCTATGACTTCCTGTACCGAAAGGGCATTAGGCTGGCTTTGCCAACCATGATAATCGCGGCCGTTATAAGAAAGTTCAATAAAATACCTCAAATGCTTTTTATATTTTTGTCCACAAGACAAAGATATACAGTTTTACAATTTTCGCATTAGTGGAACTCTTAATTATATATTAAAATTAATATGACCAAAATACTGTTGCTTTCAGATACTCATGGCTATATAGATAACGACATATTAAAATATGTAAAACAGGTTGATGAGGTTTGGCATGCCGGTGATATCGGTCACGCCAGGGTTACCGATGCCATAAAGGCCTTAAAACCATTGAAAGCGGTTTTCGGTAATATTGATGATGCCTCTATAAGACAGGAATTCCCGGAACACCATCGTTTTTTATGTGAAGCTGTGGATGTTTGGATAACCCATATTGGTGGTTACCCCGGTGCCTATAACGTGAGCGTCCGCGATGCGATTAGAAAAAATCCTCCTCAACTATTCATTAGTGGCCATTCCCATATTCTAAAAGTAATGCCCGATAAAAAGTTAAACCTGATACACATGAATCCCGGTGCAATAGGTAAATATGGATTTCATAAAACCCGTACCATGCTTCGATTTACCATTGACCACAAAAAAATAGATAATTTGGAAGTTATCGAATTCAATAAAAGATAAAAAACCCAAAGTTTTCACTCTGGGTTTAACGCACTAATACTACTAAGATATTAGGTTTATCGCAATCGATCTACAGATTTTACAAGATCTTCATCCTTTTTAATGGCTTTATTGGCTAAAACCAAAAACACGATAGAAACAATAGGAAGAAGCATCCCAATACCCTTCTTGGAAACTAACGTTTCTCCAGATACATTTAGAGATTGATATACAAAAAATCCTAGTAAAAAAAAGTTTAATATGATATTAAGGCGCCCCAGGATAAATTGAGACTTCCTGTTTTTATATTTGAAAATTGAAATCAAGGATAACAATGCCGAGCCCAAAAACATACTCAAGGTCACCACCTGATCCTCAGCAAATACCCATACGCCTTCATTACCGGTAATCTGGAATAAAGGAAACACAAATATTAACCCCGAAGAGGTTATTGCGGCTAATAATAGATATATGGTTTGTATGCGTTGTAACATGTAATTTTTAATATGGAACGCAAAAATAATAGTTTCTTTTATAATTTAAGCAGTAAAAATTAAAATAAAGTTGTATAATTGCATTAACAATTCTCAACCATCACAATTGCAGATTGTTAATTCTTCAGAATAAAAAATCATTTTTTTCAGAATAACTCAAAAATAAAAGTAAAAAAATTTTCAATTAAACATAAATGTTTGAAATTTCACAATTAAAAGCAAAGAAGCTCTCTGATCTACAAGAGATTGCAAAACAATTACGCGTTCCTAAGTACCGCTCTCTTAAAAAGTTAGATTTAGTATATCAAATTTTGGATGTACAGGCGGCAGATCCAAAGACTGCCAAAGAGATTGCCAAACCCGCCCAGGAACAAAAAGATAATTCTGGCACCCAACAAAAAGATAAACCTGACACTCGAAGACCACGAAAGCGAATGCAGAAAGAGAATACTCCCAAACCTGAACCAAAACAAGAGAGTCAAAATGAGTCCGGTTCTACTAAAAATATGGACGATAAAAAGCAGAAGGAAGACCATGTCGGTGCTAAAGACAAGCAGCATACCCCACCAAAGAAGGAACAAAATCAACCGCATAAGAACAAAAATCAAAAAAGCCCCCATAACAATGGGAACAAGGATAACAGAAACCGCTATCGTGAACCGGATTATGAGTTTGATGCCATTATAGAAAGTGAAGGTGTTTTGGATATCATGCAGGACGGTTACGGTTTCTTGCGATCTTCGGATTATAACTACCTGTCTTCTCCGGACGATATCTATGTCTCTCAATCCCAAATACGATTGTTTGGATTGAAAAAAGGGGATACCGTTTTGGGTCAGGTACGTCCGCCAAAGGAAGGTGAAAAATATTTTCCTTTAATAAAGGTGACCAAAATAAATGGCCAAAAACCTGAAGTTGTTAGAGACCGGGTAGCTTTTGAGCATTTAACACCCTTATTCCCTAAGGAAAAATTTAATATTGCCGAAAGGCAAAGTACCATTTCCACGAGGATAATGGATTTATTTTCCCCTATTGGGAAAGGACAACGAGGCATGATTGTGTCCCAGCCTAAAACAGGTAAAACGATGCTTCTAAAAGATGTGGCCAATGCGATCGCCGCCAATCACCCGGAAGTTTATCTTATGATTTTATTAATCGATGAACGCCCGGAAGAAGTGACAGACATGCAACGAAATGTTAGAGGTGAAGTGATATCATCCACATTTGACAAAGAAGCCCATGAGCATGTAAAGATTGCGGATATTGTTCTTGAAAAAGCAAAACGTTTAGTGGAGTGTGGACACGATGTGGTAATCTTGCTCGATTCTATTACCCGATTAGCCAGAGCCTATAATACGGTGCAACCGGCATCAGGTAAAATATTGAGTGGTGGTGTAGACGCCAATGCGTTGCATAAGCCAAAACGTTTCTTTGGTGCCGCTAGAAATATTGAAAACGGCGGCTCACTTTCCATTATCGCCACTGCACTTACTGAAACCGGTTCGAAAATGGATGAAGTGATTTTTGAGGAATTTAAAGGAACAGGTAATATGGAACTGCAGTTGGATAGAAAAATATCCAACCGTAGAATTTTCCCTGCTATAGACCTGACCTCTTCAAGTACGCGTCGAGACGATTTACTCCTGGATGACAACACCATTCAACGCATGTGGGTTATGCGCAAGTACCTGGCCGATATGAATCCGGTTGAAGCCATGGAATTTATTAACGAGCGCTTTAAGCAAACCAGAAATAATGAAGAGTTTTTAATTTCAATGAATGGTTAAAAGATTTTAAAAATAATGTTCTGTGAAAGCCTTGAAAATACCATTCAAGGCTTTTTTTAACTTTGATGTCATCTGACCAGTCCAATGGTATTACAGATAAGCAAAAAAGCCTTTCATTTCTGAAAGGCTTTATATGTTTTGTAATCCTTAATTTATTAAAGAGCAGCGACGTACTTCGCTAAACCAGACTTTAGGTTAGCAGCTTTATTGGCGTGAATTACATTTTTCTTTGCTAGTTTATCCAACATGGATGCCACCGATGGATACATGGCCTCAGCTTCTTTTTTATCCGTCAATTCACGTAATTTTTTAATAGCAGTACGTGTGGTTTTATGTTGATACCTGTTCGTCAAGCGTTTAGCTTCACTACTTCTTATTCTTTTTAATGCTGACTTATGATTTGCCATTTTATTTTTTTACTTATTAAAATATTGTAGCCCGTAGGGGAATCGAACCCCTCTTACCAGGATGAAAACCTGGCGTCCTAGCCGATAGACGAACGGGCCATTCGGTAATGAGAAGGCAAATATAAATTTAATATCTGCTTCCACAAAATTTTTCAAATAACCTACAACGTTTCCATTGCGGATGCAAAAATACAACTATTTTTAAATGCTGCAAGCCCTAAATAATTTTTTTTATTTTTTTTACTTTAATACGCTTTAGCGAACAATACCCTGCCTTTAGAAGGTTTTCCACTATATACACAAACCCCTTCCTCCGCTACCATATCCAAAGGAATGCAACGAATGGTAGCTTTTGTCAACTCCTTAATTTTATCTTCGGTTTCATTGGTGCCATCCCAATGAGCCGAAATAAACCCGCCTTTATGTTCCAGAACGGTCTTGAAGTCATCAAAGTGATCGACTTCTGTAATGTGGGAATTTCTAAATTCCAGAGCTTTATGAAACAAGGAATCCTGAATTTCATGTAACAGTTGTCCTACCCTTTCAACCACAGTGTCCAAAGCAATAACTTCTTTGGTACGGGTATCACGTCTAGCCAATTCTACCGTACCATTATCCAAATCTTTTGGTCCAATGGCTATACGAATGGGCACCCCCTGCAATTCGTGTTGTGCAAATTTCGCACCTGGTCTAAGCGTATCTCGGTCGTCATATTTAACCGAAATATTGTTTTTAATTAAATCCTGCCTAATGCTGTGTACAACATCTGAAATGGTTTTTAGCTGTTCTTCCCCTTTATAAATAGGGACTATAACCACCTGGTTCGGGGCTAAGCTTGGCGGGAGAACTAATCCGTCATCATCGCTATGGGTCATAATCAGGGCTCCCATCAATCTAGTAGACACCCCCCATGAGGTCGCCCAAACATAATCTTGCTTACCGTCCTTATTCACAAATTTAACATCAAAAGCCTTTGCAAAATTCTGTGCAAGAAAATGGGAGGTTCCGGCTTGCAATGCCTTACCATCCTGCATTAATGCTTCAATGCAAAACGTTTCTTCGGCACCGGCAAATCGTTCATTTTCTGTTTTTACACCTTGAATTACCGGAATCGCCATAAATTTCTCCGCAAAGGTGGCGTATACATTGTTCATTAATTTGGCCTCATCCATAGCCTCAACTTCAGTGGCATGTGCGGTATGCCCTTCCTGCCATAAAAATTCGGCCGTCCGTAAAAACAAACGTGTACGCATTTCCCACCGTACCACATTGGCCCATTGATTTACCAGAATGGGTAAATCCCTGTAGGATTGAATCCAGTTTCTATAAGTACTCCATATTATAGCTTCGCTGGTAGGCCGAACCACTAACTCCTCTTCGAGTTTCGCTTCGGGATCCACACGTAACTTGCCAGGATGTTCCGGATCGTTCTGCAAACGGTAATGGGTTACAACGGCACATTCCTTTGCAAAACCCTCCGCATTTTTTTCTTCGGCCTCAAACAAACTTTTGGGAACAAAAAGTGGAAAATAGGCGTTTTGATGTCCTGTTTCCTTGAACATTCTATCCAATTCTGCTTGCATTTTTTCCCATATCGCATAACCGTAAGGTTTTATGACCATACAACCTCTAACCGCCGAATTTTCTGCAAGGTCTGCCCTAACAACCAATTCGTTATACCATTTGGAGTAATCTTCAGCTCTACTTGTAAGTTTTTTGCTCATACTAGTGTTTTGGCACAAATATTGTGATTATTTGTAATAAAGAAATAGTTTGGCAAAACTAACTATTTTTGTGATGTTCAACAATAAAATTCTAGAGATATGCAATCAAATAACTACCTATTAAGAAAAATGCCAATATTAGCCATTTTAGGGCTAGTTATTGGTTTGACATCGTGCGGTTCATATCAGTATGTTGGAGTTGACAATGATGGTATCTACAATACCGATGAACGACCTGTCCAATACGGGGAAACTGTTGTTGAAATACCCAATCAATCCAATAGTAATTACTACAAAAACTACTTTAGGAACAAATCTCTGGAAGCCGAACTAATAACCGCCGATGACGCTATTTTTACTGATATAGACTCCTACGCAAGTGACAATTTTGTGGAAAATGATTCCCTGACCAATGATTATCAAGGCTATGCTGGTTGGGGACAAGATAGTCAAAGTGTTACCATAAACTACATAGATAATGGTTGGAATAACTGGGGCTGGTATGGAGGCTTTGGTTGGGGCTGGAATAGCTGGAGATGGAACCGTTGGAATAACTGGGGCTGGAACAGTTGGAATAACTGGGGCTGGAACAGTTGGGGCTTTTATGACCCCTTCTGGTGTTCTCCTTTTTACGGCGGATTTTATGGCGGCTGGGCTTTTAACAGTCCGTACAGATATGGTTATCCTTATGGCTATTATGGTTATAACCGGCCTTATAGATCCCGTTATTATGGTTATGGTAACTACTATAGTCCAAGAGTCTCCTACAGTGCAAGCAGACGCGGCAGCTATGCGACTAGTAGAAGAACCAGCAGTGCTTCAAATCTGGCAAATTCAAAATACTACACCTCAAGGCGTGGCAGTGTGGCATCATTGAACAATCGTAGATCCAGTTCGGATATTAGATCAAATACCGTCCGAAGATCATCCGGTAATGCAACTAGAACCTACACCTCAAGTCCTAGAAGTTCATCGTCTTCAACCATAAGAAGAAGTCAATCCTTAACCCCTTCGACGAATTCTACGAGACGCTCCTCATCTTCAAATGTGAGAAGAAGTTCGAGTACTGTTTACCGTTCGTCCCCTTCTTTTTCCAGGAGCAATAGCTCTAATTACAGCAGAAGAAGCAATTCGTCGTCAAATAACAATAGTTACAACAGTAGTCGCAGTAGCTCAAGATCTTCAAGTTCTTACTCTAGACCAAGCAGTAGTAGCAGTAGTAGTGGCAGGAGTTCTGGATCATCCAGAAGTAGCGGTGGCGGCAGAAGGCGTTAATATGAAATCATTTCCGTAATTTTAATATCATTAATATTGATAAGAGGATGATTACATCCATTATTTTAAACACACCTATTTATGAAAAAGTTAAACCTATTGCTGTTAAGCTTAATTTTTGTTTCTGCCTTAAATGCACAAGACTTAAGTGATGCTTTACGATATTCTCAGGATGAAATTCAAGGAACAGCTCGATTTCGGGCATTAAGTGGTGCTTTTGGTGCCCTCGGTGGCGATATGAGTGCTGTAAGCATTAACCCTGCAAGTTCAGCAGTTTTTAGTCAAAGCCATGCGTCGTTAAGTTTGTCGAATGCCGATATTACCAATGATACCCGCTATTTTAATGGTTCGGGCTCAACCAACGATTCCAATTTTGATATTCACCAAGGCGGGGCGGCCTTCGTTTTTGCCAGCAGGAATGATTCTCCCTGGCGTAAATTCTCCATAGGTATTGCCTACGACAGAACCAATAATTATGATAACGCCTGGGTTGCTCGTGGAACAAATACGAACAATCAATCCATTGATCTGTATTTTCTAAACTATGCCGATGGCGTGAGATTGGGGGATATATCGTTATTGGATGGTGAATTTATTGAGGAAGCCTACAACGATATTGGGAATATATTTGGATTTGCCCATCAGCAAGCGTTTTTAGGTTATCAGTCATACATATTGGAACCTGATGTGGATAATGATAACAATACATCCTACTTTTCGAATCTATACGACGGTACTTTTAACCATGATTACATCTATACAAGCTCCGGCTATAACGGTAAAGTCGCATTCAATTTTGCAACGCAATATCAAGATAATCTTTACCTGGGATTAAACCTTAACTCTCACTTTATAGATTACCAAAGAACCACATCACTGGAAGAAACCAACGCCAACACACCTCCAAATACAGATCCTGATCTCAATTTTATCAGATTCGACAACACCCTGTCAACAAGAGGCAGTGGGTTTTCCTTTCAGTTGGGTGCTATCCTTAAATTATCTCCAGAATTCAGGGCCGGATTAACTTACGATTCCCCTATTTGGTATACCATCGAAGAAGAAACAACCCAACTTATTGATTCGAACCTCGCGGATCCGGACATTGTTTTTGTCTCAGATATTATAAATGTGTATCCCGAATATAAAATTCAGACCCCGTCTAAAATAACAGGCAGTTTGGCTTACGTTTTTGGGCAACAAGGGTTGATTAGTTTCGACTATTCCCTGAAAGATTACGGTAAAACGAAATTTAAACCTGAAACAGATTATACAGGGCTTAATGCCGATATTAATGATGCCTTTGCACGTGCTGCCACATATCGATTGGGTGGTGAGTACAAATACAAAGAATTTAGTTTTAGGGGCGGATATCGCTTTGAGGAAAGCCCGTATAAAGATGGAGTTACCGTGGGCGACTTGGATGGCTTTTCATTAGGTATCGGCTACAATTTTGGCAATACCAAATTGGATATTACATTCGACCAGTCGAACCGAAGTTTTGAAACACCAATGTATAATGTGGGATTAACCGATCCGGTTTCCATAGACAAAACCAATTCTAATATAGCACTTTCATTGAGTTTTAATATATAAAACACCTTTTATCCCCATAAATAAGAGCTTGAATTCGGGTATTCAGGCTCTTTTTTTTGGAGTGATTCAAAGGCTTTTACCGAGGCCCATAGCTCGAAAATTAAATGTTAGTTAAAGACTAACCATTAAAAAGTGAAATGTTTATCTTTGCAAACTAAATCTTAATTAATTTTAAGAAGTATCAATAAAAAATTTAGACACGTGAAACTTAATAACGACTTCGAAGAGTTTGATGCTTTAGGTAATGATCATATTGGGACATCCCAGGATACGCCCCTTAGAAGTGATGCCTTCATATTATCGAAAGATGAAAAAATAGATATCATAAAGGATGATGTTCGTCACATAATGGAAACATTGGGATTGGACTTAAGTGATGACAGCTTAAGTGGGACCCCTTTGCGTGTGGCCAAAATGTTTGTCAAGGAATTATTTGGCGGTCTGGATCCGGAAAAAAAACCAAGTGCTTCCACATTTGAGAACAAATACAAGTATGGTGAAATGCTTGTTGAAAAAAATGTTACAGTATATTCCACATGCGAACACCATTTGTTGCCTATTGTGGGTAAAGCCCATATAGCTTATATTTCAAACGGAACGGTCGTTGGACTTTCTAAAATGAACCGGATCGTTGATTATTTTGCAAAGCGTCCTCAAGTACAAGAACGTTTAACGATTCAGATTGTAAGGGAATTACAGAAAGTTCTGGAAACCAAGGATGTGGCATGTGTTATAGATGCAAAACATTTATGTGTGAATTCCAGAGGCATTAGAGATGTAGAAAGTAGTACCGTCACTTCAGAATTCGGTGGGCGGTTTAAGGATAAAGCCACAAGACAAGAGTTTTTAGATTATATTAAATTGGATACAAAATTTTAAATCACTCGCTATCCATTTGCCAATTTATAGAACACCCATGTTACTATACCCATCCCAAAGTATAAAAATTTATAACTCCCTTTCCGGACAAAAAGAAACCTTAAAACCTATTAATGCAGGCCATATAGGGATGTATGTCTGTGGCCCAACTGTTTACAGCAATGTTCATTTGGGCAATGTGAGAACTTTTATGTCTTTTGATGTTATCTTCAGATACTTAAAACATTTGGGCTATAAAGTACGTTATGTGCGGAATATAACCGATGCCGGTCATTTAGAAAATGATGCCGATACCGGTGAAGATCGTATTGCTAAAAAGGCTCGGATTGAGGAAATAGAACCAATGGAAGTGGTTCAGCGCTATACGGTCGACTTTCATAATATTCTCAATGCCTTTAATTTTTTACCGCCCAGTATTGAGCCTACGGCAACGGGACATATTATCGAGCAAATTGAGTTGATTAAAAATATCGTTGACAATGGTTTTGCTTACGTGGTAAACGGCTCGGTATATTTTGATGTCCATAAGTTCAACGAAACGAACGATTATGGCAAATTAAGCAAGCGCAAATTGGAAGATTTGATTCATAACACCCGTGAATTGGATGGACAAAGTGATAAAAAGAACCCACAGGATTTTGCCCTATGGAAACGTGCCGAACCACAGCACATCATGCGCTGGCCGTCACCCTGGAGTGATGGTTTTCCCGGCTGGCATTTGGAGTGTACGGCCATGAGCACCAAATATTTGGGCGAACACTTCGATATTCATGGTGGTGGTATGGATTTGAAGTTTCCCCATCATGAGTGTGAAATCGCACAAAGCGAGGCAGCCAAAGGCCAAACGCCGGTAAATTATTGGATGCACGCCAATATGTTGATTATGAATGGTAAAAAAATGGCAAAATCAACTGGTAATTATATTTTGCCGGGTGAAATTTTTACGGGAGAGAATCCCCATATTTCAAAATCGTATTTACCCAGTGTCGCACGATTTTTTATGCTACAAGCACATTACAGAAGTATTTTAGACTTTACTGACGACGGGCTTTTAGCCAGTGAAAAAGGTTTTAATCGCCTCATGGACGCCCTAAGTATTCTGAACGACCTAAAGGCCTCAAATACCTCGTCTGTAGCTATAGGAGCATGGAAACAGAAATGTTATGATGCGATGAACGATGATTTTAACTCCCCCATATTAATTGCACAATTATTTGAAGCCGTAAAATATATCCATCAAATTAAAGAAGGTAAAGCATCCATTTCTTCTGAAGATTTGAACCTTTTAAAAGAAACCATGAACATCTTTATTTTTGATGTTTTAGGTTTGGAGAACAGTTCCGGAACAGCTGCAGGAAGTGATAAATTGGCAGGCGCAATTGACGTACTCATAAAAATAAGACAGGAAGCCAGGGCGAATAAAGACTTTGCCCTATCTGATAAAATTAGAGATGAATTGGCCGAAATTGGAATCCAACTTAAAGACGGGAAGGATGGAACGACATTTAGCCTTAACTAAATCGGCGCCAAACCGGGAAATGTCTTATGCTACAATTCAATGCTTTCGTATTCCCCGGTTCGTTGAAATGCAATAGTACATCACTTGTATGTAATAGGATTTCTACTCTTGTGGAATAACATAACATGAAAAAACTTCTAATTGCTCCGTTTTTGTTTTTAATCAGGATATACCAAACCCTAATATCCCCAATGACGCCTTCAACGTGCAGATATACCCCTACATGTTCGCAATATTCAAAAGAAGCACTGGAAAAATACGGATTGCTTAAGGGGGGGTGGTTAGCTTTTAAACGGATTATTAGTTGTCATCCCTGGGGAGGTTCTGGCCATGATCCCGTCCCTTAATCGCCATAAGAATGGCGCCATTACGCCAAAAATGGCCATGTTTCAAATGCGCCCCCGGCAGCTTAATACAGAATAAAGCTAAAATCCGTTTTAAAAAAGGACCGCTGTATTTGTTACATGAATCCACAAGGATAACATTGTAACATATAACGAAGAAAAAGCATGATTCGAATGTTTCTTTTTAGAGGCAGATTGGGGTGCTTACTTTATGTTTCATTCAAAAAATGCTTTTGGCATTAATTGCTTATCAAATATACAAATTTATCGTTTAAAAGCAAATTATTTCGATAAAATGTTATTTAATGGGGTGCTTTCTCGGGAATATGCTTCAAAATTTCCAAGACAAAGGTCCAATATTTTTGCACTGAGGAGATTTGGACACGCTCATCTGGTGAATGGGCCCCTCTAATTGTCGGTCCAAAACTAACCATATCCATATCCGGGTAATTCTGTCCCAGTATACCACATTCCAGTCCGGCGTGGCAGGCAGCCACATGCGGTTTTTCGCCATATAAATTGGTATAAAGATTCCGCATCACTTTCAAAATGGATGAATCCATATTAGGTTGCCACCCGGGATAATCACCAGAAAATTTTACCTCACAGCCCATTAACTCAAATGCAGCACGAAGGGCATTGGCCAGATCCATTTTTGAGCTTTCAACCGAAGAACGGGTTAAACAGGCAATATGAATATGCCCCTCCTTAACCTCAACTTTTGCAATATTATTGGAGGTTTCCACAAGATTGGGTATATCGGCACTCATTCTATAAACGCCATTCCAAGCCGTATATAACGCCCGGATCAAATCCTCTTGAACGCCTAATGCCATTATCCTTTTTGGCATATCGCACCTGGTTACCTCTATGTTTAAATCAGGTTCCATAGTTTTTAATTCCGTTTTAATGGCTTTGGTGCGCGAATCCATTTCCCCTAAAAAGGCATTGTCATGAATGGCATCAATAACTACTATTGCAACACTTTCTCTGGGAATGGCATTTCGAAGACCTCCGCCATTAATTTCTGAAATTCGCAATCCAAAATGGTCATAACCCTCAAATAAAAGTCTATTCATAATCTTATTGGCATTTCCCAGCCCCTCATGAATTTGCATTCCCGAATGCCCCCCTTGCAACCCTTTTACCTTAATTTGATACCCCACCTTATTATTTGAAATATCCTCTTCCTCGTAGGGTTTTGTCGCTGTGACATCTATTCCTCCAGCACAGCCAACACCGATTTCATCATCTTCCTCAGTATCCAAATTCAGTAAAATCCCACCTGTAAGTAAGCCTTCCTTTAAACCCATGGCTCCGGTCATACCTGTTTCTTCATCAATGGTAAACAAGGCTTCAATAGCAGGGTGTTGTATGGCATTACTCTCCAAAACAGCCATAATAGTAGCAACACCAATACCGTTGTCCGCACCTAAGGTTGTTCCCCTGGCTTTTACCCAATCTCCCTGTACCACCATGTCAATGCCCTGAGATTCAAAATCAAAAACGGTATCATTGTTTTTTTGGTGTACCATATCCAAATGCGATTGCATAACAACAGTGGTCTTGGTTTCCATTCCCTGGGTTGCAGGTTTTTTAATAATGACATTCCCAACCTCATCCACCAGGGTCTCCAGTCCTAATTTTTCACCAAAGGTTTTCATAAAAGCAATAACACGATCTTCTTTTTTTGAAGGGCGCGGTACAGCATTTAAATCAGCGAATTTATTCCAAAGTGCTCTGGGTTCCAGTAATCTTATTTCTGAATTCATCCTATTTGTATTTACAATGTACAAAGGTACATATTCTCTATAGGAATTATAAATTGTTTCCTATTTTTGATTTATGCTGAAAAACACAAAACTATTAATGGCCCTCGGGCTTATACCACAATATATTTTAGTTAGAATATTGTCCCGGTTTCCTGAATTTGTTGAGCACTATTACAGCAATGGTATTTATCCCATTATATCAGCATGCTTTAGATACATTTTGGGCTGGTTGCCTTTTTCCTTTGGAGATGTAATTTATACCGGTATGACCATTTATGCCTTAAGATGGTTTTATAAAAATCGTCGTCGATTACGAAAGGACACCAAAAACTGGATAATCGACCTACTTGCCACGGTTTCCATTTTTTATTTTGCTTTTCATATATTATGGGGTATCAACTATTATCGGCTTCCACTCCACAAAAATTTAAATTTGAATGCGGATTACACCGAGGAGAAGCTCATACGGGTTACCGAGAAACTCATTCAGAAAACAAACCACCTGCACTCAAAAATCACTCAGAACGACACGCTTAAAATTGATTTGCCCTACAGTAAAAGTGAGGTTATATCTCTAGCACCCATGGGTTATCAAAATTTAAAAAAGCTATTTCCACATTTGGAATATTACCCGAGCAGCATAAAAAAATCATTGTATAGTTACCCCCTCACGTATATGGGTTTTAGTGGTTACTTGAATCCTTTCACCAATGAATCTCAGGTTGATGGCATCATCCCAATTTTTAAATTCCCAACCACAACAACTCATGAGATTGCGCATCAATTAGGTTATGCAGCAGAAAACGAAGCCAATTTTATTGGTTTTATGGCTGCTTCAAATCATGATGATGTCTATTTTAAATATTGTGGCTATGCCTTTGGCCTGCGCTTTTGCCTTAATGAAATTTACATGCGGGACGAATGTCTTTTCGAGGATATGATCGCCGATGTAAACCAGGGCATCTTAAAAAATTATAAAGAAACAAGGGAATTCTGGGAAGCACATGAAAATCCTCTGGAACCTTTCTTCAAAATCTTTTACGGCAATTTTTTAAAGGCAAACAATCAACACAAAGGTATGGAAAGCTATAGCTATGTGGTAGCCCTGTTAGTTAACTATTTTGAAATTAATGAAATGCAGTAATACTTTTAAAACCTATCTTTAGATGCATTATGGTTAAGGAAATTACAAGTATCCAAAACAGCTATATCAAGCATTTGGTGCAATTAAGAGACAAATCCCGGGAACGTAAAAAAAGTGGCTTATTTTTAATTGAAGGCAAACGTGAAATACTACTGGCCTTGAAAGGGGGTTACAAATTGGAAAACGTATTGGTTTACCCTGATCTTTTTCCTATTGAACAATTAGATGCTTTAATGAACCAACATAGCCCTGCTATTACAATATCCAAAGAGGTCTATCAAAAATTAGCCTATCGTGATACCACTGAAGGCATACTTGCTGTTGCCCAGGCTAAAAATCATAACTTATCAACATTAAGGTTTCAACATCAGGCCCCAATCATCTTAGTCGCCGAAGCTCCGGAAAAACCGGGTAATATTGGTGCCCTGTTACGCACTGCCGATGCGGCCAACGTGGATGCGGTAATTATTGCCAACCCAAGAACCGATATCTACAACCCTAACATAATCAGATCCAGTGTGGGATGCCTTTTTACCAACGCAATTGCCACTGGCAATACTACTGAAATCATTGCTTTCTTGAAAGCAAAGAAGATGGTGATATACTGTGCAGCATTGCAAGAATCCGTGCATTATCACACTCAGGATTATACCAAACCAACTGCTATTGTAGTCGGTACCGAGGCAACCGGATTAAGTAATGAATGGCTTGAAAATTCATTTCAAAACATTATGATCCCCATGAAAGGTGAAATTGATTCCTTAAATGTTTCGGTTGCCGCAGGAATTCTTATTTTTGAAGCCAAAAAACAACGGAATTTTGAATAACTATCAAGGTGAAGGAAGCATAACCAAAGTAATCGCGGCTCATTGTAAGATTGCCGGGGCTCTGTACTCCCGACCATGATATCAGACTAAACCTATGACGGCAAACACGCTATTTTATATCATTATTGCATTATTGATTATCAATTTTTTAATCGATAAAATTATTGATGCCCTAAACGCAAAACATTATAAGGATGACCTTCCCCAGGAGTTACATGACGTTTATGATCAGGAAGAATACAAAAAATCGCAACGGTATAAAGCCACAAACTATAGGTTCGGTATTATCACCTCTACATTTTCCCTATTGCTAACACTGGGGTTTCTTGGGTTAGATGGCTTTGAGATAGTCGACAATTTAGCAAGAAGCATCACGGATAATCCTATTCTCATTGCTTTACTTTTTTTCGGTATCATCATGTTGGGGAGTGATCTAATAACCTTGCCGTTTTCCTATTACAGTACTTTTGTAATCGAGGAGAAATTTGGGTTCAATAAAACTACTGTAAAAACATTCGTTCTCGACAAGATAAAAGGCTGGTTCATGATGGCCCTTATTGGTGGTGGTCTTTTAACGCTCATACTGTGGTCTTATCAGGCTACAGGACCAAATTTTTGGTTGTATGCGTGGGCCCTGGTGGCACTGTTCACCATTTTTATGAATATGTTTTACTCCAAACTCATCGTGCCCTTGTTCAACAAGCAAACCCCTTTAGAAGCAGGATCCTTGATGGATAAAATTTCAGCCTATGCCAAAACCGTTGGATTTAAGCTTGATAAGATTTTTGTGATTGACGGCTCTAAACGCAGCACTAAAGCCAATGCCTATTTTTCGGGATTTGGAAATGAAAAAAGAGTGACCTTATTTGATACCCTGATTAACGATTTGGAGGATGAAGAAATTGTTGCGGTTTTGGCACATGAGGTAGGTCATTATAAAAGGAGGCACATTATTTTTAACCTCTTTGCCTCCATCCTATTGACAGGTGTCATGTTATATATCCTGTCTTTGTTTATCTCAAATCCTTTGTTATCCCATGCACTGGGGGTGAAAACAGCTAGTTTTCATATCGGATTGATTGCTTTTGCACTTTTGTATTCTCCCATTTCTGAAATCACAGGCCTGGGGATGAATATGTTGTCCAGGGCCTTTGAATATGAGGCCGATAATTATGCTAAAACAACCTATAAAGCCGAACCCTTAATTAGCGCTCTTAAAAAACTTTCAAAAAACAGCTTAAGCAATCTAACCCCACATCCGGCATATGTTTTTATGCACTATTCACATCCAACCTTGCTGCAACGGATAAAAAATTTGAGGACTTGAAAGCCGTTGAATAGGGAATTCTTAAGATAGGATGTAATATTCGTGTTCGTGAACCTTATATCCAAATAAAAATGTATCTTTGCCGCTTAAATTCCTCAGGGTGAGGATGTGTTGCCGGAAGTTTTAGGTTTAAGTATGTCGATTCGCTTCTTATGTAACACCACATAACATAATCGAATACTTATACAAAAGAATGAGTACTTTCCAAAACTTAGGTCTCAATGACGACCTATTACAAGCTATTAATGATTTAGGGTTTTCTACACCGAGTGAGGTACAGGAAAAAGCCATTCCCGTTTTATTACACGCTGATACCGATTTAGTGGCCCTGGCCCAAACAGGGACCGGAAAAACGGCTGCGTTCGGTTTTCCCATGCTACAAAAAATTAATGTCGATAGCCGAACCACACAGGGACTTATCCTATCGCCTACACGTGAACTTTGTTTACAGATAACCAATGAAATGAAGCTTTACGGTAAATATTGTAAAGGATTGAACGTTGTGGCAATTTATGGTGGTGCAAGCATTACCGAACAAGCTCGTGACGTAAAACGCGGGGCACAAATTATAGTGGCTACACCCGGTAGAATGAAAGATATGATTAGCCGTAATTTGGTGGATATATCTAAAATAGAATACAGTGTTTTAGACGAAGCCGACGAAATGTTAAACATGGGCTTTAAGGAAGATATTACAGATATTTTATCCCATACCCCCAAAGACAAAAATACCTGGCTGTTTTCGGCTACCATGCCCAGTGAGGTGGCTTCCATTGCGAAGCATTTCATGCACCAACCACAGGAAATTACCGTGGGCAACAAAAATGAAAGTACCAATCAGGTGTCGCACGAATATTATTTGGTGAATTCACGGGATCGATATCTCACCTTAAAACGATTGGCCGATGCCAATCCGGATATCTTTTCTGTCGTATTCTGCAGGACCAAACGCGATACCCAAAAGGTTGCAGAAAAATTAATAGAAGATGGATACAATGCCGGAGCCCTGCATGGTGACTTAAGTCAGAATCAACGTGACCTGGTAATGAAGGCCTTTCGAAATAACCAGATTCAAATGCTGGTAGCGACCGATGTGGCAGCTCGTGGCATTGACGTTGAAGATATCACCCATGTGATTAACTACCAATTACCTGATGAAATAGAGACCTATACCCATCGTTCAGGGCGTACGGGGCGTGCCGGTAAAACCGGGGTGTCCATGGTCATCGTTTCAAAAAGTGAAGTGCGTAAAATCAAAAGCATTGAGCGCATTATTAAAAAGCAATTCGAGAGGAAAACTATTCCAAACGGCATGGAAATTTGTGAAGTGCAATTGATGTCCCTGGCGAATAAAGTCCACAATACCGAGGTCAATCACGATATAGATAATTATTTAGGAAAAATCAATACACTTTTTTCAGACACCACTAAAGATGAATTGATTAAAAAATTCTTTTCCGTAGAGTTCACCCGTTTTTACAATTATTATCAAAAAACACCAGATTTGAACACCATAGAAAGTTCCGGTAGTGATGATAAGGACAGGGGCGACTCCACGCGATATTTTATCAATGTCGGAAAAAAGGACGGCTTCGATTGGATGAGCCTAAAAGACTTCTTGAGGGAAATTTTGGAACTTGGTAAAGAAGACGTCTTTAAGGTCGAGACCAAAGACAGTTTTTCATTTTTCAATACGGAAAATGCGGTTAAGGATAAAGTCTTAAATTTCTTTACGGACTTTAAATACAATGGTCGATTTGTAAACGTGGAAGTGTCTGAAAACCGCGGTAACGGTAAGAGAAGGGACAGAAAACGAAATGGAAGTAACAGAAACTTCAAACAAAATGATTCTAAAAACAGAACAGAAAGAAGATCGACATCCGGAAAATCAAAACCAAGACGTTCAAAATCGAATGACTTCGCCGCTTCAAGACCCAGGCGTTCTCGCAGATAGTTAAACTTTTTTGTTAATTTTAAGTCAAAATAAAATCACAACGGGATTACTAATTTTTTCTTTAGTATTTTTATATCAGA
The DNA here is from genome assembly GCF_022662105.1 of Aestuariivivens sediminis. Classification (GTDB taxonomy): domain Bacteria; phylum Bacteroidota; class Bacteroidia; order Flavobacteriales; family Flavobacteriaceae; genus Aestuariivivens; species Aestuariivivens sediminis. The sequence continues at coordinate 30,532 of NZ_JAKMCP010000009.1, read as the reverse complement.
ATATCAGTTTTAGCTTAAACCATGAAAAAACGCCTACTTCTTTTTGCCTTTTGCATCGCTTCTGCCTTCAGTATGGCTCAGGAAGTGGGTAAAGCAATTGGAGTGGTCACCAATGCTGCCGATGGGGTTCCACTTGAAAATGTCAATATCGTAAACTTAAACCAGGTTATTGGGACATCGTCCAATATTAATGGTGAATTCGATATTGTGGCTCAGGTTAACGATACCCTGCACTTTTCCTATTTGGGTTTTAAATCCATAAAAGTGCGGGTGACCAACGACTGGTTGAAATTTGGAAATGCGAAAATTGAACTGACTGAATTGGCATTGGCTCTGGAGGAAGTCGTCGTAAATCAACTAAAACTTACGGGGTACCTGGAAGTAGATATCAAACAAGTCCCTATCATAAACGAAAATTACCGATACAGTATTTCCGGTTTGCCCAGTACAGGGTATGAGGCCAGAAAACCTACGGGTGTAAACAAAATTCTGGGGTCCATTTTTAATCCGGCCGATTTCTTGCATCGCATGTTTGGAAAAAAACCGAATGAGATGCGCAAGCTAAAAAAGATGAAGGAGGATGATGAAATTCGGAATTTGCTGGCCACCCGCTTTGACCGGGAAATGTTAACGGTTTTACTCCAGGTAGATCGGGTTGATCTGGACGAAATCGTAAGCCAGTGCAATTACTCCAAAGGCTTCATACAATCGGCCAACGACTTACAAATACTCGATGCCATAAGTGAATGCTACGAAGAATATAAGGTACTTAGTCGTGGAAGAAGTAAGCGGCTGTAGATACCATAGGAGACCTTCCTATATTTTTTAATGCATTCTGAGGTTTCACTATTCTGCAAAATCTAAAATTGTCCGTCCATCCACAACTATGACGACACATAAAGAAACATTACAGACCTGGAATGCCATAGCCAAAATCTACGAGAACAAGTTTATGGATTTTGACCTCTATAATGATACCTACGACGCAATTTGTAAAGCCCTTGAGAAACGCAACGCGACAATACTGGATATAGGCTGTGGTCCGGGAAACATCTCAAAATATGTATTATCGAAAAGACCCGACTTTAAAGTTTTAGGCATTGACATGGCCCCAGATATGATCGAGCTTGCCCGAAAGAATAACCCAACTGCTCATTTTCAGGTAATGAATATTACAAATATTAAGGGACTTAAAAGTAAGTTTGATGCCATTATTGGTGGGTTTTGTGTACCCTATTTATCACTAAAGGAATGCAAAGATCTTATTTCCAATGCCTACCAGTTATTGAATGAAAGGGGCATAATCTACTTAAGTTTTGTAGAAGGTGACCCTGATAAATCGGGTTTTAAAGAAGGCCATTCCGGTCGGGTATTTTTTTATTATCACCAATTAAAGGACCTAATGAAACCATTGGTTCAGATGAAATTTTCCGAAATCAAAACCTCCCAAGTGGCCTACAACATATCGGAAAGTGAATTCGAATTACACACCATTTTGACCGCAAGAAAGAATGCCTAAACGCTATGGCTTATAGCGTGGCACTTTTCATCTCATTTTTTTTATTGACTTATCCCATAAATTTTTGTGATGTCATTCACAAAAAGTTACATTTGTTAAGATCACTGAATACTAATCAAAATGATTAAAATCCCATGAAAAAGATTCGAATTCCATTTATGATAGCCATTGGAAGCATTTTACTTTTAAGTTTCCAGATCATCAATAACAAATTACATCTCTTACAATCACCGGGTGCCGTTATTGAAGATTATGAAGAACCCGATTATGGTTTGGGGGCCGGGCATATCGATTCCCTGCTGCCTTACCCTAATTTAAAAAAGGGAGAACGGACCCCTTTTGATTTATGGCGCTATGGTGGAAAGGGAAAAAGCTCCTTTACCACACCAGAATTACCCATGAGCTGGGACGAATGGGTAGCCTTCCACAAAAAACAGAAGCCGGAGTTAATGGCCGATGTTAGAACCTATATGAATTCACGTTACGACTTCAACGGTGAGGTGTATGAAGGCAAAGTGATGTCCGGCGGAAGAAAGCCTATAATGAAAGGCCCCATTGCCAGACTCCCTCGCGGCATTTCTTCCTTTGAAGCCTTATCTGCCTATTCGGCAGACGACATTAAAAACAAGGATCTGTTCCCGTATAAACCTTTGGCGCATCCCTTACAAACCACGGCACATATGTTATTTCCGGACACCTGGAATGAGGTGCACCCGGAGCATGCCAGGATAGATGTGGATCATGATTTCCCGGATGACTATCTGCCGGAATTTCCGCCACCCATGTTCCTCTCCAATCACAAGGAGCTGGGGGACGTCACCAAAGGACGAGAAGTAACACTGGCCAATTACTATGAGATTTTTGATGGCTTGCTTACACCGGAACAAATGGAAGGCTTAAATGAATTATTAACACCAACTCCAACAACCTGGTTTAACCATACGCCGCACAGAGTGACCTTAGAACCCAGTGCGGGAGTATCCTGTTTCTCGTGTCATGTTAACGGCCATACCAATGGCGCCATTGAACTGGGCCCGGACAGCCGGCCCAATTTAGCCCGACTGCGGGTAGATACCCCAACGATGCGCGGTAATTTCAATGCCATGCAATTGGCGTCCAAACGTTCCATTCGTAGCATGGACCATTTTGCCGAAGTAGAAGAGTATTTCGATGGAGACCCGGGCATGTAACAACATATCGGGCAAAGGGGTTTACAAAGGGCCTTATCGAATAGAATGGGTGATTTTAATTCTATGCTCGATTTTCCTCCTGCACCGAAATTGGATGCCATGAGTAATTTAATACCGAGCAAATCTACTGAGCAGGAATTACTGGGCGAACGGTTATTTAAAGGGAAGGCGAAGTGTGCCTCATGCCACTATGGACCGGCCTTTGTGGATGACTATTTGCACGATCTCAAGGTAGAGCGCTTTTATAAGGGAAGACCAGAAGGCCCTATAAAAACATTTCCGTTAAGGGGGATTAAAGATTCTCCTCCATATTTTCATGATGGTCGACTCCCGACCCTCGATGATACCGTAGAGTTTTTCAATTTGATATTAGAATTACAATTGAATAAAAAAGAGAAGGACGCCTTAACCGCTTATATGATGTGCCTGTAGCGTCAATTCCATTAAAACAAACACAATCAAGAGGTATATGCAGCATATGCCTCTTGATGTTTTAGGGAGGGCATGACCCTTTTATAAAGCATCGTAATACCGATCTATAATCCTTTGATAGCTTTTAATGGTTGTTTTACACCAGTCCATTCGTTTTTGTAATTTTTCGGCTTCACCGAGTTGCCATTCAGTTGTGGTTTGTTTCAGCCTGGTCATGGTATCGTGCAAAATAATGGCCACTGAAACAGAAATATTTAAACTCTCCGCAAACCCCACCATGGGAATCCTGATAAAACCATCAGCGGCATTCAGCACGTCGTCCGAAAGACCTTCGGTTTCCTTACCGAAGAAAAAGCACGATTTTTGGGTAACGTCAAAATCTTTTAATTCACCATGGGTCACATGAGGCGAGGTAGCCACAATCCGATAGCCCTGTCCTCGCAAATGCGCCAAACAATCCTTAACCGAACGATAACGGTTTATGTCTACCCATTTTTGGGAGCCCATGGCAATTTCCCTGTCAATCTGTTTGGTATTAAGCTCCTCAATAACATGCAGTTCCTGTATCCCAAATACGTCACAACTTCGCATAACCGCACTTGTATTGTGCAGTTGGTATACATCTTCAATAGCTACCGTAAAATGCTTGGTACGTTGGGATAAGACGTTCAGGAATTTTTCTTTTCGTGATTCGGTTAAATAGGTCTCTAAATAGTTTAATAATGCAACATCCATCATAGTACAAAAGTAAAACTATGGATCATAACACCACAGGTTGAACCCGGGAGAACCGTTACTATCATGTATTACAATTATAGATTAGTCCCTTGTTTAGTGTTTTGAGTGTAATGCAATGCGATTGCCCTCACTATCAATAAAAGCAGCCATGTAACCGTATTCCGGTGAAATCTGTGTTTTGGGCTGATAAATCTCACCCCCGGAGGCCACCACTTTATCCAATTCATGCTGAACATCATCACTCATAAAATAAATGAGAACCCCTTCCTTACTGGGGATATAAGAGTCCTGCTTAATTAATGTGCCCTGGGCACCATGGGCTTCCCCTCTATCGGGGAACCAACCCATTAATACGCCACCAAAGTTATGGATTTCTATTTCCACATTAAAAACGGTTTCATAAAATTGTTTCGCACGATCCATATCATCAACTGGTATCTCAAACCAGCCTACCATGTTGTTTTTCATAATAAATCCAAGTTTAGATTAACCGCTTTAAAATTACGAAAAATTGCCGATTACATAAATTTGAGATCCTGAAAAAGAATTAAAAAAACTGACACAAAGTGTTGTACATTGGTAATTAATAATTATTTTTGCACCCAATTTCGGATTAACCTCTGGCGAAAATCGTGCATGTTGTTTCGAATAAATCACTTAAATTTAAAGATATGGAATCTTTAGTAAAATATGTTCAGGACGAGTTTGTAACCAAAAAAGACTTGCCGGAATTTGGAGCTGGTGATACGATTACGGTGTATTACGAAATAAAGGAAGGCAATAAAACCCGTACCCAGTTTTTTAGAGGAACCGTAATTCAAAGAAGAGGATCCGGTGCTTCAGAAACGTTTACAATTAGAAAAATGTCCGGTTCTATTGGTGTAGAACGTATTTTTCCAATCAATTTACCGGCTTTACAAAAGATTGAAGTAAACAAACGTGGTAAGGTGCGCAGAGCACGAATCTTCTATTTTAGAGGATTAACCGGTAAAAAAGCAAGAATTCAAGAACGTAGACACTAAACCATTTTTAGTCTCAACACATGATAAAAGAGCCTTTAACATTAAGGCTCTTTTTTTATTAACTATTGTTAATAACTATGGTTCATAACTGGTTGATATTTAAGAAGGTGAAAAATTTGCAAATTTAAATTCTTGCTCTATATTAGCAGAAGAATCTTGGACAAACTCGTTTTGGTTCCACGTAAAAAATGGATTTACCGCGATTCTAAATTAAAGTAACGTTCTTTAAAACTAGTTGTTTTTTGAGGTTCGGATGTGCCGCGTGTAGGCGTGGGTGAGCAGAGAACCATGATATCACAAAAAGTCCCAGGTGCGCAAGCAAATGGCAACTGGTGTGGTTGAAAGCTCAGAAAAGCAGTAGTACTGTACTATGAGCAATGCTTACAATCAATACAAACGTGCAAACGAGTGCATTGTAGAATAAGCATCAAGAAAAACAATTAAACTGGAGCATTTAGAGTAATACGTCAATACATTTTGAAAATTGCACGAATGCTTCATTGAAATAACTGCACTTGAATTGAAAAGATTTGATGAAAATTCAAATCGATTTGGCAGCAATGCCAAATAGGTCACGGAATGTTATTTCAAAGAAAGCCATGTCAGAGTAGATGAACTTCTACAGTGATATGGCTTTTGTTTTTTTATTACCTGAACTAAGCATTTTTTATCGATGGCCTATTGATTCCTAAGTTTTTTTGTATTCCTGTTAATAAGCTTGTTTTATTGCGTTTTCATTTAAAAATCAACCTTAATAACTCCCATTTTTTTGTATATTCGCAACGCCAAAAAAGGCACTGGTTGTAATCACCTCATTGACCCTATTTTTTAATTAAAACAGACACGAATGTCCAAAATTATCTACACAAAAACAGATGAAGCACCCGCGCTGGCAACACGCTCTTTTTTACCCATTGTGGAATCCTTTGTTAAATCCTCAGGTATAACCATCGAAACAAGGGATATTTCATTGGCAGCAAGAATATTATCTGTTTTCCCGGATTTTTTAGAGGCGCATCAACGTGTTTCCGATGATCTGACCTTTTTAGGTGAATTGGCAACCAAACCAGAGGCCAATATTATCAAATTGCCTAATATTAGTGCTTCCATCCCCCAATTAAAAAGTGCGATAAAAGAATTACAAGATAAAGGATTTGCTATCCCTGATTATCCCGATTCACCGCGAAGTGATGCTGAAAAAGAAATCAAAACAAGATATGATAAAGTAAAAGGTAGTGCGGTCAATCCCGTACTGCGCGAAGGTAATAGTGACAGGCGAGCACCAAAAGCAGTAAAAAATTATGCCAGAAAGAATCCCCACAGTATGGGCGCCTGGTCCCGGGATTCCAAAACCCATGTGGCAACTATGGCACAGGGCGACTTTGCCCATAATGAAAAATCGATCACCGTACCGGAAGCCACGACCATAACAATTCAACACAGGAGTCACAAGGGTGATATCACCCTCTTAAAGGATAGCTTTCCATTGCTAAAAGGTGAAATTATCGATGCTACGGTAATGAGCAAAAATGCCCTGATCGCCTTCCTGGATCAACAGGTCTCCGATGCTAAAGATAAAGGCGTTCTTTTCTCCCTGCATATGAAGGGAACCATGATGAAGGTTAGCGACCCGATTATATTCGGGCATGCCGTGAAAGCCTATTTCAAGGATGTTTTTGAAAAGCATGGAAAACTCTTTGAAGACCTCGGTATAAATGTCAACTCGGGATTGGGTAATTTGCTCGAGCGTATCAAGGAATTGCCTGAAGCTAAACGCAAAGAAATTGAGTTTGACATTGAGGCAACTTACAAAAAAGGGCCCGCTATTGCCATGGTAAATAGTGACAAGGGCATTACCAATTTACACGTCCCAAGCGACGTTATTATTGATGCATCCATGCCCGCAATGATACGTACCTCGGGAAAGATGTGGAATGCCAAAGGTGAATTACAGGATACCAAGGCTGTAATTCCGGATAGTAGCTATGCAGGGGTTTATGCTGCAACCATTGCGTTTTGCAAAACGCATGGTGCCTTTGATCCCACTACAATGGGTACCGTTCCCAATGTAGGGCTCATGGCCCAGAAAGCCGAGGAATATGGCTCGCATGACAAAACTTTTGAAATCCCCTCCAATGGAACGGTTAGCGTTATTGATGGACTTGGAAACACCCTTTTGGAACACCAGGTAGACGCTGGTGATATCTGGAGAATGTGCCAAACCAAGGATGCTCCTATTCAGGATTGGGTAAAATTAGCCGTCACAAGGGCAAGAGCTTCCAAGACCCCTGCGGTCTTTTGGCTGGATCAAAACAGAGCTCACGATGCCGAATTAATTAAAAAAGTAAACACCTATTTAAAGGATCACGATACATCCGGATTGGATTTGAGAATTCTATCCCCTACCGAAGCCACTACCTTTACCTGTGAAAGATTAAAAGCAGGCAAAGATACCATATCGGTAACCGGTAATGTTCTGCGGGATTACCTGACCGATTTATTCCCCATTTTGGAAGTAGGAACGAGTGCCAAAATGCTTTCCATTGTACCCTTAATGAATGGCGGCGGTCTGTTTGAAACCGGTGCCGGTGGTTCTGCACCTAAACATGTTCAACAATTATTGGAAGAAAATCACCTGCGCTGGGATTCTTTGGGAGAATTTTTGGCCCTGGCGGTTTCTTTGGAACATTTTAGTGAAGTCAACCAAAATGGAAAATCCAAAATTCTGTCCGAAACCTTAGATAGGGCTACTGAAAAACTATTGGAACATAAAAAAGGGCCGTCCCGGAATGTTGGTGAATTGGATAATAGAGGAAGTCATTTTTATTTGGCCCTGTATTGGGCAAAAGAATTGGCCGAACAACATCAAGACAGTAACTTAAAAACGGAGTTTTCTGCTCTGGCCAAACAATTATCCGATATGGAATTTGAAATCCTGGATGAATTGAACCGTATTCAAGGTGCTCCAACGAGTTTAGGAGGGTATTATGTGCCCAACGATGCCTTGGCCAACCAGGTTATGAGACCGAGTAAAACCTTAAATCATATTATTGGTTAAAAAATTAAAATCTGTGAGATAAGCTCCTTTTTAGGGGCTTTTTTTATATTTATAAACAAAACCCTTTTCATGCCTAAAATCCCATTTTGGTTTATTGTCCTGTTAATTTTTAATAGTTTACGCATAAACGCTCAAGAAAAATTCACCATAAGCGGTACTGTTTCTGAAATGAGAAGTAACGAAACCTTGATAGGGGTGAACATCATCCTGCCGGAAATTCAATCGGGAACCACTACCAATGAGTACGGATTCTATTCGATTACGCTCCCTAAAGGACCTTACAAACTCATTATCAGTTACCTGGGGTTCAATCCCATTTATGAAACCATAAATTTATCTGAAGACCTGGTTAAAAATTTTAATTTGACAGAAGTCACAGAGAATCTGGATGCCGTAATTATAACGGAAGACGTGAATAAACGCAACATCAGGACCCCTCAAATGAGTGTGAATAGATTATCTGCTTCTGTGATCAAGGAAATACCCATGGTTTTTGGGGAATCCGATATCGTTAAGGCCATCACCTTACTGCCCGGAGTTACCTCTACCGGTGAGGGTGGTTCCGGATTTAACGTTAGAGGAGGTGCGGCAGATCAAAACCTAATCCTTTTGGATGAGGCCATTATTTATAATTCTTCCCATTTATTCGGGTTCTTTTCCGTTTTTAACCCGGATGCCATCAAAGACCTTCGTCTGTACAAAGGAGGCATTCCATCCCGCTACGGTGGCCGGGTATCTTCCGTCCTGGATATTTATCAAAAGGAAGGAAACAGCAAATCCTTTCATATGAATGGAGGCCTGGGTTCGGTTACCAGTAAACTCCTTGTTGAAGGGCCGTTAAAAAAAGATAAAGGCTCCTTTTTGTTTGGAGGGCGTTCCAGTTATGCCCATTTATTTTTCCCCCTTTTCGATTTAGACAATAGTGCCTATTTCTATGATCTGAACACCAAACTGAGCTATAAAATCAATGATCGCCATAACCTTTTTCTTTCCGGGTATTTTGGACGCGATGTATTTAGAATTCAGGATTCCTTCGAAAACTCCTACGGCAATGCCGTTTTCAATTTTAGATGGAATTATTTGTTTTCCGATAAACTGTTTTCAAACTTATCCTTGATATTTTCAAACTACGACTACGATTTAAAGCTCAGCTTTGTTGAATTTGATTGGATTTCAGGTATTAGGAATTTCAATTTAAAATACGATTTCAAACACTATATCAGCAATAACTTTAAACTTCAATATGGCGTGAATTCCATTTATTACAAATTTAATCCGGGCGATATTAGACCAACTACTGAAACTTCGGGCATCAACCCGTTTAAACTCACCGACAAATATGCCCTTGAGAATGCCGTGTATGTGGATGCGGAGCATAAGTTATCGGATAAATTGTCACTTTCCTACGGCTTACGCTGGAGTATGTTTCATCGTTTAGGACAAAATGAATTGAACATTTATGAGGACGACCTGCCCGTTGTCTTTAATGAAGAATTTCAAATTTATGAAAAAGCACAACCTGTTGACGTGAGAACCTATAAGCGGAGTGATGTCATTTCAAAATTCGCAAATATCGAACCTCGAATTTCTGTCGCTTACCAACTCAATACCGAAAGTTCAGTCAAAGCAAGTTATAATAGAATGAGTCAGTATGTCCATTTATTATCCAATACAAACTCCCCTACACCGCTTGATGTTTGGACGCCTAGTGGTAAATATGTTAAGCCCCAGCTGTTGGATCAATTCGCTGTCGGGTATTTTAAAAATTTTAAGAATAGCGCCTATGCTTTAGAGGTGGAAAGCTTTTATAAAAAGGTCAAGAATAGAATGGATTACATTGATGGTGCCGATTTAGTGGCCAACAATGCCATAGAACAGGTCGTTTTAAATGGAAAAGCAAGAGCGTATGGTACCGAATTACTCATACGCAAAAATAAAGGACGTCTTAAAGGGTGGTTGGCCTATACCCTTTCCAAATCCGAACAGCAAACTAAAGGCAGGACACCCCGGGAAACCGGTATTAATAATGGGGAATGGTATAAATCCCCATTCGATAAGACCCATGATATTTCCTTAACCGGAAGCCTGGAACTTAGTGACAAATGGAAATTAAGCTCCAATTTTTTATTCCAGACCGGACAACCCGCAACCTTTCCAAATGGGCAGTACCAATTCAATGGAGTCACCATTCCCAACTATGGGGGCAGAAACACGAGTCAATTGCCTTCCTATCACCGCCTGGATCTGTCGGCCACCTACGCACCAAAAAAAAATAAATCGAAAAGATGGCAAAATTATTGGGTTTTTAGCCTTTATAATATTTATAACAGACGTAATGCCGCTTCAATTTCATTTAGACGAAATCAAGATAGTGGCATGAATGAAGCCTTGCGATTATCCATATTTGGGATTGTCCCGTCGATATCTTATAATTTTAAGTTTTAGGTTATGAAACACCTCTTATACATTTTAATATTAAGCCTAAGCCTGATGTCCTGTGAGGATGTTATTGATGTGGAGTTACAGACTGCAGAACCGAGATTGGTCATTGATGCACCCTTAAATTGGATAAAAGGCACTACTGGAAATTATCAACGCATCACACTTTCGCTAACCGCTCCATTTTTTAACGATGACATTCCGCCGGCATCCGGTGCAACCGTTTTTGTGTCTGATGCCTTTGATAATACCTTTAATTTTATAGAAGAAAATGAAACCGGCAGGTACATCAATGATGCCTTTATCCCGGAAATTAACGGCATTTATCACTTGACGGTAATCTATAATAACGAGGTCTATACCGCAACAACCCAATTAATGCCTGTGAGCGCCATTGAATTTGTGGAACAAAATAATGGTGGTGGTTTTAGTGGTGATGAAACCGAAATTAAAGCCTATTATACCGATCCCGCCGATATCGAAAATTACTATCTGTTTGAATTCATCAATACCGAAACCAACATTCAAAGCCTGGAAGTCTATGACGATGAATTCACGGATGGCAATCAAATTTTTGCATTCCATTCCGATGAAAACTTAAACCCGAATGCTATTTTAGAGATCAGAAACTATGGCATAACACAACGCTTTTATGACTATATGAACATCTTACTTCAACAAACCGATGAAGAAACCGCCGATCCATTTGAAGTGCAACCTGCAACAGTGAGGGGCAACTGCATCAACGAAGCCAATCCGTCTCATTACCCCTTGGGATATTTTAGGGCCTCAGAAGTTTCGATTTTCAGCTATACGGTAGAATAACACAGGTCCACTATAGCTGGTATTCATAAAATGTATATTTTTGACCTATGGATTTTATTAAGACAACAGAGCAGGATTCCAATTACAACCATCTGGAAAAGATGGGGATAGCAGAATTACTGCAACATATCAATACGGAAGACAAAACTGTTCCATTAGCTGTTGAAAAAGCGCTTCCTCAAATTGAAGCATTAGTTAAACAAGTGGTCGACCATTTAAAAATTGGAGGACGTTTATTTTACTTAGGTGCAGGCACCAGTGGCCGATTAGGTATTTTGGATGCTTCAGAATGCCCCCCAACCTATGGGGTGTCTCCGGATTTGGTTATTGGATTAATTGCCGGTGGAGATATCGCTATACGGAATGCCGTAGAATTTGCAGAAGATTCCACGACACAGGGTTGGGAAGACCTGAACGCCCTTAATATTTCAAGCAAGGATGTTGTAGTGGGAATTGCCGCCTCAGGGACCACCCCTTACGTTATAGGAGCGCTGCAACGCTGCAATGAAAATAACATTACTACTGGTTGTATCACCTGTAATCATAACAGTCCCTTGTCCCAAACCGCACAATATCCTGTTGAGGTCATTGTCGGACCGGAATTTGTAACCGGAAGTTCCAGAATGAAAGCGGGTACGGCTCAGAAATTGGTCTTGAACATGATTACTACCACTACCATGATTCAGTTGGGTCATATTAAAGGCAACAAAATGGTAGACATGCAACTCAGTAACAATAAGCTTGTGGACCGAGGGGTTAAAATGCTGATGATGGAATTACACGTTTCAGAACAAAGTGCCCAAAAATTATTGGATCAATACGGAAGTGTTCGCTCAGCGATAAAAAACTATAATGCCAAAGCCTAAAAACACCAACAAAATAATTTTAATCACAGGGCTCAAGCTAATGGGCGGTTCCTTAATTTGCATGTTTTTGGGACCTACCCTCATTTACATCTCCCAAACCAAATTAAATAGCCCGATAGATACGGTTGTCCTGGTGTTATCCATAGTAATTTGCTGCTTCGCCATATACTTGGCTTTTAAAGGGATCCATACCATTTTGGACAGCATGTTTAAAAAAGGTTAATTCAAACTGGACGCGCGTGGTGTGGTGGGATTATAGCCAAAAACAGAATCGTTAAAAATAATCCCCAGTCGGTCTAAAATATAATTGATAATGGCATAATGATGTATGGTGTGACTATTGGCTTGCGCAAATAAGGCCGCATACGTATAGGGCATTTCAATCGTTCCCATACCGAGATCATCAATCACCATAACCTGTCGTTCTAAATCCGTACCCCGTTGTTTTAAGGCAGCCATAATGTGGTTAAGATAGCTTGAGGCCTGTTCACAACAGGTTTCCACGTCTTTATTACGCTTTCTGGCCGTTAAATCAATTTTGTTATGCTCATCTGGATTTAAAATGCAATCGTAAAAATCTAAAATATGTCGCAGATGACTCCCAATGCTGGAATAATAAGGAGATACCGATACATTGGAAAGGGTGGCATCATCTAAATTGGACAATAGGTGTTCTGATTTCTGAAGTGTTTTTAAAGTTGATTCGAGAATGCCGTTCATAGAAGACTAAAATACTAATTTTATTGCATAAAAAATTATGCATTTAGTCTAAAAAAAGAAACAAACTTACATTGGTGTTCCTTTTAGGGGCTAATCAACCGTAATTGTGACGTTGAGTCAGTAAAATTAATAGTACAACCTAAGCCTTACACTGCCAAAACCGTCCGTTGTTAAAAGGAATGACCAGGTTGGCTAAAGGCACTGCAGATCTATGGAATTTAATATGTATTAGAAACATAGGTCATCGTCAACCGAGGACATTCATTCTTATTTTATATATTTATGTAAACCTTTGCTTTATTTTAAACTATAAAATCATATTATTTTTATTCGTTTTTCCTGTCACAGGTGTTTCACAAAACCCGGATCAAGGAGGATCTGTCCCATTAAATAATCTCAGTCCAATCTCATTCCACAACCTCTCCGTGGAAGATGGTTTATCTCAAAACAGTGTTATAAGTATGGCGCAAGACAGTATTGGGTTTTTATGGTTTGCCACACAGGATGGATTGAATAAATACGATGGTAAGTCCTTTACATATTACAATAAGCAATTCGAGGATGTGACCAAGGTCACCCATAGCAAACTGGGTAAAATCTATATGGATCATCAGAACCACATGTGGATCATCACCAATTCCGGTATTCTGGAAAAATACAATGCCGGTACAGATGATTTTGAACACATAACCACGATTAAAAACGTCAGTAACCTGATTCAGGACCAAGACCACAACTACTATATTGGAACATTCGATAACGGCATTCACGTGGTGAACGCACAAAAGGATACCATTTCAATTTTAGATCCTAAAGACAGGGATGGTCCTATATATCATTTTTTAGAACATAGGGACTCCATTTATGTCACCGCCGCAAATACCATTTTTAAAATATCAAAAAAAAATTTCGGGTATACCACGGTGGATCTTAATGGGTACACGTCCATGAACTTCAGTTCCATAATTACAGCATCGGACCATAAGGTATGGGTAGGCAGTTTTGGTCATGGTCTCTACTTTATAAGACAAAATACCCTGAACAAGTTTCATGGATTTGAAGAACATCCCTTCCCGGATGACCTAAATATCGAAACCACCCTGTTAGACAAATATAACAGATTATGGGTGGGCACCTACGGTAAAGGCGTATATGTCATTGATTTTAATAATGAAAGAATCGACAATTATACCGTTCAAAACAGTAACCCCTTTGCCTTACACTACAATGATATTTTATGCCTGTTTAAGGACAATACCGGAAACATTTGGGTCGGTACAGATGGCGCCGGGTTAAGTTATTACGACGAACATTTGTTGAAATTTAACGTCCTAACAAATAATCAACTGCCTCAAAACATCAATGTGGATGTGACGCGAGCCATTTGTGTAAATCCAAAAAACAACAGGTTGATTGTAGGGACTTCAGGAAAGGGACTCACGATTATTGATCAAGAACACAAAACCTATAAAACCTATACGACCAAAAATTCGTTGTTTTCTTCAAACCGTATCATGAGTCTCAGATACATTAACAACGATTTATGGATAGGCTATCAGGACCTGGGTTTGGATATTTTAGAACCTAACGGCAGCATTACACATTACAACCATCACACCAAAGTAAAACTCAATACAAACGCGGTTTGGTGTATTTACCAGGACAGAAAAGGCCATAATTGGTTGGGAACAGGTGGTCGAGGATTAGTTCGGTTCGACAAAACTAATGGGATTACCGAAAGTTATACCTTTAATCCGTACGACAATGCCTCCATTTCCAGTAACAATATAAGAGCCATAACCGAAGGAAAAACGAATCAGATTTGGATCGGTACAGAAGACAATGGTGTTTGTGTTTTAAATACAAATACAAAAGAAATATACAGGATAAAAAGTATTCCAAAAAAAATCAAATCTTTACTATATGAAAGCGACAATGATATCTTGTGGGTGGGAACCAACGGTGATGGTTTGATCAAGTTTAATGTAAAAACTCAAGAAACCAAAACGTTTACCACTAAGGATGGATTGCCCAATAATGTTATATATGGTCTTTTAACCGATAACCAAAATAATCTGTGGCTCAGTTCGAATCGGGGTATTTCTATGTTTAAAGAAATGGATTCCGTCCCAACCATCGTTAATTATGACAAATATGACGGATTACAGGCTTTTGAATTTAATACCGGTGCCTATTACAAAGACCATAATGATAATCTTTATTTCGGAGGCATAGAAGGAATTAATTGGTTCCAGCCTGAACAACTGACTCTAAATCAGGTCAAGCCCAAGACCATTATTACTGAAATACAATTGTTTAATACCCCATTAGAACTGATACCAAACCGGGAGTTTACGCATAAGGAAAACGCTATCGCCTTCAAATTTGCCAGTTTACATTATTCCCAACCCAATTTAAATTCCTATAAATATAAGCTCGAAAACCATGATTTGGATTGGGTGGACGCCGGCAATAACAATATGGTTAATTACAGTAATTTACCCCCAAACACCTACACCTTTAAAGTCATTTCAAGTAATTACGATGGGGTGTGGAATGAAAACCCGGCACAATACACCTTTACCATCAAGCAGGCCTGGTATAAGACCACAACCGCCATTGTCATATACCTTATTCTCATGTCATTTTTATTATGGAGCATCTATCATTACTTCAAATGGAAATGGCATATGCAGGCGCAACTAAAAATTAAAAACACGGAAGCCTTACGCCTTAAAAGTTTAGACGAATTCAAAACCAGGCTATTTACAAATATTTCCCATGAATTCAGGACCCCATTGACCTTAATCTTAGGCCCTGCCGAAAATCAATTGTCCAGACCCGGGCTTTCAGATGAAACTAAGGAAGAACTGTCGCTTATAAAGCACAATGCAAAACGCCTGCTTAATTTAGTGGATCAACTCATAGATTTAGCAAAACTGGAATCCGGTTACTTAAAATTAAACATAGAGCAGGGACACTTATCCATGTTAATAAGTCAACTTACAAGTAGTTTCAAATACAGAATAGAGCAAAAAAAGATTAAGCTTAAAACACATATCGCCACGATGGAAAATGCATGGTATGACAAAGATGTGATTGAAAAAATAATCGTGAACCTCATTGCAAATGCGGTAAAATATACACCAAAAAAGGGGTTTATTAACCTTAGTGCCATAAATCAGGATGGGTATCTGGTGTTTACCATTCATAACAATGGATGTCACATTAACCCCAAGGACATCAATCAGTTGTTCAATCGCTTTTACCAGGTCAATCCCAATACAGATGGTGTTGGTATCGGCCTGGCCCTTGTAAAAGAATTAATAACCTTAACCAAAGGACATCTCATAGCAAATTTGGTAAACAAGGATGAACTTCAATTTACCGTTACCTTACCCATAACAAAAGAAGCCTTCGAAAATGATAGCATTGTAGCCGAAAACCCAAAAAGCGAAATCACCGTATCCAAAGAACTTCCAGTTACCAATGGCTATAATAGAGAAGACACGATACCGGCAGATGAAAAAAGACCGATTATTCTGGTCGTTGAAGACAACCTCCAGTTGCGCCAATACATGAAATCTATGCTAAAGTCAGCCTATAAGGTCATACTGGCAGCCAATGGAAAAATAGGCATTGAAAAAGCCTTAAAAAAAATCCCGGACATCATTATTTCTGATATTATGATGCCAAAAGCAGACGGTATCGAATTGTGTAATACGTTAAAAAATAACACGCTCACGAGTCACATCCCTATCATACTGTTAACCGCTAAAACCGGCGAACGCAATGAACTGGAAGGTCTGGAAGTTGGAGCTGATGATTTTTTAACCAAACCCTTTAACTCAAAAATATTAATTAAACGGATAGAAAACTTTATCCAATTAAGCAAATCCCTGCAAAAACGCTATACACAATTTTCCATTTTAGCCGCTAAAGATATTGCCATTTCCAACCTGGACGAACGGTTTTTAAATGACGTGGAAAGCGTGTTTAAAACCCATCTTTCAGAACCGGATTTCAATGCACAAAAATTTAGTATGCATATGAGAATGAGCCGTATGCAATTACACCGAAAGCTAATGGCACTTACGGGGTTATCGACCACACAATTTATAAAGTCCCAACGTTTAAAATCGGCCATTAAGCTATTACAGGAAACCGATTTAAGCGTTTCGGAAGTGACTTACCACGTGGGTTTCAATTCGGTATCCTATTTTATAAAATGTTTCAAGGAGGCTTACAATACCACACCAAACAACTACTCCAGGCACTAAATGCGTTCTCCCTGTTACATATGTTCCATCCTTTGTTACATAATTTATATGGAAAATGGATGCTAACAAATACCTTTACATCGTAATTAATGCTTTAGTAATGACTCTGTGATACCAGATGATGTTATAGAAAAAAAAAGTAACGAAAAGAATATAATCTATTTGAGTACGGATCATTTAAAAAAAGGATCTTATAATTTGAGGATTACATTGAATCAAAAAGTTATAAAATCCGTATTTTTTAAAAGACCATAAATTAAAGATACGAAACCAAAGATATTAAAGACGCTATTAATCGGGAGATGAAAAAAAGAGAGTTGCCTAAAAAAACTGGTTTCCTCTCTTTTTTTATTTAATCTTGGCCTCAAACAACAAATAGAGTATGAACCATAATGATCTGGTTATGGATTTACCCATGGGAAAAAGATCCCTTGGGTGATGACACTCTAACTTCCAATATTCCTGGACTACCCTACTGTGAATTTGTTCAAGCTCCTAACTACCATCATGGGAAAGGATTTGAATGGATCGATTTAGAACACTATTAAAACATGAGATATGAATAGACATCAACTGATTTTATTCTGGGTTGTATGCCTGATGTATTACACCATGAATGCCCAGCTCATGGACAAACTGAAGCAGCGCGCCAAAGAACGGGGTATAGCCACCAGTGCGGAGGTGACCTACGACAGCACAGCCTATGATCCTAATATGTCCTCTGAAGATGACGATGAATTCGAGGGTTTAGTCATTACCTCCCCTGAGGAATTTTTTAATATGGATGTGGTCATGGCTTTATATGATGCCAATGGTGCCCTGGTACAAACCTCATATTTCGATAAGGAGACCATTGCCATGCGAACCGAGTCGAAGGCCAATCCAAAACCCCTTTATCACGACAGAAGTGGCAAGTTCTATGCCTACGACCCCGATATAGACCGGTACAAAACCATGGTCCTACTGCCGGGAAGCTCCATGGGGTTTATGACCGCAGGACTGACCACCCAGGTATATAAGCTTCCTCCAACCCCCTATTTCCAGGCCTTCGAGGCCTTGTCTAAAATGGATATTGCCATGAACTTCCTTATTCTGGAAATGGCCTTTGTTTACAAACCGGAACACTTCGAGAACAACGCTTTTTATATCAAATCCATCGAACCCTGTAAGGGTCGGACCTGTACGAGATACAGTTATAATGATGTCGAATATCAGGGAAGCTACATTCAGTTTGACGATCAGGACAGACTATACGAGTTGCACATTATTTCAACCAATCCACAACTTCGAGACGATAAGAACCCTTCCGGTCGGTTTTCATTTCGCTATGAACCGGTTAGCGTAGAACTTCCGGATGCAGTTGAACAATCGTTGGTACCCGGGCCACTTGGTAAAATTCTTCCTTTAGAAAAAGGATTGGAACCTTGGAAACACAATAAGAAAGACAAAGAATAAAACAACACGTCATGAGAACGAAGTACATTTTTTTAAGCATTTTTTTATTGGCACTATGTCAAACTACTGAAGCTCAATTTTTAAAAAAATTAAAGAAGAAAGCCGAACAGGCAGCCGAACGTACCGTATTAAAAAAAACGGATGAACTAGTCACCCATAAAACCGAAAAGACTATCGATGATGTAGTTGTAGGTCATACGGATGATGACCAGGAGGAGAATACTTCAACAGCCCCCGATACGACCAGCGATACCAATTTATCCCAGACTCCGGGTATGAACCCGTTGATGGGCTCCGGTAAAAATGCGGCGAAAAATATATTGGACACCTATGCCTTCGATTGGGAGTTTAAGACCAATATGATCATCACAGGTAAAAAGAAATCGAAAAATACGGAGACCCTGATGAACTTCCTCCTGAATACCAATAAGGATTATTATGGTATGGATGTGGAGAATGAGGAGATGTTGAATTCGGGCGGACAGGCCGTTATGATATTCGATTTCAAATCGGAAAATATGGTCATGTTCGCAAACCAGGGCGGACGAAAAATGGGTATGGTGAATAAACTAAAAGATCCTGCTAAAACAAAGGTATCCGATAAAGATCGTAACTACACCTATAAGGAAATAGGGACCAAAACGATCTTGGGATACGAATGTTATGGAATGGAAGTCGAGAATGAAGAAAACAAAGTGCAACTTTTTTTCACACTGGACGCCCCCGTCAACTTTAGTGCCTTTTTCGCCTTTTCGAGTGATGCGGCACCCAAAGGGTTCAGCGACCCCCAGCTCTTCGATATTTTAAAAGAAGAGGCCTTACTCATGGAGATGGAAATGATTAGCAAAAAGAAAAACGAAAGTATGAAAATGGTCCCGATAAGTCTGGAGCCAAAGAAAACCGTATTTCACAAAAAAGACTATCAGTTTATGAGTATGGGGATTTAATCATTTTTATCAGCAAACAGAAAACTTTTGGTACATAAAACTAAAACTTGTTGAACCTTAACATAATTAATATGAATCTTAGATATATTATAATTTTAATAATTTTAATAACTATAAATTCAATTTATTCACAAAACTTTCAGGACCAGCCTAGTAAAGAAATTGATGGAGCATTTCCTTCAAAATGGGATTTAATTAAAGGAACAGCTCAAATTAGTTCCTTCCAAGGAGAAAAAGTTATTAGTATTGGAAATAACGCCATAATCACGCCAATTATGGATAGTAAAAATTACCTTGGTGAAAGTTTTACCTTTGAATTTGACGCCTATTTTGACACCGTTGAAAAGGCTGTTAGGTATCAACACTACGATATTCGTTTTTATGATGGCACGAATACTGCCAAGGCAGAAAGGACAGTGGGATTGGTATATTTATACCCTCTTAAAATTTACAGGCATGGAGCCGATTTTGAAGAACGAATATTGAAAAATAGGTCCGTTTATAAAAATTTCAAATCTGAATTAGGAACAAAAGAACCTGTATGGAAACATATAAAAATAGATTATGATTCCGGTAAGTTTAAACTTTATATCGACGACGACCAAATCCTAAATATCCCAAAATTAGCTTTCCCCCTTTCCATGATCTCTATAGAGGCAAATTATACTCAATTTGAAAATGATTTTATCAGAGCAATCAAGAATATTAAACTGATAAATAGTCAAAGTGGAAGCAAAGAAAATAACGCCACAAAAATAGTTTTGATAGTTGATAATACGACCCAAAAAATCCAAAACATTGAGTTATACGAAACCATGAAGGATGCTGCATTGGTAAACAAAAAATATCCAAACAGTGTTTTCTATCAGGGATTACTTTATGGCGGATACTCGCTTCAGCCCCTAAACCATTCTATAATTTCAATAAATGCTAAAGACCAATATCTGCCAGGGGATCAATATCTTCCGGGAGACCAATATTTACCGGGTGACCAATATTTACCGGGTGACCAATATTTACCGGGTGACCAGTATTTACCGGGTGACCAGTATTTGCCAAGGGATCAATATCTTCCGGGTGACCAATATTTACCGGGTGACCAGTACTTACCCGGAGATCAGTATATAACAATAAAAAACCTGCTTCCAGGGGATCAATATCTTCCAGGTGACCAATATATAATGGGCAATACTTTAAACTTATCGGCTATTGAAACAAAGGTGTTAGAAGCTGAACAAGGATTGCTTTTACTTGAAGTACTAAATAACAACGTCAAACAATAAAACAATGAAATATATACTCTCTTTAATTCTATTTTTTACAAATCTCAATTTAATACCATCACAAAATAGTGTAATAACAGGCAAAATTAAAGATTACAGCAGTGGTGAAGCAGAAATAATTTTGCCAGTAAGAGATCCTATAGCCTTGGGTTCAATAACAAAAAAAGGAAAGTTTACCATTGATTTAAATGAAAGTGTAATTGAGGCAATCCATAAAGATAATGACAAATTAAGAGCTGAACGTGGAGATAAGGCTGTTAGAAATACAACGGTAAAAAGGGCTTTTTACTGTGATACTGAAGATGTCATAACCTCAAATGGAGAGGAAATAATTGAGTCCTTTACCATACAGGGAAACGTTTTGGCAGGAATCATAAAAGACAAAAAACCAATAGGGAAATTGCGGCTTTCCAGTTCAAAAGCGTTTGGTGACAGTTATTTTTCTTATGGCAAGAAGGACTTTGAGACAGGCTATTACATTGATTTCTATTATGTGAATAATGAGGCTTCGGTGAACGGTATATGTAAAACAAAAACCTACACTTTAGATATGAAAAACACATTCAACCTGACCCACAATTATAATATTAACTTAAAGAAAGGTTGGAACATCGTTAAAATAGAAGTAGAGGAGGTTTATACAGATCAAGAAGGCCATGTAAGGCCCTTAAAGTATCGTATGAGCACCATTGATAAACTTCCAAAAGACGTCAATTACATTTTTACTCCTGGTGAGAAACTTTGAAGTACGAAACCTTATTCCCAAACTACCAACACCAGCTTTCCTGCCACGTGTTGTGACCCATTAAAAAATGAACCTAAATGGCTACCTATGGATAGGCCATGAATACTAAAATCTTTAAATTATGAAAAATAAGTACCTCTTAATCCTTTTAATTCTTACCATTTGTCTCATGGGAATTCAGTCTGAAGCCCAAATACGATATATGCTCAATAGCAGTCCCTTAAAGAACACCCCGGAAATGGATCTCAGTTCGAAACAGGTGACCCATCCGGTATTTGATTCAGCTCTGAGAGCACGAACCTTCCGCTTAAATCCTGAACTAACGCATACATCGGCCTTGTTGGTTGGAAATAAAATAGCGATGCCCTTGTTTGAAGACAAGCAGTTTACCGGTATTATAAAAAGTAAAACAACAGATATTAACGAGGTTACAACGCTCGTAATACAGCTCGATAATTTCAAATACGCCTACGCCTATTTGTCCATATCAAAAGAATCCTATTTATTGCGTGTGGACATTCCCGAACTCAAAGAATATTATACCACAAAAACACCAGGATCTTTAAAAGAAGTCTATCTCATTGAGGTCAATTTGGATGAAAAAGAAATGCCAAAATGTGGAATAAATGAAGTTAACAGTCAGCAAAAATTAAATAATTCCAAACCATATTCTTCAGGCAATCAACTCATAGATCCATCTGAAACCTGTCTCACACTGCCAGCCCATACGGATATGGCCAATATCGATATTTTAATCGTTTATACGGATGCGGCAGAAACCTGGGCCAACGACAATGATGGTAATATTCAAAACACGATAGCTACGGCACTTGCAGATGCCAATCTAATATCCACCAATAATGGACTGGGCATCAATTTCACCGCGGTACATACAGCTAAGGTGAGCTATACCGAGGTTTCCGCAGGGGCCGATTTGGAGGCCTTAAGAAACAGTACCGATGGAGAAATGGATGAAATTCATGATCTGAGAAGAACACACAACGCCGATTTAGTGTCTATTTTTACTTATTTAACAGGTGATGGCATTGGCGGTATCGCCAACCTGTTAACCACGCGTTATGGCCATCCCGGGAAGGCTTTTTCGAATGTGAAGGTTAACAACGCCAACAGTATTTATACTTTTGCGCATGAAATTGGCCATACCATGGGTGCCAATCACTACAGAAGTCAGTCAGAGGCTCCCGGTCCGACCGATTGGATCGACTGGCCGGCCAATGATTGGTCCAGCGGATGGCGCGATCAAACCGGAAATGATTTTAGGACGATTATGACCTATTCAGACGGGCTCCCGGATCCCGTGATCGCCTATCTTTCAGATCCTACTTTGAATGTCGCCGGAGACCCTATCGGAGATGCCGCGCTAGCCGATAATGCCCGTACCCTCCGTGAGGTCAAACATGAGGTGTCCCGTTATAGTGACGCCATTCAATATTGTTTAGCGGGGGTTAATATTCCAAGTGCATTTTATATCTCGAATGTCGTGATGGGCGATATCAACCATAGTTCTGCAGAAAGTTTTTATTCCGACCTATCTGGTCTGGGAACCTGCATGGACCCTGGCGATACGCAAACTATAACCGTAGATATCTTTAATCCCGGGGGGTCCTCCTATCTTTCCGTTTGGATTGATTGGAATGATAACAAAACCTTTGAAGCCTCCGAACTCGAATATAGTTCTCTACCCGGGCAGGCCCAATATGCCATTGATATTACCGCTCCCCTTGGGGTCTCATCCGGACAAAAACGCATGAGATTACGGGCCTACAATACGGGATCCGGAGGAAGTTCCAACCCATGTGGCTATTTTGATTTTGGTGAAGTGGAGGACTACACCATATTATTAGGTGAAGGTACCCCCTGTAATAATTTGTCCATCCCACAGAATCTCATGGTTGCAGAAAATAACGGTACTGAGGTTGAGATTGCCTGGGACCCCTATTCCGGGGTAGACTATTACGAATTGGAATACCGTAAGGTAGGGGCCGGCAGTTGGACCTTTGTATCAAATATCGTATATCCCTTTTATACACTCACCAATTTAGACGTTAGAACGGATTACGAAGTGCAGGTTAGAAGCGTTTGTGGGTCAGCCTCGCCTGCAGTCACCGATTATTCATCGCTTTTACCATTCACTACGGGAGATTATAATTATTGTGCGTCTTCAAGTAGTAGTGCCGTCGACAGCTATATTGCCCGTGTTCAACTCAACACCCTTGATAATACAACGACCAATGAGAATGGTGGCTATTCCGATTTTACCGCCATGTCGACCAATTTAGATCAAAACACCAGTTACACCCTGACCATCACACCGGATTGGGCCGACGTAAATAATAAATATAGCTTAGGCTATGGCGTGTGGATAGATTACAATTACGATGGCGATTTCGATGATCAATTTGAGGAATTGTTACTCACACCGGGGATTACCAGCAGTTCACCCATTAATGCGAATTTCACTGTACCCTATGGTGTTATTCCCGGCCCCACGCGACTTCGAATAGTTGCCCGACAGGGTAATATAGCAAGTGCCTGCAGCCTGTATAGCAATGGAGAAACCGAAGATTATACCGTTAATTTAGGTAATGGCCTGGAGTGCACAACAGCCGATGTTCCATCCGGATTGGACTTTAATGACCCTGTTTTAAGCTGGAATATGGTCTCCGGGGCCCTCTATGATATCAGATATAGGCCAACAGGAGCAATAACATGGGTAGAGATCACAGATCATTTGTACAATTCTGTAATCCTTGAAAATCTGGTCTTTCAAACCGAGTATGAAGCACAGGTACGGAGTACATGTCCTGAAGGCACACCATCGGGGTATTCGGGTTCATTCCTCTTTACTATAGATTACTGTGAAGCAGGGGCAGATAACGCTTCCTCAGAGAAAATAGCGAATGTATCCTTCATTAATATCGACAATAACTCTGATTCAACCATCGGATATGAAGATTTTACAGGGGTGAGTACTTCAGTCGGTCTTGATGCCACCTATCCTATAGAGGTTACCATTGATGATAACTTCTTTACAAATGATGAAATTTTCGTCTGGATTGATTTTAATCAGGATGGTGATTTTTCCGACCCTAATGAAAAAGTACTAGACTTAAGAGCATTAACTAATGCGGTCGTGAGTGCCAATATCCCCATACCCTCGGATGCCTTAACAGGAGAAACCCGTATGCGTATTCGATTGCAATATCCGGCTGTCACATCAAATAGAACACCTTGTGGTAATTCCTTTTATGGAGAGGTCGAAGATTATACTTTAAACTTAATACCAACACTCAGTACCGAAGCATTTGCTTTGAAGACCTTGTCCATCTATCCCAACCCTTTTACGGACCACCTTATCCTGAATTACCAGGGGGCCACCTTCAGTGGTTTACGGTCTAGAATTATGGATATCTCGGGTAAAACAATTCGGACGCAAAAGTTTAATAATTCCGGTAATACAATTACCGTGTCGGATTTAGAGGGCTTAAAAACGGGACTCTATTTCTTAGAATTAACGGATTTAAGCACTATGAATAAGACACTCAGGAAAATAGTGAAAAAATAACGGAATAGAATATTAATTTACCAAGTTACATATGTGTTATCAATTGTTACATATGTAATGGGCATGATACCTAAAATTATATAATTTAGGTGACATTCTCACAGATTTCTATTTATAGCGCTACTTTTTTACAAAACTACTGCCTCCAATCTCTTAATTAATGATTATCCCTTGTGCATTTTATAATGTTCAAAACTTTAATAATTGTATAATATTTAAAATTAAATGAGATGGAATCAACACGACCAACGAATCAGAAAAAAGGAATAGGCTTAGTTCAAATTATTTTGATGAGCTTTGTATTTTTATTAACGCTAACCGTTTCTGCCCAAACAGTTCATACTGTAGACAACCGACCGGAATCTGGTGCCCAATTCCAACAAATTCACCAAGCTGTAGCAGCAGCAAGTCCCGGTGACATTATATATGTACACCCCTCACCAACGAATTATGAAAATACCACAATAAACAAAACAATTACTATTATTGGTCCCGGACATAATCCGGCAAACTATAACGGATTGAGAGCCAGTATTAATTATCTGTACCTTGGCGGAAATAGTCCAAATACTGTAATTAGCGGGATGAACATTCTTTACTGCGGACCAAGCAGTTTAATTGATGCTTCTGGTTTACATTTTATTAATAACAGGGTTACCAGTGGTCTGGGTGCCAACTCAGGAACAGTCGATGATTGGATAGTGGAAGGCAATTATTTTGATGCGCCATATTCTGCATCGAGCATCAGTGCAAACGCAGCGAATAATATGAAAATACAAAACAATGTTATTGAAGGAAGAATTATTAATTTAAACCATACCAATATAGTTACCAATAATTTATTTATTCACGCAGCTCCATCAGGTGATGCTCAAATATTTAGCAATGTTTCAAGTATTACCAGCCCCATCGTTACCAATAACATGTTTGTTTTCACTGATCCAGATATAACCGGAGTTACAAACACTGGAACTACTCCAGTAACATATACCAATTGTTTAACATGGAAATTAGGTGGAGCAGATTTAGCAGCACTATCGGGCACTGGAAATTTAGATAACACAGACCCTTCTTTTAATAGTATTCCAACAAACTTATATGATTTCTATAACAATGATTATTCCTTGCAAGGAGGGTCTGCAGCAATAGGAGCAGCAACAGATGGAGGCGACATTGGTATTTTTGGTCGTGGTTTTCCATTTGACACTTCTGGAAGGCCACACTCTATGCCTTATCCCACAGAAATGACCATTTTAAATACAGTAGTTCAACCTGGACAAGACCTAAATGTCACGTTTAAGGCCACACAAAAAAATTAAGCCATGAAAAAGCTAATACTCATAAGCTTTTTATGTGGTTTTTGTGTCAATTTATGTTTAGGTCAAGATATAGTAGAAGCTGAATATTTCTTCGATACAGATCCTGGTGTAGGTAATACAGGTAATCCCTTACCAGTTACACAAGGAGGTACTATAGATGAATCTTTCAATATTTCTACAACCGGTCTGACAGATGGATTGCACGTACTGCATATAAGAGCTAAGGATGCTAATGGTACATGGAGCTTATATGAGCGTCAATACTTTTTTGTAAATGCAAATAGCCAGTACCAAAGTCCACCCCAAAATGATATCGTTGAAGCAGAATATTTCTTCGATACCGATCCTGGTGTGGGTAATACAGGCAATCCCTTACCAGTTACACTAGGAGGTACAATAGATGAATCTTTCAATATTTCTACAACCGGCCTAACAGATGGATTGCACGTACTGCACATAAGAGCTAAGGATGCCAACGGTACATGGAGCTTATATGAACGTCAATACTTTTTTGTGAATGCAACGAGCCAATACCAGAGTCCACCCCAATATGATATTGTTGAAGCAGAATATTTCTTTGACACTGATCCCGGGGTAGGCAATACAGGTAATCCCTTACCCGTTACACAGGGAGGTACTATAGATGAATCTTTCAATATTTCTACAACCGGCCTAACAGATGGATTACACGTACTGCACATAAGAGCTAAGGATGCCAACGGCACATGGAGCTTATATGAACGTCAATACTTTTTTGTGAATGCAGCGAGCGAATACCAAAATCCGCCCCAATATGATATTGTTGAAGCCGAGTATTTCTTCGATACTGATCCGGGTGTTGGCAATACAGGAAATACTTTACCTGTTACCCCAGGAAGTTCTATAGATGAAACATTGGTTATTCCAATAGATATCAATATGCCTGAAGGCATTTATATGCTCAATGTTCGTGTAAAAGACGAAAATGGGACTTGGTCCTTATACCTATTAGAGGAAATCACAGTAGGTGCTCTGGATACCGATAATGATGGTGTATTGGATGTGGATGACAATTGTATTGATGTTGCTAATGCCGACCAAGCAGATATAGATAGCGATACCATTGGAGATGTTTGTGATAATTGTCCGGAAAATGCAAATGCAGACCAGGCTGATGACGATGGTGATGGTGTAGGTAATGTTTGTGATGTCTGCCCTGGTTCTGATGACACTATAGACGCCGATAACGACGGTTTCCCTGAAGGTTGCGATTGCGACGATACCAACCCAAACATTAATCCAAATGCCGTTGAAATATGTGATAATGAGGATAACGATTGTGATGGTTTTGTTGATGACGATGACCCTGAAGGTGTTTCAGGTCAAAGCACTTGGTATGCCGATACAGATGGGGATAACTTTGGAGATCCCAATAGCGTCATACTTGCTTGTAATGTGCCAGCAGGTTATGTTGCCGACAATACCGATTGTGATGACACCGAACCATTGGCCTATCCCGGTAACCCGGAAATCTGTGATGGTATTGACAACAACTGTGATGGCAACATAGATGAGGGCGTTCAAAACACCTATTATGCCGATACCGATGGTGATGGCTTTGGTGACCCTTCAAGTTCAACACTAGCTTGTTCTGCGCCGGCCGGGTACGTATCAGACAACACCGATTGTGATGATACCGAACCATTGGCCTATCCCGGTAACCCGGAAATCTGTGATGGTATTGACAACAACTGTGACGGCAGCATAGATGAGGGCGTTCAAAACACCTATTATGCCGATACCGATGGTGATGGCTTTGGTGACCCTTCAAGTTCAACACTAGCTTGTTCTGCGCCGGCCGGGTACGTATCAGACAATACCGATTGTGATGATACCGAACCATTGGCCTATCCCGGTAACCCGGAAATCTGTGATGGTATAGACAACAACTGTGACGGCAGCATAGATGAGGGCGTTCAAAACACCTATTATGCCGATACCGATGGCGATGGTTTTGGTGATCCTTCAAGTTCAACATTAGCTTGTTCTGCGCCGGCCGGGTACGTATCAGACAATACCGATTGTGATGATACCGAACCATTGGCCTATCCCGGTAACCCGGAAATCTGTGATGGTATAGACAACAACTGTGACGGCAATATTGATGAGGGCGTCCAAAACACCTATTATGCCGATACCGATGGTGATGGATATGGCGATCCGTCAAACACAGCTCAAGCATGCGCACCCCCTACGGGGTATGTTGTTGACAATAGTGATTGCGATGACACCGAACCTAATAATTATCCTGGAAACACAGAAATATGTGACGGAATTGACAACGATTGTGATGGTCTGGTAGATGAAGAGGACGATTCACTTTCAGATGCCAGTACTTGGTATGCCGATACCGATGGTGATGGATATGGCGATGCCGATAATACCACTTCTGCATGTAGTGAGCCCTCTGGATATGTATCAGATAGCACGGATTGTGACGATTCGGACCCGAGTATCTATCCCGGTGCAGAAGAAATACCAAACGATGGGATTGATCAGGATTGCAATGGCAGCGATCTGATTATTGGTGATGCCGATAACGATGGTATATTGGATAATGTCGATAACTGTATCGATACGCCTAACCCGGACCAAAAAGATTCCGATAATGATGGTATAGGTGACGCCTGTGACATTATGGGAATTATTGTTCCCAATGGATTCTCTCCAAATGGAGATGGTATTAACGACACTTGGGTCATTGAGAACATTACGTCGTTTTCCAAAAACCATATTAAAGTATTCAACAGGTGGGGCAATCTTGTCTTTGAGACTAACAATTATCAAAATAATTGGAATGGTGCCTCCACAGAAGGCGGATCCGGTAAATTACCGGTAGGACCATACTTGTATATTATTGAGTTAAATGAATCCGGATTTAGTCCGGTTCAAGGTTGGATCTATATTAATTATTAATACTAAGAAGATGAAACAGATTATAAACAAAACAGTAGTAATGTTGATCTTTAGTATGGTATCATTAATTAATGCACAACAAGATCCGGCATTCACACTTTACAATTACAATATGAACATCGTCAATCCTGCCTACGCCGGTATTGATGACAGGACCCAATTGAATATCAATTTCAAAAGTCAATGGATAAATCTGGAAGGTAGTCCTGAAACACAGAGCCTGACACTCAGTATACCAACTAAGGGAAGAGTTGGTCTGGGTTTATCTATTATTAACGACAATATTTTTGTACTCAATGAAACGGATGTATATGCCGACTTCTCCTATCGAATTCCAATATCCGACAGGACCGATCTTTACATGGGAATTAAGGCTGGAGGCGCACTTATTGATATTGATCTGGATAAGTTGGGCATTAGCAACGATCCCGTTTTTATGGAAAATGTCCATCAGTTTAATCCCAATGTGGGTGTCGGATTCCTGTTAAAAGGTGAATCTTATTATGTTACGCTATCGGCTCCTACCCTTTTGAAAAGTAAACGATACGAAAAGGATGGCTATAAGGTTACCAATGCCACCGATGAATTGCATGGGTATTTTGGTGCAGGTTACCTGTGGCAGTTGAGTGATCAAATCACCTTTAAGCCTTCAGTGATGACTCGGTATGTTGTGGGTGCTCCGATATCAATGGACCTCACAGCCGTAGTTGATTTCAGGGTATTGGATTTGGGACTTTCTCATAGACTTGATGAATCCTTCAGTGCTATCCTACTGTTCAAATTAGGCGATTGGGTGCATATCGGATATGCCTATGAAGGCACCACGACGGATGTTAAAGATTATAGCAGGGGGTCTCATGAAGTTTTAGTGCAATTTAAATTATAAAATTAGAATCACATGAAGTCTTGCTGAGGTTTTGGCTTTTATATTTTAATACCCTAACAGGTCCCTGTTAATTTTAATAGGGGCCTTTTTTATTATATTTAGTATAAAAAAAATCCCGATTCTAAATTAGAATCGGGATTCAAAAAAGGCAACGACCTACTCTCCCACTAATGCAGTACCATCGGCGCTAACGGGCTTAACTTCTCTGTTCGGAATGGTAAGAGGTGAGCCCCGTCGCTATAACCACCTTAAGCCTTAGTCCCGCAA
>NZ_JAKMCP010000008.1 GCF_022662105.1 Aestuariivivens sediminis | reverse complement strand
CTTTGCTTCTTACTAAAAACGACTTTGTCGCTTTTGCGGGTGCAAATATAAAACCCTTTTTATTCCCCCACAATACTTTTTTCACTTTTTTTGAAAAAAAATCCGCCAGACCCGAAAACCCAACAAATCCAATACCCGAGGTATTTACATCTTAACCAAAACGTATCCGTTTTTGCGGCTGCAAACATACAACCCTTTTACCGCTTCACAAGACTTTTTTTGCCTTTTTTTTAAACCCTATTCTTAATAGCCTAGTAGAGCGTATTTTACATTCAAATTTTTTTTAAAAGCCTTTGTATTTTCTTCCAACAAAACAATCCCGTTCTGATACAATTTCTGCAATAAATAAAAAAGGAGGTCCCGGATGACCGCATTTGAAGTCAAGATCCGAGGATAGTCATTTTTAAGCTTCAGGGAGTAAACCGTTCCAAACAGGCCGCGCCCAATACCATAAAATTGATTTACAAAAAGAAATTCCATACTACGCCGAACCGCACAATAAAATCCCTGTATGGCGTATTCGGTGCTGCATAATAATTGTAGCCCGTAAAAGGCGCATTGAAATGCTCTGCCTTTAAAAAGATTCTGGTTTGTCGAATTTTTGCATTTACAAAAAAATCAAGTCGTGGAAAGCCTCCATATTCTTTGTCCCTTTGCACATAAAACTCTGCCAGTAATGGACTGTATGCATTCATATAGTATTTGGTAAAATAATTAAGCGTTAGTCCTGTTTGCAAATACATAGCCTTTTTAAACACATGACTGGAAAAATATAAAGTGTTTCGTGTAATAAATTGTGGCACATTAAACACCTCATTATCATTTTGCACGTTCTGATACAAAACAGTATTATGCAAAGCGAACTTACCAGCCCTTAACTCATTAACCCATTTAACTCTTAAGTAAGTAATGGATTCATTCGATTGAAACGGCTTAATGCTATTTGTCCCTTGATCTTCTCCAAAATAGACGTAGTCATTTAAGGTGGTATAATCCACCGTGATATCTGCAAAGTCCTTATATTTTACCTGGAAGGCCAGTTGCTGGGATTCTGTGTTATTAAAATGGTTTTCCCAATTGTAATGGACATATTTACTTTGGTAAAGCAATGTATTGTAATTAGGAACTTTCGAATTGTGATTAATGGAAGCTCTGGCAAAGACCTCTTCATTTAATTTAAATCCGACATGGGCATTTAAAAAATTGCCCTCGAATTCACCTGAGATATTTAACCCTAATTCGCCGTGCAGCTCCAATCCTTTAAATTGCTTATGATACTTACCTCCGGCCGACACAATATCTCCTTTTAATCGATTAGTGACATCAATCCCATTCTTTACATCCCGATAAAGTGAATTATAACCGTAATTATAATTATTATGATTAAGATTAAACTGTAAATCTCCCAAAAGATCATTACTATAACTTACATAGAACTGATTATAGAAATTTTCCAGAGTCACTTTGTCTTTTATCGAATTTTCTGAAGCTTGTCCAAAATACGCTGTGACTGCAGAGGTTTGACTAAATTCATAAAACTTATCCTTAAAGGACATGATATGCCCAATACTCATGTTGTTTTTTGATAAGGAATCTTTTTTACGAATTATAGAATAAGCATGTTCCACATGAAAACGTTTGCCTTTTAAAATACTTTCTGCATTTTCAAAATTAACTTCCAAAAGGGATCGATCTAAAAATTCCGCTATGCCACTTTCAAAATTTTCGACCATATCATCCCGTAATCCACCATTTTCCTGATTGAGCAGATCCTGCATGACAATATGGGCTCGAAAATGATATTGGTTGTTTTTAGTTGAATAATTTGTAGTGAATCTGAAATTCCCCGTACTGGTCAAGAGATGTTGATAATTCCCTAAGGACCTTAAACCCTTATACGCAATCGAAAAATTAAATCGAGGCGAGGTGTTTACCGTAAAGAAGGAATCGGCCAATTGTCCTTGCTCAAAGGCTGTTTTAAAAAATAGTTCCGTTAACGGTGTTGGTACTCTATAGTAATTGATATCCTCAATTTCCATATAATTAAAATGTCTCGCACGGGCACCAAAAACCGGCATTAAAGCAGTGCTTTGGAGGTTTTGAGTTAGGGTATTATAGGTTTGTCCCAAATTTGAAAACGGCATTAATCCGAAGTTATCCCTTCTTAAATAATTAAATTTATACTCCTTTTGAATGGTTAAAGTCGTATCGACATGTGTGGTGTCATTTAAATACGAAATGATAAGGTAGTCTTCTATTTTAGCATTTTCATTTTTGATGTTCTTTATCCCGGTGCTTTTTCTTTGTGCAGCGCTTAGTGTATCTTGTCTTCCAAAATTACCAATCCCGCTTTCCGGATTTAACCTCCGACCTTCCTGGGCAAAGACTCCCCCATACAGACACCATAAAACACCAATTAATACTACCTTATTCACCATAGGACTCTGTTAGTATTTTAGAAAGAATAAAACCCATATTTAGTATTTCTAATTTTTAAGGATCAACGACAAAACCAATCACAAATTTCAATCTTACCAATTTTTAGGAACAAAAGTAATTATTTGAACGATAAATGGCCTGAATTATTTTTAATAAAGAAAGCCAGCATGTCTATGCTGGCTTTCTTCTCTATATACCATCTTCAACTGATGATAATTCGAATATTTAATTTGAGTTAGTCGATTACAAACATCTAAATATTATCTTTAAATTCCAAAAAAAAACTTTAAAAAAGTACAGCTCATTTATTTTCCCGTTAAACATATAACAATTTTCCTTATGCTTTTTTATGTATTTTTTAATTATACAGCCCTATTTTAATGAATTACTAATGATAAGGTTCTCAAATATGAAAAATAAAATAATTTGTACCCTTTTAATTAAATTATAAACCTATAGATTTGTAATGTCATGAACGGTAAGTTATTAGCAAACTACTCGGGCAATCCTTTAGAATGTGGAACAGACGAGGCAGGTAGAGGCTGTCTGGCTGGTCCGGTAACAGCAGCTGCCGTGATTTTACCAAACCATTTCAAGAATACCCTTTTAAAGGATTCCAAACAACTTTCTGCAACGCATCGCTTTCAATTAAAACCGATTATTGAAGACGAATCTGTTAGTTATGGTATAAGCCACATCTTTCAAGAGGAAATTGACGTCATAAATGTGTTAAACGCCTCTATTTTGGGCATGCATAAAGCCATAGCGCAACTTAATCCAACACCGGGTTTTATAATTGTGGACGGCAATAGGTTTAAACCCTATAAGAACATTAATCATCAAACTATAATAAAAGGAGATTCCAAATTTTTGAGCATAGCTGCCGCATCTGTTTTAGCCAAAACCTACAGGGATTTGTATATGGAAACGATCCACGAAGAATTTCCAATGTACAATTGGAAACAAAACAAAGGTTACCCCACCAAGGAGCATCGCGAAGCGATAAAGAAATATGGCATCACCAAATACCATCGAAAATCGTTTAGGTTATTGCCTGAACAATTGAAATTTCAATTTTAGCAGGTTTTGTACCCCTGTAACTACAGTTCACTTTTTATAAATGACTATAATTTTGACGCATTAATTTATAAAATCTCATATCACTTTGGCCCACACTAGGCCCGTCCCTATCCTTTTTTTCATTTCGCTTTTATAAATGTTCTAATGAAAAAATTCATGTACTTTTGCAAAAACTAATTTATTTATGAGATTTTTTTGTTTTGTTATTTTAGCAACTACACTTTTAGGCTGTACCAATTCAAAAACAAACCCCTCAAAACTCCTTCATTATCTTCCTGAAAATGTTTCGGTGATTATAGAGACCCCATCTTTGGAAACCTTAAGAAGCAATTTAAAAAACAATGATTTGGTTAATCAATTTTCAAAGAATGGAATCTACAATGTAATTAGCTCCAAACTGGATTTTTGTGAATTATTAAACCCTAACGGTAAGATGCTGATTGGTTTGGGCTTGAATACTCAGGATACCCTGGAATTTTCAATCGTTACAAAATATCACAAAGACCTATTTCTTCGAGATTCTTTAGAGCACTATGCCGAAGAACAACAGGAATATCACGGTAAATCCGTTATTAAATCAACATTTAAAAATCAAATCGTATACAGTACTGTTATCGACAGTGTATTTTTAGCCTCTACTTCAATAAATTCACTGGATGATGCTTACCAAAATACCGCTCCGGAAAATGAATTAGAAAAAATATACCATACAACCAATGCCGACAAAACCTTATCGATGACGCTGAAGCCAGGCCATCCATTTATGAAATCTTTGTTTCTCAACGACTCTCTGTCCTACAATAGACTCACAGACTATACGGCATTAGACATGGATGTAAACCAAAATAAGTTGGTGTTTCACGGTATTACAAATGCCGCAGATTCTTCAAAAAAACTAATAAATGTATTTAAGTATACCGTCCCTCAGCAAAACCAGATGCAACACATTACACCGTCCAACAGTGATGGCTATATGAGTTTTACATTTGGAGACTACTATGTTTTTAAGGACAATTTAATTCGATATAACGGAAATGATTCCATAGCCAATACCACTAATTTATTTGAAAATATTATTGAAGTTGGTGTTATTTATGAAGGCCAAAATCAGGCTGTTGTTTTAAATGCCATGGATGTCATCGCAACAAACGACGCTTTATTGGCAGAACAAACTAAAATTGACCAATACCGACAAGTTGATATTTTTAGTTTTAGTCAGCCTCATTTATTTGCTGACACCTTTACCCCCTTTGTTACGCAAAACGGATTTATCACCTATTGTGTATTGGATTCATTTTTTGTGTTCGCCCAAACCATAGACATGCTTCAAAATATTATTGTAAACTATCAAAACAATACGACCCTAAGTAATTATGGTCCATTTATAGATACCCGGGACCAACTCAGCAGTGCCTCTTCTTTGATGCTGGTATGCAACGGCACGGCACTAAAAAAGATCATTTCGTCATCGTTCTCCGAAGCCCTTAATTTGGAGTTGGATGACTATAAAACCTCCGCCTTACAATTTGTGTACGACTCCAATTTTGCTCATGTTAATGGTATGATAGGTAAAAGCAAGGCCAAAGCTGTAGAACAATCTGTTAATGAAGAGTTTAGCATTACCCTGGATAGTGAATTACTCAATGCCCCTCAATTTGTAACCAATCACAGAACCGGACAAAAAGAAATTGTGGTTCAGGATGTTAGAAACTACTTGTATTTAATTTCAAATGAAGGCAAAATTCTTTGGAAAAAACAATTGCACGGCCCGGTTTTGGGTCGCATTGAACAAATCGACATTTACAAAAATGGCAGACTGCAATTGGTGTTTGTAACGCCTCACCGACTTTATGTTATGGATAGAAATGGTAAGGATGTCGCTCCATTTCCAGGCAGGTTCAATGACGACATCACGCAACCCCTATCCGTATTTGATTATGATAAAAACAAGAATTATCGGCTTCTGGTCACTCAGGGGGAAAATGTATTGATGTACAATACCCAGGCAAAAATGGTCTCGGGATTCACCTTTAAAAAAGCTAATGACGTAATTATTCATCAACCGCAACATTTTAGAATGGGTAATAAGGATTATCTCACTATTAAAACCAGGAACAAACTTCATATATTAAATCGTACCGGGAAAGATAGGGTGGTCCCAAAAACCAATAATACCTATTCTGAAGAGGCGATTTATTTGTACAAAAATAAGTTTACAACAACCTCGGATGACGGCAAACTTATAACCATAGATGTTAGAGGCAATACGGCCATTCAAGATTTAAAACTATCGGAACGCCATCATATTTATACCTCTTCTAAAACCTTAGTCACTCAAAACGACAACGAACTCTCTATTAGAGGTACGACCAGAGCACTGGATTATGGCAACTACTCGCCTCCAAAACTATTCTACATCTACGATAAAATTTATGTTACGCTTACCGATTTCCAATCACAAAAAGTGTATTTATTTGACAGTCAAAATGAACCTATACCCAATTTTCCGGTATACGGTAATTCGTTAATAGATTTGGATGATATTGACCGAGACAGAAAATTAGAATTTGTTACCCAAGGCGATAACAATACCATTATTTTGTATCAAATCAATTAATAGACGCCCTATTGCTCAAATACATTTGAACCTCATGCCGTGGCATGATGTCCTTTTTAATCCTTTTTAAATTTTCATTATTTAAGGCCAATCCTTTTGTTTAAATGGTATTTCGTAATACGTAAAATTCAATGTATATTTACATCTGTAGTATACACTATGCCTCATTAAAAATTTAAGTCCTCAAATCTCGGGCGTCAAAGCATTTGTTTTGGCGCTCATTTTTTAATTGTTACTTATATTATATACTCTGTTACATATGTAAAACGGGTTGATCTATTTAAAGTCTAAATCTAAACCATCCCATCTCCATAGCCTGAATCACTTATCCAAATAAAAGAGATTATGAAAATTTTTACTTCAGGCTTTTTGGTATTGGTCCTTGTGTGGACACCATTTGCTAACGCCCAATACGAAAATATCAGAATAGACCAGGAAGATTATTACCAAAAAGACCCGGCGTCGCCCAATAATGCTTCGGTTCTGGTGAATGTTTCCAGAAATGAATTATTTTACGACAATGGTGGCAATAAACACACACGAGTGGAAGGCTATTCAAAACCTATCGGAACTTCGGACTGGATGCCCTCTTTTCAAATTATAACACCTATAATGTGGACAACAATCTGGAAACTTCAGAATCCCAAATTTATGATGGCAGTCAATATCAGTCCTCCACATTAAGTGAATACTCCTACATAAATGGCAATATCAATGTGATAAATATAAGTCAATACCTAAACATGACATGGACGCCCTATAGTCGCAATGTTTACAGTTTTAATCCTGATAATACGATATCCGAGGTAAGAACAGACAATTGGAATACCATGACCAATGATTATGACTATTCGAGCTTAATTACGTACTCCTACACCAAGGGCCTGTTAACAGGATTTAATGCGTATACGTATAACGGGATGACCCCTGTGGATAATTACAGAGCGACTTACACATTGAATGGCTTTGATGAGATTGATTACATCCTGTTTGAAAAATATACCGGTAGTAATTGGGAGAACTGGAGACAAACACAATACAATTACTTTGCTGAGTTATTGTTGGATACCGAGGAAGAGTTTTGGGACAAAAGCCTTACGCCGGCAGCATGGGTAAAGTCCATCAAAACCTTTTATTCCTATACTACTATTGACGGTCAAACCGTTTATAATCAAATCCGCGGACAAGCTTGGGATAGAGACGAATCCAATGGAGGAGCCAACCCCTTTTGGTTTGATTCTTACAAGGTGGTATATCAATTGAGTTCCATTTTATCTACTCCCGAAGACACCGTTGAAAAAGGTATGGCCTACCCCAATCCGTTTAAAAGTGCCGTTACCATTTCATTGCCTCAACCCCTGGAGGCGGATGCCAAATTATATCTGTTGGACCCTCTTGGCAAAGAAGTCTCAACAGCACAATTAAAGGCCGGAAGAACGTCCATTTCCTTAAGCAATAGCCATTTGGCACAAGGTATTTATTTTATTAAAATTACCAATAGGAGTTACGATCAAACCATAAAGATTATCAAAGAATAACCTGGGACAGATAAACATGCTGTATAGTATGGCATTCTTAAAAATGGGCTTCTATGATTTCCATAAAAATGCATTATTATAAATTTTTTTACAATGCTGATAATTCATCGGTTTCTTGATTATTAACTAAAATATTATTCTGTTTGGTTTTGTTTTTTTATTAACTTGGTGGACATGAAATCCACGAATACCAGCCCATCCCATAAGGAAAACTTCAATTACGATAAAGAATTAGCAAAACTTCATGTCGAATTAGTCCATCTTCAAGAATGGGTTAAGCAACAGGGATTAAAGGTGGTTATCCTCTTTGAAGGGAGGGATGCTTCAGGTAAAGGTGGTACCATAAAGCGATTTACGGAACCCTTAAACCCAAGAGTGTGCAAAGTTGTAGCCTTAGGGGTCCCCACAGAAAAAGAAAGGACCCAATGGTATTTTCAAAGGTATGTTGAACATTTACCCCATAGCGGGCAAATTGTACTTTTTGATCGCAGTTGGTATAACAGAGCCGGAGTGGAAAAGGTTATGGGCTTTTGCACCGATGAGGAATACAGGGAGTTTTTACGCTCATGTCCCGAATTTGAACGTATGTTGGTGAGATCTGGCATTATTCTTTTAAAATATTGGTTTTCCGTTAGTGACGAGGAACAGGAAAAACGATTTAAAAATCGGATTAAAAATCCTTTGAAACGTTGGAAATTCAGTGAAATGGATTTGGAATCACGGTCCAGATGGTTAGAGTATTCTAAAGCCAAAGATGCCATGTTCGCGCATACGGATACCAAGCAAGTTCCCTGGTATGTGGTGAATTCAGACAATAAGAAAAAAGCGCGTTTAAATTGTATAAGTCATGTATTGAGCAAGATCCCCTATAATAAAATGAAGATTGAGCCCATAGAATTACCCGATTTGCCCGATAATCAAGCCTATGTTCGTCCTCCAATGGATTATCAAACCTTTATTCCGGAAAAGTATTAAAAAAAATTCCGATACTGCATCACTCTAAAATCAAAAGTATTGAAATCCGGGTGTTTTGCTTTCAATTGTTTGTACAATGGTAGACTACCAATAGCACGATTGGCACTTCCCGAGGCTGAGGTTAAAGAGACGGTTCTAATTTCTCTCTGAAATGCTGTCTCCCGACCTTTGGATTCGACTGGTAAATAAAATTTATGTATTCTGGGTATGTCGTCTGAAACCAACTCTAATGGTAGGTGGTATGCCTTAATATGTTTTCTAAAAAAATATTCCGGCCCATTTTTACTATTCCCTCCGGTAAACAGAAGGGTCTCAATGGAAGGGTACTGTTTTATATAACCTATGAGATCGCGTAATTTAACATTTTGCATTCCAAAGTCGGAAGCGTCTATCTTTTCCCGCTCACAGCGCTCAACGATATCGCACACTCCTATGTTATGTTCCATTAAGAACTGTTTACGCTCATCTATAGCTTCCTGCGAATTATCATAACGCAATGTCAAGCCGTAAATGACATCCAAATAAAGCCATAAGGAATTGTAATAACTGCCGTAACAAAAATCGACATCCTTGTCAAGAAGTTCACCGGTGGAAAATCGTGGTGGTGGTAATGTCCCGACGATTAACTTTTTGGTATCAGACCTTATAAAGGGAGGGTATGGATGCCGATGAATAAACATTGATTTTGACTTTTTTAATAAAATTTCTTATCTTATTGAGAACTAAAATATGAGAATTTATGGGAAAAGGAGATAAAAAAACAAAACGCGGGAAAATTCATCGAGGTACATTTGGCGTAAGACGGCCAAGAATCAAGAAAAAACCTTCTGTTGAAACTAAAATTAATGTGGGGTCTAAAGCGCAGGCCAAATAGAATTTACCTTATGAAAACCAATTCTGTATCACTTGACAGTGGTTCGCTGAAGTGGTACCCCTCATAATTAAAGCCTTTAACATCATCCAGGGTATTGGCATTGGTATCTACAATATAACGCGCCATGTACCCCCGAGCTAATTTAGCGTAGGTCATAATGGTCTTGTATTCTCCATTTTTAAAGTCCTTAAAGTGGGGGGTAACTACAGGCACTTTTAAGGCTTTTGTATCTATGGCTTTGAAATACTCATTACTGGCCAAATTTAAAAATAATTCACCATCATGCAGTTCATCATTCAAGGCCTTAACGACATCTTTTTTCCAAAAGTCGTATAAGTTTTTATATTTTCCGACAGGCATTTTCGTTCCCATTTCCAGGCGATAGGGTTGTATGAGATCGCTTGGTCTTAACAGTCCATAAAGTCCTGATAAAATACGCACTTTATCTTGCAATACCTCCATTTTATCTTCAGGAATAGTGTAGGCATCCAATCCGCGGTAAACGTCTCCACTAAAGGCGTAAATTGCCGGTCTGGCATTAGCACTGGAGAACGGCAATTCCCAAGATTGATTGCGCTCGTAATTCAACTGTCCTAAAGCATCTGAAATACTCATAAGTTTCGACAAACTTTTGGCCGATTTTTTCCGAAGTACTTTATTTAATCGTTCGGATTGCTTTAAAAAACGGGGCTGTGAAGAGGTATCTGTTGGTAATTGACTTTCAAAATCCAATGATTTGGCCGGTGATAATACTAATTTCATAAATTTTCTCTTTTAACTAAACTACAATAATTCTTTTATATGTCCTTCTTCAAAACAAAAGTTATAATCGCCTTTAATTATAAAATCCGAAGTACGAGCTTCCTCTTGGGTAGGGTACCATTTTTTTTGAGATTTATTGATGATAATAAACAACCCTTCCGCATTGCCCAGAGCACAAAATCGATGCAAATTTCCACTGTAAATCGGGATGTCTCTCATATCTTTAATGGATTGGTAAATGGGTTCTATTCGGTTTGTAACCATCCCAATTTCACTAATGGATAGGATACTTTTTGAAGAAAAGGAATCTTCACTAATCACATTTAAGTCCTTTCTTGCTATAAATTCCATGATATTATTATCGGCATCATAAAAATAAATGGCCTGAGCATTCCAACTTTCAAAATTCGAAATCAATTTTTTGTCATAAGGCAAAATAACCACCTTTTTTTGAAGCCATTCCAATGCCTGAGTAATGGCATTCGACGGAATATTAAAGGCTACATGGGCCGCATTAAAATATGCTTTGTACTGAAAGGATAAAATGCTGTTTCCCACATTAAAATCGATCCTGTCATTGGAGCTAAAAACCAATTCAAAATCCAAAATATCCGCGTAAAATTGCTTTTGCCGCTGTATGTTATTGGTGTATAATATGATTTGTTTAATAAGCATACCCAAAAATAACAGGAAATTAAAGGATATCGCTATGGTTGGCAATGAAATATTCTATATTAAAATAGGATGTCCTTATTCAGGCTTAACCACAATAATCCAAATCATTCATTGTCCTGATGTCTGGCATATCCGCGCCATTTATCAATACACTGTTGCATATCGTCTGGAAGAGGTGCTTCAAACCTAAGAAATTGACCGGATTTTGGGTGTTTAAATCCTAAAGTTTTCGCATGAAGGGCTTGTCTTGGCAGGATTTTAAAACAATTCTCCACAAACTGCTTGTATTTCGTAAAGGTTGTGCCTTTTATGATCCGATCACCACCATAACGTTCATCATTAAACAAGGTGTGTCCCATATGCTTCATATGCACTCGAATCTGGTGGGTGCGACCAGTTTCTAATTTACAGGATACCAGAGTAACATAACCAAAACGCTCTAAAACTTGATAATGCGTGATGGCAGGCTTGCCTTTGTCTGCTTCGTCTCCGATATAAACTGTGTTTTGTAATCTGTTTTTGGGATGTCTTCCAATGTTACCTTCAATGGTCCCTGTATCGGATTCAACATTTCCCCAAACCAAGGCCAGATATTCACGTTCACTGGTTTTCTCGGCAAATTGCAAGGATAACTCATTCATGGCCCTTTCGGTCTTGGCCACCACCAAAAGACCGCTCGTATCTTTATCAATTCTATGGACTAAACCAGGACGTTCACTGGAATTGTTTGGCAGGTTGTCAAACCGGTAAATCAAAGCATTAATTAAGGTTCCCGAGTAATTTCCATGTCCGGGATGAACCACCATACCGGCAGGTTTGTTAACCACCAAAAGCTCCTCATCCTCATAAACCACATCAATGGAAATATCTTCACCAACCAATAAATGCTCATGAGGTGGATGGGTAAACAGGACGCGAATACGATCGTCAGGCTTTACTTTGTAATTGGATTTTACGGGAATGCCATTCACCACAATACTCCCATTTTTAGCAGCGGCTTGAATTTTATTTCGCGTGGCATTTTCAACAAAATTCATTAAATATTTATCGATGCGTAACGGGGATTGTCCCTTATCTACCTTAAAAGCGTAATGCTCATAAAGCTGATCATCATCCGGAAGCTGAAGGGTGTCATCGTCCATATTAAGGCCTGTTACCATTGCCCAGTACGATATCGATAACTGAGGTCTTGGGTAATTTATCTCCGGGATTTATGGGTTCCCCCTGATATTTCAAACCAATAACAATATCCTTGCCTATATTATCCACATAGGTTAATGTTCCAATTCTAAACTCCAAAGCCTCCAAAGTACTTTTGGCCAATCGGAAGGTTTTATCTTCCAAATTCGGCACTAAGATGTTTCGATATCCGGAAGGATTCAGGGTGAGATAAATTTTTCTGTTTTCCTTAACCTTAGATCCCGGTTTAGGATCCTGGTCAATAACCGAAAACTTTGGATAGTCCGGGTTAAAATTCGAAGAATCCTGAATTTGCATGACTAAATTATTGTCTTTTAATTCTAATTCTGCCATATTAATAGATTTGCCCGTTAAGTTTGGCACCGTCTCAAAATCACCGTGATTGGTGGAAATTTTAAGCCATTTCAGCGCCATAAAACTGAGTACTCCAATGGCAACAACCGCTAATAGAATTTGTTTTACGAAGACTTTGCTGGTCAGGAATTTTATAATGTTCATAAAGTAGATTTACATTCAAACAAAGATATAAAAACAGAACTGTTTTTTGTTTTGCAATTTATATGATATTTTAGCTAAACTTATATTAGATACGTTTTATTGTCGGTTTTAGACTGAACTTTACGGTATGAAAAAAAACATCGCCATCATCATGGGAGGATATTCCAGTGAATATCAAATTTCCCTTAAAAGCGGTAACGTCGTTTTTGAAACGCTCAACCCCTTAAAATATGCTCCTTATCGCATTCATATCTTTCAGGACAAATGGGTTTATGTTGACGACAATGACAATGAATTTCCTATTGATAGACATGATTTTTCGGTTAGGGTTCATGGCGAAAAGGTTACCTTCGATTGCGTTTTTAATGCCATTCATGGTTCTCCGGGTGAGGATGGTTTTATACAAGCCTATTTTCAGCTTTTAAATATACCTCATACCAGTTGCAGTATGTACCAAGCCTCCTTGACGTTTAATAAACGCGACTGTTTGAGTGTGTTAAAACCCTACGGTATTAAGACGGCAACCTCCTATTATTTAAATTTGGGTGATGCGGTCGATGAGGTCGGTATTATCGAAAAAGTGGGCTTACCCTGCTTTGTGAAAGCCAATAAAGCGGGCAGTAGTTATGGAGTGAGTAAAGTTTATCGTAAATCCGATTTACAAAGCGCCATTGACGTCGCTTTTAAGGAAGATGATGAGATAATAATTGAATCTTTTTTAGATGGCACGGAAGTTTCGGTTGGCGTCATAACGTATCATGGTGAAACTAAAGTATTGCCGATTACCGAAATTGTCTCGGACAACGATTTTTTCGATTACGAAGCAAAATACTTGGGTGAATCCCAAGAAATTACACCTGCACGTTTAACCAAAGTTGAAGAAAATAAGGTTCATGCTGTTGCTAAACTGGTTTATGATACCTTGAAGTTGTCCGGTTTTAGCCGTAGTGAGTACATTTTTAAAAATGGGGAACCTCACCTATTGGAAGTGAATACCGTACCGGGATTAACCAAGGAAAGCATCCTGCCCCAGCAGGCCATGGCTGCAGGGATTACTCTTGAAGCGCTTTTCGAAAATGCCATTGAAGAAGCCCTGAAAAATCAGTCTTGATGCTTCTGTCACCTGCAGGTAACACAGCGTAGCCGTCACCCCTATGAAAAATACCGATAGCCCTAAACATTACTTCCAAAAAATTAGTGTTTTTACAGGAGTATGAAGCGGTCCGTGGGAAAAGGATTAGGCACAACTTGAGCCATAACCGATTATCCTTTTGGGATCGCGTAACCATGGCCCATTCAAATTCACAGGAGTTTTTTCAAAATTTACAGGAGTTTTTTGAAAATTCACAGGAGTTTTTTCAATACGGATGCTTATAAAATTACAGAAATGACGGCATTGCTTTACAATGCCCTGCTTAGTTAAATTTACAGCTCTAGGGTATTAGGGTCCGCCAAAGGGTTACCCCTATAAACGGTCTCTTTAAAGTTGCCTCAAGGTGACATTTTACATTGACT
The DNA here is from genome assembly GCF_022662105.1 of Aestuariivivens sediminis. Lineage (GTDB taxonomy): Bacteria > Bacteroidota > Bacteroidia > Flavobacteriales > Flavobacteriaceae > Aestuariivivens > Aestuariivivens sediminis. The sequence continues at coordinate 98,414 of NZ_JAKMCP010000008.1, read as the reverse complement.
TCGAAGTTGAGAGGGGTTTTGGATCGTAATAGCTTGAGAAGCGGGAAACTAAATTTGGTTAAAGGATTAACTCATTGTATATTTATCCACATAATTACATGCCCCGATGGGCACATCAAGAGAGCTAATGAAACGCGCGCTATTTCCGGGATCTTTCGACCCGCTAACTTTGGGACACTACGATATAATAAAACGTGGCCTCACCGTTTTTGATGAAATTATTGTAGCTATTGGGATCAATGCGAGTAAATCCTACATGTTCTCCCTTGAGGAACGACAAGGTTTTATTGAAAAGGCTTTTGCTGATGAACCCCATATTAAAGTGATGACCTATACCGGACTCACGGTAGACTTCTGTAAAAGTATTGGTGTCGCATTTATTTTACGTGGATTACGTAATCCCGCTGACTTTGAATTTGAAAAAGCCATTGCGCATACCAACCGTGATCTTGCTCCAATTGAAACTGTATTTCTACTTACCTCAGCACAAACCTCTTATATTTCTTCTTCCATTGTTCGGGATGTCATTAAAAACAATGGCGACTATACGAAACTGGTTCCTAACAGTGTTCGCGTGCAATAGATTTTTAAAACAGGCGTTTTCAATTTTTTTTGGAATACTATAACTTATACTCCGCCAACCCCTTGGTAAAGGCTTCCGGATCTTCGGCCAAATAGTAACGGGGATCGTCGATGGCTTCAACAATTACTTCCCTGAATTTAGGACTCGATTTATAGAGCAATACTTTACAGTCCTCACTTAAATGGGTTAACTTTATTTGCTTACCCGCTTCTTCGTATTTATGGACCAAATTAAATATGGCTTCAATGGCAGAATGGTCACTCACCCTGGATTCGATAAAATCGACTTCAACCTTATCGGGATCATTCTTAACATCAAACTTTTCGTTAAAGGCAATAATAGACCCAAAAAACAAGGGACCCCATATTTCATATACTTTGGTACCATCTTCTTTCATGCGTTTACGGGCACGAATACGTTTAGCATTTTCCCAGGAAAAGACCAAAGCACTTATAATGACACCGGCAATAACGGCAATGGCCAAATCGAAAATTACCGTTAAGGACGATACCGCAACCAAAACAATAACATCGCTCAGAGGGATCTTATTTAAAATCCTAAAACTACTCCAGGCAAAGGTTCCTATAACCACCATAAACATAACGCCTACCAATGCCGCAATAGGAATTTGTTCAATATAAGGTGCGGCAAATAGAATAAACATCAGCAACAGTAACGCCGCTACAATGCCTGAAAGTCTGGTTCTTCCACCCGATTTGATATTGATTAAGGATTGTCCGATCATGGCACAACCTCCCATACCACCAAAAAAACCGGTTATTATGTTAGCGCCTCCCTGAGCCATACATTCCCGATTGGCATTCCCTCTGGTTTCGGTGAGTTCGTCAATTAAGTTGAGCGTCATTAAAGACTCTATCAATCCAATGGCGGCCAATATTAAGGCATAAGGTGCAATAAACGTAAAGGTTTGCCAATTGAGTGGTACTTTATTGAACATATCAAGCTGGAACTGTGGTAATCCGCCTCTCAGACCTTCTCCCCCGCCGTCCCTTATAAAACTTCCTACAGTAGGAACATCGAGCTTTCCAAATATCACAATAGCCGATACTACCAAAATACCGATTAAGGCCTCCGGTAATTTTTTGGTTAATTTGGGTAACCCATACATAATGCCCATGGTAAGGGCAACCAATGCCACCATAACCCATAATTGACTTGCCTGAAACCAGTTGCCGCTGGCATCTTTAAACATGCCTAACTGGGATAAAAATATAACAATGGCCAGTCCGTTTACAAAACCCATCATGACGGGATGGGGTATTAATCTCACAAACTTACCAAGCTTCAGGATGCCCGCCAACATTTGGATGATTCCCATCACAATAACGGTTATAAACAAATAATATAGACCGAGGTTTTCACCATCTGCTCCCATGGTATTACCCTCTGCCACAAGACTTACCATAACCACAGCCAAAGCACCGGTAGCACCGCTAATCATGCCGGGACGACCCCCAAATACAGAAGTCACCAATCCTACCATAAATGCCGCATACAAACCAACCAATGGATCTACACCAGCGACAAAGGCAAATGCCACTGCTTCAGGAACGAGAGCCAAGGCCACCGTCACTCCACTTAAAATATCGTCTTTCGCATTGGCCGCGCGTTTTCTAATGAATTCTGTCATAATGGTAGATTTAAAAAGCGGCAAATTTAAGGTTAATATATAGAAGCACAAACCTTAAGCTAACGTAATTTGCAACAGATCAACTAAATCGTTTGAATACGCTGCTGTGAATATAGCCAATCCAATGCCTCCTCCTTAGCGGTAAACACTTTGATCCTGGACCTTTCATTTTCATTGATACTAATTAATGTGTTAACAGCCATTTCGGCGCCAGGGGTGCGTATTACAATAGCAATGGATTTAATTTCTTTTAGATTACCGATATGCTTTTGGGCTTCAAAAGTATAACTGTAGGCGTGCTTTTTATTGATTAATAAAGAAAAAGGAGGTTCTAAGGTATTACGCAAAAAATCATGATATTCGTCCATCATGACTTCATCGATAAGCACATCCTCATCAACAATGACTTCAGCCATGTTTGAATGAAACACCTTAATTTCGCCAAAGGATAATCTATAACTCTCCATGGTATCAATATTATTGAGAGAATTATAAATTCATTGTGCCAAATTACGGTTATCCCCGATAGCAAATTACAATGGATTAAAGTTAAAACATTTTTTATAAATTTCAACAAAATCCCACAGAAGTAAATTTTAAACCCATGAAAACAAATTTATAATGTTCAAAACCCGATTTGGTTTTACTCAAACCGCAACAACAAGTTTCCTCGCTCTGGCCTCATTTTGCATGCTATCCGCACAATCCCGGCTTTTCGAAACCCAATTCGAACGTTCTGATGGCTTAGAGACTGCGACTTACCGGGAAGCGATTACTTTCTATAAAAATTTAGCCAAGGCCTATCCCGAAATTTCAATTGACAGTATTGGGGAAACCGATTCCGGTGAGCCTCTGCATTTTGTCACCTTAAACGGAGATATGGATTTTAACTTTTCTAATATTCGAACCCATAAGAGGTTACTTCTAATTAATAATGGAATTCATCCTGGAGAATCAGATGGTATCGATGCTACCATGATGTTATTTCGCGACTTTGTTCAAGGCAAAATCTCAATACCCAAACACACCGTTGTCGTTACCATCCCAATTTATAATGTCGGTGGCAGCTTGAACCGAAATTCTACCTCTCGTACCAATCAAAACGGTCCAAAAGCCTATGGTTTTAGGGGCAATGCAAGACACTATGATTTGAATCGTGATTTTATAAAGTGTGATACCAAAAACGCACAAGCCTTTACCGAACTCTACCATTTAATAAAGCCCGATGTGTTTATTGATACCCATGTTAGCAATGGTGCCGATTATCAATACACGCTTACCCATTTATTTACACAGCACAATAAAATTGGTGGCGAATTAGGCCATTATATGCATACTAGAATCATGCCCAAACTAGTAGAAAAGCTCATTAAAAAACAGTGGGATATTACACCCTATGTCAATGTTTTTAATGAATCTCCCGATAAGGGTTTTTCACAATTTTTAGATTATCCTCGCTATTCCACAGGGTATACCACCCTATTCAACACCTTGGGAATGATGGTGGAGACCCACATGCTAAAGCCCTATAAACAACGTGTTACAGGTACATACGAGCTAATTAAAAGTATGATTGAAATCACCGAGGAAGAGGGCCAAACGATATCAGCATTACGAAAACAGGCCCTCCAAAACTTTAAAAAAGGGAATGCCTATCCTTTAGATTGGGAACTTGATACCGCAACAACTACCCCTCTTAACTTTAAAGGGTATGAAGCCGAACGAATTAAAAGTGCTGTTACAGGACAGACACGACTCAAATACCATCGGGAACGCCCCTACATAAAAACCATATCCTATCAAAACTACTATGCCCCAAGGTTAGAAATACCTATTCCTTCAGCTTATGTCATACCTCAAGCCTGGCAAAAGGTTATAAACCTTTTAAAACTGAACCAGATTGAGATGACAATCTTAGAACAAGATACCGTCATGCCAATTGAAGCCTACAAAATCAAAGATTTTGAAACTGTACTTACGCCATTTGAGGGGCATTATCTCCATTTTAATACCAGTACAATACCAAGTTCAAGGGTACAATCCTTTAGAACAGGCGACGTTATAGTTCACACGAATCAACCGGGAATAAGATATATTATGGAAACTTTAGAACCCATGGCTCCCGATTCTTTTTTCAACTGGAATTTCTTTGATACTATTTTACAACAGAAAGAACATTTTTCGCCATATGTCTGGGAAGACAAAGCCTTAGCGTTATTGAACCATAACGGTGCACTGAAAAGGGCATTTGAAGAAAAAAAATTACATGACAAATCATTTTCAGAGCAGGGGTATGCCCAACTCGATTGGTTACACAAACAAAGCGAACATTATGAAAAAGAGCATATGGAGTATCCCATTTACCGCATCGTAATCCCCTAAACTAACAGTTTAATATTGGCATAGGAGTTATTCATCGCATCATTGATTTGTGCATGATTTAACCACTCCACCCTGGTAATACCCTCATTTTCCTGGGCCACCAAATGACCAGAAAAGCTGGTCTTCATTTCAAACCAATAGGTAATCTTTATTTTGTACCGGCCGTTCCTTTTAAAGATATGATACGTCGTTTCAAGCGGCTTTACAATCTCTAATCCGCCTACTCCGGTTTCTTCGGCGACTTCACGCAATGCGGTACGTTCTATACTTTCATTGCCCTCTATCTTACCTTTGGGCAAATCCCATTTATCATTACGGTAAATAAACAATATCTTACCATTATCATGATAGACCTTACCACCACCGGCAATAACATTTGGTAATTTTTTCAAAAACTTTTTAAGTAATTTTTCTTTTTTATGATGGATCAGGTGAACTTCCTTTATTTCCGTTTTATTAAGTTCTTTTATTACCTTTCCTATATGGACACTGTCCAACAAATAGTTTTTAAATCCACGCTCCAATACCACTTTATCTGTTAAAACGATAGGTTTATCTCCAACAAAAACTTGATACATTATAAATGTCTTCGGTTAGGTTTTGGTAAAAATATCATTTTTCAACACAAATTAAACATTGTTAAAAAAAATATTTTAATTCGAGTATCAGATAAACATAAAATTAAATTAATGTTTAATTTTGCCTTTATGATTTTCAATAAACACACCGCAAGAAAAACGGCAGAGGTCTTATTACAGGTCAATGCCATAAAACTGAGTCCCAAAAAACCTTTTACATGGGCGTCCGGATGGAAATCCCCAATTTATTGTGATAACCGCATTGTTTTGTCCTTTCCACCTATCCGCAATTATATCCGCGAGGCCATGGGAAAACAAATTGAAAAACAATATGGGAAACCCGATGCCATTGCAGGTGTGGCCACAGGAGCCATTGGCATAGGAATTCTGGTGGCGGAGTATTTGGGATTGCCCTTTATTTATGTTAGACCGGATGCCAAAGGACATGGTAGAAAAAATCAAATTGAAGGGTTTATAGAAAGGGGTCAAAAAGTGGTGGTCGTTGAAGATTTGATCAGTACGGGAAAAAGCAGTTTAAACGCGGTTAAGGCCTTAAGGGATGCCGGAGTTATCGTAAAAGGTATGGTTGCTATTTTTACCTATGGTTTTGAGGTGGCGACCGAAAATTTTGCTAAAGCCGATGTGAAGCTGCAGACTTTAGGGAATTACGACAGTTTATTAGAACAGGCCGTGGATACGAATTACATTTCAGAAAAAGAGCTGAAAACCTTATCAGAGTGGAATTCCAATCCCGGTGCGTGGCGTCCCAGCTAATGCTGATCATAGTCACAGTCTTATCGCTATTATGATTGCGCTGGACCATTAACCAGAATAACAAGAAGAACACTATGAATTTAGAATCCCCCAATATAACGGTTAACAAGTCGGCAACCGACGTTTTTAATTTTTTATCCAATCTCAAAAACTTTGAAGATTTAATGCCGGAGAACATAAGCAAATTTGAAATCCTGGAAGAGGATAAATTTTTGTTTGCCTTAAAAGGTATGCCGGAAATCATTTTAAAAAAGAAAGAGGTCAATCCTCCCAACACCATAGTTTTGGGGGCTGCCGGAGGTAAAATAGATTTTTCACTTACCGGGGAAATCAATGAAATTGATGCCACCACGAGCGAAGTTCAATTAAAGTTTAATGGCGATTTTAACCCCATGATGGCCATGATGATAAAAGGTCCCATAACCAAGTTTATAGAAACCCTTGTGACTAAAATTCCAAATGCCATCTCAGCCTAAAGGCTGGCAGAACGCTGTTATACATTGGCGGGAAGACCATGGAAGTCCTTAATACATTAAGGTAATTTCCTTTAAATCATATTTTTTAACAACACCATCGTCGATAGCCACCATGAGTTTGCCATATTTGGTAACTCCCTTTAGAAACCCGGAAAACAAGGTCCCATTGTCCATTCTAAAGGTTGACGGCTTATCTTTTCGAAACAAATACGATTCATATTCTTCTTTGACCGCGTCGTATTGCGCATCCTGTAAAAGTTGAGAGTACACTTTAGTAAAAGTCATGATATGGTGTAAGACCTCATCCAAATCGTAATGAACACCTGTAATGTTTTTTAAAGATGAGGCTTGGGGAAGATGATCAAATTTAATCTGGTTAACATTAACACCTATCCCAATAATTGTAGAGTATAACCTGTCTTTTATGACATTTTCAATTAAAATGCCACAAACCTTCTTGTCGGCTGACAAAATGTCGTTAGGCCATTTTATGCTTAAATCGGGTATTTGAAGGAATTGCAGCGCCCTTAAAATAGCCAGTGAAATGGCCATACTGATATAAAATGGAAATTCAACCACATGCACACTCAAATCCTTAAACAAGCTAAACAATAGGTTTTTACCCCTATCGGAAGACCACGAAGTTCCCATTTGTCCTCGCCCGTGTGTTTGATATTGGGCAACAACAACGGTATAATCTTCAACAACTTCACGGTAAATCATTTTTTTTAAAAATGAATTCGTGGAATCGATGGCATCAAGTTTGATTATACGCATGTGCAAGTGGTTTTTAAGCTTTACAATCTTATGATTATTTTAAAGTATAAAGAACTAAAAAAATAATAACTTTGCACAAATTAAAAAAAATTAATGGCGAAAGAAAAAATAAGTCCAGACCAATTAATATCGGTTATAATAAGCGGGATTGAAGATGTTAAAGGCAAAGAAATAAGTATTTTAGATTTAAGGGATATTGAAAATACGGTTTGTGATTATTTTATAATATGTGAAGGAACTTCCAACACGCAAGTGACCGCTATTGTAAATTCAATACAAAAAAAAGTTAGTAAGGAACTAAAGGATAATCCTTGGCACACTGAAGGTTTAGATAATGCTGAATGGGTGCTCATCGATTACGTGAATGTTGTTGTACATGTTTTCCAAAAACACATTAGGGCGTATTACGATATAGAAAGCCTTTGGGGAGATGCAAAAACAACAGTTATAGAAACGAGTTACTAAAACATGGCAAACAACAATAAAAATTCAAAAGACAAAAAGCCAAAATTAAGTCCATACTGGATTTATGGCGTCATTATAGCTATTTTCCTGGGATTCCAGCTATTCAGTGGCAGTGCTTATCAAGATGGCAACAGTACAACTCCTGCCGATTTTTTTAAATATTTGAAAGATGGTGACGTTGAAAGGGTAGATATTATAAAAAACACACGGGTTGCCAAGGTTTATTTAACCAAGCAAGCTCAGGAAAAGGAAATTCACAAAAAATCAAAGCCGCAATCATTTATTCCCTCGGCAACAAGGCTTCCCAATTATAAATTTGAATTTGGTGACCTTCAAAATTTTGAAAATGAACTAAATGAAATTACCGAAGACTTAACCACCAAGCCGGTTGTAAAATTTGATACGGAAACCAATGAATGGGGAAATCTACTGATGAGTATCCTCCCTTTCATCTTATTAATTGCGGTTTGGATCTTTATTATGCGCCGTATGTCGGGGGGTGCCGGTGGAGGTGCTGGCGGACAGATATTCAATATTGGAAAATCCAAGGCGAAATTGTTCGACCAAAATACCGAAGTCAAAACAACATTTAAAGATGTAGCCGGTTTAGAAGGTGCTAAGGAAGAGGTTCAGGAGATTGTAGATTTTCTAAAATATCCTGAAAAATATACCACTTTAGGAGGTAAAATTCCGAAGGGCGCACTATTGGTCGGTCCTCCGGGAACAGGAAAAACCTTGTTGGCACGTGCCGTAGCGGGTGAAGCGAAAGTACCTTTCTTTTCACTGTCGGGATCTGACTTTGTGGAAATGTTTGTGGGTGTCGGTGCATCACGGGTTCGCGATCTGTTTAAACAGGCGAAAGAAAAATCACCATCCATTATTTTTATAGACGAAATTGATGCCATTGGTCGGGCAAGAGGTAAAAATGCCATCTCCGGAAGTAACGACGAACGTGAAAATACCCTGAATCAGTTATTGACAGAAATGGATGGCTTTGGTACCAATGCCAATGTTATTGTTATAGCAGCGACCAACAGAGCCGATATTTTAGACAAAGCCTTGATGCGTGCCGGACGATTCGACAGACAAATTTTTGTTGATTTACCGGATTTGCGAGAGCGAAAAGAAATTTTTGAAGTGCATTTAAGGCCACTTAAAAAATCTAAGGATCTGGATACCGATTTCTTAGCCAAGCAAACACCAGGGTTCTCGGGTGCAGATATTGCCAATGTTTGTAATGAAGCCGCGTTAATAGCTGCAAGAAATGGAAAAAAGGCCGTTGATAAGCAGGACTTTTTGGATGCTGTGGATAGAATAATTGGTGGTTTAGAAAAGAAAAATAAAATTATTACCCCTAATGAGAAAAAGGCCGTTGCCTATCACGAAGCCGGACATGCGACGGTGAGTTGGATGTTAGAGCATGCGGCACCACTGGTTAAAGTTACCATCGTCCCTCGAGGGCGCTCCCTGGGTGCAGCCTGGTATTTACCCGAAGAACGCTTGATTGTTCGACCCGAACAAATGCTGGACGAAATGTGTGCTGCCTTGGGTGGTCGGGCTGCCGAGAAAGTCATTTTCAATGAAATTTCAACAGGGGCACTTAGTGACCTGGAAAAAGTAACCAAACAAGCCAGAGCCATGGTCACCATATATGGCTTAAGTGATAAGATAGGTAACCTGACTTACTATGATTCATCAGGACAAGGAGACTACGGCTTCACAAAACCTTACAGTGAGCAAACAGCAGAATTAATAGATAAGGAAATATCAAGTATCATAGAAAAACAGTATCAACGTGCAATCAAAATATTAGAAGAAAATAAAGATAAATTAACACAGCTGGCAGAGGTCTTGCTTGATAAAGAAGTCATATTTAAGGACAACCTGGAAAAAATATTTGGCAAACGCGCTTTTGAAAAGGAAGAGGGAAACCCTGAGGAAAAATAGATCGAATTCGCTTTATTTTCTGAGCTAGCAGTAAAAATCTTAAATTAACCCTATGGTTAGTTTAAGATTTTTTATATTTGATAAGCCCCAAGATGTAATTGAGTAATAGCACTATCTAAATGAGTCTTTTTAGAAAAATTTTTGGTTTTAAATCTAAAGATAAAGATGAGGAATTAAAATCGAACGAAAGAAGTAAATACATGCCGGAAATCAAGTTGCCCATAGACGAAAGGTTTACCATAAACTTTAAATCTAATGGCGGCAAATTTTTGTATTGTGAAAACTTAGACGAAATTTTTCAAAACTTGCAAAATATCATAACTGAAAATCAATGGGAAGAAAAAAAAGTATTGATTTTGGATGAGCGATTGCAAACTAAATTTAAAGACTCCCATTTAATAGCAACACGTAAAATTAGTGAAGCGACCTTTTTCTTAACCACTTGTGAAAACCTCATTGCCAACGACGGTTCTTTACTCATCTCATCCAAGCAGATTTTTGAAAAAAAGTTACCCGAATTACCCTTTAATTTTGTGGTTTTCGCAACCACAAGTCAAATTGTTGAAAGTATTGGAGAAGGGCTTCGCGTTATAAAAACTAAAAGCAGACAAAAAATACCAACCAATATTACGACCATTAAACATTTTAAATCTGCCGATGAAAAAGACTTTTTGAGTTATGGTAGTAGTGCAAAGAATTTATACCTGTTACTTCTAGAAGACTTGTAGAATGAAGGAATTTATTATTCGGGGATTGTCCGGCATAATTTATATTATCCTATTAATATCGTGTTTGTATTCAGAACAGGCCTTACTGATCCTTTTTTTTGTTTTCGGTATCATATGTCTTATGGAATTTAAAAAGCTCATTCAGCTTAAAAGTAAAATTCCATTTTTCATTTTTATCATCCTTTATGGTATTTTTGGGTATTGGCAAGAAGTTTTGCAATCCAATGGGGGTCTTGACGAAGCCACGCAAATTTTAATGGTATTGACTATTTTTGTTCAATTGTTTTTAATTAAGGATCTGTTTTCAGAAAAAATCATTCCCCTATTTAGCACGAAAAGATTTATTCTTACAACGTTTTATTTATCCAGCGGATTTGTTTTTCTGGTTTTAATTACCAATTATTATCCAACCTATAACCCAACCATTTTATTGGGCACCTTTATTTTGGTTTGGGTTAACGATTCCTTTGCCTACTTAATTGGCAAAAATTTTGGTAAACAAAAACTCTTTGAAAAAATATCTCCTAAAAAAACTGTTGAAGGATTTCTAGGAGGTCTGTTTTTTTCATGTATTGCAAGCTATTTTATTACTACCTTTACCCTGTCCTTAGGTTTTACAAGCTGGCTCATTATAGCCATAATTGTAAGTGTATTTGGGACGTTAGGCGATTTAGTAGAATCCAAATTTAAACGACAGGCACAAGTAAAGGACAGCGGCATTATCATGCCAGGCCATGGTGGATTACTGGACCGATTGGACAGTATTATTTTTGCGGCACCCTTTATATATTTATTCCTAAGAATATTAAAGTATGTTTCATAAGGAAGGGCATCAGATCATTATCATCACTTTCATAGTCGTTGCAGCAGGGGTGCTATTGACGGATTATTTTGTTAATATACCATGGTTGCGATTAACTATAACGCTATCGCTTCTTCTTTTTTTAATCATCATTTTACAATTTTTTAGAAATCCCAAGCGTAAAGCTCAAGTTAACGACGGAACTGTTGTATCGCCTGTTGATGGTAAGGTTGTGGTTATCGAAGAAGTATTTGAAAAAGAATATTTTAAAGACAGTCGTTTACAGATAAGTATATTTATGTCTCCCATAAATGTTCATGTTACGCGATATCCTGCCAGTGGTCAGGTTATTTTCAGCAAATACCATCCCGGTAAGTACCGCGTTGCATGGCATCCTAAAGCGAGTGAAGAAAACGAACGGACTACTGTAGTATTGGAAAATCAAGCGTTCGGCAAAGTTTTGTATCGTCAAATTGCCGGTGCGCTGGCTAAACGTATTGTAAATTATGCCAAAGAAAACCATAAGGTGATTCAAGGTGAAGATTCCGGATTTATTAAATTTGGTTCAAGGGTAGACGTGCTGTTGCCCTTAAATGCAACAATTAAAGTAGGCCTAGGCCAAAAAGTTAAAGGTGGTGAAAGTGTTATAGCAACAATCCATGACTAAAACCGATCTAGACATAGCATTTGAAGAAGCTGTACAGCGTGTCAACGCATACACAGGGCCCTTTCCCGCTGATACGCTATTAAAGCTTTATGCTTATTATAAAAAAGCGACAAACAATTATAGTAAACCCAGCAGTAAGAAACCCATTATTAATGCTTTTAAAACCAATGCCCTGTTTCAGGTGCAAAAAATAAGTCCAAAGGAAGCCAAAAAAAAATATATCGAACTGGTTAATAATTACTTTCTATATAGGAAATAATAGCCTATTCCTTTGCCCATTCTGCTTCAAAAAGTGCTGTAAAATGCTTTAGTAATTTTTCCTTAACCTCTTCGAGATCGACGTTTTCCAAGCCCAGTTCAACATTCAGGGAGGTGACCGACTTCCCGCGTATTCCACAAGGAATAATATTATCAAAATAACCCAAATCGGCGTTCACATTAAGGGCAAAACCATGCATGGTTACCCATCGGCTTGCACGCACTCCCATAGCACAAATTTTGCGTGCAAAAGGTGTCCCCACATCAAGCCATACCCCCGTTTCCCCTTTACTCCTTGAGGCCTCAATACCGAATTCGCTTAAAGTTAATATGATCATTTCCTCTAGTAAACGAAGGTATTTATGAATATCAGTAAAGAAATTTTCAAGGTCTAAAATAGGATAGCCTACAATTTGTCCGGGTCCATGATAGGTGATATCCCCACCACGATTTATTTTATAAAAGGCAGCCCCCTTTTCGGTGAGTTGGGCTTCATTTAAAAGTAGATTTGAAAAATCACCACTCTTGCCTAAGGTATACACATGAGGATGCTCTACAAACAAAAAGTAATTGTTGGTTTTTAAGGACGTTTCCTCGTGTCGGTTTTTAATCTTGGTATCCACAATACCCCTAAACAATTCCTCCTGGTAATCCCAAGTTTGTTTGTAATCCTTAAACCCTAAATCCTGCAGAATGACTTGTTTATTCATAGGCTGCAAAAGTACGTGAAATTTTTCATTTACATAATCACCAAACCTTAATGATAATACCGATTAAGGATTAAAAAAATGCCTGCAGAATTGATAGCGATATGCCTTTACACTTGCATTTAGAATAAAAAGAGGGGTTGTGTTTTAACGCTTTGGATTGTTTAAAATAACCAGCGCTGCAATAACCCCCGGTACCCAACCGCAAAGCCAAAGTAAAAAGACAATAAATATAGATCCGCAACCCTTATCCAGGACTGCTAGGGGCGGACAAATAATCGATAGTAGAACTCTCCAAAAACTCATGCCATTTTAGGTTTAATTAGGACACCCATATGACGCTAATAACTTCCATTTGTTACAGGCTCATTAAAAATCATTAGCCTTAAATCACAAATCGTAATTCAAATGTTTATCTTTGCGCCAATAATTTTACAACGTTTTAAAAGCATGTCGCAATTATCAGAGCAAGAACTTGTTAGGAGAGATAAATTAACAAAATTACGCGAAATGGGTATTAATCCATACCCGGCAGATGTATACCCTGTAAAGGACACTTCAAAATCGATAAAATCCAATTTTAAAGCAGGGCATAAAGTGATTATTGCAGGGCGGTTAATGTCCCGACGCATACAGGGGAATGCCAGTTTTGCAGAACTACAGGATGCCGAAGGACGTATCCAGTTGTATTTTAACAGAGATGAGATTTGTTCCGGTGACGATAAGACGAAATACAATACCATTTACAAGAGACTCTTAGATATAGGAGATTTCATAGGAATAGAAGGCGAATTGTTTACCACTAAAGTTGGTGAAAAGACGGTTATGGTTAAAGACTTTACCATATTGAGTAAGGCCCTAAAACCCCTGCCCTTACCAAAACTGGACGCGGAAGGAAACCTTCACGATAAATTTGATGATCCAGAATTACGCTACCGCCAGCGGTATGCTGATTTGGTGGTCAATCCCCATGTTAAAACCATTTTTGTAAAGCGTACCAAATTGTTCAATGCCATGCGTCAATTTTTTAATGATGCCGGTTATTTTGAAGTAGAAACTCCCGTATTGCAGCCTATAGCGGGTGGAGCGGCCGCACGACCGTTTGTAACCCACCATAATGCGTTGGATATCCCCCTCTACCTGCGAATCGCTAACGAATTGTACTTGAAGCGTTTAATCGTGGGGGGATTTGATGGGGTTTACGAGTTCTCCAAAAACTTCCGTAACGAGGGAATGGATCGTACCCATAACCCCGAGTTTACAGCTATGGAAATCTATGTGGCCTACAAAGATTACAACTGGATGATGGGTTTTTGTGAACGTTTATTGGAGCATTGTGCCCTGGCGGTTAACGGCACTACCAAAGTAACTTTTGGTAAGCACGATATCGATTTTAAGGCGCCCTATACCAGAGTAACCATGGCCGATTCCATAAAGGCCTTTACCGGATTTGATATTATCGGCAAAAGTGAAGCTGAAATAAGGCAAGCCGCCAAAGATATGGGCATCGAAGTCGACGACACTATGGGCAAAGGAAAGTTAATAGATGAGATCTTTGGTGAAAAATGTGAAAGCCATTACATACAGCCCACCTTTATTACCGACTACCCAAAGGAAATGAGTCCCTTATGCAAGGAACACCGTACGAATTCGGAATTAACAGAACGCTTTGAATTGATGATTTGCGGTAAGGAAGTTGCCAACGCCTATTCCGAATTAAACGATCCCATTGACCAACGCCAGCGCTTTGAACACCAAATGGAATTGGCCCAAAAAGGGGATGATGAAGCGACAGCCACCATTGACTATGACTTTTTGCGGGCTTTGGAGTATGGTATGCCCCCAACCTCGGGTATGGGTATTGGGATGGATCGATTGATTATGTTTTTAACCAATAACCAATCCATACAGGAAGTCTTGTTTTTCCCGCAAATGAAACCCGAGCGGAAACAGGTGGACCTCAGCGAGGATGAAAAGGCGGTATTCAAGCTCCTAAAATCGAGTTCCCCTATAGAATTGGGCACTCTCAAAGGTCTGTCGGGTTTAAGCAATAAAAAGTGGGACAAAACCATTAAAGGCCTGACCGGCAAAAAAGTAGCCAAGGTTGTTAAAAAGGACGAAGGCCTTTTTGTTGAGGTTCTTTAGTTCAACGATCGTTGTCCTGATCTTTTTCAAGTATCTTATAAAACTTAAAGGGAATTGTAAAATGTGATTCCCTTTTTCATTACAGATAATTGAAACGGACTCCGTATTAGTGTCATGAATCTGTCAACAGAAGAGTCAGGTACTTAATATCTTTGAGAAATTTAATACTATTTATTGACAGATTTCTGCGACTCATTTCAAAGAAGCGGTTACTTCTTTAAATTCCATTGTAAAAACCCCTCCCTACTACTTTTGAGTTGAAAGTTATCTATAAATCTGTTAGGGAAAAAGGCCTTCAAATACCGAGAATTAGAATCTTAATACTGTTTTAAATAGCATGCAACCTACTCTATAATAGTTATTACCTTTATATAAATGGAATCCTATAGTTAATCTGCTTGTCCTTATTATGTCAAGTTGTATCGAATAATATTGGATATTTTCTTCATGTGTGTTAATTTTAATACAGTAATTCCCCTTCTCTATACCGATTCTTATTACTGTTAGTTAGAACGAATGATACAGGACGATAAATTAATATCGAAATTAAAGACTACAATTCTTGAAAACCTTCAAAATGAACAATTTGGCGTTGAGGATTTATCAAAAATAATAGGACTGAGTCGTTCTCATCTGCATAGAAAATTAAAGAAGTTAAAATCACAATCCATAAGCCAGTTCATTAGAGAGGTCAGACTTCAAGAAGCTCACAAATTACTTCAGCAAGATACATATTCAATATCTGAAATAGCATATCAAGTAGGTTTTGGAAGTACCTCTTATTTCCACAAATGTTTTCACGAATATTACGGGTATCCCGCTAGTGAAGCAAAAAAACATATTAACAAAGAATCCTTGAAACAAACAGAGGAAAAGAGAAGGCTTTTCAATTTTAAAAATCAAACTAAAACAACTTATAAGTTTATTGCGCTTATTGTTATTTCCTTTTTTACCGGTTATTTACTAATTAACCTTTTTGCAAAAAATAACATGTTATCTCCAAATGATAAATCTATTGCTGTATTACCGTTTAAAAACATTAGCGGTGATGAAGAAAATCAGTTTTTTGCAGATGGGCTGGTTGAAGGCCTTTTGAATAGGTTAGCCACCTTAGAAGAATTCAAAGTTATTTCACGCACCTCATCAGAAATTTACAAACATAACACGACAAAAACCATCCCTACAATAGCATCCGAATTGGGTGTATCCTACATTCTAGAAGGAAGTATTCAGAAGTATGAGAATAAAGCCAGGATAACGGTACAGCTCATCGATGCTACTAGTGATAATCATGTCTGGATTAAGAGTTTTGACAGAGAGCTATCTGATATTTTTGACATACAAAGCGAAATAGCTATCCAAATAGCTTTAGACTTGGACACAACTCTTTCAGAACAACAAACTTCAAAGATAAAAAAGAATCTAACTGAAAATATTGAAGCCTATAAATGGTATCAATTAGGTAGATTTTATTGGGGAAAAAGACAAAATAAGGATTATGCCACTGCCATAGCGTATTTTAACAAAGCTATTGATAAAGACCCGAATTACGCTTTGGCTTATGCAAGTTTGGGAGATACTTATTTCTTAAAAATTTGGGTATCTCAAAGTCGTGAGGAGATCGGAGAAAACAGATTAAAGGCGGAATACTACGCTTTAAAAGCTTTAGATTTGGATCCTAATCTAGTAGAGGCTCATACCGTATTGGCCTCCCTTTACTTCTATATAGACTGGGAATGGGAAAAAGCTAACCAAGTATTTGTCAGGGCTTTCGAAGTGGGAACCAACAATTCTACGCTACATCATAGATATTCAGAATACCTTAGTAGCATTGGCAAACATGAAGAAGCAAGATTTCATATAAATGTAGCACTGGAACTTGATCCATTATCTTATATAGTAAGAGAGGTAAGTGCCAAACTTTATTTAAATAGAGGGCAATTTCACGAAGCGATAGACGAATCAAAAATGGCTGGCGATTTGAATATGGACCACATACGACCACCGCTATACCAGTTTTTTGGGCATTATATGCTCAAAAATGACGAACTAGCCTTAGAAAATTTAAAAAAGCTCAGAACTGTAATAAAAAACAATACGACTGATAAGGTTTTGGAAAACATTTTTAAAATCTCCGGAAGAAGAGGGTTAATGAAATGGTGTGTAAAAAATATCCCCGACAAGTATTTTAAAACCAAAGGTTTGGTGTTTTTGGGTGAGAATGAAAAAGCGATACATGAGCTTGAAGAACTATATAATAGTGGAAGACGTTTACCAGATGTCTCCTATTGGTATTCTCCTAATAATTTGGAAACACACCCACGTTTTATTGCCTTAATGAAAAAAATGAATCTGCCCTATACTCCGGCTTCCTTACCATAAATTGGTCTTTATCTTCTCGAGAAAAAGGCCTTTTATCTGTTCTGCAACATAGTTTCATCATACAACATAATTTTTAAAAAAATTTAAGTTTTTTACAACATAGTTTCTTTATGTAATGTACATTTTTTATCCAACTTTATAGAAATAAATGTATTGTAATACCTTATAAAAACATGTCATTATGAAAACTATAAAATTATTGAGTTTGGTCCTTTTAAGTCTTTTGCTTTTTACAGCCTGTGATGATTCAACAGATGCGTTTCAATCAGAACAAAGCTTACTTGAATTAGACAATATGGCCTCAAAATCCAGAATTGAAAAAAGTTTGCCTTTAAAAGCTACCTTTACAGTGTGGCGAGCAGAGGCTCCCGGTTCCCAACCATGTGACGTTGGTTTTAGTGAAACCATGGTCATGAAGGGAAAAGGTGAGATGACCCACCTCGGGAAGCTACAGGAACTCTTCATGAGATTTTGTTCAGCACCCACTCCCGAAGTTATCTTTCCTGTAAACTATTCATTTATTGAAACCGGTAAATTTGTAGCTGCCAATGGCGACGAATTGCACTGCATAATTGAGTCAGGCCAGATATGGCCATATACAGGAGATAATCCTAAGTATCAACTATATTTTAATGACGATATATTATTTATTGGAGGTACTGGCCGTTTTAAAGGTGCATCCGGATGGGCTAAGACCAATGCCTATGTTCATCCAGGAACTACCGATAATGACGGAGAGGATCCTTTTTATACCGATTTCTTTATAAACGAAGGAGAATTAATTATTATACCTGGTAGTGCATCAGAATAATTACTAAAAATAAGAAAAGTGTTGATAAAATGGGAATCTTACTCAATGGATTCCCTTTTTTATTTAAACGTTTTTCTAAAGTGCAAAACAACTTCTGTAATTAATAATGGTGCCGTCATACGTCCGGAAGTAAGCTCTGCAACAGCTATTCCATTGGGGATTGATCGAATTGAACATTATATAGGTAGTGCCGCCTTAAAAGGAGTAAAAAATGGTTATGCCAAAACTTCCAAACTTGATTTAACAGACCCTGCAATCGACAGGGCAATAGACGTTTTTATTGATCATAACGTTTATTTCAACGCTACTTTGACCGTAATCGGAGGGTTTAACCAAAGCAAGGACAAATGGCTGAAAAATGGGGTAGATGAGAGGAAGTCCTGGACCCCTTTTTCACAATCAATTGTCACAAATAACACTAATAAATGGAACCCACCAGCCAATTTCTATGAAAAAAGTAAAATCATACTCAAACGATTTTATGATAAAGGTGGACTGATTTCCATGGGAACAGATGGTCCACTCATACTAGATGGTATAGGGGTTTTCCAAGCTCCGGGTTTCAATACACATCGATAAATGGCAATGATGGTAGAAATTGACATACCAAACCATGAAGTAATAAAGATAGCAAGCCTGAACAGTGCCTCCGCTATGGGACTGAGTGACAATTTTGGAAGTATTGAAGTTGGAAAATTTGGAGATCTAATGATTATTAAAGGGAACCCTCTGGAAAATATTTACAATACACGTATTGTGCACACCGTGATTAAAAAAGGAGTTATTTATGATACTCAAGAACTATTGAAGGCTTGTGAGGAAAAGTCAGGCCCCAATAGCAAACAGGAATGGTTTGGAAAAACATTCGTGGAATCTAAGCATTAATAAAACAAAAAATCCCACGCACCTCAATTTAAAGCTTCATTTACAGTAAATTTTAGCCAGATCTTAAGGTTAAAACATTTTAAAGCGTTAATCTACTCCATAGAATTTATCTCAGAGCTAACCCGTTAGTAACTCGTAGACATTTTAAAATATTTGTCAAGCTGAACTCGTTTTAGGATCTGAGGAAAATTTAAGTGATTTACTTCACTGTAAATCCATTTTTGTTTGCAGATTATAGCAGATAAATGCTAAAATGGTGTCATGAATCTGTCACTTCATACTTTGGTTCTAGTAATTGAATTAAAGCTTTATTAATACTTATAAGAATTTTCTTTATATTTAAAGGAATATACATTATGGATATAAACATAATAGTGTTTATCCTTAAGTTATGAGCAATAATTACCAGAAAATAAACTTATCTAAATGAACAATCAAATATTAATTTATCTTTTCATTCTTATCAATTTAGTATCCATTGCACAAGAGAAGAAACCCGAAAAAAAAGAAATTCCTAAAGGTGAGATTTTCACATCTACACAAACGGTAACCATAAGCGGAAAACGTATTGAACTCGCAACTGAAGTAGGCACAGTTCAATTGAGAGACGAAAATGATAAGCCTATTGCTTTGTTTGGTTTTACTCATTACAAAAAAAAGGATGAACCAAATAGACCAATAGTATTTGCATTTAATGGTGGCCCTCTTACAGCTTCTTTCTGGTTGCATTTTGGTGTTTTAGGCCCAAAAAGGGTAGTCATTAATGATCCGGACTATACCAAACCAGCACCTTATCAAGTTGTGAATAATGAATATTCCATATTGGATAAAGCAGATCTTGTGATGATTGACCCAGTCGGTGTTGGGTTTAGCAAGCCAATTGGTGAGGCAAAATGGGAAGATTTTTGGGGTGTAGATCAGGACATTCGATCAATTGGATTATTTATAGAACAATTCCTGATTAGAGTAAATAAATTCAATTGTCCTAAATATTTACTCGGTGAGAGCTACGGTGCCTTCAGAAATGCTGGGCTAGTGAAATATCTTCAGGAAAAAGGTGTTGCTATGAACGGGGTAATTATGGTATCTGCAGTTTTTGAACTTCAGCATTTGCTTTTTGGATCGGGAGATGATATAGCATATTTGATCCATTTTCCTACCTATGCGGCAACTGCATATTATCACAACAAAGTGGAAGAAAAGGGACAGAGTTTAGAGGGCTTTTTAAACGAGGTTCGTAGCTTTTCTGAAAATGAATACGCACCGGCTCTTCTTAAAGGGGATCAAATCTCCGAAGATACAAAAGTGACAATTGCCAGGAAACTATCAAATCTATCAGGTCTTAGCCCAGAATACTGGTTAAAAGCAAATTTAAGAGTAACCAGTTCCGAATATTTTCAGGAATTACTTCGTGATGAAAAACAAACAGTTGGAAGACTAGATTCTAGATATACAGGTATTAATGAAGACCTATTGGCTCAAAATGCTTTTACAGACCCTCAGGGAGATGCAATATCTACTCCATACATTGCGGCATTTAAAGATTACCTGTACAACGATTTAAATGCAAGAAAAGATCTAACATATATAACAAGTACAAAACAGAGAAATAACTTCAAATGGGACTGGAAGCACAAAAGCAATATAATTTGGAATGTACAAGCAGCCATTAGCACATTACCTGATATGTCTTCTGCTATGAAACGTAACCCAAATTTGAAAATCCTGATTTTAAATGGTTATTATGATTTAGCTACCGCATTCTACGGTGTTGAATATTCCATTAACCACATGGATCTAAATCCTGAATTAAAGAAGAATATCATCATGAAATACTATGAGGCGGGTCATATGATGTACATACATAAACCGTCAATGCAAAAGTTTAAAAAAGATGTTGATGAATTTCTTGATCAAACTTCCAATTAATAAATAAAGCTTATAACAATGTATCCAATGAAAAGCACTAGGTTAGTTCATCAAAGTTAATATTTAAATTTTTTACTACATATTTTTATAACGGAATGTTAATAATTCCGAAGGATTATCACGCAACGAAACCATAGCGTAAACGCTGTGCTTCATTAAAATCAACAAATGGCCAATGATAAAATTCTTTAAAAAAATTAGACAGAGCTTAATTGCTGAGGGTAAAACCGTGAAGTATTTTAAATATGCCATTGGAGAAATTGTTCTTGTTGTTATAGGCATTTTGATTGCATTACAGATAAATAATTGGAATACAGAACGAATTAATAATAATCGGGTTAAGCAGTATTCAAAATCATTAATTCGAGATCTTGAAAATGACATTGAAATGATTAATGTAAGTCAGTTTCAAGCTAAAAAAAGTTTTAAAAAAATAGACAGCTTAAAAAGTTATATTCTTTCTACCGATCCAGCAAAATTATCAAATACCAACCTTTTCGTTCTTACGCATGATATTATGTATCGCCCTTTTATGTGGAATAGATCGACTTTCAACGAAATGAAAAACTCGGAAATTATCCATAATTTTAAAAATGACAACTTAAAGAAAAAGTTAATGGCCTATGAGTCGTTTTCTTACCATTTGGATGAGGATTTTGATCAAGATATGACGAATGCCCACAAGGCAGAGGAAATCACAAGTGAGATTATGGATTTGAATAATCCATATTTTTCTCAAATGTTAGTTTTAGAAAGTGAAAGATTTAATGATCCTACTCTTGACCTTTTTAAAACGGTTGAATACCAAAAGGCAAAGAAAGAAGACCGTGTATTTCAAATCAATAATGTAAATGATTTGAAAAAGTTCGTTAATGTTTTTATACGAATTCAAGATTCATATAGAATAAGGGCGTTCCAGGAGATGAACGAGATTAAAGAAAATGCCAAAGAGATAATAAAGTTGCTTAAAAATGAATCTAAATAATTAAAATAGCAAAAGCATAACAAAATACATTAAAAGGATCTTATTCTAAAACGTTATGTTTATTTTATTCAGGATATGAGAGTTAAAACATTGATAATCCTTTTTGGAATCATAAACAGTTTTTCTTTAATGGGTCAAACTAAGTTGGAAGACTCCATTGTTACTTTGACACTAAACCTTTCCGATAGAGCCTTATATGATGCTAGATTTGAAGAAGCAAAGAATATGGTTAACCTTTCATATTTTAAAAATTTCAAAGATTATAAGATTGAACATGGGGTGCTTTTAACAGTTCAGAAATTGAGAATTGATGGCATAGCAAATAATGTTTTCAATAAAAGAACAAATCACAGAGAAAACCTTAATACCCTCCTTAACTTTTTACCAGATTCAAATAAGATCGAAGACACTGAAGTTTTGGGACAGCTGTATTTTGCTTTATCACAGGCCTATCGTTCTAATAATATAATTGACTCTTCTCTTATTTATCACGATAAATCACTACAAATTTTTGAGGACCATGGGAATTTTGAAAAAATCGCTGAAATAAGAGCTTATGATACTTCTGTTAAACATAATATGCTTCTACAGAGGGGAGACAAAGCCAAAATATTAGAATTAATTCCCGAATACGAAAAGGAGATCAAAGCTAGAAAGCATTATAGCAAGTACATTCTAGCATACAACACTCGACATTTAGCGCAGATTTACAGAAGGCAATTATTAGATTATGAAAAAGCTTTACAATTATTTAAGTGGTCGCTTGAATTAAGACTTGAAATTGGTTTTAAGCCATATTTGCCTGCATCATATTCATCGCTCGGTGATGTTTACATGAAAATGGGGGAAGATAAACTAGCCATTGCAATGTATACAGAATCTTGCGAGTTAGCTGAGGAAATTGGATTTATTAGATTTCAATCATATCCAAACTTGCAGATAGGAGACATTTATCTGAATACACAAAAACCAGAAAAAGCGTATAAATATTATTTAAAAGCGCTTAAACTAGCCTCAAAAAATAATTTTTCATTGGGTATTGATCAATCCATTGAAAGAATCGAGAAACTAAATACAACAAAATATAAAATGCATTAAAACGCATCGTATACCAGCCATTGTACTACAATAAAACAAACCAAAATCAATGATAAAATTCTTTAAAAAAATTAGACAGAGCTTAATTGCTGAAGGCAAAACCGGAAATTATTTAAAGTATGCTATCGGTGAGATTACCCTTGTTGTTATAGGAATATAGCTGGCATGGAGTATTAATAATTGGAATGAAGAAAAAAAGAGTTCCAAACTGGAAATTAAGATATTAAAAGAGCTCAATAATGATTTGAAAACAAACTTAGCTGAGGTCAATGAAACTTTTAATACTACCAATAATAGACAACTATCGACGGTACTAATTTTTGATTATTTTAAAAACAAATACCCCGTTGACGATAGCTTAAAACAAGCATTTGAAATTATTAATATGGACGGGCTATTTAATGTAGGAAATACCGCTTACAAGTTCATCGAAAATCAAGGTGTTAATATTTTAAGCAATGACAGCATTCGAATAAGAACTACAGAAATGTATGAACGCCTCCTAAAAAATATCCATACACGTGAAGCCAAAAATTGGGAAATAGTTAATGAAGAATTACTTCAACTCATGAATCAACATTTTGTATCCTCGCCCACAATTGATAGTAGTATATCATTTTCTGTGTAAGCAATGAATATGCCCAAAGACATGGAGTCATTAAGAGAAGATGCTGAATTTAGGAATGTTTTACTCAGACTTCAAAACTGGCTACTACTCCGTTTGAAATGGCAAAAAGAAACTCTTGCGAGTCTGGAGCAACTCATTATGGATGTTCAAATTGAAATTGATAAATTGAGTAACTGAAGACGAATAAGGAAAGGCTAACGCGTATAAAATTAATTGATAGTGCACGTCTACTTACGAATATCCAACTCGTTTTGTTAAATTGGTCTCTTAAAAAACTTTTTTTAAACTAAAACAATAACTATTTATGAAACCCCTTTTTTTACTCATGCAAAGTGTTCTTCTCCTTTCTGTAGCTTCTTATGCACAAACAACCTCGCTGTTTAACGGAAAAAACTTAGAGGGATGGAATATATATGGTACTGAAAAATGGTATGTTGAACACGGCATTCTCGTATGCGAAAGTGGCTCCGATGAAGCCTATGGTTATCTGGGTACAGAGAAGCATTACAAAGATTTTATACTTACTTTAGAATTTAAACAAAATAGCAATGGCAATAGTGGGGTCTTTGTAAGGTCTACGGTCGATGGCACTAAAGTTAGTGGCTGGCAGGTAGAAGTTGCACCACCAGGAAAACATACCGGAGGAATATACGAATCTTATGGTCGTGGATGGCTTATAAAACCAGATCCCGAAAACGAAAAGGTTTTAAAAGAAGGTCAATGGAATACAATGAAAATTAAAGTACAAAATTCCAAAATTACCTCATGGCTAAATGGAATTATGATGGCTGATCTTGAGGATGAAAAAATAGGCCGGGGAGAAGGTGGAATCATCCTCCAAATTCATAGCGGCGGGGACGTTAAAGTAAGCTGGAAAAACATTAAAATAAAAACACTTTAAGCTTCCTTACTTTTATTAAAGATCCCTTGTCGGATTGCTTCGGTAACACTCCAAGGACAATTCGGGCGATACAATAAAAAATGGGATATGATCATAAAAGGCCTGACCGGAAAGAAAGTAACTAAGGTCGTTAAAAAGGACGATGACCTTTTAAAAAGGTTGTTTAAAACCATTGTGACACTGAAGTTGTTTCAGCATCTTTAAATCGTTTAAAAGTAATTAAAACACAATGAATCCCCTTTTCAGCATTACTGAAAAACAACACCATAAAGCTCAACAAATACATTAATTTCAGTCTTTTTTGTTAACGCATAGGACAGTAATAACTCATTTTAATTTTGCTTATCTTTAGAAGGCACAAATAAAATCATGGTTATCTCTTAGGAACGTGATCCGCTTGATATTGATACACCCCTACTTTATTTTAGAACAACATATGTAAGAACCAAACCGTATGACCATATGAAAAGAAGACGCTTTATCAAACAATCCTCACTGATGGCTTTTAGCATTAGTGCCTTCGGGGCCATCCAATGGGATGGGAAAAAATATGTGGGTGACAGGCCAACCACTACAGATATTTTAGGTCCTTTTTACCGGCCGGGCGCGCCCTTTAAAACCAATATCATTCCTCCCCATTCTAAAGGTATTCCTTTACATCTCAGTGGTGTTATTTACATGGAGGATGGAGAAACGCCAAATGCAAATGCCATGATTGAAATCTGGCATTGCAACGAAAATCAAGAATACGACAACACCTCCGACGACTTCTTGTGCAGGGGTGCCATGAGAACCGGAAAAGACGGTAAATACAATTTCACGACCATCATGCCCGTACCCTATAAAGCAAACCCGGATAGCGATTCAAGTTGGAGACCAGCGCACATACATTTGCGCGTTTCAAGTCCGTCACAACAGGACCTGATAACACAAATCTATTTTAAAGGTGATCAATACATCGGTATGGATGCAAGTGCCTCTGCACCGGAATCGGCCGACAGAATTTTAATGGTATCCACCAATTCTAAACAGGAAAAAGAGGTGGTATTTGATATCGTCCTGAGTAAAACGTTTCCACTGAGCGATGAGGTGTACCAAAAGATTGAAGGCCTCTATCGTTCCGATCAAAAACTTTCGGACAGTGAGAGAATCTTTGAATTTGTGAGAAGGGATGATATCCTTTTCATGAAATTAAAAGGGCAATATATTGCAGGTTTAAAATATGTTGGCGACAATGCTTTCGAAGGCGGCAGAGGGTTTCCTAAAGTGACCTTCAATTGGGAACAGGATGGCCATGTTAAAGCCAACATTGCACTTCGCAAAATACAGGTTACAGCCGAGAAATTTTTGAAATATTGAGCACCGCCTTTATGCGATGAACATCCTTTAAATCATAGCCATGACTCTATGGAAACCATACATTAGGAAGCGCTGCATTACAGAATAAATAAGTCGTGGTGGTAGTCAATGGTGAAGGTCGTGTTGCATCAGGGTTAGGGTAACCTGTGTCAGGCTGAATTTCGTTCGGCTACTTATAAATCATTTTATGGATTGACTGAATGGTGATTTTTTTATCCAGGTGTCTCGGCGAATGAGGCTAAAAAGAGGTCACAAACCAATCACTTTCTGTTTTGATTTAATCGCTTGAAATAAAGCTTTACAAAACCTACATGAATTTTCTTTATATTTAAAGAAATAAACATCATGAAAATAACACAATGTGTTTATTCCTAATAGTACTTGTTGGAATCTGCAAAAATTCGGTACCCGACTCAAAGGAAATTCAACCCTATAAACAGCTATGAATGCAATACTAAACAGAATTTGGAATACATCTATAATCCATGATAACAATCTTTAAATTATCGAAAAGCCATGTTGTAATACAAAATCAAAAGCCAAGTAGAACTTTGGTGGAGAATGCCGCTTGCGGAATAAATATCCAGCTTACTTATGATTAAAGTTTTTAGAAAACTCCGCCAGCAATTACTTTCAGAGGGCAAAACCGGGAAGTATCTTAAATATGCCATTGGTGAAATTGTACTGGTGGTTTTGGGAATATTAATAGCCTTATCCATAAAGAATTGGAATGAAAAAGAAAAGCACGTCTGGAAGAAAACGTTCTTTTAAGTAATCTAAAAGATGATTTCAAACAAGCCATTAATTCCCTGGAGAAAAAAAATGCGTTACGTAATCAAATTCTTGATTGCAATTACAGGTTGACCGATATTCTACAACAAGATGATTTTACCGAAACGAGCTTAATAGACAGCCTTCTTGGAATAACTTTAAAAAATCCTACCTATAATGGAAAATCAAGTGGCCTTAATCTTTTATTGAATAGTGGGAAATTCAATCTTATCAGTAGTGACAGCCTTAAAAATGAACTATTGTCCTGGCCTCAGGCTGTTGAAGAAATGGTAGAAGATGAATTGGTATCACAAAACATCAATAGAAATCGTTATACCCCTTTAATAAGTGAGTATGTTAGTTTAAACGACTTGACTTATGTAACGGCCCAGGATTTTAAAAATCTTGTAAAATCAAGAACTTCAAAAATGTCGGATAATTACAAAGGTTTATTTCATGACCCGAAATTTGAAAATCTTCTTTACGAATTGGAATTCTTAATAATTGTAGCAAAAGCGAACGCACAAGACCTTATTAATAAGGCCTATCATATTAGTAGAATAATAGACAAAGAATTAGAAAAGGATGATTGAAGAAAACATTACAATTACTTATTACATTCAACCCAGGTAATTCTTAATGCATTGATTAAGAATTTAATCAAATATTATCATTTACCCCTATTTCTTTTGGTCATATGTTTTCCTTCCCCTACTCTGGACCAAAATGAAAAGGAATTAATGAACTGTTGGAAAAGGATATTAACAGGACCTGTTATTGGGCAAACCCTCTTTCACTTCTCTTTTTATGAGATGTTGAGGTTACCATATTAAACGGATCACTAACCCGGATTCAACATAGTTTATCCCCACCAGAACTTCGTGGGAATTTTATAATATAGAGCATGATGGCGCGCCGCGAGATCATAATCCTTTTACTGGGTCGCAATCTTAGATTCTGCGGGAAATTTCATTATATTTATAGGTCATGAATCCAAGATGAATAAGTCCTATCCCAATATTATATTTATCTTAATTTTATCATGCGTTTTTTTCCTTTTACCCGGGTCAGACCTAAAAGGTCAAGAAGCGGAAACACCAATTGGTCCAGGGGCGAGATGGGGTCATGTATTCATATATGTCCCCGGCCATAATCATATATTGCTCTTTGGCGGAACGAACAAAAAGGGTGGTGAGTTTTTAAGTGACACTTGGATTTGGAAACAAAACAAATGGAAAAAGATTGCCGTTTCAGGTCCCTCTGCAAGAGGATTTTGTGCGGTCACGTTTCATAAAGGTAGAAATTCAATTATTTTACATGGGGGTCGCGGTAATAACAGAGAGACCTATTCAGATCTTTGGGAATGGAATGGTTCCGGCTGGTATCAACTGGATAAAAACAGTGATTACAAGGCAGATCATCATCAGATGGTTTACCTGAAAGAGCAGAACACGATTCTTGCCTTTGGTGGATGGAATGGTGAAGGTGTTACCGGTAATACCTGGCTATGGACCAATAAATGGCATAAATTAAACATTCCTTCTCCCCCAAAAAGAGCTTCCTTTTCAATGGTGTATCATGAAAAAACAAATGATGTTGTCTTATTCGGAGGATTATGGATCAATGGGCAATACGCCGATTTGTGGCGATGGTCTAATCATAAATGGCAAGCTTTAAGTGGACCTTATGACCATTCTTCTCTAGATCATCATGCCATGATCTATGATAAAAATTTAGACCAAATTATCGGATTTGGTGGTAAAAATTACCGTTATGACTTTCAAAATAAGACCTTTAAAATTGCACATGATAAAATTCATGTCATAAATAATGATGGCCCGTCTGCGCGACATAGTTTTGGATTTACCTTTAATACGAAAGAAAATTATGGATATTTATATGGTGGGAAAGCCTTCGTTAACGGCCAACAACTGCCACTCAGCGATTTCTGGAGATGGGATGGCCAAAATTGGAATAACATACCCCTTGACAGATGATAAAATCCATGAAACTTAATAACTAATGAATGAATAAAATCGTAACTACATGATTTACCGTATTGATTATCTGACATCTGCAAATTTTAGCACAGATTAAATCTGAAAGTACCAATTTGCATTTGGCCACTTTCCAAGGTAACCTTGAAACCACTAAACAACTCTTAACATCCGGAACCGATCCTAATGAAAAAGACCAATTTGGATCAACCCCCTTGATCATCGCATCAACCTTTGGTAAAAGTGAAATTGCCAAAGCCTTAATAGATGGAGGAGCTGATTTAAATATCCCTAATGATCAGGTTTCCAACCCATTGCATATTGCGGATTTCTTTTGTTATAAAGATATCGTCGAGGCCTTACTTAGGAAAGAAGCCGACAAAACGGTGAGAAACCATGATGGGGCTACCGCATTTGATGTTGTTGCAGCGCCTGTGGACTTAGATTGAGATACCTACAAGCAATTAACATCTACATTAGGGCCCTTGGGATTGAGGGTCGATTTAAGCTTTATTGAGAAAAACAGGGCTCTTAGTAGTGGTTTTTTCTCAAAACAACAGCATGATACCCTCCCTTTACTATATCAATAGCATAACCCGTGTTAAAAACATGTATTTCCGGGTGTATTTTCTTTCTAAAGATTTTAGTAGTAAACCTCTAATATGTGGTTACGATTGGAATATTAACAAGTCTCTGATTTAAAACGAGTCAATCTATCCATTCTAATCCTATGGGTAAAAGACGTGATAAAATTCATTACATTAGACTTTATTAACGCACTAACTTCTTCTAATTCAACTTTGGTATGAAAATGTATGCTCAAAAGATCCAAAACCTCATTCTATCGTGTTTTATTGTATTCAATTACCTGTTTGCCCATAGTCAAAATACACAGCATCCCCTGGATCCCGTAACATGGCAGGAGTATTGGACGGTGCTGGATGTCTTGCATTCCACCAATCACCTCGATAGCAAAACAAGATTTTCACATATTAATCTATTGCCTCCCGAAAAATCGGTAGTTTGGGATTGGAGCGGAAATCAAAAGGCGCCAAGGGCTGCTTATGCTATAGTCCATCAGGAAGAAAAAACGTATAGGGCTGAGGTAAACCTCAATACACGGAGTCTGGATTTATGGAAAGAATTAAAGGGTATTCAGCCCACATGGTTGAACGAGGAATTTGATAAAATGCTGGACAAGGTTAAGGAGGACCCCCAGTTTAAAGCTGCAATGAAAAAAAGAGGATATGAGGATCTCACTTTTATTGAAGGCTTTTTTGGGCCACCTGGTTATTTCGGTAAAGAAGAACAGAAGGGAAGACGCATTGCTCATGGTACCTTTGTTGATGTGCGCTATGCCCGAAATTTGTGGTCAAGGGGTATTTCCGGTTTGACCGTGGTGGTTGATATGCATACGGAAGACATATTGAGAATTGTGGATGAGGGAGTTGTGCCCATAGCGACAGTAAACGTAGACTTCGATGCGAGTTCAATTCCTAATGTTAGAGAGATTCCCGGAGAGATGATCATCAGCCAGCCCAATGGCCCCGGTTTTAAGTTGGATGGATATACGGTGCGTTGGCAAAAATGGAAATTTCATGTGCGCCCGGACCATCGTGTGGGTATGATTATATCAACCGTAACCTACCAGGATGGCAGTGACAGCCGTAAAATTTTGTACGAGGGTCATTTGTCAGAAATATTTGTGCCCTATATGGATGCCTCTTTTGATTGGTCCCATCGCAATTTTATTGATGCCGGTGAATACACCGCCGGAGGATTGACCAAACCTCTACTCCCCGGTCTTGATGCACCGGATTTTGCATATTATATGGATGGCCTGGTTTTAAATGATAATGGCAGTCCACAACCTGTTCCGAATATGCTTGCCATCTTTGAGCGGGAGGATGGAAATCCGTCATGGCGACATTTTAGTAATGATATGGAACCTGAAAGTCGCGTTAAAAGAGACCTCGTCGTAAGAAGCGCAGCGGTACTCGGGAATTACGATTATATCTTTGATTGGATCTTTCAACAAGATGGTTCTATAAAAGTGCTTGTGGGTGCTACCGGTATTGCAGAGGCAAAAGCCACCATCCAAAAAAACGCCGCTTCTTCAGTCGAAAATGACGAACCCGGTGATGCTTATGGCCGGTTTGTAGACCCCAATATTATTGCTGTTAACCACGATCATTATTTTAGTTTCCGAATGGATCTTGATGTGGATGGTGAATACAATAGTTTATTGCTCGATCGCCTTCAAACCAGGATGCTTCCTGAAAGCAATCCAAGGCGAAGTATATGGGTAACAAATCCTAAAATTGCGAAATCCGAATCGGAGGCGAAACTTAAAATAAATCTGGATAAACCAACCTTATGGAGGGTTATTAGCCGTAACCGAAAAAATCATGTAGGCTATCCAACAAGCTATCAATTGATGCCAGGAAAAACGGGAAATACCTTGTTGAGTGCAGATGATTATCCAAGGCGGAGAGTAGGATTTATAAATTATCATTTATGGGCCACTCCTTACGATAAAAACGAAAAATTTGCTGCCGGAGACTTTCCTACACTAAGTTTACCGGGACAGGGGCTTCCTTCCTGGACAGAAAACGATCGCTCCATAGAAGATACAGATATTGTCCTCTGGTATACGGTAGGTATGCATCACATGGTTAGAGCTGAAGATTGGCCGGTGATGCCCGTTCTTTGGCATTCTTTTGAACTGAGACCCTTTGATTATTTTGATCGGAATCCTGCACTGGATCTACCAAAAAAATGATCCCTTTTAGCAACGGGGTCCAAGAAACCCCTTTTTGAAAATAAAGGAAAAGGGGATCGTATAATTTGTAAAGTTTTTCCGGTTAAGGATCCATTTATACGGCATTTCAGAGCATGTAGTCCCCAAATGGTCACAGGGTGATAGGATCAAAAAGATGCAGGCGGTTATCATCCAAAATACCCTCCACCTGATGTATCGGTCCCGGAGCCTGTCATCATGACAACCCCCGGAGGCCTAATATTCAAAAAAGAACGCATTCTGTCACAGGACTGGACTGAATTCAATCCATCGTCAGACTACTGTGACGACCACGTATGACTTCTATGCGATATCTGATTATCTGGTGCATTAAAAACCTTCGTAATTATACGAACTTCTAATTTAAATATCTCTTTAAAACTTAGTTGAAGTAGAAAGTCATATCAAAACGTGCTTATATCAAAAGCTTGACGTTTTGGGGATTTTGGGTTTCATTTTAGGTTTCTGGTATTTAAAATAGGGTCCAAAATAGGGTAAAACGGCGTGCTGAACTTCCACTCTTTTACTATTAAAGTGGGAGCTAGAACAAAACATAAAATACGTTGTTAGGTTTTGCTCCCGTATTTGGTTCATTATTATTACCTTTAAGATGTATTATCAGGAGAAACGCATACACCCCGTTTTAAAATAAACTGTTCGGATTAAAAAAAATACATTATGAATTACAAAATCACCACCCTGCTTTTATGTATGAGCTTATTAGGCTGTAAAAAAATCGATAATTCAAATCCGCCCAATGACACCAGCACCGATGTAATTACAGATTCTGTGGTCCCTAAGGTATTAGGAAAAGAATCCGTGGTCTATACCACGGCAGACAACACGTCATTTCGACTCACAGAAACGGCTAAAGAAACCTTCATAAAGCAAGAACAGCCTTTGGAAAATGAAGTTTGTGTTTTTGTTAATCCAAACCAATCATTTCAATCCTTTCTTGGAATTGGAGGCGCCATAACAGATGCAGCGGCAGAAGTGTTTTCACAACTCCCCCCCGATAAGCAGAATGCGCTTTTAACCGCCTACTATGATAAAGAACAAGGAATAGGGTATTCGCTTTGTCGTACCCCAATACACAGTAGTGACTTTAGTAGTGAAAGCTTTACTTATATTGAGGAAGGGGATAAGGCATTGAAGACCTTTAGCATTGATCATGACAAAACCTATAGAATTCCATTGATAAAGAGAGCTATTGAAACGGCGGGCGGTCATTTACTGCTTTATGCCAGTCCATGGAGTCCACCTGCTTTTATGAAGAGTAACAATAACATGCTTCATGGAGGAAAATTGTTACCCGAATATTTTGACGCATGGGCCCGATACTATGCAAAATTCATCAAGGCTTATGAGGCAGAAGGGATGCCAATTTGGGGGATTACTATTCAAAACGAACCTATGGCCGTACAACGCTGGGAATCCTGTATTTACACTGCCGAAGAAGAACGTGATTTCCTAAAAAACCACCTCGGACCAACCTTGGAACGGGAAGGTCTAGGTGACAAAAACATTGTAGTTTGGGATCACAACAGAGATCTTATTAACCATCGGGCAAATACCATTTTTGAAGATCCTGAAGCAGCAAAATATGCATGGGGTATTGGTTTTCACTGGTATGAAACCTGGGCCGGTGGCGATCCCATGTTTTCAAATCCAGGCCATATTAAAGAATCTTTTCCTTCCAAAAACCTGTTATTTACGGAAGGGTGTCAGGAAGGATTTAGATCGGATAGATACCAGTATTGGAAACATGCTGAGCGTTACGGAAGGTCCATGATCAATGATTTTAACCAGGGAACGGTTGGATGGACCGATTGGAATATCTTGTTAAATCAAAATGGAGGTCCTAATCATGTAGGGAATTATTGCTTTGCTCCCATCCATGGAGATACGGAAACCAAAGCATTAATTTATACCCCTACCTATTATTACATTGGACACTTTTCTAAATTTATTCGCCCCGGGGCAAAAAGAATTAGTACCGTGAGCAGTCGAAGCCACTTACTGAGTACTTCTTTTATGAATGAAGATAACAGTTTGATCAACGTCATCATGAATCAAAGTGACAAACCGATAGATTATAAACTTTATATAGGTAATGATACGGGAATTTCCATTAATATTCCGGCCCATGCCATTCAAACCGTTGTAACGCCTTAGACCTTAAACCCTCAAATGCACGAAGTATGGTTATGCTTAACGCGTCAGCCACACTTTTGATTCTTATGCAAAACAGGGTGTTGCATTGATAAATTGAAAAATCAGTTAGGTGCTATTATTTTGTCTCCATTCATTCTATTTAAAACCTAAATGAATTATCATTATATTTAATGGAGAAATAGAATGGTGATTAAAATCACGGTGTTCATATCTGTAGTACATCCTATCATGAAAATACTGTTTCAAACATGTATTCTGATCCTAATCACTTCATGTGGTTCATTAATGATACCACCAGACCTGGTTTTTGAACAAAAATTTAACGAATGCACAAACGAAAAGTATATTCAACTGGCTGGACGAACCCTACCAAAAGATACACTGTTATTCAAAAAGACGCATATCCATAATTTACTGGAGAACAAACTGATTGTAGATGGGTTTTTGGAAGAAATAAGTAAAAAGGGCTACTTAAATTTACTTGATAAAAGTATGACCACAGAATTCTTTCATGGGTTTGAAAATGAAATTGGATTTGACCCCTATTTTTTATTCCCTGAAAACGCGTTTATCTCGTGTTACAGTATTCTGGATGACAAACTAAATTTATTTGATGAAAATAGTTGGCAGTTCAGATTTGTTCATGCGTATAACCAGTACGAAGCCCATGGCGATATGGATATCAAAAGTCCCTATTTAAAGGCTGCATTAGAGAAAATACCAGAAATAAAATTTCAGAATATTATTTACAGAAAACTATTTTTAGATTTAATTTATAAATATTATAACTGAAAAACCCAGTAATAATGTGAGGTATGGTCTGTCGCTGGGATGAATGTTTAAAATAGCCATAAAGGGAGAACATCGATTTACGATCCGTATTGGTATGGTTTTAATTTCTAGATCGGCATTCCATCCAATACCTCTTCAATACTATATCATGAATATCAATACCATTATCAGACAGTACGATTTTAACCTTGAATATGCAAAAGTTCTTATACACGATCTCAGCGAAGAACAGATGACCATTGTTCCTGCAATTGGACTGGACAATCACCCGGCTTTTACCATTGGGCATTTAATATCCGGAAGTGCCGATTTAGCCAGAGATTTGGGGGCATCATTTGAAATGCCCGATGCATGGGCTGCCTTATTTGTGAGACAAGGTCCTGGCGATCCGAGAAAACCTGATCCTGATAAAAACAAATATCCATCAAAATTAGTATTGATCAACGAACTTGAAAAACAACACAACAAGGTAAAGCAACTCTTGACGGAAGTTGATAAACATAAATTGAAGAAACCATTATCCTGGCGTTTCAGTAATTTCATGCCGACCTTGGGAGATGTGGTTACATTTATGTGTATTAATCACGAATCCATGCATCTGGGTCAATTAGCAGCATGGAGAAGATCCATGGGTTTGGAGTCGGCTCTTGCTTTGGTGAAACACAACAACAAAAACTAATGATTGGGTTCTCCATCGTTCTCATTTTTACATATTTCGGACTTAAAAGATGACATCTCTCCCTATAACGTCCTATGATAAAGTTAAGCGCAAAGGCTACTACCAGCCACGAAAAAAATAGTAATGGAGGCGCCACTCAAATGTAAAAAGCCACTCTAATCGAGTGGCTTTTTAATGGGGACATTTGCTATTAATCTTATAGGATTTCATGAGGGTTAAAGTTCGCCGGTAAATACGGTTTGGTATCAAAATCCAGCATCACCTCTTCCTCCGGTTCATATAATTCTATGGTAGTCCAGTCCAAATCATGTAATTTTTTTAAGGGATTAAAATCTTTGGGAAGGTAATGTTTGGTATCAAAATCAATCTTAACATCTTCCTCAATTTCATACAACGCTATGGTATTCCAGTCTAAATCTCCTAAACCTTTTAAAGGATTAAAATCTTTGGGAAGGAATTGTTTTGTGTCAAAATCTATGTTTACGTCTTCCTCCAGTTCATAAACAAAAACATCTTCTATTTTAACAGGCTGCACCGCTACATGTTTGGCGGTACTAAATAATATATTACAATCTTCAACACTGGTTTCATTACATTCAACGTTTAACAAACGTGATTCTGAGTTCAACGACGCCGCTGATAGGGTTATTAACAGCATGGCACAAAGTGTAGTTAATGATTTCATCTCTGTTGTTTTATTTGATTTGCTTAACAAAGTTACTACAGACCAGAAATAATGATGCTGTGCTTATGAAAGGTTTAACACAACTTATGAAAGTTTAACACAAATACACTTAATTTATATTTTCTTTAAGAATAATTACATGAGTTACTGGATAAAACAAGATCACTATCAGGTCGATTTTGCAGCCCGATGGCCCTTAACACCTTGAAAATATGCCTGTTTCTAAATAAATTTCTTTGTATTTATGAAAATCTAACTGTTTTCATTGAAAAATATTCTATAAAAATGCCGTTAGATTCTTTGAATTAGAGCATTTAATAGATGAGTGAGGTATTAGGGTTGTATTGAATATTTCATGGAACATTAGGTAATGGTTTCCAACGGCTTTATCTGCTTTATAGCGGTCTAAAGTAAATATACGTTTATTTCAGACCCTCCTGTTTACTACACTATTCTATGGCTACGGATAAGGAAAAGGTTTAGACACTGGCCCATTCGGAGTAACCCTCTATGCCATCCTGTTCTTTACGCTTCAAATCGTGGCCTGCAATTGGTGGGCACGATATTTTCGATTCGGTCCAGTAGAATGGATATGGCGTTGTATTTCCTATAGGTCCCCGGTGTCCATAAAACGACAATAACCTTCTGAACATGGCTTTTTCTGAAATGAATCCAATGAAGAGAAAGTAGCTGATTCCCTCTTATTGTAAAAAACAAAAACCCGATAAGGACTTACCGGGTTTTCACTAACTAACCAACTAAACTAAATTTATTTACTAACAAAACTTTTAATCAATATGAAATGATTTTCTAATGCTATGTTGTATAAAATTACAATACAAAGAGACGTAATTTTTTTAACATGAAAAACTAATTTAGAAATGTTTAACAACCCCTCTTAAAAATTTATATTTTTTTTAAGAATTTCGGTATGACCCTATGTTCTCAAGGCAGTACAGTTTCAATGTTGGACCAATACATCTCAAAATCTGCCAGGTTGTTATGCTGTCCGCCTGTAACAGGGATAAAGGTAGTTAGCGACTCCGGCGCCATGTCGACTAACTGTTTAGCAGAATCAAACGGAACAACTTCATCGTCCGTACCATGAAATATGGTAATGGGACAGGCCACCTCCTGGATATATTTGTAACTGGGAAAAGCATACTTCAATAATACATCCACCGGGAAAATGGGAAACCTCTGTTTTGCAACATCTACCATGCTATAGTACGGCGTTTCTAGTATGAGCTGATAAGGACTGTGTTTTGATGCCAGGTAGGTGGCCAAACATGTTCCCAAAGAACGACCATATAAGCTAATACGCTGTTCATCATAATGTGCTTTAACATAGTCATAAAATAATTCGGCATCCGTATAAAACCTATCATGTTTTAATTTTCCCGTACTTTTACCATAGGTTCGATAATCCATTATCACGACATCGTAACCCCTTTTTACAAAAAGTTCGGCAATGGTACCCCACCGGGAGAGGTCGCCGGCATTGCCATGAAAATACAAGATAACCCCTTTGGGCTGCTCCACCTTAAAATGGATGGCATTAAGTCGTGCATCATCATTGGTATTAAGAAACAATTCCTCAAAATTATAGTCGAATTGATATTGGTAGTCCTGCTCTAGTGTAGTTGACAAAAACAATAACTTCTCTTGTAAAACATATAACGATGTTAATATCATTATATAAAGGGTAATACAGCCAAAAGCTATCTTTTTAAGCCTTCGTTTTAGGGGTTTTGGAACTGTGTTTAACATGGATGCTCGTGGTTGACAAATCGATTTCCTGCGGTTTTGTATTTAAAATATCATGAATCATTTTATGGTAGGATTCAAAATTATTCAGGTTTTTATGCCCTCCACCTATCACGGTATGAAGTTGTGTTCGTTTAGGATTCACTTTCGACAATTTTATACTGGTCTTATAAGGTATCAGTTTATCGTTTGTACCATGAATAATGTGAATAGGACACCTTACATACTTTAACCATTTGTAAGTGGGCAAAGGATATTTCATCAATAACGATAACGGCATAAAGGGGATGTAACGGGCCGTAACTTTGGTCAGGCTGTAATACGGAGCATCCAGAATAAGCATTTTAGGATTGTTCATTGATGCCAGTTTTGCTGCAAACCCCGAGCCCAAAGAACGTCCATAAAGAATAATCCGGTCCTCTGTAGTATGCTCCCTAATTTTATTATAGACCTCCTGTAAATCTCTTTTAAGGGCCTTATGGGTCCGCTTACCGGTACTTTTCCCAAATCCTCTGTAATCTACCATTAAAACATTATATTGATGTCTCGTAAAATCTACGGCAAACTTCCCCCAGCCCTTGATACTTTTAGAGTTTCCCTTAAGGTAAAGCACGATACCTCTTGATTCCCCCTTGGGCTTAAACAAAACACCATTAATTAAAGCACCATCCCGAGTTTCAAGATTATATTCTTTAATGTCTTGATTTTCATAGTAGAACTCGAAATCCTTCGATAACTTTTCCGGCTTGAACAACATATAATCCTGCAAATAGTACAATGCTATACTAATTCCTATGTATAGTATTACCAGAATAATGAGTATGTGTAACCAAATTGGCATGCTTAACCTCGTTAAAATACTAAGATACAAAAATGGTCAACGCATTAACCCGGCTTTTACAAGGTAATTTTTTTACAAGGTATTATATGAATAAAAGTTTATTTAATTTTACGCGATGTCAAAAAGAATATGTTTTATTGTCATTTGTATTTGCACACACATTACCTATGGTCAGATAAAAGACCATTTACCCTTTAAAAATGGAATAGAAAAACCAAATATTTTGGCTACACACCATTTTGGTATGTTTAGTTCAAGAATTGAGCAAAACCTCAAAATAACGCCTCCAAAAACCATTGTATTTGCTTTCAATTACTCGAGTGGTAATACTTTTCATCCTTTTGTTGAAGCCTATTTCCCAAAGGATCCAACAGTTAGAAAAGAATTAAGTCAAGTGGTCTGGCACAGTAGAAAATTCAATTTTATAGACCAGGAATCCACACCAGCCGATTATTTAAACATCGTTGTCGATGCAGTTATTAAGGAATTTAGACTCAATTTTAATATTCCCATGAGTAGACATCATGAACTCGGTATTTCCCTGAGGTCCTATTTAATTACAAAAGGGAAGTATCCATTTTCAATATTTACTAACGATGAAGCCATTGAGTGGTTTCACAGCACAATTTGGGGAGGAGAGGACCCTTATGGCAGAAGATATTATGGGCTAAATCAGGTAAACTTTGAATATAATGACCGCCATGGCAATCACCTTGCATTACATCAGAACGACTTTTTTATTAGTGGCATAGAATTAAACCATTACTACTACCCTGCTTTTTTAACCCACACCTCAAAGCAGTTGTATTTTAATATGGGTACCCATTTGGGGATTAATACCACTAGGTTTAATCCTTCCATTGATTTTGGTATGTCGTTCACCGGAATTAAAAAAATCTTCCTGAATACCAATAAAGTGCTGCATGTCGGAGCTGGTGCAGGTCTTCTTCGCAAAAATATGATCAATTTTAAAGAGGTGGTCGACCTGGGGACCAATAGGTTTTTAGCCACTATTGATGCTAATATTGAATTCACTAAATATACCCTAAAAAATCATTTCCATGCCTTTAGTGCGAACTACCATATCCAATCCAGATATAACAAATTAGAAGAAGCCGATTATTACAAATTATTGGGAAAGTGGAAAGAAATTAATGGCGGTTGGCAGCACGGGGTTGAAAAATTATACAAAGCTTTATCCGATTGGACCTTCATATATACCTATGGGAGCTCAAATTTTAAACTATCCCTATACTTTAAAGAAGATTTTCTGGTGAATAACGCCCCTGATTTTCAAACAGGAATTGGTTTACAAATCCCCATTTCAAAGTAATTTCATAGAACTTCAGGGTTCATGATTCCGTTAAAAATCCGTTAAATTTTTTAAGTCATTAAACCATTACTCCCTATAGAAGTCTTAGAGATATACCATTTAAAATTTAACAGTATGAAAACGTTTTTAGTAATAGTCCTGGCCGCTGCGACACTTCAAATTACGGCACAACAACCAAGACAAGAAGGGCCTAAAGATCACGAAAGAATGATGAATCTTTCAGCTGAGGAAATGGCGAACCTGCAGACCAAAAAAATGACCCTTCGTTTAGATTTGAACGATAAGCAGCAAAAAGAGATCTACGCCATGAATTTAGAAAATGCCAAAGTTAGAAAAGCCCATATGGCAGCGCGCAAAGCTCAACGAGAATCCGGTAATGCGGAAAGACCATCACAAGAGCAGCGTGTGGAAATGATGAATGCCATGTTAGACCATAAAATTGAAATGAAAGAAAAAATGAAAACGATTTTGAATGAGGAGCAGTTTGCAAAATGGGAAAAAGCTCAGGCTAAAATGGAACATAAAAAACGGTCTGGTTTAAAAGGAAAAGGTGAAAAAAGGGGTGAACGAATGAAAAAAGAATAACGATTTAGTTTAGTTTGATTGATTATAGTTAGTAAGAGGCATCTCCACAGTTGGGATGCCTCTTCTTTGTACTAAATTTGTGGCGATTACTCCTTATTCGCATCATCCAAGTTTGAAAAGGCATAGCTTCATTGTTCAATTGAAACACATTGCCTAAAGATTGATGATGATACCCTTTTCTAACCATTCGATTAAATTTTTCAGTACTCATGGCAGCCATATTTTCTTTCCCCCCTTTTCTATCTGAAGCCAACATATCCAAAACAATGAGATCAGGAAACAAATCATTGTTAATAACTGCCAGATCGGTACCTATACATCCTATTCTTGGAGATATGCTTGAACTGATTTAAAATGGTATTGGTAGAGGTCGCGTCCTGATTATTCAAGTATAATAAATCTAATGGTCATAATTTTATATTGTGAATCCAAGAGAATAAAACGAAATTACTTTAATATGCTAAATATCAATTAATAAAACTGCAAAATTGACCAAACCCCAATGCAGCCGTTAGCAGTCCTAAAATTAATGCTTGAAAATTGTTAGTATACTATGAATGGATCATTTTGTGCCATTTCCCATGCCATTCATAACCGAAGTCTCCCTGAAAACCGATATAATTATTTAAAATCCTTTACAGCGGAGGCCACAGATGCAATTGTTACATCCAGGTCTTCGTAACTAAGGGCATCACATATAAACCAGGTTTCAAAAGCACTGGGAGCAATATAAACCCCATTATTTAACATTCCATGGAAAAATGCCTTAAACATATCATTATTACCCTTTGCGGCAGTGTCGAAATCGGTAACAGCAGTATCGTCAAAATGTACAGAAATCATAGAGCCCACTCTGTTAATTGTATGGGTAATTTTATTATCCATTAACACTTTAGACATGCCTTTATGCAAATAGGCCGTTTTTTCTTCAAGACGATCAAAAATACCAGGGTCATTGTGCAATGCGGTGAGCATAGTTAATCCTGCTGCCATGGCTAAAGGGTTTCCGCTTAATGTTCCGGCTTGGTAAACGGGTCCCAAAGGTGCCAAATGATTCATGATTTCATTTCTGGCTGCAAAAGCACCAACCGGTAATCCTCCACCAATAACTTTACCAAAACAGACAATATCTGCTTCAATATTAAAACGCTCTTGTGCGCCACCTCTGGCCAATCGGAAACCGGTCATCACCTCATCAAAAATCAATAGAATATCATGGGCATTGCATAAATCCCTTAAGGACTGTAAAAAACCCTCTTTGGGGGGTATGCAACCCATATTTCCAGCCACAGGTTCTATAATAATACAGGCTATTTGATTTTTATTAGCCGTAATAAGCTCTGATACGTGTTCAATATCATTATACCTGGCTAAAAGGGTGTCCTTGGCAGTACCCTGAGTTACTCCCGGACTGTTCGGAGTTCCAAAAGTTACCGCTCCACTACCGGCCTGAATTAAAAAAGAATCACTATGGCCATGATAACACCCGGCAAACTTTATAATCTTTTCTTTTTTTGTAAATCCTCTGGCTAGACGCACTGCACTCATACAGGCTTCCGTACCAGAATTAACGAATCGTATTTTATCAATGTGAGGGACCATGGATACCGCTAAGGATGCTATTTGTGTTTCCAGTTCGGTTGGTGTTCCAAAGGACGTCCCCTTTTTTGCGCGTTCAATGACGGCATCAACCACAGGTTGATAGGCATGTCCTAAAATCATGGGACCCCAGGAATTGATGTAATCAATGAACCGATTACCATCTTCATCGTACAGATAAGCGCCTTTGGCCTCCTTTAAAAAAATGGGAGTACCGCCAACACTTTTGAATGCCCTTACCGGTGAGTTCACCCCACCGGGTATTACTTGTTCAGCTTGTGCGAATAATGCGCTGCTTCGTTTATAAATCATAATATCACTTTACAATTGTATGAGTAGAATTTGACCAATACTTAATATATTATCCTTCAATCCATTTATTTTTCTTAGCGTTTCCACCGTGGTATCATATTTCTTTGAAATGGAATATAAGGTATCCCCCTTGATTACTGTGTGCCTAATTTGACTTTCCGCAACTTGAACTGAAGGTTCTGATTCTAAAACGAAATTTTCTCTATCATACTGATAAAGCCGGTAGCGTTCAATCAAATCGATCAATTTTTGGGGATACCTTCTATCCGTGGCATATCCAGCAGTTCTTAACCCTTTGGCCCATGCTTTATAATCGAACTTGTCTAAATCGAATAAAAAAGCATAGCGCTTGCGTTCGGCCAAAAACAAGGAGTGGTCCCTAAAGGAATATTTGGCATCATTGTATTTTCTGAAACATTCCTGAGAACGGTCATCATCATGATAAATCTTTTTACCAGTCCAGTCGTGGCACTTAATTCCAAAATGATTATTTGCCTCAATAGAAAGCCTTCCCCGACCTGAACCGGATTCTAATATGCCCTGAGCCAATGTAATACTGGCCGGAATATGGTACAGTTCCATTTCCCTTTTTGCTATTTCTTTATAGGTATCAATATAAGCCTCGGTTGCACTGGCATATGTTTTAGTGACTCCGGGGCGTTCCCCCACTACTGTTGTGTTGTCCTCAACTTGGTCTCGGGCAGTTTCCGTTTTTCGTTCTGTAGACGGCCTTTGAGTAATGACTCTTTTTTTAGAACCACAACTATATATTAAAATACTTATAAAAAATAAGGCAATGATAGGTTTCATTTATATGTCAATTAATGGCAAATTCTTTTTCTTTAAATGGGTATTCATCCCCAATATACCCTGCAATCCTCCTGTATGAATGGCCAAAACTCTCGATCCGTTCGGGAAAGCCCCTTTATCTATAAGGTCCATAACACCAAACATCATTTTACCCGTATAAATTGGATCTAAAGGCACACTATACGCGCTCGAAAACGTATTAATAAACGACACCAAGGCTTCATTTATTTTTGCATAACCGCCAAAATGGTAGTCATTTACCAGAGTCCAATTGGATTTCCTTGCAAATTTACTAATATCTTTATGCAAAAAAGAACCTTTTAATGCAGGAAAACCCAAAACTTGTTGACCGGGTTTTGAACAATTAATAAGACCAGAGATTGTTCCACCTGTACCAACCGAAACACATAT
The DNA here is from genome assembly GCF_022662105.1 of Aestuariivivens sediminis. GTDB lineage: Bacteria > Bacteroidota > Bacteroidia > Flavobacteriales > Flavobacteriaceae > Aestuariivivens > Aestuariivivens sediminis. The sequence goes on along the minus strand of NZ_JAKMCP010000008.1, from coordinate 54,939 downwards.
GTAACTAAAATCCTTATCCGTTTCACTTAATATTTCCTCACATCCTTTTACAGCCAAGGCATTAGTACCACCTTCAGGAATTAAGTAAAATTTACCAAAGTCATGCATGAGGGCATTCAAAAAAGAATCTGACATTTTATTCCTATAGTCTTCCCTTGACACGAACTTAAACTGCATCCCACATGCTTTTGCAAAGTGTAATGTTGGATTATGTTCGATCCGGGTACTCAACTCATGTCCTCTTATAACTCCAACGGTTTTAAAACCCAAAACCTGACCTGCCGACGCCAAAGCTGCAATGTGATTGGAATACGCTCCTCCAAAGGTCAATAGGGTCTTGCACCGTAAATCCTCAGCTTCTTTAAGATTATATTTTAATTTTCTGAATTTATTGCCAGAAACGAAATCATGCAGTTTATCTTCCCGTTTAACATATAATTCTATACCCCTGTTCGGAATTTTTATCTGTTGATTTATGCTCTGTTTTAACGGAATCATTATAATTGCTAAGATACTTTAAAAACTTTTTTATGTCTTTATTAAACACATTACTTTATAGATTACTTCATTTGAATTTGCATTATCTTTGTATGAGATGAAAAAGATAGTCCCTATTGAAGAAGGCGATTTTTATTGGACACCCGAAGGTTATCGGTGTTTTACAGAACAATACCATTTGAAACGTGGCTATTGTTGTGAAAGTAATTGTAGGCATTGTCCATACGGCTTTGACCCGACCAAAGGATTTGAAGGCAGAAAAAAATCGATTTGAGGTTACTAATTTACCGTTTATCTCTTGGTTTTGACTTAAACAGTTGGTATGATTATTGATGCTTTAAGTTAAAAAGTGGTTTTAAATGCAACCTTGAAATAACCCTAAAAAATTGCATTATGAATAAATTATTAAAAACATTACCGCTATTAGCATTAGTAATAATGCTGTCATCTTGTAGCTCGGTTCGGGTTGCAGCAGATTACGACAAGAATGCAAATTTCAATGACTACAAAACATTTGCCTTCTTTAAAACAGGTATTGACAAAGCTGAAATTAGTGATTTGGACAAGCGTAGAATTTTAAGAGCTATAGAAGCCGAATTATTGTCCAAAGGCTTTACTAAATCTGAAAATCCAGACCTTTTAATCAGCCTTTTTACAAAATCCCAACAACGTGTTGATGTATACAACAATGCATGGGGTTATGGCGCCTGGGGCTGGGGCGGTTGGGGACCCTGGGGTTGGGGTGGCTATGGACCCGGATGGGGATGGGGTTGGAACAATCCTTCCGTATCTACCAGCACACAAGGCACTTTGTACATAGACCTTATTGATGCCAAGAAAAAAGAATTGGTTTGGCAAGGAATGGGTACCGGTTATTTGAGTAAAAATGTGGAGAAAAAAGAAGAACGCATTAAAGAATTCGTGAACAATATTTTATCAAAATATCCCCCTGGAATCCAATAAGAATCCTATAATAAATTTATTAAAGCGACTTAGTGTAACGGTATGCAGATAACACTAAGTCGTTTTTTTATGATGTATATGCTACAATCGGCAATTGGAATCATTTTAATCATTCAACAAAAACAAAGTAATATTGACATTTACTTTTAAATGATTGCTTAAAAAATAGTGTTTTCACTGTATTATTCGTATTTTTATATGAGTCTATGTTAAAGTCATTATTACTAATTTCCCATGTCCAATACTTTTGAATCCAATACGATTTTAAATAAGTTACCTAAACATCTCAAACAGTTTATAAAACCCCAGAATTACAACGACTATTCGGCTATAGATCAAGCTGTTTGGCGCTATGTGATGCGGAAAAATGTTGACTTTTTAAAAACGGTTGCCCATGAATCATACTTACAGGGCTTGAAACAAACAGGCATATCCATAAACCATATTCCCAACATGTATGGTATGAACCGTATTCTGAAGGAAATTGGTTGGGCTGCAGTTGCGGTAGATGGTTTCATTCCTCCAAATGCCTTTATGGAATTTCAAGCTTATAACGTACTGGTCATTGCAAGTGACATTCGGCAATTGGAGCATATTGAATACACGCCGGCTCCAGATATTATTCATGAAGGCGCAGGACACGCTCCCATTATTGCCAATCCTGAATATGCAGAATACTTAAGGCGTTTTGGAGAAATTGGTAGTAAGGCCATTTCATCGGCTAAAGATTACGAATTGTATGAGGCCGTAAGGCACTTATCGATCATCAAAGAAGCCCCAAACTCTTCTGAAGAGGAAATTGCTTCCGCAGAGCTTAAGGTTGAAGAACTTCAGCAAAATATGGGCAAACCCAGTGAGATGGCCCTTATTAGAAATTTGCATTGGTGGACCGTTGAATATGGCTTGATAGGCACTATTGAAAACCCGAAAATTTACGGTGCCGGTTTATTATCCTCGATTGGTGAAAGTGCGTGGTGTATGACAGATGCTGTTAAAAAACTTCCCTATACCATTGATGCAGCTTATAAAGATTTCGATATAACCAAACCTCAGCCTCAATTATATGTCACACCGGATTTCGCTCATTTAAGTCTGGTTTTAGAGGAATTTGCGAATACCATGGCTCTGCGATGTGGTGGTCTTTCGGGTATAAAAAAACTTATCGATTCAAAAGCATTGGGATCCATTGAAATGAGTACTGGATTACAAATTTCAGGGGTTTTTACACATGTTATTGAAAATAATGGTAACCCCATATACGTTCAAACCTCAGGTGAAACAGCCTTGGCCTATAGAGAAAAGGAACTTGTCGGTCATGATATCAATGCCCATAAATCGGGATTTGGCTCGCCTATCGGAAAATTGAAAGGCATCAATTTAGCCATTGAAGATATGAGTCCACGAGACTTAGCGGCCTATCATATTTACGAAGAGAGAATCACCACCCTTGAATTTGAAGGCGGTATAACCGTTTCCGGTAAAATTATTACGGGCAAGCGCAACCTTAGAGGTAAAATTATTCTCATTAGTTTTACAGACTGCACCGTAACACATGGCAAAACTGTTCTATTTAAGCCTGAATGGGGTATTTACGACATGGCCATCGGCAAAGAAGTAGTCTCGGCCTTTTCTGGTCCGGCAGATCTAAATAGCTTTAATTTAATAACCCATGTCCCTTCCACCAAAACGATCCATGTGAAAAAATCTAATCGCCGTTTAGATTTGGAGGAGCTCTATCAACAAGTTCGAGATTACAGAGAAGGAAAAAACAGGAGTATTTCCAGAACCAAGGTTTTGGAACAGCTCATTGAAAAACACCCCAATGATTGGCTCCTGCCCGTGGAATTATATGAGCTGGCTTGTATAAGTAATGAAACGAAGTTATCCGAAGCGATACTGGAACACCTGGAACACCTAAAACAGCATAGACCTGAAGTTGGTAAGCTGATAGATGATGGAATCGGAATAATTGAAAAGGGAGCGATAATTAAGTAAAAAATATCAGGATATTGGCAATAAAACACCACTATAAAATTCGCAATAATAGTATAATCTCATCTTATTTAAACCGTTTTAATTTTTCTTTGGTGAATGCGCTCAGTACGAGCTTTCCACTTATTTTGGATCGCTCCAGAAGCAATTCGTTCCAATGGTCGGTACCTTCCCAAAACACTTGCTTCATTTGCTCTAAAGCCTCCGAATTGTAACCGCATAATTTTTCAGCCATTTCATGAATTGCTTCATCAAGTACTTCAGCAGAGTCAAAGACTTCAGCATACAAGCCCTTTTCTTTTGCCCATTCTGGAGTGTAAAAGGTTTCAGCATCAAGGGTCAATCGGGACATCGCGGTCTTCCCTATTCTTCTTGAAACAACAGGTTCTATTACAAAAGGCCCAATCCCAATACTTAATTCACTTAATTTAATAGCTGCGTACTGGGTAGCCAAACAGTAATCTGCTGCCGCAGCCAAGCCAACACCTCCACCCACAGCTTTTCCTTGCACCCTTGCTATAATTAACTTAGGACATTCCCGCATGGCATTTATGACCTGAGCAAATCCGGAAAAAAATTGGGTTCCCTTAACTTCATTGTCTATGGCAATAAGCTCTTTAAAACTCGCTCCGGCACAAAAGGTTCTATCACCACCGCTCTTCAAAACAACAACCTTAACCATTTTATTGGACCCCGCTTCACGGATAAACTGTACTAGCTTTTTAAGGTTTGCCGAGGGCATAGCATTGTGATCGGGATGAAAAAACTCGATGTACCCAACTTTATTTTTAATCTGAAGTGTTACGTAAGGCTGCATGCTAATTGTTAATTTACCGGGTTGAAGATACACAAAATTATTAGTAACTCTTGTTACACAGCCTTATTAAAAATTGAATGATCTTTGCATCAAATAAAATAAATTATGGGATTTTTTAATGCCCTTTTTGGCAACAAGGAACAAAGGATAAAAGATTTAAAACATAGAGGAGCCATCATTATTGATGTGCGTACCAGAGCAGAATATGGAGAAGGTGCTATTGAAGGTTCTAAAAATATACCGCTTCAAATATTAAGTACCAAAGTTGATGATATAAAAAAACTCAATAAACCCATTATTACCTGCTGTGCTTCAGGCATGCGTTCTGCCAGAGCAGCCTCTATTTTAAAACACCACGGAATTGAATCTTTTAATGGGGGTGGTTGGATGGCATTGAAACATATGTTATAGCCTAAAACAAAAAAACATTAGTTTCCTTCGACCTAAGAAGTCTAACTAATGTAATTTCTCATTTGATTAATAGCATAACAAATATAGGAGTTTTTTAAATATGTTATAATAATCCAATGTTAAGTAATTATTATATTAAATTATGCCTTCCGGCCTTTTGGACTGCCAAAAACCAGACACTATTCGGCCGGAATTAATGTCATTAAGAAAATATATTACCCAATTAAAACCCATTATGTCATGCCAAAGTTTAATTTATATTTTTTTTAATTAGACAAAAAAAAACACCAACCACTAAATAGAATTTAGTAATCGGTGTTTCTTATATGAACTGATTAATAGCATATTAAATTTACAATTAAAACTTATTCGAAACGCTTTTTTTCGATAAAATGGCATTTATAAAAGATTAAGCGCAATAACTAAGTTATTACGCCCAATCAAACAAATCTAAACAACAATATTATTTGTTTAAATTGAAGGCACATATGTTATTTGCATTATCTTTAAAATACATAAGACCCTCAATATCATCTACTTCGCACATTGCATCCTTGTCATGGATAACCATTTCATTTAAGATCTGACCCGTATTTTTATTTCCCTTAATCAAGGATATACCATCATCTACTTAAGTAAATAATAGCAAACCCGAACTGTTCCTTTATAACACTGAAATCAATCCGACGAAATACGTATATGTTTTAATTAGAGAGGAATTCCACTTTACCATTATCCAAAAGAATTTGAGGTTAATTAAAAAGTAATATGCGGGAATTGCTGTTGTAGAATATCCTTTTTGTTCTTTAAATCTTGAAGAAATTTTATGTGCGCTTTAGAATCCTGGGAAAACGGTTTATGCTTAAGCCCTTTTTGAACCCGATCAACGTCATCCATCGTATTATAGGCTTTTTCCGATATCCAGACCTGTTGAAATTTTTCCCAAATAATATTTACAGCCGTACTATTGGGGTGAATCATATCTTCTTTGTAAAAGCGATAGTCACGGAGTTCATCCATCATAATTTCATAAGATGGAAAATAATATAACCCTTCCGACTGTACCCGAGGTGAAAGCAATTGCCGGATGGCAGCAATTAAATGGGCTTTACTTTGTGTGTTTTCAATAAAGCCATCCTTTAAATGTCGTACTGGGGATACGGTGAATATGATGGTTACCCCTGGGTTTATCGATTTTACTAAATCAGTCACAAAATGTAATGTCTTTGTTATGGTTTCTATCAACAAAAGTTCTTTTTTAAACTGCTTTTGGGGTAATTTGTGACAATTAGCTACAATCCTATCGGTTTCAATAAACCGATATACCCAAGCTGTTCCCAAGGTGATGACCAAATGGCTTGCCGTTCTAAGCATTTGATGGGTAATATGGATTTGCGCATTCAAATCCATGAGTAATTTCTCCTTTGAGGTGGCACTCAATTTGGAATGCGAATCAAAACAATGCCATTGATGGTCGTGTAAAAAGATATCGGTTTCCAAATATAGGTTCTTACTAAAGGCCTTAGCTAATAAAGTTTCAATAGCTTTAGGATGAAATAGAATTCCAAAAGGGTTCTGAAGGTTTTGAAACTTATAATACGACAGTTTTTCTCCTATATGTTCGACAAAACATGATCCTAATAATAAGACATTGGCAGTATAGTCTATTAGATGATGAGATTGTTTTTCTAATGGTATTTTGGTTTGAAGTTTCATCACTAAGATCCTGAAACAAATTCAGGATTTCAAAATTATTGAACGTATTGTTTTGCCATCTTTAAGGCCTCCGTAATTCCTTCGGGATTTTTACCTCCGGCTGTGGCAAAAAACGCTTGTCCGCCACCGCCACCCTGGATATATTTCCCCAACTCACGTACTACCTGACCTGCATTTAATCCTTTACTGGCCACAAGTTCTTTAGATATATAGCAAGACATGTAGGCTTTTCCATCTTTTTCTGTTGCCAACAATACAAACAGATTATCCATCTGCTTGCCCAAGTCGAAGGCAACATCCTTTAATCCTGAGGCATCCAATTCCAATTGCTTTGCTAAAAACCGAATCCCGTTAATTTCGGACAATTCATTTTCAAGTTCCAATTTAATGGTCCTGGCTTTATCTTTTAACAAGGCTTCTATTTGTTTTTTTAAATCTGCATTTTCTTCCTGCAAATTCTGTAATGCTTTTATGGGCTCCTTGGCATTATTGAGTAAATTCTTCATTCCCACATAAGTCTTATTGTTTTCAATGAAATACGCTTTTACCGCATCACCCGTTATCGCTTCAATGCGCCGAATACCTGAAGCTACTGCCCCTTCTGAAAGAATTTTAAAATGCCAAATATCCGCCGTGTTTTTAACATGCGTACCACCACAAAGTTCAATGGATTTTCCAAAACGCACAGTCCGAACAGTATCCCCGTACTTTTCTCCAAATAAACTCATCGCGCCTTCCTCTATAGCTTCCTGTTTTGGAATGCTTCGTTTTTCCTCTAATGGCAACTTTCCTTCAATACGCCTATTTACAAAATTTTCAACATCTTGTAATTCTTCATCTGTGAGTTTAGAGAAATGGGAGAAATCGAAACGCAAGTGTTTGGCCTGAACAGCACTACCCTTTTGTTCCACATGAGTCCCTAAAACTTCCCTGAGTGCCTGATGCAACAGATGGGTTGCGGTGTGATTGCATTCTGTTCTAAATCGTTCTTTAGCATCCACTACGGCCTTGAAGGTCTCCTCTACGTGTTTTGGTAAATTTTTTGTGGAATGAATAATGACATTATTCTCTTTTTTAGTATCTAAAATATATACCACATCGCCGTGCCTGTCCTCCAGATAACCCTTATCCCCTACTTGTCCACCGCCCTCAGCATAAAATGGCGTTACGTTGAAGACCAACTGGTACATTTCACCTTCTTTTTTAGAGGTTACTTTACGGTATCTTGTAATCTTAACGTTCGCTTCCAAGGTATCATACCCCACAAAATCTTCTGGTCCATCGGCGTTTAAGACGGTCCAATCTCCTGTAGCCATTTCACCGGCTGCTCTGGAGCGGTCTTTTTGTTTTTGAAGCTCTTGATTAAATCCTTTTTCATCTAACTTCAGGCCTTTTTCAGAAAGAATTAAGGCTGTTAAATCAACGGGAAACCCATAGGTGTCATAAAGTTCAAACACCTTTTCGCCGGAAACGGTATTACTCGATGTATCTTCTACAATTCGGTTTAAAAGTACCAAACCTTGGTCCAGAGTTCTTAAAAACGACTGTTCTTCCTCTTTAATAACGTTTTCAATAAGTTGTTTTTGTGCTTTTAGCTCAGGAAAGGCCTCTCCCATGGTCGTACTTAAAACATCAGTAAGTCTGTAGATAAATGGTTCTGTTTTATCTAAAAATGTAAACCCGTAACGCACTGCTCGCCGCAATATTCTTCTTATCACATAACCGGCTCCCGTATTACTTGGTAATTGTCCGTCGGCAATAGCAAACGCAACGGCACGAATATGATCTGAGATGACTCGAACGGCCACATCCACTTCTGTGTTTTTACCATAGTGCTTACCCGTAAGGGCTTCTATTTCCTTAATGAGGGGGCTGAACACATCCGTGTCATAATTGCTTTGAGTCCCTTGCAAAACCATGCACAAACGCTCAAAGCCCATACCAGTATCAACATGCTTTGCCGGTAAGGCTTCCAGTTTACCATTCGCCTTTCGGTTATATTGTATAAAAACTAAATTCCATATCTCCACCACCTGAGGATGGTCTTTATTTACCAAATCTTTCCCGGAAATCTTAGCTTTTTCTTGGGCATTACGAATATCGACATGAATTTCACTACAGGGGCCACAAGGGCCTTGGTCACCCATCTCCCAAAAATTATCTTTTTTGTTGCCCATTAGGATGCGATCCTCAGAAATATGCTGTTTCCAGAGATCATAGGCTTCAATATCCCTGGGAATGTTATCCTTTTCATCACCCTCAAATATGGTTACATACAGCATGTCCTTATCAATCCCAAATACATCCGTTAACAACTCCCACGCCCAGGCGATGGCTTCCTTTTTAAAATACCCGACTTCCGGATGGGCAGCGTCACCAAAACTCCAATTCCCTAACATTTCAAAAAGGGTATGGTGATAGGTATCATAACCCACTTCCTCTAAATCGTTATGCTTTCCCGAAACCCTCAAACACTTTTGTGAATCCGCAATACAATTATATTTTGGTTTGGCATTTCCCAGGAAATATTCTTTAAACGGTGCCATTCCAGAGTTAATAAACATCAAGGTAGGGTCATCCTTTACAACCATAGGAGCCGAAGGAACAATGGTATGTTCCTTATCTTCAAAAAAACTTAAAAATTTTGAGCGAATATCTTGTGATTTCATTGACTTTCTGTACGGCGTTTCTTTATAATTACATTAATTACAAAACAATTTTTATCTTTACTGTCCTTAAATATATTTTTTTATCCTTAATAAGGATGATACTTTTTGGGCAGGTTTAGCGTTTGCCTAAAAACATTAGGATTTCGTTGTTTTAGTTGAAAGCAAAAGTACATGAATTTTTTCATTTGAAAATTCTTAAACATGAAATGAGAAAATGAAATAAGCGAACGAATTTGATTATTGATTTGGGGTTAAATTTTGTGGTTTTAATACACAGAATTTAGTCCTTTAAAAAAACACACCAAATATAGGTAATGAGCAAAGTTAAATATTACTACGATCCCGAGTCGCTTTCCTACAGAAAAATAGAACGAAAGAAGAGAACCACGTTTAAGTATGCGAGTATGTTTATTCTGGCTTCAGCTATTTTTGGGTTTATCTTTGTTTTTATTGCCAGTCAGTATGTTGAATCTCCCAAGGAACGCGCTTTAAAAAGAGAATTACAAAATATGCAATTACAGTACGGCATCCTGAACAAAAAAATGCAACATGCCGAAACTGTTCTGGAAAATATTGAAGATCGAGACAATAATATTTATCGCGTGTATTTTGAAGCTAATCCCATACCTGAAGAACAACGCAGGGCCGGTTTTGGAGGTATAAACAGGTATAAAAAACTAGAAGGATATGACAACTCAAAATTAATTATTGAAAGTAGTAAACGTTTGGATATTCTTCAAAAACAAATTGTAGTCCAATCGAAATCTTTGGATGAAATTGCCAAATTAGCTGAGGAAAAAGAAAAGCTTTTGGCAGCAATCCCTGCCATTCAACCGGTAAACAACAAAGATTTAACACGAATGGCCTCTGGTTATGGCATGCGTTCCGATCCATTTACAAAGGCAAGGAAAATGCACTGGGGTATGGATTTTACAGCGCCTCGGGGTACGCCCATTTATGCTAGTGGTGATGGTGTTGTGGTTAGAGCCGATGCCGGTGCTGCAGGTTATGGTCGACACATACGAATAGACCATGGTTATGGTTATACAAGTCTATATGCGCACTTATATAAGTATAATGTAAAGCGAAATCAAAAAGTAAAGCGTGGCGACCTCATCGGTTTTGTGGGCAGTACAGGACGTTCGCAAGCACCTCATTTGCACTATGAAATCTTTAAAGACGGCAATCGTATAAATCCAATTAACTTTTACTACGGCAGTTTAACTGCCGAGGAATTTGCAGAATTGCTGGAACGTGCGTCCCTCGAAAACCAATCTTTAGACTAATGCATTTAGAACTTCCTGAAAAACGGTATTATAATATTGGTGAAGTAGCCAAAGCCTTTAAGGTAAATACTTCCTTAATTCGATTTTGGGAAAAGGAATTTGATGTGCTTAAACCAAAAAAAAATGCCAAGGGCAACCGCAAGTTTACACCCGAGGACATTAAAAACCTGAAGTTTATCTATCATTTGGTTAAAGAACGTGGTTTTACCTTAGAAGGAGCCAAAATTCATATCAAAGAAGAAAAGAAGGAAGCCCTGAACAACTTTGAAATTATTGATAAACTGGAACATGTTAAACAGCAGCTTTTAAAAATTAAAGAACATTTGTAACATTTCTTGAATCTGATCAACTTATTAACTAAAACATCAAACTATTTATCATGAAAAAATTTATACCATGGATTATTGTTGCCGTTGTTATTTTTGGTCTCTTTTCATGGGGCAAAGGATTTAATAATACGGCTGTCGCACTAAACGAAAACGTAAGTGAGGCATGGGGTAATGTTCAAACGTCCTATCAACGTAGAAATGACCTTATAGGCAATTTAGTAAAAACCGTGCAAGGCGCTGCCGATTTTGAACGTACTACTTTAACCGAAGTTATCGAAGCCCGTGCCAAGGCCACATCAATAAGCATTGATCCAAATAATATTACACCGGAACAACTCGCACAATACAATCAGGTTCAAGGTGGCTTAAGTGGTGCATTGAAAAGTCTTTTGGTTACGGTTGAACGCTACCCGGACCTTAAGGCCAATCAGAACTTTTTGAAGCTACAGGATGAATTGACCAGTACCGAAAACACCATTCAAACCGCAAGAACCCGATACAACGAAGCCATAAAGCCGTATAATGTCCATGTAAAGACATTTCCCAACACCTTATTAGCAGGTCTTTTAAATTTTGATGGCAAGCCCTATTTTGATGCCGAATCCGGATCAGAAAGACCCGTTGATGTAGATTTTGATTTTAATTAACATCCCATGTCCAAGGTAGAAGACTTTTTAACGGCTAAAGAAGAGCAGGAGGTCATTGAAGCCATAAGGACTGCAGAAAAACATACTTCTGGAGAAATTAGAGTCCACCTGGAAGAATCGGCTAATACCGATCCTTTTAATCGTGCTCTCGAAGTCTTTCATTTATTAAAAATGGATAATACCAAAGCCATGAACGGGGTACTTATTTACGTTGCCGTAAAAGACAAGAATTTTGTTATTTACGGAGACAAGGGTATAAATGATGTGGTTCCAAAAGACTTCTGGAACAACACTAAGAATATAATTCAAAACCATTTTAAATCTGGAAATTATAAACAGGGGCTTGTGGACGGTATTTTAAAAGCCGGGGAAGCATTGGAAAACCATTTTCCCTGGCATCCCAATGATGAAAACGAACTTTCTGATAACATTTCAAAAGGGTAATCTGTAACATGTTATATTTTTTAACCCCATTGCAGTCTGTAAAATATCATAAAGCTAATGTCCTTACCTTTGTTTTAGCTTTGTTTTGCTATAGCCTTGTATTTGCGCAGTTTGATATCCCCGAGAAGCCAAAGGTCCAAACCAGTGTGTACGATTATGTTTCCTTATTATCCCCTTCAGAAAAAAGTCAGTTAGAACATAAGCTTATAACCTATTCCGACACGACTTCTACCCAAATAGTTGTTGTTATTATTTCGACCAGCAAAGGAGAAAATATTGGATTATTAGCCCCACGCTGGGGCCATGAATGGGGCGTGGGACAAGCCAAAGAAGACAATGGCGTCTTTATATTATTGGCAAAGGAAGATCGAAAAATTTGGATCTCCCCCGGTTATGGCGTAGAACACAAGTTGACTGCCGGAATAGTAGGAGAGTTAATACGGAACATTATTATACCCGAATTTAAACAAGGAAACTATTACAGTGGCTTAAACAAGGGGACAGATGCCATTTTTCAAGTCTTAAAGGGAGAATATACGGGTAAAAGACCAAATAAGAATTCTCAGGATATGCCCTTTGGTTTCATACTCATCCTAATTTTCATTTTTTTTATAATCCTCATCGCTATTTCAAAAAATAAGCGCGGTGGTGGCAGAGGGGGTAACAGGCACAAAGGAATGGATATATGGGATGTCATTATTTTAAGCAACCTTGGAAGAGGAAATTACGGTGGAAGTTCCCGTGGATGGGGTGGAAGTTCCGGTGGTGGTTTTGGAGGCGGTTTTGGAGGAGGCGGCTTTTCCGGTGGTGGCGCCGGTGGAAGTTGGTAGTTTTAAAACTATTTCATCTTGTAAATCTTCCCGATACATTACCTTCCAGAATCTTGGTAACTTCATGAATCGTTGCATAATTGACATCTCCTTGATAGGTATGTTTCAATGCACAGGCGGCGCTTGCAAATTCCATTGATTTATAATCATCAAATTGTTGAAGTCCATAAATGAGTCCCGCTGCAAAGGCATCACCAGTACCAATACGATCCACTATATGCGTAATATCGAGATCTTCTGTTTCTCTAAATTCTTCGCCATTCCACATTCTCGCCCTTATTTTATGCCAGGAGGCATTAATGGAAGTTCGTATTTTATCGAACACTTTACTAATTGATGGAAATGCCGTCATTAACTTTTTACTGGCCTCAATGAATTCTTCGTTGGAGTACCCATAAGTTGTTCCCAGAACTTCATTCATTTCATTTATACCACCTATAAATAGTGTTGAATAATGAAGTAATTCGGTTAAGGCCTCATTTGCATCGACCCCATATTGCCATAACCCGGATCTGTATGTTGGATCTGCCGATATTTGAATTCCCTTTTCACTGGCTAACTTAAGACCTTCCCTTAGCGTGTCAAAACTCCCTTTCGTTAAAGCCGGGGTAATCCCTGTCCAATGAAACCAACTCCCATTTTCCAGTGCGCTTTCCCAATCGACCATGTCTGGTCTAATTCCTGAAAATGCCGAGTGGGATCTGTTATAGGAAATGGAACTCGAACGCATGACGGCTCCTACTTCCAGAAAATACACTCCTAAAGGCCTATTAGACCAATGGCACTGGTATCTAAATTAAACTTATTCAAATAGGCTATAGCGGTATCCCCTATAAAATCATCAGAAATACAAGTAATATGTTTAACACTTCCACCGAAATTGGCAATCGACAACCCCACATTTAACTCAGTACCTCCAAAATAAAACTCTAAGGTATTGGCCTGAATAAACTTTTTGTTCCCCAAAGGAGACAAACGCATTAAGACTTCCCCAAAAGTTATTATTTGACCCATGATGACTTATTTAGTCATTAAAATTAAAGAATTCTAAAGAATAAAATGAATTATTAACCCATAATCTTAACATAAGATATGGACAAAATATCCCTATTTTTTGCGCATATAAATGCTAAGGGGCACACCAGTAAAATCAAATTTTTCCCGAAGTTTATTTTCCAAAAATCGTTTGTAGGGGTCTTTAACATATTGCGGTAAATTACAGAAAAACGCAAACTGAGGTTGTGGTGTGGGCAACTGCATAATATATTTAATTTTTACAAACTTGCCTTTATATGCAGGTGGTGGATAGTGTTCAATAATTGGCAATAAAACCTCATTAAGCTGGCTTGTCTTGATTTTTTTGGATCGATTTTTATATACGTCAACAGCAGTCTCAATGGCTCTGTATATGCGCTGTTTGGTGAGTGCGGAAATGAATATTATGGGTACGTCAGTAAACGGTTCTATTTCCCTGCGTATGGCTTTCTCGTATTCCTTAACCGACTTTTGATCCTTGTCTACTAAATCCCATTTATTGACCAAAATTACTATTCCCTTTCTATTCCGTTCGGCCAACCAAAAAATATTTTGCACTTGTCCGTCAAATCCGCGTTGTGCATCCAAAACCAATAAACACACATCACAATGTTCAATGGCCCGAACACTGCGCATAACCGAATAAAACTCTAAATCTTCTTTTACTTTAGACTTTCGTCTTATCCCGGCGGTATCTACTAAATTAAATTCAAATCCAAAACGATTATATTTGGTATCTATGGCATCCCTGGTTGTACCGGCAATATCGGTTACGATATAGCGTTCTTCCCCAATCAATGCATTTATAAAAGAGGACTTACCTGCATTCGGGCGGCCCACTACGGCAAACCGAGGCAATTCCACCTCTGCAAGATCTTCTTTTTCAGGTAAAGCAGCAACCAGTGCATCCAACAATTCCCCCGTACCACTGCCGTTAATACTAGCGACCGTGTAATATTCTCCCAGACCCAATGCATAAAACTCAACTGCATTTTCGGCACGTTTCGCATTATCTACTTTATTGACGACCAAAAAAACAGGTTTGTTCACCTTACGCAGTAAGTTGGCTACATCTTCATCCATTCCGGTAACGCCGGTCTCAACATCTACCATAAAAATAATGGCATCGGCTTCATCAATGGCTAACTCCACCTGTTTGTCAATTTCAGTCTCAAAAATATCGTCACTTCCAACCACATAGCCCCCAGTATCGATTAAGGAAAATTCCCTGCCGTTCCAGTCACTTTTCCCATAATGCCTATCTCTGGTCACACCACTAACCGCATCTACAATTGCTTCTCGCCTTTGGATTAATCGGTTAAATAATGTCGATTTGCCTACATTTGGTCTTCCCACAATAGCTACTATACTACTCATATCCTTTTAATTGTTTGCAAAGGTAATGTTTAATATTAAAGAAAAAACACTAATTTACCTCTGAAAACGTTCCATATGCCTTTATCTAACGACATCGTTTTAAGACCGCGATTTAAAATTGAAATTCCAAGGACCAATGCGTCCGTATTAGAGGATTTCGATAAGAGCAAAACGGTCCAATCTGATTTTATCGTAAGTCGAGTCGATGACCATGTTTTTATAAAATTTCCTAAACGAAAACAACATTTCTGGTCCCCACAATTGCATTTAGAGATTAACGAAATTGATCAAAACTCCTGTTTGCTTCATGGCCTGTTTGGCCCCAATCCCACGGTATGGACTCTTTTTATGTTCTTGCATTTTTTAGTTGCCGGACTGTTCATTGCCTTTGCGGTTTGGGCTTATACTAACTGGACATTAAATAACAGTTATGCCATACAAATAAGCCTTATGTTACTTATGGTTGTATTCTGGTTTGGCTTGTATTTTACAGGCCGAATAGGAAGGGCCTCTGGCAAAAATGAAATGCAGGAGTTGCATAATTTTATGCTAAATGTGGTTGAGGGCGAGAACACCAAGACATCATTCCTATGAATTATAACCAAAACGTTTTAATTGGTTAGGATTACTGCGCCAATTTTTATTTACCTTAACGTATAACTGTATGTGGATTTGTTTTCCGAAAAATTGCTCTAAATCTTTTCTTGCCTCGATTCCCACACGTTTTAAAGCATTGCCCTTATGCCCTATAATAATTCCCTTTTGACTTTCCCTTTCCACCATGATGACCGATCGTATTCTAATGATGTTATCGTCTTCCAGGAACTCCTCGGTATCCACTTCAACCGCATAGGGTATTTCTTTTTTATAATGCATCAGGATTTTTTCTCGAATGGTCTCATTGATAAAAAACCGTTCCGGTTTATCCGTCAATTGGTCTTTAGGATAAAATGGCGGGGATTCGGGGAGTAATTCAATAATTCTATCGAACACTTCCCGTACCTGAAACCCTTCCAATGCAGAAACGGGAATGATCTCTGCATGGGGGACTTTTTCCTTCCATAATTGCACCTGCGCTTCCAACTGTTCTTGATTAGATTTATCAATTTTGTTAAGCAGCAATAATACGGGAAGTTTAGAATGTATTATTTTATTAAAGAAATCTTCATCTTTAAGTTCTTGTTCACCGATTTCCACCATATAGACCAGGACATCGGCGTCTTCAAAAGCCGATTTTACAAATCCCATCATGGATTCCTGAAGTTCGTACGCCGGTTTGATGATCCCCGGAGTATCACTAAAAACCACTTGAAAATCCTCGCCATTAACAATGCCTAAGATTCTGTGCCGCGTGGTTTGGGCCTTGGAGGTTATAATAGACAACTTTTCTCCAACCAGGGCATTCATGAGTGTAGACTTCCCTACATTTGGATTACCAATGATATTTACAAATCCCGCTTTATGTGGCATGTCTTTAATTATTTGTTATACCCTTTACAAAACTACAACCTTTTTCAATGTAAAAAGGCAGGAAGTAAATCTTCCTGCCTTTTCTATTTACAATCGCGTCTTAATGGTTAGTCCATGACTTCCAATAATTCTACTTCAAATATCAAAGCATCAAAAGGTCTAATTTTCCCCCCTCTTGGTGCAGCTCCGTAAGCTAAATTTTGTGGAATAAAGAACTTGTATTTTGCGCCTTCCTTCATCAATTGAAGACCTTCTGTCCATCCCGGAATGACCTGATTCACACCAAATGTGGCTGGTTGATCTCTATCTACAGAACTATCAAAGACAGTCCCATCGATTAAAGTTCCATGATAGTGGACTTTAACTTTGGACGTCGCAGTAGGCTGATTTCCTGTACCTTCTTCTAATACTAAATATTGTAAACCACTTTCAGTAGTTAATACGTCCGGATTATTGGCTACATTATCTTGAAGAAATTTTTCACTAGCTTCCTTTACTTCTCCATATTGTTCTTCGGCTTTTTTTGCAGCAATTTCCTGCTGTTTTTTCATGATTTTTTCTCTGTTCTTTTGAAAATAATCTTGAACAATGCCCTGCGCCATGTCTTTATCTATCAATACATCCGCAGAATCCAAAGTGTTCAAATAGCCTTCAATGAACAAATCATTATTAATATCCTCAAAACTCATTTCCACATTTCTTCCCACATCCATACCTAAGGCATAGCTAACTGAATCTAATTCCGTTTTTAAATCTTCTTTTGTTGTTGCTTTTTTTCCACAAGACACTACAGTGGAAGTCAATATTACTACACTTAATAATTTTATAAACTTCATTTTATCGTTATTTTATTTGGTAGCCAAAAGTAGCAAAATTTATTAATAAACACTGTTCTTAAACCAATTAATTCATATTAAATATTTCTTAAAAATTGTTTTAATATGGGATTCCTATTCGCCTTACTCCAAACCAGTGACAACGTGGTTTTATGTGGTATGTTTTTTAGTTCTATAAACCGAACCCCCTTTAAATTTTCATTAAGCAATGAGCGTGGCACAATGGATACACCGAAATTATTTTCAACTAACTTATAAATAGATCCTGCATGTATGGTATTGTGGGACACTATTGGTGTAAATCCGGCATCTTGAAAAATGTGCATGACTTTTTCATAATAACTGGTGCTATAATTAGGGTCGAACAATATAAATGAGTCGTCCTTAAGTTGTTTTATGGTTTTAAAATTACCCTCCGCTAATGGATGCTTTACCGGCAACACCAAGCAGAAATTTTCTCTTAATACAGGTTTTCGTACAATGCTATCGGGCACACGTTCCAGCCGTACAAAACCGATATCAATATCCTCTGAAATTAACGCGTGAATTTGCCGTTCATTATCCATTTCCTTTAAGGACAATGCGGTATTAGGGTGATGCAACTTGAACTTTAGTAATAAATCAGGAATAATCTGCTGCATGGCCGAACCCACATATCCCAATTTCAAATTACCGGCTATTCCATCATTTATCAGCTTCGCATGATTTATGATATTGTCCAGATTTTTAAGGTTTCTGATAATTTCACCTTGGAGATACATCCCAGCTTTGGTCAGTTCAACTTTTCGGTTATGCCTTAAAAATAGTTCTATACCCAAATCCTCCTCCAATTGTTTGATCTGCCTGCTCAACCCAGGTTGGGAAATAAAAAGTCGTTCGGCTGCTTTCCTGAAGTGTAAATCCTCCGCTACCGCTAAAAAATATTTTAAATGTCGAATTTCTAATTGATTACTCATAGTTATCATTAAAAAATAAAATAGTCTTATTGTGAATTAAAAATACTAATAACTTTGTAAAAATCAAACTATTGAATTTATGTTATTTAAATATGGTAGCGATAGGCTCACAATAGATCTGGTTATGGCTATTTGTAATGGACATGTAAAGGCCGTGATTACTTCGGATGCTATTGCAAAAGTCAATACCTGTCGCAAGATGGTTCAGAACATGGCGGATTCGAACAAAGCCGTTTATGGTATAAACACGGGATTTGGCCCTTTGTGCGATGTTCAAATATCGCCGGAAGAAACCTGTAAACTTCAGGAAAATCTACTTATTACCCATGCCGTTGGGGTTGGTTCACCGATAAGCAAGACACTTTCAAAACTCATGATGATTTGCAAAGTTCATGCACTCTGTCAAGGATATTCTGGAATCCGCCTTACCGTTCTAGAACGTATTATC
This sequence comes from Aestuariivivens sediminis, assembly GCF_022662105.1. Taxonomy (GTDB): domain Bacteria; phylum Bacteroidota; class Bacteroidia; order Flavobacteriales; family Flavobacteriaceae; genus Aestuariivivens; species Aestuariivivens sediminis. The sequence goes on along the minus strand of NZ_JAKMCP010000008.1, from coordinate 36,215 downwards.
TATTTTTTGGAACACGATTTAATCCCGGTTGTTCCAGAACAGGGCTCTGTTGGTGCTTCAGGTGACTTGGCTCCTTTAGCACACTTATTTTTGCCACTTATTGGGGAAGGTGAGTTTTGGTTAGATGGTGCAATGGTTCCTGCAAAACATATTTTAAAAGAACATAAGCTGAAGCCCATTCAATTGCAAGCCAAAGAAGGTTTAGCTCTTATTAATGGTACCCAATTTATTTTGGCACATGCCATTACCGGACTGGATAAAATGAATTACCTCCTGGATTTGGCCGATTTGGCAGGTGCCATGAGTATTGAAGGTTATAAAGGAAGTGCTTCTCCTTTTAAAGAAGCCTTGCACACGATACGCCCATTTCAGGGGGTATTAAAAGTTGCTGAGCGCATGCGGTTGCTATTTGAAAATTCAGAAAACATCATGTCCCATGAAAATTGCGAACGCGTGCAAGACCCTTATTCGATGCGTTGCATCCCTCAAGTGCATGGCGCCTCAAGAAATGCCTATTCCCACTTAAAAGAATTAACAGAAATTGAACTGAATTCGGTTACCGACAATCCTATAGTTTTAAGTGATACTGTTGCCATATCGGGTGGCAATTTCCATGGGCAACCACTGGCCATGGGACTGGATTATGCGTCTGTTGCAGCATCAGAACTTGGAAATATTTCAGATAGACGCTGTTATTTGCTTATTGAAGGGAAATATGGATTACCCAGACTCTTAACTACAGGGGGTGGCTTAAATTCAGGATTTATGATTCCGCAATACACAACAGCCGCTTTAGTTACGGAAAACAAATCCCTTTGCTTTCCCCCTTCAGCAGATAGCATTCCAACGTCATTAGGACAAGAAGATCATGTATCCATGGGCAGTATTTCGGGACGAAAATTTAATCAAATACTACATAATCTCGAAAAGATATTGGCCATTGAGCTCATGTATGCAGCACAAGCTATGGAATTTAGAAGACCGCTTAGGTTTTCAAGTGTGCTAGAACAAAATTTGAGTATAATTCGTGAAAAAGTTGATAAATTGGAGAGTGACCGGCTTTTAAAAGACGATATTAATGCAATGATTTCGTTAGTTAAAAACAGATCCTTAATCGTATCTAAATCATAAATCATGACGTTTAAAGACCAAATTTTACAGGGCATCCCAACCATTTTACCGATTAAAAAACCATATCCAACCCATGCCAATAGAGCCCCAAAGCGAAAAGATATTCTAAACAAGTCCGAAAAGCAACTTGCCATACGTAACGCCCTGCGATATTTTCCAGAACAATGGCACAATGTCTTGGCCAAGGAATTTGCCGAAGAACTCAATGCTTATGGCAGAATATATATGTATCGTTTTAAACCGGATTATGACATGTATGCCAGGCCTATGGAAAACTATCCGGCAAAATCAAGACAAGCTGCGGCCATCATGCTCATGATACAAAATAACTTGAATCCTGAGGTTGCCCAACATCCGGAGGAATTAATTACCTACGGCGGAAATGGGGCTGTTTTTCAAAATTGGGCACAATACCTTGTAACCATGCAATATTTAGCAACCATGACCGACGACCAAACCTTACACATGTATTCCGGTCATCCCATGGGGCTATTTCCATCCTCTAAAAATGCGCCACGGGTGGTCGTGACCAATGGTATGATGATTCCCAACTATTCAAAACCGGACGACTGGGAAAAATTTAACGCATTAGGTGTTACCCAATATGGACAAATGACCGCCGGTTCATTCATGTACATAGGTCCTCAAGGTATCGTGCACGGCACCACCATTACCGTTATGAATGCTTTCAGAAAAATTTTAACCCCTGAGGAAGGGCCTGCCGGAAAAATATTTCTGACTGCTGGATTAGGGGGTATGAGTGGGGCCCAACCTAAGGCAGGAACTATTGCAGGGTGTATAACCATTTGTGCTGAAGTCAATGAAAAGGCAGCAAGGAAACGATACGAACAGGGATGGGTTGATGTTTTGGTGCACGCAATGGATGATTTAATAGTACGAACTAAGATGGCGCAATCAAAACATGAAGTGATCTCCATTGCCTATATTGGAAATGTAGTAGATGTATGGGAACGATTTTATGAGGAAGATATTTTTATCCATGTGGGATCCGATCAAACGTCACTTCATATCCCGTGGACGGGAGGTTACTATCCTGTTGGTATTTCATTCGAGGAATCCAATCGGTTGATTCGCGAGGAACCCGAATATTTTAAGGTTAAAGTCCAGGAATCATTGCGAAGACATGCAAATGCCATAAACAAACATGCCGAAAAAGGCACCTACTTTTTTGATTATGGTAATGCCTTTCTATTAGAAGCCTCTCGTGCCGGTGCTCAGGTTATGGATAAAAACAATATTGATTTTAAATACCCGTCCTATGTTCAGGATATATTGGGCCCCATGTGCTTTGATTATGGGTTTGGACCATTTCGATGGGTATGTACCTCGGGAAATCCATCGGATTTAGAACAAACAGACCACATTGCTATGGAAGTGCTTCAGGAGATTATGCAAAATGCCCCAGGAGAAATTCAACAGCAATTGCAAGACAACATAACCTGGATAAAAAACGCGAAACACAACAACATGGTGGTTGGTTCCCAAGCCCGTATTCTATATGCCGATGCAGAAGGTCGCACAAAAATTGCCAATGCCTTTAATCAAGCTATTGCAAAAGGCACCATTGGGCCCGTTGTATTAGGTAGGGATCATCATGATGTAAGTGGAACCGACTCCCCATACAGGGAAACCTCAAATATTTATGACGGGAGTAAATATACTGCCGACATGGCCATACAGAATGTGATTGGTGACAGCTTTAGGGGAGCCACCTGGGTGTCCATCCATAATGGCGGCGGTGTTGGTTGGGGAGAGGTGATTAATGGAGGATTCGGATTGTTACTGGATGGGACCAAAGAAGCTGAAAACCGCTTACAGAGTATGTTATTTTACGATGTTAATAATGGTATAGCAAGACGGAGCTGGGCCAGAAATGATGAAGCCATTTTTGCTATAAAACGGGAAATGGCACGTACCCCCTCTTTAAGGGTGACACTGCCCAATGCAGTTAATGATTCGCTACTGGAAAATCTCTTTTAGAATATTTCTTTTTAATTTGGAACCCGTTATGGACCATTCTCAGCTACAGGATGTTCACCTTGGTCGCATTCTAAATAGGGCTATCCTGGGTATATTTTAGAATCGGCGAGGAAAGAATTATGCCATGTAGTTTTAATTGACCTTTTCGGCTAAGCAAGAAGATCCAATATCAAAAAAAACAAAGCCTACAAAAATTTGTAGGCTTTGCACACCATTAATCAATCAAAGGGAGCTATAACCATATCAAGACGTTCAAGTTTCGTTAGGATTTCTGTCTTAAGGAATAATCAACTTAAAATGAACCTCAATGTTGTGTTTTAGGATATGGTATAATTTAAATTCTATACTCTAGTAATGCCATCTTACGAAAGCTTCAATAGCTGCATAATGCGCCAATCCTAACTGATTGTACAGCTCTGCGGTCTCCCGGTTTCTGTCCTCTGCTCGTTGCCAAAACTCCCTGCTATCACTGCCTTGAAAAACAACACCATCTTTTTGTGATTGATGCTTAAATATACCATTACGCTTTTGCAGCACTTGATCCGGACTCATGGGTACCGCCATTTCTATTTCATCGATACTCCATTCCTGCCATGCCCCTCTATACAGCCATAACCAGCAGTCATCCATAAACTTTTTAGGCTTTAATCGCTTGACGGCTTCAAAAACGGAATCCAAACATACTTTATGGGTACCATGGGGGTCTGCCAAATCTCCGGCCGCATAAATTTGATGCGGTTTTATTTTTTCAATTAAATCCATCGTGATTTTAATATCGCCCTCTCCAACGGGATTCTTTTCAATGGCTCCCGTCTCATAAAATGGCAATTCCATAAAATGGATACGTTCGTCAGGCAAGCCTACATAGTGACTCGTAGCTCTCGCTTCGCCTTTTCTAATTAATCCCTTGATATGGCGAACTTCAGGAATATCTATATCACTACTTTTCTTATTCTTGAGAAATTCTGAAGCCCTTTTGTAAATGTCTTCGGCTTCATCACTCTTAATTCCAAATTTCTCATTATAATCTATTACGAAATTAGCAAACCTGAGCGCTTCATCATCGGCCACGGCAATATTTCCAGAGGTTTGGTAGGCTACGTGCACTTCATGCCCTTGCTCATGAAGTCGGATAAACGTTCCTCCCATACTAATAATATCATCATCAGGGTGTGGACTAAAAATTAAAACACGCTTTTTGGCAGGTTCCGAACGCTCCGGACGTTTACTGTCGTCTGAGTTTGGTTTACCTCCGGGCCATCCCGTAATGGTATGTTGCACCTGGTTGAATATATTAATATTAATATCATAGGCTGGTCCCGAATCGGCCAAAAGGTCGCTCATACCATTCTCAATGTAATCCGCATCGGTAAGCATTAAAATTGGTTTTTTCAACTTGAGTGCCAGACCAAGAACTGCTTTTCTCACCATTTTATCAGACCAATCCACTTTTTCAACCAACCAAGGCGTTTCTATACGGGTTAGTTTGGAAGCTGCTGCCTTATCAATAACAAATACGGCATTATTGTGTTCCTGTAAGAACGATGCCGGTACTTGATTGGTAACCGGACCTTCTGCTGACGCTTTGATGATATTTGATTTACCTTCCCCCCAAGCCATTAAGATCACCCTTTTGGCCTCCATTATCTTTTTAACTCCCAGAGTAATTGCCGTTCTTGGGGTATTGGTCAAACCACCAAAATCTTTACTTGCCGCTACTCTGGTGATATGATCCAAAGCCACTAATCTCGTTCTTGAGTTTTGCAGTGATCCCGATTCATTAAACCCTATATGACCATTACCTCCAATGCCAAGGATTTGCATATCTATACCTCCCAAAGCCTCAATCTTTGATTCATAATCTGCACAAAACCCGGCAATATCCTCCTTAGGCAACATCCCATCCGGGATATGACAGTTCTCTGGCAGAATATCCACATGATTAAATAATAATTCTTTCATGAATCTTACATAACTGTTAATGGAGTCCGGTTCCATAGGATAGTACTCATCCAAGTTAAATGTAATCACATTCTTAAAACTCAATCCTTCTTCCTTATGCAATCGGACCAATTCTGCATACAATCCCTTTGGGGTAGACCCTGTTGCCAATCCTAAAACACAAGACTGATTACTCTTTTGTTTCGCTTTTATCAACTTAGCAATTTCACTTGCAACCTCAACAGAAGCTGCCTTTGAATCCTCGAAAATCACGGTATTGATATTTTCAAACCGCTTCTCAAAACCTGTAGCCTTGTCTGTACTACTCTTAATCATTTTACTATAAATTTATTTAGTTTTAATTTTTGTCCAACTTTTAATGTTATGACCCCATAGCGCAAAGAACAATATAATAACATAACATGGTATCAGTATCCAATAGCTATCTGTTGCAGCCATTGCGGTTGCTTCTGCCCTGTCGATACCACTGGCAATTAATTCGTGTTTATTGGCATCTACTAATCTTCCATATAATGGAGGTATAATCGCGCCTCCCGCGATGGCCATAATTAATAAAGCCGAAGCTGTTTTGGTGAATTTGCCTAAACCTTCCAGAGTTAATGGCCATACTGCGGGCCAAACCAATGCGTTAGCAATACCTAAGGCTGCGACAAACAAGACCGAAGTAAATCCTGTGGTAGACAGTATGCAAATACTGAAAATAATACCCAGTGAGGCACTTATTTTTAAGGCTTTATCCTGTTTAAGGTATTTAGGTATTAATAGGACGCCCAAAGCATAAGTCGCTACCATGGCCATAAGTGTAAAGGTGGTAAAAAACTTGGCATCTTCCGCAGAGAATCCCAACGAAATACCATATGCTATAATGCTATCCCCAGCAATAACCTCTGCTCCAACATACACGAATAAGGTTAATACTCCCAACCACAAATGGGGAAATTGAAAAATACTTGTTTTTGTAGTTTGACCAGCTTTTGGTTCTTGGGCAGGAGCCGCTTCAACATGGGGTAGTGGTGCTTTTCTGATGAGCAACCCTAAAACAAATAAGACCAGAGCCATTACTATGTATGGTGTTACCACACTATCGGCCATCGTATCCAGAAGCTGTCCCTTTTCAGCATCGGAAACGGATCCTAATTTTCCCTTAACCTCATCTATACCCGATAAAAGCAAGGCTCCAAATATTAATGATCCCATGGCGCCCGCCACTTTATTGGCTATTCCCATAATAGCGATACGCTTAGCACCACTTTCTATAGGCCCTAAAATGGTGATATACGGATTTGCTGCTGTTTGCAAAATGGTCATCCCTGCACCTTGTATAAAAATAGCTAGCAGAAACACCCCATAAGTTCTGGCCTCTGCAGCCGGTATAAACACTAAAGCTCCTAAACCCATAATAACCAATCCTAAAGACATCCCCTTCCGATACCCAATTTTATTCAAGAGGTAAGAAGCGGGTAAAGCCATAACCACAAACGAAATATAAGATGCAGATGCTACTAAATAGGACTGTGCCTCCGTTAACTCATTAATGGTTTTCATAAAGGGTATTAAGGCCCCGTTAATCCAGGTTACAAAACCGAATATAAAAAACAAGCCTGCTATTATTGCAATGGCTACCGTATTACTGCTTTTAGGTGGTTGTGTCATAATTTTAAGGTTTTAATGGTTTGGTTATTTGATTTACAATTTAATAAAAGTCTTATGTTTATTGGGTTAAATTATTAGTCCATAGAGTACACGTTTTTGGTTTTAATGACGTCCATCTGGTGAACCATGCTATCGATGAGTTTAAATTGATTTTTCGCCCTGTCCAGATTATGTTCAGGATATTTGGTTTTATAATATATATCATTATTTAAGTAATCGGTTAAAAATCGTAATGCCATAATAAAAATCATGGTCTTTGCCCCTATGGGTAAGGTGTTAATTTCTAATGGTGACAGGGTTGATGCCACTTTTTCTAAAAAACCCTTTTTATAGGCCCTGTAAAATTCTATATTAAAATGGACCAAGTCTAAATTGGTTTCATCCTCGGCAGCTGTATTGCAAATCGTTCTAATGGCATCCCCAAAATCATAATGCACCACACCGGGCATAACGGTATCGGTATCAATAACACAAAGTCCGTTGTCATGCTTATCGAATAGCACGTTGGAAATTTTAGTGTCATTATGGGTTACCCTTAGTTTTAGTTGACCGGATTCCTTTAATTTTTGAATGATATGCATTTCCTCCTTAAGTTCGGCAACCTTAAGCAAATAGACTCTCGCCTTTGACTTTCGATCTTCAGAAGCTACTTTTAGGGCTTGTTCAAACTGCCAAAATCGATACGGCATATCATGAAATTTTGGAATCACTTCAGTTAAATTGGACGTATCAAAATCGCTCGTAAGATTTAAAAAATTACCGGATAATTTTCCACCTTCATAAGCAATTTTCGCATTGCTAACGACGTCATGAGTAACACTATCTTTAATGTAAATCATGACATTCCAGTAATCCCCATGCTTATCCTTGTGATAATAATCCCCATTTTTAGCCTGAACAAACCTAAGGACCTGCCTATGCAGTTCTTCATCGGACAGGTAGGAAAGTTTATTTTGAATATGACGGCTTATGCTGACCTTATTGGACAGTAAGCCCGGGACATCTTTAAAAACAGAATGGTTTATACGTTGAACAATAAAGAACGGCTCCGCTTTGGTTTCAATTAAAAAAGTATCATTTATATGTCCGGAGGCTAGCTCCTTAAATGAAACATATTCAGAAGCATGCTTAAATTGATCGAACGTATAGATAAGTTGTTCTTGTGTCATGATGCCCACAAATTTTTAGGGTATACATGTGCTGCTTTTAAGTCTTGAATGGCCTTTTCAACAACGTCCTTGTCTTCCTTATAGGTTACCCCAAACCACTTGGCATTCGATTTCAATACCTCCACGGTTCCTTCTCCGGATTTTAAAATCTCATTAACTATGGTAGGAAGATAAAATTCTGCCTTTAAATCGGCATGGTTCTTTTCCAAAAAATCAATCAGGAGGTTTTCGGCAAAATCAAAACATCTAGGGGTAAACCCAAAAAAATTCATGGAAACCACGGTGTCCTCATCTATGGGGATCAAATCACCATGGTCATCTTTACGCATAAGTCGGCCATCAATCTTCTCAATATGCGTTCTTTCTGTCACACCCATTAAATAGCCCTTGGCACTCACCTCGCACTCCCCTCTCGAAACATACCCATGATCGGATACTGTATTCTTCAACAAATAGGCCATGGTTTTGAAATTAAAGGAGGTCTTGTCGGTTTCCATCAAGGCCTTTGCCATAACCTTAAAGGCTTCCCTTCCATAAAAATCATCGGCATTAATAATGGCGAAATTCTCTGTTACAACCGTTTTAGCCATAAGCAGCGCATGACCTGTACCCCAGGGTTTTACGCGATCTGGATTTCTATATTTTTCAGGTACATTTTCAAGCTCTTGAAACACATATTCTACCTCAGCTTTTCCGTCTAATTTTTTATTGAATATCGTCTTGAATTCTTTTTCAAAACTTTTACGTATAATAAATACAAACTTGCCAAATCCACTCTGAAGGGCATCATAAAGTGAAAAATCAATTATGGAATCCCCTTCAGGGGTAAACGCATCCATTTGTTTCAGACCCCCGTAACGACTTCCCATTCCAGCTGCCAAAATTACAAGTGTGGGTTTATCCATAATTTTATATTTAAGCCATTCATTCCCATCACAATGATATCATTAAATGCATTAAATCACTAATAAACAAGGCTTTATAAGTAATATAAACACGATATAAATCACCTTCAGGACACGAAACTACGTAATAAAATTCAATAAAAAAAGAAAAATATTAAAAAAGTGTGTTCGAGCACACTATTTTGATGTTTTATAAATATCCACTTATCGGTACATTAAAAATCTTTACCTTTGCAGTGGATGAAAAAATACACCATTAAAGATATCGCTGAGTTAGCTGGAGTATCAAAGGGGACTGTAGATCGTGTTATCCATAAGAGAGGTAAGGTTTCAGAAGCAGCTTTAAAAAAAGTTGAAAACATACTTAAGGATATTGACTACCAGCCTAATCTGATCGCCCGAAGTTTAAAGAACAATAAAAATATTCTTTTATGTATACTCATGCCTGATCCTAAAATTGACCCTTACTGGAAACCATGTATAGAGGGCATAGACGAAGCGAGTCATGAATTCTCACCATTTGGTGTCACCATAAGGTACGTTTATTTTAATCCCTTTAACAAAGACAGTTTCGTAACACAAAGCCAGCTGGCTTTAGACCCCAGTTTTGATGGTGTTTTATTAGCACCCCTATTCCAAAAGGAATCCATTACGTTTATCGAGGCATGTGAAAAACAAGAAAAGCCTTATTTTTTGTTTAATAATGACTTAAAAGATGCCGACTCACAAAACTTTATAGGTCAGGATCTTTTTCAAAGTGGGAGAATAGGCGCTAAACTCATCCACTCTACCTTGAAAGATAATGCCGAAGTTGCCATAATACATATCGATGAAATTTTTAAAAACGCAACCCATATGCAGGAAAAGGAAAGAGGGTTTCGAAGTTATTTTAATGAATTAGAAAATGGCCACTTTAATATTAGAGCCTATAAGTTAAAACATAGAAATGCGAATAACCTAAAGAAGACCATTAAATACTTTATAGATACGCATCCGGAAATAAATGGTTTTTTTGTAACCAACTCTAAAATAAATTTATTGGCCGCACTTTTAAACAAAAACAGGGAGCGAACTTGTGTTGTAGGCTACGATTTATTACCGGAAAACCTGCATTTTTTAAAAACAGGCGTGATTGACTATTTAATTCATCAAAACCCCAGGCAGCAGGCTTACTTAGGAGTCACTTTTTTATCCGATTATTTATTATTCAATAAAGTAATCCCTAACAAAAATCTTATTCCCATCGATATTGTGAACTCCGAAAATTTTATGGGTTACATAAAAAGGTAATTTCAATCCTCTAAGTGCAAAATTCCAAAGGATGATGCGATGTGAAAGTCTGGTGTTTTGGTGTTTGGATCTATCCAAGTTATCCAAGCCGGCTCATAACGCCCGTCGCTTTGTTTGTGATATTTAGCCCTGTAAATTCCGGCTTCAATAACATTTTCATTGATTAATTTAAAGGCCTTAAGAGAGGTCATACTAATGGCACCCTCTACCGTAAAGCCTTTACTATCGAACGATGACTGCACATTAATATCGCTTTTAGGCCAATCCCAGTTAAAATCAAATTGCCGGTTAGGTTGGGCTATAAAATCCATAATTCTAGGCGATGGATCTATTTCTAAGCAGTAATATGGTCTTAAGTTTTTATCCTGCCTGAAAAATAACTCCACCCGATCTGAATTGTTAATACTGGCCTTAGTATCATCTTTTTGGTCTATGTATACATCGGTGTCTTTTACCCTGAAATAAAAAAACAAATGCTTAGAATTATGGAGCACTCTAAATTCTATTGGGGCTATTTCCTTTTGATCCCATGGCGATTTAAAATCGGATAGTACATGAGCCTCCATCCAATAAGGAGAGTCCCCATTCCCATTAATACAAAAGTCTTCCGAAACTCGATTTACCTGATATATGTCCATCCATTTTGGAATTAAATATATATATTGATCACCAATTATAATACATTTAAATTTAACCCTTAAGTTTTATTAAAAAAAATGAGCTTTCGAACAAGCTCATCTATAAAAATGCGTCATGTTATCCGCTTATATTACGTTTAATTCTTTACCAACTTTAACAAAGGCATCTACAGCTTTATCTATGTGATCTGTCGTATGCGCTGCAGACAACTGCACCCTAATCCTTGCCTTTCCTTTAGGCACCACCGGATAAAAGAAACCAATGACATAGATGCCTTCTTCCAGAAGCTTATTGGCCATGATTTGGGATAATTTAGCATCGTACAACATCACTGGAACGATGGCGGCATCAGCTCCAACCAAATCAAAACCTGCAGCTTCCATCTTAGTTCTAAAATACCTCGTATTATCTTCCAATTTATCACGAAGGGACGTGTCACGCTCTAAAATTTCAAACACTTTTAATGAAGCCCCAACTATAGCCGGAGCCAGAGAATTTGAGAACAAATAGGGCCTTGAACGCTGACGTAACATTTCTATAATTTCCTTCCTTCCGGTTGTAAAACCGCCCATAGCTCCTCCAAGCGCTTTACCTAATGTTCCGGTAACTATATCTACGCGTCCCAAAACATTTTTTAATTCAATAGTCCCGCGGCCTGTCTTCCCAATAAAACCGGAGGCATGACATTCATCTACCATAACCAGGGCGTCATATTTATCGGCTAAATCACAAATTTTATCCAACTGGGCAACGACACCATCCATAGAGAACACGCCATCTGTAACAATAATCTTAAATCGATGGTTTTGTGCATTAGCCTCCATCAATTTGGCTTCCAGATCGGCCATATCGTTATTGGCATATCTGTACCGTGCGGCTTTACATAAACGGACACCATCAATAATGGAAGCATGATTTAAAGCATCCGAAATAATAGCATCCTCAGCATTCAATAAGGGTTCGAAAACACCGCCATTAGCATCAAAGGCGGCCGCATAGAGTATGGTATCCTCACTATGGAAAAACTCCGCAATTTTAGCTTCCAATTGTTTATGTATGTCCTGGGTACCACAGATAAAACGAACCGAGGACATACCATAGCCGTACCTGTCCATGGTATCTTTAGCTGCCTGTATGACGTCTTTGTTATTAGACAGGCCTAAGTAATTATTGGCGCAAAAATTAATAACTTCCTCACCGGTCGACACTTTTATAACGGCATCTTGTGATGTTGTTATAATGCGCTCATCTTTAAACAAACCCTCTTTTTTAATGGACTTCAATTCCTCTTGTAAATGCTCCTTAATCTTACCGTACATCTTGATATTTTTATGCGATTACTGAATTATAATACCTTTTTAAATTGTCAATCATGACTTGAGACATGGTATCCAAATCGTATTTTGGCTTCCAACCCCAGTCCTCTCTTGCTTTAGAATCGTCAATACTCATAGGCCAGGAATCGGCTATTTTCTGTCTAAAATCCGGTCTGTAGGTTACTTCGAAATTAGGATATGATTTTTTAATGGACCGCACTATTTCTTCCGGACTAAAACTCATTCCTGCAAGGTTGTATGCCGTCCTAACGGATAAATTTTTGGAAGGCGCTTCCATAAGCTCCATACTCGCCCTTACGGCATCGTCAATATAAATCATGGGTAATCTAGTTGAGGCCTTTAAAAAACAGTCAAAAGGTTCTCCTTTAACGGCTTTGTGATAAATATCAACTGCATAATCCGTGGTCCCTCCACCCGGTAAGGATTGATGACCAATAATGCCCGGATAGCGAATGGATCGCACATCTAGATCATATTTGTTAAAATAATAATTGGCCCAATTCTCACCTGCCACTTTACTGACACCATAAACGGTAAGTGGAGACAAATTAGAGGATTGTGGTGTATTCATACGCGACACATTAGGTCCAAATACGGCAATTGAACTCGGAAAGAAGACGCGCTCTACGCCTAACAATCTCGACACCTCTAAAACATTAAAAAAAGTGCTCATGTTAATCTCCCAGGTCTTAAGTGGAGTAGCCTCTCCTTTTGCGGACAGTATCGCTGCCAAATGGTATATCCGGGTAACTTTATATGTCCCAACAATGGTTTTCAGTGCCTCTAAATTGGTGACATCCAGCGTCTCAAAAACACCCTTAAATGATTTGTTGAATTGCAAATCTGATGCAATAACATGTTCGGCCCCAAACTTAAGCTGTAAGGCCTTGGTAAGCACAGCGCCCAACTGTCCGCTGGCGCCTGTTACTAATATGCGTTCCATTGTCCTTTTATTACATAAACCCTATAGTACAAAATTAACAATTAATGTAATATCATGATTTTTTTACCTTTAATTTAAAATTAAAAAAGTATTTTTATCTTTATTTTTAACTATTCTAAGTGTTTTTAACTTTAATGGTTTTAAAACGTATTCAATTGGAGTAAAATCATCCGCATATGGAAAAGCTCGATTCAACTGATTTAGACATTCTGAGAATTCTGCAAAAGGATTCCAAGAAAACAACCAAGGAAATCGCTGAAACATTAAATCTTACCCCATCGCCCGTTTATGAGCGTATTAGAAGACTGGAAAAAAAAGGTTTTATTAAAAGGTACGTTGCCCTTTTGGATAAAAAACTGGTAAAAAAGCCCATCACGGCCGTTTGCATGGTGTCCTTGCGCTATCACAATGAGGGATTCATTGACAAATTTGACAAACAAATACGGGCGCTCAGCGAAGTTCAGGAGTGCTACCATATGGCAGGGAAAGTCGATTTTTTTTTGAAAATAAATATTGAGAGTCTGGATGCCTATCACGACTTTGTGCGATCAAAGCTTTCAAAAATTGAAAACATAGGGGTTCTGGAAAGTTATTTTGTTTTAAAAGAGATTTTACACACCACAGAATACAATATTTAAAAGGATAAACAAACCATTTCTGTGTACATAAAAGCCTCCACTTTAAAGGTGTATTCCAATCATGGCTCATGTGCTGTTAATTCCTCAAGAGCAGGTATTAAAAAACTTTTGTTTTTAGGTGTTCGATGTTCTTTTTGAATAATCGCCATAAATTTTTCAATCAGTTCCGGATGACTATTCGATATATCATTTTGCTCAGACAGGTCTTTTTCCAAATCATATAACTCGACATGTGTATTTCCCTTTTTCATCTCTTTCCAGATCATTTTCCATTGCCCCATGCGTAAGGCAACCTGACCATCATATTCCGGAAATTCCCAATATAAATAATCATGTTGTTCCTGTTTATCACCTTGTGTGAGCGTATTTAAAAAACTTATACCATCTATGGTTTCTGGAACTGTTGCCCCTGCGACCTCGCTTAAGGTAGGCATGACATCCCAAAAGGCAGAAATATGATCAGTGGTCGTGCCCGGCTTAATATGATCGGGCCAAGAAGCAATCATAGGGACCCGTATACCGCCCTCATACACAAACCCCTTACCTCTTCCATGACCACTCTCAAATGGTTTGGCACTATCAAACCAGGGCGAATCTGCTCCGCCAGCGTAGCTCGGTCCGTTATCGGAAGAAAATATGATTAAGGTGTTCTCGTATGTTCCTGTTTTCTTTAAATGCGCTATGAGTTTCCCTATATTCTCATCTAAATAAGACACCATTGCCGCATAAGTGGCATGCGGGTAACGCACTGGAAAATAGCCGTTTTGTCCCAGATAAGGCGCTTCTTCTCCAAATTTTTGCACATAATAATCGACCCATCGTTTAGGGGCCTGCAAAGCGGCATGGGGTATTGGTGTGGCCCAATACATAAAAAATGGCCCGGATTTAAGCCGATCGACAAAATTTATCATTTTTTCAAAAGACACCTCCGGAGCATAATAGGGTTGGTTGAATTTTGCATAAGATGCCTCATCATAAGGATCATCCTCAGGAGTGAATTTAGTGTGTGGTGGTACCGTATCATTGGCTAAATGATACCGGACTTCATTTTCATAAAGATGTAAGGGATTATAAGTGTGCGCGATGCGCTGACAATTATATCCAAAGAAATAATCAAATCCCATCTTAGTTGGAATCGATTCGGTATGCGGTGCTCCTAACCCCCATTTCCCGAACATACCAGTAGTATATCCGGCTTTTTTCAACAACTCCGGTAATAGCACGACATCTTTGCCTATGGGTGCCTGACCCTCAAGCGTAGAATCCTTAACCATCTTTATATAATCCCATACCTCGCCCCGACTGCGCCATGCATCATTTCCCCTTATGGGGGAATGTCCCAGATGCATACCAGTTAAAAGTGTCGCCCGTGCCGGGGCACAAACAGGAGCTCCGGAATAGTGTTGGGTAAACAACATCCCCGACTGTGCTAAGGCATCGATATTCGGGGTTTCGATTTTTTCCTGTCCATAAGCCCCAACTTCGGCATAGCCCAAGTCGTCTGCCAGGATGTAAATAATATTTGGCTTAATTTCCGCTGTTGCATCATTTTTAATTTTTGAATTGCATGACATCAATCCAATACCAACCAGAACTAAATAGAACACTTTAAAATCCATAACTGTGATTTAAAAAAACATTTGTCGCTAATTTACAAATCAAAAACAGATGACGCCCAAATTCTTTTTAAATCTTAAAGGGCATTCCATAAAACGGGACAAACGACATCTTAAAACCTCCTGTCGGGACTAAAGGGTTGTACGTTTAGTGTAGTCTTCTTATTCAAAATAATTTCAGCAACCAGCTTTCCTGTTGCAGGACCCAGACTCCATCCCATCATGGCATGGCCTGTTGCTATTGTTAAATTCTTACATTTTGAAGATTTCCCAATATAGGGCAGCCCATCGGGAGTACAAGGCCTCAAACCACATTGCGCTGCATTTTTTGCTTCCTTATTAATCTCCAGTCCCTTATAATAATTTTGAGCAGCATTGGCAATGGCCTCAACGCGTTTAGGGATAATATCGTGATTAATTCCGCTAAGTTCCATCGTACCGGCAAAACGCGTGAAACCATCCATTGGTGTTACGGCTACCCGAGCTTCACACAAAATTGCAGGATAGGATATTCCTGTTTTCTTCTGAACGTCAATTCTATACCCCTTACCTGCTTGCAGCGGAATGTTTATACCAAGCTTTTTAGTTATTCCGGGACTCCAGCTACCTGCTGCTAAAATCACCTCATCGGCAATTAATGTTTGCTTATCTGTTATTACCCTTTGAATGACCCCATTGGAAACTTCAAGAGGCTTTACCGTTTCATTTTTGTAAAACATAACGCCCTTGGTTTTTAAATAGGAGATCATTTCCTTCATAAAGTCATGGGGAGTCATATGCGCATCACAACTGTAATACACAGCACCCTTTATATCCAGATTAACATGAGGCTCCAATACATCAACTTCCTTTTTAGATAAGTGTTTCACTTCAAAGCCCTCTTGAATACCACGTTTCCCAACTTCCCATTCCTCTTCCCCTACCTGTTCTGTTTTATAACACATGAGTAAACCCTTGCGCTCGTAATGAAATTTAAGATCTTCAGACTGTTTCAAATCCTCATATAAATCCCTGCCCAATAAACTAATATGTTTTAAAACCGGGATAGAAGCCTCCACTTTAGATGGTATAGCCGATCTTTTAAAGGCCAGGCTCCATTTAAAAAAATCTAAATCCAATCTCGGTTTAACATATAAGGGGCTGGAAGAATTAAGCAGCCATTTCATGCTTTTCGAAATAACCCCGGGAGAGGCCAGGGAAATAAAATGACTGGGGGATATGTAACCCGCATTGACATGGGAGGCCCCGGCATCCATATAGCCCTGGTCTACAATAGTAACATGGCAGCCTTCGTTAAGCAAATAATACGCGGAACACAGCCCTATAATTCCACCACCAATAATGACACAGTTTTTCATGCAGTTAAAATTAATGTCAAATATACATTATATGACCTGAAAACCATGGGCATAAGGATCGTCTTCCGTGTCGATTGTAATGGTATTATGACCAAAAATTTTGGCCCAGCCTGTAATACTTGGGATTATCGCTATTTTGTCCCCTATGGTTGAGACTTGCTCAATGCGACTCACAAACTTGCTTCCAATAAAACTTTCATGAATGTATGACTCACCCTCCTTTAAAAGGCCCTTTGAGTATAACTGTGCCAATCGAGCAGACGTTCCTGTACCACAGGGGCTTCTATCTATAGCCTTATCTCCATAAAACACAGCACTCCTGCCGGAAGAGCTCGGGTCTATCACATCGCCTGTCCATAGCAAATGACTGACATCCCGTATGGTATCATTCTCCGGATGAACAAATAGATTTGGGTACTTTTCATTAATACGTTGTCTTAACACTTGTGAATACTCCACTATTTTAGCTGCCGAAAGTGATTGTACCCCTTCAAAGTGGTTCTGTGGATCTATTATAGCATAATAATTGCCCCCATAGGACACGTCGAAGATGATATCTCCCAATTCCGGACATTCAACGGTTAGGCCCTCTGCAGCCAAAAAACTTTTAACATTAGTAAATTTCACCCAGTCAACTTTAGACCTGGTCTGTTGATATTCAATATGGATCAACCCTGCCGGGGCCTCCATTCTAATTTTACCGGGAATTTTAGGGTGGATCAACCCCTCTTCGATACCTATGGTAATCGTTCCTATGGTACCATGTCCACACATGGGTAAACAGCCGGAAGTTTCTATAAATAATATGGCAACATCATTTGCCGGATCGTGGGGTGGATATAGTATGCTGCCACTCATCATATCATGTCCGCGCGGCTCGAACATTAGGCCTGTTCTAATCCAATCATATGCGCTTAAAAAGTGTCGGCGCTTTTCACTCATATTTTTGCCATGAAGTTCAGGGCCACCTTCAGCAATAACCCTCACCGGATTTCCACAGGTATGGGCATCTATACAAACAAATGTACTTTTACTCATGATTGATTAGCTACTGTAACGCTTTAGGCAATAATACCTTTGGAAATGACTGATAGCATAGTGGTCTCACCCATCGCTTGATAGCATGAGTGCCTACTGCCGTAAACCTTGAATCTGTCGATGCAGGATAGGGCCCGCCATGGTGCATAGACGGACAAACTTCAACACCTGTGGGTACACCGTTAAAGATTAGTCGTCCCACTCTATTTTCGAGGGCGTCAACCACCTCATAAAGTTCGCCATACTCTTCCTCTTCGGCTATGATGGTACCCGTTAACTGACCCTCTAAATTATTGATAACTTCCAATAATTCCTCTCGATCCTTACATCTTACGACTATGGTGAATGGTCCAAAGACTTCCTGGCTGGTTTTCGGATTTTCTAAAAAATCGGTTCCTGAAACCGTAGCCACTAATGACGGCGCATAATTGGGTTCAAGAATCCCTTCAAGTTTACCTACAACCTCAACTCCTTTCTGGGCAATCACCTCTGCTCCATGTTCTACAAAGCCCTTTTTTATATCTGGATGTAACATACACTGGGCTTCAATCGCTATCGTTTTTTCGGCAAGATCCTGAATAAACTCATGGGTTTTATCACTTTCAACGGTTAATATCAAACCCGGATTGGTACAAAATTGCCCGGTACCCAGTGTAATGGAACCGGCATAGTCTTTTGCGATGTCCTCTGCTCTATTATTTATGGCTTTTAAGGTGATAACGACCGGATTTATACTTCCCATTTCGGCGAAAACCGGAATGGGCTCTGCCCTGCGAGAGGCTAAATCAAACAGGGACCGACCACCGGAAATGCTACCTGTAAAACCAACGGCCTTAACTTTAGGATGTTTCACTAAAGCAGCACCAATGCTTTTACTCTGCCCCATAATATTGGAAAATATCCCATTGGGCATGCCTGTTTTTTTTGCGGCCTTAACCACAGCCGAAGCCACGAGTTCTGACACCCCCGAGTGCATGGCGTGGGCTTTTACAATGACGGGGCATCCCGCGGCCAATGCACTGGCCGTATCGCCTCCGGCAGTGGAATAGGCCAACGGAAAATTACTGACGGCAAAAACGACAACAGGTCCTAAAGGAACCAGGGTTTTTCGCAAATCGGGTTTTGGCACTGGCTGTCTATCTGGAATGGCTTTGTCGAATGAATTGTTCCTCCAATCCTCATTGGAAACCAATTCTGCAAAAGAACGCAATTGAAATATCGTTCTTCCGCGCTCACCAATGGCGCGCCCTTCGGGCAAACCGGATTCTATAGTATAAACATCTATCAATTCTTGATCTAATGCTAAAATTTCATCTGCAATGGCATTTAAAAATGCAGCCCTTTTGGCTCCCGAAATTTTGCGATACACCTTAAAAGCATCCCATGCTAAGGCAACGGCATCCCCGATTTCTTCATCTGTGGCTTCGTAAAATGGTATCGGTGTCGGTGTATTTAATTTTGGATTGAAGGTATGGTAGGTTCGAGTTCCCCTGGCCGACAAGGTATTCCCTATATAATTCTTTCCTGTAATCATAATTACTGATTTTGTGTTAGGGGTTTAGTCATACAACAACGATGCTCCGTACGGGCCTGTTTCGACACTTCCGATAACCATCGGTAAATACGTATCTCAAGCCAGAACCTGCAAGGCTAGTAAATCCCTAATGTGTTAAATTTTTGTATTCTGGCAGCTCTGGTCTAACGGCCAAGGCATCCATGATTATTTTCTCTATGCGTATACGCTCCTCACCAGACAGCACGAGTCTCGGTGCCCGCACATACTCTGCTCCGATTCCGGTATGTACCGAAGCCAATTTGATATACTGTACTAATTTAGGGCTTATATCTAATTCCAGCAACGGCATAAACCATCGGTAAATTTTTAAGGCTTCTTTTATTTTACCTGCTTTTTGTAATTCGTAAATGGCAACCGTCTCAGCCGGGAAAGCATCAACCAATCCCGCTACCCATCCATCGGCACCAATTAATAGGCTTTCTAAAGCCAAGGTATCCACGCCTGTCATGATGGCCATTCTATCCCCAAAGCGATTCTTTATTCTCGTAATATTGGTGGTATCCCTGGTGGATTCTTTAACGGCCTGAATATTTGGGCAGGCCTTCAAGAGTTTATCAAACATATCCAAGGTTACTTCAATTTTGTAATCAATGGGGTTATTATAGATCATTATGGGCAATGGTGTGCTGTTTGCCACAGCCATAAAATAGGCTATCACCTCCTCATCGCTTGCCTTATATCGCATGGGAGGCAACATCATTAAACCCGAAGCGCCATCTTCCTCGGCTGTTTTTGCCAATTGAATGGCTCCTTTGGTCGTTTGCTCGGCTATATTCATCAGAACGGGAATTCTACCTTCCACTAAGGCCACCGTTTCCCTGGTAAGAATGCGCCTTTCATCATTAGTAAGTGTACTGGCCTCACCAAGTGTGCCTCCTAAAACAATACCGTGAACTCCCGCTTTTAATTGGGCTTCAATATTTAATTTAAATAAACTTAAATCCAATTCATCATCAGCCGTGAACTGGGTCGTAATTGCAGGCATAACACCCTTCCAAACCATACGCATCATTATATATTTTTGATGGTATAAAATTACTTGTTAATACGCCTTGTCTGTAATGCATTATTATCCATTTTTAATATTATATTATCCAAATAAATATATATATTTAATATTTTGAATATTATTTAACTACATTTATGCTATGAAAGTATTGCCCTTTAAAATCCCTAAACCCAAAGAACATACTATTCTGTTTCAGGAAGACCATGACCTTGCGTTTTATGATAAGCTGCATCAGCACGAGGAAATTCAGATAAGTTTGATTGTTGAGGGGGAAGGGACCTTAATTGTAGGTGATACGGTTAATGATTATAGAAAAGGAGATGTGGTTATTATAGGCAGTAACATCCCCCATGTTTTTAAAAGTGACATCGCAGCGTCCAGTACCTCACATATGCTCAGCTTATTTTTTACAAGTTTATCATTTGGCGACCAATTTTTTAATTTGGATGAATTAAAGGAGGTGGCCCCTTTTTTTAAGCGTTCCAAACAAGGGTTTCGGCTAACCAGTAATAAAAGGGCGATCTATAATTTGTTAACGAATTTGAACAAAAACTCAAAGCTCGATATGCTCATAACCTTATTACTCGTCCTAAAATTAAGCGCCAAAGCAAGTTATACGAGTTTATCGTCCTATATATATGATAAAAAGTTTTCCAATAATGAAGGTGAACGCTTTCGCAATGTTTTTGAATATACCATGTCCCATTATACAGGAAACATTTCATTAGAAACCATAGCTTCGGTAGCCAATATGACCAAAAATGCCTTTTGTAAATATTTTAAAAAACGAACCCGTAAAACCTACTTTGCATTTTTAACCGAGTTGCGTATAGAGAACGCCTGTAAACTTTTAGCAAAAAACAAAGAACTCCAAATTTCTGAAATCGCCGAAATCTGTGGGTATGACAATATTTCAAATTTTAACCGGCAATTTAAAAGATTAAAACAACAAGCGCCATCCCATTACAGAGCGCAATATTTTTAATGCTATCAAATCAATAATTAATATTTTGAATTCAAAATAAGACTGGCACATATTAATGCAATACCGACAAGGCTCAGAAAGCTATACTGTTCTGCAAACAAAATGACACCTGCAATCATAGTGAATACCACTTCGATATATTTTAAGGGTGCAACAAAACCCGTTTTAGAACCCTGTAACGCTTTGGTCATGTAAATTTGACCAAAGAATCCAAACACCCCTAAACTCAATAGTACCAACCATTCAAAACCGACGGGGGATTGCCAATACGAGACACATAAAAGACCACTAATGATACATGAGATTAACA
Source organism: Aestuariivivens sediminis (assembly GCF_022662105.1). Lineage (GTDB taxonomy): Bacteria > Bacteroidota > Bacteroidia > Flavobacteriales > Flavobacteriaceae > Aestuariivivens > Aestuariivivens sediminis. The sequence continues at coordinate 14,655 of NZ_JAKMCP010000008.1, read as the reverse complement.
TAAAGTAATTTACAATGACCATCGGGTGGTCATGGTTTCCAATTTGTCTTATAATAACAAAAACCCACCCCGTTAATATCGCCGAAGCCATTGCCATTAAAAATCCGAGACCAAAGCTCTGAAATTCAAACCCTTTTAATGCAACCACACCAACAAACGCTAAAGAAAAATAGAGCCATTGCACGGGTCGGATGTATTCTTTTAAGATGAATACGGCAAAAAATGCTGCAAAAATTGGTGCCAAATAGCGAATTGAAATTGCCGTTCCGGTAGGCAGCAACTGCAGCGCACTAAAAAACAAGGCCATGGCAATAAAACCAAATACACTTCTTAGCATCAGTAATTTTACTTTATTACCGATAAAAGAAATCCTTCTTTTAATCAGGAAGGGAAACGTAAAACACAATGACCCCAATGCCCTGAAAAACACAATTTGATAAACATTAAACGCGCTTAGATATTTGACCCCTACATTTAGCACCGCAAATGCCAATGCGCTAATTATCATAAATTCTACCGCCTTTCTCAAATACGTTGCTATTTAATAATCCATTTGTGGTATGCTAACCAATATTCCAGGGATTTCGTCCAAAATTGGTCAGTCCCAGCTCTGCCAAGACCAAATCCATGCCCCCCGTTTTCATAGATATGCAGTTCCACGGGTACATTATGCTTTTTTAAAGCCTCATAATACGTTAAACTATTTTGAACAGGAACAGAAGTGTCATTTGAGGCGTGAATTAAAAACGTAGGAGGGGTCAAGGCATGAACTTGATTTTCCATAGAGAAAATCCCAACCATATCATTGGACGCAGATTCTCCTAATAGATTTGCTTTCGATCCCTGATGTGCTATAGGGTCCTGCATTGAAATTACCGGATAGACCAATATTGAAAAGTCAGGCCTTGCGGAAATGGAATCCTGTATTTGATAAACCTTATCATTAAATCGGTTAGACAGTGTTGCCGCTAAATGTCCCCCGGCAGAAAAACCGATTACACCAATTCTATTCGGGTGTAATTGCCACTCCATTGCATGACGCCTTACGTATCTTATGGCCCTCTGAGCATCCTGTAAGGGTCCCATGCACTTGTTCACCATAATTTCATTGCTCGGCAATCTATACTTAAGAACAAAGGCAGTAATTCCTAAAGAATTTAGCCATTTTGCGACTTTCGTGCCTTCCTTATGTATGGCTAAGTGGCGGTAACCCCCACCAGGACAAATAATTACGGAGGTCCCGTTAGGCTTTTCAGGAAAAAACACAGATAAGGTTGGGGTAACCACCTTTTTGATCCTGTGAATTTCCCCCTTTTCTATCTGTAATTCTTCTTTATAGTTTTTAGTTGGTATGGCACCGGGTATACTATCCTTCCAAATTGGAATAACCTTATCCTGTGCTTCTATGTTACCCCATAAAAGTGCATATATCAGAAGAGTGGCCCAAAATTTTATTTTCATATTTTCCTATTCAACACTACTGGGAACCCCTTGTCTTTCACCAATAAACACCTTATTAAATCGAATGTTCTTAGTGTTGGTTAAAGTCATTCCGTTTTTTGCTGATTTTATATTTTAATTATCGATAATACATTTTCAACTTCACATTCGGGGTACCCTTCCAGGACAACTGCGGCATTTGAAACCTCATCAAAATGCACTCTTGAAATCGTAATATCGGAAATTTTTGATGGCTATTTACCGCTTCCCCCTCCGTAATAATAACGTTAGGTTCAAAAAGTGCTCATTTAAACGTTTCTTTAGTCCAATTTTGCCAACCTTCTGGTTTAACTATAATTTAACTTCTAAATGTAATACTTATCCAAAACCTGCGCTTCCAAGGTAAAAGAGAGCGCCAAGAGGATTAATATCAAATAAGGCTTCATATATTGACAATCCTTTTATCTAAATGACTTCGTATCGACGCCTGTATAATTTTTATGACATTCATGGCCTCCAATCCCGAAACCGGCAATGTCGCGTCATTTCTAATGGCTTCATAAATGCCATCATAATAAGCCATATAATTTCCTTGTTCGGAATTGATATCAACCTTTTTGGATTCTCCATTGTCAACAATATGTAACACCCCTTTTTCAGAATCCGGTTCGATGCCCCAATTCTTACCATTGGGGCTTATATTTTTTTGAAGATCATGTTCCTGTATATCTGATCTTGACTTTATAAAAGAGCCTTTAGTCCCATGGACAACATACGCCGGCATAGGCTCACGTACAAAATAACTGGATTTTAAACTCACATAATGCGATGGGTAAAATAATGTGATATCGAAGTAATCGTCAACTTTCGAGTCTTTTCTAAGGGTATCAATAATGGCAAAGACCCGTTCGGGCATTCCAAATAAACATAAGGCCTGGTCTATAATATGTGACCCCAGGTCATAAATGTTTCCAACCCCTTCACTGGGTATTTCTTTATGCTTTTTATCGCTGAGATTTGGATAAAACCTATCATAATGAAATTCAGCTTCAATAATATCCCCCAATACCCCCGTGCTCACGATGTTTTTTATGGTTTTAAAATCGCTGTCCCATCTTCTGTTATGATACACAGAAAGTTTGACGCTGTGTTTCTCAGCCAAATCAATTAATTCCTGAGCCTCATGTTCAACTGCCGTAAAAGGCTTTTCGATGATGACGTGCTTTCCGGCAAGAATGACTTTTTTAGCGAATTCATAATGGGTAATATTTGGGGTATTTACAATAACCAATTCAACGTGACGGTCTTCAAGAAGTTCTTCAAGACTCCTGTAAGTTAGCACATTTGGATACTTTGCCTGAGCCAAGTTCCTGGTCCGTTCAAGTACACCGTGGAGCTTGAATTTGGGATTGACCTCAATAAATGGTGCATGAAAAACACGTCCACTCATCCCAAAAGAACATAATGCTGTGCTTATAGATTTCATAAAATTTTAGTAATCATCACTCTTACTTTCTATTAACTGTTGGTGTGATGTCCGTCAATGCTTCTATTTTTACAGGTTTACCGGATTCTATACTTTTTCTGGCGGCAATTCCAATTATTGCTGACATGACACCATCCCTGCTACCGGCAGCTCTGCCATATTCGTCGTCGACTTCGGGAGATTTAAAAATTTTATCGTGTAACCGTTTATCCCCGCCACCATGTCCTGCTTTTTGGAAAGGGACTTGAACGGTATCAAAATCATTCCACAGTTTATGCACAATTATTTCTTCAAAATTGGCTTCTTCAATGGCTTGTTGCTCCATTTCTCTGGCATGCATTTCCGCTTGATCAATCCTCGTTTTTTGATTATATGGTATATCCAGTGAAGCCTCTATCCTGCCCTCCGTACCATTAAACGCAATACGCCAACCCTCAAAAGGCGAATAGGTTGTAAGCGAATAATTAACGGTAACATTATTGGCATACTTAATTTGGGCAGACATTTTATCATAAATATCTATTTCCTCCCTAAAAAGACAATTATCCCTAATGTAACCATCATATGTTTCGTTAGCGACATATAGATCCATCAGGCGTTGGTCTTTAGTGATATCGAAATGATAATCACAATTGCTTTTGTGTTCGCAAGTTCTACATCGATCTCCTCTAAATGGACCATTCTTACCATAGTGTTCCAAACTTCCGTAGGCAAAAACCTCTGAGGGATCTGAATCTAGCCACCAGTTTAAGAGATCAAAATGATGGGTTGCCTTATGCACCCAAAGGGACCCCCCTTTATCTTTTAGTCCATGCCACCGTCTGAAATACGATGCGCCATGGTAGGTATTCAAATACCAATGAAAATCTACCGATGTAACTTTTCCAATAGTTTGGTTCATTAAAAGCGCCTTAATTTTAGTGTTGTAAGGGCTCCATCTGTAATTAAAGCCTACAATAAGGTTTTTTCCCGATTTTCTTTCGGCTGTTAAGATTTCTTGAGCCTTAAATTCATCTGTAGTTAGCGGTTTTTCCGTAAGCACATCACAGCCAATTTCTAATCCTTTTATTATAAACCTATGATGCGTTACATCTGTAGTTGTGACAATTAATAAATCAGGTTTTGTCTTTTTCAACATGGCATCAAAATCAACGAATATCGGACAACTCACACCAATATATGCTCTGGCATATTTTAATCTGCCCAGGTTAATGTCGCATAATCCAACAAACTCCAAAATATCTGAATATGCATCAACAAGGCGTTTCCCCCAAAAGCTTGTGCCCCTTATACCTGTCCCTACTAAGGCAATTCTGAGTTTTTTTGAATTGTTAAAACTAAAGGAACTAAGAGGAAAAGCACTGTAGGCTGCTAACATACTTATTGAGGCTAAAAAATTTCTTCTCGATGTGTCCATATTTTAATAATTTAATCCAGTCTTCATAGTGAGGCTAATCATTCCAAAATGTATTTTTTTATGACCAGATATTTAAGTTCTGTGACACCGACATTCTTTATCCCATGTTCATATCCCGATGGACAATACAAACTTGTATATGGTCCTACTATTTTTGTATCACCGTTTAAATAGAATGCCGCGGTCCCTTCCAATACGAAAAAGAATTCATCTTCATAATGAATGTGTGGTGCATGGGTTGCTTTTCCGGGTTCTACAACGCTTAGCTTTAAAGTTCTTCCATCGATAAACGATTTATTTACAAACCAATATTGGTATCCCACTTTAGTTTTTACAGTATCACTAAAATTAATCTGATTTACACAATTTTCAATGTTATATTTCAATGTCGTATTGATGGATGCCTCTTTTTTCTGAGCATGACTGCTATAGAAACTACCCATAAACAAAAGACCAAATATAACCGTAATCATTTTAAAAGTAAAACGATCTCTACCCAGCATAAAATAAATACGTTTCATATATTATAGGATTAAGTGAAATTGTAATACTATAAGGCAATCGATTGTAAATATATAAAACCTGACCTCAATTTTAATGGTATAGATCAAAATACTTTTACAGCTCCCGGAATGTCAAAAAACAATAAAATAACCCCTAATGATCATAAATAGTTGATTTCAATTATTTTAAACTATTCTTTCATCCGCAAGTCCAATTTTATCAAAATAGAAACAAACGCAAAAACCTCTAAATTATTTGTTTGTATTAAAAAATAATATATCTTTGTGTAATCGATTACATTTTTATTTTCAAATGAAATCAAGGACAGGCTTTTAGACTCACTCAAACTAATTCTATGACAACCAAATTAACACGTCGTTTGCACTGTTCTTTAAAAGCTATTGACAAAACGTTTTCTTTTAAACGCCAAAAGAAGGATTACATGGTTTTGTTCTTGAGCATTATGTTTCTCTGCAATGCTTATAATGCATTTGCTCAAACCAAAACGATTAGTGGAACGGATACCGATGCCACGGTAGGGGACCCTTTACCAGGCGTTACTATTTTGGCAAATGACACCATTGAAGGTACTTCAACCAATGTTATTAAAAAGGACATGTCAGTAGAAAAATTCAAACCATTCAAATTAAAACACATCAATAAACGGTAAACTAATTAATTAATCATGAAAAATTTTGTGCTAGTATTACTTCTTATATCTTGTCTTATCTCATGTAAAGAAAAGCAAACGGACCCCCCGACTCCAATGGGAACTGAAGAAAGTTCTGTCGAATTACCACTTAAAAAAGCCTATGCTGAGATTTCTATTGCACAAGGTGGAGAATGGATTGACGGTTCAAGAGGGCATAAGGAATATAGTGCAGGCACTTCATTTATAAATATGGATTCCATTCATGTTCCTAAAGAACATACCGACCATTCTTGGTTTATTCGCTATGAAGGTCCCGGATGGGAAAATAACCAGGTTGGGTATCGTTTGTATCTGGACTGGAGAAATGCCATTGATATTTTTGGAAAAAAAGTAGATACTCTGGTGTTACCTTTTATTGGACAGGATGGATTTGATTCGTACCATGAACCCGCCAACTGGGGGCAGGATATTTTGAAAGCAGGAAAATCTATGGGTTTGGGAGGCTTTGGTCGCGTAGTTGCAGACACTACAGTACATTTTCAAAATGTAGAACACACCTTTGCCAAAATTGATAATGCTGAAAATAGTGCTTCAGTCATGGTATCCTATAAAGGTTGGCAATCCGGGAGCGAGCGTATTGATCTAAAATCAAAATTAACGATCTTCACTTCAGACCGCCATACCAAAGTGGAATTAATCCCTTCAAAGAAAATCAAGGGACTCTGTACGGGCATAGTAGACCATGATGTTGCTTTTCATAAAAAAGAAGGAGAAAAATGGGCTTACATAGCAACCTATGGTAAGCAGACCTTAACAAGTCCGCCGGACCATTTAGGTATGGCCCTCTTCTATAAATTAGACGAAGTAGCCGAGCAAAAAAAGGGAGACTATGATCATTTGGTTATTTTTAATCCTACTACGGCACCCATTACCTATTATTTTTTAGGGGCCTGGGAACAGGAACCAAACGGTATTAAAAACGAAGACGACTTCCTTAAAGATATCAATAGCAAACTACGGGCTTTGGATAAAACCAATTCAATACTTTAAAACAGCAATGAAAGCTACTGGGCCTTTAAAAATGGTATTTTAAATGATGGCCGTATCGGTGCAAGTGATGGTAATGGATTTAAAACAGGCGGCAGTGATGATAACTTATTGAAACACCATGCCACATATAAGAATTGTGTGGTCTCTGGTCATGTAGTTGACGGTTTTGATCACAACAGTAATCGGGGAGACATCACCCTGTATAACTGCTCGGCCCATGACAATGGGAGAAACATTAGTTTTGGCAGTTCAAACATTGCCAATGCCTTAACCATAAAATATCGTTAGCCTTTCGGGCTATAATAATGACAGGATTAATGACACAACCACAGACATAACCAACATCAGCTGGCACAAGGGGTTGTCTGTGGATGCATCAGCCTTTGTAAGTCTTAGTATTGATTTACTAAGTGGTCCAAGACAGGCTGACGGCAGCTTACCGGACATTGATTTTATGAAACTGACGGCAGGAAGTGATCTTATTGATGCGGGAATAGATGTGGGTTTACCCTAAACCGGAGCCACCCCTGATTTGGGTGCTTTTGAAAATAAGTGAATATAACACATGGGTAACAGGACAAAAAGGAAGGTCCCATGGCAACCTTCCTTTTTACAGTACCGAATACCAATAGGGTTTTAAAATTAGAATCTATTTTAGTTTTAAATTTTTACGCCAGTGTAATTGTTAATTGAGGTTTTATGCCATATTTTTAGAATTTATTCATACCTAATTCATGGGAAAAAAAACAACCATATATGATATTGCGAAAGCGCTAAACATAACTGCTGCAACAGTTTCCAGAGCCCTGAACAACAACCCTAAGATAAGTCAGGACACAAGAAATCTTGTATTAGAAACGGCTTTAAAAATGAATTATGAGCAAAACAAATTGGCCCTGGCCCTTAAAAGTGGCCGAAGTTATAACGTGGGTGTGATTGTGCCTCGTGTGGACATCAATTTTTTTGGTTCGGTCATTCGGGGTATTGAAGAAGAATTGAACCAATACGGATATCATGTCATCATTTGTCAAACCCATGAAGACCCCATAAAGGAAAATGAAAATATAGATACCTTATTGAATGCTCAAGTTGATGGAATATTAATATCCACGACTTCTAAATCTACGGGGCTGAACTCAACAATAGAGCCATTCAACAACATCCTAAAGAAAAACATCCCTTTGGTTTTTTTTGATCGTAGAAAAGAAATGAAAGGGGTTAGCTCGGTGGTCATTAATGATTTTGAAGGCGCCTATAAGGCGACCATGCATTTAATTGAACAAGGTTGTAAAAGAATTGCCCATTTCTCGGGTGATTTTGAATTGGAGATATACAAGGATCGGTATTTGGGTTATAAACAAGCCCTTATTGATTCTGGCATTCCCGTAAATGAGGATTATGTCTTTAGAGCTAAGAGTAGTCTCGAAGAAGGAAGCAGAGTGGTGAAGGACCTTCTGAAGTTAAACCCTCCACCTGATGCCATCTTTTCTTCGAGCGACTTTGCTGCTTTGGGTGCCATTCAAGAGTTAAAAAAACACCATAAAAAAATTCCGGAAGACTTTTGCGTGGTAGGTTTTAGTAATGAACCCTTCACACAGTTCATGGAACTGCCTATCTCCACTGTAGACCAATCCCCATTGGAAATGGGACAAATGGCCGCCAAAGTATTTTTGGAACAAACCCAACACGACCGTAACATTAAAATGGAAAAAAAGGTGATCTTGGAACCTAAGTTAATTATAAGGAAATCGTCCTTAAAAAATTAATGTAGCTTAACTCCAAACATTACTTAACCAAGTTTATCGGCATACCAGTAATACCCTATAGCTCGTTTAGAGGGACACCCCTCTTTTCCAGGGAATGAAATCATTTTGATCTAATAGTCTGGCTTTGGTTTTTACCTTGCCACTGGCAACCTCAATAATGAATTCAAGCAATTCATCGGCCATATCGTCTATAGATTTCTCGCCCCATATAATCGCCCCGGTATCAAAATCAATGATATCGGGCATTCTGGCCGCGAGTTCGCTATTTGATGACACTTTAATGATTGGAGCAATGGGATTTCCCGTAGGGGTACCAAGGCCTGTTGTAAACAGAACAATATTGGCTCCAGATCCTACCATCGCGGTGGTGCTTTCCACATCATTTCCGGGCGTACATAACAGATTTAATCCCGGATTAACCATATATTCGCCATAATCCAACACATCCTGAATGGGCGAAGTCCCCCCTTTTTTGGCAGCACCGGCCGATTTCATGGCATCTGTTATCAGGCCGTCCTTAATATTTCCGGGAGACGGATTCATATCAAAACCGGAACCTGCGTCTATAACAGATTTTTCATAGGCTTTCATTAAATTTAAGAATTTCACCGCTTTTTCTTCCGCTACGCATCGGTTCACCAACTCCTGTTCTACACCACAAAGTTCAGGGAATTCAGCCAAAACTGCCGTTCCATTTAAGGCCGCCAATTTATCTGAAACCGCACCCAGGGTTGGATTTGCCGAAATTCCCGAAAATCCATCCGATCCGCCACATTCCAAACCTACTTTTAATTTGGATAAGGGTGCAGGCTTACGTTCAATAGCATTGGCTTCTTTTATCGCCTCAAAAGATTCCTTAATGACCACCGATAACATGTGGTCCACCGTGCCCATTTGTTGTTGTTCAAAGATCAAAACAGGCTTTTGGATATCCGGATTTAAAGCACTTAAGGCCTCTTTAAAAACACATATCTGCAGGTTTTGACAGCCTAAACTTAACACAGTCGCCCCGGCAACATTGGGATTATTTACATAGCCCGCCAATAATTTTGCCAAACTTTCCGAATCTTGACGAATCCCGCCACAGCCACCGGGATGCGTAATGAATTTTACTTCAATATTATTGAATACGTCCGATGATTTTGCGGAATTCTCAACGGCAGTATCTCCACTGACCAAAGTACGCAGTAATAACTGGTGAGGGTTTTCCTTTTTCTTTAAAAGTTCTTTTTCAAAAACGTCTTTTAAGATCTCAATATTTCTGTTTTCACAAAATACCAAAGGAAAAAACAGCCATATATTTTCAGTTCCTACCTGACCATCCTTTCTATGATACCCTAAAAACGTTCTGTTTTTCCATTTTTCTACAGGTGGTGCCGTCCATTCTATGGTTTCCGTTTTATGAGTAACCTGTGCACTTTCATGTGTCACATTGGTGGTAGTAAGAACATCGCCTTTTAAAATGGCGGTATTGGCTTTACCCACCAAAACCCCGTACATCACAATCTTATCCCCTTTTTGAAAGGGTTCCAAAGCAATTTTATGCTTGGCCTTCACATTTGAAATCACAGTGATATCTTGATTATCAAGCGAAACAACTTCACCTGCCTCTAAGTTGATCAAAGCCACAGCCACATTATCTTTTGCATGTACTTTTATTAATTTCTTTTGCATGTCATGTTTGATTTTAAATCAATATTTTTCTTTAAAATGCGCTAACCCCTGTTCAATACCGTGGGTTTCTATCTGCTCCAAAGCCAAGGTCACAGCTTCCACCAGAGCATGCACCTCGGTCAAATCCCTGTCCCAAAATGCCGCATTTTGTAAGGCTAATACCGCGACTTGCTGTAAACGGTCTGCTTTCCAAATGGTTTGAAAGGCCTCAATTACCGAATCACTATCTTGTACAGGCAATGCTTTACCTTGCCAGGTTCCCTTATAAAATCTGATAAGGCAGGCGAGTCCAAAGGTTAAATAGGTTGGTAATTTGTTATTTTTGGCCACAAACTCCAGTAAACTGGGAAGCACCCGAACTTTATATTTTGAAATGGAATTTAGTGCAATGTCCGCTAACCTGTGCTTAATAAAAGGATTTCTAAACCGATCCAACACGTCTTTTGCAAAACTATCCAATTCCTCCCTCTCCATAGGAAGGGTATCGTTAATCTCATTAAAAATGACCTGGTTCACAAATTCACCGGTGAATGGATTGTCAATGGATTCTTGAACGGTTTCATTACCGTAAAGCAATGAAAACGGTACCATTGTAGTGTGGGCCCCATTTAATATTCTCACCTTTCGTGTACGATAGGGCTGCATATCCTTAACAATCTTTACATCCAGGTTTGTTTTATGGAAGGGCAGTTTTTCTTTTAATGCCTCATCGCCTTCAATAACCCAAAGTAAAAAGGGTTCGGCGGTAACAATTAATTGGTCATGATAGGGTAACTGAGCGTTGTGGGCCTCTATATCATCCTTTGGATATCCCGGTACAATACGGTCTACCAGGGTACTGTGAAAGGAACAACTTGCATATATCCAATCCAAAAAGGCCTTGTCCAAATGCCATAACGTAATATATTTATGAATAATATCCCTTAGGGTTTCGGAATTATAATTAATCAGTTCACAAGGAATGATGATCAATCCCTTATTCATATCCCCATTGAAATATTGAAACCGTTCATATAATAACCGGGTTAGTTTTGCCGGAAATGAATTGGGCGGGGTCATGTTTAAAGTATCACTGTCAACAAAGGAGATTCCTGCTTCGGTCGTATTTGAGATGACAAACTGTAGCGCTTCCTCTTTGGCTAAAGCAAGATATTGATCAAAATCCTTGTAAGGATCAATCCCCTTTACAATAGTGGTAATTAATTCCTTGTGTTGAATCGCTTCACCATTTTGAATGCCTTTTAAAAACAAGGTATACAGACCATCTTGTTCATTAAGCAGATGCACCATGCCCCTATCGATAGGTTGCACAACGGCTATACCCGCATTAAAATTTGCGTTTGTATTCAATTGTTGTATCGCATAATCTACAAAGGCTCTTAAAAAGTTGCCCTCCCCAAACTGCACAATTTTAATTGGCCATTTATCCTCGAGTCCGAGATTAACCCGATTTAGTTTATGTTTTGTCATTATTGACATCTGAAACTATATTATAAGTTGAACAATCGTGGCAGCCAAAGTGAAAGTTCCGGGAAGTACGTCACCAAAAACAGCGCCACTACCATGGCTAAAAATAATGGGATTAAGGGTTTCAACACCTTTTGAATGGTAGTCTGAGCCACACCAACACCAACAAAGAGGACGGAGCCCACGGGCGGGGTACATAATCCAATACATAAATTAAGGACCATAATGATTCCAAAATGAACCGGATCCATCCCCATATCCACCACTACCGGTAAAAATATTGGCGTAAAAATAAGTACAGCCGGAGTCATATCCATAAAGATCCCCACGAACAGCAACAACAGATTTATGATCAGCAGGATTATTATGCTATTATCACTTATGGCCAATAAGGTGGAACTTATGTCCTGGGGAATATTTTCATAAGACATGACCCATGACATACTCATGGATGCCCCGATTAAGAGCATCACTATAGCTGTAGTAGCCGAGGAATCCAACAATATTGAGGGAAGTGACTTTATGGTTATCTCCTTATAGACAAACCCTAAAACCAAGGTGTACAATACGGCGATCGCCGAGGCCTCTGTTGCCGTAAAAATGCCCGTAACGATACCTCCAATGACCACAACCAACAAAAACAAGCTGGGAACAGCATCAATAAACGTTTTAATAACATCTTTTAATGCGCTTCTTTTACCTAACTTATATTTTTTCTTTTTTGCCCAAAAAGAAGCAACGATCATTAAAAATAGTCCCGTTAAAATACCAGGAATGTATCCTGCCAGAAATAATGCTGCAATAGAAACCCCTCCGCTGGCCAATGAGTAAACAATTAAAATATTACTAGGTGGTATAACCAGTCCGGTTGTGGCAGAGGTAATATTTACGGCCGCACCAAATTCTTTTGAATAGCCCTCCTTTTCCATTTCAGGGCCTAAAATACTCCCCATGGCCGAAGCCGAGGCCATAGCCGATCCTGCAATGGCTCCCATGAGCATGGCACCAATGACGTTTATTAAGGCCAATCCGCCCGGTAAGGATCCCACCAGGGTTTTTGCAAAGGCTATTAACCGATGTGCAATCCCCCCCTTGTTCATAAGTTGTCCCGATAGAATAAAAAACGGAATGGCCAACAGGGCAAAACTATCCAGACCCGTTCCCATACGTTGTGAAACCGTTGTGAACGCCGGCATTATGGGTATGCTCACCAACATGGTTAACACCGATGAAATGGCAATACTCCATGCCACAGGCGTTCCAATGGAAAGCAAGGCAACAAAACTTATGACTAATACTAAAACAGGTAAATACTCCATAACTATTCCATATTTAAAATATCTGAAACTTTATAAAAAATAATCAGCAATCCACTTAAAGGAATAGCTAAATAAACAAGGGCTAAAGGTATTTGAAGTGCCGGGGACTGTTGGTCTAACACATAAGTGATATAAACCAATCTGCTCCCTCCAATGACCATGGCTAAAATGGCAAAAATGATAATGAGCACATATACTATGAATTTTAGCTTTCTTTGGGTTGCTGTGCCTGCCCTTTGAGGGAGGACATCAATCGCCACATGCATATTTCTTCCCGAAACATAGGCTGCCCCTAATATCCCTAACCAAATCATTAAATAGCGTGCCAGCTCATCTGTAAAGGAACTGGGGGTCCCCACTATAAATCTTGTAAAGACCTGCCACAGTACATTAATAACCATAACACTCATGATAATAATAAGGGTATTGCCCAAGAGTTTGTCTATTTTTTTTCTTAGTTCCATATTAGTTATAGTCTTTAATTCTTTCAATTAATTCGCGGATGTCCTCTTCCTGCTCATATAGGGAATAGACGGCTTCGACTTCCTTGGAAAAAAGCTCTTTGTCCGGTCTAATGACGGTTACCCCGGCTTTCTGCACTTCCTCAAGCGCTTCTTTTTCTGCCTCGGCCCATAATTTTCGTTGATAGACTACGGAGGCATCAACCGCTTGTTTTAACCATTGTTTTTCCTGTTCAGTAAGCCTGTTCCAAATATGAGTGCCAATGATCAACACATCGGGCAATACAGTGTGTTCGTCCAGGGCGTAATATTTACAGACTTCATAATGTCTTGACAAATAAAAGCTCGGTGGATTATTCTCCGCACCATCCACTACACCTTGTTGCAATGAGGTATACAGTTCGCCCCAGGATATCGGTGTTGGTGACCCTCCTAAACTTTTAACCATATCCATGGCCGTTACACTTTCCATGACCCTGATTTTTAATCCCTTTAAATCATCGGGGGTTCTAATCGGTTTATCTTTCGTGTAGAAACTTCTACTGCCGGCATCATAATAAGCCAAACCCTTGATCCAATATTGGATGCCTTCATCCAGAAGCTCTTGTCCAATAGCACCATCCAGCACCCGAAAGGAATGGGCCCTGTCCTTAAATAAATAGGGCAATCCAAAAACTTTCATATGCGGAGCAAAATTTTCCATAACTCCAACAGACACCTTGGTCATATCTAAGCTCCCGATCTGTAAAAGTTCAATACACTCCCGTTCTGTTCCAAGTTGCTGGCTTGGATAAATCTCCAATTGCATTTTACCTCCGGAGATTTTCACCAAATCTTCTCCCATTTTTACCATGGCTTTATGCACGGAATGATTAACATCCAACCCATGTGCCAGTTTAATGGTTCTTGATTTTTTAACCTGGGCACAGTTATACACCAGGCCAAACATACCTATGGCGAGAATTAGTCTCCGGAATACTTTCATATTTATGGTTTATTTTTTAATAGTTTTGATCAGGTCCAATACCGTCCTTACGGTTGCTTCCAGAGTTTTGAAATCCCTGTTGCTGATTATCGTCTTGGATATCAACTGGGACCCCATTCCCACACAGGTTACCCCTGCATCGAACCATCCTTTAAGGTTCTCTTCGGTGGGCGATACCCCTCCCGTGGGCATCATGCTGGTCCATGGTTGAGGGCCCTTGATGCCCTTTACAAACTGAGGACCATAGATATCCCCCGGGAATAATTTGACGATCTCACAGCCCAGTTCCTCGGCCCGGGCTATTTCCGTGAGGCTTCCACAACCCGGTGACCATAATACTTTCCTTCGGTTACAGGCTATGGCGATGTCCTCTCTCAGCACTGGCGTTACAACGAAATTGGCACCAAGCGCCATATACAGGCTGGCCTGGGCCG
>NZ_JAKMCP010000007.1 GCF_022662105.1 Aestuariivivens sediminis | reverse complement strand
GTGATATATTAGTATTAGTTCCTCCATCTAAATCGATGACACAAGAAGTTGCATTAGCATCTCTAATTTGGACATCGTAAGAGCCGGCCGTCAATCCTGTATTGTTAAGCGAAGCGGTCCAAGTAGCTCCACCATCAATAGAATAGTCGTAGCTTCCAGATCCTCCAGAAACGGCAGAAATGGTGATGGAGCCGTTAGAGGCTCCAAAGCAGTCCGAGTCACTGGAATTTAAGTTAGCACTTAAAGTGTCATCTGCCATACCATTACAATTCTCATCAATTCCATTGCATGGTATTTCAATTGCAGCTGGGTTAATTGAAGCTAAAGTATCATCACAGTCGTTATTCGTTAAGCTATATCCAACGCCCGGATCAATACCGTAATCAGTTCCTGGATCAGAAGAGTCGCCATACCCATCCAAATCTGAGTCTATATAATAAATTAAGAATAAATTATTGATTGGATATTGTAAAGTACTTAACTCGGATTGAGGGTAATCATTGAAATTATTCAACCGTGCATAATCCGACAGTACACCATAGTAAGGGTAGTTGGTATGATTAGTAGGTGCAACGGTCCGATTTAAGTAAATATTATTAGCCAGCAGCGGAAGGCAGAATAATAGGGCACTTAGGGTATAAAGAAATTTATAAAAGTAACGCTTCTTCATAAATTGTTAATATTTAGGGCATTGCACAAAACATGTTTGATTCGCTTTAATTTTTTTTTTAAAACGAACCATCATTATTGATATTTGGTGCTATTAACCAATTTTATGAGGGAATAGTAAAATTATTAGGATGCGCTATAAATAGCAAATATACTCGTTGAAATACCTGTAATATCTACCGTTGGGTCATCTAAAATTTTACAACAGATTAATTAATAGTAATTAGTTATAAAACAGTTGTTTATGGAAATCACCTACTTTTTTTTTCAAGATCATTTTTAAACCTTATGTTTTATGGTCACGAATATATGATAAATTTTTGATAAAATATCTATGAAATGCAAAAAAAATCGACAAAGCGCATTATCTTAACAATGTAATTAAACATATATACTTGTTAATCAAGTATTTAAGAATTTAATAAAACTAAATTCAAATCCATTATGAAACTTAAAAAAAAATAGGAATGAATTTAGATTTTAACATATTTTTAATAAGGGGAGTAATGGTCTTAAAGGTCATAATGTGTACATAACTAAAATGACCATGGACACATTCATTAATTACGACGGCGTATTACCCACACTTTCTCTTGTGTTGGCTTTCAGGTTTTACAATCTCAAGGTGGCAGTACTACGTGCAACAAAGTTAAAGAACTTTACGGTTTCGAAGAAGATCGATATGAACAAGGGTATGAACATCTTGTTTTATTATAAAAACTTTAGTTAAAAAAGTATTAAATGCCGTTTTATTTTAATTACATGATATCTTTAAACGAACTTTGTTATTTTTGAATGAGTCACGCAATACCTTAGAAAGAGGTCACTACGGGCTGTGAAGGCAGCCCGTATAAAACATAAACCAAAGCAATGAATAAATTTATTTTAATAGTCCTTGTCGCATTAATTGGTCAATTTAAGGGGTCTGCCCAAATTTTTGAACCTGTAACATGGAGCACCTCCGTTGAGAAGATTTCAGATTCCGAATATAATCTGGTGACCACAGCGACCATCGATAAGGGCTGGCACCTCTATTCACAGGATGTTCCTGAGGGGGGGCCTATACCAACCACTTTTACCTATGATGATCAGGGTGGTAAAATTATCATTTTAGGGAATACTTCGGAAGAAGATGGCCATACCATAAATGATCCTGTGTTCGAGATGGAAATCAAGTTCTTTGAGAACAGAGCCACTTTTAAACAGAAAGTTGAAATTCCGGATGAGACCAGCTCCATTTCAGGTACAGTTGAGTTTATGGTTTGTGATGATACCAAATGTCTGCCACCAACGGAAGTAGATTTGACCTTTAAGATAGGGGTACCAGACCACAGCGCATCGGGCGAGGTGACTCCAGGGGCTGACGCGGATGCCCAAACAGGAGACTCCGTTTACAAAACCCCATCGAAAAGTACTTCTTCAAACACGAATAATTCTAACTCAAGAAGCTTATGGGCCATATTTATCTTAGCTTTTTTCTCAGGGTTTGCAGCCTTGTTAACGCCTTGTGTATTCCCCATGATTCCCCTTACGGTGAGTTTTTTTACAAAACAAAGTAAAACCAAGGCCCTGGGTATTAGAAATGCCATTTACTATGGTATTTCCATTGTGGTTATTTACGTCTTGTTGGGCTGGTTGGTGAGCTTTATTTTTGGGGCTGATGCGATGAATGCCCTGTCCACGAATGTGTGGTTTAATTTAGCGTTCTTTCTGTTATTGGTTGTTTTTGCGGTTTCTTTCTTGGGAGCCTTCGAAATTACATTACCCCAATCCTGGGCCAATAAGGTTGATGCGCAATCCAACCGTAGCGGACTCATTGGGATATTCTTTATGGCCCTGGCCCTGGCTATTGTATCCTTTTCATGTACCGGTCCTATTGTAGGAACCTTACTTGTCGAGGCTGCAGTTGGTGGCAACACCATTGGGCCCATCATTGGAATGCTTGGGTTCTCGTTGGCCATAGCCTTACCCTTTGCTTTGTTTGCGGCCTTCCCGGGATGGATGAATGCATTGCCAAAATCTGGCGGATGGTTGAATACCGTAAAGGTGGTTTTAGGGTTTTTGGAATTGGCCTTGGCCTTTAAATTCCTATCACAGGCCGATTTGGTATTGCAACTCCACTTATTGGAACGTGAAGTGTTCCTTGCCATTTGGATTGCCATTTTTGGTGCTTTAGCTTTCTATCTCTTCGGAAAAATTCAGTTGCCTCATGACTCCCCCGTAACCTATATTTCCGTGGGAAGACTGAGTCTGGGTCTATTGGTGTTATCTTTTACGATTTATATGATTCCGGGACTCTGGGGGGCGCCACTAAACTTAATAAGTGCTTTTCCTCCTCCGCAGCATTACAGTGAGTCCCCGTATGGTGTGGGATTCACAAAACTTGGAGGCGGGGGATCGGCAAATTCCCATGAAGCCTTGCTTGAAGGGGCCCACTTACTGGAACCCCATGATATCCTGGCCTTTGATGATTATGATAAAGGTCTGGCTTATGCCAAAAAAGTGAACAAGCCAGTCATGATCGATTTTACAGGCTGGGCCTGCGTGAATTGCAGGAAAATGGAACAAAATGTATGGCCGAAACCTCAGATTTTGGACATTTTAAAGAATGATGTTGTACTGGTATCACTGTATGTAGATGATAAGCGCAAGCTGCCGGAAGATCAAATACAGGAGTCCAAAGTTCGTCCGGGAAAAATGCTGAATACCATAGGCAAATTATGGACGGAATTACAGATTTTAAAATATAAATCCAATACCCAGCCCCTCTATGTGTTGATGGACCATAATGAGGAGAATTTAATAGATCCCGTGGCCTATACCCCGGATGTGGATGAGTTCCATGATTGGCTCAAGCGGGGTATTGGTAATTTTGAATAGTCAACAAGTTTTAAACGTTGTACCGTTACAGATTTCAATTGCGGTAGATTATGATTGAAACCCTTCCGGTTGCTTGCCGGAGGGTTTGTTTAAAAATTCAGAAGATGAAAAATAGTATTCTTAAGTCCAGGTCAAATGGTATCCGGTCAAATACTTCCTTGGAAAATTACTTTCAACAATTCAGAAAGCATATCGTAGGGATCGATCAAACCTTTAAGTCTCCTTACGGAACCCAAACATTGATCTATACCGACTGGACCGCGAGCGGACGGTTGTACCGCCCCATTGAGGAAAAGCTCTTAAATGAGTTTGGACCCTTTGTGGCTAATACACATACCGAAACCTCCACATCGGGAGCGGCCATGACATTGGCCTATCACGAAGCCAGGAATATCATTAAGCGTCATGTCCATGCAAGCCAGGATGACATGCTCATAACCAATGGATCCGGGATGACGGGGGTTGTGAATAAATTTCAGCGTATTTTGGGTCTGAAAGTTTCCGAAAATCTCAAGGACCATACACAAGTTCCTGAAGAAAAGCGTCCCATCGTATTCATTAGTCATATGGAACACCACTCAAACCAAACGTCCTGGCTGGAGACCATAGCCGATGTTGTGGTTGTCCCTTCCAATGAGGAGGGGCTGATTAGTCTGGAGCATTTTGAAACCTGCTTAAGGGAGCATGAGCACAGACCCATTAAAATAGTCGCTGTAACAGCCTGTTCTAATGTAACGGGCCTTAGAACCGATTATCACAAAATAGCGGCCCTTGCACATCGGTATAATGGGCTTTGTTTTGTGGATTTTGCTTGTGCTGCACCTTATGTGAACATCAACATGCATCCCGATGACGAAGCGGAGTATTTAGACGCCATTTATTTTTCACCTCATAAGTTTCTCGGAGGTCCGGGAAGTTCCGGCGTATTGGTATTTAACAAAAAACTGTATAAAAATCTAGTACCCGACAATCCTGGCGGTGGTACGGTAAGCTATACCAACCCATGGGGCGACCATGATTATTTTGATGATGTTGAAACACGAGAGGACGGGGGGACGCCGGCATTTTTACAGACCATAAAGGTGGCTCTGTCCATTCAATTAAAAGAGCAAATGGGTGTTGAAAACATGCATGCCAGGGAAGAGGAGATCAATCCTAAAATATTCAAGACATTGGAACGTTTGGACGAGGTATCCATATTGGCTCCAAACCATAAAGACAGATTAGGAATTTTTTCGTTCTATTTTGAAGAGTATCATTTCAATTTGGTCGTTAAACTACTGAACGATCGATTTGGAATTCAAACCAGGGGTGGTTGTTCCTGTGCCGGTACTTATGGACACTTTTTACTCAATGTGGATCAACAAAGGTCCAAAGCCATCGAACAACAAATCCTTGAGGGCTGTAATACGGAAAAACCTGGCTGGGTGCGATTATCTATACATCCAACCATGACGGATGCCGACATAGACTTTATCTGCAAGGCCTTGGTGGAATTGGCGGAACACATTGAGGAATGGTCAAAGGATTATGTCTATGATCCGGTAAAAAACGATTACATTCATAAAACGGCACAACCCACAGAAGTGGAACTGGTAAAACAATGGTTCAAGCTTTAAGGGTTAATGGATTTACAAAATCTCAATGGGGTGGGTATGACAATAGCAAATCCCAAACCCTTGCGTGTTTGTGGATGTTTTGTTTTCAGGTCGTTTTCAAGCAAGCTTTTCACGCCCTAAAAACAAAAAAAGCCAGGTACTGTCGTACCGGGCCTTTGCTGTTGTAGCGAGATCGAGATTTGAACTCGAGACCTCCGGGTTATGAATCCGACGCTCTAACCACCTGAGCTACCTCGCCATTTTAACGGCTGCAAATATAAAAACAAAAATATTGCATACAAACAGAAGTTGTCAAAAATATTATCTAAAAATTTTGTAATACTTATTAATTAATGTATATATTGAGCAACATAAATTCAAGAGTTACTTATGGACGATAAAATTAAATTTGAAATTGAATTTCCCATCCATGCATCACCTCAGTTGTTGTATCAATATATCTCTACGCCCTCTGGCCTGTCGGAATGGTTCTCGGATAATGTGAATTCCAGAGGGGAAGTATTTACCTTTATTTGGGACGGTAGTGAAGAAAAAGCAAAATTGCTCAGTAAAAAAAATGGCGAACGGGTCAAATTCAGATGGTTGGCAGATGAGGATGAAGAATTGAGCTATTATTTTGAAATTCGTATTCAAGTTGATGAAATAACTAAAGACGTGTCATTGATGGTTACTGATTTTGCAGAGGAAGATGAGATTGATGAAGCCAAAATGTTATGGGACAACCAAATTTCTGACTTGAAACAGGTATTGGGTTCTGCATAATTGTAAAATGTATTTAAATCTTATATTTGTCCCGAATTTTTCGGGATTTTTTTTATGGTTAATTTTAATGGAAAAATAGTAGACGACATCTATTGTATATCACCAAAAAATAGAGGATATGCGTATGGAGATGCACTTTTTGAAACTATTAAGTCTGTAAACGGCAAATTGTTGTTTTGGGAAGACCATTATTTTAGATTAATGGCATCTATGCGCATTATGCGAATGGAAATTCCCATGAATTTCACCATGGAATTTTTGGAAATGCAGATTCAAAAAGCATTGGAGGCCCATCAATTATCAAATCGTTTTGCGAGAGTTAAGTTACAGGTCCATCGTGTGGAAGGGGGGTTGTATTTACCTAAAAATCATACCGTTGAATTTATAATTTTAGCGGAATCCCTGGAATCCGGTGCTTACTTGTTCAAGGACGGGTATTATGAGATTGATTTATTTAAGGATTATGATATCTCCCCGAGTTTGCTGTCCACCTTAAAGACCAACAATAAAGCCATAAATGTGGTTGGAAGCATTTTTGCCCAGGAAAACAATCTGAACAATTGTTTGGTTTTAAATACAAATAAACATGTTGTTGAAGCCTTAAATGGTAATGTATTTTTAGTGATTGGTAACCTAATAAAGACACCTCCCATTACAGAGGGCTGTTTAAAGGGGATCATGCGTAAGCAAATTATGGATTTGGTTAAAAACAGCCAGGAATACCAATTAGAAGAAGCCTCAATTTCTGCTTTTGAGCTTCAAAAGGCTGATGAAATTTTTATAACCAATGTAATCACAGGAATTCAGCCGGTAACCAAATACAGAAAAAAAGAGTTTAAGTTTGAAGTCTCCAAAAACTTGATTCAGAAACTAAATGATAAATTAGGGTACGCTTAATTGTAGTTCGGATTTTCGGGTGCATTCGACCAAATAATGTATTCACCACCTAGTTCCAGCATTTTTTCTTTCCAAAAGTGCTGATAGTCCTTTTCAATAATTTCTTTTTTATAAATATTTTCCGAGACTACCCATGAATTTAATTTTAGCTCCTCCTCTAATTGATTGGTATCCCAGCCTGAGTAGCCCAAAAAGAATCGAATATCATTCTCTTTAAGAATGGCACCGGTTATTAGCTCTACTACTTTATTAAAATCACCTCCCCAATATATGCCAAAGGAAATCTCAATGCTATCCGGAATGAGTTCAGGAACCTTATGGATAAAATATAAATTGTCCTGTTCAACAGGCCCACCATTATATACTTTAAAGTACGCTTCAACTTCAGGAATAAGGTCATTAATCGTGTAATCGAGAGGTTTGTTTAAAATGAAACCAATAGAACCTTCCTTATTGTGGTCTGCCAATAATACTATCGAACGGTTAAATGATACATCACCAATTATTGCCGGTTCAGCAATTAATAAGTCGCCTTTTTTTGGTTTAAGTGTTATCATGCTATTGAGGAATTTGTAACTAAATCTAATATATATTTCTTAAACATGCAACTATACCCTACGGTTAAACAAAAAAAGCCCTCAAATTTTTGAAGGCTTTTTATTATTATTTATGGCGTAAATTTAGTTAACTGCGTTTGATAAATCTGAACCAGCTTTAAACTTTACAACATTTTTTGCTTTAATTTTAATAGTTGCCCCTGTTTGAGGGTTTCTGCCTTCTCTCGCTGATCTTTTAGAAACCGACCAAGAGCCAAATCCAACTAAAGAAACACGGTTACCTTTTTGTAAAGCACCTTCAATTTCTATAAGAGCGCATTCTAAAGCTTTTTTAGCAGCAGCTTTGGTGATTCCTGCATGTTCTGCCATTGCATCGATTAAATCTGTTTTGTTCATAATATAAAATTTAAATTATTAAAAAAATTGGTTAAACATTGTTGTTAAATCCTATACAAATTTATACGGATTATGTAACCATGCAAGTAATAGCAAGGGAAATACGCGGTTTTGTTAATAACTTGACGTATTTGTTAATAAAGGAGAAGTTTTTTATCGATGTTTTCAAATGGTAGTGTTAATAAGGGTTTAGAGCATTTTTGCATTGTCATGAAAAACATAACCGTTTAATAGCGATTCTGCTTCCATCAATTTCTTGCCTGGGAGTTTAATTTTTTCAATTTTGATGAATCCATGAGATACCGCCACCTTCAATTCCTTTTTGCCAACCACTATATGTCCTGTTTTGTAGGCATGCTTAAAAGATTCTTTTTTGCTTTCATAAATCTTAATATCCAATTGCGCTTCACCATTAATAAGGACGCACCAGGCTCCCGGATAGGGACTTAATCCACGAATTTTATTATAAATGGCTTCCATAGAATCGGACCAATCAATTTTACAGTTATCCCTATTCAGCTTATACGCCGTTTTAATACCCTCGGTATCTACCTGGGGCGTTGTTTTAACCGCATTGTTTTCTATTAGTTTTACCGTTTTAAGGACCAGCGCACTCCCTTGGTCCATGAGCTTGTCATGAAGGCTTCCGGCATTTTCATTCGGATCGATGGGTGTCGTATCTTGAAGGATCATTTCACCGGTATCTATTTTTTCATCAATAAAAAATGTGGATACCCCTGTTATTTTTTCACCATTAATAATGGCCCAATTAATAGGTGCTGCACCGCGATAATTAGGCAACAATGAGGCATGCAAATTGAAGGTGCCATATTGGGGCATCTGCCAGACCGCTTTGGGAAGCATTCTAAAAGCCACCACAATTTGGAGGTTGGCTTGTAAAAGTTTTAAGTCTCTTAAAAATTCTTTATCCTTTAAATTTGTAGGTTGTAAGACAGTCAAGTTCTGCGATTTTGCATATGCTTTTACAGCGCTCTCCTGGAGTTTTTGTCCCCGACCAGCAGGTCTGTCAGGCGCAGTAATAACACCAACAATGTTATAATTGTGTTCTACTAATGCCTTTAAGGTAGATACAGCAAAATATGGGGTGCCCATAAAAACGATTCTTAAATTCCTCATAAATGACTTAGTTTATAGGTGTTTGTTTCTGTAATGGATATGATATTATGCTCCAATAGCGTATTTATTATCTTAAGGGTCTGGTCCTCAGAGGCATTAATATGGGATATGATATGTCTTGAAGTCTGATCCCCGTTCTCCAACAGTTCTATAATGCTTTTTTTTATGGTATTCGGACTAATATCCTTGTTTATTTTATTTTTGCGCAAACATACGGTACAAATACCACAGGGTTCCACTTCGGTTTCATCAAAATAGGAGAGCAACTGTTTGCTTTTGCAAACGGAATCGTTGTCAATGTATTTGAGCATCGCTTTGACCTGATTTTGCTTTAATTGGTTTTGTTGCTCAATCACTGCAGCAATCCTGTTGATGGTTTTATCATCTTCACGCGGCTCTATAAAGGTGATTTTGGCATCGGTATTTGTTAAATTTAAATGGATAACCTGGTCCTTTTCCAATTGGTGCAATACCCTAAGGACATACGCCTCTGTTACCGACGCTTTTTCCGCAACTTTTAGGGTATTAATTTTGGTGATGTGATCGAAAATACCACCGTATATCCTGAGTAGTGATGTTACAACATCCTCCAATTCACTATGCGTTTCCAAATAACTAAAAAGGCTATGGTTCGGAATGACAAATTGTACACTCGCTTTATTGTGGAATTGTCTGGTTAAACTAATTATGCTATTTCTATCCAAGAGCAATAAGGTATTGTAACATATGTTAGAACTGAAGTTATAGGTTTTACAGAAAGTATTGAAATTAAAGTCAAAGGTATTATACTCGCCTTCTCCGTAAGATATTTGAAAATAGTTGCAAAGCTTCCGATACACTTTTTTGACAAAGTCCACCGTTGGTAAAACCTTTAAAAACTGGTTTTTAACCAAATTTTCATCGTTCTTATTCTTTAAAATAATAGCATAGGCTTTTTCCCCATTGCGCCCCGCGCGACCCGATTCCTGGAAATAACTTTCAATGCTTTCAGGTAAATTTAGATGGATAACCGTTTTTACATCAGGTTTGTCTATACCCATACCAAAGGCATTGGTAGCGACCATAACCTGTTTATTATTGTGTAACCACTGAGTCATATTATTGTTCTTTTCATCAGTGGTGAGTCCGCCATGATAGAATGTTGAACTCATGTTTTTTGATTCTAAAAACGAACTGACCTCCACACTTAGTCGTCTTGTTCTAACATAAATGATAGCAGAAGCCTTCTGTTTTTTTAAGATGGTTTCCATGCGATAAAATTTATCGTCTTCATGAAACACCATATAGGCCAAATTGGGTCTTAAAAAGGATTGTTTGAATAGTTTTGGTTGACTAAGATCCAGTTCCTTAATTATATCCTCAACTACATGGGTTCGCGCCGATGCCGTTAAGGCAATAATATTGACATTAGGGTGGAGTTCCCGTAATAAGGAAATGTTTTTATAAGCAGGTCTAAAATCATTACCCCATTGTGAAATGCAATGGGCCTCATCGACAGCAATTAAATTGACATGCAATTGTTTAATACGCTCCTGAACCAACTCTTGTTGTAAACGCTCAGGCGATAAATATAAAAACTTATAGTTGCCATAGATACAATTGTCCAAAAGCACATCCAATTCCTGGAATGACATCCCACTGGTCAAAGCCAAAGCTTTAATGCCTTTATCATTAAGCGCGTTAACCTGGTCGTTCATCAGGGCAATTAAAGGGGATACGACAATACATAAGCCTTTTTTGCATAAGGCCGGGATTTGATAACATAGGGATTTCCCTCCACCCGTTGGCAGAAGCGCAAACGTGTCATGACCTTCAATAACCGATTGGATAATGGCCTCCTGTTGTGGTTTGAAGGAGGTGAATTTCCAGTAGCGTTCCAAAAGGTCTATGGGATGCTCCATATTACATATTTACAATATTTAAAATAAAATCGGTCCGGTTTTCAACCGTGTCAAAAGGGACATCTATCAAGGTATAGTTATAATTTTTATAGGTGTTAACCAAATAATCATGAATTTGTAAAGCCTGTTCAAAATTTTCGTACCGTTCATTATCGCTGGTGTAAATGATTTCCCAGGGTTTCAGGATAAAAACCGCATCGTAAGTTGAGACTTTACACGCTTCAACAAAAGCATCAGGATAAGGATCACCAATAAAATCCATGTAGGCCAGAATATCGGGAATGCCCCTATCAAAAAATACGGTATCAGTTTGAAGCATATCAGCTTTTAGGTATTGTTCTTGTCTTCCTTTTAGTAATAATTCACTAAACACCAAAGGCCTGGTTAAAAACAACTGATCAATGCCTTTCTTTTTGGCCTCTAGCGTAACTTGTCTGGAAATTTCCTCCAGGCAGGTATACCCACGTTTTAACAATTCATCAATTATGGTAGATTTTCCTGTTCCGGGTCCACCTGTTATAATAATTTTTTTTGTGTTCAAACTGGTAGGAATTTGAATGTAAAAATCGTAATTTAACTGGTATAAAAAAAATTGAAAGCAAACGATATGTTCCCAATTTCCAACTTAAATCAGGATTGGGAGTGCCAAAATAAGAGTACCCCGGTAACGACTTGATGTGCACAGGCTATCATGAGTGTTTTTAAATCCTAATTTCTACGTTGAATTTGGTTGAAAACCATTCGGGTTCATTTCCATTATTTTTGAGTAGTTGTAAATGAAAAATTTCATGTATTTTTGCTGTTTATAAATTAACCTATGGCGACCGATTCTGATGCTGAAGCATTCTACAAAAAACTAGAGGCACAACTGTATGAAACCAACAGTTGGCCATCCGAATATTTATATAAATTTATAGTAAAGTCCGATTTACAGAAAATAGCAGAGATCGAAGCTATTTTTGATAATATGGGAGCAGTGATAAATACCATTGAATCTAAAAAAGGCAAATATACAAGTGTTTCAGTTAATTTGCAGATGCGAGATCCCAATGCCGTCATCGATAAATATAAAGAAGTGGCAGAAAAAGTGGATGGGGTGATAAGCCTTTAGATTTTTTTTGTATTTTGCGAACACATAGTAACTGCAGGCCTAATATTAATTCTACACACTAAAATTTTGATTGACAATTTAGAATACAACACCGAGCGTGAACATTTAATCATTCCAGAATATGGACGTCACATCCAAAAGATGATTAACTACGCCAAATCAAGAGAGACTAAAGAGGAACGAAATAAACTCGCTAAAGCTATTATTGCCGTAATGGGTAATTTACAACCCCATTTACGCGATGTTCCCGATTTTCAACATAAATTATGGGATCAGCTTTTTATCATGTCTAATTTTGGTTTGGATGCGGATTCACCGTTTACAAAACCTTCAAAGGAACTATTTGAAGAACGTCCTGAGCCTTTAAGATACCCGCAAAACCATCCCAAATACCGTTTTTATGGTAACAATATTAAGACCATGATAGACGTTGCAAATACCTGGGAAGATGGAGATCTAAAGGAGGCTTTGATCTATACCATTGCCAATCACATGAAAAAGTGCTTTTTGAACTGGAATAAGGACACGGTTGAAGACGATGTGATTTACGATCATTTATACGAGCTTTCCGGTGGAAAAATAAACCTGAGGAATTCGGATGAAGATTTGTCGGATGCTTCCAGTTTAATGCGTTCCAAAGGCAAATACTCAAGTAAAAAAGGACACAAGAAAACCTCCAATCGCCAAAGAAAACGCTACTAGTATTTATGGGATTATTTAAAATAGAAGGCGGTCATCAATTAAAAGGTAGTATTCAACCCCAAGGTGCAAAGAACGAGGCACTACAGATATTGTGTGCGGTTTTGTTAACACCAGAAAAGGTAACTATAAACAATATACCCGATATTTTAGATGTCAACAAACTTATTAGTTTACTCAAAAATTTAGGTGTTAAAGTTGAATCATTGTCCAAGGGAAGTTACAGTTTTCAAGCTGATGACCTTAATTTGGATTATTTAGAATCTGATGCGTTTAAGGTTGATGGACGGGGCTTAAGAGGATCAATTATGATTGTGGGTCCACTACTGGCTCGCTTTGGTAAAGGGTATATTCCTAAACCTGGTGGCGATAAAATAGGCCGTAGAAGGCTCGATACCCATTTTGCAGGCCTGATAAAACTGGGGGCTGAATTTGGGTACAGTCGAGAGGAGCAGTTTTATGGTGTCGAGGCTAAAAAACTGAAAGGCACTTATATGCTTCTTGAAGAGGCTTCTGTGACCGGTACGGCTAATATTGTGATGGCCGCTGTTCTGGCAGAAGGACAAACAACCATTTATAATGCGGCCTGTGAACCTTATTTGCAGCAGTTGTGTAAAATGCTAAATCGCATGGGGGCTAAGATTAGTGGGGTTGGTTCCAATTTGTTAACCATCGATGGCGTTAAGCGATTAGGGGGCACAGAACATACCATGTTGCCCGATATGATTGAAATAGGGAGCTGGATTGGTTTAGCGGCTATGACAAAAAGTGAATTGACTATTACCAATGTAAGCTGGGATGATTTGGGTATTATGCCCACCATATTTAGAAAACTTGGAATTACCGTTGAAAGGCAGGGAGAGCATATCCATATTCCTGCACATACCGATGGTTATGAGATCCAAAGTTTTATCGATGGTTCTATACTAACCATAGCAGATGCCCCATGGCCGGGATTTACTCCTGATTTATTGAGCATTGTATTAGTGGTGGCCACTCAGGCCAAAGGTAGTGTTCTGGTGCATCAAAAAATGTTTGAAAGCCGTTTGTTCTTTGTGGATAAATTAATTGATATGGGGGCTAAAATCATTCTGTGTGATCCCCACCGGGCCACGGTTATAGGTCATGATTTTAAATCAACTTTAAAGGCTACAACCATGACTTCCCCCGACATACGTGCCGGTGTATCACTGCTTATAGCAGCCTTGTCGGCAAAAGGCACATCGACCATTCAAAATATAGAGCAGATTGATCGTGGCTATGAACGTATAGACGAGCGCCTGCGAGCTATAGGGGCCCATATTACAAGGGTGGAATAAAATTGTCATTTCACATATTTACGCTGCATTATAAATTATTGAAGCCAGGTCATGGATTATCATGGTAGCAGGACCTTTTCTAGCCTTTCATTGGGCGTAACGGACCAATATCGCGAGGGTTATCGGAAATTCTATGTTTACCATCTTACCCAAAAAATATTCAGGACGATTTGGATTATTTTGTCATTGTTTTTAAATCCATCATGCTTATGTCCTAAATAAGGCATCTTTTTTATATTTTTAACTTGTGACAGTGCTATGGCTTGTTGCAAATTAAATATCACATGAACAGGTTTATCAGGTTTATAGAAGGTAATATCCAGGGGAAGAAGGTCTTTTGGCTTTTTAGCCTGACCACTTTGGTTTATGTTTTTATGTTAATGGTTACCATTCCCAAAACTATGGCCTTCGCCAATGGTATGAAGCTATTGGATATGATGCCACTTGGATATGATTTTAACTATGTCAATGACTTGTTCAGTTCCCTAGGGGTGCAAGGGCGTAATACCTATTTGACCATACAAATCCCGGTGGATATGGTGTATCCATTTCTTTTTGGGTTAACTTACAGTTTACTCCTGGGCTTTTTTCTTAATAAAATACATCAATTGAAAAGACCCCTTATTTATTTATGTGCATTACCTGTAATTGCAGGGCTCGCAGATTATTTAGAGAATTTTGGAGTAATTGTTTTATTGAACACCTATCCGGACTTAACCGCTATAGAAGTTCATCTCACCATGATTTTCTCAATGCTTAAAAGTGCGACATCGGCGGTTTATTTTACGGTTTTAATAATGGTCCTGCTGTGGTTTGGTATTCAGAGTCTCTTTAAGGCGAAAAAAGATTAATTTGGAAAATTACGGAATTGCATCGCTAAAATTTTATGATTTGAATTATTGGGATATCTTAACATTAATGGGTCGTATTCCAAATGACGTTATGGATTTACTCTAATGCCGATTTGTAAGCTTCCAAACAGCGCTCACGTGCAAATTTATGCTCAACAATAGGCGGGGGATAGGTGAGTTCCTGAAAATCGGGGCACCATGTTCTAACATATTCCAAATTCCTGTCAAATTTTTCAATTTGCGTGGTAGGGTTGAAAATCCTAAAGTAAGGCGCTGCGTCGACCCCTGATCCGGCTACCCACTGCCAATTCCCTACATTACTTGCCATATCATAATCGTGCAGTTTTTCGGCAAAATAGGCTTCCCCCCAGCGCCAATCTATGAGAAGATGTTTGCATAGAAAACTACCGACCAGCATGCGAACCCTGTTGTGCATAAAACCTGTTTGGTTTAATTGCCGCATTCCGGCATCAACCAGGGGATACCCCGTTTTACCTTCACACCATGCTTTAAATTCACTTTCATTATTGCGCCATTCAATGCGGTCGTATTTTGGTTTAAAAGACTGGTTTACCGTATGTGGAAAATGCCATAAAATCTGCATGAAGAATTCTCTCCAAATCAATTCCTGCCAAAAGGTTTCGTTTTTTTCTGCAAGGGCTCTTTTCACTATGTCGCGAATACTTACCGTACCAAATCTTAAGTGTGGACCGAGTTTGGAGGTGGCATCTTTCGCCGGGAAGTTCCGTTTTGATTCATAGGCCTCTATAAGTTCCGGTGCAGTATTATAGGGCGCAACCTTTTGATCGGACCTTGTAAATCCAATATCGGATAAACTTAAGTTGGGGAGGTTTGCCTGTTTTACGAGGTTATTCAAATGCGTCTTAGTGTCAAAGGTTTTAAGATGGGATGTCTTGAATTTTTCTTTCCACCTTTTCATATATGGGGTATAGACGACGTAAGGGTCGTCGTCGGCTTTTACAATCTCATTTTTTTCAAAAATAACCTGGTCCTTAAAAGAGATAAAATCGATATGACGTTTGGACAAAAAATGTTTTATTTCAGTATCGCGTGCCCTGGCATAGGGCTCGTAATCGTGATTAGTAATTACGGTTTTGATGTTATATTCTTTAACTAACTGCGCAAAAACATCTTTGGGAGTCCCATGAAGTAAGGCCATAGTACTTCTATATTTCTTCTGGAGTTTACTCCGCATGGTCTGTAGTGTATCATGAATGAATGTAACACGGGCATCATTTTTTGGTAGTTTTTCCAATATTTCGGTATCGAATATAAAAATGGGTAATACGGGAACATTCATGTCTAAGGCGTGATACAATCCGCAGTTGTCCTCTAGTCTTAAGTCCCGACGAAACCAAAATATGTTAATGGGATGCTTCATTTAAAATACACCAAATAAGTCCTCTAATTTTTTAGTCCTATAATTGAAAATTTCTTCGAGTTTAGGCCTTACTAAAAAGGGATGAGCCCATTGTCCCAAAATACCAAAAGGTAATTTGTAGTCAATAATATCTTCCATCTCAACACCTCCTTCAATAGGATTAATAAAATGTTTGTGGTGCCATAAACTATAAGGTCCAAAACGTTGTTCATCCACAAAGTACCGGTGGGGGATAACATGTGTTATTTCTGTTACCCACTTGGTTTTAATACCCAGAATGGGGGTAACCATGTATTCAATTATTTGACCGGCATACATGGCTCTGTCGGCACCAGATAGGATATGAAACCCCATATAATCCGGGGTAATGGTTTTGAGATTATTGGGATCCGAAAGGAAATTCCAGGCCTTCTCAACACTTATCGGTAATTTTTGTTTTCTGTGAAGCTTAAATAATTTCATGAGATATTAGTTGTTAAACACGATGTAACCATTGAGGGATGCGGCGACACATAGCCATATAAAATATGGCATGATTAGCAAACTTTTATATTTTAAAAGGGTTTTATAATCCCATAAGATTTTCCCAACCACGAGGGTCAGTAAGAGTAGACAAACCAACCCAAGGATTATAAAATGGCGATTGAAAAAAATGTAATTCCAGGAAACATTAAGTAGGAATTGTACAATAAATAGGCCGATGAGTTTGGCATTTGGTGAAGCCTTATACAAATACGCCATGTATATTGAGAAACAAATCATAATGGAAGTCCAGGCTACCCCAAAGGCCCAACCGGGAGGTGTCCAGGGGGCCTGGTTTAAATCCTGATACCACTGGGTTTGTGGACCATTGTTCATCAACCAACTCCCTATGGCGAGGGCACCGAAGTTGATAAACAGGAAGACTGCACTATAGGTTAATAGTTTCATATACTAGGCGGTCTTCAACCTTTTAATTTCAAAAGCTACCAATCTGGCCTCAGCGTATTTGATGTCACTCATTTTTTTGTCTTTATGATACAATTTATACCATTCATTGAGGAGTTTATTAAATCGTGCCTGCAACCTTTCTTTTTTCGTCTTTTTCTTAAATATGCTAATCATAATTTTTAAACTTTAAGGGTAACAATGCCACTATCCATTTGAAAAATTTGGCCAGACAGGGACTTGGCCCAATGAGATAGTAAAAATTCAGCTAAATGGGCGACCTCTTCAGGTTCCAGAATGCGTTTTAAGGGGTGGCGATTTATAATTTGTTCAACCATTCTATCATTTCTCAAAAGTTTGGAGGCTAAAGGGGTATTTGTAACCGTTGGGGCAATGGCATTAACCCGAATACCCGGAGCCAATTCGGCTGCCAATGATTTCACCAAACCTTCAAGACCAGCCTTGGCCGTTGCAATACTAGCATGAAAGGGCATACCAAGTTTAACGGCCACCGTACTAAACAATAAAATGGATGGATCATCCCCTTTTTTTAAAACAGGCAGATATTTCTGTATGGATTTTATGGCCCCAAGAACGTTAACGTTAAAGTCTTCCTTAAAATCATCAATACTTAAGTGTGTTATTGGTTTTAACGTGATGCTGCCGGGACAATATACCAGGGTATCCACATGGTCCAAATCAGGTAATGCCTCATTAAGAACATCACAGGAGATGTGTTTTAAATTAGGGTGTTCTAATTCCGGGGCGGTCCTACTTACATTAATGACCGCTGAATGTTTAAGAAGCTTTTGAACTAGAGCTTTACCAATGCCCCCACTTCCACCAATCACAAGATTTGTTTTCATATGGTTTTGGGGCATTTTTCTGGTTAAGGCCTGCCCTTTAGCCGTTTTTCAATTTTTTGTTTTATTGCAGTTAAACGCTTCATCAAGTCCATGATTTCTGGATCTTTTTCTTCTTTGTAGATATCGTTTAAATCCAATATTAAACTTTTAACCTCCCTAGAAGACTCAATGCGTTCACTCGTTGTTCTATACCGGTGTTTACGCTTTTCGAATTCTAAAGCTTTGTCTATAATCTTCATAACTACTTTTTAATCTTTAAATCTATTTTATTCTAAAATTGATAATCTTTTCAATTACACAATTTCACAATATAATAATTTCTATCAAACTGAGGCTAATCAGCTCGTTTTTTAAGTTAATTTTAATAAATAGTTCCAGCGATTTTCCAGACATCGACAAAGATATAAAATGTTTAACTAATAATAAAAAAAATTAAACAAAAATATATTTAGTGTTGATGTTTAGTACCGGTCTTGATGCTCTATAATATGACGTGCTCTTTTTGTAATAGCCTCTATTTGGGCTTTATCCATTTTATCGAGAAGGCTGTACATCATTCTCATGCGATTATTATTTTTGAAGTATTCCCTTTTTTCATAGAGGAAATTCCAATAGAGACTGTTGAAAGGACAGGCGTTATCACCTATTTTTAAATCATTGTTATAATGACAATCTTTACAATAATTGCTCATCCGATTAATGTAATTACTGGAAGAAATATAGGGTTTTGTCGCAATTTTACCGCCGTCCGCAAATTGGCTCATACCCCTGGTGTTGGTTAGTTGCACCCATTCAATGGCGTCTATATAGATGCCCAAATACCATTCATCTACTTCATTCGGGTCAGTCATGGTTAATAATGCATAATTACCCGTAATCATTAATCTTTGAATATGATGGGCATAAGCATGCTTAAGTGAATTTACTATGGCATGCTTAAGACAGTTCATTTGAGTATCCCCCGTCCAGAAAAAGTTTGCCAGCGCATTTTTATTGTGCAGTTGGTTATTGGATTTGTAGGACTCACCGAGCATCCAGTACATGCCCCGCATGTATTCACGCCAGCCAATGATTTGCCTGATAAACCCTTCTACTTGTGAAATGGGTATGTCATCCTCATGTCGTTTATAATATTGTATAACTGTATCGACTACCTTCTTGGGTGAGATCAGTTTTAAGTTCAGGGCAAAAGATAGTCTGGAATGAAAAAGATAGACCTCTTCGGTGTGCATAGCATCTTGAAAATCCCCAAAATGGGCCAGGAGGTTTTTACAAAAATAGTGAAGCTGTTTTAAGGCTTGTTTTCGAGTTATAGGGTAGTTAAAGGTTTCATTATCAAAGACTCCAATGGTTTTTATACCCGCTTTTTCGATATCTGTAAGAACAGAAGAAACGACGTTATCAAATTGCCGTTCCGACGGGATTTCTATGTCACCTTTCCAAGGTTTTCTATTGTGCTTATCGTAATTCCATTCCCCGCCCTCAGGATATTTTCCAACCATGAGAATGTTGTGTTTTGTTCTCATATGTCTGTAAAAGTTCTCCATTACAAAGTGCTTCTTTCCTTTGAAGAAG
This sequence comes from Aestuariivivens sediminis, assembly GCF_022662105.1. Classification (GTDB taxonomy): domain Bacteria; phylum Bacteroidota; class Bacteroidia; order Flavobacteriales; family Flavobacteriaceae; genus Aestuariivivens; species Aestuariivivens sediminis. The sequence goes on along the minus strand of NZ_JAKMCP010000007.1, from coordinate 119,551 downwards.
GTTTTTAGTTCTGTGCGCGAGGTATAAAAATGATGTGAACTGCAGACGTTGCAGGGGATATCGATTTCGTTGCAAAAAACACGTAACTGTTGGTCCAATCGGTGTTCGTCGGGTTCCATGTATTCAAATCTTTCGATTTGGTGCGCTTTAATGAGATTGGAGAGATTATCTCTTAAGGTATGGGTATTATTTGGATCATTAATTTTGAAGTATTCGACCCGGTGTTTGTGGTCTTTTAAGTCCTCTGAAAACTGACGCATGGCAGCAAAAAAACCAATTACTTTTTGCAGGTGATGCCGGACATAATCCGTTTCCTGTCGCATTTCAAAAAGACAATAGATGATATGGTTTTGGGGCACTTCAAACCACGGATGCCTTATATTAAGTTGATCACCAAGTATTAGTCTTAAGGTTTTCAAAGGGTATTATTCGGCAAGTTTATTGATCATTCCATTAAAGATAAATCCATGAAAAGGGAGCACACTAAACCAGTACAATCGCCCTGCTAATCCCCTGGGCCGGAAAGTAGCCGTCTGTTTAAGGATGTTGTCTTCAATTTTAAATTCCAGCCAGGCTTCACCAGGCAATCGCATTTCGGCATATAACAATAATTTTTTCTGAGATTTACTGGCGTATATGACCCTCCAAAAGTCCAGTGCATCTCCTGCATCCAGTTGATCGGGGTTGGTCCGGCCTCTACGCAAGCCAATACCGCCAAAGCATTTGTCTATATAACCCCTTATACGCCATAAATAGTTTCCATAATACCAGCCTGTTTTACCACCAATACGCCATATTTTATCCATGGTTTTGTCTATATTTTTGATCGGTCTCTCCTTATAATCAGCAAGACAGCCATACTTCGGGACGTTCACATATTTGTGTAGATTATTTTTTAAGTGGCCACTACTTACCACAGAATCTTTCCAGCTCGATATGATACTGTTCTGCTCTATTTTCTCAAAGGCCAGGGACACAGCTTCCCTATAGGTTAGCGGGTTAACATCCAGAATGTCATTTATTTGACTTGGTCTGCCAATAATTTCTACACCCATACTCGCCACCAGAGATGTGGCCAGTTTATAGGATGTTGATGTCACAAAGTATAACCAGTAGGACGACAGTTTGGGAGTCATCACAGGTACTGTTACGATATACCGTTTTAGTTGTCTTACTTCCGCAAATTGCAACAGCATTTGCTTGTAAGTTAGTATTTCAGGGCCAAAAATATCGTAAGTTTTATTAAAAATGGTCGTATTCCCTGCCGCTTTTGTTAAAAACGACAGCACATCCCTAACCGCAATGGGTTGTGTTTTTGTGTTTAACCACTTCGGGGCTATCATAAAGGGCAATTTTTCAACGAGATCTCTTATAATTTCAAATGACGAGCTTCCTGAACCGACAATGATTCCAGCCTTAAAAACAGTTAGGGCATAGTGGTTAGAAGATAAAAGGGATTCAACCTGTTTTCTGGAGTGTAAATGTTTGGATAAGACATGATCATTGGTTATGCCACTTAAATATATCACATGATGAGCCCGGGTCGATTCAAGATAGGTTTTAAAGTTTATCGCACACTGTTGTTCAAGAGATTCAAAATCTTTGGAGGCATTAGACATGGAATGCATTAAATAGTAGGCCAAATCAATATCTTTAGGAATGTTGTTCAGGGTTTCCGGTTTTAAGAAATCGGCTTCAACAACATGAATGGAAGGGTCATCGGCATAGCTTTTGTCCGCTCTTAATGTATCCCTCACAACACAAACCACTTCATGTTTATCCTGTATTAAAAACGGGACAAGGCGCTTTCCAATATATCCGGTTGCTCCGGTCACGAGTATTTTCATAAAACCAATTTATGCGTTTCATAGCAATTTGATCCTAAATATAGTAAATTAATGTTTAAATTAAATAATAAAATATTAAACAAAATTAAATACGAGCAACAATTAGTATCTCTTACTAACTTACAACTTGAGACGGCAGTTAACGGCCCTGATAAGGGGGTGGTAATATACAGTCATAAATAGTGCACATAGTATAGCAAACGCGTCGGGAGTTTCAGAATAATAGTGTTTCACACGTTTTAATTTTTTTGACAAAGAGACGTTACCGTATTTTAAGCTTTTGTTAACAATAAAGCCTTTTTTAATTATTAAATTTAGTGAATTAAAACACTAATCATAATCACAAATACAATGAAAAAACTACTATTACTTTTTATGACCTGTGCTACCATGTATACGCTTAAGGCTCAGGTAGAAACACCGGCTCCGAGTCCGTTTTCAAAATTAGAACAGAAAGTGGGTTTAACGGATGTTACTTTGGAATACTCCAGACCTGGAGTTAAAGGAAGAATCGTTTTTGGGGATTTGGTGCCCTACGGTAAAATATGGCGAACGGGTGCAAACGCTAGAACCAAAATAACATTTAGTACGGATGCTACCATCGATGGACAAGACTTGAAGGCAGGTTCCTATTCCATATTTACCATTCCAAATGCTGAATCTTGGGAGGTGGTATTTTACAATGACGGTAAAGAATTTGGAACACCCAGTGAATTTGATCCGCAATATGTTGCAGCCAGGACCACGGTAAAGTCATATCCGGTCCCATTTAATGTAGAAAGCTTTACTTTGGATATCAATAATATTACCAATAGCAGTGCAACTATAGATTTAATCTGGGAAAAAACGTATTTAGGGGTACCTTTTACCGTGCCTACTGACGCCGCGGTTACAGCCAGTATCCAGAAGGTCATGAATGGCCCCGGTGCCAATGATTATTTCCAGGCCGCGGTTTACTATTTCCAGGAAGGCAAGGATATTCAACAAGCTAAGACATGGATAGACCAGGCAGTCGAAATGAGTAAGGACCAACCACGCTTTTGGGTGTTGAGACAACAATCCTTAATTCATGCCAAAGCCGGAGAAAAGGCGAGTGCCATAGCAGCAGCCAAAGCCTCCCTTAAATATGCCGAAGAAGCCGGTAACGATGACTATGTGAAAATGAATAAGGATTCACTTAAAGAATGGGGGTCTATGTAATAGTTCTTTAGAAATTTAAAAATAACACCATGGGGTCTGAAATGCGTCATTCACAATACCAAGAAATGGCTTTTCAGGCCCCATGGTGTTCACTGTATAAACGATAATTAATCCACAATCAATTTCTTGCTTATATGGCTTCCACCTCATTAAAACGGATATGAAATTCTTTTAGATAGCCTGTGATTGACCTGGAATTCAGCTTCGATTTTTATGAATCTATAGCTTCCTTCTTCTTTAGAACACAGTTAGTTATGAATAATTAAGGTCTATTCGGTTTCTAACTTTATCTAGGAGCATCATCAGGTTACGGCTAAAATCAAATGTCATGATATTACTTTCTGTTTTACCATCTCTGAGGAGTTGGTTAAAATGGCTAATTTCATAATGGTACCCTAAAGCGCTTTCATTGAAATCTTTTTTTTCTTTTTTACCGTTAGAAATAATGGATAGGGTTGTTGGCCTGAAAAACATACGGTTAATTTTAATGTTCGCCTTTTCACAATAAAATATAGCCTCCGTCGGTAAGTCTGTCTTAATCGAACTTTTTAAATAGGCTTTCACATTATCACCATAATTAAAGACCATGTGGCAGGATGAATCTGCTCCGTTATCATAAAAAGAGGCTTTTGCATCAATAGTATTTGGAATGCCCAAGCTTGAAAGCGCCGCAAATATAGGGTATATGCCTATATCCAGTAAACTGCCACCACCAAGTGATTTGTTAAACAATCTCGAGTGCTCATCAAAAGCACAATGAAAACCAAAATCGGCTTCAAGCTTGATGAGTTTGCCATATCGTTTGTCCTGAAGCAAGGATAGCACGTATTGATAATGAGGTAAAAAGTAAGTCCACAGGCCTTCCATTAATAAGGTGTTGTTGGCTTGTGCACAGGCAATCATGTCTTCTACTTCCTCAAGATTCATGGCCAAGGGTTTTTCGCATAAGACGGCACGGCCTTGTTTTAGGCAGGTTATGGTGTTGGCTTTATGAAAGGTATGGGGTGTGGCAATATAAACAGCGTCAACATTCGGATCTTTCGTTAAATCCTCGTAATTGCCATAAGCTTTTATAGCTTTATACTGCAAGGCAAATGCATTGGCCTTATCCTGTGAACGGGAGGCCACGGCATAGAGTTGAGCATCCGGAACAGTAATTAAATCCGTTGCAAATTTGTTCGCAATGTTACCAAGTCCAATAATGCCCCAGCGTATCGTTCTAGGCCGTAACTGATTTTTCATTTGTTTTAATTAATTGAAACAGGCAAGCCATAGATATAACTATAATACACCCTACGAAGTTTAACCATAGAAATGGTAAATTGATCATCTCATATTCATTTAAAACATATAAGATAAAAACAATAATCTGAGTTACAATTGCAGCGATAAATACAGCATTACCCTTAACGAATTTAAAGAAGAAAGCCAATAAAAAGATGCCCAGTACGTTACCGTAAAATATGGACCCGATAATGTTTACCAACTGAATCAAATTTTCGGCAAGATTGGCTACACAGGCTACACCAATGGCTATGATGCCCCAGGCAAAGGTAAACCATTTAGAGGCCTTTACTTTTTCAGTTTCCGTTTTTTCACCGGTATTTCTTATATACAAATCAATAGTGGTGGTTGACCCCAAGGCATTCAATTCACTCGAGGTACTGGACATGGCGGCGCTCAAGATAACAGCCAATAGCAGGCCAATAAGTCCACGCGGTAAATTATTCAATATAAAATGAATAAAAACATAATCTTTGTCGTTACTTTCAATTTTTACGTCCTGTTCTTCAGCTACTTTTTCTATAATAAGCCTGGCTTCGTGTTTTACATTGGCATTTAAATCATTCATCTTCCTAAGATCCTTTAAAGCCTGTTTTTTATCCTTAGTATTTAAGAAGTCTTTTATAATTTGTTGTCGATTATCAAATAAATTGTCTTGTTCACTTTGCAAAGCTTGAAAGGCCTCTGCTTGTTTGGAATTTAAAACGAGTTCGGTGGCAGTGGGATTAAAATTTATGGGGGCATTATTAAACTGATAAAACACAAAAACCATAACACCAACGAGCAAAATAAAAAATTGCATGGGAACTTTTAACAAGCCGTTAAAAATTAAACCCAACTGCATTTCTTTTACCGATTTTCCGGATAGATAACGCTGAACCTGACTTTGGTCTGTACCAAAATAGGATAACATTAAGAACGTCCCGCCTATTATTCCACTCCAAAAGGTATAGCGGTTATTTAAACTAAAGGAAAAGTCCAGAACTTTCATTTTGCCACTAGCACCGGCAATCTCCAAGGCTTTTGTAAATGTAATGTCTTCAGGGAGTTTACTTATGATGATAAAAAACGCCACCCACATTCCGATAAAAATAACCACCATCTGATGTTTTTGCGTGACATTCACAGCACGGGTACCGCCAGAAACCGTATAAATGATGACCAATAAACCAATAATGATATTTAAGGTCAGCAAATCCCATCCCAGGACTACCGATAGGATTATAGCCGGTGCAAAAATGGTTATGCCCGCGGCCAAACCACGCTGTATTAAAAATAATAAGGCAGCCAGTGTTCTGGTCTTTAAATCGAACCGATTTTCTAAAAATTCATAGGCCGTGTACACATTAAGCCTATAGTACAATGGAATAAAAACCATGCAAATAACAACCATGGCGATGGGTAGACCAAAGTAAAACTGAACGAATCCCATTCCGTCGTTAAAGGCTTGCCCTGGTGTAGAAAGAAAGGTAATAGCACTGGCTTGAGTGGCCATTACAGACAAACCAATGGTCCACCATTTGGATGAATTCCCACCTCTTAGATAGTCTTTAACATTCTTACTTCCTCGCGTTTGCCATGTACCATAAATTACGATGGCTAGAAGTGTAATGATGAGTACAGTCCAATCGACCCAGTTTAATGCATGCATATTAAAAGGCTTTGGTTATCAGGTAAAAGGCAATAATATACAATACATTGGCAATAAGTATTATGGAATACAGCTTAAGCCATTTCGGATTGCTATGTTTGGAGTCACGCATAATCAATCGTTCATTTTGGCTTCGAGTTCAACTTTATCTTTACCTATGGACAGCATGTTGGCAAATAAACGGTAGGCCCCGGAAACCCCTTCCGGAAATTCCCTAAAAAAACTTAGCCCCGTGTAGATGTAATAGCCTTTACCATATTTTGCGACTAATAAACTTCCATCTTTCGGCGATTCGCCCTTGTCATTCATGGATAGGATGGGGGTGTATTCTTCAGACCAATCACTTGGAAAATACAAACCGCGTTCCTGTGTCCACCCTTCAAAGTCCTGCTCTGTTATTTTGTTGGGATAATTGAGCAGTTCGTGTTGAGGGGCCAGGAACCTCACTTCAGCATTTTCATTAGTAACACGATCCCTGGAAAGTTTTATGGGGTATGGTGCTAGATCGTTGGCATGTAATTCGTATGTCGTGTTATATTGTGCAATAATATTTCCTCCTTTGGCCACAAAATCGAATAGCAGTTGCTGTTTATACTGTAAACTTTCAACGGTGTTATAGGCCCTAATTCCCAGAACTACCGCATCAAAAAGACTGAGTGTTTCGGCAGTGATTTCTTCTGGTTTTAGGGTTCTAACATGATAGCCTATTTGTTTTAAACTTTCTGGAACAACATCACCTGCCCCCTGTATATATGCAATGTTTTCACCTTTCTTTTTAAGGTCCAATCGCACAACTTTACTCTCACTGGGCAATAAAACGGTTTGAAATGGAATATGGTTATAGTCGATTTCAATAAGTTCCTTAGTGTACAGGTTATCGCCTATGTGAACTATTGGACTTACATAATCTTCACTTTGATGTTTTGAGGGTAATACTGTAAATGTGACGGTCTGTTCCTCGCCTTTATTGGCTATACTTACATTTTGTTTTTCAGGATACACCTTCCAGTCACTTGGATGGCAAATTTCCACATATCCATTCAAGGAATCTCGACCTGCTTTAACCAGGACCGAAATATCCCGCGGTTTATCCGTTTCAAAAATGATGACCTTTTCAGTAATTTTTGCTGACGCTTCTGGAATAATCTCAAATGGACGATATAGTTCACCTTTGTCAGGTTTGGAATATCTATAAATTACCGGTTTCGAATAGGTGATGGGGACCTTATTAATAAGCAGATTAAAATGGAGTTCATAAACCCTCGGTGTTTCAGGCAAACCTATTAAATCCGATTCAGGGACTTTGTACATCCCAAGCGATCCTTTTCTAATGAGCCAATAAGGAGTTGTAGGATTTTGTTGGTTTGCAATTTTCAAAGGTTCGTGAAACAGGTATGTTGTGTTTTCGGCAAGCGCAAGATCTTTGGCAATATCCAATCCTTTCGAATTGGTTATACTCATCAATTGAACAGGTACGTTCGAGCGGTTTAAAACTTCAATGTCCAAATTAACGATCTCACCGGGTGTTGCCCAGTACGTATCGGCAGAAACTTCCAGATAGAGTCCGGCGCACATTTCGATAATTGATTTGAGTGCCTTTAATTTTTGCCTTTTCCAATGTTTGTCTTGTATATTTTGCAATAATTGATAGGCTTGGAGCAATTCGGGGATATGAACTGAGGGGTCCTTAAAATTAAAGTTCTGTTCTACCTTATTTAAAATAGCACCTATGGCCTTACCGCCTTGAATACGATTCCAGGAGGTATCTATACCCGAAAAGATATCCTTTGCATCGTCAAGGGGGTCACCTTTTAAAAATTCAATGTATTCGACTTGGGAACCGCGTTGTGCTAACCTCCCAAAACCCTGACATAGGTGCTGACTGCTTGCCAATGCAGCAATTTCATTATTGGAAAGGCCCTTAATGGGATAATACACACCTATATCCAAACGTAGCATATTGCTTTTATCGGCTTTTTTGAAATTCTCTTGACTCCCGTAAAACCACCATCCGGGGTTAAAAAACAAGCGTTTAGGCTGCCAAACCCCCCATTCTTTAGCGGTTTCCGGAAATGCTGAAGCTTCATTTGATAAATTAAAGGCTTCCATGCTTAACATAGCTGAACTGGTATGGTGGCCGTGGGTTGAACCGGGGGTTCTATGATCAAAACGATTTATTATGATATCCGGTTTAAAGGACCTCAGGGTTCTCACAACATCACTTAATACTTGGTCTTTATCCCAGATTGACAGTGTTTCGTCCGGGTGCTTGGAATACCCAAAGTCATTGGCTCTTGTAAAAAATTGTTCACCACCATCAATTCGCCGAGCAGCCAAGAGTTCCTGTGTTCTTATAACCCCCAACAATTCCCGTAATTCAGGCCCAATAAGGTTTTGTCCTCCATCACCTCGCGTTAGTGACAGATATCCTGTGCGGGCTTTCACTTTGTTGGACATATACGAAATGAGCCTCGTGTTCTCATCATCGGGATGTGCGGCAATATATAGAACGGAACCTAAAAAATTAAGTTTTTGTAAGGATTCGTAGATCTCGATCGATGAAGGGGTTTTGGGGTGTTGGGCGCTGGTAAAGGATAAGAAGGAAATGGTTACTAAAGTAAGTATGGTCGATCTTAGCATAACTTCAATTGATTAGCTGGAATTCAAATATAACAAAGTTATGTCGAGGATGTTTGGCTTTTAATGTTTCTTTAACTTTAAATGATTACAACCATTTTTTCCGTTTAAAGTAGTAGAGCATGCCCAAAAATATGATGAGCATGACTCCCCAAATCATAAAATAACCATATCGGTATTTTAGTTCGGGAATATAATCGAAGTTCATGCCATAGATGCCGGCAATAAAGGTAAGCGGAATAAAAATGGAGGCCATAATGGTCAGTACTTTCATAACCTCATTCATTTTATTGCTAATGGTCGTCATGTACATGTCCATTAAACTCCAAATCATTTCACGGTAAATATCTATGTTTTCAGAAACCTGAATCAAGTGGTCGTAAATATCGCGAAAATAGGTTATGGTTTTTTTATGGATCAGTTTGTTTTCATTTTTTTCCAGGCGATTAATAACTTCGCGTAGTGGAAATATGGAACGACGCACCTTAAGGATTTCACGTTTTAAATTCTGAATATTTTTTGTAGCATCATCAGTTATGTTCCCACTAAAAATATCGGACTCAAAATCCTCAATCTTATCTCCCAATAATTCAATAACACTAAAATAATGATCTACAATGGCATCAATAAGGACATACAGCAAATAATCGGCTTGCATTTGTCTGACCCTGCCTTTGGACTGTCGAATGCGATCCCTTACCGCATCAAAAACATCACCTTCAGCTTCCTGAAATGTAATAACATAATTTTCACCTAAAATAAAACTCACCTGTTCCGATTTTATCTTTTCTTTTTCATCATAGTACAGCATTTTAACGACCACAAATAAATAGTCCTCAAATTCATCAATTTTAGGACGTTGATTCACGTTAACGATATCCTCTAATACCAAAGGGTGAATGTGATAATGTTCGCCTAATTTTTCTATGGCCTCGACATAGTTCAATCCGTTTAAGTTGATCCATGTAGTCGATTCGGAAAGTTTAAACGCAAAGCTTTCTTCAACCGATTTCAATTCCTTTTCGGTACATTGCTCTTTGCTGTAATCAAAAACGTCAATGGATAGTTTTGGTTTGGCACGGTCTCCGGTATAAATAACACTTCCGGGAACTTGACCTAATTTTTTTTTCGAAAATTGTGATCTTTTTTTAGACATTGTAGAATCCTATCCTTTACGCTCTTTAAATATAAACAATATTTATACAGCTTCACCATCGTCATCAATGGCATCTTTTTCAATGAGGGTTACGGCCTTTTGAAGGATTAAGTTGTTAGGATAGGTTACCAAATCGCCATTCTCCAGTCTTAGATGTAAATGAAACGCTCTAATATCCTCAATTATCGCAGTAATGGGAAAATCTTTGTCGTGAATTTCTATTTTATCGCCCACCTTATAGGGGAAATTGAAGAACATGATAATGCCGGAGGTTATATTACTCAGAATGGACCAAATAGCAAATAGGCCAATTCCAATGATGGCAAAAACCGAAGAAAATAATAAGGTGATTTCTTTGGGGTTGGTGCCAAAAATATAAGCTTCGACAAAAATGGCAATCACTAAGAACAATACACTTAAATAGCGACGTATTAATCGTATGCGAGCGTCATTAATACCATTTTTTTTGGCCACTTTGGTAATGGTAAAATTGGTAATCGCACGAATAATCAAAAGCGACAGGAGAACTATTCCTGAGGTTATGAGTTCATGCTTATAATCATTTAAAAAACTAATCATAGGTATTGAATTTTTTTGCAAATATACACGACATAAATTACAAATTTAATTTAGTTGCAGCGTATCTCTTAAGACCTCATCTTTATTACTGTTTTTTTGCCAATATGGCGATTTTATGGTTTTGAGTTTCGTGGCTTTTGTGGTTAAGGGGGTAGAGTTGGTGTCCGGACTGCTTTTAATCGTTTCTTCCCATTTTAAAATATCATGGGGAAACTCAGGGTTAAAGGTAATGGAAAGGGACCGTTTTAATTCCGGGTAATCTAGAGTGTAAACCTGTTTTTCCAATGTCGCAAAAGCTTTATAGGACTTAATGGAGACATGACGTAGCCTGTTAAACTCTAAGGCCGGTATGACGTCGAGTGCTCCTGTTGGTAAGGCATTCGGATCAATGCGTAGTTTGGTCCACAACTCATTTTCCAGGATGGCTTTTTCTAACTTGAAGCGTTCATCGGCTTCATTTTCGAAATAGGAATGCGATGTGACTTCAAGGGAGTCCCGGTTGTTGATTTGCGTATAGATATGACCACACCATTCTTGAACGGAACAGGATACCTTAATGGCATGTGCGTTATTCCCTAAAGGGTAAAACGTACTCTGCATGATGGAATATGGGTAAATGCCGGTATTAAATGTTTTTGTGGCATTTAACTTTAATACCGTCATCGTGCTGGTATCGCTATGTTCAGCCTTAACTTGTTTATCGGTTAAAAACGGTTCGGTAACATAAACCAGAACCGCTTTGCCTTGTCTTAGTTCTCCATACCGTGCTTGTTCAAGCTGATACGACGATATTTCTGCTTCGCCAGCAAACCAATACCGCTTGAATTCTTGTGTCAAGGGCGTTGAATTGGTGCTGCCTGGCATCACCGATGATTTTGATGGATTTTCGGTAAATACCATGTTCTTAGCATCCTTTTTACAGGAATGTGTTAAACCAAACAGCCCTAAAACAAACCAAAACAGAAGGTTTACCTTTATAATTTTTTTTAACATGCCCATCATATCTGTAAAGTTACAAACTTATATGGCCTCTGCAATATCGTTTAACGTTTTATAAACCAGGTGTGTGGGTAGGCCCATGACATTAAAATAGGACCCTTCCAATTTGGTGACACCAATTTGTCCAATCCATTCCTGTATACCATATGCGCCCGCTTTATCAAAAGGGCTGCATTTCTCTATATAGTACCTTATTTCTTCGTCGGATAAAGATTTGAAGGTCACTTTTGTAATATCGTATAGAGTTTTTTGAAAGGATTGGGTTGTAAAACTAACCGAGGTAATAACGTCATGGGTAGCATTGCTCAATGCACTTAACATACTATAAGCTTCCGCTTTGTCCTTGGGTTTACCCAGAGCCGCCCCGTCATGCCAAACAATGGTGTCACTGGTAATGAGGATGTCTTTAGGGGTTAATTCTGACTTAAAGGGCAAAGCTTTTAATTCCGATAAATAATTACTGATTTCGAAATGTGTGAGTCGCTTTGGATATTCTTCTTTTATGGGCTTTAAACGAATCTCAACATCGAGTTCCAAATTTTTAAAAAATTCATGTCGGCGAGGTGATCCGGAAGCCAAAATAATATGATAATCTTTTAATTTGTCGTTTAGCATGGTTACAGAAGAATATACTTGTATAAAAGTAGGGAAAGCATGCCAAAAAGCATCACTAGTTTTAACAGGTGACTCAAATGGTTGAAATCCTTTTTGGTTTTGGCATTTATCAATATAATACTACTATAAAGTAGTGGGCCAATAACAAAACACAAAAAGTAACCCGATGCTACAGGGTTTCTATACAGTGAATTAATAGTATACATGGAAAGGCTTATTGTAGTCATCAACATTAAAACAAATACAATAATCCGTGTCCACGAGAATCCAATGACAATAGGTAAGGTATGCATGCCCGTTTTGTTATCGCCATCAACGTCCTCCATGTCCTTAATAATTTCACGAATGAGGTTTAAAACAAAAGCAAATACAGCATAATAAAGGATGGTTTTAAATACGGATAACTGTATGTGTTGGTTTTCCGGAGTAACTGCAGGTAGCAAATCGAAAATACCAACAATTAGAATGCTTAAGGCCACTAAAATAGAAATGACAATATTACCAATTAAAAACAGACGTTTTAAATAACTGGCATACACATAAAGCAATGCCGAACTCACCACAAACACCGAAAAGAAAGCACTTTTCCCTACCAAATGGGAAACATAAAACCCCAAACCAACACCAAGAAGGTTAAAAATTATAAACCCATTAAAAGCGGCCTGTTCTGAGAGGAATTTGTTAATAATAAGTTTATGAGGTTTGTTAATGGTATCCGTGTCTATATCGTATAAGTCATTGATAATATTTCCTGCAGCAGCAATGCAAGTGGTTGCCATGATAAGGATAATAATCCCCAACACATTTAGACTTGTATTAACCCCAAGTGGTTCCAGAAGCGCATATTTTATTAATAATTGAGCCAAGGCAATCATGCATAGGTTTTTCCAGCGGATGAGATTGAGAAAATTCAAAAGTATCAGGATTTAATTAGTCTTCTTTTTTGTGTTTTTAGTGGTATGATGTGGGTCCGTCGTGAGTGTATGGGGTGCAAAGTTAAGTGGATCATGGCCTGGGGGGTTATCGTTAAAGGTAGCTTTCACGGAGGAAAATGTCTTTTTCTAAAATGGGTTAAATACTTGCTTTAGGTATGGTTTTCAAATCCCCATATATCCAGATCCGGTAACAGGTCTTCTTCGTGCTCGTTTCCATGGAAAAAAGATGTAATCGTCAATCGTTTTTGGCATCATAATAATCATTCCATTTACCTTGAACTTTTAGAACCTGTTCGATGACATCACGAGCAGCCCCTTTCCCCCCTTTTTTATGGGATACATATTTTGAAATGGCTTTTATTTCCGGTACGGCATCCTGAGGACAGCAAGGCAAACCAATCATTTTCATGGCCGGAATGTCCGGAACATCGTCTCCCATATACAACACATTTTCATGCTTGATGCCCCTTTTACTGAAGTATATGTTTAGTTGCTCCATTTTATTGTGGGCGCCTAAATAAATATCTTTAACCCCAAGACCTTCTAACCGCAATCTCACTCCTTCATTGGTTCCTCCCGAAATGATCCCGATATTATACCCTTTGTTTACGGCCATTTTTATGGCATAGCCATCCTTGATGCTCATTGTTCTGAGCATTTCACCTTTGGTAGTAACTATTACGGATCCATCGGTTAGAACACCATCAACATCAAAAATGAAGGTGGTGATATGTTCCAAATATTCCTTATAACTTTTTTCTTCCATTGTTTTTTGTTTTAGCCTAATTATTCTTCGGAATGTAATTGCCGGAAGGGACCCGAGCCATGGGTTTCCTGAATGGAGGAGGTCAGTAACTTGTAAATCTCCCTGTACTGTTTTTTATTGAGTTGCTTTAAATGACTTTTTATGGTCTTTGCATCACCGCGTTTTGCAGGACCCGTCTGCGCCATATATGGAGAAACCGTTTGGACTTTTTTTGCGGTTTCCAGGATAAGTGGTTTTAAGAGTTCGAACTCAGCCCCATGGGCCTCGGTAATTTCATGTCCAATGCGGTATAATTGATTGGTGAAATTGTTAACGAAAACTGCAGCTAAGTGTAACGAACGCCGTTGGTCACTATTCACCTTTTTGGTCGGGCTGCCCATACTAACGGCCAATTGTTTAACCAAATGGTAATCCGGCTTATGCAGGGTTTCTATACAAACCGGTACCTGACTAAAATCGATTTCTGAAGTTTTACTGAAGCTTTGTATAGGATAAAGTACGCCACGTCTGTTTTTTTTATCCAGATCGTGCACATTGACACTGCCCGATGTGTGCAATACCAATCGGTTTTCAAAAGGGAGTTGCGTCGATAATTCAGCAACCGCATCATCGCTTACCGCCAAAATATAGATATCGGACTCTCGCAGAGTATTCAGATCATCAGTGATATCAACCTTGGTTTTATAGGATGTAATGGCTCTTAGGCTCCTATTATACCATTGATTAACTGTTATGTTCTCAGCCTTTTCAAACGCTTTGTATAAATGTGTGGCGACATTACCTGCACCAAGGATGCTAACAGAAATCATGGTGCTAAAATAGGTAATAATGTGATATTTAAAAACAGGTAATCACAACTTTATGGACAAGCCACCATCTTAAAGACCGAAACAAGAATTAGAATGGGCATGACGTGTCGTACAGGGTTGTATATATGCATTTCATACTCAGTGGTACATTTCATGTAGAATACCAGAATGTTCAACATGTATAACAACGCATTAGGCTCGTGGTGGCATCCAAAAGACATTAAACCTTTAAAAGCATTTCTATCCTGTTTAGAGGAAATCTAAATGCCGTTCAATCCATTCCGTAACTATCTGTAATTTTAACACGATTAACTAAATTGAAATATGTAAATTTGCACGACCTCAAAAAGAGTGTGTACCATGCAAGAAAAACTCGCCAAAATTCTTTTTTCTACAAGGCTCACGGCTATGTTATTCATAGCCTTCGCTGCCGCTATGGCAACCGGAACGTTTTTGGATGCCGGGCAAGATACGTCGCCCACGCCATTCACCAGAACATTAATTTATAATGCGTGGTGGTTCGAGTCTATTTTGGTACTGTTTGTCGTCAATTTTACAGGGAACATTTTTAGATTCAAACTGTATAAAAAAGAAAAATGGGCAACCCTAATGCTTCATCTGGCATTTATATTTATTCTTATCGGTGCCGGTATTACACGCTATGTTGGTTTTGAAGGGATGATGGCCATTCGTGAAGGGGCCACGGAAAACACGTTTTTATCTCAAAAAACGTACATTACATGTTATATCGATGGAGATTATAAAATTGATGGTGTTGCACAAAGACGTCCTTTAGAGATTGAAGTTGATTTTTCACCACGATTGGATAACGATTTTACGGTTGAAACCGATTATAACGGACAACCGATTACAATTACCTTGGACAAGTTTATCACTGGTGCGGAGGAAGATATACTACCGGATGACCAGGGCGAAGAATATCTAAAGATTGTGGAAGCCGGTGCTAATGGGCCACATAATCATTTTTTAAAAGTTGGTGAGGTCGCGAACATCCACAATATCCTTTTTGCACTGAACAAGCCTACCGATGGTGCTGTAAATATTACGTATCAAAACGATTCGTTAAGCATCAAATCGCCATTTGAAGGGGAATATATGACCATGGCAACCATGGCTCAAGGCCAATTAATTAAAGATAGCTTACAGCCGTTATTTTTACGTTCGCGTTATGTTATTGGAAATATGCAATTGGTATTCCCTAAGCCAGTAGTTAAAGGGGTCTTTGGCGTTGTAGCAAAATCCCAAATGCTAAAAAATGATCTGGATGGCGTAGTCCTTAAAGTAACTACTAAGGGAGAGACCAAGTCTATTGGTTTACTGGGTGGAAAAGGGATAGATAATAAATTTAAACAACTACATCTAGGCGGTTTGGATTTTGCCTTTAAATATGGTTCCAAGACCTTAACCTTACCGTTTAGTATAAAGCTGAACGATTTTGTAGCAGACAAATTTCCGGGCTCCAATATAAATTCGGCCTATTCCAGTGATGTTACTGTAATTGATAAGGAGCAAGGGAGTTTCGACTATAAGATTTATATGAATAACATTCTAAACCATCGTGGCTATCGCTTCTTCCAGTCGAGTTTTGATTCTGATGAAAAAGGAACTGTTCTATCGGTAAACCATGATTTTTGGGGAACCTTCTTTACCTACATTGGCTATTTTATGCTTTTCTTTGGATTATTGGCCATTTTATTTGTCCAAGGATCCCGATTTTCCGATTTAAAGAAGCAACTTAAAAAGGTGAAATTAAAGAAGGCAAAACGGCTTGCGGTATTCTTGATATGTCTGGGGCTTAGCGGATTTTTACAAGCGCAAACGCAAGACCCGGGTCATGATCACGAGACCCAAACCGCAACTCACCTAAAGCCCGGTAAAGCCCAGATGGATTCTATTTTGGCGGTCAATATAACCCCTAAAGCGCATGCTGAAAAATTTGCGCATCTGGTTATTCAAGATTCTGATGGACGAATGAAGCCGGTAAGCACCTATGCTTCTGAAATGTTACGCAAATTGAGTAAACACGATAGTTATGAAGGTTTTGATGCCCACCAAATCTTTTTATCCATGCAGGAGAGTCCGAGGTTGTGGTACAATATTCCCATCATTTATTTAGCAAAGAAAAAAGCAGACACCATTAGGCGCATTATAGGAACCAGCATAGAGGACAAGTATGTGACCTTGGCCGATTTCTTTACCGAGCGGGGAGAGTATAAATTGCAGCCCTATCTTGAGGAGGCTTTTAACACCACTAAACCTAATGGTTATCAAAAAGAAATCCAGGAGGCCCATAAACGTGTAAATTTGTTGTACAATACCATTGAGGGAGAATCCTTAAGACTGTTTCCAATACCGAATGATGATAATAATAAATGGATTTCGGCTTACGATTACAGATTTAACACCCATAAAATTGAAGATTCGCTTTATGGGAATTTTATAAAAAATGGCCTCAGGGCCTATTTGTTTACCCTGGACAGTGCTAAAAAAAGTGGTGATTTTTCAGAAGCAGAGAAACTGTTAAGCGCTTTCACCAAGACACAGCATAAATATGGAGCCGAGGTTATGTTGACGGATGATAAGATCCATACCGAAGTCCTTTACAATAAGTACGATATTTTTAAAAACATATTCAGTTGGTATATGTATGCCGGTACTTTAATGTTTGTGTTGTTGATTGTTCAGATTTTAAGGGATAAGAGTAAATCCATAAACGTGGTCATAAATCTCTTGAAATGGATTATTGTGGGGTTATTTGTATTACATTTAATAGGTTTGATTGCGCGCTGGTATGTGTCCGGGCATGCGCCGTGGAGTAATGCCTATGAATCCATGATTTATGTGGCTTGGGCAACGATGTTATTTGGGTTGATATTTGGTAGAAAGAGTAACCTGACCCTGGCTTCCACAGCTTTTGTAACTTCAATATTATTAATGGTAGCGCATTTCCAGTGGATGGATCCGGCTATTGGTAACCTTCAGCCTGTTTTGAACAGCTATTGGCTCATGATTCACGTTGCCATTATTGTGGCAAGTTATGGACCCTTTACTCTGGGTATGATTTTAGGTGTGGTGTCTTTGTTTCTTATGGCTATTTCATCCCGAAAGAATAAAACCAAAATGAAATTGAACATTAAAGAACTGACCATTATTAATGAAATGGCCTTAACCGTTGGCCTGGTCATGCTAACCATTGGTAATTTTTTGGGGGGTATGTGGGCCAATGAAAGTTGGGGACGCTATTGGGGATGGGATCCCAAGGAAACCTGGGCACTCATTAGTATTATGATATATGCCTTTGTGATTCACATGCGATTGATTCCCGGTCTTCGTGGACGATGGTTCTTTAACTTGTGCTCGGTTATCGCCATAGCCTTTATCATTTTCACTTATTTTGGTGTAAATTTTTATTTATCGGGATTGCACTCGTATCAGTCCGGACAACAAATAGCCAGTTTTAAAATCATAGCCATTGCCCTTTCAGCGATTGCCTTGCTTGGATTTTTTGGGTACAGAGGCTATACCAAACATTTTAAATCATAGTTGCTTTTACCATTTTCTTAATGAAATGGCTTCGGTTATACCCCATATTCCTTTAGTTTTGTATATCTAAAACATGAATTATGGGATTATTTAAGGAATTTAAAGAGTTTGCTGTTAAGGGTAATATGATGGATATGGCCATTGGTATTATTATAGGAGCGGCATTTAATAAAGTAATAGATGTGTTGGTAAAAAAGGTCATGCTGCCACCGCTTTCCTTACTTACCAATGGTGTAAATTTTCAGGATAAGCGAATTATTTTAAAAGAAGCCGTTAAAAATATGGATGGCACCCTAAAAACCAATGAAGTGGCCATTGGATATGGGGCGTTTGGGGAGGCTTTTTTAGATTTTTTAATTATCGGATTTACCGTATTTGTTGTGGTTAAGTTTATGAATAGACTTCGGAATAGGGCTCACGATTCAAAAGATGACACGGTAGCCACCCCAAAGGATATAGAACTGCTGTCCAGGCTTACCGAGTTGGTTGAAGAACAGAATACGCTGTTACAATCAAAGGAAAAAAAGTAGGGTATCGCATGCCATTAGAAAAGATGGGATAATCGGTCAAAAGAGATGCTTTTAAAATCTGTGATCACCTGGTCTGCCAAAGAATAATCCTGGTTTTTGGAGTGCTTACTGTCGTACCCAACACAAAAAATATCGGCTGCACGGGCAGCTTCAATACCATTGGTGGAGTCTTCAATAACCATGCATTCTTTATGGCTGTAACCCGACGCCTGAGCCGCTTTAATAAAAATTTCGGGATGTGGTTTGGATTGGTTTAGATCGGCGCCACTTAATTTGGCCTTAAAATACCTGTTAAGCTCAAAGCGATCAAAAATGCGTTCAATATTCGGCATGGATGCCGAAGACCCTAATACCAATGTTAATCCGTTGGAATGGTAATCCTTAATTAAATCCAAAACACCATCAATAAGGGTAAAACTTTGGTCATTGTCGAACAAATATCTGTAATGCTTGCGCTTTAGGGCCACTAAGGTTTCAGGAAGTGCCTTCAGATTAAATTGTTGGCAAAGGTCCTGACAGATAGGCAAGGTCGCTTTTCCCGTATACGATTCATACAGGGCATCACTAACCTGGATGTTCACCTCTTCGAACATCAGATCATAGGCTTTACGGTGAAGGGGCTCACTGTCTACAATAACCCCGTCCATATCAAATATGACCGCTTTGAGCATAAATTTTTTTTTTTGCGAAGATACATATTGCCTGAAACCATAAGAAACAATTTTGTAGTTTTAAATTATTTGTTCATATTTGTGGCTTATGATTGTTTAATTCTACTTCCGTTTGGTATCGAGATCCTCTCGAACAAAAAAAGCGCTGGATGTCTTAGGTTACATTTGGCTACGTTTATCTTTATTATTGACTTAGAATGCAATCAAATAAAATTACCTTAAAACAATTCATTCATTATTTTAAAATAGCCGTTACAGGTAAGGAACAGGAATTTACTTCTGGAAGTATTCGAAGAGCGGTATTTATGCTATCCATTCCCATGATCCTGGAAATGCTCATGGAGTCCATTTTCGCATTGGTGGATATTCTATATGTATCTCAGGTTAGTGTAAATGCTGTCGCAACCATCGGTTTAACAGAATCCGTAATCACCCTGGTATATGCGGTAGCCATAGGTTTAAGCATGGCAGCCACGGCAGTAGTGGCTCGACGGGTTGGAGAGAAGGATTTAAAAGGGGCTGCCATGGCCACCGTTCAGGTGATCTTTCTTGGTGTCTTTGTTGCTGCAATTATAAGTACAATCGGCATATTGTTTCCCAAAAACATTTTAGCCCTTATGGGTGGGGAAACCGATTTGATTGAAGAGGGGTTTGGTTACACACAGGTACTTCTTGGTGGAAATGTAACCATTATGTTATTATTTTTAATAAATGCGGTTTTTAGGGGTGCGGGGGATGCATCAGTGGCTATGTGGACCTTAGTACTCTCCAACGGACTGAATATCATTCTGGATCCCATTTTTATTTTTGGTTTCGGGCCTATACCGGAATTTGGTGTTCAGGGGGCAGCAATAGCAACCACGATAGGTCGGGGGACGGCTGTAATATTTCAATTGGCCATTTTGTTTATCGGATACAGTAAAATTAAAATCGGGTTTAAGGATTTGATATTAGACCTCAAGGTCATGTTTAATTTAATTAAGGTGTCTCTGGGTGGCATCGGACAGTTTTTAATTGGAACCTCATCCTGGGTGTTTTTGATGCGTATTATGAGTGAGTTCGGGAGTGAAGTTCTTGCGGGTTATACCATTGCCATCCGGGTGATGATGTTCACCATAATGCCGGCATGGGGAATGAGTAATGCAGCTGCTACTTTAGTGGGTCAAAATTTAGGAGCTCAAAAACCGGAGCGGGCTGAACAGTCGGTTTGGAAAACGGGAAAATACAGTGCTATTTTTATGGGTTTGGTTTCCCTGGGATACCTGGGGTTTGCGCCACAAATTATTACCTTATTTAATACGACTCCCGATGTGGTGAACTATGGGAGTTTATGTTTGCGTATTATTGCTGCGGGCTATATTTTTTATGGTTATGGTATGGTGGTCATTAACGCATTTAATGGGGCAGGAGATACCAAGACCCCGACCTACATTAATTTTGTGTGCTTTTGGTTATTTCAATTGCCATTTGCCTATCTCATGGCCATGAGTTTGGATTTTGGGCCTTCGGGTGTATTTTGGGCCATAACGCTTGCCGAAGTATGGATTGCGATTATTGCTATAATTTGGTTTAAGAAAGGGGACTGGAAAACTGTTGTGGTGTAAACGTAAATTCGTAAATTACTGTCCTGAAACAACTAAACCAATTGTATCATGACCAAAGGAAGACTGGAAGCCTTCACGGATGGCGTTTTGGCGATCATTATCACCATTATGGTATTGGAATTAAAAGTCCCCCATGGAGGCGACTTTGAGGATTTAAAACCCTTACTCCCTGTTTTTGGAAGTTATGTGCTGAGTTTTATTTACTTAGCCATTTATTGGAATAACCATCATCATATGATGCAGACCGTTAGACATGTCACCGGTGGCATATTATGGGCAAACATGCATTTGCTGTTTTGGTTGTCCCTAATCCCATTTGTTACCGGGTGGATGGGTGAAAATCATTTTACTGCGGCATCTGTTTTCTTATATGGTATAATTTTGTTAGGTGCGGCCATAGCCTATTTTGTTTTACAGGCGTTGATTATAAAAAGTCACGGTAAAGATTCCATTTTAGCAAAAGCCCTGGGCAGGGATATCAAGGGGAAAATGTCTCCTGTTTTATATATATTAGGGATTACAGGTGCATTGCTCAACGTTTGGATAAGTGGTTTCTTTTATATCTTGGTCGCTGTAATTTGGCTTATTCCGGATCGTCGCATAGAAAAAACCTTGAAAGCTGAATTCACAGAGTAACCTTATTTCTTTCTCCAATCTGTTTTGATAAACAGCCCGACTTGAAGTCTATGCAGGTTCATCCTATTCATGGTGTTTCTGTTGAAATATCCTAGTAGAACCGTGCTCGATTTATTCCAATGGATGCCCAATCCACCATTAAACCGGTTTTCCGGGGTGTTACTCAAATTAGGAGAAAGCAGCCATTCGTTTTTTAAATAAATAAATAGCGCATGACTGAGTTTAAGTTGGGTTGCAATGCGGTATCGAAACCGGGTTACCGTTTGTTTTGATGTTGGGGTTCTTAAAAAGCGATGTTCCACTTTAAATCGATGCTCCAGAGGGACTTTAATTAAATGGTGCTTGTAAACAATATGTTCAGATATTCGGTTTTCAAGAGTATGGGGAGATGAGATATCGATTGTCCCGTCATAATCCGAATAGCCGTAAGAAATGGATCCGGATGCATGGGGCGTTATTTGATAGTTAAGACCGGCATTTAACAAGATAAAATTAAAATTATCATTGACCTCATAGAGCCATAACAGGGAATAGGTACTGATGCTGAAGTTTTCAGATATTTTATGGGTAGTCCCAAATTCATAACTAATCCCTAATTTGTCCTCAGGATTAAGTTGTGCATGACCTGTACAAAATGTTAAAGTAAAACCTAAAACGAATACAAGGTTTTTCATTACCTGTAAATATATGTGTTCTGAATTAAATTAAAAGATTAGTGTTTCTTACAATGTAAAAGGAGCTCCGGAAGAGAGCCCCTTTTACGGTTAATAAGAACCTATTAAAAGTGTTCATTTAAGTGATGGTGTTCATCAATTAGTGGTCCACCTTCAATAATTTGCTGAGACGCTTGTTGTGTGAATTTCTCAAAATTTAAATGAAATGAGTGTGCTAGTTGGATGGCTTTACCAATATAGGCCCCTTTTTGTAGCCAGGTGTTCATTGGATCCAGAATCTCAGTTGGTACACCGGGACAGTATTTGGGCATAAACAAGCCGAAAATAAAATTTTGTTCGTAATCCACGCCATCTAAATCGCCATTCAGGATAGCCGTAATCATGGCTCTTGTATATTTTAGTTTTATTCGAGATCCAATGCCATAGGGGCCGCCGCTCCACCCTGTATTAATGAGCCATACATTCACACCGGCCTCCTGCATTTTTTTGCTCAACATTTCGCCATAAACGGTTGGGTGCAATGGCATAAAAGGTTCACCAAAACAGGCAGAAAATGACGGAACTGGTTCCGTAATGCCGGCTTCTGTTCCGGCAACCTTTGCCGTATAGCCCGAAATGAAGTGATAAGCCGCCTGGCCGGGCGTTAATTTGGAAACAGGAGGTAGGACACCAAAGGCATCACAGGTCAAGAAAAATATATGCTTTGGATTATTGGCATACAGGGTTTCCTGAATATTTTCAATGTGATAAATAGGATAGCTTACCCGGGTATTTTGAGTAATGCTGCTATCTTCGTAATCCGGTTCGCCATTATCTTTAAACACGACATTTTCAAGTAAAGCTCCTGGTCTTATAGCTCGGTATATGTCCGGTTCTTTTTCTTCAGTTAAATCTATGACTTTTGCATAGCAACCTCCCTCAAAATTGAAAATGGTGTTGTCTGCCGTCCAACCATGTTCGTCATCACCAATTAGTTTTCTGTCAGGATCGGCGGAAAGTGTCGTTTTACCTGTACCTGATAACCCAAAGAAAATAGCAGTATCTCCTTTTTTCCCAACGTTGGCAGAACAGTGCATGGGCAATACATTTTTTTCGGTTGGTAAAATCAAATTTAAGGCTGAAAAGATGCCCTTTTTCATTTCACCGGTATAAGCAGATCCCCCAACCAAGGCAATTTTCTTGGTAAAGTTCAGGATGGAAAAATTACCCTGACGTATACCATACCCTTTAGGGTCCGGACATTCGTAACCGGGAGCACATAAGATAAGCCAATCTTCCTTAAAGTTTTCTAACTCCTTGGCACTTGGTCTCAAAAACATGTTGTAAACAAATAAGTTAGACCAGGGATATTCCGTGATGGTTCTTATCTGAGTTCTGTATTCCGGTTCGGCACAAACATAGCCATCCCTGGCGTAAATTTCTTTTCCCGAAAGGTAGCTTATAATTTCATTTTGCAATCGGTCAAAATTTTCGGGAGTTACCGCTTTATTCGTTTTTCCCCACCATACCTTATCTGCAGTATAATCGTCTTTAACAATAAATCGGTCCTGGGGAGAACGTCCGGTGAATTTCCCTGTATTAATGGCCAAGGTACCATTAGAGGTTTCGCGACCCATTCCTTTTTCGATAGTAATTTTTTGAAGTTCTTCCGGGGCTAAATTCCAATTCACAATACCAGCCGTTATACCATATTGTTCTAAACTCGTGTCTTTGAGTAAGGTGTCTGAAGTTTTCATTTTGTAAGGGTTTTATGGTTCTTATTTATATATTATAGCGTTAAAATGGCCAAATTATTGGCACCAGTATGAGCGATAGGATTAAAAATATTAGCAACAAAGGGGCTCCGACCTTAAAATAATTCATAAATTTGTAGTTGCCGGCAGTCATTACCATGGCATTCGTTGTGGTCCCTATTGGGGTTAAGAATGCCGTGGAAGCACTTATGGCTACGACAATCATGAATGGCTCAGGGGATAGATTCAAAGAACTCGCTGCCAGGATGGCTATCGGAGCCATGAGCACAGCAGTTGCAGAATTATTTATGACCTGACTAAAGGTTGTGGTCAAAAGAAAGACCCCGCCAAGTAACATTAACGGGTTAACGGAACCCAGATAATTTACCAAACCGTTTGCAATCAGTTGGGCAGTCCCTGTTTTTTGAAGCCCAATACCCATGGGAATCATGGCGGCTATCATAACCACGCTGGTCCAACTAATGCCCTTATATGCCTTGGATATCGGAACACATCCGGTTAACAAGATAATACCTGCCGAAATTAACGCCGCCATGGCACCAGGTACAATCTTAAATACCATAAAGAGTATCATTAGGATAAGTGAACCCAGGGCGATGTAAGATTTAAAATTGAGTTTGTCCACATTTTTGGCCATGCCTTCCGGACTTCCTATGATGACCAGATTCTCGTGTTGTTTTTTGAGATTGTCAATATCTTCCCAGGTACCTCGAAGAAGAAATGCATCTCCGGCCTTAACGGTGATTTCCTTATCCTCCAGAGGTTTATTATTTCTTGAAGCGGCGAGTAACTGTATGCCAAATCTGTTAAAATAATCGCCCAGGCGATAATGTCGTCCCACTAAAATAGAATTGGGATTAACAATAACTTCGGTCATGCCCACCTCTTGATTGATGAGATTGTTCTTGAGTTCATCTGTAATCGGCTCAAGGGGTAGGAGTCCGAGTCTGAATTTTATCATTAACCTGTTTATGGCTTCTGTATCTCCTTTTACCGTAATGATGTCATGGTATCTTAATTCCGTATTGGTACTGGGAAATTCTTCGAAGCTATGTATGCCCTTTAAGATATTGGGATGTCTTCTTTTCAATCGGATAATAGAAACTTGATAATCCTTTTCAAGATGCCAATCTTCCAGTTTGGTGTTGATAAGCGGTGATAGACTTCGTATTCTTAATCTGTAATAGTCATTGTCTATTTTATAGGCTTCAATCCATTTGTGCAATGTGGATTCAATATTTACAGGTTTATTGTTGGTATTGTTTTTTGGCAATAGCCGGTAACCGATATATCTAAAGTAGACTAAAGCGATAATTAACAGGGGAGCTCCAATTAAGGCAAACTCAAAAAATGAAAATCCCTCAAAACCGCCTTCAATCAGGGCATTACTCGCAATAATATTGGGAGGCGTACCTGTTAAGGTCAGTAATCCACCCGTGTTCGAACCAAAAGCAACAGGCATCAGCATTTTTGAGGGTAAGGTACCTATGCTCCAGGCAGAAGAAATGGTTAGAGGCATCAATGTTGCTACCGTTCCGGTATTACTCACAAAACCGGAAAGGACACCAGCACCCAGGGTAACAATAACCAGTAACTTAGGGACACTTTTTCCGGCCCATTCCACAAATTTTTTACCTGCCATTGCAGTCCAGCCTGTCTGTGCAATGCCTTCACCAATAATAAAAAGTGCGGCAATCATGATCACCGTGGGATTACTAAAACCACTGAGGGTTTCAGTGACATCCAAAATACCGGTTAGGAACAAACTGATCATGGATATGAGTGCTACAATATCCGGAGTAAATTTTCCCCATATAAAAAGCCCAATGGTTATGATTAATATGGTGAGCATTAAATAGATCATATCTGGAAATTGTTTATTAGTTTTACATGAACGACATCTTATTTAAATCATAAGAATGGATGTTATGTTTTACAAGGTAAAATTACGCTGGAACAGGACATAATTATTATGACTAATGTCATACTTTAATAAGACAAAGCACTTTTAATAAATTGTGAAAATTTCATAGCATTTAATCATTAAGTGGTATACGAAAACGTAATAGTAATGTCGCTTTTTTAAGTATTCTTAATATATTTAAGAAAAATAAAGTTAAATAAAACCAATAATTACGACATAAAATAAAAAATGAGCAAAAATTCTTCCAGAAATGGCAGCGAACCCGTTGCCTAAGGGGATCTGAAATCGTTTTTTAAGTTTAAACAATTTATGACAGATATATGAAATTAGATATACTAGCCATTGGTGCCCATCCTGATGATGTCGAGTTGGGTTGCAGTGCCACCATAGCCAAAGAAGTTGCCCAAGGTAAAAAAGTGGGGATTATAGATTTAACACGTGGAGAATTAGGAACCCGTGGTAGCGTTGAAACCAGGGAGGAAGAATCTGCTCGTGCTTCAGAAATTCTCGGATTGGCCTTTCGAACTAACATGGAATTTAAGGATGCCTTTTTCAGGAATGATCAATTCCATCAGATCGAATTAATAAAAATGATAAGGCAATACAAACCGGACATTGTACTTTGCAATGCGGTCGACGACAGACATATAGATCACGGTAGAGCCAGTAAATTGGTGAGTGATGCCTGTTTCTTAAGTGGACTGTTAAAAATTAATACCCGTTTTGAGGATGATGGGGATTGGCAGGATCCTTGGCGTCCCAAACAAGTCTATCATTATATACAATGGAAAAATTTAGAACCGGACTTTGTAGTCGATGTTTCCGGCTTTATGGATAAGAAAATGCAGGCTGTCCTGGCCTATAAAACCCAATTTTATGATGCCGGTAGTACCGAGCCGGAGACCCCCATATCAAGTAAAAATTTCACAGATAGTATTTACTATCGCGCCAGGGATTTGGGTCGTTTAATAGGGGTGGAGTTCGCCGAAGGCTTTACTGTAGAGCGGTATGTCGGTGTAGAGAGTTTGTTCGATTTAAAATAAGGACATCTGTCAGGGTTTAAAATATTAAAAAAAGGTTTTGTAGAGAAACTGAAATAAATTACATTTGCACTCGCAATAAACCTGCGATTTATATGGTGGTTGTAGCTCAGTTGGTTAGAGCGCCTGATTGTGGTTCAGGAGGTCGTCGGTTCGAGACCGATCTTCCACCCAAAAATACAAGCCTTTCAAATTTTGAAAGGCTTTTTTTGTGTATGTTACTTACGGGTTTAGTCTAAGGTAATACGCGCCTCACGATTGGCCAATTCCCATGCCATATGAAAAATTAAACGGGTACGGGTTTCCAAAAAGGCATAATTGATTTTATCCGGGGTATCGGTTGGTTTATGGTAGTCGGCGTGGGTGCCATTAAAATAAAAGATGACCGGAATGTTGTTTTTTGCAAAATTATAATGATCGGAACGATAGTAGAATCGGTTAGGGTCATCATCGGCATTATAGGTGTAATCGAATTCTAAATTGAAGTACGTTTGATTTACCGTCTCTGATAGGTCATGCAGTTCCTGACTCAGTTTGTCCGAACCAATTAAATACAGATAATTGCCTTGATCTTCATGCTTGGGGTCTACGCGACCAATCATATCAATATTTAAATTTGCGACTGTTTTTTCCAATGGAAAAATGGGATCCACATCGGTGTAGAACTTGGATCCGTACAACCCAATTTCTTCTCCGGTTACATGCAAAAACAGGAGAGAACGTTTAGGACGATCACCCGCTTTTACAGCAGTTTGAAAGGCTTCTGAAATTTCCAAAATGGCTACAGTTCCGGAACCGTCATCGTCGGCACCATTGTTAATATTCCCGTCATTGGAGATGCCTATGTGATCTAAATGTGCCGAAATAATGATGACCTCATCCGGTTTTTCAGAACCCTCAATATAGGCTATCACATTTTCAGAGTCTTGAGCCAGATTATTAAAATATGACGCCGGAATCTCCTGATAATAATCACCCTCAGCTATGGGGGAGGCAATGCCATTGGCAACGTAATGGTCCTTGATAAAGCTAATGGCTTTTTTTTGTCCGGGTTCTCCGGTTTTCCTGCCTTCAAAATCATCGGAAGCATAAACATAGAGCATGTCCTTTAATTCACCCGCCGTAATGGTCTCGGCAAATTTTGTAACCGTTGCGCTATCCGTAGAGGCTAATTTATTTGTTTGTGACGAGCTACAGGCAATCATTGAAAATGAGATGCACATCATCAGGATAAGTTTATTTGAACACATAACCTTAGGAGTTAATTTGTAATGCCATTTAAAAACGTTTGAAAGGGAAGCTATAATACAAAATTATAAGTTAAGCCTGGTCGAATTAGGTCTATTTTAACAATTCATGGTGCTCATCCGGTGCCAATTTATGGGGCTGGTTGGCCAATTGCCAGATTGTGGCAAAAATGAGTTGTGCTCTTCTTTTTAACAAGTTATATTCTATTTTGTCCGGGGTGTCACCGGGCATATGGTAATCTTCATGTTCTCCGTTAAAATAGAAGATTACCGGTATGCCGTGTTTGGCAAAATTATAATGGTCGGATCTGGTATAGTAATGGTTTTGATCATCTTCGGTATTAAACCGGTAATCCAGGTCTAAATTACAATATGCGGCATTCACTTTTTCTGAGGTATAATGAAGCTCTTTGCTTAACCGGTCCGAACCAATAAGGTAGACATAGTTAGGATGGTCCTTGTGCATGCTGTCAACCCTTCCAATCATGTCTATATTGAGATTGGCAATGGTATTTTCAAGAGGAATTACAGGATAGGTCGTATAGTATGCTGAACCTAATTTACCGATCTCCTCGGCGGTGAGATGAAGAAATAGGATACTCCTTTTAGGGCCGAATCCGTCATTCTTCGCCATTAAAAATGCTTCGGCCATCTCCATAATTGCTACAGTTCCTGAGCCGTCATCATCGGCACCATAATTAATGTCACCATTTTCGGTGATACCAAGATGATCAAAATGCGCCGAAACAATAATTAATTCGTCCGGTTTTTCAGATCCCTCAATGAACGCCAGAACATTTTCGGAAGAATTGGCGTTGTTTGAAAAAAATGAGGACGGAATGGTTTGATAATAGTTGTTATTGCCAAAGGGAGAGGCGATACCCAGGTCCTTGTAATAGTCTTTTAAGAATTTAGCCGCTAATTTTTGACCTTCTTCACCAACTTTACGCCCTTCAAATTCCTCAGAGGCAAATGCGAATAAAAGCGTGCTCAATTCTTCGGGGGTTATCGTATTGGCGTAGGTCATGACTTTGGTGCTGTCTATCAGTTTGATGCTGTTTTTAAGATTTTTAATTTTTGTACTATACTTTTCGCTAGCACAGGTCCCCAACAAGGAGAAGAAGGTGAGAGAGAGGAGAGTTTTGATAAGCATAATTACAGATTATCCCAAGCAACTTACAATTAAATCATTATCCGGAGCTAGAAATGGGTCAATTTAAAATTTTAACAATTTACTTTCAACAAATATAAACATAATAGGGAAAAATACTTACTCTTCGATATCGATATCTTCCAGACCTTCAAGGTCTTCAAGATCAAGGTCAATGTCCTCCAGGGCCTCAATAGCTTCCTCTTCAAGCTGGCTTTCCTTTGCCTCCAGAGCGGTGGTCTCAGCGACTTCGGTGCTGGTAAAAACAGCCTTATAGATCGTAAAACAGAGAGCGACGCCAGTAAGTAAAAATGTAAACGGAATGATTTTCTTGACTTCTCCTGTTTTTCTAGACCAATAAAAGGCGATCAAACCAAAAACCAAGGCTGCCAAAGCAGGTATGACCGCTAAATTCGATAGGGGTAAAACAGCAAATATTGCCGTAAGTACGGAACAAACTATGGCTAAACCTGTACATACTGTTTTCATAACTTAATGTTTTAGACCGGTGACGGATTTAATTTTAAGTTCACCATTTCCAACGGGAATTTTAAATTTACCGTAAACAATAATTTTGTTGTTGTCCGCCGTTAGCCACAACAAATTGCTGTTGTTCCCTTCAAGTATCTCAGCACTTGACCCTATGGCTAATTTATAACATTCTTTTTTACCGATAGCAGTGCTTATCGTTTCCTTTCCCAAATAGGTGATCTGTGCTTTAGTTTCCTTTCGATCAAAAAGGATGGTTAAGGATTTACTTCGACCAATTTCCATGTGTTCAAAATCAAATAGTCTAATGTGGTATAAGGTAGAGACAATGTCTTTTGTATAGTTACCAATGGATACGGTTTTGTTTTCTACGTTATTGTTTTTTTTGGTTTGAACAGATTTTACCGTGTTGGTTTTATGACTAAACGTGTACTTCATCGCTTTGTAATAACTGCCTTCATTGATGTCACGGTTGTATAAATACGGGGTAAGGGTATTTGGGTTGACGTAACTTTCATACAGGTCTCTTATTTTAAAAAAATTATCCCATTTGCTGTAAGTTGCTGCAGTGCATTTTAATCTCAACAGGGTGGCCTTTGAGGTTTTTACCGGACTGGTTTCCATTGTTACCTGTGCAATATCCGTTAAGAGGCCGGACATATTATAAGAGGCCGTGTAAATGAGCTTTTCATGGGTGCCAATGGCAGAATTTTGAGGACGTGCCGTTACAGAGAACAAGGTTAACAGAATTAGGGTAATACGCATTACATATAGTTTTACGGTTAATAAATGGGTATGGTAACATTTATTGTGCCGAAAATACAATGCTTTAATGTATTAAACTAATTTTTTGTTTTTTGGACAGTAAAAGAATACTGACTGATAATTATCATGTTTTTAACTAACTGGCCTTATTATATTTAGTAAAATTATTGAAGCACCATGAAATCGATACTTTTACCAACAGATTTTTCAAAGAATTCATTGAATGCCATTAATTTTGCCATGACCTTTTTTAAGAATCAGGAATGCCACTTTTATATCATAAATGTGCAAAAAGCATCGTCTTTTATTTCTGATGACATGATGGTGGTATCCTCTTCGGCAACCATCTACAACACCATCGTCGACGCTGCCAAAAAATCGATCCGTAATATTATAACCAATATAAAAAAGAAGTACCATAATAGTAAGCATACCTTCCATTCCATAGTAGATTATGATAACTTTACAGATGCCTTAAATCAGGTTTGCGACGCCCATGATATTGATTTAATTTTAATGGGAACCAAAGGGGCTTCAGGCCTGGAAAGGGTGATTTTTGGCAGTAACACCATCCACGTTATACAACGTTGTACCACACCGGTATTGGTTGTACCCGACGGTTATAAGTTCACGGATCTGTCAAAAATTGTTTTTGCCACTACCAATTTAGAACCATTTGCCATTGAGGATATGCAACTGTTAAAGGAATGGGTGAGGTTGTACCACTCCAATTTGTCTATTCTCCATATTGCGGATCAAAACCACCGGGCTTATGAGTCCTATGATAATCATGATTTTTTTAATACCAATTTTGAGAATGCCAATCATGATTACATCGACACGACTCAGAAAGATATCCTGGGGGAAATATATACCTATATCCACCTGAATAAAACGAAGATGCTTGTCATAAAAAACAAGAAATACTCCTTTGTACAGCGATTGTTCGCGAGCAATAGCCTGGAAAACCTGGCCTTTAAGATTGACATTCCCTTTTTTGTGTTGCCCTGTAATTCGATATTATCTTAAGACCGGAGTCAGGGGTATCCATGGTAATCTTTTACGCCTTTTAGTCTGTTTTTGCTTTTTTGAAGTGATCCTTTAAAATTTAAGGATTAACGCTTAACTTTATGCAATCATTACAAAACCGGACTTAATCTTAAAATGTATTACAAACTTTCTTTTCTAATTATCATAGTATGTTTTACTATGTCCTTTGGTCAGAGCACCGAATTGGATAGTCTTACAACGATTTTTGAAGACCAGAAAGAAGTTGATTCAATCAGGTATGAGGCGGGATTGGACGCTTTTATGGTGTTGTTTAGGCAGAATCTGGATTCGGCAAGAGCCTTTGGTTCAAGGATACTTGAATATTCCAAGGAAAAGCAAAATAAAAAATGGGAGGCTACAACGTACCGGTTCATCGGTAATACCTATGCCATACAAGGAAAATATCTGGAAGCTCTGGATTATTTTTCACGGAGTCATGAATTGCATGCCAAGTTATCCGATAGAAAAGCGATGGCTACCACCTTCAACAATATAGGAACCACCTATTACGAATTGGGTAATTTTACAAAGGCATTGGACTATTTGCTTCAGGGCCTTAAGATTGCCGAAGACTTCAACGATAAAGTCAACTTAGCGAGGGTAACCAATAATTTGGGAAATGTGTTTATTCGGCAAAAAGATCACGAAAAAGCATTGGAATATCTCAACTACAGTTTAAAATTAAAACTGGATTTGGGAGACCAACGTACCCTGGTACATGCCTATAATAATGTGGCTCTTGTATATTCCGATTTAAATCAATTCGACCTGGCCCTTAAGAATTTATTAAAATCAGCAGAGCTGGCTGAAGATGTTGGAGATAAACGAGGCGTAGCCCGTGCCTACAACAATATCGGGGAGCTGTATAACAAACAGGGCAAGTATGCGAAAGCCCTTGAATATTTGAATAAAGGGATACGTATTAAAAACGATATTGGTGATACTGACGGATTGATCACAGCGTATTTATATCGGGGTGGAGGGACTTATCTCAGCATGGGAAAATATCAATTGGCAAAAACGGACTGCGAAAAGAGTTTGAATTTGGCTGAGGCATCCGGCGTGTTAATTGCACAAAAGGAAGCTTGTGAATGTTTGAGCAGGGTTTGGGAAAAACTTGGGAATTATAACAGATCCTTAGCCTATTATAAACAATCGATACAGGCAAAGGATTCTTTGTTTAATCAAGATAAGGCCAAGGAAATTACCCGGCAGGAAATGCAATACCAGTTTGAAAGGCAGCAACTTGCAGATAGTATTGCCTTTAATACTCAAAAAGCTGAACAAGAATTGCGTTACACCCGGGCTATAAGTAAACAACGCAATAAAGTAAACCTCGTCATTTTTGGTACTATAGGACTATTGCTTGTCGGTGGGTTTTATTGGCGATCCAGACAAAAGACCTTGAAGTTAAAACAAGAACGCGAGGTCATTAGCAGATTGAAACAGGTTGATCGACTCAAGGATCAATTTTTGGCCAATACATCACATGAACTAAGAACCCCCCTGAACGGTATTATAGGTTTGTCTGAGTCTTTAAAGGATGGTGTCGCGGGGAGGCTTCCTGAAAAAGCTATCGAAAATCTGGATATGATAGTCCATAGCGGGAAGCGGCTTTCCAATTTGGTAAATGATATTCTTGACTTTTCTAAACTGAAGAACGAGGATTTGTCGCTGGCGATTCAGACCATCGATATTTTTCCAATAGTAGAACTGGTTATAAAGGTATCCAGTACCTTGGCAAAGGGGAAAGACCTTAAAGTCATAAATTCCATTTCAAAAACGGTTCCATTAGTTCTGGCCGATGAAAATAGACTCCAGCAGATTTTGTATAATTTGGTGGGCAATGCCATTAAGTTTACTGAGCAAGGCACCGTCGACATTACAGCAACTGTGGTTTCGGATGTTTTGAAAATATCGGTTTCAGATACCGGTATTGGTATCCCGAAAGAAAAGTTTGAGTCTATTTTTAAGTCCTTTGAGCAAGTAGACGGGTCTGCCTCCAGAACCTATGGCGGCACTGGATTGGGTTTAACGGTGACCAAGCAATTGGTGGAACTGCACGGCGGTAGCATTGAAGTTGAATCCGTTTTGGGTCAGGGGACAACCTTCAGTTTCACACTTCCTATAAGTCAGGAAAAGCGGGACCGTGTGGTCCCTGTTCATACGGAGCCAAGAATTCAACAGGTGCAGTATAGTACCACCGATACTGCGGCTGAAGAAGTCAGGGACACGCATATCCAACATGCTGACCTCACAATCCTCATTGTCGATGACGAACCTATTAATCGGCGGGTTTTGGAAAACCATTTAACCGTTGCAGGCTATAAAGTCGTTGAGGTTGGCAGTGGGAAGGAAGCGCTGGAACGTATTCAAAACGGTGGAGCCTTCGATTTAATCCTTCTGGACATTATGATGCCGAACATGTCGGGTTATGAGGTGTGCGAGACGATACGAAAAAAATATTCAAGCAGTGAACTCCCTATTGTCATGCTTACCGCTAAGAACAGGGTGAGTGATTTGGTTACCGGATTTAATGTAGGAGCCAATGACTATTTAACCAAGCCATTCTCCAAAAATGAATTGTTAAGCAGAATAAAAACCCATCTTAACCTCTACGGTATTCACAAGGCCACCAGTAGGTTCGTACCATCGGAATTTTTAAAGTCTGTGGGAAGGGAAGCCATTACCGAAGTCGTTTTAGGGGACCATATCCAAAAGGAGGTGACGGTTTTGTTTACCGATGTCCGAGACTATACCCATCTGGCAGAGTCCATGACCCCTGAACAGAACTTTAAGTTCGTAAATGCTTACGTAGGACGCATGGGGCCCTTGATTCAGCAACACAACGGTTTTGTAAATCAATATTTGGGAGATGGTATTATGGCGCTTTTTCCGGACCAGGCCGTTCATGCATTGCGTGCGTGTATTGCGATGCAGAAAACCATTTTAGAGTATAATTTAAGGCGAGAAAAAGAGGGATTTATGCCCATATCCGTGGGGATGGGGATGCATACGGGAGCTCTGGTCATGGGAATAATAGGTGATGTTTACAGAAATGATACCGCCATAATAGCCGATACGGTTAATACCGCTTCCCGGGTGGAAGGAACCACAAAATATTACGGTGCCAACATCGTGTTAAGCGAAGATAGTATGGCTA
Organism: Aestuariivivens sediminis; assembly: GCF_022662105.1. GTDB lineage: Bacteria > Bacteroidota > Bacteroidia > Flavobacteriales > Flavobacteriaceae > Aestuariivivens > Aestuariivivens sediminis. Next base: position 84,812 of record NZ_JAKMCP010000007.1, on the reverse strand, counting down.
CAATAGACGATAAGGAGGCGTTTAATTTTAGGTATTTGGGCCGGGTTAAGGTGAAAGGGAAAAACGAAGCCATTGGAGTTTATGAATGTTTTGATGGGGATGACGACATCAGTGTAGCATTAAAAATAAAGACCTTAAAGGATTTTGAAAAGGGACTTAAACATTTTTTTGGTAAAGAGTTTCCCAAGGCCTCTGCAGCCTTCGATAGGGTGCTCACTAAAAATCCTAAAGATCAGGTGGCGAAATACTTTGTAACGAAATCGGCCGAATACACGATCTCAGGGACCCCGGAGGACTGGGATATGGTAAATGTATTAGATACCAAATAATAGGAGGTGTCAAAAAACAGCCTGATAAAACGATGTCATGAAGAGCACAGTGCATAGGGGATACTTGTCTCATAATACCCCAATTCCACTGCGCTCCATATGACCTATACATCCATGAGAAGGCCTAACTGTAACAACGCTAATCCGTTATTGACTTTCTTTAATATAGCCCCAGCCTTCTTTTTGTTTCTGAATGATTTCCAATATACCGTCCGGGACACTTTTAACACCCGAAAGTAATTGGGTCGAATCCACGTCGTGTCGTTTCATGGTACCCTCACATATTACAAAGTCGATATTGTCCATTTTGGCCAGCATCTCCAGATCATCTCCAACGGTCGATTTGTCTTTAAGTACCATATCCATGGCACCACTGTACATCACGACTTCAAATTTGGAATCCGGATAGGCATTGGACATCGCTTTGACGTGTCTTATGGCAGATTCATGCACTTTCGTATTATTACTGGTAACATCAAAAACGATTTTTACCTGGTTTTCCTGAGCAAATCCCATGGAAGTCAATAATAACACGCAGCATATTCTTATTAATAGTTTCATGATTAGAGCAGTTAAATTATTCACCTGCAAAAACATAACCACATCCTTTGGCCTGTGCCCTTGCTAGTGCCCAAACACCGGATGGGACGAGTTTAATCTCATCGAGCATGCCGTTTACCCATTCTTCATAAACTTCTTCAGGATTTAAGCCCATTGTTTCTGCTACTTTGTTGCTGTAAACCTTGGTAGCCAAATCACAGGCACAGAACATAGCGCCTCTTTCCGAAAGGCTTTTTATTCCTGCCGGACCATTAATCGGGTAATCACCATCCTGTGGTTCATAAAATGGATTACGAACAGCAAAGTCGCCGGTATGGTCTTTTACACCAAAAAATTCCCCTAATTTATACTTGGCCCATAATTCATCTTTAAACGCCAAACACAGTCCGGTATGACGTATAACGGTCATTGCAGTAATGTCGCTATCCGGGGATCCTGTGGAATTGTTGGAAAGGTAAAACGCCCAGTTCCATAAGATGGGCAGACCCATATGTGGTGTAGAACCATCATAGACTATGCGATGGGTTCCATGAATTTTGTCAAACCAGTCTTCGGTTTCAGACATTTTGGAATCCGTAAAAATTCCTGATTCTGCGTACATCGGATTAGACAGCATAGAAATGGTGCTTGCAGTTGCTCCCAGTGCCAATGCGCCTAGAAATTGTCGTCTTGAATTGTTTTCCATTGTTTTCATAATTACTTGGTTTTAGTGATATTAAATTTTTGCTTATAATATTCCATTATAGGTTGGAATGGACCCAGTTGATGTTGTTCCATAGGAAAGTGATCCGCATATGGCGGATAAGGCGTAGAAACGGGTTTTTTCTTCAAGTCGGGAAAATCTTTTTCAGGGTTTGCCTTTTTTGGACGGTCCTGTGAATTTATAAACCCCGCGACATCATAGGCTTCCTCATCCGTTAGTATCGGATTATCATACAGGGTTCCGAAAGGCATATTGCCCTTAATAAATTGTGCGGCCGTGATTACCCTGGTCATGCCTGCACCATGATTATAGGAGTTGTCACCCCAAAGAGGAGGATATTCATAACCACTGCCATCCGGGCGCATCAAGCCCTGGCCATCTTTACCGTGGCAGACAATACAGTGTTTAAGAAATACCGATTTACCATGAGTTAAATCTACAGCTCTATCCGGAATTTTAATTTTTAGAAATCCGGTACCTTTAATTTTACCATCTTCAGGAGCATAACGACTCAACCAATGGAGGTAGGCGATAATACCTTTCATTTCCTTGCTGTTTTCGGGCAGCATCCTTCCGTTCATACTGCGTTCCATACAGCCATTAATCCGTTCTTCTATGGTCCCTATTTTATTTTCTCTGCCCCTGAATTGGGGAAACCTCTGGATAATGCCAATCAAAGGCGCGGAATACGGTTTTGTGCCCAAATTCAAATGGCAGTTTTTACAAGCCAGTCTATTCCCCTGATAGACCATTTTGGGGTCACCATTATCCGGACCAATATATTTGGGCGTATTGGTGAATAATTCGTATCCATAGTTTAATAACTCCGGGTCTTTAGCGTCATTTAAGATTGAAACATCATAGTTCATATAATAGATTTTATCCGGAGCATACTTGCTTTTAAAGAGATGCTTGGGCAAGGCATCGAAACAGTAAAGCATGAAAACTACAGTCAGCGTCATGAGTAAACCACAAAAGAGGACCATTCGTTTTAGTATTTTTTTATATAGCGTATGTTGTTCCATGACATTATTTTAAACCTATTAAGTACATAACCATCCGCAAGGTGCAAAGCCCATAATAATTGTAAAATGGTAAGGCGATAAATTTGGGGGACTGTAACTTTAAAGGCATTATTTTATAAGTTACAGGTTTAAAATCCAGGCCACGGATTTTTATTATGGTTAAATTACAAAAAATTTGCATTTGTCACTTGGTTTTTATTTTGGTATATCCATTTCGTTAGTCTGTTTCGAGATTCAAAAAGCGGGTTTTTATTAACCCGTTGTGCATTTTGAATAAAATTAGTATTGAGAATCAAATTTTAGTTCTTAAACTAGTGTTCTCGATACAATTTTCTATCGAAAATCACTCGAACTGACATTCATTTGTAACATATAAATCAAAATGCACAATGGGTTTTTATTAATAAAATATCATAGAATGTTCGGTTAACTTTTCAGGGGCTTCAGACAGACCGGGTTTGGCGCTGATGCCTTTATTGGCATAGGTTCTGTATCGCCTGTCAACAGCTTGTTGCATATGTGCCATTCTGCTTTCAATCGATGCGGGATCACTTTCCAACAATTTTGAAAACCGCTTTTCCAGCATGACATAGTCTTTGATTGGTATGGAAGGCGGCTTAGAATCCAATTGAAATGGATGCTCGTTGGTGCGAAGCCTTCCGGGATCGTTTCTGTATAATAGCCATTGCCCGGAATTCACAGCAGCTTCATGATACCGTCTTGGGGTTTTGGTATCTATCCCGTGTGAGTCACTATGACAATAGGCTATAATTATTGAAGGACCATCATGGCATTCTGCTTCGATAAAAGCCTTTAACGTTTGTTCCTGGTTGGCACCAATGGCTACCGAGGCCACATACACATGCTCATAATTCATGGCCATTACACCCAGATCTTTTTTCTGCTTTTGTTTGCCGTTGAAGGCAAATTTGGCTCTGGCCCCGAAGGGTGTCGCTTTGGAGGCTTGTCCGCCTGTGTTATCATAGACTTCATTATCCAGAACTAAAATATTGACGTTTTCGCCTGTTGCAATTACATGATCCAACCCCCCATAGCCAATGTCGTATGCCCATCCGTCACCACCAACAATCCATACGCTCTTTTTAACTAAAGCATCCACCACCGTTAAAAGCAGGCGGGCCTTTTTGGAATTTAAATCCTGGAGGTGATGTTTTAAGGAAGCAATCCTAAGGCGTTGTTGGTTAATGGCCTTTTCATGGTCTTGTGTGGCATGGAGGATGTCATAGACTAATTCAAAAGGCAGTTCAAAAGCGAGTTCATGAAGCAGGGTTTTGGCCTGTTCTTCCTGCTGGTTAAGGGATAGTCTAAAACCAAGTCCGAATTCGGCATTGTCTTCGAACAGGGAATTGGACCAGGCCGGTCCTTGTCCTTTACTGTTTTTGGCCCAGGGTGTGGTTGGTAGGGCCCCTCCAAATATGGAACTGGCCCCTGTGGCATTGGCAATGAGTAATCGGTCACCAAAAAGTTGAGACATGAGTTTCAAGTATGGGGCTTCGCCACAACCTGAAATGCCGGTCGAATATTTAAATAGAGGTTCCTGCAATTGCTGTTGACTTACTGCGGTGAGGTCTATCTTATCCCGGTCTATTTCCGGAATGGTTTCAAAGTAGTTCCAGTTTGATTTTTCCTGGTTAAAAACAGGCATCGTATCTGTGGGTTTTAGCGCATTTGGGGTACAGGCATCTATACAGTTGTAACACCCATTGCACTGTTCCGGGTTGATTTGTATGGTATAGTTCATGAAATCGAAGTCCTTGGAGAACATATGCTTCATGGATTGTGGAGCCTGTTCCAGGTAGGAATCGTCATATACTTTTATTCGTAAAGCAGATTGCGGACAGGCCATACTGCAGGCACCGCACTGGGTGCATAAATCGGTATTCCAGTCGGGGAGCAGCGCACTGTTTTGGGGCGCATTATATATGGAGGTATGGGTTGGATAGGTGCCGTCTATTGGAAAATCACTAACATAGAGGTCTTCCTCTTTATCGAGAAGCATCTTTCCCAAAAGGGTTTGCTTAAAGGCATCACTAAATAAAACCCTGTCTTCCTTTTCAATGGCATATTCGGAGGTATCCATTTTTTGGATGAACCGGTTAATGTGACTCAGGTTGTTGGAGTGATCCCCTGTTGTCATGGCCAGAAAGCAGGCGTGAAAGCCTGAAATTTCCAGGGTGTTCGGGCTGTGGGATTCGGGTAATCGGGTCAAGTCAACAATGTGGACCTTAATGGCCTTGTCCATAATGCTGTGCTTCACTTCAGCCGGAAGTGATGGCCATAAGTTTTGAGGTTGAACTGCCGTATGGATTAAAAGGGTGCCCTTGGGTTTAAGGTTGTCAACCACATTGTTTTTGGATAGCATGGTGTCCGTGCACGCCATAAAATCTGCCTGCTCAATAAGGAATGGGGCCTTAATGGGGTGCGAGGCGATTCGAAGGTGTTCGGCATCAAAAGCGTTGGATTTTTTATAACTGATTTTTTTATATCCCTGTACGAAGGTGTGGTGGTCTTTTCCTATAATATCCAGTGTGTTTTTGAAACTGTTGCTGTGAGATGGACTTTTTTCCCGGTAGAATATGGCTTGATAATAATCATCGCCAATCGTTATGGTATCCGAATAAGGTAGGCTAAGATGGGTCACGTCATCAACAATGCCAATGGAAAAGTTGTTTTGAGGAATACTACTTTTTAAGTTGTCGTATATGGCTTTAACCATGGAGGGGGTGAATTCTTTTGAAGACAAGCCATAACGACCACCGACTACTACTGGTAAATGGGGGATTTGATGGGTTTGGTATGCTTCGGATAGCGTTTTTACAATATCCAGGTATAAGGGTTCTCCGTTGCTTCCCGGTTCTTTTGTTCGGTCCAGAACAGCAATGGATGTCGTTGTTTTTGGTAAGGCTTCCAATAGGTGTTTGGTACTAAAAGGCCTGAATAAACGGACTTTTATTAATCCGAATTTGTGGCCCAGGGCATTTAGGTGTGCTATGGTGGTCTCAATGGTTTCTGTAGACGACGCCATAGATAGGATGACGTGTTGGGCTTCCGGATGGCCTGCGTATTCAAATAGCTTATACTGTCGATTGGTTTTCATGGCAAAGGTATCCATATGATGTTGCACGATATCCGGACAGGCGGTGTAGAGCGAATTGACGGCTTCCCGACTTTGAAAGAACACATCCGAGTTCTGTGAAGTGCCTCTAATAACAGGATGGTTCGGATTTAGAGCTCTCCTGGTATGGTTTTCAATGGTTTTGATATCCAGTAATGCCCGAATCACCTCATCCGGGAGGGTTTCAATTTTTGAGAATTCATGGGATGTTCTAAACCCGTCAAAAAAGTGAATGAAAGGAATCCTGGATTCCAGGGTAGCCATTTGGGCAATTAGGGCAAAATCCTGTGCTTCCTGAACCGATGCACTTCCCAGCATGGCATAGCCCGACTGACGCACGGCCATCACATCGCTATGATCTCCAAAGACAGAGAGGGCATGGGTGGCGATACTTCTTGTGGCCACATGGATGACATTTGGGGTTAATTCACCGGCTATTTTGTACAGGTTAGGCAGCATGAGTAACAGACCCTGAGAGGAGGTAAAGGTGGAGGACAATGATCCGGTCTGTAAGGCCCCATGCATCGTTCCGGCAACACCCGCTTCACTCTGCATTTGAAAAACAGTGGGTACCTGTCCAAAACAGTTCGGTTGGTTTTGGGCGTGCCACTCCTCAACAAGCTCACTCATTTCCGAGGCAGGCGTTATGGGATAAATGGGAAAAACAGCATTGGTTTTATACGCGATTCCGGCTACGGCTTGATTGGCGTTTAGAATGCTATGGTTTGAAGTTTTCATGCCCTGATGGTTGATTTTAAGAAAGAAGATAGATGGCTGCCTGAAGGAGGCAGCCATCTTAAACATAGGGTTACGCCTTTACGATTTCTATTGAAACGGGGGTCGGGTTGGTAATCATGTCGAATACCGGAGAAAATTTAGCCAGATTTTCAAGTTGTTCGGCGGTGGCATCCGATTTTACTTTTAAGGTAAATTTGATACCGTCAAAACCTTTGCGTACTTCGGGATCCAAGCCTAAAAAGCCGTGCAAATCAACACCTCCATTTATAGAAGACTCTGCGCCTTCAATGCTAATGCCATGAGCAGCGGCATGGTACACCATGGCCCCTGTTAAACAAGAGGCTAAAGCGTGAAGAACCACTTCAGGAGGGGTTGCGGCCTCATTTTGCCCTAATAAGACTTGGGGGTGGCTACATTCCATAGTGAAGGCTTCCTCACGAGAGGTGTCTTCCTGGCCCACACCATAAAAACTTTTAATGCTGGACACACAATGTCCGCCATCTATCCAGTTGTTTTTGGCTCTGAATTCAAACTTGGCCAATTCCGGATTTTGTTGAACGGCTCCAATTGTTTCTACTAATTGATCTACGTTTACTCCGTTTTTTACATTTGCTGTTGTAATCATGTTTTCTAAAATTTTAAATTGTTAATTGATTTTTACATATTTGCCTTATTAAGGGCATATGCTGTGCCAAAGATTGTAAAAACTTGATAATCAATTAAATAAGTTAAAATTTAACCAATAAAAGAGTAACGATAAATCATGCATTAACGAAATATCGTTATATAATTACGAAAAGTCGTGAATTTTAAAGCTGTTGTACCTTAGGCAGGGGAAGGTCCTCGTTTAAAACGTTTTGGCATCGACGTCCTTAAGAAACGTGATGACCCCTTCAAAGTATGTTTTTTGGTCATCATACTGAGACAAATGGCTGCCATTTGCACAATACAGGAATCGACCCTGTTGTACTTCCTGGGCAATCCATTTCATGTGTTCCGGGTCCATGGTGTCGTATTGGGCACCAATGGATAGGGTAGGAACCGCAATGGTATGCAACCGGTTCTTGATGTCCCAGTCTTTTAGGGTGGCATCGCCCTTTATACCAAATTCACTGGGTCCTTGCATGGTGACATAGACATCCGGATTGGTATGGTGTATGGCCCTGTTTACAGAGTTTGGCCATTGGTCCAAAGGCATTCTAAGGATATGAGCCGTGTAATAGTGCTCCATGACTAAGTTCAAATACCGTTCGTTACTGTAATCCTCATTAGTCTCATAAACCATAATTTCCTCTAAAACTTCCGGGGGTAATTGCGGGGCCAGTACCTCGTCGGAATAGTGTTGATATTCAGGAATGGAGGCTACCATGTTTGAAATGATTAACCCCTTAAGGTGCTGTTGATATTTCAAGGCATACTCCATGGCCAAAATCCCTCCCCAGGACTGGCCTAACAGATAAAAGTTATCCTGATTGAGACCCAGGGCTTGTCTCACCTGTTCCACTTCCTCCACAAAACGTGGTAAATCCCATAAGGAAAGATCGTCGGGTTGATCACTGTAATACGACCCCAATTGGTCATAATAATAATATTCAATGCCTTCCTGTGGAAAATAACCATCGAAGCATTCATAGAGTTCATGGGTCATGCCGGGGCCACCGTGCAGCAGCAAGACTTTAATTTTGGGGTTATGGCCTACGCGTTTGGTCCATACCTTGAACTCCCCCTTCGGGGTTTGTATGGGAATCATCTTAATCCCCCCTGTAAACTGATCGTCGTAATTGGAATTATCGTGATAGTCCTGAATCGACATCACCGGATTGGAGCCGGTGCTGGCAGTGGTTTCTTTTTTGGAGGTGGTATTGCAACTTGCAACGAGTAAAAGGAGGCAATAAAAAAAGGAATGTTTCATGTTTTGGTTATGGGTTATTTACCTAACCAATGTACAAAAAATATCTTTTATTATATAGGCCTTTCAATGTTTAAAGCCTTCATTTTTGAGGCTAAGGTTGTGGGGGGTATCTGTAATAATTCTGCAGCACCGTTTTTACCGGAAATTTTCCAACGGGTTCGCTTTAAGGCCTTTAATATGTTGTCCCGTTCCAAGGCTATGAGTTGTGTTGAGGTGAGAATGCGGTCTTGTTTCGGTTCTTCCGGGCCCGGATCCATAGACGTTTGGTTGGGAATAATAGATTGCCAGTTGATGTTCCCCTTTTGGGAAACGATAACCGCTCGTTCTATTAAGTTTTGCAGTTCACGGACATTGCCCGGCCAATGGTAAGATTTTAAAAAGGCCTTATCGGCATCACTCAGCGTAATGGTAGGTTTATTGAGCTTTTTTGAAAATTGTTGGATCATTTCCTCAGCAATATGTGTTATATCATTCCCCCGGTGCCGCAAAGGCGGGACCTCAATGGGAAACACATTTAAACGGTAATACAAATCTTCCCGAAATTGACCTGTTTTTGTATATTCCAGAAGATTTCGGTGGGTGGCGGCTATGACCCTGACATCGACCTTTATGGTTTCCGAGCTCCCTACGGGGTCGAATTCACCCTCCTGAATGATTCTTAGTAATTTAGGTTGCAGCTCTATGGGTAACTCACCGATCTCATCCAGGAAAATAGTACCCTGGTCTGCTAACAAAAAGCGTCCTTTTCGACTGGTGGTCGCACCGGTAAAGGCCCCTTTTTCATGACCAAACAATTCGCTTTCTATGAGATTGGCAGGAATGGCGCCACAATTAATTCGAATGAGGGGTTTGTCGTTTCTGTTGCTTTCCTTATGAATGGCCCGTGCGACTAACTCCTTACCAGTTCCGGTCTCACCCTGGATCAATACGGTAGCATCTGTTTTAGCGACCTGGTGAATATGGTTTAGGACCGTTTTCATGCTTTGGTCTTCGGCAATGATGCCATAGCTACTGGTCAACTCCTGGATTTCTTCCTCTAAATACGCCGTTTTGTTGGTTAACAGGGTAATGGTTTCTTCGGCTATTAATCGGTCTTCAATATTCCTTAAGATGAGGGTGTAATAGGTGTCTACGTCGTTGCCGTAGGTGCTAATGGTTCCTTCATTTAAGGTTTGGGTGTCGTTGGACCCTATCACTTTAATGATGCTCGGAAGGTATTTGTTGGTGGGCTTTTTCGAGGCTTCGGATTTCACGATATCTTCTATGAGTTTAGCACTGTCATCGGCTAAAAAGAACAGGATGTTGCGTTGCAGCGGGTCGTCATTTTCGAGGAGCTTGTTGGCAGAGGCATTGGTGAGTACAATTTTAAACTGGCTGTCGAACATGATAATGGCATCCATCGCGCCATTAATGAGCCCGTTCATTTTGCTGTTTGCGATTTCAATGGCTTGCTTGGATGACGCCAATCGCTCCTGAATGGTATCCAGTTCACGATGGCGTTTAATCATCACCGCCAAAATACCTTGCGCAAATCCGCTATCACGTTTCATGAGGTCTAAAAAATGAACGCGTTCTATTTTTAGAACTTTGGTGTTTTCAATAGCGGTTATCGATGCCGAACGGGGGTCGTTATCGATTAAAGCATATTCACCGAAACAGTGGCCCGATGTAAAGGTATCGTAAATATGAGTTTTATCATGCACTTTAACAGCACCCGAAACGATGGCATACATGGCATGACCTTCGTCCCCCTTTTTAAAAATAGATTCATTTTTAATATAGGTTTCTTCAGCAACATGTTGACTCAATTCCTTGAGGGATGCTTTCGAAACCTCAGAAAAAAATGGGATTTCAGATAAAAATTTTATGAGCTCTTGGGCTACTGTAGCAGACATAAACTGAACGGTTATTAGGCTAAAGATAAAAATTATTATAAAGGTATTGTATTTTGGTTTTTTAAAACACATACTTTTTAAAGATATTTAATTAAATTAGTTGTTTTACTCCATTGTATTTATGACACAGCACCGACAACTTGTTGCAATAATGTTTACGGATATTGAGGGGTATACTTCCTTGATGCAGAATGACGAAAAGGAAGCTATGCTTATCAGGAAAAAGCATCGAGAGGTATTCGATACGATTACAGGCCAATTTAATGGTGAACTCATTCAATATTTTGGAGACGGCACCTTAAGTATTTTCAGAAGCTCTGTAGAGGCCATAAAATGCGGCATTGAAATGCAAAAGGCCTTTAGGCAGGACCCCTCAATTCCCGTTAGGATAGGTGTTCATGTGGGGGATATCATCAGAACGGAATCCGACATCATTGGAGATGCCGTTAATATCGCTTCACGAATTGAATCCCTGTCTGTGGCCGGTAGCATTTTAATCTCAGATAAGGTTAATGATCAGATAAGGAACCAAAATGATATTACCACCAGGTTTATTGATTCGGTTGATTTTAAAAATGTGAATAAGGTCATTCCTGTTTTTGCCGTAGCCAATGACGATCTCGTGATCCCGGAAAAAAATTCGCTTAAAGGCAAGACCAAACCCAAGGACTCCGAAGTCTATAAAAGCTATCGTAAAAAAAGTATTTATGCCCTAATGCTTTTAACATTTATCATATTTGTCCTGATGTACTTTATCATGAAAAGGCCGGGCATGGATTATGAGCTCAAGGAGCCTACCATAGCCGTATTGCCCTTTGCAGATATGAATAACAGCAGTGAATCCAATATGTTTACGGATGGTATAACTGAAGACATTATCACCCATCTTTCCAAAATTCAACATATACAGGTGATTTCAAGAGCCTCTGCCATGCATTATAAAGGGACGGATAAGCCAATATCCGAAATTGCCAGGGAATTAGGGGTCAATTATGTGTTGGAAGGCAGTGTACGTCTGGATAACGATCAGGTCAGGATTAATGCAAATTTGGTTGATGCCGCCAGCAATAAAAACCTGTGGGCGGATAATTACGATAATACCCTGGTGCAAATATTTAAAATTCAGAGCAATGTTTCCAAGGCCATAGCCAATGCCTTAAAAATAACCTTGAGTGATACCGAGGAATCGCGCTTAAACAATGAGCCAACCAATAACCCCGAGGCTTACACCGCCTTTAAGGAGGCACAAATGTTTTTGAACAGAGGAGGCGGCAAGGTTGAAGAGTTAAGAAAGGCCGAAAGCCTGTTCCAAAGGGCCATAGATTTGGACCCTGAATTTTGCCGTGCTTATGTTGGTGTGGCCGAAACCTATCTCGAATATATTTTCTGGGGGAGGGAATCTCCCAAAAAGATGTTGGAACAGGCCTCGACTCCTGCCTTGAAAGCGCTGGCTATTAATTCTAACGATGGTGGTACCTTTGGGGCCTTAGGCGCCATTAGCTATTACAAATACGAAAAGGAAACCGCCATTCTTTACCTGAAAAAGGCTATTGAAATTAACCCGAGCTATGTGAGTGCCTATAACAAATTGGCCTGGATTTATACCTACGAAGGCAATCTGGAGTTAATGGAAGAACACTTCAATAAGGTTTTGAAATTGGATCCCTTATCCACCAAGTATATCGGCGATATGGGACAGGCTTATTATTATTTGGGGGAATATCAAAAAGCGATAGATTTGATGGATGATGGACTAAAACGCTTTCCCAATGATAATATGCTCATATGGATGAAAGCCTCCAACCTTTCAGGTTTAGGAAAATTTCAGGAGGCTATCGACCTTTATACCTCACGAAGTGTAGCCTCCCATACCAATTGGATGTTGGGCTATTGTTACGGTATGATTGGAGAACGCGACAAGGCCATGAAAATATTGGACTACCAGTTAAATAAAAATGAATTGGTGTATGTCCCCCCCTATATGATCGCTACCATATATATGGGGCTGGGGGATGTTGAAAATACCTTAACCTGGTTGGAAAAGGATTATGAGGTGGGAGGACAAGGGCTTTTCTTTTGGGGTTTGGCACAGGACATTAAATTCAGACCCATAAAAGATGAACCGAGATTTCAGGCTTTATTGGATAAGGTTCCCTAAACCAGCCTGGTAACCCCTTGACCTGTGGAGCACAAGGATTTCCCTTTTTTACTGTAAACTAGTGGCATGAGCCGGTATAGGTTTGATGGGCCTGACCCTAAAACTTGAACCAAAGCCGTGCTGATTTCCTATTTTTTTGTAACAGAATCCCTTTAATGGCGACCTATTGGTGTCAATCAAAAAATACAAGTATCATGAGAGAAGATAATCAACTTATCGTTATGACCCATTTAAGCCAGTTAATTACCCTATTAGTAGGCTTTGGCAGTTTATTACTACCCCTAATTCTGTGGTTAACCCAAAAAGAAAGGGTATATCAAATGGACCAGCACGGCAAAAACATTATAAACTTTCAATTGAGTTTAATCGTGTACTGTTTAATTTGCATCCCCTTAATCTTATGGTTTGGTCTGGGATTATTAGGCTTTATCATTCTTGGAATCATTTCTGTGGTTTTCCCTATTGTAAATGCGGTTAAGGCCAGCAAGGGAGAAATTCCTAAGTATCCTTTATCCCTTAATTTTATAGGCTAGTTTTTAGAGAAAAGGAGAAAAACAAAACGCTCACCAGAAGGGGAGCGTTTATTCTTTACAGACCATGGAAAAGTTGTCGAACAGGTCTTTTTTTTTAGGCATTTAGCATCACCGGCATGACTAACATGATAATTTGTTCGCCTTCATCCAGGCCATCGATGGGCGTCAGAATCCCGGCGCGGTTGGGTAAGCTCATCTCTAATTGCACATCATCCGACCCCAGACTGTTAAGCATTTCGGTCAAGAAACGGGAGTTGAAACCAATTTGCATATCATCCCCCTGATAATCACAGGTTAACCGTTCTTCGGCCTTATTACTATAATCGATATCTTCAGCTGAAATGTTGAGTTCTGCACCCGCAATTTTTAAACGGATCTGGTGTGTGGTTTTATTGGAGAAAATGCTCACACGGCGTACGGAGTTTAAAAACTGGTTTCTGGCTATAATTAATTTATTTGGATTTTCTCTGGGAATGACCGCCTCGTAATTCGGGTATTTTCCATCGATTAACCGACATATCAATTCGGAATTGTCAAAGGTGAATTTAGCGTTTGAATCGTTGTATTCTATGGTCACTTCCTCTTCGCTGCCCGCCAAGATGCCTTTCAATAGATTCAAGGGCTTTTTGGGCATAATGAACTCGGCCACCTGGTTGGCCTTAATATCTTCTCGCGTGTATTTCACCAATTTGTGCGCATCGGTTGCCACAAAGGTTAGGCCCTGATTTGAAAATTGGAAGAACACACCACTCATTACAGGTCTTAAATCATCATTACCCGCTGCAAAGATGGTCTTGCTAATGGCTGTTGCCAAAATATCGCCTAACAATACCGTTTTACTGGGATCTTCCAGGGAAACGGCTTTAGGAAACTCGTTGCCATTAGCATAGGCCAAGGCGTACTTACCATGGTTAGAACTGATTTCAATGGTATTGTTATCCTCGGCAACAAAGGTTAAAGGTTGCTCAGGAAAGGTTTTCAAGGTATCCAACAGCAGGCGTGCAGGAATGGCAATATTACCGGTACTAGTACTTTCCACATTCAACGTAGATGACATCGTGGTCTCTAAATCACTAGCCGAAATGGTCAGTCTGGACTGCTCTAATTCAAAAAGGAAATTATCTAAAATGGGTAAGGTGTTTGAGCTGTTGATAACACCACCTAAAATTTGTAATTGTTTTAATAAATAGGTGCTAGATACTATAAATTTCATCAGTTATTCTTTAAGGGTTTTAATGGTTGGATGTTGCCATTCATGTTTTAAATAGTTGTTGTTGTTGTTCCAGAACAACATTTAAAATCATTGCATCGTTTCATTATAAAAACAGTGTTTTTTGGTCATGAAAACTATCTACAAATATATTCGATACGGTCTAATATAGGAAACAAACTTATTAACATTTAGGCGGCGTATTTTTTCTTTCTGAAGTAATGAAATACCAAACCGAAAAGCACTAACAGTAGCAGTGGTAATCCAATGTTAATGCATTGCCACTTCACTTTTTCACGAGCTATCTTTTGAGGATTTAAAAATGCCATTGCAATTTCCCTGGTCCTAATGTTTATAAGTCCGTCATCATCCAGCAAATAATTAACGGCATTCAACAAGAATTCTTTGTTACCTATGGTTTGGTTACTCGATCGGTCAAAATCTAAAGGTAGCGGCCGGTTTCTGTCGATATCGTTTTTAATGACATCGCCATCGGCTATAACGATCATCTTCGTTGGCATACTTTGGGTTTTCTCTCCTATGACCTGAAACGGTTTGACCCGGTTATGATAGACCGAAGTGAATGCGCCTTCAAGCAGAACCGCCAGCGGTTGTCGGCCTTTGTCATACCCTGCAGGATCCTGCTTTTCGGTAGCCTTTTCCAATTGGATCTCCAAAGGGGTTCCTTCCAGTTTGGTCAATTCCGAACTTTGCAGCAGGATGGTCTTGGTAATCGTATTTTTTAGCGTATCAATGGGATTGGCAAAATCAAATTTTACAAGGTTCAAATTGTTGGTAACCGGGTGGTTTACCTGACTTGATGCCAGCGGGGAATACGGCCATTGCAGACGCATAAAACGGGTATCGTTCCCGCTTCCGGTGGCGAGCATTATGGGGGCAGAATACAGATCGCCCACAAGCACCGGGTTAATTCGAACACCATATTTAAAGAAGAAATCGGTAAGGTTCAGATCTCTGGCAACGGCAAAATTGGCACCGGCATCGTTCATCAAACTATCCTTTTCCATCGCCACAGCATCAATAAGCCATAAACTTTTGCCACCATTCATGATAAACTGATCCAATACAAATTTTTCCGCTTCCGTAAAAGCCTCTGTTGGTTTCGCATTAATTATTAAATCGAAGGCCTCCAAATCTTTCAGTGTTTTTTGGGGATCCGATTGCACACTGTCCAGAGTGAATTTGGCCAGGAAGTAATAGTCTCCCAGCTTTTGTGCAAAATCGGCAATATAGGGGTCCTTTAATTGCCCGTTACCTTTAAGTATGGCTATTTTATGGCGTTTGGGCTGCGTTAGTTTACTAAAGCCATCCGCAAAGGCATATTCCAAATGTTGTACCGAATTGCTGACCAGTTCCTGTTGGGTGCTTCCAATCTTGTTTTTTAAAAGCGGAATGCTCACGGTTGCCCCCTTATAACTGGCCAGGGCCCATGGGAAAATAATGGCCTGTGAGGCCTTTCCACTTTCCTGAACACTCAATTGCATGGGGGTTAGTCCGCGCCGGGTCAAGGCCTCGATATTCTGTGCTTTGCTTTGGTCGTTTTCTAGCGGGTCGATAAATTTAAAGACCAAATGGTTGTTTTTGGCCTGGAACTCCTCCAGCAACTGACGTGTTTCATTTTGCAGGCGTCTAAATTCAGAGGGAAAATCATGGCCTTGCAGGAAGATGTCTATTTCAACAGGGGATTCAATTCCACCGAGTAGCTTTACCGTAGCCTGGTTCAAGGTATAACGCGAGTCCTTGGTCAAATCAAAACGTTTGTAGACCTTACTGCTCAGGTAGTTCACCACCACAAGGGCCAGCACGAAGAGAATAATATGCTTCAAGGGTTTATTCAAAGGTCTTTTCTATTTGGTATTGTTTCATATGCACAACACGATCGTTCTTAAATTGGATTTCCAAATACTCGTAATTCGTATTAAAAGCACCCGGTTTAACCCCTAAATTGTAATTCCATTTATCAGGGGAATTTATTTTTAGGGAATCGTCCCAGCTATACCAGTCACATGTCCCCAGCAGTTCTTCCACATTATCTTTAGGTTTACCGTATAAAATCTTGGTTGCCATTAAATGCGCACTCATTTCATAGCGTAAAAACGGTTTCGCTTCCCAGGCCCCGCTATTAAAATACTTTTCATGATGGTAGCTGCTGAAGATATTTATTAATGGATATACCACATAAAAATATAACAGGGGCGTGGCCACCAGGGTAATGAGAAGCACCACCCATTTCCGCTTGTCTATGGTTGAGGCAAATAGCCAAACTAAAATGAAAACCAGTACCATCAACAGGATGAAAATAGGAGTCAGTATCATTTATTAGCCCGTGTTAAATTCAAGTTGGTGAGGCCGATAAAAAGGATGCTCACACTCAAAAAATAAATAATATCCCTCGTGTCCAAAACTCCGCGTCCCATGCTGTTAAAATGATAACTCATCCCCAGTTGCGCGATAAATGAACTTGAGGTAAAATCGGCAATGCCTTCAAATCCAATATAAAAGAGCAAACATATAAAGACCGCAGAGATAAAAGCCACGATCTGGTTATCCGATAGGGTGGAGCAACATACGCCAATGGCCGTATAGGCAGCCACAAGAAATAACAGACCGAAATACGACCCCAGGGTACTTCCCATATCGATATTCCCAACGGGATTTCCCAATTCATAAACCGAATAGACATACAGTAATGTTGGCAAAAGGGCCATGAGGATAAGACTAAAAGCTCCAAAATATTTACCTAAAACAATACTCAGGTGCGATAGGGGTTTGGTGAGCAATAATTCTAAGGTGCCTTGTTTTTTTTCATCTGAAAAACTGCGCATGGTTACGGCAGGGATTAAAAAGAGCAATATCCAGGGCGCCAGAAGAAAGAAGGACGACAGGTCTGCGAATCCGTAATCCAAAATATTAAAATCACCTTTAAATAACCATAGGAACAGGCCGTTAAGCACTAAGAAAATGGCAATGACCAAATACCCTATGGGGGATGCAAAAAACGAGTTTATTTCTTTTTTAAGTATGGCAAACATAACTTACAGGTACTCCCTTCAACACGGCTCCGGGCAGTTTTACGATTATGGTCCTTTTTCCCAGTCGGAATTTTAATTCACGAATATAAAACATTTTACCGTTTACTGAAACAGTTAATGGTCTTAGTTGACTGCGGCCACTTTATCAAGGCTCCAGGCTTCAGGTTTTAAGTTGAACAGGGGTTTTGTTTGTGCCCACACCGTTTTAAATACCTCGGACTGGCGGTAGTTTTCCAAAGCGGCTGCACTATCCCAAAAACTATAGGTGAAAAAAAGGCTGGGATCGGTAAGATCTCTGTACAATTCTAAATGTGCACAACCTTTAAAGGCCCTGATGGTCGATTTATGCGTTTCAAAAAGGGTTAAAAAGGTGGCGATATGATCCGAATGGAATCCCATTTTCACTATCCTTATAATCATAGATCTTCTTTTAGCTCGGTCTTAAGGGGGCGTTCGGGATACACATCGACCGTATTTTTAATGAAATTCACACTAACGGTATCCATTAACTTTAAACCCATAAGTGTGGAGGCACTGCCCACGGTATTGGAATTACTTTTATACACGGCTATCTCTAAAAAATTTCCGGAATTAAAAACGACCAGACCCCGACCTTCATCGTGGCGTTTGTCTTCAGGAATGTCAAAATTTACAATGTCGCTGTATTTGTTAAATACCTTTTTAAATTTATGGTTACGCGCCGATATTTCAAAATCGCGACCTTTTTGGACGCTTTCAAAAAAGGATCGCTTGATGTTGGTTATAACATTACCGTAATTATCGACATAAATGACACTTCCAATAATTTGGGTTTTGTCGTCGTTGATGTAAGGCACCACGTTTCTAATGGGTTTGATGTCATTAATGGGCTTGCCAATAACCTCTAAAGTGCCGCCCCTGGCTATGTGGCATGCCACCTTAACGAACACGTCGAGAACGGGAAAACTGGTCTGTATTTTGTCGTGAATGTTAATTTCAACAATTTTTTCAGGAGCAATTTCAGAACAGATCATGCTCATAATGCCGTTGTTGGCACAAATAAAAAAATGATCATCCAACTGTAAGGCAATATGCTTGTTATCCGGATTTATTTCGGAATCAATACCAATGATGTGAATGGTCCCCTTTGGAAAGCTTCTGTAGGCATTTTGAATGATGTATGCGGCTTCGGGAATATTAAAAGGAGAGACCGAATGGGAGATATCAACAATTTTAACATGGGGAAGTTCACTGTAAATAGCGCCTTTTGTGGCGCCAGCAAAGTGATCCTTTTCACCAAAATCAGTGGTTAATGTGATGATCGCCATGGGCAAAATTGTTGATATTTTTTTAGCATGTGGTCGCTCAAATTTATGTATTTTTGAGCATCAATTATATTGTATTACAAATTACAAAACTAATAAATCATTTCATCAGAGTACATATATTTTTTATTTATGTATGATGAAGTTGTAAACAAAAAACGAGCCTTTGAACGAAATTATTATCGAACTTGAACAGATTACTCCCAAAGAATTTTTTGGAGACCATAATGTAAACATCGAACTTTTAAAACAATACTTTCCTAAACTAAAAATTGTTGCCCGCGGAAATAAACTGAAAGCCTTTGGCGATGAAGAATTATTAGAAGAATTCGATCATCGGATTACCATGCTTCTCAAACATTTTGCAACGTACAACAAACTCGATGAAAACACCATTGAGCGTGTATTGACGAGCCAGAGCAGTGAGGACTACAATACCTCAAAGGAGAGTGGAGAGGTCATAGTACACGGGGTAAGTGGCAGGATCGTCAAGGCTCAGACGGCCAACCAGCGCAAACTGGTGGAGAGTATGAAAGTGAACGACATGGTTTTTGCCATTGGTCCGGCCGGTACGGGTAAGACCTATACAGGGATAGCCTTAGCGGTACAGGCCTTGAAGAATAAGAGCGTAAAACGTATTATCTTAACCAGACCGGCGGTGGAAGCAGGAGAAAACCTGGGGTTTCTTCCGGGGGATCTCAAGGAAAAACTGGATCCTTATATGCAACCCCTGTATGATGCCTTACGCGATATGATCGCACCCGAAAAACTGGCCCATTATTTAGAAAACGGCACCATACAAATAGCGCCTCTGGCCTTTATGCGCGGGCGTACCCTGGACAATGCCTTTGTTATTTTAGACGAGGGCCAGAACACGACCCATGCTCAAATGAAAATGTTTTTGACGCGGATGGGAAAGAATGCCAAGTTTTTATTGACGGGCGATCCCGGTCAGATAGATTTGCCTCGCCGTACCATTTCAGGGCTCAAGGAAGCCTTGTTGATTTTAAAAAATGTAGAGGGCGTAGGGATGGTCTTTTTAGACGACAAGGATGTGATTCGGCATAAACTGGTAAAAAAGGTGATAGAGGCTTATAAAAGTATTGAGAACAGAGAGTCTTAAGCTTTGGAGCCCTAATCGGATGACCGCCTTAGGACCGGTCGGGGCATTGCCGGTATACTGTGAGGCTCCCATCCGGACTCAAACCATAGGAACAAATAATATTTAATACCGTTACCAACTTTTGACAACAGCAAGCAATACCATTACAGAGACCCATTTCAATTTTCCCGGACAAAAAAGTGTGTATAAGGGGAAAGTTCGTGAAGTGTATAATATCAATGATGAGCAATTGGTTATGATCGCGACCGATAGGCTTTCGGCCTTCGATGTCGTGATGCCCAAAGGAATCCCCTATAAGGGGCAAATTCTAAATCAGATCGCCACCAAAATGATGGCCGCTACCCGGGATATTGTTCCCAATTGGTTAACGGCTACCCCGGATCCCAATGTAGCTGTGGGGCATTTGTGCGAACCCTTTAAGGTAGAAATGGTTATTCGCGGCTATATGTCCGGTCATGCCGCCCGTGAGTACAAAGCCGGTAAGCGCTCGTTGTGCGGGGTGCCTATGCCCGAAGGCATGAAAGAAAACGATGCCTTTCCGGAGCCTATCATTACACCGGCCACCAAAGCGGAAAAAGGCAACCATGATGAGGATATCTCCAAAGCGGATATTTTAAAACGCGGTATTGTTCATGAGGCCGATTATGCGGTTCTGGAAGATTATACCCGTAAGCTTTTTAAACGGGGCAGTGACATTGCGGCCTCAAGGGGCCTGATCCTGGTGGATACCAAATACGAATTTGGTAAGACCAAAGACGGTAAAATCGTATTGATTGATGAGATCCATACGCCCGATTCCTCGCGCTATTTCTATGCCGAAGGCTATGAAGAACGTCAGGCCAATGGTGAACCTCAAAAACAATTGAGTAAAGAATTTGTACGCCAATGGTTAATAAGCAACGGCTTTCAAGGTCTGGAAGGACAAACGGTACCCTATATGAGCGATGCATACATCGAAACCGTTAGTGAGCGTTACATAGAGCTTTATGAAAACATTACCGGAGAATCTTTTGTAAAGGCCGATGTATCGCACATCCAGGAACGTATTGAAACCAATGTCCTGGCCTATTTGAAATAAAAATACATTCAGGGCGCCTCCCGGCAAAGTGCCCGGGAGGCGCTCTGAACGATAGGGATGCTATTCGGTCTGTTCCTGTGGCATATTGGAGTTAAAAATATCCCTGCACAGGAGCCACTGGCCATCCACCCGTTTCCAAAGGACTAAATACTTGCCATGGTCTATTGGAGTGTCGTCGGCCGATAAGGTATATTCCCCTTCTTCCGTTACCAGATCTTCTGTTCCCCAAACCTCGATGGTGGTGAGCTCCAGTCCGTTTACCCCGGAATTGATAAAACCGGACATCACAGAGGTAATGGCTTCCCGTCCAACAATAGATGGACTGCCCGTCATCATGAACTTCCCATCGGTGGTGTATAAATTGGCCACTCCCGCAGAGTCCTTGGCCATAAAGCGCTGCTCGAAAACGTCATTGGCCGCTATGATCTCGGTTTTGGCCGTGGCAAGATCGAATGCCGGTTCGGCAGCGGGCTCTTCGGATTGTTCGGTTTGATTTTTACAACCGGTCATGACCGCCATGCAGCATAAAAGTATCGCGACATAGCGTATCAGTTCGATATGTTTTTTCATTGTTATGGGTTTTAGTTATGCCTACTCTTTACGGTTTTCGGCGGCTCCGAAGGTACCCTAACAAAAATGGATTAAGCGGTATTCTGTGGGTTTGCCGGGACACCTCAAACCAGGACTTCACTAATTTGTACCACAGGTTCAATATTGGTAAAATTAGGAAGGTCTCCCATGATCTTATCGGCATGGGCACCAAAGGAATTCTGAAAGCTCTCGATAGATTCAAAATAGATATTTCCCATGGCGACATAAGGGGCAGCGCTGTCCGGAGCGCCTCCTGACAGGCCTTTTTCGATGGTAGCCCCGAGGAGGGCATCCCCTAGAAGTCCCCCGACCATGGGAACATGCTGATGGCAATAGTAATCCATGTCGAAGGTGCTTCCGGCCTTACCGGGATACAAAACGCTGACTTTAATAGTTCCTTTTTTCATAGGGTTGGTGGTTTAAATAAATGCCTACTCTGAACGGTTTTCGGCGACTCCGATAGTGTAAATCTCAAGTGAAGGACATGCTAGAGCGGGTGCAAAACCACATGTTTTACCGTAGTGGTTACAAGTAGGAAAGATACTAAATTTATAGACGTATTGGAGGGGATTATCATAGAAAGTGATATGCATAAAGGCGTATTTCGGTTTGAATGCCATAAAGGGCCCGGTTCGCGGTAAAAATGCTTGTGGTGAATTACAGCCGCTTTCACCCATTGCGGTTATTGGGTTTCGAGAACACAAGGCCTACGGCATGGTCGTAGGGGTACTTGCCCTATTTATTCCCTGGTTCTTATTGCTTTCTTTCGGGAAACCAGCTATCCCGTAAAATCATCCAGTTTCCATTTTCTTTTTTCCAAACCACCAGATAGGTGCCTTTTCCCACCACTTGTCCGTTTTCATGAGACCATACTCCGGTCCCTTCCTCTACAAGTAATTGGTCATCCCCCCACAGTCCTATGGTGTTGAAGCTCGAACCCGTGATACTATCCCGGATCATGCTCCCAAAATTCTTTACAATAGCGTCTTTTCCAGTCAAAGAGGGCATGATCACCGCATCAGCAAGATACATATTGCCCAACGCTATGGAATCGCCATTCCGCAGATGGTTTTCAAATTCACGCAAACGCTGTGCAATTTCCTTTTCCAAAACGGAGAGGTCTGCCGGATTCGATGCCATGCCCTTTTCAGTGTCTTTTCCGTTACAACTGGAGAGGAACAGGCCGGCAATTAAAACCGTTAGAAAAATAGCATTGGTCAATTGAGTTGTTTTCATGGTTTCGATATTTAAATGGTTTTAAAGGATTCGTGCTCCGGCCAATCGGGTTTTCAATCTCAGTCGCTTTCAGGATTCCCCAATTCTTCAGTCCTAAATTTAAGGAAAACCCCCAAATAATACACCTTGTCCAGTGATATATTGGCCACCGGGTTATCAATACATCCAAAATAGGATAGGATTCCTGCCATTTACTTTTCAGGACCCTCGGGGTGCAGATCCCGGTAGGGCTCTGGCAATCCAACAGGTCATGGGTTCTAGGTATGACCAACTTTGGAGTCGCAGGTCGGAATCGTAAGGCCTAAAAGATAGTCTATTTTAGTTTGGATTGGTTGCAGTGCCATGAATTATCAAGGTTCTCTGGCGTGGTTAAATCTTAGATGTAGGGATTACCAGGGGAGGTTCAGAGCTTTGATTTCAGAATGATAGAGCTGTTCAAGCTTTGCGATCAGATCTTGAGCGATGGCAAGATCGGCACTTCGGACATTAGCGCTGAGCTGTTCCAAATTGGTATTGCCGGGAATCACGGTGGACACCGCCTCATAGGCTAAACAAAAGGCTATGGCGAATTGGGCCAGGTTTTTTTCTGGTCCAACAATGGCCCTCAATCGATCCACCAGGGCCGCTCGCGTTGTAATATCGGCTTTGGTCCAACGACTGCGAATGTCATCAAACCGGCTTTCAGCAGTGTATTTGCCCGTTAACCAGCCGGAATCCAGTGGAATTTTCACAATGATAGCCACGGCCTTATCTTTTGCCATGTCAAAGCCGCCGCGGGTATCCTGGTGAAAGATATTAAAGAAGGCCTCAATGACTTTGGAATTGGTGGTTTCCATTAAGAGCTTCATGTCCTCACAGGTATCCAAAGACGCCCCGTAGGCCTTTATTTTACCTTCATCCATTAAGGTTTCCAGGATCTCGTAATGGTCATTTTTATGGCCGTCGAAATAGGAGGAAGGCGGATTGTGAATCATTAAGGAATCGACATAATCCACCTGAAGTCGTTTTAAGCTGCCTTCCAGAGAAGTTCTGATATAATCGGGGCTAAAGTTTAAAGCCCCCGTAACGGTATGGCCGAATTTAGTGTTTATGACCATACGGCTCCTGTCCATGCCTTTAAGGGCCTTACCCAGGCGTTCCTCGCTCGTACCATGACCATAGTTTGGAGCAGTGTCAAAAAAATTGAGGCCAAAATCAATGGATTGGTGAACCAGTCTTAGGGCCTCAGTTTCCGACATGTTTGTCCAACCGGAGTGCTGTCCCAGTTGCCATGCGCCAAGGCCAATTTCGGAAATGGCGATGGTGTCTTTTAGGTAGGGTCTATATCGCATAAAGTCTTAAATGAGGCTTTAGTGAGTTATACATTCCGCCATAGACAGCGTTTTATGCTTTAAGGGTCCTGAGACTCAGGCGGATTTAAAGTTAAGGTTTTTTGGGCTAATGGGGATTGGTACATCGCCATGGCTTTTACCGGTGATGGACTAGCGTGATTTATGGGTTCAATTCATGGGCTATCATGTGAATGATATTCATGGCCTTATCGATTCATGTTTTGGTCTCCTGGTTGGTGATCATACATAATACGGCCCTTCTATTGAGGATATTCAGGAACTCCTTATTGTTCAGAAGTGCGGCATAATCACTGGTCATAATGGCATTGTCGGGGAGGCGCTCCAGGGTAATATCATGGAAGCGTGCCCGTGGAAAGGCAAACACTTTCACCAAGTCATTATAGCAAATATGTTTGGACAATATTTCTAAATAGCGCCCCAGGTATAAGTCGTTTTGACTGATTTCATCTTCGATCACATCGGCCACATCCCCCGGCAATCCTGCAGCTAAAGGCGTTTTGCCTGTTAGCAATGCAGCTCTGGAAGGCGAACAAACGGATGCGGCAGCATAAAATTGCGTAAACCGTACTCCGGTTTCCGCCAGCATATCAATATTAGGGGTATACAGGTCCTTAGCACCATAACAATTGGCGTCGATGGTTCCCTGATCATCGGTGTAGATGATAAGGACATTGGGTAATCGGTTTGCATTTTGAGGGCTGTTATGACAGGCATATGCAGTAAGAACAACTAGTAATGCAATACTAAGGGGTCTCGTTCTGAATGGTTGTCTCATCATGATTCTCATAGTTTTATATTATTAACTGCAATGGTCTTGTATAAGCATTGGTACCATGTTTAAAGATTGTATTTTTTCGGTTTAGTGAGCAGGATCGCATCGGCCGACACCAGTGCAGTGACCTGGTATAAGCCAATGACCGTCCTGTAGTGTGGGGCTTTCGGTTTTCTTAATTATGAGATCTTCGTGTTTTCAAGGTCCCCGTTATAGGACTTTGCCTTCAATGGGATTGGTCTTCCAGGTACCTGTCAATGATGGTTTTGATACGTCTGATGTCCTTTAAGACCACATTCAGGTCATAAAGATTGCCATATTTGATTTCTTTGGCATAATCCAGAAGTCTGTGAAAGTCGCCGTTGTTTTTTAGATCTTCAAAATTCTTCGGGTAGTACAATTTTGCGGGTAATTGGTTTTTCCTCATTTCAAATTTGATCTGCCCGAAGTATTCCTGGAACTGAGGGGTTAAGTAGACATAGGTCACTTTTTCTGCCGTTTCCTCACGTTCTTTTAAAAACGAATATTGAGTCTCATAAAGATAGGTAATCGCCTTTCTAATGGAATCCTCAACGATAATTTGAAACCCGATATTGGAAAGATTTTTATAGCCACTGGTATTAAGGGTATAGGTGGGATTGAAGGTAATACTCCCAAAACTGCGGGTTAAGGCGTCCGTCAATGTGCCGTTTGAATCCAGGATTCCTTCAATGTCCTGCACAGTTTTAATGCCTTCTTCGTTCAATCTAATATCATTTTGAAGGGATAAAAGGTCTACACCCAGGTTTTCAGAGATTTCTTTGAGCACCTTTATTTCAGTAATAGCCGCTTTCCTGTTCTCATTCCAATTATTTATGGCTAATGCAATCAAAATCCCGATAACCACGAGAATAATTTCCCCGATGGCATATTTAACATAGGTTCCGGTTTTTCCGTCTGAAAGTAATTGCTGGCGGAGTTTTCTAAAAAAGGTAATCATAATGAAGTGGGATAGGTATGCTGTGAGCGGCTATCGCAACCAAGGGGCTGCCCGACCTTTGATGTTGTAGGGCAACATGGTGTTTCGATAAACTTAAGCAGTTTAGCATGCGTTGGATGAATGAATAATGAAAGATAAGGAAAATGAATATAAAGGAGGTATTGGTGGGTTTAAAATTCATTTAAAAGCCAAACAAAACAAAGTAATAGAGTGTAAATCCCTCTTTTTGTTTAGGTGTTTTTACTTATATTTAATAAGCATTAATTCATTAGTGTAAATTAAGGATGATTAAAAAGAACAAATTCGGTACTTCACCCGTTTTTTTTACTGCAATATCAACAATTTTAGGGGCGATAATGTTCCTAAGATTTGGTTTTGCAGTTGGTTCTGTAGGATTTTTAGGAGCTGTCTTAATTATATTGATTGGTCATATGGTTACTATACCAACAGCCATGGCCTTAGCCGAAATCGCTACGAACCAAAAAGTGGAAGGTGGAGGTGAGTATTTTATTATTTCCAGGTCTTTTGGTATCAATATCGGTTCGGCAATTGGCATTGCCCTATATTTCTCTCAAGCCATTAGTGTGGCATTTTATATTATCGCATTTGGTGAGGCATTCGAAGCCATTAAGCCATGGGTGGAAACGGAATGGGGATATATCATTTATGATAATAGGTTGTTTAGCGTTCCTGCATTACTATTGTTGATATGGTTAATGGTAAAAAAAGGCGCTAATTTAGGGGTAAAGGCACTATATATGGTAGTAACGCTTTTGGGTATTTCTTTAATCCTGTTTTTTTGTGGTACTACAGGATATTCAGAAACTTTTGATCCTTCAACATTGTTTAAAAATGTTAGCCCGGAAAAAGGATTTTTTTATGTTTTTGCAATCATCTTTCCTGCTTTTACTGGCATGACCGCAGGTGTAGGCCTTTCGGGTGATTTAAAAGATCCTAAAAGGTCTATACCACTTGGGACATTGACAGCCACAATTGTGGGGATGATCATTTATTTCTTTATTGCATACAAGTTGGCATCCTCGGCATCCTCGGCTGATTTAATTGAAAATCAGTTGATCATGGCGGAAATTGCAATCTGGGGGCCCATAATTCCAATAGGATTGGCCGCGGCAACCATCTCTTCAGCTTTAGGTTCATTTATGGTAGCGCCGAGAACCTTACAGGCCATTGGAGGAGATAAGGTATTTCCGAATAAATTCTTGAATTTTTGGGTCGCAAAAGGAACAAAAAACAGTAATGAACCAAGAAATGCCACCATTGTTACCAGTATTATAGCATTATTGTTTGTTTTGATGGGAGATGTGAATGCCGTTGCGGAAATAATAACAATGTTTTTTATGGTAACCTATGGTTCACTTTGTCTTATTTCTTTTTTTCAGCATTTTGCAGCTGATCCTTCATATAGGCCATCGTTTAAGTCCAAGTGGTACCTTTCCTTTTTGGGAGCGATTATGTGTGTCTATTTAATGTTTAAGATAAATACACCTTACGCACTTACTGCTGTGTTCTTAATGGTATTGCTTTATGTATATATTTCTTCACAAAGTGATAACCATAAAGGAATGGCCAATATTTTTCAAGGAGTCATCCAACAATTGAGCAGAAGGTTGCAGGTATTTCTTCAAAAATCAGAAAAAGCAAGTGCCGAAGAAGACTGGAGACCTTCAGTGGTTTGCTTAGCTTATGATAGTTTTGAGCGTTTTGATACATTAGAATTAATGAAATGGATTTCGCATAGCTATGGTTTTGGTATGTATGTCCATTTAGAACATGCCTATCTTTCAAGTACCACAAAAATTTCTGCAGATGAAAAACTTGAAAGACTCATACATTATGTGGCCATTAACAAATCGAATGTATTTGTAGAAACATTGGTTTCCCCATCAACAACTTCAGCTATTGCTTTTATTATTCAATTACCGGGAATTTCAGGACAGCCCAATAATATGGTTCTTTTCGAATTTAAGAAAGGTGAAACAGCATGGTTGTCAGATGTACTTGACAATTACAACCTAATAAAAACAGCTGGTCATGACGTGTGCATTCTTGCAAGCTCCGATAAAGGCTTTGGCTTTAGAAAAGAAATTCATATTTGGATCAAAAAAGAAGACTATGAAAATGCGAATTTAATGATCTTACTATCATATATTATTTTGGGCCATGCTGATTGGAAACATGGTCAAATAAAGATTTTTGCCGCTTTTCGTGAGGAAAATATTGCGAAAGAACAGGAGAACTTGATTCAGTTGTGTTCTTCAGGAAGATTACCTATATCTCCGAATAACATTAATGTTATTCCTTTGGAGGAAAATAAAAGTAAAAATCATTTAATTAATAAATATTCTGAAGATGCAGACCTTACCCTAATTGGTTTCCATGAAGGCCATGTTAAATCTGAAGAGCATAAAGTATTTGAGGGATATGAGAATATAGGTAATATTCTTTTCGTCAATACCTTAAAGCCAAAATTTATTAAATAATCATTATCAGATAGCAATCGCAATTCCATACTGTTTGAATGTTATATTCGTTTGAGTCCCGTCCGGACGGCAACTAAGATGTGGTCTTGTTTATACCAAATAGGGATAACGTAGTGAAAGCCCATTAAAATGGGAATTTCAATGCGGAGCTTTCCTTTTTTCTTAATAAGAAAATTGAGATGCCTGCCTGTCGGCAGACCGGTTTTTTTGTTTTAGGGGTATTCTAACGCTATTGAAAAGGGGTACATAACACAAGTTCTTCTGTGGACTTTTTTGTGTTTTTATACCAAACACCATTATTTAATTTGAGTCAAATAAAATATGTTTTAATCCTCTTAGGGTGTTGAGTTTTAACTGATAATAATCCTTACCTATTTTAACGAGTTCATTAATCTCTTTGAAAAGGATCTTTTTGTCTTCTATATTATAACTACATGTGTAGGCTAGTTTTATTATTCTTTGTATATTTTGATAATCGTTATTTTTTCTAATTTCGCATTGGACCTCATTTAAATTGGAAATACAAGTTTTACTTTTAATAAATTCAACTTCATCATTTGATATCACAAAGTTGGCATTCGCACAATAGGTTAAAACGTAGGCTTTTAATTGATTCTTTTTATAATCTTGTTTCATAAATTCCATTTTAAAAATTTTCAATACTTTTATTAATTGAATATAGCCAGGCATCAAATAATTTTTGAGCAAGCTTCTCTTTTTTAAGCCTTTTAATTAAATCCACTCTGGTACCTTTTCCTTGATGATAAACCGTTTGTCCTTGTTTGGTATCAAATACAAAAATGTGTTTGGTGTCTAAAAAGTCTCTTATTTTGTCGGATAGCTTATAGTTTTTTGTTTGTCTCGCTTCCTCTCTTATGTCAATAAGTTCATCAATATATATGTTATCAAAATCCATGATTCTTTTTTTTGATTATTATGATATTTTATAAATATGTTAATACTAGATTTAAACTAAATTGAATAAAATTTGTATGAATAGCTTCTATCTCAATATGTTAAATGAGATAATAATTCAGAATTAAGAAAGCTATTTAATGTTTCTCCTTAGAGGCTCTTGTGCTTTTTGCTAGAACTTACTTTATGTTTCATTAAAATGACAATCTTAAAATACGAGAGAAGAACGCATCATTTTAATAATCGTTCTCCTGTAAAGGCGAATTGTTCCCATTTCGGTAAAGGATGAAAAGGAGATGCCTGTATATCTCTAAATAAACGTTCAAGTACGTTAGACCTGTAGAAACTTTGTCCTCCAATAGCTTCCATGGCATATTCTACAGTTTTCTTTGCATTTTCACCGACATTAGTTTTGTGAGATAGTACATCTACAGTTAGGTCTTCAGAAGGAATAAAATCCAATTCATTAGTAATTGCACACATCGCTTTCCATTCCGTTTGAGCACTTAGCAAGACATTATTCAACCTACCTATAAGAGTAGTTATATGCTTTTGGTTTCTGTGATATTTCTTGCCTTTTTGTATAGCTATTTCTTTAGCCTTTTCTGCGATACCTACATATGCAGACATTATTAAAGGTAATGCTACAGTAAGCACAACATTCCATACTGGATGAAATTCATTTTTTGGTCTTGATAGGGATATTGCAGAGTCAGGTATAAAAACATTTTCAAATAAAATAGAATTAGAACCTGTTCCCCTCATACCCATAACATCCCAATTATCTAAAATTGAAACACCATTTGTTGTCATTGGAACTGCAAAATGTAGAACTTCCCAATTATTGTTATTAAGGTATGTTCCACTAGTCACAACCAAGTCGCCACCAGCAGATTGACTGGCAAAATGTTTAGTGCCAGAAAATAAATACCCGCCATTTCTTTTCTTAAGTTCACCATTAGATCCAAGCCAGTCTCTAGCTCCAGTACTTATAAGTGCTAATTCATTATTAGCCACATTACGTAACATATCCACTCCTATGCCTTCATTTTTGTATTTCCATACAGTTGCAGATATTAAGTGTTGATGCATTGAGAAAGCTAAAGCTGTTGAGCTACAATAATGGGCAATAACTCTAATAATATCACACATTTCTTTATGTGATACGCCTCCACCACCGAGCTCTTTAGGAATGGCAGCAGAGAAGAATTTTAATTCTTTTAGCTGTAGATAGTTGTCTTTCACAAAGGAGCCATTAAGATCATATTCAAAGGCTCTATGTGCAAAGTCTTTGCCAATACTATGTGTTTTTATTATCCAATTTGTTGATTTTAAGGTTGCTTCCATAATACTATATTATTTAAATTAGTATTACAAATTTCGCAGATTACATAGGGTTAAACTTTGCTTAAAAGTTTAAAAAATAGCTTGAGAAGGTCAATATCCTACGAGGTGATTCTTTTTGAGAAGGAGCTCGGAGTCACACCATACTTTGATTTAAAAACCCTACTAAAGTGAGATACGTCTTCAAAGCCGCTTTCAAAGGTTATTTGAGTTATATTTAAGGATTTTTTTAAAATCAAACTAGCTGCATATTCAAGTCTCTTATTCAGAAGCCATTTACCTGGGGTAGTATTATAATGGTTAAAAAAATCTCTCTTAAATGTTGATAAACTCCTATGGCATAATTTTGCATATTCCTCTAGCTTTAAGTTATATGAAAAATTGGTCTCCATTATATGCGTGAGAGAGGGAACTGGATTTACGGTAACAGATTGTAAGTAAGAAATTAATAAGTCATTTTCACAATTGTATAAAATGTTAATGAGCAACTCTTTTAATTTCAACCTGAGAATAGCCTCAGGAGGTTCTTTTTTATCCTTGAAATAGGGATACATAGATTTAATAAAATCATTAATGTAATCTTTTGGGAGGAGTTTTGTTGCGGTAAATTGATGTATATTAATTTGATTGTTGACTGGGATATTATGAATTACATCTTTTAGAGCTTCCCTTATAATGTCATCTGGCAAGAAAAACCCAAACATGCAAAAATCATCATCAAAGAATTGCTTGACAATGGCAGCTCCTTTTTTGACAAATAAGGTTTGTCCCGCTTCCATTAACCATTCATTCTCAATGGTACGCCAAGTCTTTTTACCACTTAGAACATAGATCAAATAATCAGATTGTGTATAAATACCTACCTCTTCATCAACAACGCCACATGTATATTCAACACAAACTAATTCATCCAGTGAAAATTTGTTAAATACTAAACTGTCCTTTATGTTTTCAAATAAGTTATCCATAAAATTTAAAAACAGATGTAGGGTTGTCACAAAACCTAATCTTAAATAATAGCCGGTCTAACAAATTTAATCATAAAATATAAATTCAATATTGAGATTACAACAACTACCCTAAATCAACACTTTAATTTCCTGATTTTATATAACCCCAACCTTCTCCTTGTTTTTTTACAATTTCATCGATAGCATTATTTACAGTTTTTACGCCATCCAGAAGTTGTTCTCTTTTAATGTTAAATAGAGACATACTTACTTCACAAGCTGTGAAACTTATGTTTTTGTTTTCTATATATTTAGATATTTCATCTGAAACTACAGATTGATTTTTCATCATCATAGGGACGGCTTCTCCATAAGCTATCACATCAAACTGTGTATTAGGATGGCTATCCGTCATAATTCTAAGCGTTAGTAAAACAGATTGGTACACCTTGAAATTTGTGCTAGTTACATCTATAATTATTTTACGATTTACATCCTGCGCAGAAACACTAAAGATTAATAATCCAAAAGCGAAGCTTAAACATATTTTTTTCATGATTTTAAAGTTTTAATTATTTGAAGCAAAGAAAGACTAGAAAACAATTTTAAGTTTTGCTTAAAAGTTCAATGATTTGATTTTAAAGTTAGCTTTAGAAAAGAAACAAAGCAGATAGCTATAGGTTTTTGAGCTTAATACATTGATAATGAGGGTGTTTTAAAGTCTTTTTTAGTCCCGTCCAGACCGCTATTAAAAAGTAGTATCGGTCCTGGAAAGGTGACGACGTAGTTTAGTAACAGACGGAGAAACTTTTCCTTATTGGGGAGGGGTTTTTTTGTTTAGAACCGAGGTAAGGACAAAAAAGCATTAGCCTATGGCGACAGGCTTAATTCTAAATTTTTTGATTTTAGACGTCAGTGTTGTTCTTGGAAGGTTGAGTAACTCTGCAGCACCACCCTCACCGGATATTTTCCAATTAGTAATATTTAATGCTTTAATGATATTGTCCTTTTCAAGCTTTAAAAGTTGATCACTGGTAAGAATACGGGAGTTTTCTGCTTCGTCAGGAATGGGTTTACCAGGCATTGGTAAAATAGAATCCAAATTAAAATTTCCATCAGAGGACGTAATTATGCCGCGCTCAATCACATTTTGTAGCTCCCTGACATTTCCAGGCCAATTATAGGTAGTCAATTTATTCAAATTTTTTGTTGTAGGAGGCATTACATAAAGCGCTTTATTTTTTGTAATCTTTTCAAAAAATGCTTTAGCAATAAGAATTATGTCATTTCCTCTTTGTCTCAAAGGAGGTATATTGATTGGAAAAACATTTAATCTATAGAACAGATCTTCTCTAAATTTACCTTCTTCTATTCGTTTTTCCAGGTTTCGGTGTGTAGCAGCAATGATTCTCACGTCCACTTTTTTAGTTTCAGAGCTACCCACCGGCTCAAAAGTTCCTTCCTGGATTACCCTTAATAGTTTTGCTTGCAAGGGCAGAGGCAGTTCGGCTATCTCATCCAGGAAAATGGTACCATGATCTGCTAAAGAAAACCGTCCTTCCCTTGATGTTAAAGCACCTGTAAATGCGCCTTTAACATGGCCAAACAGTTCACTTTCAATTAATTCAGAGGGAAGAGCAGCACAATTAAGAGTTATCATGGGTTTAGATTTCCTTCCACTTGATTCATGTATCGCTTTTGCGAATAATTCTTTTCCCGTTCCTGTTTCACCCAGTATCAATACATTGGCATCTGTTGGTGCCACCTGAATAACCAGATCAAGACATTTTTTGATAGGCTCGCTTTTACCGATTATATAGTTGAATTGTTGTGCATTCATCTTTTCTTTTAACATAATCGTTTCAACATTCAGTTCCTTTATTTTTAATTTGTTCGAAACTTCATCTTTTATGTTTCTTATATACAGGGCATAATATAAATGCTTTTCAAAGTGATAGGATGAGATATTGATTTTAGCCGGAAAAGATTCTCCTTTACAATTAATACAAACCAGAGGTTCTTCTAAATGTAATGTGCTCTTAGTATTATTTGCAGCATTGTATTTTAAAAGCGCTGAATTTAACTGTGTTAATGAGGCATAATCAAAAACAGTCTTGATATCCGTTCCAATGAATGTTTTGTTTGCAACTTCAAATATTTGATTTGCAGCTTGATTGGACTGTGTGATTTTAAATTCGGAATTAAATTCAAGTATTGCATCATTTGTACCATTGACCAATCGGTTTAATTTGGATTCGCTTTCAATAACTTTTCTTTGTATAATTTCACGTCTTAATTCCGCTCCTGCTCTCGAAGCAAATATCTTGAATATAGCGTATACTTCAGGAATTTCAGGCATGGGCTTATTGTCTAATAAAGCCAGATGACCAAGTATTTTACCATCGATATCCTTTAATGAAATGCCCATATAACTAACCGCTCCAAATGGTTTTAGGTCAGTATCTTTAGGATAAAGATCAACGACTTTATCCGGAATATGACACAGGTCTTGATTTTCTATGACATCCTGACAAGGTGTATCTGTAATAGAATATTCGTATTTCTCAACATAATCCCCATTTAACCAAAAGGCTAAAGCTTTTAATTTATAGTGTTCTTCCAGATATTCTGTAACCCAAACGCCATGAACATCCAAAATTTCCGACAAATGTTTTACGAGTGCTCTAAAAAACGCTTTCCCTGTAAATTCTGAAGTTGTTTCAATTATTTGTTTTAATGCAATTAGGGCTGGTACTCTTTTACGTTCTTCCATGACACACGATAAGAATTGACCAAATTAAGGTACCCAAAAATTTAATTATGACGAAATTTCGACAATAATATTTTTGCTCTTATTTTGTAAAACATTGAAAAACAGATTGTTATGATATTGGCATTTAATGTGCTTATCACAAAGCATGATTAACAATAAATTCTTATAACAATGGAAACATTACAAAAAACAACAAATGGAGTAGACCTTAATAGGTTACACGCCACAATTAAAGCAATTGGAGAGAATCCAGCGATTGCAGATTTTAAATTCAGAGCATCCAACAAATGGGTTGATGGAGCTAACAATGTATCATCAATTAAAGGCTTTTACGGCGCTTGCCAGGAAGATACTTCCAGAGATGTCAATTTGGTATTGGAGGCAGATGAACCTGATGTATTGCTAGGGACCAATAATGGCCCGAATCCTACAGAAACCTTATTGCATGCCTTGGCGGCCTGTATCACAACCACCTTGGTTTATCATGCCGCAGCAAAAGGCATTCAATTAAAAAGAGTGGCTTCTACCTACGAAGGCGATCTGGACTTACATGGATTCCTGGCTTTAGACCTGAATGTGGACCCCGGCTATAAGGTTATCAGGATTACATTCGATATTGAAGGAGAGAAAAAACTTTCAGACCGACAAAAACAAAGATTGTTAGATGTTGGCAGACAATTTTCTCCAGTACATTCCATGGTTTCTAAAGCCGTGCCAATGGAGGTACTATTGAAGTAATTGACTTGGGGCAGGGACATGTTCCCTGCCTGTAACATTTTAGTAAAATAAAATGGGTGAACATAAATACAAGCGACAATTAAAAATTAGAAAAAATGTATAAAAATTATGAATTATTAAAAGGAAGTAGAAATACTGTGAATAATAATATTGCCAAATATAAATATTTAGGAAATTCATTACGGATCGTTATTTTACAAAGCAGGCGATATAGAGCCATTTAGTAAAAATTAGATATTAAGATATAAACCAAAAATTAATAAAAATGAAAACAAATTTTAGAATTAAAAACACAGTGGTTTTATTCACTTTAACAATGTTCTGTTTAAACTCATGTAATACAGAAGAATTAGGAACACATGAGGCAGATCTTTTTACGAGCAATTTAGTGGCTGGTAAAGGGCATGGTAAGGTTCTACATCATGTAAATTTAGGATCCAATGATGTGTGTACTTTTATTGGACAACCAAATGGATGTGATGCAAATTTCTCATTAGTTGCCAATTTGTATGCAGATGGTTTTGTAACCGGGCAATGGCAAGACTCCTTTGCTGATGGTGGAGAAGGCATTCACGTCGATATTGATTGTGCAAATTTTGGTTACGGCCCTAATGGAATTACATATGCCATAGTTTCCGGAATAATAACAAATGGAACCATTTTGGGTCAAGATGTAACCGGCCAACGTGCTACGACTTTTGCAGCTGATCATGGGCCTGGTAACCAAGAGGATTATATGAGCTTCTCTATTTTGCCTGGAGATGTAGATTGCAATCTTTTAACGGATGAAGATGCCATAATTTACACTTCAATTATTCCTTTAATAACAGGCGAAGTAGTTGTATGGTAAACCCATTTGAGTAATGAAACAAAAAGCTTATGACTATTGTTGTAGGCTTTTTTATCTAATCAATTAATAAGTAGTAATAATGAAAACGTTGTGTTTTTACATGAAATATGAAAGAGGCGGGGCGCAACTTCAAAAATCAAAGACCAATGATGCACAGTAAATTAATCATTTTATCAACTTTTATTTTACAATCCTGTATGACCATTTCTAAACAAACTAAACTGATATTTGAACCTGTAAAATTGACGTCAACATATGAATTCAAACTCTCACTTGGCACAAAAGAAATAAATATTGAAGTAGAAAAGGGCATTTTTCTCAATGGTTTCCTCTATGAGAAAGAAGAAAACAAGCTCCTCATGATATATTTTCAAGGTAATGCTAAAAACCTTCAAAACTTTCTAGATAACCATAGTATGGTTTTAAACTGGGGTTACAATGTTCTAGTTACAGATTATAGGAGTTTTGGAAAATCTAACGGTAAACTGAGTGGGCAGTCGCAAATGTATGACGATGCTGATAAAATTTATGACTATGGAATACTATTGGGATACAAACCACAAAATATAATTTTGTATGGCTATTCAATGGGAACCGCGATGGCAGGTTATTTGGCTTCAACAAAAGAAGCAAAAGCGCTAATATTGGAAAGCGCCTTTTCGTCAATACCAGAAATAGGTTGGGTAGGCAATAAAGCTCCAAATTACGAACTTAATACCGCTGAAAAAGCTAAACAAATAAACATTCCTACATTATTAATTCACGGTGACAAGGATAATGTAATTTCACCAGATCACTCTCAACGAATTTTTGGTAACTTAAGGAGTTCAAAGAAAAAAAGAATTGTATTACAAAATGGAGGGCACGGTGATTTACGTAAACGCCCTGAATATCAAATGTTAATAAACGAATTTATAAATCAAAACTAAAACAAGAAAGTCGCCATGGGGTAAACAATAACAGCTAGAAATCTTGTCGTGGTATATTTGTCAATTATGATTCATAATGATGTAGAAATGAATAAAGTATAAGAATTGAAAATAATTTAAATTAAGTATCACGCGCCAACCTTATGGCCAATTTAAGGATTGGGTTAAATTACAGGTTAGCCACAATATAAACAGAACGCAGTACAAAATGAACGATATAGAAATAAGATTAGCAACTAAAAAAGATGCTCAATTTATAGCACTACTTGGAAGAATTACATTTACCGAAACTTTCGGACATTTTTTTAGAGATGAGCAAGATTTATTGAATTATTACAATTCAACATTTTCGGTTGAAAAAATTGAAAACGGAATTGAGAAATCAAATAATGTTTTTTGTATAGCTTTTGCAAACCGACTACCTGTTGGTTACGCAAAACTCAAGTTGAATTCCAAATCAGAATTTATTGACACGGAAAACACTTGCCAACTTCAAAAAATATACGTTTTGAAAGATTTTTTGTCAAAGAAAATTGGATTTGAATTACAAAATCTACTCTTAAAAAAAGCCAAAGAACTTGAATTTACAGAAATTTGGCTTTCTGTGCTAAACAGTAACGAACGAGCAATAAGCTTTTACAAAAAAAGCGGATTTGAAAAAATTGGAAATCATTACTTTCAAATTGGAAAAGAAAATTTTGAGTTTTCTGCATTGAAAAAAAAAATACAAAATACTGTGGTTAACAATGTATAAACGCAATAGCGGCTAAAGGGTTTAATCGAAAGTTATTTCGCAAATTTAACACCAGTAATAAACCGAAAGTTCGGCTTCAAAATCCGCTACTGCGTTTACACGAGACCGTTAAACAAAATTTTTTACAAGGCATTATAAGTTTATAACATTATATTTAAATCATTCAACCAAATAATGAAAATTACAATTCAAGACATTTTAAGCGCGCAAAAACGGATTTCACCTCATGTTTTTGAAACCCCTTTGGAATACTCCATTGACCTTTCTAAGGAAATCAACACGAACGTATATCTTAAACTAGAAAATTTACAGGTGTCAGGAAGCTTTAAACCAAGAGGAGCTTTTAATAAAATTCTTAAGCAGCAAGAAATAAACCCCAAAACAGAATTTGTAGCTCCAACTGCTGGTGGACATGGTGTGGGACTATCCTATGCGGCCAAAAAATTGAATTCAAAAGTTCATATTTTAATGCCTAAAGATGCGGATAAGGATAGATTGAAGGACATTAGAACCAATAATGCATCCATTCAATTATTTGAATCGGTAACTGAAGCAAGATTGGAAGCGAAGCGATTGGAAAAAGAAAAGGGATTTTGTTATGTTTCAGCTTACAATGATGTTGAAATGATTGAGGGAGGTGGAACCATTGGGTTGGAACTTTTGGAGCAATTGCCTAATGTGGACTGTTTGGTTTGTGGTGTAGGAGGAGGTGGTTATTTGGCAGGATTGGGCATAGTAATGAAGAGTATCAATCCTAATATAAAACTATATGGTGTTCAGCAAGAAAATGCTCCATTTTTGGCAAACTGGTTTAGATCTAAAGTCTATCCCTCAAACTTTAAAATAAAGCCTTCAATAGCTGAAGGAATTGGAGCAGAAGTAGAAGAAGATTCAATTACCTGGAATTATATCAACGAATTTGTAGAGGATTTTTTAATTGTATCTGAAGCTGATATTATTGATAATATAAAATGGACAATAAAAAACCACAAACATTTTGTAGAACCTTCAGGCATTGTTGGATTGGCAGGGATAAGAAAATATCCTGAAATATTTAACAAATTTAAAAATGTGGCAACAGTAATAACTGGGAGAAACATGTCGTATGAAAAATTTTTAAGGATTATAAAATAAAGAAGTTCTCATCTAGTTTATGAGATGCCGAAATCGATTAAACAGCCTATGGGTTTCAAAAGCGTTTGGGCACTTAAGTATTCAATAACTAAATGGGAAACTTAATGCTAAAAACGGGAGTATAGCACAAAATATCGATCATTTAATGAATACCAATAAATCTTATTTTATGATAATCGAACAGGCAAAAAAAGGGAGGTATAGAAAACCATATTCAGCAAAAATAGGAATGTTGGTAAACTTTTTTGGAAAGGTTATATTAAAATCAATTAACCCGAATAGAAAGAAAAAGTCACGAACATTTAAAATTTGGGAACCAAACAAAACAGGAGTATTTTAGGATATTATAATTGATTTTAAAAATCATCAAAATGAATTAAAGAAATTGATGACAACTCTTGAGATTTGATCACAAGTGATTTTGTCATTTTCTCACCAGTCCATAGGCATATTGTCTATAAATTGGAAACCGTCTTTGAAATCATTATACGTCACGAAAATCGACATTTTAAACAGGCTAAAGAGGTATTAAAGGACAAAAATTTGATACTCTGGAAAAAATGTTTTAATGGTTTCAAGTTGGCAACAACATACTTGGGCTTTAGGATTGTATTTAAAATTCATTTTCAAATACTGCAATAGCTCTTACTGGAGAGCCTGTTCCTCCTCTTATTTTTAAAGGCAGTCCAATAAACCTGAAACGTCCACGACCAATTAAAAGATGAAGATTGATCATATTTTCATAGTGTGTAAAACCCATTCTACCACAAATTCTATGAACTTCCTTATTTGAAATACCTGATACTCCGGGAGACATAGTTTCTACGCCAAAGGCAGATATCCTTTTTCTTCCAAGCCATGCGGCAGCTTCCGAAGTTATACCCGGACCATTAGGCCAGTCAAGGGTATTATAGGTCTTACGATAATGATCTGTATAAATCAATACAGTATCTCCCGTATTGATTTCAACCTTTTGTTGTCTGCAAGCTTCTTCTATTTCTAGAGATGTAATCAATTCTTTCAAGTTCTTGCGTGAAAAGTCCAGGCAAATGCCTTCAGTATAAAACATTGAAAGCGGCATAGTGTCTATTGAATTTTCCTTAAACTCTTTCGCCATGTGGTTAAGCGCATCTACATGTGTACCTGTATGCTCTCCCAATTCCAATTTATAAACAGCTGGTGTAACTGTACCAGAATCTTTAACACCGTCCCACTCCTCGTGTGTATTATGAATTGTCATTTTTACTTCGGGAAGTCCTTTATACACTGGCATACCCCCATATATTTCTTGGCTTAAGTCAATTATTTTGGTCATACAATTCTAAATAAGATTTCCTAAAAGTACGAAAAGACTAATTATCTATTCAAGTCCTGTCCTGATTGCCACTAAAATAAGGTGTGGGTTATCCCAAAACGGGTTAATGTAGTGAACCCCTAAGAAATCAGGCTATCCCATGCGAAGCTTTCCTTTTTTATTTATGAGAACATCGGGGTATTTGCCTGTCGGCAGACCGGCTTTTTTGTTTTAGGACATAATGGTATAAAATATTTTTTTTAAAAATAATAAAGGATACGCAACGGAATGTCAAAGATCGTGTAACTAGGCTTATTTGAATAAATGTCATTTACAGGGTCATAATAATCTTTATTAAATTTACCAGCACCATATTTCATAACTATTGAAAGTTTAAGCTCTTTATAAACCTTAAATTCATAACCTAAACCTAATTTATAACCTAAGCCAGAACTATTAAATATATAATCACTCTTTGGACTGTGGTAATAATCTATAATGCCACCTTCCAAATTAATTAAAAAGTTAAATTTTTTAAAGGGGAAAAACTGAATCTGTGCAAACCAATTTGTAATAGCAGTACTTTCATAAGGGTTATCAAATTGAAAGGCGCTGTCATTTTCATATTCTTTGTATATGCCATCTGTCACATTAAAAAGCAAGCCCACATGGAGCCATTCTAGAGGGATATAACCTGCACAAAACCCGACAATGAAAGAAGAAGAATGCTCATTTTTAATGCTTTCAGGAGATGCCTTTAACCAACCGCCTCCTAAATCCAAACCAATATAAATTTTCTTCCAATTGACATTTTGTTTCCTCTTTTTAAATGTGTCTGTTTCTTGTCCATAGTTATTGTAATTGTTGCAAATAATGAACATAAATGGTAATAAGTATTTAAAGATCCTTGCCATTTTTTTAAAGATTTTATCAACTAAAAGATCAGGTAAATTAGCTAATCTCATAGAAGCAATTTAAACTTATAAGTATGGGCAGGACATTTGTAGTTGTGTATAAGGAGCTGAATTAGTGAGATTTATAAAGATACAAAAAAGACATATCAAATATTCGATAATCAGAAAATAAAAGAAGGTTAACAAAAAACAATTCTATTCTAATACGTTTTTAAATTAGAGGAAGGACTCTAGTTTATACCATATTTTAGTGTACCCTTGGGGTACCATTTTCTTCAAAGGGGCACCATAATGCATCATTTAATTAAAAATCATGAAATTATATATTACCGATATGCTTGATAAAGCAAAAAACCAATTCAAAAAGTAATTGGCATATAAGGTGCAGACAAACATTTGCCAAGAAAAGAAAAGAATGTTCAACAGGACTTTTAATGAACCCTAAAAACTGGAACGCTAAGAAACAATTTGTAGAATCACCAGAACCAGATCCTGAACGCATAAACACATAAACACATAAAAACCTGATTAAGAACAAACTTAGCCAGGTTTTTAAGTTTTTATAACTTGATTTTAGGCACTTTTCACCTTATTATAAACCATACTGGTTAAAATACCTAAAATGCCGTAAAATATGAGATTCAATATGCCATTAATGATTGTGCCTGACATATCCATTATGTTAGCAAAAGCCAAATCATACCATCTTTCTCCAAATCCAATAAAGAGACCAACTAATAATCCATAAGTTGCTCCATGAGCGATGGTATGCCCATTATTAGATAATTTAGAATAAATTGTAGAAAAAGCAAATGCCACTATAACACCGGCGATAATATTATGCATGAGATCAGGGGTCTCCTTCCAGACTCCGGTTGCAGTGCCTTCATGTCCTGCAAAGAATGATGATCCAAGCTTTATCCAAAGCAAGTAACCTCCAATGTAGGACCACACGGCTCCTACTAATGTTGAAACTAAATTCGTTTTTGAAAACATAAATAAAGATTTTAATTGGTTAATACGCAACCTAAAGTAGATAAAATTATGATATATGTAAAAAAAACCTTAAAAATTTACGAACAATGTAATTTATAAAATAGTTAATAACTGTTGGACTACATTCAGGCAATTTATAGGAGCTAGTTCTTCTTTAAAATGACTTCATTATAATTTGGGAAAAGGCCATAAATTTGATGTGAGTAGCAATCCCATGCGAAGTTTTCCTTTTTTGTTTTGAGCAAGGCCAAAGCCATGATCGTAGAGGTGGGATTGACCCCGGCTCCCGTCGTGAACGAACTGCCGTCCACCACAAACAGATTGGGCACACTGTGCACCTGGTGGTCCCTGTTCACCACCGAATGGCGTTCTGTGGTGCCCATCCGGACCGTGCCCATTAAATGGGCCATATTGGTGGGATGTGCCGGCATGTTTTTCG
This sequence comes from Aestuariivivens sediminis, assembly GCF_022662105.1. GTDB lineage: Bacteria > Bacteroidota > Bacteroidia > Flavobacteriales > Flavobacteriaceae > Aestuariivivens > Aestuariivivens sediminis. Next base: position 42,593 of record NZ_JAKMCP010000007.1, on the reverse strand, counting down.
AATTTTCTGAGAGCGCATAGGTCTCTTTGGCAGCGACAAGGTGGGTCGTGGAGGCCTGGGGGATTGGATAGAAGAAACCACAGTTCCCCAAATCAGATATGAACGGCCGGAAGAGAAAATGGAACAGCTTAAAGCAAATTTCAGGCAGGTGGTTTTTTTGATATCTGATGGCTTTAAAGTATTGCATTGAGGCTTTGTGGATCAATCAAAATCCTTATTTTCGGTACATTCCCTAATGAAAAACTCGAACGAATGGGTATTTGTCGACAAAATTTTCAAAATCTACAAATGGTAAATTTAATATGTATTTTTATCATTGGAATGAATCTTTGTTGTAATAATTAATTAAAGTTTCCTTTTACTTGGAGAAGCGTTAGAACTTATCAGGAAGTAATATGGCCAATTAGACAACCAATAGAAATGTCATTTTACCTAAAAACTTTACGTATTAAATTTAAAATAAGATAAGCATTGTCAAACCCCTTTCTTATTTTCTTGAATGCCGTGCGCATATGGGATTCAACTGTTTTTTTTGATATTTTCAGCGTTTCAGCTATCTCAGCATAATTTAATCCACGAAGTTTATTTAGCTCCAGTACCTTTTTTGGCATAGGCGGTAAGGCCTCTATTAACTGTTTTAATTTTTTTATGCGAACATCAATAATTTCTGGATCTTCCTCAATGGCTTCTCTTAAGGCTTTTTCCTTAAAATCATTAAGCAAGGTCCTTCTTCTTTTGATCTTTCTGTAATGGTCTAAAAAGGCGGTGTAGGAGACCCAATATAAATAACCTTTAACCGTTTTAGCAATTTTTATTTGGTGCCTGTCACTCCAAAATGAAACGAAAATATTTTGGACAATGTCCTCTGCGATTTGAACATCGTTGGTATGAGATACAATATAAACAACAAGGGGATGATAATATTTTTTAAATAATTCATCAAACGCACGTTGGTCATCATTTTTAATCTTATCAAATAAAGCCCAATCTTCCATGTATTATCAATTAATCCCTAAGTGATTTTTAACGCCGAAATATACAAATATAATTTCTTAATTTTTTTTGATTTTAACTAAGGGTTTTTGAAAACTCATGACGATATACTAATAAATGGAGAACGATTTAATTAAATGCAGAAAATAATTATAAAATACTTGGTTGACACCTTAACCGATGCACAAACCGAAAAATTAACGGAATGGCTTAAAGATTCCAAGAACCAAAGGAAGTTCAAAAAGATGGTAAAGGAGAATTATGCCATTAATTTAGCATCGTATAAAATTAATGAAGAGGCTGCACTATTAAAGGTTAGAAAAATAATTGAAGACCGAAATAAGCCTGTAAGAAAACTATTTAGATACATTGCTGCCGCATCGGTTTTGCTGTTTGTTGTGCTCACAGTTGTTTTAAATCACAAAGGAAGTCTTGATCAGCAAACGGAATCTCCTGTAATTGTAAATACAAAAATAGTACCTGGCACCAATAAAGCCACCTTAACCCTAGAGGATGGTTCTCAAGTGCCATTGGAAAAAGGAGCTTCTTTCCAGACGTCCAATGCCAGTAGTAATGGAGAGCAAATTGTTTATTGGCGTAAACGTATAAATACTATAACAAAGGAAATCGAATACAACTATCTAACCATCCCAAGAGGTGGGCAATTTTATGTTGTGCTTTCAGATGGCACCAAGGTTTGGTTAAATTCAGAGTCGCAATTAAAATACCCGGTAGCATTTAATGATGGAGAAATCCGTACAGTAGAATTGGTATATGGAGAAGCCTACTTTGATGTTTCTCCAAGCACACTGCATAAGGGATCGAAATTTAAGGTGCTTCATAAGGCTCAAGAAGTTGAGGTGTTGGGTACTGAATTTAATATCAAAGCGTATCAGGATGAAAAAAATGTATACACCACCTTGGTTGAAGGAAAAGTAGCTGTGAGCGCATCTAATATGAAACACGTATTATCGCCGAATCAGCAAACAAATCTGGATCTGGATAGTAACGCGATGACATTAACCAAGGTTAGCGTTTATGACAACATTTCATGGAAAGACGGCATTTTCAGCTTTCAAAGCAAGCCCTTACAAGATATTATGAAAGTGCTTTCCAGATGGTATGATGTAGATGTGGTCTTTGAGAATAAAGCACTTGAAGATATTACGTTTACCGGGGTATTGGGAAAACATCAAAATATCGATAAAATTCTATCTACCATAAAAGCCTTAAGTATAATTAAAAACTATGAAGTAAATGACCAAACCATAACACTAAACTAAGAATAGGGGAATAAAGTTCAGACCTTGGAAATCTTACGACTTCATCCCCCATTATAGATTACTAATTAATTAAATGTTTAACTAACTAATAACCATGCAAATTTATGGAAATTAAACTAAAAGAGGCTCTTTCCTGTTTTAGAAAGAAATTACTAATTATTATTATGAAAACCTTCATTTATTTATTTTGTTTTGCGGCTTTAAGCTTTGTGCCAAGCAATGTCCTGTCTCAAAACATTAAGATAAAGATAGATGAAGATAAGACCTTGACAGTCGAAGAGGTATTCGGTTTAATAAAAGAGCAAACGGATTATAAATTCATTTATCAAGATAGAATATTTAAAGATTATCCTAAAGTCGAGTTGAAGAAGGGTTACATATCCGCAAATGATTTGTTGAAAAAAAGTTTGTCTAAAGGAAATCTTATTGTAACGCTTGAAGCCGATAACACTATTTGGGTAAAAGAAGAATCGTTGGATGTTGTCAAACAGCAGGGCATCCAGGTTTCGGGTGTCATTACGGATTCCAACGGACAGCCTTTGGCGGGAGCTAATATAATTGAAAAGGGGACAATCAATGGTACTCAAACCGATTTCGATGGTAGGTTTAGTTTGGAGCTTAAAAATGAAAATACACGTTTAGTCATATCCTATTTGGGCTTTGTAACCCAAGAAATAGGTATTACTGAATCACGAACATTGAATCTCACTTTGAAGGAGGATACTTCCAAACTTGATGAGGTGGTGTTAATTGGGTATGGAACTACAAAGGTGAAAGACCTCACGGGTTCTGTTGTAAAGATTGACTCAAAAGATTTTCAAAAGGGTTTCGTAACCAATGCAGAGCAGTTGATTGCCAATAAGGTTGCAGGTGTGCAAATTACGCCAATAAGTGGGAGACCTGGGGCAGGAAGTTCCTTCCTTTTAAGAGGGGGAGCCTCTTTAAGTGCTTCCAACAATCCGCTATTTGTTATTGATGGAGTTCCGGTAGGCGCTTCTGACGGGCCAGGGATTTTAAGTGCTTTAAATCCTGAAGATATTTTATCATTTAGCGTCTTAAAAGATGCATCGGCAGCGGCTATTTATGGTTCAAGAGGGTCAAATGGGGTAATTATTATTACTACTAAAAAAGGGGGTGAAGGTGAATTCAAGGTATCCTTTTCTTCTGGAACCTCGATATCAACAAATATTTTTAAGCAGGATGTTTTAACTGGAAATCAATATAGAGCTGTTGCCGAAGAAGCTTCTATAATATCAGGAATTCCAATTGAGGATTTCAATTTAGGAAATGAAAATACAGATTGGCAGGATGAGATCTACCAGGATGCCTTAACAACTGATAATACCATTAGTGTTAGTGGAGGTATTAGAGGATTGCCATACCGTTTGTCACTTGGATATTTGGATCAGGATGGGACGCTTAAGACAGGGAATTTTAAAAGAAGCACTTTGAATTTAAATTTAAGTCCTAGTTTTTTTGATCAGCATTTAAAAGTCAATGTAAATATAAAGGGGATGAGTCAAAAAGAGCGAATAGCAAATGAAGATGTGATTTATAGAGCTGTGACTTTTGATCCTACTCAACCGGTTTATGATAGCGACTCTTATTATGGCGGATATTGGCAATACGAACAATTTGCATCAAACCCGTGGATTTTGGGGTCACATCATAACCCTGTTTCACAACTGTATCAAATTGATTCACGGGCAACCAGTCTCAGAAGTATTGGTAATATGCAATTGGAATATAAGCTTCCTTTTTTTGAGGACCTGTCTTTTAAATTGAATACAGGTTATGATATTGCAAGAAAAAAATCAAGAAGGTTTATTCCGGCAACAAATTTTTTATACAATGTTGCTAATGGTGAAATATCTGGAGGAGACCCTTCTCAAGAAGTGAATAATTTATTTGGGGAATTTACGATAAATTATATAAATGAATTAAAGGCTATCCTTAGTAAAATAGAGGTTTTAGCGGGGTATTCTTATAATAGTTTTAAAACGAAGAATTATAACTACCCTGTTTACGATGAAGATGGTGTAGAAAACCCCGGCTCTGTTCCTAATTTTAATTTTGACAATATTGAGAGCACTTTGATTTCCTATTTTGGGCGACTGATTTATACCTTAGATAATAAGTATGTCCTCACAGGTTCAATTAGAACGGATGGGTCTTCACGGTTCTCCAGAGCGAATAGATGGGGTGTGTTTCCCTCGGTATCGGCAGCATGGAAAATAAATGAGGAAAATGTCTTAAAAGACTCCCGAACTATATCAACCTTAAAACTAAGAGCGGGATATGGAATAACGGGACAGCAAGATGGCATTGGCGAATATGAATACATCCCGGTTTATCAATTTGGAGCTGCAAGTTATACATATCCTATAGGGAATAGTTTGATACAGGGCTTTTATCCTCAGGCTGTAGATAGAAACAGAAAATGGGAACAATCTGAAACAACTAATATTGGATTGGATTGGGGGTTGTATAGGGACAGACTTACCGGGAGTTTTGAAGTGTATAAAAGGGATACCAAAGATTTGCTGAACGATGTGGCCTTACCCTCAGGAACTAATTTCGCCAATTCCATTGTAAAGAATATTGGAAGTTTGGAAAATACAGGTTTAGAAATTAAGCTCAACGGCAGTATCGTTCGAAATGAAGATTTAAACTGGAACCTTTCAGCCAATTATAGTTATAATGAAAATAAAATCACGCGATTGGGAGAGGGCGATGATAGTGAGGTAGGCTTACTTAGCAGTAGCCGTATTGTTAATACGGTTGGATACCCAAGAAACACATTTTTTCTTTACCATCAGGTTTATGATGTTAACGGAAATCCTATTGAAAACCAAATGGTTGACCTCAATAAGGATGGCCTTATAAATGAAGAAGATCGTTATCGAACGAAAAGTTCGGCTCCTGAACATATTATAGGGTTTAGTTCAAGCATTAATTACAAAAAGTTAACCTTGAGCATGGCTTTTCATTCAAATTTGGGGCAATATATATATTTTCAACCCAAGGATAATTTGAGAGAGCTCTATTTTGAAATTATACCTTACAATTTCAGTACGACTTATTTTCAAACAGGCTTCATTAAAGATAACTCAATCAATCAGGATTTTAGTGACTTTTACTTGCAGAATGCATCCTTTTTAAAGATGGATAATATCAATTTGAGCTATGATTTTGGAAATATCATTAACTCCAAAAAAAGAAATTCCAACTTAGTGGTTTCAGCCTCGGTTCAAAATGTATTTGTTATTACAAATTATACAGGTGGTGACCCAGAAGCTCCATGGAATTGGGGAGCAGGGTTAGGAGGTCTATATGGCGCTCCAAGAACCTATTCAATCTCTTTAAATCTGAATTTGTAGTGTAGTAAGAGCGTTGTAGAACTAAAAAAACAAAAATGAAAATATTAAGTATAAAATTATTGAGCATTTGTTTGGTGGTATTATTAGGTTTATCGTCATGTGCAAATGATTTAGACTTGTTTCCAACAAACGAAATTCAAGGAGATGAACTTTTTGTATCAGTAGAAGCATATAAACAAGGACTTTCAACTGTTTATCAGAATTTGTCCGGATTTGACGGTAGTGGTGTATATAGATATTATTGGACATTACAGGAATCGGGAACCGACGAAATGGCAAGTAAATGGGATGGTGGACAGCAGACAACCCAATTGATTTGGTCTTCGGATCATAACATGTCGGCAGAACGATATAGGGAAATACTATATCTAGTGAGTTTATGCAACAATTTTATTTTAGAGGCTAGTCCAGATGTATTACAAAAACGTGGTTTTTCTGAGGCTGATAAAGCAGAAGTTGAAATTTATCTTAGTGAAGTGCGTTTTGTCAGGGCCTATGCTTATTGGATGTTACTTGATTTATTCGGGAATCCAACCTTTGCGACCGAAGTTACTTTAGCCAATGGAGATACGCCAAGTCAGATTAAACAAGGGGATTTATTCGAGTTTATTGAATCAGAATTACAAGACATCGAATTGAACATGGTCGAAGCCAGATCTAATGAATATGGCAGGGCAGATAGAGCAGCGGTTTGGTCTTTATTAGCGCGATTATATTTAAATGCCGAAATCTATTCGGGGGAGGCGCATTTTACCGAAGCAATTAGCTATAGTAAAAAAGTAATCGATGCGGGTTATGCATTAGAACAGAAGCATGCATGGTTAATGTTAGGAGACAACCATCTTAACACCAATGAATTTATTTTTACGTTTAATTATGACAATGAATTTGGCAATCCATGGCGCAGTACAAATGTCAATATTCTTGGACCGGCAGGTGTGCCACCTTCGATAACAGGCTTGACGGCAAGTTGGGAAGGTTTGCGCGTGAGATCCGAAATCCCGGCGTTGTTTCCCTCTTATGATCCAAGCATTGATAAAAGAGCTGTATTCTGGACCGATAATCAAACCTTGGAAATTGAGTCCTTGTTAAATCCAAGACATGGATACTCTATTTATAAGTTTAGAAATGTAGATAGAAATGGGGTTCCAATTCTACAAAAGAACACGAACAATAGTGCCAGTGACGTTGATTTTCCTGTTTTTCGATTGGCAGAAATCTATTTTATTTATGCCGAGGCTGTTCTAAGAGGGGGTACTGGAGGAGATATTGCAATAGCTTTGTCATACATTAATAGAATTAGAGGACGAGCGTATGGCGATAATCCGGATAGCACTTTAGGCAATATTTCTTTGTCGGATTTGACATTGGATTTCATACTTGACGAACGCGCAAGAGAATTACTTTGGGAAGGGCATAGAAGAACGGATTTAATTCGTTATAACCGATTTACCACAGCCGACTATTTATGGGAATGGAAAGGTGGTGTGAAATCTGGAACTTCTGTGGACAGTAAGTATAATTTATTCCCTATTCCAATATCAGACCTACTTACAAATCCTAATTTAAAGCAAAATCCCGGTTATTAGTAAAACGGCAAAAGAACCCATCTTAAACCTAAGGACAACGGTGCTCTTAATTATAATCAATGTAGAATTAAAATCCATATAGCTTCTAAACGATTTAATATTGAGTTAACATGCTGAAACAATTCAAAAACAAAAATATTAACTAAAACTAAATGTAAATTATGAAAAAGGCAATACTTTTTTTAGCGGTTTGTACGTGCTTAATTTTTAAGTTAAATGCACAAAATAGTGTGTCAATGACCAATTATATCACATCACAAGGACCAGGTTTAGATGTGTCGGTAGATTACTCTTACACAAATAGTGAATCGTTTGAAATGGAGTTTCATTGTGCGATAGAACGAAGAGACCCGGCAGTGGGCTGGCAACCGGTTTCAGATGTTGCACGAACCACTCTAAACGTACCGGCCGGGACCTCCGATTCGGGTACACTGGTTTTAAGTATTCCGGAATTAACCACTTTATCGGCAGATTTACCGGGAGATGAGTTTTACAGAATTACTGTGGAGTTAAGAAAACCAGGGTTGTGGACCGAAGACCCAACGGGTTGGTGGGATTGGTACGCAGGAGCGTATGACAATTTTGAGATAGCAGTTCCCCTGGTATCAATGACTAATTATGTGGTTAAACAAGAAGTTGGTGGTGATGTATCTGTAGATTATTCTTATATGAATAATGAAGTGTTTGATATGGAGTTTCATTGTGCGATAGAACGAAGAGATCCTGCAGTAGGATGGCAACCGGTTTCAGATGTTGCCCGAACCACCTTAAATGCACCGGCCGGGACGTCTGATTCAGGGACACTTGTTTTAAGTATTCCGGTATTAACCACTTTATCAGCGGATTTACCGGGAGATGAGTTTTATAGAATTACCGTGGAGTTAAGAAAACCGGGGTTGTGGACCGAAGACCCAACGGGTTGGTGGGACTGGTACGGAGGATCGTATGACAACTTTGAAATAGTTGCTCCAAGTTTAGGTGTCGATGATCAAGTCATCTATAATAGAATATCAATCTACCCTAATCCCGTACAAAGCAGATTGAATATTTCTAATTTAAAAGAGAACCAGGTAAAGTCCTATCAAATTACAAATATTCTTGGAAAATCAGTGTATAAATCAATTGAGAACGATTTAAACTCCGTGGATGTTTCAATGTTGAAAAGAGGGATGTATATATTGTCTTTAGGCACTGATTATGGATATAAACACATCAAATTTGTAAAAGAATAAAAGATAAATTTTAATAACCCATATTACCAATTTGGACTAAGGGATAGGGCTTTTTTACCATAAGTTCCGGCCCAAAGTGTCAATAAAAAAAATTAACAAATGAAAAAAACATCTAATTTAATGGTATTTCTACTGGCTGCAATCATGTTTTATTCCTGCGATGAGAAAATCCCAATTTTTATTGCTGATTTGAGTTCCGAAACCATTGAAATACAAACCAATCTTTCAGAGGAATATTTACTTTCTAAGGAAACAGAAAATAATATTGCCGATCGAATAATCTGGAATGAAACGACCTTAGGGACTAATATTAATTATCAGGTTCAGATGTCCTCAGACCCTTCGTTTAACTCATTTATTTTGGTAGGAACAACAAGCGCTAACAATTACGTTATCCTAGTAAAGGATTTCTTGAGATTAGCGGGTGATTTAGGCTTGGATAGTGATCCGTTAACAACAGATATTGATGGGAATCCGAATAATAGGGGTACGGTATATCTAAGAGTAAAGGCTTCTATAGGTAACGGTGGGGCAGGTTCAGATGAGATTTTTTCTGAGATAAAGAGTACAATTATTACTTTAATAGAAGTATCTGAAGCGGATGATTCATGTGATCCATTATGGTTGGTTGGTGATACACTTCAAAATGTCGGCTGGGGATGGTCTTCTCCCTTAGAAACCACTTGTGAAGCCGGCATTCATACCGTTAAAGCTTATTTTATTAATGGGGTGGACAATGGAAAATCCTTCCGTTTTTTTGCTGTGTTTGATAGTTGGGACACAAATAACAGTTATCAATATTATGTAGACCAGGGTTATGCCATAGATAGTAAATTTATTGGCAGTCAAGACACCGATAATTTTGTGTTTACAGGAACAGACGGGATATACGTATTAACTTTGGATACCAACACGAAGGAAATTATTCTTACAGCTTCGGAGTCTTTTTGGGCTATTGGTGGGGCGACTCCCGGGGGTTGGAATTTAAACTTTAATGACGCTACAGAACTACCAGAGATATCTCCAGACCTGTGGCAAACTACGCTTGATTTGTCCAATGACAGTTTCAGATTTTTTGATACTTCGGCTATAAATGCTGGAGATTGGACTTCGGTTTACAATTATGACTATTTTATCGATTTAGGGTATTCGATTGACAACCGGTTTGAAAGTGATGGCGGCGGAGATTCTAATATTGTATTTACAGGTGTTTCCGGAAGCTATGTACTTACCATTAACGCAAGCGATAAAGTAATTACTCTGGAATAAATAATGATACTTCGCACTTAATTAAGTAGGGATTTGGTTTGCTTTTTTTTGTGAAGACGAAATAGGGAGGAGTTACTTCCTCTCTATTTTAATTTTAAAAGTGTGTTTGGTGAACGATTATTTTCTCCTGGCTAAAGGATAAAAAACGTTATAAATGGGCATAGATAAAGTGTAAAAGAACAGAGAATTCTTCCAAGTTAAGTCCCAAATTTTCAAATGATTAAAAATAAGATAGGAAGAATCGTAATTAATACACTATCTAAAAAAATCAAAAAAATAGAAATGAAAATTTTTAGAAATATAATTTTGGCTATTTTTTTGGGCTTTTTTTTCGGATGTAGTGAAGGGAATAGTCCCTTTATAAATAAGAAGAAGTTCAACGATGGTTGGTCGTTTAGAGTGGAAAATGATTGGGATTCCATAAATACACTTTCTAGAAAACTTGTTGCCATTGAGAAATGGAAGGAGGTAGAATTGCCTCACACCCCTAGAATAGAACCGGAAGTCGTTAATAACCAATGGCAAGGCATTTGCTGGTACAGAAAGAATTTTAAGTTGTCAAAATACCATAAAGGGAAGCAATTACTGTTGAAGTTTGAAGGTGCCATGAATATTGCAGAGGTATGGGTAAATGGCGTTAAACTGGTGGAACATCATGGAGGGTATTTACCTTTTGTTGTAGATTTTACTGAACAAGCTATTTTCAACGGGTCAAATACAGTAGAGGTACGTTTAGATAATAGGGATAACCCCATTACCGGACCTAAACCCCTAAAGGTGTTAGACTTTAATACATACGGAGGCATCCATAGAAATGTCTGGTTAATAGTTAAAGATGGTTTACATATAACCGATCCCATTTTAGAAAATAAAACGGCAAGCGGTGGTATTTTTGTTACATATCCTTTCGTGTCGGATAATCTGGCTAAAATAAATGTTCAAACCCACGTTAAAAACAAGTACGAAAAAAGCGTATCGTTTCGAGTACAAAATACAGTACTGAAAAAGGATAGTATAATTGCTATTGTTAAAAGCAAGGAGCAGGTTTTAAAATCAAATAAAAATAAAAAGGTTGTACTTGGAATAAATGTTGAAAATCCAGAGTTATGGTCCCCGGACTCACCTCATCTTTACCAATTAAAAACAGAGATTTTACTTGATGACATGGTGGTCGATCAAGAAATTACAAGGATTGGTATCAAGACGATAAAGTTTGTTGGGCAAGATTTTTACTTGAATGGTAAAAAGACCTTTTTAAGAGGCGTTAACAAACACCAGGAATATCCTCATATTGGATACGCACTCTCGGATAATGCAAATTATAGGGATGCAAAAAAAATCAAGGAAGCAGGATTCGACTATGTGCGATTGTCACATTATCCACACGCCCCGTCTTTTATGGACGCTTGCGATGAACTTGGGATAGTAACTATCGATGCCATTTTGGGCTGGCAGTATTTTAGCGAAGACAAAAGGTTTCAGGAGCACGTGTTCCAAACAGCCAGGGATTTGGTTAGAAGGGATAGGAACCATGCATCGGTTTTGGCATGGGAAGTATCGCTAAACGAATCTTGGATGTCCGAGACATTTATGGATTCCTTGCATACTATAGCGCATCAGGAGTACCCGGGAGATCAATGTTTTACCGCCGGATGGCAACCTTATGGTTACGACATTTATTTGCAGGCCAGACAACATCGTTTAGAACATTACGATTCAGAATTAAAAAAACCGTACAACGTATCAGAATATGGGGATTGGGAATATTATGCCATGAATGCAGGACTCAATCAAGACAGTTGGGACAACGTGCTGCAAGCGGATAGGTCAAGTAGGCAATTACGAACAGTGAGTGAAACACGTTTGTTACAGCAGGCAACAAATGTGCAGGAGGCCCATAATGATAATTTAAGCACCCCGGCTTTTGCCGATGGGTATTGGGTGATGTTTGACTATAATAGAGGATATTCAAATGATTTAGAGGCCTCTGGAATCATGGATATTTTTAGATTGCCAAAGCCGGCCTATTACTTTTTCCAAAGTCAAAGAGATCCAGATGCTTCATATGGCCAACCAATGGTTCATATAGCCAATCAATGGAAGAAAGATAGCCCACTTAACATACGGATTTTTAGTAATTGCGATGAGGTAGAGTTGTTTTTAAATGGCACAAGTTTAGGACGTAGAAAACCTGATAAAAATTTGATTTCGGACAACCTGAGGCACCCGCCTTTTACCTTTCAATTAGAAAAGTTTATTGCCGGTAAGATAGTAGCAAAAGCCTATTTGGATAGCGAGATAGTCGCTGTGCATGAAGTACAAACCCCGGAAAAGGAACATAGAATGTTTTTGTCTGTGGATTTAAATGAAAGGACATTAGAAACAAACGATATGGTTTTTGTTTACGCCAGTATAGTGGATGAAAAAGAAACATTAGTTACTGATTACAATGGAGATGTCGCGTTTCATATAGAAAGTGGAGATGCAGAACTAATAGGAGAAAATCCGGTATTCTGTAAAGCTGGTATTGCTTCCATTTTATTAAAGACAAATAAACATTCCAGTCAACTCAAAATCTCTGCATCTTCTTTTGTGAAAAAGTCAAATTTATTATTAAGTGATTCATTGAGTTATTGGGTAAAAGATGAAAAAATCAATTAAAAGAAATAGCGTGTAACTAATTTAGAATTAGAATAGGAAGAGCATTAAAATAAAACTTGTGATTCAAGTTTTATGATAGTGATGAATTTGTAAAATTAAATGAATATAATAAACATGAAAACTCCAAAACAATTAAAGGCGAAAACAACAATTGTTCTAATAATAACAGTTATATGTGCTTTTGTAGCCTGTAGTAATAGCGAAGATACCGGTTTACCAAATATAGAAGATCCAACTCCTGACAGATTCATGATTAAGGCCATAGATGCTTCTTTTGTTCCTGAATTAAGAGCACTTAACATTGAAACATTTGATACATCCGGTATGAAACTGGATTTTTTGGATATTTTATCAAATTCAGGCTTTAATACCATTAGATTAAGACTTTGGCATACTCCCGATAATGAGCATTCAAGCTTAGCTGAGGTTAAGTCCTTTGCAAATGAAATTAAAGCAAAGGGCATTAAAGTCTGGTTGGACATTCATTATTCCGATACCTGGGCAGATCCAGAAATGCAAGAAAAACCAAAAGCCTGGGACAATCTCAGTTTAGAGGTATTAAAAGATAGTGTTTTTCAATACACCTCTAAGGTTATCTCACAGATTGAACCAGATTATGTACAAATAGGAAATGAAGTGAATAATGGTTTTTTATGGCCAGAAGGTCATAGTAGTGATTTAACCGCTTTTAAAAACTTGATACAGGAGGGCGTTCAGGCTGTAAGAAGTACTTCCCCAGAAGCAAAAATAATGCTCCATTACGCGGGGCACATTGGAGCTATAGATTTTTTCAGAGATTTAAACGATATAGATTATGACATCATTGCATTGTCATACTACCCGTATTGGCACGGGAATAAATTAGAACATTTTCAATTTAATTTTAACCTGTTGTCAAGTGACTTGAACAAGGAAATTGTAGTAGCGGAAACCATATACCCTTTTGCGTCTTTAGAAGGAACAGATCGTTTTTTGGTTTCTTCTTATCCTGCTACACCTGTTGGGCAAAGAGATTTCGTCGAAAAGATAAACGAAATAGTCGAAGATAACCCAAAAGGATTAGGAATTGGAATTTGGGGAGGGGTAACTGGTGCATATATGCGGCCAAAACCAGATACCTATAATGGAACGCATTGGGAAAACCAGGCAGTGTTAAACTATGATAATGTTCAATTACCAATACTGGAAATCTTTCAATAATGAGACTTTTTTTGATTCACAATCAAATTTAAGATTGTGCTCTCCAAATAAACACAATAACATAAATTCTATAAATAAATGTTTGAATTAACCCTTAAAATAGTAACTCGGTTATATATAATCCTTCTATTAACTATTGGCAATCCTGTTTTTGGGCAAGGCTTTGGAAAATCACAAACTCTAAACGACTGGTATTTTCATTATGGTGATGTTCATTTAGGAGGAAGACAGACACTGGATCATAGCACGTGGGAAAAAGTTCATGTGCCTCATGATTGGTCAGTAACCTTTCCTGCAAGTCCCGATAAAGCCAGTTGTACAGGTTACTTGCCCGGGGGAATAGCGTGGTATCGTACGAATTTAGATATCCCGGAGGACAAGGATGGAAAGCGATTGTATTTGTATTTTGAAGGGGTCTATAGAAATAGTGAAGTTTATATCAATGGTAAATGGTTAGGGAAAAGACCAAGTGGTTATGGGTCATTTATATATGAGATAAGTGAGTATGTAAATTATGGAGGAATCAATGTGGTAGCGGTAAGAGTGGATCATGAAGAAGATGCAGACTCCAGATGGTACACGGGTTCTGGAATTTATAGAGATGTACATTTGGTTACTGCAGCACCAACACATTTTGATCTCTGGGGCGTTAATTATACCACTGAAATAAAGGAGAATAAAGCAGAAATAAAAGTAACAAGTCAATTAACCAGTACTTTAGGTTCTGGTGCTTTTAAAGTGAAGCAAGAACTTGTTGACGCTACAGGTAAAGTAGTTGCTACATCTGCTCAAAAAGTAAAAATTACTTCAGAAAAAAAAGTTAGTTCAAATCAAATTCTTAAAATAACCAATCCTGAACTATGGCGTATAAATAATCCCTATTTATACCAATTGAGAACAACACTCTATCAAGAAAGCAAAATCATGGATACGTCATTAACCAATGTGGGAATTCGTTCTATTGACTTTGATGCAGATAAAGGATTTGCACTTAATGGGAACCGGATGAAAATCAAGGGGGTATGTTTACACCATGATGCAGGGGTATTAGGGGCTGCCGTCCCAAAGGAGGTTTGGAGAGAACGGATTCTAAAATTAAAGGAATTAGGGACTAATGGAATTCGTACGAGCCACAACCCACAGGCAACAGATTTGTATGATTTATGCGATGAACTAGGAATGTTGGTAATGGACGAGGCCTTTGATGAATGGGAATATCCAAAAAAAAAATGGATAACGGGTTGGAATCATGGCGTACCCCAATTTCAAGGCGCCGCAAAAGATTTCAGAGAATGGGGGAAACATGATTTAGAAACCATGGTAAAACGTGATAGAAATCATCCGTCAATTATTATGTGGAGTATAGGGAATGAAGTAGATTATCCTAATGATCCTTATAGTCATCCGGTATTAGCAACTGGGGCTATTAGTCAGCATTTTGTAAAAGGCTATTTGAAAGATCACCCTCATGCCGATCGATTAGGCGATATTGCCAAAGAATTAGTGCCTATTGTAAAATCGATAGATACCAGCAGACCTGTAACTGCGGCTTTGGCAGGAGTCCTAATGTCTAACGAAACAGCATATCCCGGAGCATTGGATATTGTAGGGTACAATTATACAGAGAGTAGATATGAGGAAGACCATGCAAAATACCCCAACCGTATACTCTATGGAAGTGAAACACGTCACGACTTTCATGCCTGGAAAACTGTAAGAGATAAAGATTTTATTTTCGGACAATTTATCTGGACAGGCATTGATTATCTGGGAGAAGCACATGCCTGGCCGTCCAGAGGGTTTGAATCAGGATTGTTAGATTTTGCTGGCAATATAAAGCCCATAGGCTATTTTAGACAATCCTTATGGGCTGAAAATCCAATGGTTTATATTGGAACCTACCCCGTAAGTACCAACAATGGATTAGCAATTGATGCACCAGATGTTTGGGACTATAAAGATGGTGATCTCATAAGGGTGGTGTGTTATACCAATACAGAGAAGGTGTCTTTGTATTTAAATGGAGAGCAAATAGGGAAAAACCGGGAGTATGATGATGAAACGGGCATAGTGTATTGGGATGTCCCTTTCATAAAAGGAGAATTGAAGGCAGTAGGTTATAGGGATGATGTTGAAATGGTTTCAAAGACAATACAAACTACATATCGACCTGAATATTTAGAATTAGAAATAAAACAGGCCAGGTTAAAATCTAAAAACGATGTTGCTATTATTGAAGTCAGAGCCATAGATGCCAACGGGAATTTAGCCAAAAAAGCGGATAATGAAATTACCTGCATTGTTAGAGAAGACGGAGAACTTTTAGGCATTGAAAATGCATCAGGCAATGTGGCAGAGAACTATACAGACAATAAGCATAGACTTTTGGATGGAAGGGCAACAATTTACCTAAGAGCAACTAAAGATAAAGGAGAAATCGAATTGAATGTTTCAACGCCATATTTACCGATAGTGCATAAAAATGTAACGATAGAATAGACGTGCTAAATGGTAAGAGTATGGTGAACTATGTCACAATTATTTTAGTCTTGGATATTTTCTTTTTCTTAGATGCAAGACCACATTATGAAAATTAAAAAGTCATCAGAAATGACGAATTACGGAATAGAGAATGGAAATGTTGGAATCTCATTGGGGGCTACACAGCCTTTAAACTGTTTACGCTTGACTTTTTCGATTTGAGTAAAGAAACTATTCGTAATGCGCCTATTTTAAAGCAGGTAATGCATAAAAAGCACTTATTGTAATGAAAAACACAAAAAAAATATCACATCTGCTGGTTACATGTCTTGTGTTTTTATCAAATAGTTCTTGGGGTCAAATGGAATCCGCCAATTGGTATTTTGGATACCATGCCGGATTAAGTTTCAGTGAAACAGAAGTGAACCCACTTTCTGATGGGAAATTAAGGACAAACGAGGGGTGTGCCACGATATCCAATAACAAAGGAGAACTTCTCTTTTATACTGATGGCGTTACAGTTTGGGATAGAAACCATTGCGTTATGCCTAACGGGAAAGGCCTTTTGGGTAATATATCAAGTACGCAGTCAGCCATAATAGTTCCTAAGCCGGACTCAAAAAGTATATACTATATATTCACTGTGGCAAATGCAGCTCAATCAGCCGGCTTAAGATATACGGAGGTTAATATGGAACTGAATAATGGATTAGGAGACATAACTTTGTTGAAAAATATTTTTCTAATGGGGCCTTCTACTGAAAAAATTTCAGCAGTTAGGCATGCCAATGGAAGCGATTTTTGGGTAGCATCACATACTTGGAATGGTGATGACTTTCTGGTTTTCGAGGTTAACGACTCCGGAGTAGTTCAAGTCCCCGTTGTTTCAAAAGTTGGCAGTTTTCATGGAGGTGAAGTTAAAAATAGTATTGGATATCTTAAAATAGCTCCAAATGGTAAAAAACTGGCTTTAGCTAAATGGCATATCAATAGTACCGTCGAAGTATTTGATTTTGATACGAGAACGGGAATGGTGTCAAATCCGATTTTGTTGGATGAAATTTTTAGAAAAGGCCCTCGTAATGGCGCTTATGGAATTGAATTTTCACCTGATGGTAATTTGCTGTACGTGACAGATTTGGATTTGATTGACTTTTCTAGTTTACTTTACCAAATGGATTTACACAATTTTAAAAAAACGGCTATAATCGATTCTGTTTTACTGTTGTATGAAGGGCAAGAACTTTTATCGGGTATTCAATTGGCAATAGATGGAAGGATATATATATCCAATGGGTTAACCTCTTTTTTAGACTATATTGAGAAACCCAATGTCTTGGGCTTAGGTTGTAATTATGTAAATAAGGGAACGGATCTCAATGAGGGGCTTGCAGTCTATGGGCTTCCGCCTTTTGTGCAATCTTCATTTATAGGCTCTATTGAATGTGAAAATGTTTGTTTAGGAGAAATGAGTGTTTTTGGTATAAGTACAGATTTACCCCTGGATGAGGTGCATTGGGATTTTGGGGATGGTACCACCTCTGGGGAATTGGAACCGGAACATCAATTTGTTACCACAGGGACATTTGAAATAAAAGTGAAAATACAATCCGGATATAACACCTATTTTTTATCCTATTCCTTAGAAGTTTTTGAAAATCCTGTTATTGATATGGCGAATACTTGGACCATATGTGCGGGTGAAGAGGAGAAAATTTATGTAAACAGTTTACATGATTCTTATTTATGGTCCACTGGCGAAACTGCACCTGAGATTATGGTGAATACTCCCGGTGTCTACTCACTAACCGTTTTTGATGGGGAGTGTTCCGCTTCTAAAAATATTAAAGTTATCATGTCCGGACGCCCTGATAACGTAAATATAAGCAAGATGGATTGGACGATATTCAATAATTCTATAGAGGTAAGGGTTAATGGAGTAGGGAATTATGAATATTCCTTGGATGGTGTCAATTATCAGAATAGTGCAATCTTCAAAAACTTAAATTCTGGAAGCTATAACATTTATATCAAGGATAAAATTGGATGTGGAATAATGGTAAAGGAGGTTCATGTTTTTGACTATCCAAAATACTTTACACCCAATGGCGATGGGTACAAAGACTTATGAAATATAACACTTCCTTGCTAATAAAGACTACTTTTTGTTGTAAGAAAAAAATAATGGTATGCTGCAACACCGGGATTCCCCCGGTGCCGTATAGGCTCATCCCTGTGGTAAAGGCGCCTGACGGTCCCTATCCATGCCATGCCATTCGGCGGTCCCAGATCCTATCGGCTGCCCGTAAGGCCAAAGCCATGATTGTAGAGGTGGGATTGACTCCCGCCCCCGTCGTGAACGAACTGCCATCCACCACAAACAGATTGGGCACACTGTGCACCTGGTGGTCCCTGTTCACCACCGAATGGCGTTCTGTGGTGCCCATCCGGACCGTGCCCATTAAATGGGCCATATTCGAAGGGGGCGGGACATGGACGGATATCGCGCCCGCAGCCTCCAGTAATTCCGTGGCCTTTTTCGCGGCATGTGCCAGCATGTTCTTCGAATTTTCGGAGAGCGCATAGGTCACTTTGGCCGCGGCAATGCCATTGGAATCCACAACCGTATCATCCAGTGCCACCGTATTGCCGGGCTCGGGCAGATCGTCTACCAACACGGTGAGTCCCACCTGATGCGGAAATTGTTCGCGAAAAGCCTTATGGTGCTGGGCCCCCCAGGGGATGTTGGAGGTCTGACTCAAGGGCCCGAAGGTCCGCTCCCCGTAGAGCATATACCCCCGTTTAAAGCCGCGCCGCTCGTCGGTTTCATAAAACTGCTGACTGTACAGCGGACTGCCCATGGGGCCAATATGCCCATCCATAGCCTCTTCAAAGATACCATGGACGAACAGGTTGGGGTGCACCATAAAATGGGTGCCCACCAGGCCCTGGGTATTGCCCAGCCCGTCCGGAAATAAGGACGACCTGGAATTCAATAAGAGGCGTGGGCTTCCAATGCCGTTACAACATACCACCACCACCTTGGCCCGGATCTCATGGATCTGTCCCGCCTTATCAAAATAGATAGCGCCCCTGGCCCGACCATTTCGGTCTACTGTAATCTCCTTGACCCTGGACCAGGTCCTGATCACGGCACCCCGGTCTATGGCCAGGGGCCAGTAGGTGCGGTCGGTCGTTACCTTGGCGCCCATGGGACAGCCAAACATGCATTTTCCATGGAGCATGCAGGGGTTCCGGTTCTTATAGGCTTTGGAGATAATACCCTGGTCGCTCACCCACCAGTGCCAGTTGAGCTTCTCAAAACCCTTTACCAGGGTGTGACCCATCTTACCGATGGGCAGCGGCGGAGTGGGCCGTGGCGGTCTGGGGGGATTGGCCGGATCCCCGGAAAGTCCTGAAACGCCGATCATCATGTCGTTCAGGTTATAATAGGGCTCCAATTCCCGGTAGGTCAGGGGCCAGTCGTCGGCAACCCCATCCAGGGTTCTGACTTTAAAATCGGAGGGATGGAACCTGGGGAAAATGCCCTGCCAATGGATGGTGGAGCCCCCAACGGCATTAAACATCATGATAAAGGGCGGATGCTCGCCATGACTCGTTACAGGATAGTCCTCCGGCCGCTTGCGCATATTCGGACTCAAACTGAAGTCCCCATCCCTCATAAGCTGGGTTTCGTAATTGGAATTTAGAGAGGGAAAGGTGGCGGGGTCTACCCAGCCGCCCTGCTCCAAACAAACCACCTTGGCTCCCTTTTCGGTTAATCGCCACGACAGGGCCGCTCCGGCCGCCCCGGCACCTATCACCAGTACATCAACGGGATCTTGCTTCATGACTTCAGATTTTGGTATAGAAGGGTGCGGATTGCTTCACACGATCCAACAGGGCGTCATCGAAAGGCTCCATTTTAGGGCCGGTGGATCCCGTGGGATGGGGTTCGTAACCAATTAAGGGAAATACGCTTTCATTGGTGTAATAGCTTTCATAGGTAAAGTCCTTAAGAACCTTGAATACATCGGGGTGTTGCTCCTCCAGAGCCTTTAAAACGGTAACCCGTTCGGGGGAACCCATTTTGGAAAACTGATAGCGGGAGGCCTCATCGATCCGGGCAATAAGCCCCTCAAACAGGGGCGCCAGCTCCGGCAGTTCCTCTATAAGGGTCATGATATAGGCGACGCCGCCCACCTGGGATGCCGAGGGCATGTCATGACTGGCGGGAATAAGTTCATCCATGGCCCATGACAAGGTCTCTTGTTGGGCCGCATCCAGGGGGGGATCGGATTTGGATTTTTTGGTGGTGGTGCAGGCCAGGGGGAGGGTCAGGGTGCCCGAAGCCAACAGGCATTGGGCAAAAACAACAGCCTTGCTAAAGCGTCTTCTGGACCAGGGTTGGTGAGGATTCATAGTCTACAGCTTTAAAGAGGCTAAGCCTGAGAGGGTAGACATCGGTATCACCAATGCAATGGGTTCCAAAAGGTAATTAAAAAAGATGAATAATTCACAGGATGCATCCACTTTTTAGACTCCGGGAGTCACCAAAGAACAGTTTGAAACTCCTGTTTTCGGCCCTGTCCATGGCCTTAAAAAATCCCTGCGAAAGAATTCAAATTTTCTGCTTGGAAAATTTATTTTTCTAAGCAGAAAATGGAAAACTTCTAGGCAAAAAAAATATTTTTCTAAGCAAAGAAATTAATTCTCTAAGCATCCTTCTTAGGCCCTGTAAACACTGGTGTTCCGAACGATTTTTTCGAATTTTATGGCAGGAGCATGGCTGTCATGTTGGGGTCCCGGGGCCGGTCATGAGGAAACGGGCCTCAGGCCGAAACCGACCCTCATGTTAAGGGCGTTTGGGTTTAGGCTGCATCCTATGGTGCCTGGGCCTCCTCGTAAATGGCATCCAGCAAACCCTCCGTCTTGCTGTCTGAAGTCAGTTGCCAGAACATGATCCCGCCCAGTTTCCCGGACCTGGCATAGGCCGTTTTTAAACGTACTGAGGTCGTGTCGTCGTATGAAATAAAGATACTGTCCCGGGCATGGTACAGAAAGGGGGCCTGGGCCGTACTATCCCAGTACTTTACAAATCCGTTTTTATTTTCCTGGTTGGCCTGGAGACCGCGAAAATTGGCCCAGCCTTGCCATACTCCGGTATTGGGCTGGAACAATCCGTGGTTTTCCGGGGGTACCCCTTGCCAACCGCGACCGTAAAAGGCGGCCCCGATAACCAGCTGCTCCGGTTTTACACCAAGGCTCTCGCAATAGGCGACAATGGCTTTGGCCGAGCGTTGTTTCAGGTCGGGATGATCGGAATGATACGGACTTAAATTGGTGTGGTGGCTGGTAATCGGCGACCCCCCCGTTGCGAAATCGTAGGTCATGATATTCATGTAATCGGCGTATTTCATGACCTCTGGAGTTTCGACATGCTCATAATAGCGCTCCCATCCTGCTGAGGCAAAGGTTAAGGTCATGGGTCGGTCCAGAGTGTCCATGGCCTCACGAAGTTCCTTCATTAGGGCCGTAAAATTTTCTTTGTCGGCAGGCCGATGCACATTACCGGCACCTTCCAGGCCGGGATATTCCCAGTCTATATCCACGCCATCCAGGTCGTATTGGTTTATAAAGGCCACCGTACTTTGTACAAAGCCTTGTCGTAATTCCGGATCGTTGGCCATATCGGAAAAACCACCACTGCCACCCCAGCCACCACAGGCGATCATCACCTTAAGATGGGGATGGGTCTTTTTATAGGCCACCAGTTTTTTCAATTCCTCATCATAGCGCTCATGTTTAAACTGCATTTTGTTATCGATCACCTCGGTAAAGGAAAACAGGATATGGGTTAATTTTTCAAAGGGGATGTCCTCAGGGGTATAGTCCCGGGACGGGACATAATAGGCCATGATCGCAAAAGGGCTCTTAGGGGGCTCGGATTGGCAGGACCCCAGAAGGGCTCCCGCAATACAAATAAATACAAGGCGTGTTCTTAACGGTATCATGATGTTTGTGTTTTCGGTTTCTTTTTACTGGCTTTGGCCATGGGGTTAAAGGCCAGGCACAGATCCAGCCAATAGTCTAAATCGGTGTCGGTATCCAATCCTGCAGGGGTCACATAAATATAGCCGCGCATGGGGCGACCGGTAAAATCCATGGGCAGACATTCAGGTTTACGCAATGCGGCTTCATAGGCGGCTTCCCCAATTCGGGCCATAAGGAGACTGTCGCCGGTGTTTTTGGCCGTGAGCAGTCCGCATAGCATTTTGTGGTCCACTTTAAAACAAAGGCCTCCCATCATTTTTAATTCCGTAAAAATAATGTGTTTCTCTTTGAGTTGCCGTCGTATCCTATCGGCTAAAAATTCGTCATAGGCCATATGCGGTTGCGCTTTGTTGTGGGGTATCGATCATTTGACAGAGGGGCGTATAAGTTGGAACAATTTCCTTAGTTTTCCAAACAACCTTCCAAAAAATCCGTAAAGGAACGCATTGGTCTTTGCATAATGGAAGGCGATAAGGCATACCAGAACGATAAAACCAAGGGCCCCTATAATCGCTTCTGCAGGCGTTAAGGATTGACTAAAATAACGTTTTAAACCGTAACCGGTATAGCTGCCATAAATAAGGATGAAATGAATGACGTAAATGGATAAGGTCTTCTGTCCGATTTTAGTGATCAGGGACTGCTTCAAAAACCGCTCAAAGGTGTAGAACAGTGCAAACAGTACCAAAACATTGCCAAAACGGGTAAAGAGGTAATTATAGTTGGCCGAAGCTTTTAGGAGCTCCACATCGGTGGCGTGGTACAGTTGTATGAGAAACCACGAGGAACAGTGGATCAGCAAAAGGCCCACACCCAAAAAGGTGAGTATGGTCAACAACTTGAACTTTGGCCTGTGGACATGCCTGAAGAACACCGTTGCCAACCAGGCCCCGTAGGCCGTATAACCCAGCCAGGGTAAAATGGTAAATACCGAACCATGGGCTTTGCTCAGATAATTTTCAAGGAACAGGGGGAGGGCGGGGACGGCTAAATGCCGATATAAGGGTTCCGTTACAAAGCAGGCCGTACCGAAAATAGCCAAAACAGTGGATAGGACATAGCTGTGCCGTTTCAGGATGAGGTGGAGGCCCACCAAAAGGATAAGGGACAGGCCGATACATTGCAATACATCAACGGCCAAAAAATTAGTGTTGAAATGTCCCGTTAACCAGTTGAACACATTAATGCGTAAACTATACCCGATACCAATCAGCAATATCCCCCGGGAGAGGCCTTTACGGATTCTGGGGGCATCGTCTCCCTTGGCGTAGGCTCTCAATAACAGATACATAAATACCAATCCCGATATGGTAAAAAAGGTCGGTGCGGTGATGCCCCTAAAATATAACCAAACCCTATAAAGGGCATTTGAAGGGTCCCTGAAACCCGGATGGATTAAGGTGTCGATAAAATGACCCTGGAGCATCATCAAAATAGCAAATGCTCTTACCGTATCTATAAAATACAACCTGATGGTTTGCAAAATAATGGTTTTGGTCAGGCTAAAGATACTTCGAATTATTTTAAAATTTACTGGGCTAAAATGATATATTTATAAAATATTTGCAGATCATAGTCGATTTATGGAGCAATTCCTCAGGGATTTTTCATCGTTTGTTTGGGGCTTACCCTTACTGATACTTTTAGTGGGTGGTGGCTTATATCTGTTGCTCCTGTCACGGTTTTTACCCTTTCGTTATTTGGGTCACGCCCTACAGGTATTACGAGGAAAATACGACAATCCCAATGATTCCGGACAAATCAGTCATTTTCAAGCCTTAACCACGGCTTTGTCGGCTACCGTGGGTATGGGCAACATCGCGGGGGTGGCCGTTGCGATTTCTATTGGGGGACCGGGGGCCATTTTTTGGATGTGGATCAGTGCCATTATAGGGATGTCCACTAAATTTTTTACATCGGCACTGGCCATCATGTATCGCGGAAAGGACGGGGCCGGCGTATTGCAGGGCGGACCCATGTATTTCATCGTAGAAGGTTTGGGAAAAGCGTGGAAACCGCTTGCAGTCCTGTTTAGTGTTTGCGGACTGGTGGGGGCCCTGCCCATATTTAACGTCAACCAAATGACCCAGGCCATCAATGATATTTTATTGGAACCCCGGGGTATTGCGGTAGGATTTAAAACCAATATCATTATTGGATTGGTACTGGTGGTCCTAACAGGGGTGGTCATTCTGGGTGGCCTGAAACGCATTAGCCGAACGGCTTCCAAACTGGTACCGGCCATGGTAGTGTTGTATTTTGTTTCCGTACTTGTGATATTAGTGAAGAACATGGACGTGATCCCCTATTATATGGCCTTAATTTTTGAGGATGCCTTCGATGGCAGTCTCTTTAAGGCGGATTGTTTTTTAGGCGGATCCCTGGGTGGCATCATCCTGTTGGGCATTCGCCGTGGGACCTTTTCCAATGAAGCCGGTATAGGTACGGCGCCCATGGCCCATGGGGCAGCCAAAACCAATGAGCCCATACGGGAAGGCCTGGTAGCCATGTTGGGCCCGGCCATAGATACCCTGGTGGTGTGTACCCTTACCGCACTGGCTATTTTGGTAACCGGTGTCTGGGAAACTACCGATGCCAACGGGGTGAGTCTAACGGCTTCGGCATTTGCCGATGCCATGCCCGATTTTGGGACCTACGTGCTGTTAGTATGCATTGCCGTTTTTAGTTTGTCATCCTTGTTCTCCTATGCCTACTACGGGACCAAGTGCATGTCATTTCTCTTTGGGGATCGCCATAAGCATTACTACAATTACATTTACATTGTGAGTATCGTCTTAGGGGCAACCACGACCTTGTCCATGATGATTAACCTGATCGATGGGTTTTTTGCCTTGATGGCCATTCCAACCATGACGGCCACATTGATTATGGCGCCCCGGGTGACCAAAGAAATCAAGGCGTATTTTCGGCGCATGAATGCCAACACATGATGGAACAAATTCCTATAAAATCAATAGAATTACCAACAAAAAATTATATTTGATACCTGTAGCAAGAAAAAAACGGCGTTGTAGGAAGGACAAATCCCGGATTTTAAATACCGTAATACTGTCACAAACCGATAAACTAAACGATTAGAACATGGATAAAAACGAAAAGATCAAAGCCAGTGCCTATTGGCGTGAAAACATTAAATATGTGCTGCTGTTATTGGCCATTTGGTTCCTGGTGTCCTTCGGTGCGGGCATATTGTTTAAGGACGAACTCAATCAATTTAAGATCGCAGGTTTTAAACTGGGCTTTTGGTTCGCACAGCAGGGGGCCATGTACGTCTTTGTCATCCTCATCTTTGTATATGTTCGGCTCATGAATACCCTGGATAAAAAATATGGATATGATGAGTAGTATGATTGTTTTGGAAGGAATCGGGGTTCAGGAGTGGACCTATATCCTCGTTGGATTGACCTTTACGCTCTATATCGGTATTGCCATATGGTCTCGTGCCAATTCCACCAAAGATTTTTACGTTGACGGTGGCGGTGTGTCCCCACTGGCCAATGGGATGGCTACGGCTGCCGATTGGATGAGTGCGGCCTCCTTTATTTCCATGGCCGGGATCATTTCTTTTGCCGGTTACGACGGGGCCGTTTATCTCATGGGGTGGACCGGAGGCTATGTGTTGCTGGCCTTGTTGTTGGCACCCTATTTACGAAAGTTTGGAAAATTTACGGTTCCCGATTTTATTGGGGATCGGTATTACTCTAAAACGGCACGACTTGTGGCCATATTTTGTGCCCTGCTGGTATCCTTCACCTATGTGGCAGGGCAGATGCGAGGGGTAGGTATCGTATTCTCCCGATTTCTCGAGGTGGATATCAACACCGGGGTTATTATTGGGATGTTTATCGTGTTGTTCTATGCCGTTTTAGGAGGGATGAAAGGCATTACCTATACCCAGGTAGCCCAATATTGTGTCCTCATTTTTGCCTTCATGGTCCCTGCCATTTTCATTTCCATACAAATGACCGGAAACCCCGTTCCCCAATTGGGTTTTGGTAGTGAGCTGGCCGATGGTTCGGGCACCTATCTTTTGGATAAGCTGGATGGTTTAAGTACGGAGCTTGGTTTTAACGCCTATACCGAGGGTTCCAAATCCATGATCGATGTGTTTGCCATTACCCTGGCCTTAATGGTCGGCACGGCAGGCCTGCCGCATGTGATTGTGAGGTTTTTTACGGTGAAACGGGTCAAGGACGCCCGTAAATCGGCGGGTATCGCCCTTTTATTGATCGTGATTCTCTATACCACAGCACCGGCAGTGGCTGTTTTTGCAAGAACCAATATGATCGAAACGGTTTCCGATAAACCCTACGCCGGCGTTCCGGATTGGTTTAAAAAATGGGAAACCACCGGTTTGATCACCTTTAACGATAAGAATAATGACGGCCATATCCAATACCTGGCCGATGACACTGCCAATGAATTGGTGGTGGACCGGGACATCATGGTATTGGCCAATCCGGAAATTGCAAAGTTACCCAATTGGGTTATCGCCTTGGTCGCTGCAGGAGGATTGGCGGCAGCCTTATCTACGGCTGCAGGATTGTTGCTGGTCATCTCGGCATCGGTATCCCATGATTTGGTTAAAAAGATAATCAACCCTAAAATATCCGAAAAAGGGGAATTGATAGCCGCTCGCCTTTCGGCTGTGGGTGCGGTATGTGTTGCGGGTTACTTTGGCATCAACCCCCCGGGATTTGTGGCAGCCGTAGTGGCTTTGGCCTTTGGCCTGGCCGCGGCCTCATTTTTTCCGGCCATCATTTTGGGGATTTTCTATAAACGTATGAATAAGGAAGGGGCCATTGCCGGTATGGTGGCCGGTATCGTTTCCATGTTGTTGTATATGATCAAATACAAATTAGGGTGGTTTGATGAGACCTTACCGGACCAAAGCGAATGGTGGTTTGGCATTTCCCCGGAAGGGTTCGGTACGGTGGCCATGCTGCTTAATTTTATCGTGTCCATTAGCATTATGACCTTGACTCCGAAACCCCCAAAACGGGTACAAAATATGGTGGAAAAAATTAGAATTCCCAGTGGGGCCGGGAAGGCAACCGGGCATTAAAACAGGGATCTCAAAAGGTTTCCTATTGAGATCCCCTGATTCTAAAATGAAACGGGTTTCCGTTTAAAGGATAAAGGACAAACTTAAAATAAGCTGGTCGGGGCGGGTATCCAGGCGGTCCGGATTGGTGGATAGTTCGTCTATAAAAAATTGGGCCTCATTGTCGCTAAAACCCCTTTCGTAGCGCAGGTCGATACCCAGGCGTTTGAAATTGAGTCCAATTCCGAAATTTAAACCCAGTGTAAAATCATTTTCAATGTCGTTAATGGAAATGCCGTCGTATTCGGTATCCAGGATATATTGAAACGCTGGGCCTCCAAAGACACTTATAGGGCCAAGTACCTTGATACCCACCAGAAGCGGCGCATCCAATTTTTCCATTTTAAAGGTATCGTTATCATAGTCACTTTTCGTACTGGTGTAAATCAGCTCGGGTTTAAAATACACCTGATTCCCGATTTTACCGAAAATGCCCAGGTGATAGCCAATATTTCTATCCGGGTTTTTGGCATTGTTGCTTATGGATTCAAAATACTTGCCATTGGCATTGTAGTTTAAGCCTCCTTTTAATCCGAAACCGGTGGCCGTTTGTGCGTGTACACCGGTAACCATGAGCATGGCTAGTACGGGAATCAAAAATAATCTGTTCATAATACAAAGTTTTAAGATTTAGGTTTGTCATTAATCAAAAACGCTGCCAAAGCGGTTTTATTTTCCTTTTTTGGTTTTTAATTGAGGGCCTCTTCAGGCGCTGAGCACCTTGCCATGAGCACCAAAAGCATGTAGAGCCCCCATAAATTTTGGTATATGGGATATACTTAAGGTAGGGACATCAAGCTGTTTTCGCCACATGGGTTCTAACGAAGGGGTTCCAAAGGGGTGAACCTTCAGCCGATTTTACCCAAAGGCTGAACTAGAGCGAATATGTTTATATTTTTTGGGATAAAATATGTAGGTTTGTTGCCCCGGGAGAATTAAACATATGAAATTCGAATTACTTAAGACCGATCCAGAAAGCAAGGCGAGGGCAGGTACGATAACCACCGATCACGGGAGTATTGAAACCCCCATTTTTATGCCGGTAGGAACTGTGGCATCGGTAAAAGGCGTGCATCAGAGAGAACTTAAGAATGACATTAATCCCGATATTATCTTAGGGAACACCTATCATTTGTATTTAAGACCCCAAACCCCAATTTTGGAAAAGGCCGGTGGACTGCACCAATTCATGAATTGGGACAGAAATATCCTGACGGATTCGGGAGGCTATCAGGTCTATTCCTTATCTGCCAACCGAAAAATAAAAGAGGAAGGGGTTAAGTTCAAATCCCATATTGATGGGAGTTATCACGTTTTTACCCCGGAAAATGTGATGGACATTCAGCGTAGCATAGGAGCCGATATTATTATGGCCTTTGATGAATGCACACCCTATCCTTGCGATTATCAGTATGCCAGGCGTTCCATGCACATGACACACCGTTGGCTGGACAGGTGTATCGATCAATTAAAAAAGGTTCCGGTAAAGTACGGCTACGACCAGGCCTTTTTTCCTATTGTGCAAGGGAGTACCTATAAGGATTTACGCGAGCAATCGGCAGAATATATCGCAAATGCGGGAGCGTTTGGGAATGCCATTGGAGGATTGTCGGTAGGCGAACCCGCAGAAGACATGTATGCCATGACCGATGTGGTATGTCATATTTTACCAGAGGATAAACCCCGTTACCTCATGGGTGTGGGTACCCCGATAAATATTTTGGAGAACATCGCTCTGGGCATTGATATGTTCGACTGTGTGATGCCAACCCGAAATGCCAGAAACGGGATGCTGTTTACGGCCCATGGGACGATAAACATCAAGAACAAAAAATGGGTGGACGATTTTTCTCCCATTGATGAGATGGGCATCACTTTTGTGGATACCGATTACACCAAAGCATATTTAAAGCACTTGTTTTCGGTTAATGAGTTGTTAGGCAAACAAATTGCGACCATTCACAATTTAGGGTTTTATTTATGGTTGGTTAGAGAAGCCAGAAAACATATATTAGCAGGAGATTTCAGGTCCTGGAAAAATAGTATGGTAACACAAATGGATAAGCGTTTGTAGAGCCATGAATGGATACGGTAAACCATGCGTTTATCACGGGGTAAGTGTTAAAATTTAATTCCAATAGTGCTGCGCTCCATGAGCGTCAACAACAATGAAGATACTGGATTGGTACATATTAAAGCGATATCTGTTCACATTTTTTATGATGCTCCTGTTGTTTATTCCTATTGGAATAACGGTGCATCTCGCCGAAAAGATTGGCCGGATCTTAGAAAATGAAGTGCCATTTGGTGAAGTCATGCTTTACTTTTTGGACTTTACCATTTATTTCGCTCACCTGTTATTTCCGCTGTTTTTGTTTTTGTCGGTCATCTGGTTTACCTCGAAATTGGCAAACAATACGGAGGTCATTGCCTTTTTAAGCTCCGGCGTGTCCTTTACACGATTTTTAAGGCCCTATTTGATCGGTGCCTTTTTTGTGGCCCTATTGGCCATTGTTTTGGGGCTGTACCTTGCACCAAAGGCCAGTGAGGGCTTTAATGATTTTAGCTACAAGTATTTAAAAAAGGGGAGGAGTGCTGTTGAAAACACCAATGTGTACCGACAGATAAACGATAACGATATCATTTATGTAAGTCGATTTGATGTTAAGAACAAACGGGGTTATGACTTTACTTTCGAGCACTTTGAAAATAATAAACTGATTTACAAAATCAACGCAAGTACCATTACCTATGTTGAAAAAGACTCCACCTACCTGCTCACCAATTATGTAAAGCGGAAGATCGGTGAAGTTGAAGATGTTATAGAAGAGGTGAAGCGAAAGGATACCCTGTTTTCCTTTGATGTGGACGATTTAACCCCTGTAATTTATATCGCGGAGACCTTAAGTTATCCGGAGCTGAATGAATTTATTAAAAAGGAAGAGCTCAGGGGGTCTTCCAATATCGGGAGATATAAGCTGGTAAAATATCGAAAATGGAGCTTGCCGGTATCCGTATTCATTCTGACCATAATAGCGGTGGCGGTGTCCTCCATAAAGCGACGCGGGGGTATGGGGGTCAATCTGGCGGTTGGGATTTGTATTGCCATGGTATTCGTATTTTTCGACAAGATCTTCGGCGTCATGGCTGAACAATCTGATTTTCCTCCGGTCATTGCCGTATGGTTTCCTAATGTCATTTTCGGTATTTTAGCCGTTTATCTTCTTAAAAATGCCAAACGCTAAACTCAAAAACTATCTGCACCTCCATTTCTTGGTGTTTGTTGCCGGTTTTACAGCTATTTTGGGAGAAGTTATTTCAATTTCGGCCGTCCCATTGGTTTGGTTTCGGATGGCCATGGCTTCCATTTTGATTTTGGCCTATGTAAAAGTGGCCGGCATACGGTTAAGAATTCCGCCAAAGGCCATCTTGCGATATACGGTTGCCGGAATAATTATTGCCCTGCACTGGATTACCTTTTTTGGAGCCATAGATGCGGCAAATGTGTCCATAGCGTTGGCCATGTTTTCCACCGGGGCCTTTTTTGCGTCCTTTATCGAACCTGTCATTTACAGGCGGAAGGTGATCTGGTATGAAATCGTATTCGGTCTGGTGGTCGTTATTGGGGTCTATATTGTTACCCAAAGTGAGATGCGCTATCTTACCGGCATTATTTTAGGGATTATTTCGGCGTTCCTATCCTCCTTATTCGCCGTTTTGAACGGCACGTTCTTAAAGCAGCATACGGCTACCGTTATTTCGTTTTACGAGTTTGTTAGTGGTGTCTTGTTCATTACCCTTTTTATTCTCATTTTTAAAGGCGGCTTTTCACTGAGCTTCTTTTCATTGCGCCTGTCCGATTTCGGGTATCTGTTTATATTGGCGTCCGTATGTACGGCCTATGCCTTTATTGCCGCGGTGCATGTCATGAAACTCATTAGCCCTTATACGGTGGTTTTAACCTATAATTTAGAACCGCTTTACGGCATAATAATGGCCGTAATGTTATTCCCTCAGAAGGAACAGATGAGCAATTCGTTTTATTATGGGGCCACCATTATTATAGCGACGGTGCTTTTGAACGGGATTATAAAAAATACCAAAGCCCTAAAAAGAAAACGGACTTCATGAGTTAAGACGATTAAAGTTTTTATATTTGTAGGCTAACTAAAACTAAAGATTTCATGGAATATTTAGAGTTTGAACTTCCCATAAAGGACCTTGAGGAACAATTGCAGAAGTGCAAGATAATTGGGGAAGAGAGTGAAGTGGATGTGACTGAAACCTGCAAGCAGATTGAAAAAAAGTTACGAGAAGCGCGAAAGGAGATCTATAAAAAATTAACACCATGGCAGCGCGTTCAGCTGTCGCGTCACCCGGATCGCCCCTATACCATGGATTATATCAGAGCCATTTGCGGGAGTACCTTTTTAGAGTTGCATGGGGATCGAAATTTTAGGGACGATAAGGCCATGATTGGCGGATTGGGAAAAATTGGCGATCAAAGTTTTATGTTCATCGGTCAGCAAAAGGGGTATAATACCAAAACGAGGCAATATCGGAATTTTGGTATGGCCAATCCGGAAGGGTATCGCAAGGCCTTGCGCTTAATGAAATCGGCCGAGAAATTCGGGATTCCCGTGGTGACCATCCTGGATACCCCCGGGGCTTATCCGGGACTGGAAGCCGAGGAGCGCGGACAGGGGGAGGCGATCGCCAGAAATATTCTGGAAATGACCCGCCTAAAGGTACCCATCATCACGGTGATTATTGGAGAAGGCGCCTCGGGAGGGGCACTCGGGATTGGTGTCGGTGATAAAGTGTTGATGTTGGAAAATACCTGGTATTCCGTAATATCTCCCGAATCCTGTTCCTCCATTCTGTGGCGCAGCTGGGAGTATAAGGAACGGGCCGCTGAAGCACTGAAACTAACGGCCGCCGATATGAAGAAATTGAAATTGGTGGATGATATTATTAAAGAACCATTGGGAGGCGCCCATAGAGATCGGGAAAAGACCTTTAAATTAGTTAGCCATGCCATCGTAAAATCTTACGACGAGTTTAAAAACTTATCACCAAAAGATTTGGTGTCCCAGCGCATGGAAAAATATTCCAACATGGGGGTCTTTAAAGGGTAATCCTTTTAAAATCATACTTTAATAAAAATCTGAAGGTTTTATTTCAGATTTTTTTATGCTTATTCACAATATTTTTAAGTTGTTAACAGTTCAATTGTTAATTACCGGTTAACAACAGAAAATCGCAATTCGGCTAATAAACCGTCTTTTTAGTTACTTTCGTAGTTATGAAACAACCCAACCCAATGCAAGGCTTTAAAGTTGATAAGAGCACGCTTATCAATTTAGAAAAAGGGAAATTACCTCCACAAGCACTTGATTTAGAGGAAGTTGTGTTGGGAGCCATGATGATTGATAAGAAAGGTGTCGATGAGGTTATAGATATTCTAAGTCCCGATGCGTTTTACAAGGAAGCCCACCAACATATTTTTGAAGCCATTTTCCAATTGTTCGAAAATAGCGAACCCATCGATTTATTAACCGTTTCGAGCCAATTAAAGAAAAATTCGAAATTGGAATTGTGCGGGGGTGACTTTTATCTGATTTCTTTGACCCAAAAAGTCTCTTCTTCTGCCCATATTGAGTTCCATGCCAGAATCATTTTACAAAAATTCATCCAACGGAGCTTAATTAAAATATCAAGTGAAATTATTGAAGATGCCTACGACGAAACTAAAGATGTTTTCGATCTGTTGGATAAAGCCGAGGCGAAGCTTTATGAAGTGACCCAGGGGAATATTAAGAAGTCCAGTGAAACGGCTCTGGATTTGGTCATTCAGGCCAAGAAAAAGATTGAGGATATCTCCAACAAGGAAGGTCTGAGTGGTATTCCAACGGGCTTTACCAAATTGGATAAATTAACCTCGGGATGGCAACCATCGGATTTAATTATTGTAGCCGCACGTCCCGGTATGGGTAAAACGGCACTCACCTTGTCTATGGCGAGAAACATTGCGGTAGACCTAAATATTCCGGTGGCCTTTTTCTCCCTGGAGATGGCCTCCGTACAGTTAATTACGCGTCTGATTTCCAGTGAAACCGGTTTATCTTCGGAAAAATTAAGAACCGGTAAATTGGAAAAACATGAATGGGAGCAGCTCAATGTTAAAGTCAAGGGCCTTGAAAAAGCACCGCTTTATATCGACGATACCCCCTCATTATCTATTTTTGATTTACGTGCCAAGGCCAGACGACTGTCCTCCCAGTATGGCATTAAACTGATCATGATTGACTATCTTCAATTAATGACGACAGGAGGTAATAATTCCGGGAATAGAGAACAGGAAATTTCAATGATTTCAAGGAACCTGAAAGCATTGGCTAAAGAGTTGGATGTGCCGGTAATAGCCTTATCGCAGTTATCTCGTGCGGTAGAAACGCGGGGGGGAAGTAAGCGTCCCTTGCTATCCGATTTAAGGGAATCCGGAGCCATTGAACAAGATGCCGATATTGTAAGTTTTATCTATAGACCGGAATATTATAAAATAGACGAATGGGACGATGAAGAACGGTCCCCTACAGAAGGCCAGGCCGAGTTCATTGTAGCGAAACACCGTAATGGAGGGCTGGATAGCATCCGATTGAAATTCATCGGTCATCTAGGAAAGTTTGATAATTTGGATAATTTCGATTCGCCGTTCGAGTTCCACAGTAAAATGAATGCTGCGGCCAATGATGACACCTTCAGGCCCGATTCCTTTAAAGCGAATCCCGATGAGGCCTTCGGCAGTTCCTCTAATGACGAGGACGATGAAGTCCCCTTCTAAATCCTTTTAGGTCTAATATTTTCTTAAATAGTTTAACCCGGAATAATTTTTAAGTATCTTCAACAAAAATTAGTAATATCATTTCGACCCCAATCTCTGGGGTGAGAAATCTCCTAAAGATGGATCTCATTTTGAAAAAGATAGTTTTGGTTCTCCTGTTAACGATCATTTCTCTCAGAGCGTTTGCCTCCTATGTGCTCATACCCATGGATGCCAGCAGTCAAAAGAACCATTTAAAGGCCTACGGTATAACGTACTGGACGCTCAGTAAACAATTAAAGGTAAAATGGCTGCTCAATTACAGGGGCGGGTCCTTTTTATTGCCGGATACCGAAGCCATCCAAAAGGAATGCCAGATTAGAGGGGTTAGTTTTGAGCTGGTATCGAATACAAAAGCCGAAAGTATTTTAGAGGAAATAAACAGTCCGAGTCAAAATATGGAAGCGGTTGTTTTGGAAAAAGCACCTAAAATTGCGGTGTATTCGCCGCCGGAAAATCAACCTTGGGATGATGCCGTTACCATGGTTTTAACTTATGCTGAAATACCCTATGAGACCATCTATGACGAAGACGTCCTGAATGACGGCTTATTGTTATTTGATTGGTTGCATTTGCACCATGAAGATTTCACCGGGCAATATGGTAAATTCTACGGGGCCTATCGGGCACACTCCTGGTATATCGAAGAGAAAAAAGTGGCCGAAGCCCTGGCAGAACGGTTGGGATACAGCAAAGTGTCCTTAGAAAAATTGGCAGTGGCCAAAAAAATTCGAGACTATGTTATTGGTGGAGGGTTTATGTTTGCGATGTGCAGTGCAACAGACAGTTTCGACATTGCCTTAGCGGCTGAAGGGGTAGATATCTGTGAGCCTATGTTTGATGGCGATGGCAGTGATCCTGCCTACCAGAATAAAATAGATTACCGAAAAGCCTTTGCCTTTACCAATTTTATTCTGGAAAAGAACCCCCTTATCTATGAGTTCTCCTCCATCGATATGACGAGAAAACGCATGATTCCTAAAACGACCGATTATTTTTCTTTAATGGAATTTTCGGCAAAATGGGATCCCATCCCGACCATGTTATGTCAAAATCATACGGCCCTGGTAAAAGGGTTCATGGGACAGACCACGTCCTTTACCAGAGATGAAATAAAACCCAATGTTTTAGTCATGGGCGAAAATAAGGCCAATGGAGAGGCCAAATACATACATGGTATTCGAGGAAAGGGATTTTTTACCTTCTACGGAGGCCACGACCCTGAGGACTATCAGCATAGGGTGGGCGATTCTAAAACGGAATTGGATCTCCACCCCACTTCGCCGGGGTACCGCCTCATTTTAAACAACGTGCTATTCCCGGCAGCGCGAAAGAAAAAACAAAAAACCTAAACCGGTCTACTCTGCCACCAATACACGTTGAAAGGTATAAATAAACCCATCGGCTGCAGGACCCCCCGAGGTTTCATTTTCATCGATAACCATGGAACTCTGAGTGACTACCACTTCGCCCATTTCGGTGCCGTCAACGGAGAGAAACGTGCTGGAACCTTCCTGGATAACGGAATAACTGTAAGTTCCGGTGTCCAGCCCGTCTTGTTTGGTGTCATCCGTATTATTATTTTCTACGGTGAGTATGGCATCCACTTCATTGAAGGTCCAGATAATCGTTTCCAGTTCAAAATCGTCATTCACCCCCGAAACGCCGCCCGATACATTTCTTAAATGCCAAAGACTTTTGTAAGATTGTTGATTGTCGTTGGTGTCTGTATTCAGGGAGCAACTTGTAAAACTTAGTGCCAGAATTAATAAATAGATAACAGGTCTTTTCATGATTTATATTGTGTTTTTAATAAGATGTAAAAATGTAAAATGGTTGCGTAATAAAAAAGAAAAGCATGATCATTTATAACTAAAATTGTAAATTTAGCAAATTACTGTATGCATATGAATAAAATGATGACAAGACTACTTTGTGTGGCGGTTATGGCGCTGCTTTTTAGCTGTAAAGAGAACGAACAAAAATCGGAATCCGTTGAAAAACCCAATATCCTTTTTGTGCTTTCCGATGATCACACCTCTCAGGCCTGGGGGATTTATGGTGGGATTTTAAAAGATTACGTCAAGCAGGATAATCTAAAACGACTGGCCAATGAGGGCGTGGTGTTGAACAATGCGTTTTGTACCAATTCCATCTGTTCACCAAGCAGAGCCAGTATATTAACCGGACAATACAGTCATTTAAATCAGGTTTATACCCTAAGTGAACCCTTACCCCAGGGGCATCCCAATATTGCCAAAACGCTTCAGGACCATGGTTATCAAACCGCATTAATAGGCAAATGGCACTTGGTGAAACAGCCGGAGGGCTTTGCGTACTTTAATGTGTTACCGGGTCAGGGCCGATACTGGGATCCCATTTTTAAAAGCAAAGACCAATGGAAGGACGGTTCCGACGGCTCTTCGGGAACGGTATATAAAGGATTCTCAACCGATATCATTGCAGATTTAACCATAGAACACCTAAAACAGAGGGATACGACCAAACCTTTTTTCATGATGTGCAACTTTAAGGCGACTCATGAACCCTTTGAGTACCCCGATCGTCACAAGAACTTATATCGGGATATCGACATCCCGGAACCTGAATCCTTACTGGATTTCGGTTTTGGTAATGGGGGACGTACCTTTTTAGGTCAGAAGCTGGAAAATTTGGAAGCCCGATGGCAGGAAGCCTATTTACATCCCGATACATTCTGGACCGGTTATCCGGGGTTGCCTTTTGAAAGGGAAGGCCTGGACAGTACGGCTTTGAGGAAGAAGATCTATCAAAAATTCGTCAAGGATTTTATGCGATGCGGAGCGGCTATTGATGATAATATAGGTAAACTGCTCGATTATTTACAAACGGCCGGTATCGCCGATAATACCATTGTGATCTATACGGCAGACCAAGGTTATTTTTTAGGGGAACACGGGTTTTTTGATAAGCGCCTGATCTATGAGGAATCGCTCAGAATGCCTTTTGTCATTAGATATCCCAAAGAATTGAAGGGGGGAAAACGCATCGATGATATTATTTTAAATATTGATTTTGCGGCCTTACTGGCCGATTACGCCGGTATTGAAAAACCGGAGTACATCCAGGGCGAAAGCTTTAGGGACAATCTCATGGGGCAGACTCCGGACCATTGGAGACAAAGCATGTACTACCAGTACTGGTTACATCACCCTGATAGACCGGCACATTATGGTATAAGAAACCACAGGTATAAACTGGCCTATTTTTATGGCAAGGGATTGCATAAACACGGTGCTTCCAACGAGGATACCCCGCCTACCTGGGAGTTCTATGATCTTGAGAAGGACCCCAAAGAGCTTCACAATGCGGTTAATGATACCGTTTACAGTACGATAATCCACCACATGAAAGCGGAACTTAGAACCCTGCAGCAGCAGTATCAGGTTCCCCATATAGAATAGGCCCATGCATTTTTTTCAAACAGAACTACAATTAAAACCCTATCCCAGAGGCTTTCATCTCATAACGGAGACCGTGCTACAGGCCATCCCGGAAATCAAAATCATCCATAGGGGACAATTGCAGGTATTTATAAAGCATACTTCAGCCAGTTTGTCTATCAACGAAAATGCGGATGATACCGTGAGACATGATTTTGAACGGCATTTTAATGTGATGGTCCCTGAAAATGCACCTTATTACGAGCATACCTATGAGGGAAAAGACGATATGCCTGCCCATATTAAATCCGCTTTGTTAGGGGCTTCCGTACAAATCCCGGTGACCGGGGGTCAATTAAATTTAGGAATTTGGCAAGGCATTTATTTATGCGAGCATCGCGACCATGCCTCCGGTCGAAAACTCGTTATTTCCGTTTTCGGATCATAGCTGTTTTAACAATTTTTTTCCAATTATTTTGCCCCAAATTTTATGCATTCTTGCTGAGGGATGTAGGCTGTCTGAGGCTATCAAACCGGGTTGTACCAGCATATTTCTTGAGGATTTGGTGACATCTATAAACAAGACATGCTTCTTTTCGGCCTGGGATTGGATGATCTGATTGAATGCTGCGATCTCCTGTGTAATCCGGTTTTTGTCCCTGAATCTTGCAAATGGGGTTACCCCCCAATCGGGAATAGATACGACAAAGACTTTGGTTGAATCGCCATTGGCCAGGCCTAAAGCCGTGTCCAGTAAATCAAGGAGGTCTGTTTCAAACGCCTCGGGGGATAAGCCACGAAATTGGTTGTTTACACCAATCATCAGACCTATGAGTCCGTATGTATTTTTTAAAGGAGCACGTTTCACTTCTGCCATCAGCGTTGTGGTGGTCCAACCGGGGCCTGCTATAATGATGGGTTCCGAAATGGGGATGTCCTTTTTTAAGAGATAGTCGACCATTTGATAGGGCCATCCGTTTTCAGTTTTCTCACTTGTGGCCGCGGTATAGCTATCGCCGAGAGCCAAAAAACTAATGGGGTTTTCCTGTGCCCAAAGGAAGAGGGGCAGGGATACCAAAAAGACGCGTAAAACTATGCTGTGGTAGGACATTGGCCGGGTTTTGGAAAATTAAAATAAAAAAAAATCCGATCAAACCAAAAGGCGATCGGATTTTACATTAAGCGAATATATTGTTTTACAATAGGCGAAACGCCTTATTTTACTTTATCAATAACGGCTTTAAAAGCCTCAGGGTTATTCATGGCCAGATCGGCTAAAACCTTACGGTTAAGTTCGATATTATTGGCCTTCAATTTACCCATGAATTGCGAATAAGATAATCCGTGTTCTCTGGCCCCGGCGTTAATACGCTGAATCCATAAGGCACGAAACGTTCTCTTTTTGTTTCTGCGGTCTCTGTACGAATATTGCATCGCTTTATCCACCGCATTTTTGGCTACTGTCCAAACGTTTTTACGTCTTCCAAAATAACCTTTTGCTTGTTTAAGAACCTTTTTTCTTCTGGCTCTTTTTGCTACAGAATTTACTGATCTTGGCATAATTTTTAATTGTTTTTGTAGTGGGCGGTTACCTCTGTTGTCCGTCTACCTATGAGATTTCAAACGGTTAACACTTTTGGGCCACACTCCAGGGTTTATAAATTAATTTAACCGGTTAAACGGTGTTACTTCAAACGTAACATGAGTTTAACGTTATTTTCGTCGGCCTTATCCACCGTAGTGGTATGGGTTAACGCGAGCTTCCGCTTTTTAGACTTCTTGGTTAAGATGTGACTTTTAAAAGCGTGCTTTCTTTTAATCTTACCAGTGCTGGTTAACTTAAAACGTTTTTTAGCACTAGATTTTGTTTTCATTTTAGGCATTGTTTTCTCCTAGTTTTTAATTAATTCGCTTAATTATCTTCGGTTAACCAACTTAAACGACTCCGGTTTAAGTCCGTTAAACATTATTCATTCATTATTTTTTTGGCGCTATAAACATCGTCATTCGCTTCCCTTCCAGTTTTGGCATTTGCTCCACCTTACCAAACTCCTCTAAATCCTGAGCTAATCGTAACAACAATATTTGTCCTTGCTCCTTAAATATAATCGAGCGTCCCTTAAAAAACACAAAGGCCTTTAGTTTGGCGCCTTCTTTAAGGAACTTCTCCGCATGTTTCTTTTTAAATTCGTAATCATGGTCGTCTGTTTGTGGTCCAAAGCGAATTTCCTTAACGACCACCTTACTCGCTTTGGCTTTCAGGGCCTTCTCCCGTTTCTTTTGCTCATAAAGAAACTTTTTATAATCCATAACTTTGCATACAGGAGGATCTGCCTTTGGGGAAATTTCAACAAGGTCTAAGCCCTGGTCATCGGCCATACTCAGTGCTTCTTTAATACTGTATACGCCTACTTCCACATTTTCGCCCACCACTCTTACTTTGGGCGAATTGATTTTAGCGTTAATTCTGTGTTTATCCTCTTGCGAAACCCTTTGGGGTTGTCTTCTTCTTCTAATTGCTATGACTTATAAATTTTAGTTAAACTGTTCTTTTAAAACGATTTTAGCGTTTTACGGATCTCTTCTTCTATTATTGCAGCAAAGTCTTCGATGACCATCATCCCTAAATCTTCACCGCCATGTTTACGCACCGTTACTTTGCCCTGGTTCTCTTCTTGCTCACCAATGATGAGCATATAGGGATACTTTTGCATTTCGGCTTCCCGAATTTTTTTTCCTATAGTCTCATTTCTATGGTCTACGAGGGCGCGAATTTCGTGATTTTCTAGCAAATTTAAAACTTTTTCAGCGTATTTTTCATATTTCTCGCTAAGCGACAGGATTTTAACCTGTACGGGCATCAGCCAAATTGGAAAATTACCACCGGTATGTTCTAATAACAAGGCTACAAAACGTTCCATGCTACCAAAAGGAGCACGGTGGATCATCACGGGACGGTGCATGTCGTTATCACTCCCTTTATAGGTTAAATCAAAACGTTCCGGTAAATTGTAATCCACTTGAATGGTTCCCAATTGCCAACGTCGGCCCAGGGCATCTTTTACCATAAAATCCAACTTTGGACCATAGAACGCGGCCTCTCCGGTTTCAATAACAAAATCCAGTCCCTTATCGGAAGCCGCATTGATAATGGCTTGTTCGGCTTTTTCCCAATTGGAGACATCCCCAATATATTTGTCGGGATTTTCGGGGTCTCTCACGGATACCTGTGCAGTAAAGTTGTCGAAGCCCAGTGCGCCAAATACGTAAAGCACCAAATCGATGACATCTTTGAATTCTTTATCCAATTGATCGGGCGTACAAAACAAATGGGCATCGTCTTGAGTAAACCCTCTAACACGTGTTAGGCCATGGAGCTCACCACTTTGTTCGTAGCGATAGACCGTTCCAAATTCGGCGTAGCGTATGGGCAAATCCTTATAGCTCCATTGGGAGTTTTTATAAATCTCACAGTGGTGCGGGCAATTCATAGGTTTTAATAGAAAGGCTTCATCCTCCTTTGGGGTATGAATCGGTTGAAAACTGTCTTCCCCATATTTAGCAAAATGTCCGGAGGTCACATATAATTCTTTCTGACCAATATGCGGGGTAACGACCATGTCATAACCCGCTTTTTTCTGAGCGGCTTTTAAAAAGTTTTCCAGGCGCTCCCGTAAGGCGGCCCCTTTGGGCAACCATAAGGGCAATCCCTGTCCCACCTTTTGAGAGAAGGTAAACAGTTCCAGCTCTTTTCCTAATTTTCTGTGGTCTCTTTTTTTGGCTTCTTCAAGAAGTTCCAAATATTCGGTCAGATCCTTTTGTTTGGGAAATGAAATGCCATAAACACGCGTTAATTGGGGTTTGTTCTCATCCCCACGCCAATAGGCCCCGGCAACACTTAACACCTTAACCGCCTTGATGATACCCGTATTGGGGATATGTCCGCCACGACACAAATCGGTAAAGGTCGAGTGGTCGCAAAATGTAATGGTACCGTCCTCAAGGTTTTCTATAAGTTCCGTTTTAAAGGCATTGTCCTTATACAGGTCTAAAGCTTCTGCTTTTCCTACGGAGCGCATTTTAAAATCGTGCTTGCCTCTGGCAATCTCGAGCATTTTATCCTCAATAGTTTTAAAATCCTTCTCAGATAGGGTATGCGCTCCAAAATCGACGTCGTAATAAAACCCATTTTCAATTGCAGGACCAATGGTGAGTTTTGCACCGGGATATAATTCCTCGAGGGCCTGGGCCAAGACATGCGCCGAAGAATGCCAAAAAGCCTCCTTACCTTCATCATCCTTCCAGGTATACAGTACCAGGGAGCCATCGGTGGTCAATGGGGTCACTGTTTCAACTTTAGTACCGTTAAATTTGGCTGAAATGACGTTTCTGGCAAGTCCTTCACTAATGCTTTTTGCGACATCCATTGGTGTTACACCTTGGTCAAATGCTTTAACACTGCCATCGGGTAAAGTTATATGTATCATTAATATGAATTAAAATTTGGCTGCAAAGATAAGAGTATAACCAAACACATACAATATATATTGGTGTATAATTTGAGTTAGGCCGTTTCTGTTTATGTAGTGTGAAAGCCTTTTTTGTAGTCTGCGCGTTCTCATACCGAGAGTACATGTACAGGCTTTGTGCCGTGATGCATGTATTTGGTTTGATGTCCTTTTAAGGATCGGATGCCATCCGGGATATAAATATTTGTTGTGGCCAAGGCCTTGTTTGATTTTTTTTTTGCACTAAATATCGCTCTTTTAGGTTGTTAAGGATTGGGCTAAAAAAAAAGTTTAAAAAAGTCTTGTGAAGCGGTAAAAGGGTTGTATGTTTGCAGCCGCAAAAACGGATACGTTTTGGTTAAGATGTAGATGCCTCGGGTATTGGGTTTGTTGGGTTTTCGGGTCTGGCGGATTTTTTTTCAAAAAAAGTGAAAAAAGTATTGTGGGGGAATAAAAAGGGTTTTATATTTGCACCCGCAAAAGCGACAAAGTCGTTTTTAGTAAGAAGCAAAG
>NZ_JAKMCP010000006.1 GCF_022662105.1 Aestuariivivens sediminis | reverse complement strand
TAGTATCACCAAGAGCGAAAGGCTCAACAGCGTCGTTTGTTACAGAGGCTACCGAACAGTTATCGTCGGTTACCGGAGTGCCAAGGTTTACACCAGAGGCGGTACATAGTCCTGCATCGGCACTAACTGATACGTTGGCCGGACATGTAATGGTAGGATCTTCGTTGTCGATTACAACCACATCGAAGTTACAAGTTGCTGTATTACCAACTCCATCGGTTATTGTCCAGGTAACAGAAGTAGTTCCTAATGGAAAAGTGGCTCCATTTAGGGTAGAGCTATTGTTGAAATCATTTAGAACTGATGCGACACCACAATTATCACCTACTGCTGTAGGATTTAAGCTGGTATCAACAACCGTAAATGTACAGACGTCAGGGTCTGTGTCATATGATACGGCAGGTACTGCACATGTAATGGTAGGATCTTCATCGTCAGTTACCGTTACGGTCTGTTCACAGGTTACTGAGTTACCGGATCCGTCAGTTACGGTCCATGTTACAATAGTATCACCAAGAGCGAAAGGCTCAACAGCGTCGTTTGTTACGGAGGCTACCGAACAGTTATCGTCGGTTACCGGAGTGCCAAGGTTTACACCAGAGGCGGTACATAGTCCTGCATCGGCACTAACCGATACGTTGGCCGGACATGTAATGGTAGGATCTTCGTTGTCGATTACAACCACATCGAAGTTACAAGTTGCTGTATTACCAGCTCCATCGGTTATTGTCCAGGTAACAGAAGTAGTTCCTAATGGAAAAGTGGCTCCATTTAGGGTAGAGCTATTGTTGAAATCATTTAGAACTGATGCGACACCACAATTATCACCTACTGCTGTAGGATTTAAGCTGGTATCAACAACCGTAAATGTACAGACGTCAGGGTCTGTATCATATGATACGGCAGGTACTGCACATGTAATGGTAGGATCTTCATCGTCAGTTACCGTTACGGTCTGTTCACAGGTTACTGAGTTACCGGATCCGTCAGTTACGGTCCATGTTACAATAGTATCACCAAGAGCGAAAGGCTCAACAGCGTCGTTTGTTACGGAGGCTACCGAACAGTTATCGTCGGTTACCGGAGTGCCAAGGTTTACACCAGAGGCGGTACATAGTCCTGCATCGGCACTAACCGATACGTTGGCCGGACATGTAATGGTAGGATCTTCGTTGTCGATTACAACCACATCGAAGTTACAAGTTGCTGTATTACCAGCTCCATCGGTTATTGTCCAGGTAACAGAAGTAGTTCCTAATGGAAAAGTGGCTCCATTTAGGGTAGAGCTAT
The DNA here is from genome assembly GCF_022662105.1 of Aestuariivivens sediminis. Lineage (GTDB taxonomy): Bacteria > Bacteroidota > Bacteroidia > Flavobacteriales > Flavobacteriaceae > Aestuariivivens > Aestuariivivens sediminis. The sequence goes on along the minus strand of NZ_JAKMCP010000006.1, from coordinate 186,529 downwards.
TGTTAAAATCATTTAGAACTGATGCGACACCACAATTATCAGAGACAGCTATAGGATCTAAGCTGGCATCACCAATTGTAACTGTACAAACTGCAGAATCTGTATTATAAGAAGGTGCCGGAGTGGCACAGGTTATAGCTGGATTTTCATTATCACCAACGGTGATAATAGCAGGAGATGATGCAAATGAATCAACACAAACACCTGTATTAGTAACTTGTGCTCTATAGAAATAAGTACCCGTCATGAGGACACCCGGATTATAAATAGTATTACCAGTTGTACCGGAAATTTGAATATAATTTATCCCATCGGTACTTTCTTCCCAGTAATCAACGGAGGTGTTGGTTCCCATAGTTGTTAAAACTAAATCATTCGGACTTGTTCCAGAGCAAATAGTTTGATCTTCATCAACAGAACCTGACAGTTCAACTCCGAAATCCAAAGTAGAACCTAGACAAAATGTAGAATTGGTTGACCCCCCTGCTACTGATGCATACTGAGCGACATTAATCTCTCCTGGATTATTAGGATCGCATGGATCATAATTAATATTTAGAAATGGTACAAAAAACTCTAAAAACTTTCCATCATTACCAGTGCATCCTGTAGAATTACCATTTGCTCCAATAAGTCCATTTAAAGAAACTTCACTGTATGTTGAAGGCGAATCTGCTTGATACAATTTTGTAGTACCATTATTTGAATGTATTTGAAGAATATATTCGGCACCTCCAACAGCAAAAGGAGTACCGCCAAAATTATTCTCTATTGTAAGTCCTGTTGAAGCATCATTATCACTATCAATATAGATTCTAAATAAAGCAGTTCCAGAATTGCCAATTTTATAGGCTAATTTAAAATAGCCATTATCTAAGTCGATATCCGCCCAGATTTGTTGAATGGCACAGGTACCACTACCAGGAGCTGTTGGAATGGTTGTTAAGGCATCTTCATATTCATCACCTGGCTGACCAGGACCGGGACAGTAATCACCATCTGCACTACCACTCTGTGCATAAAAATTAGCACCCAAAAAGAATAATAGGATGACTAAAATATTTTGAATAACCTTATAAGTAATAGTTTTCATAAGCTTGTAGATTTGTATTGACTTTAGCAACTTTTGTAAATAAATAGGTATGCACCAGCCTTGGCTCGTACATACACGTTTTGTTATTCTTTAAAAGTAATGAGGGAAGAATGTCGTTAAACAACGACATAAAAAACTTTAAATGTGAAATCAGATTTGGGGGCATCTTTATTCAGTTAATAGTTACACAAAGCAACATATATGTTATTATTATTTCAAAAAAATATGTTAAATCACTTAAAAAGTCGACAACGTGTTTGATTTTTTCCATTAATCGGGTTAATGACATGATTTAACGACCTGTAATGCGGTATGCATCATTTCAGCCATAGTTTTTATTCCATAAATTGTTATATTTTAGTTACTTAAAGTTCATACATTTATAACTCTAATGAGCAAATTAAATCCTTTTTATCGAGAAAAACAACTTTTTATCGATAAAAATTAACATTTTAACGAATAAAATGAAGACATTGATTTTAATACGACATGCAAAATCTTCTTGGGAACATGATGTTATTGATCATGAACGTCCCTTAAATGATCGGGGATATCGAGATGCGAAATTGGTTTCAAACCATATTAGTACTAAAAATTTAACTCCGGATTTGGTACTGGTTAGCGATGCCACCCGTACACGATTAACTGCTGATGCCTTTATCGAAGCATTTCCCATTTCAATGGATAAGGTCCAATATAACTATGATCTATATGATTTTTCAGGATATAATTTGACTAAGGTCATAAAAAATTGTCCGAGTGACATTAACCAATTGATGGTGTTTGGACATAATCATGCTATTACCGCCTTCGTTAACACTTACGGCAGTAAATACATTGATAACGTGCCTACCTGTGGCGTTGTAGTAATTGATTTTGATATTCAATATTGGGAAAATCTGAAGCAGGGAATTACTCGGGAGGTTATTTTTCCAAAACATCTAAAGTCTTAGATCAATAGGATCTAAAACACATTAGGACAGTTGCATCTCGGTTTTGGCAATTTGATTTGATAGCTCATGAAGATCTCATGAGATCCCGAACTGTAGGGCCTTAAATTTGAGGTGTTAAATTCGTAAGAATAGCCAAAGCTTAAAGCTTCAGATGCTCTTATACTAAAATACCCGCCCATGGCATCATTAAACCTGTGAGCCAAACCTATCCACAGTGTTTCACTGATTAAAAAATTAGCTGTCAAATCCAAGGAAAGAGGCGAACCATTGGTATATTTTAACAAGGCTGTCGGTTTGAATTTTAATTGCGGATTAAATTCCAATAAATAGCCGCCGGCCAAATAATAGCTTGCTCTTTCGATGGATTCATAAGTTATCTCTGTGTCATTGGCATAACTCACCAATCTGGGCGAAGATAAACTTATAAATAATTCATCCGATCTTAAATAAAACCCCAAACCAATATTTGGTTTCCATTTATTAAATATTCTTTCCAAATATTGGTCACCAATAACAGATGGATCCATTAGCAATTCTGAATCCAGCCCATACCGGCTCATACCTCCCTTGATACCAAAGGAAAATCTATAAAACTCATTTAAAATGATTTCGTAAGCGACATCTGCATAGACATAGGTTGTGTTTTCATACCCCAACTGGTCGTTTATGAAGGAAAGACCTAAACTTAAATTACTTCCGGGAATTGGCGAATCCACGGACCCGGTTTGTGTAATTGGGGCGCCTTTTACGCCTACCCATTGATTCCTGCTTAAAAGTGTAAAAACCATTGCTTCTCTAGTACCGGCATATGCAGGGTTAATGGAAATTGTATTAAACATATATTGGCCAAACTGCGGCAATTGTTGTGTGAATCCAAAAATTGGTATAAATAGGAGTAAGAATAAGTAATGTATTTTATGTCTTTTATTCATAACTTCTTATTTCGTTCCCAAATAGATGTACCCCTGAATGGGTTTTAAACCACTATTTTTCAAGTCGACTATATAATAATAGGTTCCGGTGGGTAATTTTTCTGCATCTCCTACAGATCCGTTAGGAGCATCGCCTGTCCAATTGTTCTCATAATCATTGGATTCAAAAACTTTGGTTCCCCAGCGGTTGAACAGTTGTAAATGTATTGCAATGTTACAGGAACTTAAGTCGTCAATCTTTTCATTCAATCTATAGGTAACTGTGAATGTTTCATTATGATTATCATTATTTGGAGTTATAATTTTGGATATATTAACATCAAGTTCCGACTTTACACAGCTGTATACGATACAATTATCATTTAAATTAATTTCAAACTGATTGATTTGACTGCAGGTATTTGTAATGACACTGTAGGTGTAGGAATATATACCTTCGGCCGTGAATTCAGGATTGAAGACCGTACCATTTAAAATTGACATATCTGAACCACTCCATTCTCCTTTGTCATGACTATCGACTAAGTCATTTAAATCAAAAGGCGAATCACTAACACAGACATTCATGGCCTTGATAGTTGTTTCATTATATGATTTCATATGGATTGTTTGACTAAATACGGTTGCATTGTCACAATCGTCCATGGCCGTCCAAGTTCGTATTAAATCATAATTATCAGAATCCAAAGGTATGCGCTGTTCATTAAAGCTAACTTCTACTTTATTTGTGCAATTGTCTGAAAATGTAACATTTGGAACTTCAGGTTCGACTTCACAGTTTAAAGTCATTTCTTTCTGCAGATTAACGTCCATGATAGGTGTTATATCGTCTATTATAAAAATATTATGGTTTACATCCACATAATTACCGCAGGCATCTGTGATACGATAAGTCCGGGTAATGACATCATTACAATTTTTTGTGTTGGTTATCTCAGATAAAAATTTTGCCGAGGGCGTTCCATTATTATCTGTTATTTCTGATATTACGTTGGCGTCTGCCGGTGGTATATCGTTAATACAGCTGACAACAACATCTTCCGGATCAGTTGATGAAGGTGGGATATCGTCAATTATTTCAATTTCGTGATAGACATCAATATAATTTCCGCACTGATCTGTAACGCGATAGATTCTGGTAATGATTTCATTACATGGGTCATTGTTTGATGATTCTGAGATATAGGTAATTGTCGGTATACTACAGTTGTCAGCTTCATCCACAACCACTAATATGTCTGGTTGAGGAATACTATTTGAACTGGCCAATACTGTGATTTTTTCGGGATTACTGGCTGTAGGGGGAATATTATCATCTATGATTATAACTTGTTCAACATTTGTGAAATTCCCACAATCGTCGGTAACACGATAGGTTCTTAGAATCGTTTTTGGACATGACGGTTCTATAATCACATCAGAAAAGAAAGTGACCGTTGGATTTGAATAATTATCAATCGCATTGGATATTAAGCTTGTATCCGGTTCTGGTATATTATCATTACAATCATATAGATACATCGTGTTTAGTTGACCAGCCGTTGGGGGTGTATTATCCGTTATAATGATGTCATGCGTAACATTTATAGAATTTTCACAAGCATCGGTGACGCTATAAATTCTTGTTATGATCTTGGTACATGCATCTTGATTTACGGATTCTGCTACAAAAGAAACAGTCGGGGCACCGCAATTATCCGCTTCATCAGATACAATATTGATATCCTGATTAGGAATCGTGTCACTGAAATTTAAATAAAGCGATGCTGGGTTTGTTGCCGTAGGTGGCGTGGTGTCATTAATAGTTATAATTTGAACAATATCAACACTATTATTGCAATCATCTGCAACACGATAGGTTCTTGTAATGGTTTCCGGACAAGACTGACCATCACTAACATCTGAAATAAAAGAAACTGTAGGTGTGGAGCAATTATCGCTAGTACCGGATATTAGAGAAATATCAGGATCTGGCACATCTTCATAACATTCAACGTTTACAGGTGAAAGATCATTGGCTGTTGGGAGAACCGTATCTTCAATTTTAAAGGTTGCAGATGTAGTCGTTGTATTACCGCAATCATCCGTAGCCGTAAAAATAACTGAAACGCTACCGGTTGCACCACAAAGATCACCCAAGGATGAAAAATCATCAGACCAGGTGACATTCCCACAATTGTCAGTAGCATAAGCACCGCCATGAGATACTAACCATTCATTAAGTTCGGTTGTATTCCCATTTCCATCGCATATTACCATTTTATCTTGGGCTTCAGAAACCAATTCGGGTGCTATTGTGTCAATAATTGTAATATTATGGGATAAGAAAGTTACATTGTCACAATCATCTGTAATACTATAAGTTCTGGTAATGATTTCGGAACAATATTGGGTATTTGAAGTCTCGGAAACGAAAGCAACCACAGGAATCGAACAATTATCAGCTTCGTCCGTGATAATATCAGGATCAGGATCTGGTACTAGCTCAATGCATTCGAGGCTCATTTCCGGTGGAGCAGTGGCTGTAGGGGCAATCCTATCATGAATTATGATGGATTGTGTTACGTTAATAGAATTTCCACAGCCGTCTGAAACACTATATGTTCTTGTAATGGTCTCGGGGCAGGTATTATTATCTGATTTATCTGAAAGCCAGTCAATGGTCAGGTTCACACAATTATCCGTAGCATCCTTTATGACATCAATATTGGGTTCGGGAAGATCTGCAATGCATTGTATTGTTATGGGTTCTGGACTACTTGCCATGGGGAATGTTGTGTCATTTACAATAATGATCTGTATGGCAGTTCCAGAATTATTACAATCATCTATTGCCGTAAAAGTTCGTGTAATTGTTAAAGGGCAGGTTTCACTGGAAATCGTGTCTAGATAAAAGAGTGAAATTAAGTTGTTTGTCAGCTCTAAACTACCACCGTAAGCATTAAAACTACCTTCTGTAATTACAGCTTCTACTGAACTGAAGGGTAGAATTGGTATATTCAAAGTGCCACAACCCTCTAAATCTAGGTCATCAGGAGCAGTTAATTTTGGTGGAATATTAGATTCAATGGTATCAATTTGATAGGTGTATGAAACAGTATCTACAGTGTCATAAACAGATAGCGTGATTTGATATGGCCCGCCAGAAGCAAAGGTGTGTGTTGGGTTTTTTAGCGTACTTGTGGTGCCATCACCAAAATCCCATAAATAAGTATAATTATAAGGAGGAAGACCTCCTTTTGTAGTCGAATTAAAATCAATTGTATAAGGTGTAGAACAATTTTCAGAGAATTCAAAATTGGCAATAAGAGGACCACGAACATCAATTTCCTCTTCCATATAGCATTTTGCACCGTTACATCCACATCCTTTAGAACCATTGGGTTGCCATGACATATAGAAATCTTTTACAACGATGTCGTCGCCACATCCCCAATTAAAACTGTAGAGATCAGTTAACACATTTGCAGGAACGCTTTCATACTCATAATGGCAGGTATCCACGGTTTCAACAAAGACATCATTAATATAGACATTAAAATGGATGTAAAGTGAGTATCTGTCGGCAGCACTGTTTGTTAGAAAGGTAGTCCAAATGTGCGTATTTAAGCTAACACCTAAATCACAATAACCCGGACCATAGGCCACTCCATTCTCATCACCAAGGTAGAAATAATCGAGGGTATAATCATTGGCTGTACATGAAGAATCTTCACAGGCTATAGTCTGACTATACATCGAATTGGCCATGAATAACATAACCAAATAGAGTAGCGTAGGTTTAATGTTCATTAGGCGAAATTTAGATTTGGAGACTGAATTACCTTATGTAAAATATTGGTTATTAAAAGTTTGGTTTATTAATTTTCATTTTAATTTGTGCACTAATATAAATTAAAATCTTTGAAATGTTAAAAAAATCCGATGAAATGCACAAAATTTTAAACTCGAACCAAATTAATATTTACATTTACATCCTATTTTCTTTAAGTATTTAGCCTCAAATACAATATATTTGCTGTTATACAATAAATTTTACATGGTCCCTACCACTACGATTGAAAATAGATATATTAACAGAGAAATTAGTTGGTTACAGTTTAATGCACGTGTGCTTCAGGAGGCATCGGATGTTACCGTCCCATTAATTGAACGGTTACGGTTTTTAGGAATATTTTCAAACAATTTAGACGAATTTTTTAAGGTACGCTATGCCACAGTAAAGCGCATCGTGGAAGCCGGGAAGGGCGGAAAAAGTGAATTGGGAGGCATAAGAGCAAAGGAATTGCTTGAAATTATCACGAAAATTGTAATTGATCAACAAAGTGAAAGTTTAGATATTCTTGAAACCATCACACAAGACTTAGAGAAAGAAGGCATCTATATTATTGATGAAAATCAAATTGACCCGCATCAGCATGAATTTTTGCGTGATTATTTCATTAAAAAGGTGAGTCAGGCTTTAGTAACTATAATTTTGAATGACTCGGTTTCAATTCCAAACTTAAAGGATAGTGCAGCCTATTTAGCGGTTAGAATGGTTATGGATGACGACAGCAGACAGTTTGCCCTCATTGAAATACCTAAAAACATGAACCGCTTCGTGGTTTTACCCAAGCAGGGAAATAAGCATTTTATCATAATGATTGATGATTTGCTCAGACACTTTTTGGCGGATATCTTCAGTATTTTCCATTATAAAAGTATTTCGGCCCATATGATTAAAATTACCAGGGACGGGGAATTGGATTTTGATAGTGATTTAAGTAAAAGTTTTGTTGAAAAAATTTCTGAAAGTGTCAAGCATCGGCAAATTGGGGAACCTGTTAGGTTTGTATATGACAAAACTATAGATAAAGAAACTCTGGGGTATTTAATGTCTAAAATGGGTATAGATGATACCGATAGTATTATTCCTGGAGGCCGATATCATAACAGACGCGATTATATGAACTTTCCGAGCTTGGGGCGCACGGATTTGTTATATGATAAAATAGAAGCCTTACCTATTCAGGGACTGGACTTGGAGTCTAGTTTGTTTGAGGGCATCGCTAAGAAAGATTATTTGCTCTATACACCGTATCATACGTTTTCCTATGTGGTAAAGTTTTTAAGGGAGGCGGCCTTGGACCCTAAAGTTAAGACTATAAAAATTACCATTTATCGATTAGCCGAAATTTCGCATATCGCCAGTGCTTTAATAAACGCAGCAATTAACGGTAAAATGGTAACCGTGTCTATCGAGTTACAAGCCCGTTTTGATGAGGAAGCCAACATTAATTATGCGCAACAAATGAAGGATGAAGGTGTTAACCTTATTTTTGGGGTAACTGGACTCAAGGTCCATAGCAAAATGTGCATTATAGAACGAGAAGAAGGAAAAAAAATAAAACGTTACGGATTTATAAGCACGGGAAACTTTAATGAATCTACGGCTAAAATTTATACAGATCATACCTTATTTACTTCTAATCAAAGTATCCTGAGAGATATTAATAAAATATTCAATTTCTTTAATACCAACTATAAAATATACAAATACAAGCATGTTATTACGTCTCCTCATTACACAAAAAGCTCTGTTTTTAAATTGATTGATAATGAAATTGGAAATGCCAGGGCGCATGATAATGGATTTATCAGACTAAAATTGAATAGTATTTCCAGTTATGTTATGGTTGATAAGCTTTATGAAGCCAGTAGGGCCGGTGTAAAAATACAAATGATCGTTAGAGGTTTATGCTGCTTAGTGCCCGGGATAAAGGGGATGAGCGAGAACATTGAGGTTATAAGTGTAGTTGATAAATTTTTAGAACATTCCAGATTGTATATTTTTGGTAACGGAGGTGATCCTAAGATTTACATTTCGTCGGCAGATTGGATGACCAGGAATATTGATAACCGGGTTGAAGTAAGTTGCCCTATTTATGATGAGGATATTAAACAAGAAATCATTGATCATTTTAACATTAGCTGGAGTGATAATGTAAAGGCCAGGGTGCTGGATGCATCTCAAAATAACAAGTACAAAGTGGACGATAAAAAAAGAGTAAGATCTCAGTTTGCACTCTATGATTATTATCGAAAAAAACTAAAGGAATAATATGCTTTCAATTAAAAAATATGCAGCGATAGATATTGGTTCCAATGCTGTTCGACTTCTTATTGCAAATATCATTGAACAAAAAGGTAGACCGGTTCAGTTTAAAAAAAACTCATTGGTACGTGTACCTATTCGCCTGGGAGCTGATGTATTTATAAAACAGAGGATTTCAAAAGAAAACACGCAACGGATGTTGGATACGATGTTAGCTTTTAAATTGTTAATGCAATCGCATAAAGTGGTGAAGTACAAAGCTTGTGCTACATCAGCTATGCGGGAATCCAAAAATGGGAGCCAAGTAGTGAATAGGATTTTAAATGAATCAGGTATTAATATAGACATTATTAATGGTGAGGAAGAAGCTGCTATTATAGCGGCAACAGATTTACACAAGTACATAGACCCTAACAAAACGTATTTATATGTTGATGTTGGGGGTGGTAGCACCGAGTTTACCGTGTTTGACAAAGGACATCCTGTGAGTTCAAAATCTTTCAAAATAGGTACTGTTAGATTGCTGAACGACATGGTAGTCAAGGAATCTTGGGTTGAATTGGAGGAATGGATAAAAGCCCATGTTAAGGATTACGACAAAATAGCTGTTATAGGTTCCGGAGGAAACATTAATAAAATCTTTAAGATTTCAGGTAAGTCTCTCGGTAAACCACTGAATTATTTTTATTTAAGCTCCTATTATAAAACTTTACAGACCTACTCTTACGAAGAAAGAATTACCGAATTGGATTTAAATCAGGATAGGGCAGATGTTATTATCCCAGCATTACGAATTTATTTATCTGCCATGAAATGGAGTGGGGCCAAGTATATTTATGTACCTAAAATTGGATTGGCCGATGGCATTATAAAGAGTATATATTACGATACTGTTTCGAGTAATACACAGTAAAATTTTGCAATTCACCTTTAAAATATACTTTTATTAACAAAAAAATATATATTCGTTGCCTAATTGTTTGTAATAACATTAACCCAAATTTATTAATTATGAAAAAAACACTACTTTTTTTCCTACTGGTTACTTTTTCAGCGTTTTATAGTTTTTCTCAAAGCACAAAGTATGGTGTTAGGGCTGGTATGAATGTATCCAATATGGACTTCGATCCGGATGCATCATTCAGTAATCAACACAGAAATGGACTTATGATTGGTTTTTTCGGTGAATTTGGCCTATCCAAATCAGTGGCTTTCGCACCGGAGTTGCAGTTTTCGTCTGAAGGGTCAAAGGCAACTGACTTTAGACTGGACTTTATTCAAATACCTGCAATGTTTAAATTCAGGTTAAGTGAAAAGTTTCATTTAGGCTTGGGACCCCAAGCTGGAATAAAAGTCTATGAACATGAAGACGGTATTAAAAACTTTGTGTATTCCGGGGTTGGAGGTATAGAATTTAAGTTATCCCATACCTTATTTTTAGATGCCCGCTACACATACGGTTTTACAAATGTACTTGAAGATGATGTTCCCTTTGAAGGAAGAAATACAAATATCCAATTTGGATTTGGGTATAAATTTTAACCATGAATGGTCTCGGAGGTTCCGAGTTTAGCCATTATTTGCGCTTCATAATCAAGAAGTTGTTGCCATTTAGCATCAACTTCTTGTTTTTTGCCATATTGTCTGGCAAAACCCAGAAACATGGTATAGTGGTTTGCCTCACTTACCATTAACTTTCTGTAAAATTCAGCCAATTCCTTATCTTGAAGTTCTTCGGAAAGTAGTCTGAAACGTTCACAACTTCTGGCTTCAATTAAGGCCGCATACAATAAACGGTGTATTAATTGGGTTGTCCTACTTCCTCCTTTTGGGAAAAACTTTACCAATTCAACAACGTATTGGTCTTTTCTGTCTCTGCCCAAAACCCAACCTCGATCAATAATTTTATCATGTACCATTTTAAAATGGCTTATTTCTTCCTTTACTAATGCGATCATTTCTTCTACCAATTCTGTGTACTCCGGAAAACTCACAATTAGGGAAATAGCTGTGCTTGTTGCTTTTTGTTCACAAAAGGCATGATCGGTAAGAATTTCTTCTATATTTTTTTCAACAATGTTAACCCATCTTGGGTCTGTAGGTAATTTTAAACCAAGCATGATTAAATATTTAATAGGGACAGATTAATTTCATTTATTTTAAGAGCGCCCAAATCGTCTACTGTCAAGACATAATCTTTACAACGAGTCGATTCAGGTATGCAAAAGGAAACATTGATATTTACACTATGTTTTGTGATGGATTCATAATCTATCCATAAAAACTGCATAATGGCTTCCTTCCAGAACCAATCGGTTTCAAAATTCTTGAATAGAGCTTTGTTTATTAAAACATCCAAAATTGAAGTTCCTTGTTTAGAAATGACCAACCTTGCTTCAAAATTATGGTAATAATACCACATATTGGTTTTTGGGGGTATGGTCTTTTTTATGAGAACGGAGTCTTGAGGCAGGGTGTAGTATTTTATTTTTATTCTAAAATTATTATTTAAAACAGTATCGGTATTAATTTCAGTATAAGATTGAGGGATGTATGCTATTTTATGAGAAAATGATTCAAAGAGGTTATTCTCTTTGAGAATTTCCGTATTGGTTTGGTATACTCTATCCCTACCGTCACAACAGGTCGTCACTGCGGCAACAATAAGTATTAAAAACAACATCCGATTTATTTTTAACACCCTATACATCTAATCCAAATGTTTTCTTTAATAATTCTATGTTGGGATTTTTTTTCTTTAATTTATTGAACTTTTCAATGGCGGTATACACAAATTCCTTTTCTTTATGTTCATTAACGGCAATATCTAAATAAATGTCATAATTGTTCAGTGATTTTCTGACATATGACAAAATATCGTATTGATTGGCCAATAATTCCTTTTTGTTGGTCTCGTTTGGGTATTCTAAATAAATAGTGGTCTCTTTTACCTTTGGAGTGTCAATTGATAGAATCGACGCCAGATTATGCTTACCTTCATCTTTTAGTTCTTTGGTAAACCTGTTCCAAACTGCAATAAGTTCTTTTTCAGTAAAATGATCTTTTGGTAGGTTCTCGTCGTCCACTACGACATCAATCTGTTTGATTTGATACTCTTTTTTGGCTTTAATGCTGCTCAGAGAAAGCCCTGAAGTTGACTTTTTTTCCCTGTTAATAGTTATTTTGGGACGTTCTAAAACCACAGGGGAAGACATTTCATTTTTTGAAGAAACGGTTTGTGAGATTTCAACTTCCAGATTTTCCGAAATAAAATCATCATTTTTTTTAACACCTTCATTTTCCACTTGAAGGGGCCCAACATTTAACTTTTTAAAGTGGATTGGAGGAATTATAAAGAAGTTAGACTTTTTTTTTTCTCCATCAAAGGTGATAGAGGCAAGCTGCATTAAACATAATTCCACTAGCAAACGTTGGTTTTTACTGGATTTATATTTAAGATCACAGTCGTTTGCCAGCTCTATTCCTTTTAATAAAAACTCTTGCGATACCTTTTGGGCTTGTTCTAAATACTTTTCTTTTGTTAGTTCACCTACTTCCAAAAGTTCAATTGTCTTTGGGGTTTTACACACCAATAAATCCCTAAAATGAGAGGCTAGTCCGGCTATATAATGATGACCGTCAAAACCTTTTGACAATGTTTTATTAAATTGAAGTAACAGTTGTGGAATTTTGTTTTCCAGGATTAAGTCCGTACTGGAAAAATACGTCTCATAATCCAATACATTTAGGTTTTCAGTTACCGCCTTTCGGGTTAGATTTTTACCAGAAAAACTAACAACACGATCAAAAATGGACAGGGCATCACGCATAGCACCATCCGCTTTTTGCGCTATAATGTGCAGCGCATCATCTTCTGCATTTATATCTTGTTGTTCTGCAATGTATTTTAGATATTCCTTAGTATCTTTAACGGTAATGCGCTTAAAATCAAAAATTTGACAACGAGATAAGATGGTTGGGATGATCTTGTGTTTCTCAGTTGTGGCCAATATAAAAATACAATGTTTAGGAGGCTCTTCCAAGGTTTTAAGAAATGCATTAAACGCTGATTGGGACAGCATGTGTACTTCATCTATAATATAAACCTTGTATTTTCCAACTTGCGGCGGAATACGAACTTGGTCGGTTAGGTTTCTTATATCATCAACGGAATTGTTCGAGGCTGCATCTAACTCAAAAATATTAAAGGCAAAATCTTCATCAGTATTTTCATTTCCTTCGCTATTAATCATTTTAGCCAAAATTCGTGCACAAGTGGTTTTGCCGACACCTCGTGGTCCGGTAAATAGCAGTGCTTGAGCTAAATGATTGTGTTCAATGGCATTCAGTAATGTATTGGTAATAGCATATTGTCCAACCACATCCTTAAAAGTTTGAGGTCTATATTTTCGGGCCGATACCACAAAATGTTCCAATATTCCTAAATTTTATTTGCCATTATTTGCATGGAATAACAAAGTTAAAAATTCAATTCAGAATTCAGAATTCTGAATTCAGAATTTCATTGGAGTTATTAACAATTTATTTACTTTTGTTGTGAGGTAAATCGCCTTGTCGCTTCTATGTTTGAAACATTTCAGCATAGGGGAGGAAAGTCCGAACACCATAGTGCACCATAGTGGTTAATAACCACCAACCGTAAGGTTAGGAATAGTGCAACAGAAAGAATGTACAGGTCATGCTGTAGTGAAATCGGGTAAACTCTATGGGGTGAAATGCCATGTAAACCAGTGCTCGAGGGTTGCACGCTCAATGCTGGAGGGTAGGCAGCTAAAGTGTTTTGGTAACAACACACTCAGATAAATGACAAGGGCTCTGCTGAAGAGAACAGAATTCGGCTTACAGATTTACCTTAAAAAACAATAGTGCGGTTTTTTACCGCACTTTGTTTTTAGTTTTCAATACCGGATCTATTTAGGAGCGTAACTTAAATCACGTCTTATTTCACCCGTAACTTCATACATTTTTGAAGCATTGTTTAACACCTTGTTAAACACTTCAAAGCGTTCAGGGCCAAGAAGTTCTTGATTTGCTTTAGATTTTTGAGCTGAATCTATATCATCTTTACTCGACATGGCTACCAAATAATAGTTATCCATAGCACCAAAGGCTGTTCGGTAAATTCTATAATAGTTTTTAGAACCTTTAGACGCGAACATGTCCTTCACTCCTTTCATGGCCTCTTTCAGGTTTTTGCTGTTCTCCGGAGTATAATGGATAAAATAATAGTTTCTGTAATCCTGTCCTTCCTGGGTCTGACTAATTCCTTCGGGCATATAGGTTAACTCTTCATCCAGAACAATGATGTAGTCTCCATGAGAGTCATAACATTTATCAAACCTATCAAAGAGTTTACCGAAATCATCGCCCATGGCTTTTGCCATATCCGCAAAGGGACGCTCATCCATTTGGGCAAAATTTTCCAAAGGAGATACATAAAGGTATTTAAAACCGTCCATGGTTGTTGTTAGCCATTGTGTTTGTACATTGTGCATTTTACACGCTTCATTAAATTCTTTGGCTACCTTTTCATATTCCAACATCATGGATGGTCTTACATTGTCCTGATGTACGCGATAAAATTTTTGTGCTATGGCTATATAACCTGTAAAGCAAATGGCAAATACCAAAATACATGTGTTTCTTAATGTTTTCATAATAAATTTAGTTTATTGTTTTTCCTAATTGCTGCATCATATTAAGTTGATCGAAATACACGTTCTCTTCGTCTATTTTGCCCTCTCCGTTAAAATGTAAACGAGATAGTCCAGATATCTTTACCTTATTTCCCGTGGCTGGACTTCCATTAAATTCTCCAGTGTTGGTTCCCGTCATTTCCCAATGTACAAAAATGGTGTTTCCGGCTAAACTGGACCTTTGTGGGTTGCTTATTTTAAAATCGGGGAATCCCGTGAAAAAAACGTTCATACTGGATACTAAATCTTCGGGACTCGCTGAATCCTTTACATCATTCATATACCGTACATAGTCCTTAGCCAATATATCAGCCAACACAGAAGAATTCTTGTTATTTAAAAATTCATTCACGAAAACATCAAGCTTAGCATTGGCCTCTTTTTCTTCAATGGGCATATAATTAACTTTCTCAATTTCTTCAAATGCATTTTGAATAG
This sequence comes from Aestuariivivens sediminis, assembly GCF_022662105.1. Classification (GTDB taxonomy): domain Bacteria; phylum Bacteroidota; class Bacteroidia; order Flavobacteriales; family Flavobacteriaceae; genus Aestuariivivens; species Aestuariivivens sediminis. The sequence goes on along the minus strand of NZ_JAKMCP010000006.1, from coordinate 171,299 downwards.
GAGCCGTGTCATAATAGGCATATTCTTGAACAATTTTACCATCAATAAACTGCAATGTGAGGTGTACGGGGATATTTATTTCCTTGTTGGTCACTTTTGTAATTCCTTTCCAATGGTTCCAATAGTTTACCCAAGTTCTACCTTTAGGATCTATGATCATTTCGATTTCGTTTATGTTGTCATTAAAACCATAGGATTCAATATTAGCAAGCATGCTTTTGAAATTTTCCATAGTTTCATCAGGAGATAACCCTTTAGTGGAGTTATGAAATATTTTGGCCGTATCAGAAAAATTAGCTTTCCAGGTTTCCCAATCTTGAGATTCATAGGCCTTTATTCCCGCTTTTACGGTTTCAATTTCAGGAGAATTTTCGAAGTAGCGTTGTGGAGCATTCTGGCAGGCAACGAATGCCAATACTGCCAGCATTAAAAAAAAGAATTTTTTCATGAGTTGTTGGTTTAGTTAATAATTGATTGCCACAGATAATTAGGAATAAAAATTAACCTACTTGAATATAACGTTCAAATAGAAATTAATTTTAGTAAGTGATAGACCTTGGGTGTGCTATCTAAAGGAGAATTCTAATGTACTGAAAAAAACGGAATTAAAAAAATAAGTTAGTCGGTAGTTTTGGTAAAAAAACTGAAAACACTACCACCATAGCTTTTAGAATATTTAAAATTTAAAGCCTTGGATAAATCGGTATGTTTAGAATGTTCTATAACTAACAATCCATGGTTGGTCAGGAGGTTATTATGGAAAACTAATTGGGGGATTTTGTTAAATTGTTGCTCATCGAACCCATATGGAGGGTCTGAAAATATAATATCATATTGAATGGAAATCGTTTCTAAAAATTTAAAAACATCACTTTTAATCGTTTCAATAGGCATATCAAATTCTTTTGCGGTTTGGGTTATAAATTTTATACATCCAAAATCTTGGTCAACACAAGTAATGGCTTGTGTGCCTCTGGAGGCAAATTCATAACTTATATTACCGGTCCCTGCAAAAAGATCTAATACTGAAATGTCGTCGAAATAATAATAGTTATTAATGATATTAAATAGAGATTCCTTTGCCATGTCTGTGGTTGGGCGCACAGGCAAGGTTTTAGGTGCTTTTATTTTCCTACTTTTATATTGTCCTGAAATAATACGCATTAAAAGCTATTTAAGATGACAAAATCCGAGTGATTTTGTGAAGGTTCTTCCGTAAACTTGTAATTATTTGGAGGTGCACCAAAATCAACATGTCTCACATATTTATAACAAATGTGATATAAGTCGCTATCTCTAGAAAGGTCTCCCAACAATAATAATTGATGCTGTTCTGGGTTTAACTCCAGTTGTTCATAAGTGAATAAAATATAGTAAATAAAATCTTCCTTGTTATGGTATTCAAAGGTGTTATAAAGTATCAGTTTTCCTTGATCAACAACGACAATTTCAAAATGGTTGAGACCGACATGCACATACACCATTGTTGATTTCCCCTTTTTTTCCATAAAGAGAATATTTTCTAAAAGGACAGTGGAAAAATGTTTGTAAGTAAAGGCACCGAAGGTATCGTAAACAAAGTTATTAATATTCACATAAGGGACATAAACATTAACCATGTCATTAATGGTGTCGTAAGCAATGAAATCTGTTTTTAATATTTTGGAATTAAATTTTAAATAATCAGCTAAAGCATTTTCATCGAATAAGTCTTTTGAAACTAATGTAGAAAGTTCATTGGTATGTAATACACAAACCGAGCCAAAGGATTGATTTAATGCCTGGTCAACCCTGAAAGTCTCTTTTAGATAATCTAAAACTTCTAAAGGATTTAGTTTTTTATCAAATTCAATTTGCTTTAATGAGGTTATGACCTTTTTATCACTATCCAGAATACAAAAAGAAAGTCCACTCAAACTTATTTGAATGGACAATTTATGATTTGTATTTTTGTGTAGCTTTTTGTTAATCGGCACCATAGGTTTTAGGCCAGTTTCCATTTGTGTTCACTTCCTCCATTGAACCCACTTTAATCGCATCTCCATTAACAGCTTCTACAGAAACTACTTGATTTTCTTGATTTACAAGATCTTTATCTTGGTCATTTAAAATTACTGCCTTTTTAACAGAAGCTTCAAAAACAGGGATTTTAATATCGTTTTGATCTAAAAATCCAGCTTTTAATTCAAATTTGGCACCATCTTGTCCAACAGGAACATTCATCATAGTTTTATAACGGTTATCACTGCCAAATAATGAGTCTTTTACAGATACAAAGCCTAAGGTGTCAATTATTACTTCATCTTTAAATGTTTCAACTCCACCAAATCGCTTTGTCATTTCAACATCCAAAACACTAGTGTCACGTCTTTGGGTAATGGTAAATTGAGCGGTATCAATAAAACTAACCAAATTGTCAAAATTATTGGCAAATCTACCGGTAACTTGCTTATGGGCTAATTGCGCATCCCTGATATCAATAAGACTTTTAATAACCTGGGCATAACGCTTATTCTTTATCTGATTGAACTGAATGGGTTTGTAAACGGACATAAATGTATTATAAGCTAAAAATCCTATAACAACCCATAAAACAATCATTACAACTGGCCTAAGTTTTGAGGGGATAAACTTATCAATTAACCATACTAACCCAATAGTAACAAGAATCGCAAGAACAATGTATAAAATCATCTCTGGAGTATTAAATTTAAATTTACGGTTTTAGCAAATCTACAATTTTTTTTTAATCGTAAAAGCCATTGCGACTAAAAATCATTTCTATCTTTGGGATATTTATTATTTGTAGCCCATTTTAAATGACCTCAACTGAGTTTTATTCACTTTTAAAAAATCAATTCCCGTTCTTACCAACTTTAAAACAGGACCTTGTATTGCAACAATTATCGGAATTTATTTTCAGTAAAGATCCAAATGGACTATATGTACTTAAGGGATATGCTGGAACTGGTAAGACAACTATAATAAGTACTGTGGTTACTCATTTATGGAAAGCCAAAAGAAGTGCAGTTTTAATGGCTCCTACAGGAAGAGCCGCCAAAGTAATTTCTAATTATTCCGGTAAGGAGGCCTTTACCATTCATAAAAAAATCTATTTTCCCAGAAAAGAAAAGGGGGGTGGTATTAAATTCGTTTTGCAACCCAACAAGTATAAAAGCACCATTTTTATAGTTGATGAAGCTTCAATGATTTCAGATACTCCAGGAGAATCCAAACTTTTTGAAAATGGATCTTTGTTGGACGATTTGATGCAGTTTGTTTATTCTGGACACCAATGCAAACTATTGCTTATCGGTGATACGGCCCAATTACCACCAGTTAAATTAGACCTTAGTCCGGCATTAAATGATAATATGCTGAGTATAAACTACAATAAAACCATTGTAAAAATGGAACTTGATGAAGTGGTTCGTCAAGAAGAAACATCAGGAATACTTGAAAACGCTACCCGCTTACGAGAAGTTTTAGAATCTTCGTTTTATGAATCTTTTAAATTTAAGTTAGGTACCCATACCGATATTGTCAGACTATTGGATGGACATGAAATAATGGATGCCATTAACGAGGCCTATAGTATTCTTGGAAATGAAGAAACCACCATCATTGTAAGAAGTAATAAACGAGCCAATTTATACAATCAACAAATAAGGAGCCGAATTCTTTTTAATGACCATGAACTCTCAACAGGGGACTATTTAATGGTCGTAAAGAATAATTATTTTTGGATAAAGCCAACATCAGAAGCTGGATTTATTGCAAATGGCGATATCATTGAAGTATTGGAAATTTTTAAAATTGAAGAACTCTATGGTTTTCGGTTTGCTGAAGTTAAAATTCGTATGGTCGATTATCCAAGAATGCGCCCTTTTGAGACCGTATTACTATTAAATACCATTGAGGCTGAAACACCTTCACTATCCTATGAGGATTCGAACAGACTCTATCAAGAAGTCATGAAGGATTTCGAAAATGAAACAAGCAATTATAAAAAGTTTTTAAAGATAAAAGGAAACAAACATTTTAATGCCTTACAAGTTAAGTTTTCATACGCCATTACTTGTCATAAATCACAGGGGGGCCAATGGAATACTGTATTTGTGGAACAACCGTATTTAATTAATGGCATAGATAAGGAATATTTGCGCTGGTTGTATACAGCAGTTACCAGAGCCCAAAATAAATTGTATCTTATTGGTTTTAATGATGATTTTTTTGAGGAATAAATAGAAGTAATTATACTATTTTTGAAGCAAAGATTAATTGTTAAAACATCAAGGGATGAAACGAAAATCATTGAAAGTTCTTTAAACCAGTCGAAATAAATAAATCATATTCTGGAATGATATAGGCAGTTAATGCCCTCAAAGTCAAAATAGTTAAACACATGAAAATAATATCAATGATACCTGCACGTTATGCTGCATCGCGTTTCCCGGGTAAACTCATGCAGGACCTAGGTGGAAAATCGGTAATACTGCGAACCTATGAGGCGACTCTTGCGACAAAATTATTCGATGATGTCTATGTCGTTACCGATAGCACCATTATTTTTAATGAAATTGTAACGCATGGAGGTAAAGCCTTAATGAGCAAAAGAGAGCACGAGTGTGGCAGTGATAGAATTGCAGAAGCAGTTGAAGATATGGATATTGATATTGTTATTAATGTTCAGGGTGATGAACCTTTTACCGAAAAGGAATCTCTGGGAAAATTAATTGATGTGTTTAAAAATGATGTGGATAGGGAGGTTGATTTAGCCTCACTTATGGTAAGGATTATTGATGTAGAGGAGATCAAAGACCCTAATACAGTTAAAGTTATTGTGGACCAAAATAATTTTGCCCTTTACTTTTCTAGAAGTGTAATACCTTATTCCAGAGATGCCAGTGCAGAAGTAAAATATTACAAACACAAAGGCGTTTATGCATTTAGAAAGGAGGCTATACTTGATTTTTATCGTCTTCCAATGTTGACCCTTGAGGCTTCAGAAAAAATTGAATGTATCCGGTATCTGGAATATGGTAAACGAATAAAAATGGTTGAAACATCTGTTCAAGGTGTGGAAATAGATACTCCGGAAGATTTAGAGCGTGCAAAAAAACTTTGGAAATAAACAAATTATTTTTTTAATGTTAAAATTTGAAGTGTGAATAAGAATTATGAGAATATAAAAGTTATTGGTTTTGATGCGGATGACACGCTTTGGGTAAATGAAACTTATTTTAGGGAAGCCGAAGCTGAATTTGCTTTATTGCTATCTGATTATGAAACTCTCAATAAAATAGACCAAGAGTTATTTAAGGTAGAAATTAAAAATCTAGAATTGTACGGTTATGGAATTAAGGCTTTTGTACTGTCCATGGTTGAAACTGCCTTAGAATTATCTAATTACAATGTTGACACAGCCACCATTCAAGCCATTTTAAGCATTGGAAAGAAAATGCTTAGCAAACCAGTGGAACTGTTGGATGGCGTCGAAGAAGTACTAAAAGTATTATCAAAAAAATACAGATTAATATTAGCAACTAAAGGGGATCTATTGGATCAAGAGCGAAAACTCATAAAATCCGGTTTAACCAATTATTTCCATCACATTGAAGTTTTAAGTGATAAAAGGGAAGCAAATTATTCAAAGCTTTTAAGCCATTTGGATATAGAACCCTCAGAATTTTTAATGATTGGGAATTCATTAAAGTCAGATATCTTACCATTGGTGAACATAAAAGCTCATGCCATACATATTCCCTTTCATACAACCTGGGCACACGAAATGGTTTCCGTTTCGGAAACCAATGGCAAAGCCTATAGGACTTTAAAAAGTTTAAAAGATGTTTTAAAGTTATTGAATTAGTACCAAGAAACAACCTAAACACAGGGGTGTTAAAAAAGTATTGACATTATTCTGATAAAAATTATATAAAAACTATTTTTACATTTTTGTAGAAAGAAACCGAATTAAATGAATTATAAAAACTTTCCAATGGTGCCAAGAGTCATTTTTGGCAGAGGTAGTTTCAATCAATTAAGTGAAATCATTTCCCCAAAACGATTAAGTAGTGCCGCACCGTTTATCTATTTGGTAGATGATGTCTTTAAAAGTAATTCATGGCTCACATCTCGCATATCGTTGTCTTATGACGACAGAATAATCTATATTTCTACAAAAGAAGAACCGAAGACATCACAGGTAGATACATTGGTCGAAGAAATTATTTTGAGTACAAAGGCGCGACCTTCGGGAATTATAGGTATAGGAGGGGGTAGTGTTTTGGATTTGGCAAAGGCTGTTTCCATTATGTTAACAAATGAAGGGGAGACTAGGTTATATCAAGGTTGGGATCTGGTTAAGAATCCGGGTTTATACCATGTGGGAATACCAACACTATCGGGTACTGGTGCCGAAGTGTCCAGAACAACAGTTCTAACAGGTCCTGATAAGAAATTAGGTATTAATTCAGATTTTACGCCTTTTGATCAGGTTGTTTTGGACCCGGAACTTACCAAAGACGTTCCCTGCGATCAATGGTTTTACACAGGAATGGACTGTTTCATTCACTCTATTGAGTCTCTTAAAGGCACGTATTTAAATGCCTTTAGTAAAACATATGGGGATATGGCCTTTAATTTGTGTCAGGAAGTATTTTTAAATAATTCGGCATTAAGTAAAGAGGAAACAGAAGACAAATTAATGATGGCTTCTTGGCATGGTGGGATGAGCATCGTATATTCACAAGTTGGTATTGCCCATGCTATGAGTTATGGATTGTCTTATGTATTGGGAACAAAGCATGGGATAGGTAATTGTGTTGTTTTTGATCATCTGGAAGAGTTTTATCCCGAAGGTGTTCAACTCTTTAAGAAAATGAAAATGAAACATAACATTGAACTACCTCAGGGAATTTGTGCTCAATTAAGTGAAGAGGAAATGAATGCTATGATAAATATTGCTTTGGGTTTAGAACCACTTTGGGAAAATGCACTTGGTAAAAATTGGAAAAAAAGAATAAGTTCGAAACAACTTAAATCATTGTATTTAAAAATGTAACATGAAATGGCTTGCCAAACTTATTTATTTTAAAATATTGGGATGGAAAGTTGTCGGTAACACAAATTTTTCAAAACATAGTGTTAAAAAAGCGGTTCTCATTGGGGCTCCTCATACCAGTTGGCACGACTTTTATATTGGAATTCTTTTAAGAGCCGTCTTAGATATTAAAGTGAATTTTATAGGTAAAAAGGAACTTTTTGTATTTCCCTTGGGATGGTTTCTAAGACGACTTGGAGGTGCGCCAATAGATAGGCAAGCCAAAGAGAATAAAGTAAAGGCCATTGCAAAGTTATTTCAGGAAACCAACGAATTTAGAATGGCTTTGGCCCCTGAAGGAACTCGAAAAAAGGTGTCAAAATGGCGTACCGGTTTTTATTACATTGCAAAAGAGGCGAAGGTTCCCATAATAATGTTTACGCTTGATTTTGAAAATAAGCAAAACCATATATCAGCACCATTTTATCCCTCAGATGATGTTGAGGCTGATTTTGAATTTATTCATAATTTTTTTAAAGGGGTTAAAGGGAAAATTCCTGAATATTCATGAAAAACTTTGTGAGGTTGGTATGGATATTGCAATATATTTATCTATAGTACATGAAACATAAAGTAAACAATATTTGTCCCTAAAAAGAAACATATACTATAAAAAAGTAAAGCTGCTTCCAAATGAAGTAGCTTTTTTTTTTGTAATTCAGGTATCTCAGTCAAAGGATAATCATTTTTTGAAATGGATGAATTCTCAAGGAGGGCAGAATTCCAGAAAATTGCGTTCGATTTCAAGAAAAGATTATAACGCCCATAACCACAATAATCTCTTTTGCAGGTTAATCAAAAACCATCACATATTTTGGCGGATATTTACTAATTTTTGAGTCACTTGTTAAACCCTTCTTAAATTGCTCTGCTTATAAATAGAGATGTTTATTTTTATGAGCAATTAAAATCACAATTGAAATGAAAATATCAAAATTATTTGTAGTTATAACCATTTTTATAACGTCATCCTTATTGGCACAGGATCTTACTTTTGTAGAATATAATCCAAAATCCACATTGGTGATCCCCGGAAAAGTTATTAATAAAGCTAAATTTCCTTTTATAGATGTACATGGGCATCAATACCAAATGGCTAACCAGGATTTAGCCCCTGTTATCGCTGCCATGGATACTTTGAATATGGCGATTATGGTAAATCTAAGTGGTCGTTCCGGTGCGGTGTTACAACAAGCGGTAAATAATATTAATAGGAATTACCCCGACAGGTTTGTTGTGTTTGCAAACATCGACTTTAATGGGGCCGGAGCACCTGGCTGGATTGAAAAAACCATTGCTCAACTAAGGGAAGATGTTAATCACGGAGCCAAAGGACTTAAGGTTTATAAAAGTTTGGGCATGTATAATAAGGATGTAGATGGGAACCGCCTGGCCATAGATGATGAACGTCTGGCTCCTATATGGGATACTTGTGGTGAGCTTGGAATTCCTGTATTAATACATGCCGCAGACCCAAAGCCATTTTGGGATGACTTCGATGCTAATAATGAGAGATGGTTAGAATTGAAAACACATCCCAGACGCAAGCGCAGTGATGATAATCCAGCACCCTGGGAACAAATTATTGCAGAGCAGCACCATTTATTCAAAAAACATCCTAAAACTACTTTTATCAATGCACATATGGGGTGGTTAGCCAACAACTTAGGAAGATTGGGTGAGTTGCTGGATGAAATTCCCAACATGAATGTTGGCATTGCTGCTATCATTGCAGAATTGGGAAGACAACCACGGTTTGCAAGAGCTTTTTTTATAAAATATCAGGATAGAATATTATTTGGTAAGGACAGTTGGAAACCTGAAGAATTTCCAACGTATTTTAGAATCTTGGAAAGTGATGATGAATATTTTCCATATCATAAAAAATATCATGCCTTCTGGGCCATGTATGGGATGAATTTACCCGATGAAGTTCTAAAAAAAGTGTACTATAAAAATGCGCTTCGTATTGTACCGGGTTTGGATAAAAGTTTATTTCCGAAGTAATTCAAAAATAAATAGTTAAGTTGCACAATGGACTAAAGAATTTACTATTAAAAGGGTTTTAAATCCGGTGTAAGGTAGTGCTCTTTAGCAATCTGGGAATTAAAAATATCGAATCCGTAATGGGATGCCACAAGTTCCTTAAAATTGGAGTTCAATCTTGGAAATTCCATGATAAAGTTCTTAAAATTATCTGAATTTGACTTGCACATAAAATGATATACCATTTTAATAGCTGCGATCGTTAAGGTGGTATTATATTTGTCTTTTTCATTTAGGGACTCAACGAAAGCTTTCAGTTGATTTATGATGTTTTGTTCGGCTTGTATTAGCCCGTAATTGCTAATATGTAGCCAAGCCAGCCGTAAATGGGCCTCATGGTTAAATAAAGAAGGATCTAAATTACACAAAGCAAATTGTTTTTCAAATTCTTGATCTGTAAGTTCAAAGTGTGATTTCATATTGCACTAATTTAACTTAGTTTTTGATAAACATAACATAAATGTAAAAAAGGGCAAAACCTGTTAGGAATATAATACCCAAATAACTTAGTAACCGCATTAATCTTCCTGGTAAAAAGGATTGGGATATATACTTTTTACCGACTAGTTTAAAGTTGGCAATGGCTACTAAGGGCGCTATTAAAAAAGAAATCGTCGTAGCTAGGTCAATAAGGATTTTAAACTGTCCAGAAAAAAAGGCATTGACCATAAAGGAGCCAATAGCCAAAATAATTAATGAAATAATATAAATTTTGCGCGAACCGTTTTCTTGGTTTTCTATGCCTCTAAATAAAATGGCGGTGGTACGATGTAAGGTTCTGGCATAGCCATCAAAAGCCCCTATACAGGTACCAAACATGATAGAAAACGATGCCGTTGCTATAATAAGATAACTCCAGTTTCCCATGGTCGAAGTGTAAAGTTGTATGACACTATCTGCAAACCCTACACTACCGGTTGGTAAGGACTTGCCTGTACCATAAATTAAATATGCGCCTAAAGTTACAAAACAAATGGACAGAAATGCCGATATCCAGTAACCTAAATTAAAATCGAGTAAAGATTCCTTGAGGCTAGGGTGATAGTTGGTCGATTTAATTTTTTCTACGGTCCATAAACTTACCCATGTTGACATATCCACCGCAATAGGCATCCATCCCATTAGTGCAATGATAAAAAGTAAACTTGAATCTTCAAAAATACCAGGTGGCTTAAAATTTGCTATAGGTTCTGTCGGCCCTTTCATTAATGTCATTACAAATACAACAAGAGTAGAAATCAACAGTGTCATACCTATGATTTTAATAAGACTATCCAATAAGTTAAATTTACCCGAGATCAAAATTCCAACGGAAACAAGAAAAACTAAGGCTACAGGAAATAACGAAAAATTATTCCAGAGACCGGATAATCCAAAAAGGTTATCCATAAAGCCAGCTGTTACCATAACCACAGCCGCACTTACAAAAAACATAGAACAAAGTGTAATAATAAAATAGAGCCAAATGGCATAATTACCTAGTTTTTTATAACCATCAATCAAGGATTGACCGGTTGCATTGGCATAACGAGCGCTAAATTCAAAAAAAGGATACTTTAAGACATTTGCGGCAATAATAAATATTAATAGACCAAATCCAAAATTAGCACCGGCTCGGGTACTTTGGATCAAATGAGAAACGCCAATTGCTGTACTGGCAAATAAGATTCCCGGACCGAGTGTTTTTTTAACTTTTTCCCAACTCATAAAAGTATATTCGTGTTTAGGTGATTATTTAGATATCTTCACTGATTAAGAAACAGGATTATTATTATAAGGGTATGTTACCATGTTTGCGATTAGGTAAATTCTCTTTTTTTGTTTTAAGTACGGCAAAAGCTTTCAATAATTTTCGTCTGGTATTTTTAGGAAGTATAACCTCATCAATAAAACCACGTTTGGCCGCCTCATAGGGGTTTGCAAATTTTTCTGCATATTCTTTTTCTTTTTCAATTATTTTGTCCTGTGGATTTTCGGCTTGGGCAATTTCATTTTTAAAAATGATTTCACTAGCACCTTTAGCACCCATAACTGCTATTTCAGCTCCTGGCCATGCAAAATTGAAATCAGCTCCAATATGTTTAGAGTTCATTACATCGTATGCACCACCATAGGCCTTTCTTGTAATGACCGTTACTCGAGGTACTGTTGCCTCACTTAGTGCATAGAGTAGTTTAGCTCCATTTACAATAATACCATTCCACTCTTGATCCGTACCTGGTAAAAACCCTGGCACATCAACTAATACTAAAAGAGGGATATTAAAGCAGTCACAAAACCGCGTGAATCGTGCAGCTTTTTTGGAACTTTTAACACCTAAAACACCAGCAAAGGAAATGGGTTGGTTTGCAATTATACCTATACTTTGTCCTCCCAGTCGGGCAAATCCAACAATAATACTCTCCCCATAGTGCTTATGGATTTCAAAGAAGGAATCTGTATCTATGATACCAGATATTACTTCATGCATATCATAAGGTTTATTCGGGTTGTCCGGAACAACATCGGATAACTCATTTCTTATTTCATCCTGTAATGTGACTTCTATGGGTAGTGCTGTTTCCGTATTGTTCTGGGGGATATAGCTTAATAATCTCTTAATGTCTTCAAGACATTCAACATCATTTGAAGATGTTAGGTGCGCCACACCAGATTTTATAGCATGGGTTTGTGCACCACCTAAGGCTTCACTGGTTACTTCTTCATTGGTAACCGTCTTAACCACATTGGGACCTGTTACAAACATGTAACTGGTGTTTTCTACCATTATTATGAAATCTGTAATTGCAGGAGAGTAAACAGCTCCACCGGCACAAGGTCCCATGATAGCCGATATTTGTGGAATGACCCCTGAAGCTTGAACATTTCTGTAAAATATATCCGCATAGCCACCAAGCGATCGAACACCTTCCTGGATACGTGCCCCTCCGGAATCGTTAAGTCCAATGATAGGAGCACCTACTTTTACTGCCATATCCATAATTTTACAAATCTTTTCAGCGTGGGTTTCCGAAAGCGATCCACCAAAAACGGTAAAATCTTGGGCATATATATAAACCAAACGCCCATGTATTGTTCCATATCCTGTAATAACGCCATCACCATAATAGATTTGATCTTGCATTCCAAAATCGGTGGTTCTGTGGGTAACCAGCAGGCCAATTTCCTCAAATGAATTTTCATCCATTAAATAATCAATGCGTTCCCTTGCTGTTAATTTTTTTTTCTCGTGCTGCTTATCAATACGACTTTGTCCACCTCCCAGCTTTGCTTGTGTAACTAATGTATTTAGTCTAGATATTTTTTTGTCCTTGGAATCCATATTTAGATATTAGGTAAACGTAAAATCTTTTGATCTTCTTTGTATAATCTGACTGCTATTAAAGCTGCTAATTTAGCTTCATTCCGAGCATTTTGCTGAAGTTGCTCCGGCAAGAAAAACTGTTGTACGAAATGAGTATCGAAATGACCTGTTTTAAAGGCCTCATGCTCACAAACAAATTTACCAAAAGGCAAAGTGGTTTCTACCCCTTCAATATGATAATTCTCTATTGCCATTAACATGATTTGAATAGCCTCTTCCCTTGTTTGTCCAAAAGTAATTAATTTTGAAAGTAAGGGATCGTAATATATTGGTATGTCCATGCCTTGTTCAAATCCATTATCCACACGAATCCCTTTACCAGTCGGTAAACTATAGGACTTCAAATGGCCAACGCTAGGTAAAAAATCATTTAGCGGATCTTCAGCATAAACGCGCAATTCGAGAGCATGGCCATTAATTTTTAAATCGTCTTGTCGTATTGGTAGTCTTTCACCCCTGGCCACTCTTATTTGGAGTTCAACCAAATCCACGCCTGAAATAAGTTCGGTAACAGGGTGTTCCACCTGTAAGCGCGTATTCATTTCTAAAAAATAAAAATTATGATCGGCATCCAAAAGAAACTCAACGGTACCTGCTCCCAAATAATTACAGGATTGAGCTACTTTAATGGCTGCTTCACCCATATTTTTTCTGAGTACGGGATTCAAAACAGAAGAGGGAGCCTCTTCAATTACTTTTTGATGTCGGCGTTGAATACTGCATTCGCGTTCAAAAAAGTGTAAAATATTCCCATGACTATCTGCCATAATTTGAATCTCAATATGGCGTGGTGAACGTACATATTTTTCTATAAAAACCGAACCATCGCCAAAAGCTGAAGTAGCCTCGCTTATGGCTCGATTCATTTGTGACTCTAAATCACTTTCCGTTTCTACAATACGCATGCCTTTACCACCCCCTCCGGCAGAGGCTTTAATTAGAACAGGATACCCAATATTATTCGCTATGTCTTTTGCCTTAGCAACATCTGTCAAGGCTTCATCTATTCCTGGAACCATTGGGATGTTATATTGTTTTACGGCTTCTTTCGCTGCAAGTTTATTACCCATAGTTTTAATGGCCTCGGATTTTGGACCTATAAAAATTATGGCATTGGCTTCACAAAGCCTGGCAAAAGAGGCATTTTCACTTAAGAATCCATAGCCGGGATGAATGGCATCCACATTTAAATTTTTAGCCACTTCAATAATCTTTTTGGCATTTAAATAGGATGATATGGATGGTGCCTCACCGACACAAACGGCTTCATCTGCAAATTTTACATGGGGCGAATTCCTATCAATAGCAGAATATATGGCAACCGTTTTAATATTCATTTTTTTGGCGGTTTGCATAATCCTAATAGCGATTTCACCTCTATTTGCTACTAATATCTTATCCATGTTGATGACTTTATTTAAGCTTTTATAACAGATTAATGAAGCATTGATTATTCGAATTCAATTAGTAATTGGTTCTTTTCAACGGAATCCCCTTTAATGGCGTTTATTGACTTTATAATGCCTTCAAATGGAGCGGTAATACTATTTTCCATTTTCATTGCCTCCAGTATCAATAGCGTGTCACCCTCTTTTACAAGTTGTCCACTTTGAGCAACTATTTCTAAAATTAAACCGGGCATAGGTGCATAGATTTTACCAACGTGAAGTTTTGAACCAATGTTGAAGCCCATTTGACTTATTAAGGCATCCAATTCATGTTTGATCTCCACCGTATACGTCGTATTATGAATAAGAATAGTATAAGTTTTAGAGAAGAAATCGGTTTTAAGGATGTGTGCACGATAAGATTTATGGTCATGGATAATATGGAGTTTATTTGGAGAAATGTATGCAACATTGAGGTTTATTGCAGCTTCCTCAGTCAATTCAAATTCCATAGAATCATTTACTTTAGTTTTGAATTCCATATGGCGCTAGTTCAATATGCTATAAATATAAGATTTAAAATGTAACCCGTACGTATCACATCTGAATTTCCCTCGTTAAATGTATATTGAAAAAAGGACCTGCTTTTTTAATAAAACACCAAACGTGGTCAATGCTTAAAAGTGTTACGTGTGAAAAGAATATTGAATATTGCACCAAAACCAAAGTGATCTAAAATGAGTGTTTTTTATCCCCTTCTTTACCAGGGACAAAACACATAATGCCTTGTTCAAAGACTATAAAAACATATGGTAAACACTGCAGTTAGTTCAGGTTTTGTTTGATTTCTTTTAACACGATTCTGTAATACTTCTTGTTTGAGGGTATAAAATGATTATTGAATGTACTGTTATCAAGAAGGGATTCAAATTCCGAAAAACTTACTAATTTAAGTTTTTCAACCTCATCCGGTTGAGGAATGAGTGCGGAGAGAGGCACCTGTAATTCGCAAATAAATGTATGATGTAATTCGTAATCTTTAATCCCATTGGGATACTCTTGAAAACATTCAAAAACACCAATTTTTTTAAGTTGTTCTTTAGTAATATGCAGACTTAATTCTTCTTGAGTTTCTCGTACAGCAGCTCTTATAACTGTTTCACCCGAATCAACATGCCCGGCAACAGAAACGTCCCATAGTAAAGGGCAAATGGTTTTTTTTGCTGAACGCTGTGATAATAATATACCATCAGGTTTCGTGTAAAACCATATATGCGCTGTATTATGGTAATATCCTTTCTGGTGGACAATAGATTTTAATTCCGATTTACCAGTTGGTATACCCTCCTTACTTACAATATCTATATATTCGTCCATTATAAATAATTTAGGTCAAATCTGGACTTGGGAATGATTATTTAAAGTAGCTGAAGGTTTCACCTTCTTTAATACTAAGCAAAGTTTCATAAATTAAACGGATGACATTTTCAACGTCATCACGGTGTACCATTTCTACTGTAGTATGCATATAGCGCAGAGGCAAAGAGATTAAGGCTGAAGCAACACCACCGTTACTGTAGGCAAAAGCATCGGTGTCTGTGCCGGTTGCGCGAGATAGAGCAGAACGTTGAAAAGGGATGTTCTTGGCTTCCGCAGTTTCAGTGATTAAATCCCGAAGTTTTTGTTGGACTGCCGGTGCATAAGCAATAACTGGGCCCTTACCAAGCTCCAAAAGACCTTCTTTTTTCTTTTCTATCATGGGCGTTGTGGTGTCGTGAGTTACATCCGTAACCAGCGCAACATTAGGTTTTATAGTTTGTGTTATCATTTCGGCTCCTCGTAAACCAATTTCCTCCTGAACGGAATTGGTAACATAAAGACCAAAGGGTAATGTTTTATTATTTTCCTTCAATAGTCTGGCGACTTCAGCAATCATGAATCCGCCCATCCGATTATCTAATGCCCGACAAACAAATTTATCCTTATTGAGAATATGGAATTCATCCGGATAGGTAATCACACAACCAACATGAACACCTAATTTTTCCACGTCTTCTTTAGTAGAACAACCGCAATCAATAAAAATATTATCCAATTTTGGAGTTTCTTCTTTAGCTTTGTCTCTTGTATGAATGGCAGGCCAGCCAAATACACCTTTAACTATACCATTTTTGGTATGAATATTTACTACTTTACTTGGTGCTATTTGATGATCGCTACCCCCATTTCTTATGACATAAATTAAACCGTTTTCAGAAATATAATTAACGTACCAGGAAATTTCATCAGCGTGACCCTCTATAACAACTTTATAGTTGGCCTTAGGGTTTATAACCCCAACAGCAGTACCATAGGTGTCAGTTATAAAATCATCTACATAAGGCTTTAAATAATCCATCCAAATTTTCTGACCGGTCCATTCATACCCTGTTGGTGCCGCGTTATTTAAATAATTTTCTAAAAATTCCAGTGATTTTTTATTAAGGACAGGCTTCTTTGTCATATTGAAAAATTTTGCACTAAAATACTAATATTAACTAGAATTAAGAGATTAGATTATAGAATTTACTCTTGTAATTTGAAAAAATTTTAAGGCTATAACTAAAGGTTTATATTTGGGGCGATAATACTTGAGAGGATATTATCATTGCCATAATTTTGAATGGCCCTTAGCAAAAGCAATAAACCTTTAAAATTGCTGTTTTGCATTTTGGAAATTGTTAATTTTGATATTGTAACAGCTCCAGATTATTTTATGAAGAATTTAATTATTATCACACTTCTTTTTCTCCCAATATTTGCTGTGGGACAGATTAGTGATGAAATTCAGGATACAACTGAGTATGAATATATTTTCATTAAAGGCGATTCCTTACCAAGAACCACTATTGATTTGGAAGAAGTTCTTCTTTTAAATAAACTAAAATTCAATAGTAGGAAAGATCGGATACGATATTTAATTCTGCGTAAAAAGACCTTAAAAGTGTATCCTTATGCTAAAATGGCTGCTGAAAGATTGGATTCCTTAAACAAGCGTTTAGAATTATTAACAAAACGAAGGGATAGAAAAAGGTACACTAAGATAATCCAAAGGTATATTGAAGGTGAATTTTCGGATGAACTGAAAAAATTGACTCGTACTGAGGGTCAGATATTGGTAAAATTGATACATCGGCAGACCGGAATGACAACTTTCGATTTGGTTAAGGAGTTGCGAAATGGTTGGCGTGCCTTCTGGTATAATACAACGGCGAGTATGTTTAATATTTCACTTAAAAAGGAATTTGACCCTTATAATGATAAGGAAGATTATCTTATTGAAGATATTTTACAGCGTAACTTTCGAAGCGGTGCCCTAGAGCCCCAGAAATCTGCTTTGAAATATGATTTTTATGAATTAACCGATAAATGGTTGTATACTGAAGCGCCGATCAACAAATAGAAGATTTATGATAAGCATTAATGAGGCGATTTCGATAGAAGATTATAATGTTATTGAACGTTTGGGAAACATTATTTGGCGTGAACATTATATTCCAATTGTAGGTGAAGCACAGATCGATTATATGCTTAAGAAATTTCAATCTGCCAATGCCATTGCTAATCAAGTTGCCAGTGGGTATTCCTATTTTTTGTTATACTATGATATGATTCCTGTGGGATATATCGCTATTCAAAAACATGTAGACACTCTATTTTTAAGTAAAATATATGTCTTAAGCAGGTATCGAGGTAAAAAAATCGGAAAAACAGCTCTAGAATTTATTGAAGTAAAAGCAAAAAATCAAAGGCTAAAAACAATTACTTTAACCGTCAACAAAAATAACTGCAACGCCATTAATGCTTATAAAAAATTGGGGTTTGACAATTTGGGATCCATAGTAACTGATATTGGTGAAGGTTTTGTCATGGATGATTATAAAATGGTCAAAACCCTCTAAGTTGTTTAGTTATTTCATAAAGTGCAATATTGGTGGCTTGAACGACATTCATACTGCTATTACTACCAAACATATCGATATGTATATTGACATCAGACCCTTTTATAATAGGTTCAGAAACTCCTAATGTTTCATCACCGACGATTAAAGCAATGGGGTTGTCATTTGAAAATTCAAATGCGTGCAATGGACGGCTCGTTGAAGTTATTTCTAATGTAATTATTAGGGCACCTTCCTTTTTTAAACGCTCTACCACAGGTAAAGTATATGGTTCCATTTTATAGTTCACTTTTTTTTCTGTGGCTCTGGATGTTTTAGTCATTTTTCTTCCCATGGAAATATTCTGGCCACAAAGAATTAAGGTTTGGACACCAAAAGCATCGGCAATTCGAAATAGGCTTCCAATATTGGGCCCATTGGAAACATTATCGCAAACTAAAGTGATTGGGAAAGTAAACGGCTTAAATTTAGTGTTGTAATGGGTAAGTTGCATATCAAATTTATTGAAAGCATCATAAATTATTAATCATTCAAAAGTAAAACATCATATCCAATATCTCAATTTTCAAAAGCATACTTTATAATATTAGCTCCCATTTTAAGGGCTTTTTCCCTTACATCTTCTGGGTCATTATGTACTGTAGGATCCTCCCATCCATCACCTAAATCACTTTCATAAGTAAACAGCAACACTAATCTTCCTTCGTGATAAATACCAAAAGCTTGTGGACGTTTTCCATCATGTTCATGAATTTTGGGAAGGCCATTTTTAAAGGGAAAAGCGATGTTAAAAATAATGTGATTAGCCGGGAGCTCCACAAGATCCTTATTGGGGAACACCTTTTTTAATTCTCTCGTGATAAACGGTTCCATACCGTAATTATCGTCAATATGTAAAAAGCCACCAGAAATTAAATAGTTACGCAAGTTTTCCGCATCTTCAACACTAAAATATACGTTACCATGGCCCGTCATATGAACCAAGGGATATTGGAAAATATCACTACTCCCAACTTCTACAGTTTCAGGTTTTACATTTAATTTTGTATTTATACGTTCATTGCAAAAGGAAATTAAATTAGGCAATGACGTAGGATTACTATACCAATCACCACCACCACTATATTTTAATACAGCCACCTCCTGTGCATTGAAATTTAAAAGTATGAAATTAAATAAAAGAATTAAGGCAATGCGTCTCATTTATTGATTTATAAAAGCGATTGAATGACAAGCTACAATGGCAGCCGTTTCCGTACGTAATCTGGATGATCCCAAAGTTACGGGAATAAAATTATTTTCGATGGCCATTTGAATTTCTTTTGCACTAAAGTCACCTTCGGGACCAATTAAAATAGTTGTTTTGTTTTTTGGGGTTATTTCCTGCTTTAAACGCTTACGTTCAGTTGCTTCACAGTGGGCTATCAACAATGTACCTTCAAAGCTTTGTGCCATAAAATCTCTGAATGAAATAGGATCATTTAGTTCAGGTAAATAGCTGTGGAGTGACTGTTTCATGGCCGACTGCAATATCTTTTCATAACGTTCAGTTTTAATGACTTTACGTTCGCTATGGTCACAAATTATTGGAGTTATGATATCTACGCCTATTTCCGTTGCTTTTTCTAAAAACCATTCGTATCGCTCATTTATTTTGGTAGGTGCAACGGCCATATGTAGCGTGTATGGCCTCTTATTTTGTAAAGTTTTATCTATAACTTGAGCTTTACATTTTTTTACATCTGATAATAAAATTTGGGCCGTAAATAACCAACCATTTCCATTAGTGATTTGTAAATGGTCTCCAGTATTTTTTCGCAAGACTTTTGTAATATGCCTGCTTTCAACTTTATCGAAATAAAACTCATTTGTGTCTTCGACTATGTCAGGATGATAGAAAAGTTGCATATGATTCAACAAGTTTATATTTTCAATCTGGCCGAAGCCGTAGTGTCTTGTGCGGAAAAATCTCCTTCCAGAAATTTCAAATAGCCTACAATGGCTATCATGGCAGCATTATCTGTGGTGAACTCAAATTTAGGCACATACGTTGTCCAACCAAATTTTTGCTCCCCATCTTTCAAAGCTTGTCGTATGCCTGAGTTTGCCGATACGCCCCCACCAATGGCAATATGTTTAATTCCAGTTTGCTTGGAGGCCAATTTCAGCTTATCAATCAGAATTCTGATAATGGTATATTGAATGGAAGCACATATATCATTAATGTTTTCTTTGATAAAATCAGGATTAATCTTAGTTTCTTTTTGTACAAAATATAGAATCGCTGTTTTTAATCCTGAAAAACTAAAATTTAAACCGTCAACCTTGGGTTTAGTGAACTTAAAGGCTTTCGGGTTCCCTAGTTTTGCCAGTTTGTCGATTTCAGGCCCTGCGGGATAGCCCAGACCTAAAATTTTCCCACTTTTATCAAACGCTTCTCCCACTGCATCATCAATAGTCTCACCAATTACCGTCATTTCAAAATAATGGTCAACTTCCACTATTTGAGTATGTCCACCAGATATGGTCATGGCCAAAAATGGAAAAGGAGGTTTACTATAATTTTCTTCCTCAATGTAATGTGCTAAAATATGGGCTTGCATATGGTTGACTTCTATCAATGGAATATCTAACCCATACGCTAAAGACTTTGCAAAGGACGTACCTACCAGTAAGGATCCCATTAAACCTGGACCACGTGTAAATGCTATTGCATTAAGATCATTTTTGGAAATTTTAGCCCGATTAAGGGCCTGGTCAACTACCGGAACTATGTTTTGTTGATGTGCCCTTGAGGCCAGCTCGGGAACGACACCACCATAGGCTTCATGAATTTTTTGATTGGCAATGACATTGCTCAACATTTTTCCATTATGAATCACAGCAGCCGCAGTATCATCGCATGAAGACTCTATTCCTAAGATGTAAATATTTTGTTCAGCCATTACTAAATTTTAGGCACAATAATTGTTAATTTTGAAAAAACAAATTCTGGTTTATTTAAATTTTTTACAAAACTAGTCTTTTTTTATTTTTTATACATTGAATAATGAGATCCTCTAAAATCTGGATCAGACATAACTTCTAGTGTACTTGTAAATAAATAATTTAACTTTGTAGAACATCAAAAAAATACTTAAAATAGCAACAAAATTAGCAGTAGTCATACTGTTACTCTTCATTATTTTGGTGTTGATTTTATCCATTCCTTCAGTTCAAACTAATTTAGGGAAGTATGTTACTAATAGATTGAACCAAGATTTCAAAACAAATATTAATGTTGGACGGGTGAGTCTACAATTTAATGGAGACGTCGAACTCAAAGACATCTATATTGAAGATTACAAGGAGGATACCTTGATTAGTATTCTAGAATTAAATACCTCAGTGCTAAGTTTAACCAATCTATATAATGGTAAATTGGTATTTGGCGATATCGATATTGAGGGTCTGGTTTTTAATATTACAAAATATAAAGGTGAAGCAGATACCAATTTAGATATTTTTGTTAAAAAGCTTGAAAGTGATAATCCTAGGAAAGAAAGAAGTCGTTTTTTGCTTTCCTCAAGTGATGTGTCCATTTATGATGGTATTTTCAAGCTGTACAATGAAAATAAAACGAACAAGCAAATACTTGACTTTAGTCACTTATATATAAATGCAACCAATTTTTTAATTAGTGGCAGCGACGTTAGTGCTCGTATTAATACTTTGGCTCTGGATGAAAGTAGGGGAGTAACCATAAAAAATATGATGACCAATTTTAAATATACCCTTACTGATATGACATTTGATGCTTTAGAGATAAAAACAGAAAAGTCTGTATTAAAAGGAGATTTAAAGTTTATGTACCAGCGTGAAGACTTACAGTTTTTTACCGATAAAGTAACTGTTAATGCCTCTTTCAGTGATTCCGATGTCCTGCTGGATGAATTAAATACATTTTATAATGAGTTTGGCACCAATCAACGCGCAAGATTTAATGTCGATATTTCAGGCACGCTTAATAATTTATATGTAAAAAATTTGGAGTTGAATACCAATAGAAGTACAAGAGTTTATGGAGACATTAACTTTAAAAATTTGTTCAATAAAGCGCCTAATAATTTTTACATGGCGGGAAAATTTAAAAATTTATCGTCAACCTATATTGATTTAAATGGAATGCTTCCCAATGTTTTAGGTGCGGCCATACCTTCGTCGTTTGAAAGATTGGGATACTTCACGATCGTTGGAACTTCAGAAGTTACATCTTCCAACGTCAAGGCAGATATAAAAATTGATACAGAACTGGGAATGATTAGGACCAATTTAGATGTATCTAAGGTAAATAGTATTGATAATGCAAAGTATATCGGAAAAATGAGCCTTGAAGAATTTGATTTAGGAAGTTTTGTTGAAGCACTGAAAATTGGAACAGTTTCTTTAAATTTTGATGTTAATGGTAAGGGATTTCTAACTGAAACTATAAATACAGAAGTTAAAGGCGATATTTTTAGTGCGATTTATAATGGATACGCTTATAAGAATACCAAAGTGGCAGGGACCATAAGAAATAAAATTTTCGATGGTAACTTAGTTACAAATGATAGAAATCTGGTATTTAATTTTAATGGTTTAGTCGATTTTTCTGAAGACATACGTAAATATGATTTTCAAGCAAAAGTTGATTATGCTAATTTAAAAGCTTTGAATTTTGTTAAGAATGATAGTATTTCACTTTTTGAAAGCGCAGTTAAAATGAATGTGAACGGCAGTAGTTTTGATGATGCCTATGGGAATATAGTGTTTACTAATACGACTTATAAAAATGAATATAACACCTATTTTTTTGATCGGTTTGAAACAAGTTCGAGATTTGTTGAAGGGGTTAGATATATTGATATCCACTCTCCTGATATCATTAGTGGCAGTATGATTGGTAAATTCCAGTTTAATGATCTTAAAAAACTTTTCGAAAATTCATTAGGAAATATATATACCAATTACATCCCCAATATGGTTAAAGACAATCAGCATATAGATTTTAACTTCACCATTTACAATAAAATTCTTGAAGTTTTTTTACCGGATATTCAGGTCGGAAAAAATACATTTATCAAAGGAACAGTAGAAAGTGATGCCAGGGAATTTAAATTATTGTTTAAATCCCCAGAAATTAAATTAGCTGAAAATTTGGTGCGCAATATAGAACTTCAGGTAGACAATGAAAACCCACTTTTTAACACCTACATCGAATTGGACAGTTTAAGTACAAAATATTATAATGTGTCGGATTTTCGTTTAATAAATGCTACACTGAATGATACCCTTTTCATGAGATCAGAATTTAATGGAGGTAAACGAAACAGCGATATTTACAACCTGAATTTTTATCATACTATAAACGAAGAAAATGAATCCGTAATTGGGTTTAAAAAGTCAGATGTAACCATTAAAAACAACAAATGGTTTATAAACGAAGAGAAAGATAGATTTAATAAAATATCCTTCAACAAAGCACTAACAACGTTTAATATTGATCAGTTAAAGGTTAACCACAATGATGAAGCCATAACATTATCCGGATTTGTACAAGATTCAACCCAAAAAGATATTAAGCTAAATTTTAAGAATGTAGACTTAGCTAAAATTACTCCGGATATAGATAGTCTATCACTGGCAGGCAATGTTAATGGCAAGCTGGATATTTTACAAAAGAACGGCAGTTATTTACCGAATTCAACAATAGTTATTGACGATCTAAAAATTAATAATTTTTTATTGGGTTCCTTCGATGCTTTAATTAAAGGGAACGAAACATTAACTAATTACAACATAAATGCGACAATAAAAAATGATGCATTTCAATCATTTAATGCTAATGGTGACATAAATGTAATAGGTAAGCAATCTTATATTGATCTTCATCTTGATTTTAATACATTCAATTTGATACCGCTAAATCCTCTTTTGCAAGGTGTTTTATCGGATATAAGGGGGGAGATTTCAGGAAGGGCAAATATAAAAGGGAACCTTAAAAGACCAGATGTAGAGGGTAAATTAGCGCTTAACAATGGAGGTTTAGGAATTCCTTATCTCAATGTAGACTATAAATTTAATAACAATGTTCAGGTCGCGTTAAAAGACCAAAGTTTTAATTTTCAAAAAATAAAACTTACCGATACGAAATACAATTCCAAAGGCGAGTTAAGTGGTTCATTAAGTCATGTTAATTTATCCGATTGGCGCTTGGATTTAAATATTGAGACACCACGCTTGTTGGTTCTGGATACTCAAGAGTCTGATGAATCTTTATATTTCGGAACAGGATTTGTTGGAGGGTCTGCCAATATTTATGGACCAACAGACCAGTTGACTATCAATGTTATTGGAGAAACTAAATCCGGAACTGTATTTAAAATACCCATTAAGGATACGGAGTCCTTTGGAGACAATACGTATATCCGATTTGTGACGAGGGAGGAAAAAGAAGCTAGAAAAAAAGGAGAATCCGTAACCTATAAACAAATTAAAGGTTTGGAGTTAGATTTCGATTTGGATGTTACTGAAGATGCTGAGGTAGAGATCATTATCGATAAGAATACGGGTCATTCATTAAAGGGAAGTGGAGTAGGAGGACTGTTGGTTGAAATAAATACAAATGGAAAATTTAATATGTGGGGAGATTTTTCGGTATTCAGAGGCGTTTATAATTTTGCCTATGGCGGTTTGGTTCAAAAAGAATTTATTGTTCAACCCGGTGGCACAATCGCCTGGGAGGGCGAACCATTGGATGCCATTATAAATATGGAGGCCATTTATAAGACGCAAGCGAATCCATCACCATTACTGGACAACCCTATTAATAGAAGTATCCCGGTTGAATTGATAATTAAATTGGATGGTGATTTAACACAACCCGATCCTGATTTTACATTTGATTTTCCAAATGTTAACTCTACGATAAAATCTGAACTTCAATATCGATTGGAATCTCAAGACGATAGACAAAACCAAGCCCTGTATTTACTCTCTACTGGGTCCTTTTCCAGAGGACTCAACCAGTTAAATTTTTCTGGAACAATAGCCGAGAGACTCAATGGGATTATCAATGGTATTTTTTCAAGCGGGGATAGTAAGTTCAATTTAGGATTAAATTATGAAGCTGGTCAAAATAGACCAGATTACCAAACCAATGATAGAGTCGGTGTAACTTTACAGACTCAAATTAGTGACAGAGTATTAATAAATGGAAAAGTAGGTGTGCCTATAGGAGGAGCCAGTGCCACAGAAACTGTAATTGCTGGAGATGTTGAAATAGACTTTTTATTAAATGAAGAAGGCACCTTAACCGCTAAAGTATTCAATAGAGAAAACAGTATACAGAATTTTGGAGAAGCCATCGGATATACGCAAGGTATAGGGGTTTCTTATAATGTGGATTTTAATACGTTTAAAGAACTCATTGAAAACTTATTTAAAACCTCAAAAAGCGCTGAAAAAAAAGAAATCTTCGAAGAAGAATCTGTTACTGAGTCCGATGCCCCATTACCGGAGTTTATAGAATTAAAATCCAATGACAAGGCTGAAAAATAGATTTTTTTGATTCGCATTCAACTATTTAATATTAACTATATTTGTTTTTCCGTAACTAAAACGTTATAGTTTTGAATAGTATTAAAATACTATAAATGCAGTAAATATATAATTTTAGTTTAGTAATTTTACGATCCAAAATTTAGAAATAGTTTAATGCCTAATAAAATTAAGAAACTAGCTGTTTTAACTTCGGGTGGAGATTCCCCTGGTATGAACGCTGCTATTCGTTCTGTTGTTAGAACTTGTGCTTATCATGAAATTCAATGTATAGGGGTTTACAGAGGCTATGAAGGTCTCATTGAAGGGGATTTTAAACCTATGGGGGCACGCAGTGTAAGAGGTATAATAAACAAGGGTGGTACTATATTAAAATCAGCGCGATCAAAAGAGTTTAGAACACCAGAAGGACGTCAAAAAGCGTATCAAAATTTAGTTGATCATGAAGTTGATGGATTGGTTGTAATTGGGGGTGATGGATCCTTTACCGGGGCGCTTATTTTCAATCAAGAATTTGGCTTTCCTGTAATGGGTATTCCCGGAACTATTGATAATGATATTTTTGGCACCTCTCATACCTTAGGTTTTGATACGGCATTAAATACGGTAGTCGATGCCATTGATAAAATTCGAGATACAGCAAGTTCACATAACCGGTTATTTTTTATTGAGGTTATGGGACGAGATGTTGGTCATATTGCATTGAATACTGGTATTGCAGGAGGAGCTGAAGAAATTTTAATTCCAGAAGAAGATTTGGGATTGGATCGTTTAGTGGATTCATTAAATAAAAGTCGTAAATCTGGTAAAACATCGAGCATTGTCATTGTTGCTGAAGGTGATAAAATAGGAAAGAATATTTTTGAACTCAAAGAATTTGTGGATGAAAACATGGAAGGATATGATGTCAGGGTTTCCGTGCTAGGGCATATGCAAAGAGGAGGTTCTCCCTCTTGTTTCGATCGTGTTTTAGCCAGTAGAATGGGAGTTAAGGCTGTTGAAACCTTATTAGAAGGGAAAACCAATTACATGGTTGGGCTATTAGCCAATAAAATGGAATTGACTCATTTGGATAAGGCCATTAAAGGAAAAACAAAAATAAATTTAGAATTACTGCGTGTCTCGGATATAATGAGCACCTAAATATTAATAAACAAAGCATATGTCAAAATTAAAAATTGGAATTAACGGATTTGGAAGAATTGGTAGAATCGCATTTAGGGTAGCGGCTTCTAGACCAGATATTGAAGTGGTAGGAATAAATGATTTGCTTGATGTGGAGCATTTAGCATACCTGCTAAAATACGATTCTGTACATGGTAGATTTAATGGTACAGTCGATATTAACAATGGAAATTTGGTGGTTAATGGTAATGAAATTAGAATTACCGCCGAAAGAAACCCGGAGGATTTGAAATGGGATGCTATTGGAGCTGAGGTTGTATTGGATTGTACAGGGATATTTACAACTCTAGATAAAGCACAAGCACATATTAAGGCAGGTGCAAAAAAAGTTGCTATTTCTGCACCATCAGCTGATGCGCCAATGTTTGTAATGGGTGTTAACCATGATAAAATCACAGCAGAACATACAATTGTATCGAATGCATCATGCACGACTAATTGCTTAGCACCATTAGCTAAAGTAATCAATGATAACTTTGGGATAGTAGAAGGTTTAATGACTACTGTACATGCTACAACAGCGACTCAAATGACCGTAGATGGACCGTCTAGAAAAGATTGGAGAGGTGGTAGGAGTGCATTAGCCAATATCATTCCTTCATCTACAGGAGCAGCAAAAGCTGTGGGGAAAGTTATTCCGGAGTTAAATGGAAAATTAACAGGGATGGCTTTTAGAGTCCCAACTCCTGATGTGTCAGTTGTAGATTTGACCGTAAGAACAGAAAAATCGGCCTCTTGGGATGAGGTAAAGGCGGCATTAAAAAAAGCTTCAGAGAACGAGTTAAAAGGTGTTTTAGGGTATACTGAAGAGGCTGTTGTTTCTCAGGATTTTGTTTCAGAAACGCAAACTAGTGTCTTTGATGCTGATGCAAGTATTGCTTTAAACGATAATTTCTTTAAATTAGTCTCATGGTATGACAATGAGTTTGGTTATTCAACGAAACTCGTCGATTTGGCCCAACACATTGCATCCATTTAGTTTTTAGAGTATTAATATATAATAACTCCACAGAGTTATTGTGTAATGCACACAGTAGTCTGTGGAGTTTTTAACTTACGCCTTATGATTTTAATTGTTGATAGCGGGTCTACAAAATCAGATTGGATTGCTGTAGATAATAATGGTAATAAATTGCTTGAAAAGATTCGTACTAAAGGATTAAACCCTGCAATTTTACCCGAAAAAAAGCTAAAAAAAATAATTAAAAATAACGAGGATTTAAAAAACAACAGGGATAATGTGACCCATGTTTTTTTCTATGGTGCGGGTTGTGGAACAGTAAAACCGGTTGAGACCTTAAAAGGGGTGCTTCAGAGTTTCTTTAAAAATGCTCATGTTGAAGTTAGTGAAGACACTATGGCTGCTGTTTATTCTTGCATTAGTAGCCCAGACCAGGCGGCGGTCGTTTGTATATTAGGTACCGGATCGAATTGCAGTTACTATGATGGCGAAAAGCTTCACCAAAAAGTCATTTCTTTGGGCTATACCCTTATGGATGACGCATCAGGAAATTACTATGGGAAACAATTAATCAGGGATTACTATTTTAACCATATGCCCGAAAATGTTAAAGTAGCTTTTGGAAGTAAGTACAATATGGACGCCGATTATATCAAATATAATCTCTATAAACAACCTAATCCCAATGCCTACCTGGCTAATTTTGCAGAGTTCATGTTCTTGCATAAAGATTCTGAATATACCTTGAACTTGATTAAAAATGGAATTAGGCTTTTTGCTAAAAACATGATCATGCAATTCAAGGATAAACTGAACACGGTACCTGTACATTTTGCAGGTTCAATTGCCTTTTTTGCACAAGATGAAATAAAGGAAGTTGCAGAGGAAATGGGTTTTAAAACAGGTAATTTTGTAAGAAGACCAATTGATGGATTGATTCCCTTTCACACCCAGGATTTATAAGCAGATTAAATTTTTATTTATTAACCACGTAGCCGTTTATATCTCCAATAAAGATGATAAGCAAAAGCTTATTAAACGTATTCAATATGATGAAGGGCTGTTAGGTGATTTAACAAATTTAAATGGCGCCCTTTTCTCCGAGATAACCCTGAATAAGTTTATCAGAGAAGAAAGGATACATGGTCATTTTGATGTTCAAACCAGTACTAAAAACAGTCTGGAACATTCTTCACAAGGGGAGCGCAAAAGCGCTTTGCTTAATTATATTATTTCAAGAAAACCCGAATATATTATTGTAGATAATGTTTTTGGGAATTTGGATATTGAGGCTCGGAAGGAAGTGACCTCTAGATTAACCGCTTTAAGCCTTAAGACTCTAATTATTCAAATATTAAATAGGGAAGAAGATATTCTTCCTTTTATAGACAGTGTTTACCGTTTAGAAGAAAACGACTTGATTGAATTTAATTTAGAATTCAATAAGAAAGTCACTCAAAAGAAGTTATTTCTTGAGGATTTGCCAAAACCTTACCAGCCAATTTCAGAATTGGTAAACCCAATTGTAAAATTCACTAATGTTTCCATAGACTATAGAGACCGTCCGATTTTAAATTTGATTAATTGGGAAATTAAAAAAGGAGAATTCTGGCAACTTATGGGGCCTAATGGTTCAGGCAAAAGTACCATTTTAAGTATGATTTATGGTGATAATCCAAAAGCCTACGGACAAGATATAGTATTGTTTGGTGTTAAAAAGGGCAGTGGTGAAAGCGTTTGGGAGGTTAAACAAAAAATCGGCTATTTTTCATCGGAGATGCTTCGTAGTTTTACACGACTGGATTCTGTTGGCAATATGATTGTCTCAGGTTTTTTTGATACCATTGGCTTATATAAAAAGCCAACTAACGAGCAGGTAAAAATTGCCCGGCATTGGTTACAGGTTTTAAACATGTTTGATTTTAGAAAATCTGATTTTTTATCCTTGTCCAGAGGGCATCAAAGTTTGGTAATGATTGCACGCGCCATGATAAAGCATCCGCCATTACTTATTTTAGATGAACCCACCAATGGCTTGGACGATAACGATGTAAAACTTTTTACAGCATTGATTAATAAGATAGCTTTAGAAACTGAAACCGCTATTTTGTATGTATCACACAGAAAAGAAAAGGGCCTGAACCCGAGTTTTGTGTATCGATTAACTCCAAACCCGACAGGTTCTACTGGAACTGTAGTCCAATAACATATTGGATAGTGGTCCCGATACAACGTTCTTCAATAAGTCTGGTGACCATTTTTTGGCTTTTTTATGAGCAATATCATTTTGTGTATATATAATTTACAATCATTTGGTCCTTTCTTAAATTTAAGTTAATTAACAGTGCAGAAGATTCCTTTAACAAAACGATAACATCCGGAAGGTCTTTTTCTACATACATTTAGGACTACTAAATCAAAATCAATCAAAATGAAAACGAACAACATTTCAAATTTAGTTTTATGTCTGGTATTGACCTTTAGCGTTAATACCTTTGCGCAATTGAACTTTCCTCGAGGAAGCCAGCAAGCCAAAATTTCACAGCGAGTAGGGATTACCGATATTACGATTGCCTATTCCAGACCTAGTGTTAATGGACGTGAAATATGGGGGAAACTTGTTCCCTATGGTATGAATAATCTAGGATTTGGTACTGCAGAGAAATCACCGTGGCGCGCTGGAGCCGACGAAAACACCACCATTAAATTTACTGATGATGTAACAATAGAAGGTCAACCCCTAAAAGCTGGTAAATATGGATTTCATGTCATTGTAAATCCTGATGATACCGCAACTTTAATTTTTTCCAAAAATCATACCTCTTGGGGTAGTTTCTTTTACAAACCAGAGGAAGATGCCTTACGTGTCCATATTAAAACCAAAACAATTCCTCATACGGAGTTGTTGACCTATGCGTTTGATGCCGTGGATGCAAGTTCTACTACAGCCTCGTTAAACTGGGAGAAAAAAGGGTTTCCGTTCAACATAGAGGTTGATGTTCCCACAATTGTTCTAAATGATTTTCGTGCAAAATTTGATGGAAGGGATGGATTCCAACGTCAAAATTGGGAGCGTGCAGCCAATTATGCTTTAAACAATGGAGGCGATTTAAATGAAGCACTAAGTTGGATAAATAATGCAATATCAGGTCAATTCTACAGTCAAAAAACATTTAACAATCTGTCCATTAAGGCTCAAATTCTTAATAAAATGGGGGAACCCGACGCCTACGGCGCTTTAATGGATGAAGCAGCAGGAATGGCAAATAAAAATCAGTTGAATACCTTAGGATATCAAATGTTGATCGCAAAAGATTATGAACGTGCTTTAAAATATTTCAAGCAAAATGTTGCTAATTTTCCAACGGATGCAAACTCCTATGATAGCTTGGGTGAATGTTATAAGACAATGGGGGATAAAAAAAATGCGATAAAAAATTTAAAGAAATCGTTATCGTTAAATCCTCCAGCTAATGTAAAAGCAAATTCAGAAAAACTTCTGGCCGAACTAGACGCAATATAAGAAACATCATCAATCAAACTACAACAGTTTTTTTATTAAAAGTCCGACATGAATATGTTGGACTTTTAACTTATATAATTCCAGATATTCTTGTATTTGCCAATGGATTTATACGTTTTTAAAACAACGGCATTATGTGATTTTGACAGCGAAGGATCGTCTTTTAGTATGTTTTTGGCATAATACCTTGCAACACTTAGAATATCCTTATCTTTAATAATATCGGCAATTCTAAGATTTAAAACACCGCTTTGCTGGGTACCCATTAAATCCCCGGGTCCGCGAAGCTTTAAATCGACTTCGGCTATCTCAAATCCATCATTGGTTTTAACCATAGTTTCAAGTCTTGTTTTACTATCGTTACTCAATTTATGTCCGGTCATAAGAATGCAATAACTTTGCTCTGCACCACGTCCCACACGACCGCGAAGTTGATGTAATTGTGATAAACCAAAACGTTCTGCACTTTCAATAATCATTACGGTAGCATTAGGCACATTAACCCCAACTTCAATAACTGTTGTAGACACCATAATTTGTGTCTCACCCTTAATAAAACGTTTCATTTCGAAATCTTTGTCAGCAGGTTTCATTTGTCCATGTAAAATGGATATCTGGTAATGGGGAGGTGGAAAATCTCTAACAATACTTTCGTAACCATCCATTAAATCTTTATAATCTAGTGCTTCACTTTCTTGAATTAATGGATAGACAATATATATTTGTCTGCCTTTAGCAATTTCATCTTTAATAAATCGGAATACATTAAGTCGATTTTTATCGAAGCGATGTACTGTTTTTACAGGCTTTCTTCCTGGTGGTAGTTCATCAATAACGGAAATGTCCAGGTCCCCATAAACCGACATGGCCAGAGTACGAGGAATAGGGGTGGCAGACATCACTAAAATATGAGGAGGGAAGACCCTGTTTGGTTCCTTTTCAGAAGAAGGACCTTTCTTCCAAAGTTTACTTCTTTGAGCGACACCAAACCGATGTTGTTCATCAATAATGGCGAGTCCTAAATTCTTAAATTTAACTTTTTCTTCAAGTAGGGCATGGGTCCCTATTAATATTTGCAAATCTCCATTTTCAAGAGAGTCATGAATTTCCTTTCTTTCTGAAGTATTAGTTGAACCTGTTAATAGTTTTATGCTGATATTTAGAATGTTACACTGTTCCATTAGATTGTTATAATGCTGAACTGACAAAATTTCAGTTGGGGCCATGAGACAAGTTTGAAAACCATTGTCAAGTGCGATGAGCATTGACATGAGGGCCACTACAGTCTTCCCGGATCCAACGTCACCTTGTAAAAGACGATTCATTTGTGCATTACTACCTAAATCCGATCGAATTTCTTTTAAAACCCGTTTCTGGGCATGGGTTAATTCATAGCTTAAACAAGTCTTGTAAAAGGTGTTGAAGTAGGTTCCAACCTGTTTAAAAGGGTAGCCCTTGATTTTAGACTTGTGTATTAAATTTTTTAAAATTAATTGCAATTGTATATAGAAGAATTCTTCAAACTTTAACCGATATTGTGCCTTGGACAATAGCTCTTGATTCTTCGGAAAATGGATGTTAAAAATGGCTTCACTTTTGTTAATCAATCTCAGTTCAGACAATAGTTTTTCTGGTAAGGTTTCAATAAAACGTCCTTTTGTTTCAATAAATAGCTCTTGTATTATTTTATTGATTACCCGATTGGTAATTCCCTTTTTGGTTAATTTTTCCGTTGAAGGATATATGGGTTGCATGGAGGACCTTAAGTTTTTTTTGTGTTCCACCAAAAGTTCTAGTTCAGGATGAGGCATATTAAATTTTCCATTAAACCAACTGGCTTTTCCAAAGGCTACATAAGGCGTATTGAGTTTTAAGCTTTCGCGAATCCATTTTAATCCTCGAAACCAGATCAGCTCTATGGTGCCTGTCTCATCTTGAAAGGTGGCCACCAATCGTTTACCTCGATGCATACCTGTTTCCTTAAAACCTGTAATGTTTCCAATAACTTGTATTTCAGAATTATTTCTTTGTAACTCATTTATCTTATAATATTTTGTGCGATCCAAATACCTATTGGGGAAAAGGTTAATTAAATCCTGATAAGTATGTATACCAAGTTCCTTCCGAAGTAAATCTGCCCTATTTGGGCCGACACCTTTTAAATAATCTATAGGGGTTTGAAGATTAGTGGTATTCATAAAACGAAAATAATTCTTTTGAATAAATTATCGTATGGCATTTTGGATTAAAGTTTGCTATATTCGAAGTATGAAGGTATTGCTCCAATTATGTTTTTGTTTTATTTCCTTGTTTTGTTTTTCCCAACAGGCAAAGGATGTAGATTTTAAATCTGCTAAGGTCCATGTAGAAATTCAACCAACAATTAAGAAAGTAAAAGGACAAGTCGCATATACCCTGGATATATTGAAAGCTGTCGATTCGCTTTATATCGACGCTGTAAATATGAACATTAAAAATATAGAGCTAATCCAAATACATCAACAAGGAGATCCTGAATTTCTTAATTTCGAATGTAAGAATAATACAAAACAGCTCATCATTTATTATGCGTTTAAACAAGATGAACGCTACGAATTACGTATGGAATATGTCGCGCATCCCAGGAAGGCCATGTATTTTGTGGATTGGGTTGATGGTGTGGATACGGTTCCTATTGAGAACAATATAAAGGAAATAGACTTGAGAAAACAGGTCTGGACGCAAGGTCAAGGGAAGTATACGAGTAATTGGTTGCCGTCCATTGATGATATGAATGATAAGATTGAATTTGATTTATCCATAACTTTTAAAAAAGGTTTTGACGTTATTACCAACGGAAGGCTAACTCATAAAGAAACTCAAGATTCTACAATAACCTGGCATTATGATATGGAGCAATCGATGTCGAGTTATTTGGTGGCCTTAGTTATAGGCAAGTATGATAAAAAAATTAAGCATTCCAAATCTGGCATTCCATTAGAAATGTATTATTACCCGGAAGATTCATTAAAGTATGAGCCCACTTACAGATATACAAAGGGCATCTTTGATTTTTTTGAGGAAGAAATTGGAGTGCCTTACCCTTGGCAAAACTATAAACAGATACCGGTGAAGGATTTTTTATATGCAGGTATGGAAAACACGGGTACCACTATATTCTCTGATAGCTTTGTCATTGATTCCATTGCTTTTGTTGATAAAAACTATGTTAATGTGAATGCACATGAACTGGCACATCAGTGGTTTGGTGATTTGGTCACTGAAACTTCAGGAACACACCATTGGTTACAGGAAGGATTTGCAACCTATTATGCCCTTTTAGCCGAAGCCTTTTTTTTCGGCGATGATTATTACTATTGGAATTTATACCAATATGTTCAGGAATTATTGGTTCAGGAAAAATCTGGACAAAGCAGCTCATTGTTAGATCCAAAATCAAGTAGCACCACATTTTATAAAAAAGGAGCCTTGGTGTTACATTTGTTAAGAGAAAAGATTGGAAACAGTGCCTTTAGGGAAACCGTTAAAAACTATTTGTTAGAATATAGTTTTAAAAACGTAAGAACAGAAGATTTTATTAATGAAGCAGAGAATTTGAGTGGTAAAGATTTAAGTGGGTTTGTAGACCGGTGGTTAAAGGATAAAACCTTCTATATTGATGACGCCATGGAAAGTCTGGAAAAATCTACTTTTATTCAAGAATATCTCATGGTGGATTGCGAGATTGCCTCATCAAAATGCATCACCTACTTAAACTCCGGGATTTCAGATGAATCCAAGGAGAAGGTCATCACTCAAAATGCTAATCTCATTAAAAAAGAACATTTTAAAAACAGTGTTAAAGTACGTCAGGCTATTGCTCGCTACCTCGTAGAAATCCCTAAGGAGTTAAAAATTGAATACGAATCCCTGTTAAACGATAAGTCATATTTGACTGTCGAATTCGCTCTGTACAACCTATGGACGAATTTTCCGGAAAGTAGAGGTGCCTATTTAAGACAGACAAAAGGAATGGTTGGTTTTAGGGATAAAAATATAAGAACACTATGGTTGACTTTAGCTCTATTGACATCCAATTTTGAACCCGAAAATAGTCAACAATATTATAAAGAACTCAGAGATTATACCAATTCAAGATACGATTTCAATATAAGGATGAATGCATTTAAATATCTTAGCATGATTAAAGCTTGTGATCAACCTTGTAAAAACAATTTAAAACAGGCCAGTACACATCATGTTTGGCAATTTTCAAAATTTGCCAGGCAATTATTAAAAGAATTTAACTAAATGAAAGCATTAGTAATTTCTGGGGGTGGAAGTAAGGGTGCATATGCCGGAGGTGTTGCACAATACCTTATACAGGAAATGGGGTTTGATTACGATATATTTCTAGGGACATCTACAGGTAGTCTATTGGTACCCCATTTGGCAATTGGTAAAATCGATAAGCTGTATGAGATTTATACGAATGTACAGCAACACAATATTTTTAGCGTTAATCCATTTATTTTGCGTAAAAAGGGAAATCGAGAATTCGTTTCCATTGACTTTATCAATACACTTTGGCAATTCATTAAAATGAAGCGTACATTTGGTGAAAGTAGGGCTTTAAGACGTCATATTAAAAAACATTTTACCGTTGAAGAGTATAATTTTATTAAAGAAATTAAACATGATGTAGTGGTAACGGTCTCTAACTTATCTAAAAATAGGGTGGAATATAAGTCTATAAAAGACTATTCTTATAATGAGTTTTGTGATTGGATTTGGATTTCCTGCAATTATATTCCATTTATGTCTTTAGTTAAGAAAAACGGATTTGAATATGCCGATGGTGGCTTGGGCTGTGTTGTCCCTATTCGTGAAGCCATTTTAAGAGGTGCTACTGAAGTTGACGCTATAGTTTTAGAGTCTGAATCCATGGAATACAATAAGATATTGGGTAAAAACCCATTTTCACTATTAATAAATCTTTTTGGTCATTTGTCCGATCAAATTGAGCGCAATGATATTACAATTGGAAAATTGGCTGCTAAATCCAAAGATGTGAGACTCAACTTATATTACACGCCATCAAAACTTACCGAGAACTCACTAATTTTCAATAAAAAATTAATGACATCATGGTGGCAACAAGGTTTTGACTACGCAAAAAACAAGCTGTCACAAGCAAAATCCAATGAATTAAGACTTTAATTAAAACAGTTCACCTATCTCTTCTTTTATAAAGGATAAGGCTGCATCACTCGGGGCACGACGTTCCATCATCTCGGTTAGAATAACCTCCCGAAGTTTTTCAGCATTCTCTGTTTTTTTTAGCAAACTAGCTTTTCTTATTAACTGAATTGTTGCATTTTTTGCTGCGGATATTATGTTCCAGCATTTTTCACTAATATATATTTGCTGGGCTAAATTATGCTCCAATTCTTGCTCAATATTTTGAATGAGTAAAGCTTCGTATTCTTCCTTATTTGCAGATGTCGGTGGTACTCTAATAAGCAATTTACTAGGTGAAATTCGTTCCAGGTATAAAGCCATCCTTTCATAGGCTTGCAGTCGAATTGGCAAGGCGGTAACTTCTAAATCTTTTTTTAGCATATAACGTCTGCGTCCGTCTTCGTTCTTGGTATGTTCCTTAAAAAAATAATATGCCAAAATTCCAACTACAAGTGATGGAATCATAAACATGAATAAGTCTACTATACGATCCGCATTCATAATTTTTATTTTTAATTAATAGATAACAAATTAATAGTCATCCGAGTTCTTTCAGAATATTTGTACTTTAAGATTATTGATTTTGAAAGCAATATTTTGAATGGCTTTAGTTTTTCCCACCCAAATATACACAATCTTTTAGGTTTTGCATACCAAAGAAAGGGACTGGAGTTTTCTCATAAGCATACGTTTTATTTAATGCTTTAGCTAAATTATGGTCATCGACATTCATCTCAATATCGGACATTTTAAACTGACAAGGGTGTTCATAGCCTGCGGCATGAGTAATTTCAACAAGTTCCTTCTTAAATGTTTTAAAGTATTGGGCCAGACGAAAGGATTTTAATTTGGGGTCAATCCCATTTTGCAACCATTTACTCTGGGTTGCTACACCAGTCGGACAACGGTTTGTATGGCATATTTGGGCTTGGATACATCCAATACTCATCATCGCCTCTCGGGCAACATTAATGCAATCTGCGCCCATTGCAAAAGCCATTGCTGCTTTAGCAGGGAAACCTAATTTACCACTTCCAATAAAGACGATTCGTTCGGTTAGAGCTTTATTTAAAAAGACTTTATATAAGTCGCTAAAACCATATACCCATGGCAGGGAAACGTGGTCCGCGAAACTTGGAGGTGCTGCACCAGTACCGCCTTCACCACCATCTATGGTTATGAAATCCGGACCTTTACCTGTTTCCAACATGATCTCGGCTAAAGTTTCCCATTGTTCCAGGTTACCAATGGCTGCCTTAATTCCAACTGGTAACCCAGTTTCTTCCGCAATGGCTTCAATAAAATTAACCATACCTTCCACATTTGTAAATGCACTATGATTAGGGGGGGATATAACATCTTTACCTAATTCAACCCCTCTTATTTTCGCAATTTGTTTTGATATTTTTGCACCTGGCAATACACCTCCCTTTCCCGGTTTTGCTCCTTGGGACAATTTTAGTTCAATGGCACGAATAAAAGAATGGTCATCTACAAGTTCCTTTAATTTCTTCATAGAAAAACTACCATCTTTAGAACGCACTCCAAAGTAACCAGTACCAAATTGAAACATGATATCAGCACCATATGTATGGTATGGTGATAACCCCCCCTCTCCGGTATTATGATAGGCACCGGCCATTTTAACGCCTTTATTTAAGGATTCAATAGCTTTTGCAGAAAGGGAACCAAAACTCATGGCTGAAACGTTAATAACGGAGGCCGGCCTATACGGTTTTTTGCGTTTGTTAAACTCACCCATTATTTTAGCACATGGCAAAAAGGTTTTATCAATACTATTGGGGTGATTGGCATCAATACTAAAAGGGATCATGGCATTGTTAACAAAAATATGATGGTGGGCATAAATATCCCTCTCAGTTCCAAAGCCTTCATAGTTATTTTCTTTTTTGGCAGAAGCATAAATCCAACTGCGTTCAATTCTATTGAAAGGCAGTTCCTCTCTATTATTGGCAACCAGGTATTGTCGTAATTCAGGACCAATTTTTTCCAGTAAATACCGTAAATGGCCAATTATAGGATAATTATGAGTTATGGTATGTTTTCGCTGCAAAAAGACATCTCGAATGGCTATAAGTACCAAAACGATTAGAATCCATAACCACCAAGGTATATGTAATAGAAATTCCATGATATCTTAAATTTATTGCTTTAAATAATCAAACGTAATTTGGGTCAATGCCTTAACACCTAAAAGTAATCCACTTTCATCAATATAAAAATCTGGGGTGTGATGCGGGAATGCTACAGTATTCCCTTTGGTCATGCCACCCAAATAAAAATAAAACCCTGGTACAAGCTCCTGAAAATAGGAAAAATCTTCTCCAACGGTCTCAGCCTTGATTTGCTTTACATGAGTTGCCCCGGCCACTTTAATTAATGACGGTAACATTTGGGAGACCAATTGCTCATCATTATAGGTAATAGCGGTTTCATTAGTGAACGATATGGTAGCGGAACCCCCATAGGCCGTGGCAATAGTTTCGGTCATTTCTGTCATGCGCCTTAAAATGTGTTCTTTCATATCAGGGTCTAAAGTTCTAACAGTCCCTATTAGCTCTGCAGATTCAGGAATGATATTAAAACGAACCCCACTGGTAATTTTACCAATAGATATAACAGCCGCTTCATTTATCAATTCACTTTCTCTACTTATTATGGTTTGAAAACCATCAATAATTTTTGCAGAAATTAGAATGGGATCAATACCGTTCCATGGCTCTGAACCATGAGTTTGCTTCCCTTTTACCTTAATCACAAAACGCTCTACTGCCGCCATGGCACCACCAGGTTTGTAATGTAATTCATCTACAGGAACACCGGATCGAATGTGCAAACCAAAAATGGCATTTACTTTAGGGTTTTCTAAAACGCCTTCCTTTATCATAAGCCTCGAGCCTCCTTCTTCACCTGGAGGAGGTGTTTCTTCAGCTGGTTGAAAAATGAATTTTACAGTTCCGCTAATCTTATCCTTGTATTTTGTTAAAATTTCGGCAACACCCATTAGAATAGCCGTATGGGCATCATGCCCACAAGCATGCATAACCCCTGTTTCAGTCCCTAAAAATGTTGTAGTAACTGTAGA
Source organism: Aestuariivivens sediminis (assembly GCF_022662105.1). GTDB lineage: Bacteria > Bacteroidota > Bacteroidia > Flavobacteriales > Flavobacteriaceae > Aestuariivivens > Aestuariivivens sediminis. Next base: position 131,882 of record NZ_JAKMCP010000006.1, on the reverse strand, counting down.
TTTAAATGGCAAATCGTTTCTTTCGGTTACCGGTAAGGCGTCAATATCAGCGCGCAAGGCAATAACTTTTCCCGGAAACTTTCCTTTCAAAAGACCAACGACCCCCGTATGTGCAACTCCGGTTTGGACTTCCAGACCTAATGATTTTAAGTGAAGAGCAATTTTTTCACTAGTTTTAAACTCCCTATTCGATAGTTCAGGATTTTCATGAAAATGGCGACGCCATTCAATAACTTTTGGTTCAATATCCTGAAATTGCTTTTCCAAATTAATTTGACTGTAGCTATACATGAATGATACTAGCAAAAAGAAGGGGAGAATTTGTCTCATAATTTAAAACGCGTTATTTTAATTATGCTTAAAGATATTCAAAAAATTACAATAGAATAAATAAGAACAATTGTTTATAATTATTGATAATTAGGATCATTTTAAAGCATAACATTAATTATTTTCACCGTTTAAAATGAAAAGGATTTGGAGAAGTATTTAAATCAGTTAAATGACGCACAGTTAGCACCAACATTACAAATTGATGGTCCTATGATTGTAATCGCCGGAGCTGGTTCGGGAAAAACAAGGGTTTTAACATACCGGATCGCTTACTTGATGAGCAAGAATATTGATCCCTTTAATATATTGGCGTTGACTTTTACAAACAAAGCAGCCCGTGAGATGAAAAATCGAATTGCTGATATTGTTGGGGCTAGCGAGGCTAAGAATTTGTGGATGGGTACCTTTCATTCCGTGTTTGCAAAAATATTGAGAATTGAGGCTGAAAGGTTAGGGTATCCAAGTAATTTCACTATCTATGATACTCAAGATTCCGATCGACTAATTGCGTCGATCATTAAGGAAATGAATTTGGACAAGGATATTTATAAACACAAACAAATACGTTCTCGGATCTCGTCTTACAAAAACAGTTTAATTACAGTACGTGCTTATTTTCAAAATCCTGAGCTCATAGAAGCAGATACTATGGCACGACGGCCAAAGTTAGGCGATATTTATAAAGCCTATGTAGAGCGTTGCTTTAAAGCAGGTGCTATGGATTTTGATGATTTATTATTGAAAACAAATGAACTTCTTACACGGTTCCCAGAAGTCTTAGCGAAATATCAGAATCGGTTTAAATACATTTTAGTCGATGAGTATCAAGATACTAATCATTCGCAATATTTAATTGTTCGGGCATTATCCGATAAATTTCAAAATATTTGTGTGGTAGGTGATGATGCCCAAAGTATATATGCATTCCGCGGTGCAAATATCAATAACATAATGAATTTTCAAAAAGATTATGAAGATGTAAGTGTTTATAGGTTGGAGCAAAATTATCGATCTACTAAAAACATTGTAAACGCAGCAAATTCAATTATCGATAAAAACCAAACCAAATTAGATAAGATTGTTTGGACAGCCAATGAGGAAGGGGCTAAAATAAAAGTGAATCGTTCATTGACCGATAGCGATGAAGGTCGCTACGTTGCCAGCACTATTTTTGAAAACAAGATGGAGCATCAATTAAAGAATAGTGATTTTGCAGTATTATATAGAACTAATGCACAGTCTCGAGCTATTGAAGATGCATTGAGAAAGCGTGATATTTCATATCGGATTTATGGCGGTTTATCGTTTTATCAGCGTAAAGAGATTAAAGATGTTTTATCCTATTTGCGTTTAATAATTAATCCCGCTGATGAAGAGGCCTTAAAGCGCGTGATTAATTTTCCGCCAAGAGGTATCGGTCAAACTACTGTTGATAAGCTAATCGTTGCTGCCAATGGTTATGACAAAACCATTTTTGAGGTCATGGAAAATATTAATGTCATTGACGTAAGCGTAAATAGGGGAACAAAAACTAAACTACAGGATTTTGTCACTTTAATTAAGAGCTATCAAGTGATGAACCAGACGGCAGACGTTTTTGAATTGGCTGAACATGTTACCAGGTCCAGTGGACTGATAAGGGAGTTTAATAAGGATGGTACGCCAGAGGGTGTTACACGAATGGAAAATATTGAAGAACTTTTAAATGGTATGAAAGATTTTGTTGAAGGACAAAAGGAGTTGGTAGATTCTACAGGTTCGTTAGCAGAGTTCTTAGAAGATGTGGCTTTAGCAACAGATTTGGATAGTGATAAAGGGGATGCAGACAGTGTTGCCTTAATGACCATTCATTTAGCTAAAGGATTGGAATTTCCATATGTTTATATCGTTGGTCTGGAGGAAGATTTATTTCCTAGTGCTATGAGTATGAATACCCGAAGCGAACTAGAAGAGGAGCGTCGTTTATTTTATGTTGCCTTAACCCGTGCTGAAAAGCAAGCCTATTTAACCTATGCCTTATCCAGATATCGTTGGGGAAAATTGATTGACGCCGAGCCCAGTCGATTTATAGAAGAAATAGACGAAAAATATTTAGATATTGTCACGCCTATTGAAGAACGTCGTTTTAATCCGATGCTAAGTGCCGATATTTTTGGTGATGTAGAACCCAAAAAAATTAGATATAAGCCCGCCAAGCAACCGACATTCAGTAAAAAAAAATCTAAAAAGGAAACTCAAAAATTTCATGTCAACGCACCAAAAAATTTAAAACCTGTTTCGAAGGTAAGTGAAAACACAAATTTATTTGATAATACATTGGCGGTTGGAAATGTTGTTGAACATATTCGCTTTGGAACGGGGGAAGTTTTGAAAATTGAAGGTGCAGGAGCTGACACCAAAGCAGAGATTAAGTTTAGCCATGGCGGCGTTAAAAAGTTATTACTGCGCTTTGCAAAGTTGAAGGTTATTGGTTAGCGTACCATATAAACAGAATTAATATGTCCGTCGCCATCATATTCCATAACAGGATTTTCCGGGTCAACAACCCATTCTCCGTCAACAATAAATTTGTAATGGTGTTTTCCGCCAGATAGCCTTATGGTATATTGCCAACCTGTATTGATCTTGGTCATTTTAAGTTCATCTTCAGACCAATGATTAAAGGAACCGGATAATATGACCTGACGCGCTTTTAAATGGTTTGGGAAATAAAATGTAATAGGTTTTTTAATGTCGATGACTGAATTATATTCACCAAATTCATTTTCAACCCTTTTATTGTTATGTGGGTCTTCAATCCATTTGCCATCGACAATAAATCTATAGTCATATACTCCGGGTTTAATTTTTAAGGTGAGTTCCCAGCCATCATTTGCCTTTTGCATTTTAAACAATGTTTCATTCCATTTATTAAAACTACCGGCAACGATCACTTTTTTTGCATTATTAAATCCGTTAAGTTTAAAATGAGCATTACCATGTTTATCGGGGTAGGCCAGGTACATTTTTAAATTGTAAATGCCTCTTAACCGATAACCATTTTTTGTGGCTTTGGCAATATTCGGATCATATTTTGAAGGTTCGGCCCAATAGGCATTATTGATGACATATTTAAACTCCCAGGAAAATGCATCAGAAAAATCGTTTAAATGTTTCCTAAGCTCATATATGTTATTGTCAATTTTGGTCATACGCCATTGTTTCATAGACCAATTGTTGAACTCTCCAGAAACAACAACATTCTCAATGTCTAAATCTTTAAAATCAAGTAATTGGCCAGAATTTTCATGGGTTATTTTTTCGTAATCACGCCTGTCAAAAGTAAAGACCACATCTTCATCTTCAAGTCTGTAACCTTTCAAAGGCATTTCCTGAGAAAGAATAATTGACGGGACAATTAAAAAAACTAAAATAATTCTATGTAAACCTGTTCTTTTCAAAATCGCTGTGTGGGATGTTTTATAAAATATAATTTCTTCTTTTTATAGTTTATTATAGTTCTTTTCTGTTTAAAAAATTCATAACCAAGAACACCGTCCAAATGGGTTCCATAAGCTTGATTCATTTGGTCTAAGTTAGTTAAAACCGTATCCATTGGCCCAAAATAAATGGTATTACTTAATTTTACGCGGTGCAATTTTCCTGCAAGAACCTCAATTTCTTTGTTACCAGCACCCACAAGGGTTAAACGTTTCGTTGGAATAAAATATTTAAGAGCTTTGCGGTTTATGCTTTTGTTAATTTGATTAAATTCTGCAGCGGTATCTAAACCTAATGCTACTTTATGGTCATTTATTCGTCCATTGAGTACAACAGTATGCCTTTTCAATGTAAAAGTTATGCTATCCGTTATTTTTTCCAAATACACCGTTTTAGATAATTTATTTCCTGACGGGTCTATCTCAGTAAGTGTAATTTGGTTGAGATATAAATCTATAAAAACTTCATAATCTTTTAAAATACTATAACCAATAATTCCTAATAACTTTATTTTTTTTGCATTTTCAATGTGTGATAAATCAATAACATCAGAGGTTTTATCTTGAAGTTTAAAATGATTTAAAAAGAATTCCTTAATCTGCTTTTCATAAGGATTGTCAATGGTATGAATTACCCCCGATGTTTTGTCCTTCTTTTTTTGGTGCTCATAAATATTAGAAAAATGAACTTTATTGAGAATCATATTCTCCGATCCGGTATCAATAATAAAATGACCCCTTTTATTTAGCAATTGCCCTTCAATGATGAGCAATTGGTCTATAATTTTAAAAGGAATTCTTGTAGTGTGCTCATTTATTATTTCCGCTTCAGTAAGATGTATGGGAAACTTATTTTTATTATTTGAAAACGATAAACTGCAGCAAAAACAAAGTAAGGATATATGAAATAATGGTCGGTTCATACACTTAAGACTAAAATTAATTCGAAATGTTACAAACCTAACCGGTAAAAGGGTTTATTATAAAAACCTAAAGTTGTTTAAAAAAATAGTCCTTAATTTGCAAGCGCATAGCATTTTAGTCATATGGCTGCATTTTATAAAATTTATAAGGAGAACCCTAACCCAAGAGAAATAGCAAAGGTGGTCTCTATTCTTAAATCAGGAGGTTTAATTATCTATCCAACTGATACGGTTTACGGCCTGGGCTGTGACATTACCAATTTAAAAGCTTTGGAACGCATTGCAAGAATCAAGGGAATTAAATTGGATAAAGCCAATTTTTCCTTTGTATGCTACGATTTAAGTAATCTCAGTGATTATGTTAAGCAAATAGATTCTACGACTTTTAAGGTGTTAAAGCGTGCTTTACCGGGACCTTATACATTTATTCTTCCCGGAGCTCGAACCTTGCCTAATCCATTCAAAAAGAAAAAAACAGTGGGTATTCGTATCCCAAATAATGCTATTGCTTTAGAGATTGTAAGGCAATTGGGAAATCCCATAGTTTCTACTTCTATTAGAGATGAAGATGAAGTATTGGAATATACAACCGACCCGGAACTTATTCTGGAAAAGTGGGGAGATATTGTGGATTGTGTTGTTGATGGAGGTTATGGCGATAATGAACCATCTACTATTATTGATTTATCGGATATTGAGCCTTTGGTGATTCGAGAAGGTAAAGGTGATTTAGATATTTTTTAAAACAAAAAGTCCGACTATATAGTCGGACTTTATAATTATAAATAGTTTAATAGTGCTTAATTTCCTCCAGCAGCTAAATTTTTCATTTCCTTTTCAATCATATCGTAAAATTGATCTATTTTCGGAAGGATAACAATGCGTGTACGTCTGTTCTTAGCTCTGTTTTCGGCCGTATCATTATCAACCAGTGGCACATAGAAACTGCGCCCTGCAGCAATAAGCTGACTCGATTTTACACCTAATTCCTCCAAGACCCTAATAATTGAAGTGGAACGTTTCACACTTAAATCCCAGTTGTCCAATAATGGTTCTTTTCTATAGGGTACATTGTCTGTATGACCTTCAACCATACATTCGAAATCTGGTTTACTGTTTACAACCTTAGCCACTTTAGCAAGGACATCTTTTGCTTGGGATGTTACAATGTAACTACCACTTTTAAATAATAACTTATCCGCAATGGAGATAAAGACTACTCCCTTTTCAACATTTACTTCAATGTCTGGGTCATTAATACCTACTTCGCGTTTTAAACTAGTAACCAAGGCAAGTGTCACACTATCCTTTTTGGTTATTGCATCTTGTAATCGAGATATTTTTAAATCTTTCTCCTTAATGCTTTCTAAAGTTTTTTCAACATTGCTAGCGCCTTTGGCAGAAAGCATTTGTAAATTATCATTGCTCTTTCGTAAATCAGCAACTTGCTCTTCTAATGCTGTAGCTCTTGCTGTTGCAGCAGCTCTGTCTTCTAAACAGGCATTTAATTTAACTGTTGCTGAATTGAGTAAATCTTGGGTTTCTTTTTGTTTTTCTTGTAGTGCCATGTATTCTTTTTTAGAAACACATGAACCTAAAAAAATCATGGATAATAAGCTAAATAATACAATTTTTTTCATAATTGTTTTTTCGGATTAATTTTAAAATTTTAATTGCAACAAAAGTAGGTAAAAATCAGTTGTTTTTAGCATTTTAACAAAACTTTTGCTAACTAATTACAAACTTTTATAGTATTTTTTTCTTTTTATAAAATAGTCAATAACTATGGATGGTCGTTTGTAGTATTTTATTTGAGTATGGCTATTTCTTCGTTGTCTCATTAATTGCTTAAGTCTGACATAAAATGTGAAATGGGCCTTTATTATAGCAAAGGTATGTTTTGGTTTTAATTCAAGTAAAAATTTTAAACCTGCCATACCATCTAAAAGGAGTCTGGGAAATATCAGACAAATTAGGGTTCCTTTGGCATTTTTGGCAAGAGCATATAAGCTATTGCGAAAATTAAGAAAGGTTTTTTTTGGGTCTAAATTATTTAAGGTTGCCCCGCCAACATGATATACTACGGAACTACTACAATATGTTATATCATGGCCAGAATTTTGGATGCGCCAACATAAATCTATTTCTTCCATATGAGCAAAGAACGATTCATCAAATCCGCCAAGAGATTTAAAAGTAGCGCTTCGAATAAAAAAGCAAGCCCCTGAAGCCCAAAAAATAGGTGATGTGTCGTTGTATTGCCCCAGATCTTTTTCTATAGTATTAAAAATTCGTCCACGACAGTAAGGATATCCATATTTATCAATAAAGCCACCGGCTGCCCCTGCATATTCAAAATAATCCTTTTTATGATAATTCAGAATTTTGGGTTGGATAACAACTGTTTTAGAATTTGAACGAAATAGACTAATAATTGGATTTAACCAACCTTCTGACACTTCAACATCATTATTCAATAAACAAAAAATATCTGCATTAATTTGCTTTAGTGCGTCGTTATAACCTTTGGCAAAACCACTATTTTTTTTGTTTCTAATAATGTTGACTGAAGGAAAGTGATTTTTTATGAATTTTACAGAATCGTCAGTGGAGGCATTGTCCACCACATAAATATCAGCCTCATGCGAATTGGCGATAACCGAAGGTAAAAAATGTTCAAGGAGAGCCTTTCCATTCCAATTTAATATAACAACTGCTATTTCCATTAATGATAGTTTGGGATCTCTTTTAAAAACTTATAACATTCTTTATTAAAATCAATAAGACAATAATAATGATTTATACCATTTGTCACCATTAAGTAGGTGGCGTTTAAGGATAAATTGTATTTAGCAATTTGGTCAAAAGTATCTTGATTTATAGTAACATGTGGTGCTTTACACTCAACTATGAGGTGAATACTGCCATCTGGTTTAAATACAACTATATCGCAACGTTTCCTTAAGTTATTAATTTTTAATTCCTTTTCAACATTAATTAAAGACTCAGGGAACCCCTTTTCATTTATTAGAAATTGTATGCAGTGTTGTCGAACCCATTCTTCTGGTTGTAAAATCACAAATTTTTTACGAATATGGTCAAAAATAGAAATTTTATTTTCGCTATTTTTGAATCGGAACGAGTACTTTGGAAAGTTAAGCGTTTGCAATATATTGTTTTTATGATTTTTCAAAGTTAATTTTCTAAACTAGAAATTACAATATTCAATAGACAAATTCCAACAAACTCCGAAGCATATAATTTAGTAATTAAAAATGGAGTATTTAAACCGAATAAAGCAATATTCAATTTGGACGAAGTAAAACAATTAGTACAAGACATTAATAATAGAAATATAAAACCCATTTATTTTTTAATGGGTGATGAACCTTATTATATCGATAAGATTTCAGATTTTATACAAGACACTGTTTTATCGGAAGAAGAGCGTGGTTTTAATCAGGTTGTGCTTTACGGTCGAGATATCACGATTGAAGATATTGTAAGTAATGCGAAACGTTATCCTATGATGGCAGAATATCAAGTAGTCATAATAAAAGAGGCTCAAGATTTATCCCGTACTATTGAAAAACTTTCTACTTATGTCGAAAACCCACAGCCGACAACAGTTTTAGTCATTAACTATAAATATAAAAAAATAGATAAACGAAAAACTTTGTATAAAGCAATTAACAAAGTGGGGGTTGTTTACGAAAGCAAAAAACTTTACGAAAATCAAGTTAATGATTGGATTCGCCGTGTATTATTATCAAAAGATTATACCATTACACCCAAAGCTGCACAAATGCTCGTTGAATTTTTAGGAACCGATTTAAGTAAAATCAATAATGAGCTGGAAAAACTTCAAATTATTTTACCTAAAGGTAGTCAAATCACTCCTGAAGCCATTGAAGCGAACATAGGTATAAGTAAAGACTATAACAATTTTGAATTGCGCAAGGCCATTGGGGAGCGCAATGTTGTAAAGGCACATCAAATAATTAATTATTTTTCTGAAAACCCCAAAGATAATCCTATAGTGGTGACCGTTTCCTTACTTTTTAATTTTTTTTCTCAGTTGTTGCATTTTCACGGGTTAAATGATAAATCACCAAGGCATGTAGCTTCGGTATTAAGAATCAATCCATATTTTGTAAATGAATATATAACGGCTGCTAGAAATTATCCCATGAAAAAAGTGAGTACTGTGGTTGGCATTTTAAGGGAATTTGATGTAAAAAGTAAAGGTGTAGGGGCTAATTCTGTACCCCAAAGCGATTTGCTTAAAGAATTGTTGGTCAGGATTTTATAATTTAAATTTAGACTTCATACATGAATGTTGATATACACGAGAGTTGGAAAAATTATTTAGAACCGGAATTCAATAAACCTTATTTTAACCAATTAGTAGATTTTGTTAAACAAGAGTACAAAAATCATACATGTTACCCCCCTGGCGGCCTCATTTTTAACGCATTTAACCAGTGCTCCTTTGATGATATGAAGGTCATAATTATTGGACAAGATCCTTATCATGGGGAAGGTCAGGCTAATGGAATGTGTTTTTCTGTTAATGATGGTGTACCTCATCCACCTTCTTTAATAAATATTTTTAAAGAAATTGAATCAGATTTAGGAAACCATTATCCTAAAAGCGGCAATTTATTACGTTGGGCTAATCAAGGTGTATTGTTGTTGAATGCCACTCTAACCGTTAGGAGAAACCAAGCGGGAAGTCATCAGAACAAAGGTTGGGAAACATTTACGGATGCCGTTATAAAATTAATTAGTGCAAAAAAGGATAAAAGTATGGTGTTTTTGCTTTGGGGAGGGTATGCCAAGAAAAAATCATCTTTGATAAATAAAAGCAAACATCATGTACTGACATCAGGACATCCATCACCACTCAGTGCTAACAGAGGGTATTGGTTTGGAAATAAACATTTCAGCAAGACTAACTCCCTGTTGGAGCAAGCGGCTCTTCCGACAATACTTTGGTAAGGTTTGGTTTAATAACAACAGGCTGTTTAGATGAAGGTTTTTTGACTCTCGTTGTTTTAGAACAACTAAAAATGAGTAACAAAAAATTAATAGCAACTAAACATAAAATACAGAGGGTAATGGTTAGTAACATAGGCATTTGGGTTTAAATAATCGGTAAAATACATAAAAATCCGATATTATACAAATAACTGATGAAATCATGTATTTTAGTTTAAAAATAATAAATAATATATTTATGACTGACTAAATGGAGAGAAAAACATTAACAATGATAAATTTTTTTAGGCATTAATAAATGTTCCAGGGGAATGTATCATATTAGTTAATGGTATTTACAATGGTCAATCATATTATTTATGATCCCAATTTTTAAGAGGTAAGGTCATGTTTTTTAACAGAGTAATTCTATCCTAATTTACGCTATGTGTTTTGGATATTTACATTTATTCTTACCAATTCCAGTCTAAATGGAGTTAGTAATAAAAATGTATTGAAAAGTGCAAATGGAATGTGTTTATTGTATAAAATTTCCTCAGCAAAAAGGGTAAAAGCTTTATTTTTAATTAGATGTAAAACTTATAATGTATAACACCATAGAAAGAGTAGCTAATGATTATTTTTGTTACAGAATAAAGGTATTTGTGAAATAAAATTTATTTTTGGCTAAAATATGAACTATGGAGTCAGCTAATTGGGTTACTGCCAAGAAATATAAAGATATTACTTATAAAAAAAGTGATGGTGTTGCTAGAATCGCATTTAACAGACCAAATGTGCGTAACGCTTTCAGACCTAAAACAACCAGCGAATTATATGATGCTTTTTATGATGCCAATGAAGACGTAAACATTGGTGTTGTGTTGCTTTCTGCCGAAGGACCTTCAACCAAAGATGGTATTTACTCGTTTTGCAGTGGGGGAGATCAAAAATCCAGGGGACATCAAGGTTACATTGGTGAGGATGGATACCATCGTCTTAACATCTTGGAAGTTCAACGTTTAATTCGCTTCATGCCAAAGGTAGTCATAGCAGTTGTGCCGGGTTGGGCTGTTGGTGGAGGTCACAGTTTACATGTGGTTTGTGATTTAACATTAGCGAGCAAGGAACATGCTATTTTTAAGCAAACGGATGCGGATGTCACAAGTTTTGATGGTGGTTATGGGTCGGCGTATCTTGCTAAAATGGTAGGTCAAAAAAAAGCACGTGAAATATTTTTCTTAGGGCGTAATTATTCTGCACAAGAAGCGTTTGACATGGGTATGGTTAATGCCGTAATTCCTCACGCTGAATTGGAAAATGAAGCTTACAAGTGGGCACAGGAAATATTGGCAAAATCCCCTACTTCGATTAAAATGTTGAAATTTGCAATGAATTTAACTGATGATGGCATGGTAGGGCAACAAGTATTTGCCGGTGAAGCAACACGGTTGGCATATATGACAGAGGAGGCCGTTGAAGGTAGAAATGCTTTTTTAGAAAAGCGGCAACCCAACTTTGAAAAGAAATGGATTCCATAAATATGAAGAAAAGTTTATTATGGATATCAACCATGCGGCTAAGGACCTTGCCACTTTCAGTTTCAGGTATTATTTTGGCGACTTGCATGGCTGTTTACAATGGATATTTTGAATGGACTATTTTTATTCTAGCCATATTAACTACTTTGAGTTTTCAGATATTATCTAATCTTGCGAACGACTACGGAGATGGTGTTAAAGGAACTGATAACGAAGATCGAATTGGTCCTGTGCGTGCCATACAAAGTGGTAAAATAACACCGGATGAAATGTTTAATGCCATTAGAATAAATATATTGATATCAATTGGACTTTCCTTTTTATTAATTTTTACTGCTTTTGGTGTAAAGTATTTTTTTCTTACCATTTTATTTTTCTTTTTAGGTATAGCTTCAATTGTGGCAGCCCTAAGGTATACTATTGGAAATAGAGCCTATGGATATAGAGCTTTAGGTGATTTTTTTGTATTTATATTTTTTGGACTAACTAGTGTTATAGGTTGTTATGTTTTATATGCCAAAACTCTGGATCATGTTGTTTTCCTACCTGCCTGTACCATTGGGCTATTGAGTGTGGCAGTCTTAAATTTAAATAACATGAGGGATTTGAGTTCAGATGAACAGGCTGGTAAAATAACTATGGCTGTTAAATTAGGGGCAAATAAAGTTAAGGCCTATCATTATATATTAATAATTTTGGCTATTGTTTTTTCTGGATTATTCGGAATTTTGTATTATACCAGTATTTTAAATTTAATCTTTGTAGTGGCATATATTCCCTTAATAATTCATCTTAAAACAGTAAGAAAAACAAGAGATTTACAATTGCTGGATCCTGAACTTAAGAAGTTAGCGCTATCTACATTTTTATTGGCTTTACTCATGGGAATTGGTCATTTATTATAATTGTGGATATTGTGAAGAAGTATTAAATAATTTTATCTTAAAAATCAATTTTTGATTTTAAAGTAAAATCAGTAATTTTCTCAATAAAATATTTCACAATGAAAATTACTTATTACGGTCACGCTAGTTTAGGAATAGAGGTTAATCATGTAACTATTTTAGTGGACCCGTTTATTTCTGGAAACCCTAAAGCTTCACATATTGATATAAATACCCTGGAAGCAGATTATATTTTAATTACACATGCACATCAAGACCATGTACTGGATGTTGAAGCCATTGCCAAGCGAACGGATGCTGTACTTATTTCTAACTTTGAAATCATTTCACATTTTGAAAGGTTGGGTTTGGAAGGACATCCCATGAACCATGGAGGCCAATGGGATTTTGAATTTGGCAATGTGAAATATGTCAATGCCATACATACGTCTTCTTTTCCGGATGGCAGTTATGGCGGTCAACCTGGAGGTTTCGTTATAGAGGGAGAGCATAAAAACATTTATATTGCAGGTGATACTGCATTGACTTTTGATATGAAATTAATTCCTCTACAAACTAAATTGGATTTAGCCATCTTACCTATAGGGGACAATTTTACCATGGGAATAGACGATGCCATCATAGCAAGTGACTTTATAGATTGTGATAAGGTTTTGGGATATCATTATGATACTTTTGGTTATATTGAAATTGATCACGAAGAGGCTAAACGAAAGTTTTTTGATAAAGATAAAGACTTAATGCTCTTGGATATTGGATCCAGCATAGAATTATAGTGTCGCTTTTGTAACCATTCCTATCGCAAATCGAATTTATTCTACCCGTAACATCATGTTTCTGACCAGGAATTGTTATTCAATTTAGGCACCTTTACTTAACTGAATTGTGTCTGTAAAAGCATTTTTTTCGTCCTACCCTTTAAAGGGTTTTTGTTGATTCCTTAAAATATCATACAGGTCAATCAAGATGGCAGTTTTAAAAAATGGCATAAAATCCAACATCAGGAAATGCCGTCACGTATAATGGAATTAACGCCCCTAAAATACAAAAATAAATGACTATTTTTGGCGTCTAGATGACAGCTGAATTCCATAAATACACCCTTGAATTTAAAGTGCCTGGTGGGACCTCAAGAGGCATTTTACAGATCAAAGAAACCTATTTCCTTATATTGCGGGAAGGAGAATCTTATGGAATTGGGGAATGCGGACTTTTTAAAGGACTTTCCTTTGATGATAGACCTGATTATGAAAATAAACTACAATGGTTATGTGAAAATATACATTTGGGCTTGGATGTTCTTATGAGTTTCCTCAACGAATTCCCTAGCATTCAAATAGGCCTTGAAATGGCATTTAAATCTATTGAATCTAAGAACCCATTTGTACTGTTTCCTTCGGAGTTTACAAAAGGTACAGATGGGATTCCTATTAATGGTTTGATCTGGATGGGTACCAAAGACGTTATGAAGCGTCAGATCAAAGAAAAAATTGATGCCGGTTACAAGTGTATAAAAATGAAAATTGGAGCCATCGATTTTCAGACTGAATTAAATCTTATAAAATCCATAAGAAAAGAGTTCACTTCAAAGGATTTAGAGTTGCGGGTAGATGCTAATGGGGCCTTTTCAACTTCAGAGGCATTGGAAATATTAAAGTGGCTTTCGGATTTTAATTTGCATTCCATTGAGCAACCTATAAAACAAGGACAATGGGATGAAATGGCTGAACTTTGTGAGCAATCCCCTCTGCCTATTGCCTTAGATGAAGAATTAATTGGGGTGTTTTCTGTAACTAAACAGAGGGAGTTACTACAAACTATAAAACCGCAGTATATTATTTTAAAACCTTCTCTCATTGGTGGGTTTAGCGGAAGTGATTTATGGATAAATCTGGCAGAAAAACAAGGTATAGGCTGGTGGATTACCAGTGCGCTGGAGAGTAATATAGGGTTAAATGCTATTGCCCAATATACTTATGGTAAAGGGCCTGAATTACCTCAGGGTCTTGGTACTGGTGGGCTTTTTAAGAATAATTTTAAGAGTCCCTTACAAGTAAAAAGAGGTAATTTAAATTATAATACTGAATTAAACTGGAATTTTAAAATTTAGATTTTATGTATATAACACAGGCATTTACCGCATTACACGAATGGTGGCGTTATTTATTAGGGGTATTTATTGTGATCGGTGCTGTTTTGGTTGGGCAATTACCTTTCACTATTGCAGTATTGTTTCAAGCATATAAAAATGGGGATGGTTTGAAGGGTTTAAACGAAGCAAAAATGATGCAGCTTTTAGAGCCCAATTTAAATTTATTTTTAATGTTGCTTTCCTTTGCAGTTGGCCTTGTAGCTATTCTCTTGGTTAATAAATATCTTCATAAACAATCCTTTATACATTTAACCACGAGTAGACCCAAAATAGATTGGGGCCGGTTTTGGTTTGTGTTTTTACTTTGGGGTATTGTGTCGAGTGGTTTGGTACTGTTAGATTATTTCATTTTTAACCCGGGGAATTATGTCGTAAACTTTGAACTTGTTCCGTTTTTAATATTGTTACTCATTGCTATTTTACTTGTACCCTTGCAAACCAGTTTTGAGGAGTATTTATTTCGGGGATATTTAATGCAGGGAATAGGGGTGATAGTCAAGAATAAATGGATACCACTTATTGTAACCTCTTTGATTTTTGGTTTGTTGCACATTGCTAACCCAGAGGTGGATAAATTGGGTCATGTCATAATGATTTACTATATAGGAACAGGTCTGTTTTTAGGAATTATTACACTAATGGACGAAGGACTGGAATTGGCGTTGGGATTTCATGCAGCAAATAACTTGTTTACCGCACTCCTTGTGACTGCCGATTGGACAGCCTTCCAGACACATTCCATTTTAAAAGATATGAGTAATCCTGAAACTATGGGAATTGGAGAAATATTTGTGCCCGTTTTTATTGTATTTCCAATTCTTTTATTTGTTTTTTCAAAAAAATATAACTGGTCCAATTGGAAGGATAAGCTTTTGGGAAAAGTAGAAACCCCGCAAAAAAACAATTAAGAAATTAAAGATTGATAAGTAGGCCGTTTATAAAATTTTCGAATAATTGAATAAAGTGGAGCTGGGTCCCCTTTATTTTTAACCCGGACTAATAAACAATATGTGGCGTAGTATCTGTACCATTTATTTTTTTCTGCTGTTATTGGTTGGTTGTAAAAGCAACTCAGATCCATTAAGGTTTAAAGTTATGGTATGGAATATATTGCATGGAGCTAATGATATACCTGATGGAATAGAGCATGCCATTGAAATAATAAAGACCATAAACCCCGATGTGATTCTCATGATAGAAACCTATGGGTCTGGTAAAAAAATAGCTGATGCTTTAGGATATAATTTTCATTTAATTGCTCCAGAAGGGACTTTACTCGATAATAAAGAAATTAATCTCTCCATTTTTTCAAAATTTCCATTTGGTGATCGTATTGATACGGATTATCCCTTTTATCTTGGGGGTAGAGAAATTATTATTGCCGATCAAAGAATTCGCTTTTGCACAAATTGGTTTCATTATTTACCATGGAATAATTCTCCTGAAACAATGGGTCTTACATCAGAAGAATTACTCGATTGGGAAAAAACAGGACCTAGATTTGAAATGATACAAAAAGTCCTGCCATATGTAAAGCATTACGCATCACAAACTGATAGTATCCCTCTGATTGTGGGAGGAGATTTTAATTCACCTTCGCATTTAGATTGGGGTTTAGAAACTAAATCCAGACATAATAAATTGATTGTTCCATGGTATTCAACAAGACTTTTGGAAGATTTAGGGATGATGGATTCTTACAGGACTGTTCATCCCAATCCATTAACACATCCCGGGATAACATGGGATACCAAAGAGCAAAAAGACGAACACAGAATAGATTACATCTACTTTAAAGGAAATAGTCTTAAAGCCTTAAAATCAGATTCTTACAAAACATTTTTAGGAGATAGCTTGACTATTAATAATCGTAAAATACCATATCCCTCCGATCACGGAATTGTAGTGACTACATTTCAACTCGAAAAATAAAATCGGTATTATTTAATGAGAAATAAAATATCGTTTTTTTATAAAGGAAGTTTGATCCAACCAAACGGTAATACTAAAACATATCTCGTAATTTTATTTCCGCTATAAAATTTGCTAATTTCGGAATCCGGAATATTGCGAGTTCTCAGACTTATTATTGGTTGCAAAAGGAAATTGTTTTTTACTTAATGGGTTGATAAAAGTATTAAATTAACCATTGCAATGGGCTTAATAATCTTTTCCGGGTATGGACAATGCAGAATCCCAATATCACCTTTAAAGCATTACATTGAATACGTAGAAATCGATGAAATCTATAGAATTGCTGGTGTTTTGGAAGCGAACTCCTGTGAGTATTCTACGGATATAATGAAGCATTATTAAATTTAACTCTATATTGATTATAAACAGTGAGGTATTGTTGGTGTCGATAACTGGTATCCCAAACCACAGAACCGATATATGCCAAACGGAAACGTAAAGCGGAATTATAGTTTTATTTGATTCCTTTAAAAAATGCTTCCAAAGCTGACTTTAATACATTAGGTAAACTGTATAATTAGTCGAATTGTGATTTTAAAATAATAACTTTATAGCCCATAGGGAGGAATTAAAAAAAAATGAATTAAATGACACCAGATTTTACAAAAGTTCACAACAGGTTTAAACTTAACAACCATCACTATAATTTTAATGATTTAATGGAAGTCGCTTACAGTTTTGTTAAGGAAGGAGAACCTTTCGAAAGGGCTTTAGGCAATTTTTTATTGGACTGGCTGGATAATAAAGATTACTTGAATGTCCAAACTTCGGGGTCTACCGGGACACCAAAAAAACTAAAAATCAAAAAGCAGCACATGGTCAATTCGGCCATTATGACGGGAGATTTCTTCAAATTGGAACCAGGGGATAATTTATTAAGCTGTTTACCATCTAATTTTATTGCTGGAAAAATGATGATAATTAGGGCAGTAATATTGGGATTGGAATTGGAATTAATAAGACCTTCTGCCTTTCCACTGATTGATTATCAAAGGAAATATGACTTCTGTGCCATGACACCGATGCAACTCAAAAATTTTTTGAAGTATAGTGATAATTTAAAGACCATTATTGTTGGAGGTTCTAAAGTCCCCAAATCATTAATTAAGGATTTGCAAGAGGTCAAGGCAAACGTTTATGAGACCTTTGGAATGACAGAAACTATAACCCATATTGCTGTTAAGAAACTAAATAATTTTAAAGAAGAAGATGTGTCCACTTCTTATTTTAAAGTATTGCCCGATATCAAAATAAATCAAGACAAACGCGGATGCTTAATTATTGATGCCCCAAAACTTTCAGATGACACTATCGTAACCAACGATGTAGTGACTTTACATGGTCAAAATGAATTTGAATGGTTGGGACGGTATGATAATGTTATTAATTCTGGGGGTATAAAATTACACCCGGAAGCGATAGAATCTAAATTAAGGAAAAAGATTCAGGAGCAATTTTTTATAGCATCAGAGGAGGATGATACTTTGGGATCACGATTGATATTGGTTATAGAGAGTGATACCAATACATTGGGGACTTCAATATTTGATGATCTTGGAAAATACGAAGTTCCTAAAAAGATTTACACCCTTAAAAAATTTATAGAAACCAAGTCGGGGAAAATCCACAGAAAAAAAACATTGGCTTTATTAAATACTAAATCGAATTAAATTAAAATGCTTTATCCTCTAAAAGGATTACTGCTGCATCTTCAAGTAATAATCTGCTGAATGTCTACCGGAACCATAAATAATAAAGAAAATAGACACTAAAAGTGTGATACTTGCCATGATTAAATTATTTACAATCATGTCACCAGCAAAATTGATTATGATAGCTCCAATCAATATGGGGATTTGAGCAAGTATTGCCCATCTGGTCAAAAGACCAAAGGCAATTAAAGTACCGCCAATAAAATGGGCAGGGGCAACATAATGCACAATTAGCATGCCTCCAGCCATACTATGCAAAGGCTTGAAAAGATCCATTAACATTTCGCTGTCAGACATAAAATTCACTCCTTTGATAAATAAAAATACACCTAGGGCAATACGCAGCAAATCGATAGGCAAATACGAATGCGCATTAGCCCATTTGTTTAATGATTTTATTGTTCCCATGACTAAATTTAATTTTGGTTTACAATCTAAAAGGTACAAAAAATAGGTGAAATTTTAAAATTATACTTGCAAGACCCCCATATTAAAAGGTTTATCTATTGGAGCATGGTTTGCTGCTTCAATACCCATGCTAAGCCAGGTTCGAGTATCTAATGGATCTATTATGGCATCTGTCCAAATATGGGCAGCGGCATAATATGGTGAGATTTGTTTATCATAGCGGGCTTTTATTTGGCCAAATAATTCTTCTTCTTTTTTTGGTGTTAATTTTTCACCTTGACTTTCCAAGGATGCCTTTTCTATTTGTAACAACACTTTGGCAGCACTGTTACCGCTCATTACAGCTAATTCTGCACTTGGCCAAGAGACAATAAGACGCGGATCATAAGCCTTTCCACACATAGCATAATTACCGGCCCCGTAACTATTCCCAACAATTATTGTAAATTTAGGTACCACCGAATTACTCACAGCATTTACCATTTTAGCACCATCTTTTATAATACCATTGTGTTCACTTTTGCTACCCACCATAAAACCAGTGACATCTTGTAAAAATACTAATGGTATTTTTTTCTGGTTACAGTTGGCAATAAACCTTGTAGCTTTATCCGCACTATCATTATAAATTACACCTCCAAACTGCATTTCACCTTTTTTGGTTTTTACCAGTTTACGTTGATTGGCCACAATACCAACCGCCCATCCATCAATTCTGGCATAACCGGTAATAATGGTTTGTCCATATCCCGCTTTATATTCTTCAAGTTCAGAGTGGTCTACCAATCGCTTAATGACTTCATACATATCATACTGATCGGTTCTCGATTTTGGTATAATACCGTAAATTTCCTCTGGATTGTTTTTAGGTTTATTCGGCTCGGCTCGATTAAAACCAGCTTTATCGTAATCTCCAATCTTATCTACTATATTCTTTATAGTATTTAAAGCATGTTTATCGTTTTTTGCTTTATAATCCGTTACCCCGGAAATTTCACAATGAGTAGTTGCACCTCCCAGAGTTTCATTGTCAATCGTTTCACCTATGGCGGCCTTCACTAAATAGCTACCAGCAAGGAATATGCTACCTGTTTTATCAACAATTAATGCCTCATCACTCATTATGGGTAAGTATGCACCGCCGGCTACGCAACTTCCCATAACTGCAGCAATTTGGGTAATTCCCATGCTGCTCATAATAGCATTATTTCTAAAAACACGTCCAAAATGCTCTTTGTCCGGAAAGATTTCATCTTGTAGGGGTAAGTATACTCCAGCGGAATCAACTAAATAGATTATGGGTAATTTGTTTTCAATCGCAATTTCCTGGGCCCTTAAATTCTTTTTCGCGGTTATAGGAAACCAAGCACCTGCTTTAACGGTAGAATCATTTGCCACCACAATGCACTGTTTACTTTTAACGTAGCCTATTTTTACTACAACACCACCAGAAGGACAGCCTCCATGTTCAGTATACATATCCTCCCCGGCCAATGCTCCGATTTCTATGGACGGGCTGTGGTCATCCAACAAGTATGCAATACGTTCTCTCGCTGTCATTTTACCCTTGCCGTGAAGTTTGTCAATCTTGGACTTTCCCCCACCTAAATGAACTTTTAGGAGTCTAGATTTTAGCTCGGAAAGTAATAGCTTATTGTAATCTTCATTTTTATTGAAGTTAATATCCATGGAGTAAATAGTTTCTTGCTAATGTACAAAAGTTTCAAATTTTAAATGGATTATGTTAATTAAATCATAAAATACATAACATGGTAATAATTACCTTGGTAAATAAAAATATTTGATGTATATTTGTACCAAATAAAAAAATAGAATGAATAGAATTATAGCTTTTGCAGGTAGTAATAGTACCAAATCCATAAATAAACAATTAGTTGCATGTGCAGCGGGTCTGATAGAGCAATCTGAAGTGAAGATATTAGACCTAAATGACTTTGAATTGCCCTTATTTGGAGTGGATTTGGAAAAAAAATTTGGAGGACAGCCCAAAAACGCCCATCGATTTTTAGAACATATTCGATTAGCCGATGGCATAATCGTGTCTTTAGCGGAACACAACGGGGCTTACACGGCTGCATTTAAAAACTTATTTGATTGGATGTCACGTATTGAAGGCAAAACCTTTTATGGCAAACCCATGCTACTTATGGCCGCATCTCCTGGGGGAAGGGGAGGGAAATCGGTTTTAGATATTGCACAAGATCGCTTTCCAAGACATAATGCCAATATCGTAGACATTTTTTCATTGCCATCATTTGACGATAATTTCAATGACGGAAAAATAACTAATCTGGAATTGAATGATGATTTAACCCGGAAGGTTGAAAAATTTCAAGCGGCCATAAAGACTATTACAGAAACTGCAAGTGGATAACGGTGAATTAAATCAAAGTTTATGGGCAATCTTTCAAAAGACATAAAATCCAAGTTTCAAAATAACAGGGTAAAGGCCATACTCAATATTATTTATACGGCTAATTGGATCAATACCAAACGGAATGCCTTTTTTAAACCTTACGGGATATCGCCACAGCAATACAATATTTTAAGAATTCTGAGAGGAGCCGGTAACCCTCTAAAAGTGCAGACAATTAAAGACCGGATGTTAGAGCGATCGCCAAATACAACACGCCTAATGGATAAACTCTGTGATAAACAATTGATTAGCCGAATTCCTTGTCCCGGAGATAGACGTGTGGTACATGTGAAAATCAATGATCAAGGTTTAACATTATTGCAGGAGATCGATAAATACTTACATCATGATTATATAAATAACTTGACCGAAGAAGAGGCTGCAATATTAAGTGATCTCTTAGATAAAATTAGATAAATAAAATAGAAAGGAAACATTAAAATGAAAACAGTAGTCCATAAAGCAGATAGTAGAGGTTTTGCGAACAATGGATGGTTACAGGCGAACCATTCCTTCAGTTTTGCTAATTTTTATAATCCTGAAAAAATACATTTTGGAGCATTGCGGGTACTTAATGACGATGTAATTGCACCTAAAATGGGTTTTGGCACCCATCCTCATAACAATATGGAAATCATTACAATACCTTTAAAAGGTGTTTTAAAGCACAGGGATAATATGCACAATGCATGGCAGCCTATATTGCCTGGGGAGGTGCAGGTTATGAGTGCAGGTACGGGAGTGCAACACTCAGAAATTAACGGATCTGAAAAAGAACATTTAAGCCTGTTCCAAATTTGGATTATTCCAAATAAAGAGCAAGTATCACCGAGGTATAATCAAAAAAAATTTCTCGAAGCGGGTCGGAAAAATAAAATACAGACACTGGTCACATCAATTGATGAAGATCATGAAGGTAGTCTAAAAATTCATCAGGATGCTGTCATATCTAGAATTGATTTGGATAAAGGAAAGTCCTTTGAATATATCTTAAAGAAATCTGATAATGGCGTTTATGTAATGACCATAAATGGACTCGTTCAAGTTGATAGTAAAGTTTTAGAATCTAGGGATGCCGTAGGAATTTCCGAAACGGAAAAATTTCAAATAATGGCCAAAGAAGATTCCAGCCTGTTGTTTATTGAAGTTCCCATGCATATTTAATTGGAATATCATTATCAGTGTCATTAAACATCCAACATCTGGATGTTTTTTTGTTTAAAAATGCGATATTTGCTGATAAGTTATTAACCAAAAACGAAAATTTTATGGCAATGAATAAAAACACGGTGTTGGCTTGGGCCACATGGATAATGATCTTTGTTGGACTCGCATTAATTGCACTTGGTGCTTTTAGATATGATGAAATTGCAGGCTGGGGATTTGCCTCTGTGGGTATTGGTTTTCTGGCAAATGCATGGGTGTTTAATGCTTTAAAAGGCAGGGTATAATGAGCGACGATAAGAAAGTGATTTTCTCAATGTCTGGGGTTTCTAAGACCTATCAAAGTGCAAATACCCCTGTACTAAAAAACATCTATTTAAGTTTTTTTTATGGTGCTAAAATTGGCATTTTGGGTCTGAATGGATCCGGTAAATCCACACTTTTAAAAATAATTGCCGGAATAGATAAAAACCATCAAGGGGATGTTGTTTTCTCGCCGGGATATTCAGTTGGTTATTTAGAGCAGGATCCGCAATTGGACGATAAAAAAACAGTATTGGAGGTAGTCAAGGAAGGAGCATCAGAAACTGTTGCTATACTAGATGAGTATAATAAAATAAACGATATGTTCGGTCTGGAGGAGGTATATTCTGATCCTGATAGAATGGAGAAATTAATGAATAGACAAGCAGAACTTCAAGACCAAATTGATGCCGTTAATGCTTGGGAATTAGATACGAAGCTCGAAATAGCCATGGATGCTTTACGTACCCCTGAAGGGGACAAAAAAGTAGGTGTTTTGTCGGGAGGTGAACGACGTCGTGTAGCGCTCTGTAGATTATTGCTTCAAGAGCCGGATGTTTTGTTGTTGGATGAACCTACAAATCATTTGGACGCAGAATCAGTACATTGGTTAGAACACCACTTGGCACAATATAAAGGAACTGTCATTGCCGTTACCCATGATAGATATTTTTTAGATAATGTTGCGGGGTGGATTCTCGAACTGGACCGGGGAGAGGGTATACCCTGGAAAGGAAATTATTCATCTTGGTTAGAACAAAAATCAAAGCGCTTGGCTCAAGAACAAAAGCAAGCCAGTAAGCGTCAAAAGACTTTAGAACGTGAGTTGGAATGGGTTCGAATGGCGCCAAAGGGACGGCAAGCGAAGCAAAAGGCACGTTTAAGTAATTATGATAAATTATTGAGTCAGGACCAAAAACAACTCGACGAGAAGCTTGAAATTTATATTCCTAATGGTCCTCGTTTGGGGGTGAATGTTATTGAAGCGCTAAATGTAAGTAAGGCTTATGGTTCTAAATTACTTTATGAAGATTTAAATTTTAAATTACCCCAAGCTGGAATAGTTGGAGTTATTGGCCCAAATGGTGCTGGTAAAACTACTGTTTTTAAAATGATTATGGGGGAAGAAAGTCCAGATAAAGGAACCTTTACTGTAGGTGACACCGTCAAAATAGCGTATGTAGATCAAAGCCATTCCAACATTGATCCGGAAAAAACCATATGGCAAAATTTCAGTGATGAGCAAGAATTAATTATGATGGGAGGAAGACAAATAAATTCTAGAGCCTATCTTAGTCGATTTAATTTTTCAGGTAGTGAGCAAAATAAAAAAGTTAAATTGCTTTCGGGAGGTGAACGTAACCGTTTACATTTAGCCATGACCTTAAAGGAAGAAGGGAACGTCTTACTTTTAGATGAGCCTACTAACGATCTGGATGTAAACACGCTGCGCGCTTTAGAAGAAGGATTAGAAAATTTTGCGGGGTGTGCCGTAGTTATTAGTCACGATCGTTGGTTTTTAGATAGAATATGCACGCATATTTTGGCTTTTGAAGGGGATAGTCAAGTCTATTTTTTTGAAGGAGGTTTTAGTGATTATGAAGAAAACAAAAAGAAAAGGCTAGGAGGCGAAATAATACCAAAAAGAATAAAATACAAGAAATTAGTGAGATAATTTATGGGTATGATGATCTTAAATCATTTAGAATCGGTATTCTTATTTTCATACATATGCCCTTCAGTAAAATCCTGATAGGGTTTGTTTTCATCAATTTCAAAATTTTTCAAACTGTTTAGACGCTCATTTTCTTTTTTCAATTTATAAGACTTTCTTACGCCTAAGAATAATAAAATTCCAAAAAATATTAAGACAATGGTAAGTATGGTAACAATATCAGCTTGACTTATGAGAAAAAATAATAAAAAATTAGACATTTTAATGATTAAAAAAAGTTTACATTATAACAAAGATATAGTATTATTAATGTCTAAACAACATAAATTTACATAGATGAAGGACTCTCGGGTTAAAAATATAAGGATTGATCTTCTTTCGAAAAAGGCGTATACACTTAATAATATTACATTCGATTACCAACTAAAAAATGGGAATTGGGTCAGGCAATCTAGGGAGTGTTATGATAGAGGGGATGGGGCTGCAATTCTTCTATATAATAAAAATAAAAAAACGATTATTCTTGTAAAGCAATTTAGGATGCCAACATATGTTAGTGGTAATGGCGATGGTTTTTTGGTAGAAGTGTGTGCTGGATTACTGGACAACCAAGATCCGATAGACTGTATTATTAGGGAAACGGAAGAGGAGACTGGTTATCGTGTTTCCAATGTAAAAAAAGTGTATGAAGCTTATTCCTCTCCAGGGGTAATGACCGAAAAAATGCATTTTTTTGTTGGAGAATATTCAAGTAATATGAAAGTGAATGATGGTGGTGGCTTAGATAGTGAACATGAGGACATTGAAGTTTTGGAACTTACATTTAAAGAGGCTAAAGCAATGCTCCAGAACGGTTTTATTAATGATACCAGAACAATTGTTTTGTTACAATATGCGTTAATACAAAACATCTTATAATTTTAATTCCATTTTAATATCACTGCGTTTATAGGGACTATTTGGTTCCAGGTCAACCTCCGAAAAACCATATTTCCTGTAGATATAAATGGCATTTTCCAATTTGGTATTGGAATACAGGATTAATTTTTTAAGGCCATTGACTTTTGCGAAAGTGATACAGTATTCCATGAGTTGCTGGCCAATTCTATACCCTCGGTAATTAGGCTGAACCGCCATTTTGGTCAATTCATAATGTCCAGTGTTTTGAAACGGCATAAGGGCAACTGTACCAATAACTTCACTTTTTAAAAGAGCAAAGAAAATATAACCCCCATTATCAATAATAAACTTTTTGGGGTGTTTTAATACTTCTTCGTCATAGGGTTCAACATAAAAATAGGTTTTGAGCCATTCTATATTTAATGTGTAAAATGCCTGATCATATTGCTTTTCATAAGTAATGATCTCAATGGTCATAAGCTCTGATAAAATCAGTTATTAAATACGAAATGAGTTTGCCAACTTTCATTTCTGTTTTTTTGGATGGTGAAGCTTCACATATATGAAGGTAGCATGCGTTTTCATGTTTTGCCATATAGGATAAAAAAGAACGTGTTTTATTAGTGCTAAATCCACTTGGTGTCATAGCGCTACTTGGAATATCCTGTATCGCATCACAGTCTATTTCTATCCCAAATGGCTTATCTTCAACATGGTTTAAAGCACGGTGCATTTCTGCTTTAAACTTCAATTCCTTCCTTATTTCAATGGATTCAAAAGTATTATATTGAATAAACTTAGACTTCTTTAACGATTGAAATAATTTATCTGAAGTGTAATTTTCATGAATTCCAAAGACAAAATACTTTTCCAAAAACCCTTCGCTATAAGCGTAACTAAATCCATTACCACTATGCCTGCCTTCTTCCGGTCTAAAATCGCTATGCGCATCAAAATTTATGACGTTTATCGTTTTATTTGAAGCCATAGCTGCGCCTTTAATATTACCGTAGGCATTATTATGACCACCACCAATCACTATTGGCGTTTTACCGGCTGAAATAATTTGGTAAACGAGATGGGAAACATAACTGTCAATATTTTCAACGATCGATCTTGCATCTTTAATATGTTTCTTTTTAGATGAGTCCATTTGATATATCAATTTTAATTCTTCGCTAAAGTCCAAATGACCCAATAATAAGACAGATTTAGGATTACTATAAATATTGCTTTGTATATTTAACAACGATTTTAACGTAGCTTCCCATGCCTTTGAAGTACCAATTTTTCCGTGATTGGCAAAGACCCCGATATCTTCCGGTATGCCAAAAATTACATACTTGACATCCAAACTTTTAAGTTGAACGTATATATTGGAAATGTTAGGTAATAGTTGAACATGTTCACCAAATTTGGATTCTCCGAGACGTTTATTGATTAGTTTAGTTTTAAGCTGTCTATTAAATAAAATGAGTTTATCCACAGGGTATAGTTAATTAAATTATTGATAAAAATAAAAATACATCAATTATTACGTTTACATTACAAATTATAAAACAATTATCATTTTAAAGATTAAAACAAAACAATTATGGAAAGTAACAAAAGTAGCATGGGGTTAAAGGTGGCATTGGGCATAGCCTTGGTATTATTTTTAGGTACGGCCTTCTATACCATGAATCTCTACAAGGAGAGTAACGATACCAAAAAGCAATTAACTGAAGAAAAACAATTGGTTATGAATGATTTAAATGCCATGGCCAAGCAATATGATGAAGCGATTAGCGAAAATGAAATAGCCAATGCAGATTTGGTTGAAGCGAGAGCGCGTATTCAAGGGTTAATTGATTCATTAAAAATTTCTGAAACTAATGTTAAAAGTTTGTGGAGATATAAAAGTAAATATTTAGCCTTACAAAAAGAAATGGATGTACTGTTAGCTCAAAATGACTCTTTAAGAGTTGAAAATTCATATTTGGCTACCTCCCTTGACAGTACACGAGTAAGATTAGAAGAACGTACCATTTTTACAGATTCTTTATTGGTACAAAACACGGCTCTGGCTGAAGTTGTAGAAAATGCTGCTGTATTATCAACAGTTGGATTAAAAGGTTTTGGTGTTATAGAAAGAACCTCGGGAAAATTAATTCCAACTGAAAGAGCAGGTCGTGCAGACAAAATAAGAGTTTGCTTTACGGTTGCAAAAAACGCCTTAGTTCAGTCCGGTGATCAAGAATTGTATATTCAGGTTATTGATCCTAAAAGCAATACACTCGGATTAAACGAACAAGTTCAGTTTGGAGAAAAGACACTTAATTATAGTTTAGTGAGTAAGTTTAATTATGAAAACAGTAACCTAAACATTTGTGAATTTGTTACTTCTAAAAATGATTTTGAAAAAGGGCGCTATGTGGTAAATGTTTTTAATCAAAAGGATTTGGTTTCGACATCAGAATTTACACTCAAATAGCACTTATTATTAGAGTATTTATAAAAGCCACAAACAGAAATGTTTGGGGCTTTTTTAATTAAAAATTCTGCCATTTATCAGAACTTGCTCTATATGATTTTCTCCAAATGCGTAGGGCAAATAATTATAGCTTGGTATATTTTTGGTAATTATCAAATTAGCTTTTTTTCCAATACTTATACTTCCATAGTCTTGAGCGCATCCCATGGCATATGCACCATTAATCGTGGCCGCATTTATAGCCTCCTCAGGGGTCATTTTCATTTTTATACATGCTGTACTGACTACAAAATTCATATTACCACTAGGAGTAGAACCTGGGTTATAATCTGTGGCCAATGCCAATGGTAGACCTGCATCCATTAAAGACCGAGCAGGGGTATAAGGAATACCCAAAAAAAAGGAGCAGGAGGGAAGAGCAACAGGTATGGTTTTTGAACCTTTCAACGCATTAATATCTGCAGCATTCAATTCTTCAAGATGATCTACAGAAAGTGCACCATGCTTTACTGCAAGGGCAACACCACCAAAGGCATTAAACTGATTAACATGAATTTTTGGTAGCAGTCCATATTCCTTTCCCGCAATTAAGAGACGAGCGGTATCTTCTAGATTAAAGTAGCCTTTTTCGCAAAATACATCAATAAAATCGGCCAAATTTTCCCTATGTATTAAAGGAAGCATATCGTTAATTATATGGTCTATATAAGCAGTTCTTTTGTTTTTAAAATTGAAAGGGAGTGCATGAGCGCCTAAAAAGGTCGCCTTTATCATAATTGGAACAGCAGTCTTTATCCTTTTGATTACACGCAACATTTTTAATTCAGATTCAAGAGAAAGGCCATATCCCGATTTAATTTCCAGAATACCGGTACCCATTTTAATGACTTCTTTCACTCTTTTTATAGACTGATTAAACAACTCATCCTCATCTGTAAGTTCAAGCATTTTAGCCGAATTTAAGATGCCTCCACCACGGTTAGCGATTTCTTCATAGCTCAGCCCATTGATTCTATCGACAAACTCTTGTTCTCTATTGCCGGCATAGACAATATGACTGTGAGAGTCGCACCATGTTGGCAAAACCAATTTACCCGAAACATCAATTATTTGATCATATGTGATGTTAGAGCATTCATTCATTATTCCATAATTAGCAATACGATCATTATCAATTAAAAGATAAGCGTTCTTTATGGTTGGAAGAGCTTTCATGGCATTTCCTGCTACTAAGTTCTCTCCTTTGTTCCTTACTTGTACAAGTTCCTTTATGTTGGTGATTAGGACTTTCATTTTTTATTTTAAAAAAACAATTTGGTTTAGACTACAAACAAAGTAATAATTTCATTAAATTTAAATATTGTATAGACAAATGTTATGATTTTTGTTTAAAATACAATTTTACCCCTTATGGCTAATAAAAATTTTGACTATTTAAATTCTATAACTGATATTTCTGAGGAACTTTTTGAGAAGCTCAAAAGTATATCCGAGTTTAAGGTTATACCCGAAGGCACTCAGCTTGTAAAGTTTAATGAAGTTCCCACGAAAGTTAATATGTTAGTTTCGGGATTGGTCAGATGCTATTTAACCACCGAAGAGGGTAAGGAATATAACAAAAGTTTTTATCTTCCAATTAGTTTTGTTGCTTCTCTAACCGCTTTAATGAATAACAAACCATCACTTTTTGTATTTGAAACCCTAGCTGATTCTGAATTTTTCGAGATAGATTATAATAAATTAATGGCTTTATGTAGTGAAAATAGTCAGATTAATACACTTTACACTAAAGTTCTGGAAATATTATATTCAAAATATGAAAGGCGATTGGTCGAACTCATTTCGTTAAATGCAAAAGATCGTTATTTGGCTTTGCGTGATCAAATTCCAAATGTTGATATTACTATTCCTCAATATCACATAGCCTCTTATCTGGGCATCACAGCAGTACAATTAAGTAGAATTAGAAGGAAAATGGATATACATTAACATTTGTTAACGAATATATGTCATATATAATATAAATTTATCGCGATTTCTTTTTAGATTAAAAAAGATTGATAGCTAACCAACCAAAAAAAACAGGCATTATAATTATAATGCCTGTTTTTGATTTTTAAAACGATTATTTTAAACTACCAACCATATCTTCAGGTTTAACCCAGGCGTCATATTCTTCGGCGGTGACA
Source organism: Aestuariivivens sediminis (assembly GCF_022662105.1). Lineage (GTDB taxonomy): Bacteria > Bacteroidota > Bacteroidia > Flavobacteriales > Flavobacteriaceae > Aestuariivivens > Aestuariivivens sediminis. The sequence continues at coordinate 102,334 of NZ_JAKMCP010000006.1, read as the reverse complement.
TAACCTAAATTAATAGCCTCCTCTTTCAAGGTTGTACCATTTTTATGAGCTGTATTAGCAATTTCAGCAGCTTTATAATACCCTATTTTAGTATTTAGTGCGGTAACCAGCATTAATGAATTATTAAGAAGCTTTTTAATTACATTATGATTGGGCTCAATACCAACGGCACAGTTAATATCAAAGCTCACGCATGCATCTCCAAGTAATTGGGCAGATTGTAATACATTTGACGCCATTACTGGCTTGAATACATTTAATTCATAATGCCCTTGCAAACCACCAACAGATACGGCAACATCGTTACCAATAACTTGTGCACAAACCATAGTTAATGCTTCACATTGTGTTGGATTGACTTTACCAGGCATAATTGAACTACCAGGTTCATTGGCAGGTATTGTAATTTCTCCTATACCGGAACGGGGACCTGAGGCCATTAAACGTATATCGTTGGCTATTTTATTTAGTGAAACAGCCAATTGTTTTAATGCCCCATGAGTTTCAACCAAAGCGTCATGAGCAGCTAAAGCTTCAAATTTATTTGGAGCCGAAATAAATGGCAGGTTGGTAAACTTGGAAATATATTCAGCAACGCGTTTGGCATACCCTTTTGGAGTATTCAGACCCGTTCCAACTGCGGTTCCCCCCAAAGCCAACTCGCTCAAATGGGGTAAAGTATTTTCTAAAGCATTTAACCCGTGATCCAATTGGGCTACATAGCCGGATAATTCCTGACCTAAGGTAAGAGGAGTGGCATCCATTAGGTGTGTGCGACCAATTTTAACTACATTTTTAAAAGTTTCTGCTTTTTTGTTAAGTGTGTTTCTTAATTGCTTGACACCAGGAATAGTCGTTTGCACGATTTTCTGGTAAGCGGCAATGTGCATTCCTGTTGGGAAAGTATCATTGGACGATTGTGATTTATTAACATCATCGTTTGGCTGTATGACTTTTTCACCTTCTCCAATGACCTTTCCAGCCAATTGTTGGGCCCTATTGGCAATAACTTCATTGACATTCATGTTGCTTTGCGTTCCGGATCCTGTTTGCCAAATTACCAACGGAAATTGATCATCGTGCTTACCTTCTAAAATTTCATCGCAAACCTTGGCAATTAAATCACGTTTTTCAATTGGTAAAACCCCTAATTCACAATTTGTAAAAGCCGCGGCTTTTTTCAAATAGGCAAAGCCATAAACGATTTCTAATGGCATGGAAGCCGGTGCTCCTATTTTAAAGTTATTTCTGGAACGCTCTGTCTGTGCACCCCATAATTTATCGGCAGGTACTTTTACCTCACCCATAGTATCTTTTTCTATTCTAAAACTCATTTTAAAATGATTTAATTATGTCACAAAGTTAAAGTTTTGTAACGTTCTGAATCATGATTTGTATTAGTTTTTTTAATCTTTAACAATAATACAACTGCTCATTTCTTTGAAATTCCAATTAAATATACTAATTTAGTAGGATTTAAAAAATTAATATAAAAATGGCAACAATTAGATTAGGAGATGTAGCTCCAAATTTTACTGCAAAATCTACAGAAGGCGAAATTGATTTTCATAAATGGCTAGGGGATAGTTGGGGGGTTTTATTTTCCCATCCAGCAGATTACACACCCGTTTGTACTACGGAATTGGGTACCGTCGCAAAATATAAAGCGGAGTTTGATAAAAGAAATGTAAAAGTGGTCGCTTTGAGTGTTGATGGCATTGAATCACATAATGGATGGATTAATGATATTAACGAAACCCAAGGGACTACTGTAAACTTTCCTATAATAGCAGATGAGGATAGAAAAGTTTCTGTCTTATATGATATGATCCATCCCAATGCGGATAGCCAATTAACGGTGCGATCGGTGTTTGTTATTGCCCCAGATAAAACAGTGAAATTGATTATTACGTATCCCGCATCTACAGGTCGGAATTTTGATGAATTATTACGCGTTATTGATTCGCTACAATTAACGGCATACCATAAAGTGGCCACTCCAGCTAATTGGAATAATGGCGATGATTGCGTTGTAGTGCCCGCAGTGGCAACCGAAGATATACCCAATTATTTTCCAAAAGGATTTAAAGAGATTAAACCGTATTTGCGAATAACACCACAACCCAATCTGAATTAGTTTAATATGCTGCCGATAAAATTTTATTTCATATTGTGAAACACATTCCTTTGCCTTATATTTGCAGTATATTTTAATAGACAAAAAATAACCATGTTTGAATTTGATCAATATTTAGGCTTTTTAGCATTTTTAACCATACTGACTATTGGCTTTTGGTTAATGATTTTTTTATTAACCTTTGTCATCCCTTATTGGATTGGGGGTTCTTTAATTGAAAGATTAAAGGAAATTAAGGAAGATAAAAAAGCCAAACGATTAAATTCTTAATGTTTAGCTTATTTTGAAAAAGGGAAATGTTTTAATTAAAACGTTTCCCTTTTTTAATGTTATGCTTTTGAAATTTAACTTTTACATTTCTATATCACCACCACCAAAATTACTAGGTCTTTGCGGTTTCTTTTTTTGATTAAATCTGTATGTAAAGGATAAATTATATGATCTAACACCTCTAAATCTTAATTCTCTCTCGTTTATAAAGTCTTCCGTTTCTACAGTTCCATTATAAGATCTTGAATCAAACAGATCATTTATATTGAATGCTATGGAGGCCTTCTCCTTAAATAAATCTTTGCTAAACGCAAGATTGGTAGAGAACACACCATCTCTTCTATTCTGGGCATCTTCACTTGGACCTCTGTAGTTTAAACTCGTTTGCCAATCAATTTTTCCTGGCAGGGTAAGTTTATTATTAAGTCGAATTCCCCAGGTTAAATTTTCAGAGTCAAAATTCGTATCTTCAAAATTTCCATCAATAATGGAATTATAAACATTGAAATCCGTATTCACACGCCATTTTCTATTTGGACTATACGAAAGATTAAATTCTAAGCCATAACGATTTTCTGTTGCAATATTAGCAGGGCCTCTTTGGATAACTGGTATATCCTGGCCATCAATATCTACAGTTTCACCGGTTTCCCTACTAATAAACTTAATGACATTGATGGAATGTTGATAATATAGAGAAGACGTTAATACAAATTTGTTGAACCGGTTAAGATACCCCAAATCAAATGACCCGGTGTATGTCGGTATTAAACCAGGGTTTCCTTGAAAGATATTGGTAAGACTACTTCTGGATGGATACGGATTTAAAAAGAAGGACCATGGTCTTCTTAGTCGTCTGTTATAACCAAAAGTTAGATTTTCATCTTCATTAAATTCATAGGTTAAATTGATCGTTGGAAATAGTCCGGTAAAATTTCGTTTTTCAAAATCACCGGAGGTTGGTTGGTCCAATGTCAATTGTGTATTTTCCATACGAAGTCCTACTAAATAAGAAAATTTATTGATTTTACTTCCAAACTGGGCATAGGCCGCGTGAATATAATTTCTAAAATTAAACACATTGGTTAAACCCGTATCGATTTCGAAAACTCCGGTATTTTCATTCAATAGTTCGACTTTATAGTCGGTAACACTTTCATCAAAATCTCCACGATATCCCATTTCAAATTGACTATCTTCACCTATGGGCAATACATAATCCGTTCTCAAGAATATTTTGGAATTATCTACAAGCTGGGTTAGGATATCAGTATCAATACCATCTACGTTGATTAAAGAATATTGATCATTATTATTGTCTTCAAATTGAAAATCAAATGTCAAGGTATGTCCATCGTTTTGAAAGTTCTTTGTATAGTTGAATGAATACTGAATGTTCTTTGAATCGCGTAATTCTGGATCCAACCTCAAATTTTCACTTAGAAGGTTACCATTAGAATCATATTGCAAAAGTAGATTTGTTGAATTATTATCTCCACTATTATCACTATAGACCATAGCAGTAGTAATCGAAGATGTTTCGTTAATATACCATTCTACCCCAAAATTATTGGTAAAACCTTTGGTAGTCTCGATCCAGTCTCGCTTCTCATCACTGATGTTACCATTTCTTTTAAATGTCGTATACGTGTACCATAACCCGGGTGATTCATTATATCGATACGATAAGGTATTAAACAAATTTATATCACCGGTTCTAAAATTGATATTCCCCGAAATTCCAGCCTGGTCGGGATGTCCAACATTTGTGGTTAAGGCGCCATTAAGACCTTGCAACTTACTTCTTCTTAAAATAATATTGAGAATACCTGCTGTGCCTTCAGCTTCATATCTTGCGGAAGGAGATGTGATAACTTCTACTTTCTCTATGGCTTCAGCTGGTAATTGTTTTAATGCATCACTGGATTCCAAACCTACTAATCCAGATGGTTTCCCATTGATGAGTATTCTTACATTATCATTACCCCTTAATGCAATATTACCCTCGGCATCAACGGATACAGATGGAACATTATCCAATACATCACTAACATTACCACCTCTTACAGTAAGATCTTTTCCCACATTATATATTTTTTTATCGAGTCTAACTTCAACAGTTGTACGTTCTGCAATAACTTCAACGGCATCCAATGTGGCTATGTCAAGATCCAAATTAATAACTCCCAGATCCAAATCTGCTACAATTTTTTGGTTAAAAAGTTGGTAGGGTTTGTAGGATATGTATTCTACTTTAACATCGTAAATTCCTTTTGCTACTTTTAATTCAAAAAACCCGTTAATATCGGTGATGGTTCCATCGATAACTTTCTTATTTTCATGACTATATAATGAAACGGTAGCATATTCGAGAGGTTGTTGCGTTTCACGGTCAATTACTGTCCCTGTAAGCGTCATTTTTTTTGGATTGTATTCAGCTTCTTCTGAAGGCAGGGGCTGAGCGGTTACATAACTAATAAAAAACAAATAGGAGATAATTCCCAGAAGAAACTTGTACATGATTGATTTTAAAAAATTAGACTACAAAAATAGGGTACGGTTTAGACCACATGGGTTAATTATTTGTTAAAAAACTAACCTTGAAAATCAAGATTCTCATCATTTCCATTGTAATTTCCGTTACCCTTATTTTGCTGTTTTTGCTGGTTAAATCTGAGAATGAAAGATAAATTTATTTGTCGCTGCCTCCATTGAGATTCTCTTTCATTGACAAAGAATTCTGTTTCCGTGATTGATCTGTATTTTCTAGAATTGAATAAATCCCGAGCATTGAGTGAAATAGTAGCTTTATTGTTAAACAGTTCTTTACTTATCGCTAAATCTAAAGAAAATATGCCTTTAGTTTTACTTTGAGCATTTTGCCTGGCACCTCTGTAATTTGCATTGGTTTGCCAATCAATACTATTAAACAATCTTATTTTGCTGCTGAACCTTGTGAACCAGCTTACATTTTTAGCTCCATAATCGACATCGTTAAACGACCCCTGGGTCTGAAACTGAAAAATATTAAAACTTGTATTAAACCTCATGGATTTATCCGGATTATACATTATTCCAAATTCACCCCCCGTTCTTTTATTTGTAGAGAGGTTTACGGGGATACTTCTTATGATATCTATCTCATCTGAAGTTTGCCGACCGGTATTTTCTTGGATACGCTCAAACGACCCTGTTTCGTATTGATAATAAATTGATGTCGACAAGGTCAAGTTTTCCCATCGCTTTAAGTATCCAATATCAAAGGTACTAGCAAAAGCCGGATCCAGATTTGGATTTCCCTGGAACACATTGGTTCTACTAGAACGTGTTGGAAATGGATTGATATACCATCCGTTTGGTCTGTTAATTCTTCTATTGAAGCCAAAAGCTAGGTTTTCTTCAGAATCTTCTTCATTACCACTTAAATTGTAAATTACATTTATTGTGGGAAATAGTCCTAAATAGTTATTGTTAAATTTTGTTTCTATCGGGAAGCCAAAAGCGTCTTCAATTTCTGAATCCGATAATCTCGAGTCAATAATTCCTTTTAATTGCGTGTTTTCCAAACGAAGTCCAATAAGGAAAGAGAATGCCCCAACTTTATTGCCATACTGCGTATACAAGGCATTAATATTCTGAGTATAATCAAACACATTGGAAATGGTATCATTAATAAAAAAGGTACCATCTTGAATGTTTTCTTGTTCTAAAGCGTAATTAGTGATTTCATTTTCAAAGGTCCCACGGTAACCTGCTTCAAACCTGGAGTTCTTACCGATAGGTAATACATAATCCGTTTGAATAAGGTATTCCTTTTCATCTTCAGTAGCAAAAATACGTTCTTCTTGAAATGGTTCGGGATCAGTTTGGTTTGTAATTAAATAAATTTCATTAATCTGGGTATATTGCTCTTCAGAATCACTTTCAAACTGAAAGTCCCCGGTAAGCTGGTGTCCGGTATCATTAAATTTGGTTATATAGTTTAATGAAATTTGGTAGCTGTTATCTTTTTCATTAATGCCTTCTCTCCGTAGGGTTTTCTCAATAACATCACCAAAATTTAGACGGGTACTATTATTGCTTCCTAAATCGGCATCCTCTCCATAACGAAAGAAAACACTCCCGGAAAGCGAAGTTTTTTTGGATAAAAAGTACTCTAAACCAATATTTCCATTGTAATTTCTATTTAAACGTTCAACCTTCTCATCCTCTATAATTCTTTCGAACTCTGGCTTTATTGTCGTGTTATTTTCTATTTTATCAAAATATCTGGTGTTTTGATAACTGTTTCTTGGAGCATCAAAATATCTAAAACCAAGATTTGAAAATAGATTAAACTTTTCCGTTCTGTAATTAAGATTTGATGAAATTCCTAAATTGTCCGGTTGCCCTAGGGTAAGGTTAAGAGACCCGTTAAATCCTAATGTTTCTTTTTGTCTTAAAATAATATTCAAGATTCCGGCAGTTCCTTCAGCATCATAACGTGCAGAAGGAGAAGTAATGACCTCAACGCGCTCGATGGCTTCAGCAGGCAATTGACTCAATAGGTTTGTGTCTCCAAAACCGGCTAGTGCAGAGGGTTTACCATTAATTAAAATACGTACATTTTCATTTCCCCTTAAGCTGATGCCTCCTTCAATATCAACCGAAACGGAAGGGATATTATTTAGTGCATCACTTACAGTCCCACCTGAAGTCGTGAGATCTTTACCAATGTTATATATTTTTTTGTCAAGTTTTATTTCCACTGTTGTTCGTTCTGCAGTTATTTCAACAGCCTCTAAAGATTCTATGTTTAATTTTAAGGCAATGGTACCTAAATCTAAATTTTGTGAAATCATGCGATTGTTATACGATACAGGTGTATAAGAAATATATTCCACTTTAATGTCATACGTCCCTTGAGAAATCCTTACACTAAACAATCCATTTAAATCTGTAATAACGCCATCAATTAGTTTTTGTTCGGTATGACTGTAAAATGACACAGTAGCATATTCAAGAGGTTGATTTGTTTCAGCATCAATGACCCTGCCTTTGACCGTGATGTTTTTTTCGATTCCTAAAGCATTTATATTAAAACTCAAAAAAAATAAAAGAAGAAATTTAGTGTGTAATCGTGTAAGCATATACTTGTTTTGGGTAAAATTACACGAAGGATATTAGTTTATGGTTAATAATTTGTTAAAACATTTCATAAAATAATTAAACAAAATTAAATAATGGTTGAAATTATTTCCGGTGGTCTACCAACTACAGCCCGGTTGTTATGTTTGACAATTGGACGCTCAATAAGTTTTGGATTTGCTATCATTGCTTCAATAATTTCGTCATCCGATAAGTCTTTACCCTTATAGTTTTTTTTCCAGATATCTTCATTTTTTCTAACCAATTCCTGAGGTGAAATGTTTAAAATAGTGATGATTTCTTTTAGCTCCTCAACAGAGAGGGGATTGTCAAGATATTTAACAACTTTAAAGGGTTTATTGGAATTTTCCAATATTTGTAAGCCCTGTCGGGATTTTGTACAACGTGGATTGTGATATATGGTTATCATGCTAATAGTATGTTAAACTTTTTTAAGTCTTGTTTTAACTGACTGGGGCTTTTAAATTGAATGCTGTTTAAGTTTAATGTCTGGGCAGCCTCTACATTTCTAAGATTATCATCAATAAAAATCGTATTTGAGGGAGATAGACCAAAACGATTTAAGGTAATTTTATAAATGTCATTAAAGGGCTTTCTGGTTTGTTCTTGGCCAGATACTACGATGCCTTCAAACCAGTGTAAAAATTCAAATTTTTCTAGTGCAATAGGAAAAGTTTCTGCACTCCAATTGGTTAAAGCAACAATTTTGTATTCTTTAGAATTTATTAATTGCTTGAGGATATCAACCGAACCACTTATGGCCCCACCTAACATTTCAACCCAACGTCCATAAAACATTCTAATTTCCTTCTCATATGCCGGGAATAAAGCCACCCGTTCTTCGGTAGCTTTAGCTAGAGGATAACCGGCGTCTTGATTTTCATTCCAATCATGAGTACAAATAGTATCAAAAAACCATTTCATTTTTTCTCTATCATTACCAAACACATCAAGAAAAACATATTCTGGATTCCAATCAATAAGTACACCTCCCAGATCGAATATGATTGAATTTATTGTTTTCATTTATATGGTGTTTGATCCTTCTTGTTTTTGTCCCATCATCATTAGGTAGGCTTTTAAAAAAGCATTGATATCACCATTCATTACCGCATCAATATTTCCAGTTTCATAATTGGTACGTACATCTTTAACCAATTTGTATGGATGCATCACATAATTTCGTATTTGGCTACCCCATTCTATCTTCATTTTACTGGCCTCAATGTCATCTCGTTGTTCGAGTTGTTTTTGCAGCTCAATCTCGTACAATTGGGATTTTAACATTTGCAAAGCACGAGCCCTGTTATCGTGTTGTGATCGTGTTTCGGAACAGGATATTTGAATACCTGAAGGCTTATGCGTTAACTGTACTTTAGTTTCAACCTTATTCACATTTTGTCCTCCTGCACCACTGGATCGCGCAGTGGTAATATCAATATCTGCTGGGTTTATTTCTATTTCTATGGATTCATCAACTAATGGATAAACATAAACCGAGGCAAAACTGGTATGTCGTTTGGCATTGCTGTCAAAGGGAGAGATTCTAACCAGTCTGTGTACACCATTTTCACCTTTTAACCATCCAAAAGCAAAGTCTCCTTCTATTTCTAAGGTTACGGTTTTAATACCAGCCACATCACCTTCCTGGAAATTAAGTTCTTTAACTTTAAAACCACTTTTTTCTGCATACATTAAATACATCCGCATTAACATACTAGCCCAATCACAACTCTCCGTCCCTCCAGCACCGGCGGTAATCTGCAATACAGCACTTAGGTTATCTCCTTCATCCGATAGCATATTTTTGAATTCAATATCCTCTAACAAGGTGGAAGCCTTTTCAAACTGCTGTTCAACTTCTTCAAGTGTGGATTCACCTTCTTTGTAAAACTCATATAGCACGCCTAAATCCTCAACACGGGTTTTAATGGTATTGTAGTCTTCTACCCATTTTTTCTTAACACGAAGTGACTTCATAATGACTTCAGCTTCTTTGGGGTCATTCCAAAAATTAGGGTCAAAGGTTTGTTCTTCTTCGTTTTGAATTTCAATTAACTTGGCATCTATGTCAAAGATAGTGCCTTAGTTTGTCAAGGCGGGTATTAAGATCTTTAATCTGATCGGAATTTATCATTGTCATAAGTATTTTGAGCAAAAATAGGATTTATCACTTCAGCAGAAAATAAATATGACTATAATTTTATAGCTTTACCAATTTAACTTAAATTATGAGAATTGATCTTAGAAGTGATACCGTAACCAAACCCTCCCCAGAAATGCTTAAGGTAATGATGCAAGCTGAAGTTGGAGATGATGTGTTTAGGGAAGATCCAACCGTAAGCATTCTGGAAAAACGTGTGGCAGACATGTTCGGTAAGGATCAAGCATTGTTTTTTCCAAGTGGTACTATGGCCAACCAAACGGCCATAAAATTACATACCCATCCGGGAGAGCAGTTGATTTGTGATAAATATGCACATGTTTACAATTATGAATCTGGTGGCGTATCGTTTAACAGCAATGTATCCTGTAAATTGATAGATGGAAATAAAGGAATGTTTACGGCACAGCAAGTCATTGAGGCCATTAACCCAAAAGATTATTGGTATGCCAAAACCAGTGTTGTGGCGATCGAAAATACAACTAATAAAGGAGGTGGTGCCTGCTGGGATTTTAATGAGATTTTAAAAATTAAAGGAGTGTGTCATGATCACAATTTGGGACTTCATTTAGATGGAGCACGATTGTGGAATGCTTTGGTGGCCAAAAATGAAACAGCAAGTCAGTATGGAAACGTTTTCGATACCATTTCTGTTTGTTTCAGTAAAGGCCTGGCATGTCCCGTAGGTTCTATATTAGTTGGTGACCATAACATTATGGAAAAGGCAATTAGAATACGTAAATTGTTAGGGGGTAACATGAGACAATCAGGTTATCTGGCTGCTGCTGCATTATTTGCTTTAGATAACAATGTGCAAAGACTGGTTGAGGACCACCGAAAGGCAAAAGAAATAGGAGAAGTGCTGAATAAACTATCTGTTATAAAAACCGTTGAGCCCATTGAAACCAATATTATCATTTTTGAATTACACGATAATATCGAAGAAGCGGGTTTTATTCAATTATTGGCAAAGAAAAACATTCATATTATGACCATGGGTGGTGGTAAATTACGTATGGTTACTCATTTAGATTATACCAATGCCATGCACGACGTATTGTTACAGGTATTATTTGAAAACTTTAAGAATCCCTGATTACTTAAACATATCCAAACCGGGAATATTTGGTAACCCTTCCTTAGCTACTGCTGCTAATTCAGTTTCATTAACTTTAGTTGCCTGTTCAATTGCTTTGTTTAGCGTAAATATTAAATCCTTCTCTAACTGGACTTTATCTTGCAATAAATTGTCATTAATATCAATATCTTTTATGATCCCATTGGCTGTTATGGTTATTTTGATATTGCCATCATCACTTAACGCATTTATTGAAATAGTATCTAAACGCCTTTTAGTTTCTTCAACTTTTTTCTGGGTTTCTTTGAGTTTACCCATCATACTCATCATATCTCCAAACATAATTTTAGATTTAAAAATTAAACAACAAAGTTATTACAAACTGAAGTAATGTATTGTTTTTTCTCATGAAAAATTAAAAACATCCTCATAATTCTATCACTAAGTTTTATTTTTGCAATTTCTTCTCCAGGAGAGAAAGTCATGAATATGAAAACAATGGATCCAAAACCACCAATTGCTAAAAAAATACCAAAAGAACTTAAAATTCATAATGATGTTAGAATAGACAACTACTATTGGCTAAGGAATAGAGACAATGAAGAAGTGATAGCGTATTTAAATGCGGAAAACGAGTACACCAAGAGCGTTATGAAACATACGGAAAGGTTTCAAACAGCACTTTTTGAAGAAATGCGAGGTCGCATAAAAGAAGACGATACGACAGTACCATATAAACTGAATGGCTATTGGTATATAACCCGTTATGAAGTAGGAAAGGATTACCCGATTTTTTCTAGAAAAAAAGACACCTTGGATGCTCAGGAAGAGATCCTGTTCGATTGTAATGATATGGCCAAGGATCAAGTCTATTTTAATTTAGGTGGAATTTCGATTAGCCCGGACAATACTATGGCAGCTTTTTCCACAGATTTGGTGAGTAGAAGACAGTACACCATTCAAATTAAAAATTTGAAAACGGGAGAAATTTATCCGGATAAAATTGAAAATACTACTGGAAATGCTACATGGGCTAACGATAATAGAACATTGTTTTACGCTCGTAAAGATGAGCTAACTTTGCGTTCTCATAAAATCTTCAAGCATGTATTGCATTCCAACGAAGAAGATTTAGAAGTGTACCATGAACAAGATGAAACGTTTAACATCTTTGTATATAAAACGAAATCTAGAAAATATATTGTTATAGGTTCGTCAAGCACATTAACTTCAGAATATCGTTTTCTTGATGCCAATACCCCAAATAAGTCTTTTAAGGTATTTCAGGAACGAATTAGAGAATTGGATTATAGCATTTCACATTATGGCGACCATTTCTTCATTATAGCCAATTGTGATGGCGCCACTAATTTTAAGTTATTAAAAACTAACGAACGTCTAACCCAAAAGGAAAACTGGCAAGAGGTTATTCCATATCGGGATAATGTTTTGATAGAAGACATAGAAATTTTCAAGAATTATATCGTTATTAATGAACGGGAAAATGGATTAAACCGATTGCGAATAATGAGCTGGAACGGAATTGAGGATTATTATATTCCTTTTAAAAGTGAAACCTATACCCTTTATATCGGTAATAACCCCGATTTTGATAGTGATTTACTGCGTTATGGATTTAACTCTTTGACTTCACCCAGTGCAATTATTGACTATAATTTAAATACAAAACAAAGTGAAGTTAAGAAAGAACAAGAAGTACTAGGTGGCTCCTTTAAAAAAGAAAATTATACATCCGAACGTATTTGGGCCACTGCACGCGATGGCGTTAAAATTCCTATCTCATTGGTTTACAGAAAAGGAATTAAACGCGATGGAAAGAATCCATTGTTACAATATGCATATGGATCATATGGTTCAACCATTGACCCGTCGTTTTCAAGTATTCGATTAAGTTTGTTGGATAGGGGGTTTATTTATGCCATCTCACATGTACGTGGTGGTGAATATTTAGGACGAAATTGGTATGAAAACGGAAAATTGCTGCATAAGAAAAATACATTTTTCGATTTTATTGATTGTTCAACACATTTAATAGAACAGAAATACACTTCAAAAGAACATCTGTATGCTTATGGTGGTTCGGCAGGAGGGCTACTAATTGGGGCGGTCATAAATAGTAATCCAGAACTATACCATGGCGTTTTGGCCGCTGTACCTTTCGTTGATGTCGTGACAACTATGTTAGATGATACTATTCCATTAACAACTGGTGAATATGATGAATGGGGAAACCCAAACGATGAAGCGTATTATCATTATATGAAATCGTATTCCCCCTACGATAATATAGAAGCTAAATCTTATCCGAATTTGTTAGTAACCACTGGTTTTCATGATTCACAAGTGCAATATTGGGAACCGGCCAAATGGGTAGCGAAGCTTAGGGCATTGAAAAGAGATAACAATAAATTGCTTTTTAATATTGATATGGATTCTGGTCATGGAGGCGCTTCTGGAAGATTTGAAAGCTTAAAAGAGGTCGCTTTGGAGTATGCTTTTTTATTAGATTTGGAAGGAATAAACAACTAATAAAAAAAAATGTACTATTTTTGCATGGTTTTAGCTTATATTTATTTTGTGAAAAAATATGGCTCTCTAAAAGTGTTTATGAATTTAACAAGACTGAAACATTTCTTTTTTTAAAGAAATTTATGTTAATTTATATATTGTTTTTAGAACAGTAAAACGAACTAATGAAACATAGCAACCAAGTTTATGATAGCGTCTTAGATTTAGTTGGTCAGACACCTCTCGTAAGACTTAATAAATTTACCGCAGACTTCAAAGGGAGTTACTTCGCTAAAGTAGAATCTTTTAATCCAGGTAACTCATCAAAAGACAGGATAGCACTTTATATTATTGAAGAAGCTGAAAAACAAGGAGTTTTAAAACCCGGTGATACAATTATTGAAACCACATCAGGTAATACTGGATTTAGTATTGCCATGGTGAGCATAATTAAGGGTTACAATTGTGTACTGGCTGTAAGCTCGAAATCTTCAGCAGATAAAATTGATATGCTAAAAACCATGGGGGCTAAGGTTTATGTTTGTCCGGCCCATGTTAAAGCAGACGATCCCAGGTCGTATTATCAAGTCGCTAAACGTTTACATGAGGAAATAAAGGGATCTGTTTACATAAACCAATATTTTAATGAATTAAATATTGATGCACATTACTACAGTACGGGCCCTGAAATTTGGCAACAAACCCGGGGTAAAATTACCCATTTAGTGGCTTGCAGTGGAACTGGAGGTACCATTTCTGGTACGGCAAGATATTTAAAGGAGCAAAACCCGAATATTAAAGTGTTAGGTGTAGATGCTTTTGGTTCCGTTATCAAAAAATATCACCAAACTAAGGAATTTGATGAAAAGGAAATTTATCCATACCGAATTGAGGGATTGGGTAAAAATTTGATACCTTCTGCTACAGATTTTGATATTATTGATGAATTCATAAAAGTTACAGACGAAGATAGTGCCCATACGGCACGTGCTGTTGCAAAAACAGAAGGCCTATTTGTTGGGTATACCTCAGGAGCCGTAATGCAGGCAGTTAAACAATTAAATGATTTAGGAAAGTTTAAAAAAGAGGATCAAGTGGTTGTCATTTTTCCAGATCATGGTTCGCGATATATGAGTAAAATTTACAGTGATAAATGGATGAGTGAACAAGGGTTCTTTGATAGTATGAATGAAGTAACAGAAAAGATCCAGTATATAAAATAGTCGAAATAATTAAACGTTGATAAGGAGGTAACCTGTATTGTTTCTGCAATATGTTATCTCTTTTTATTTCCAAATTAATTGTCCATTAAAAAATTATGCTCAAACCATTTAAATATTTAATTTTGCGGATTGAACTGAGGTCTGAAAGTTTTTAAATAAATGGGAATATTGTCTCACATTTGGTTATGAAATGTTCACACAGTAAAAGTTTAAGGACTTTGCCTTGTAATTAATAGCAATAATAGTTAAAATAAATGAAAGATTTATTTGATAAAATTTACAAAGATAAGGGGCCATTAGGGAAATGGGCTTCACAGGCTGAAGGATATTTTGTGTTTCCAAAGTTAGAAGGAGAAATTTCCAACCGGATGAAATTCCAGGGAAAAGAAGTTATTACCTGGAGTATTAATGATTATTTAGGACTTGCAAATCACCCTGAAGTTCGAAAAGTAGATGCCCAAGCAGCAGCTCAATATGGATCAGCATATCCTATGGGAGCAAGAATGATGTCTGGTCATACAGATCTACACGAAAAACTTCAAGATGAATTGGCTGCCTTTGTTAAAAAAGAAGCCGCATATCTTTTAAACTTTGGGTATCAGGGTATGGTATCTACCATTGATGCCTTGGTAGCTAAAGATGATATTATTGTTTATGATGTCGATGCACATGCTTGTATTATTGATGGGGTACGGTTACATATAGGTAAACGATTTACTTATAAACACAATGACGTTGAAAGTTTAGAAAAAAATCTTGAACGTGCCACTAAAATGGCAGAACAGACTGGTGGCGGTATTTTAGTCATTTCTGAAGGTGTTTTTGGTATGCGTGGGGAACAAGGACGTTTAAAGGAAATTGCCGCATTAAAAAAGAAATTTAAATTTAGATTGTTTGTTGATGATGCTCATGGTTTTGGAACTTTAGGTGCCACAGGAGCAGGTGCAGGAGAGGAGCAAGGCATCCAGGATGATATAGATGTGTATTTTGCTACTTTTGCTAAATCTATGGCAAGTACGGGAGCTTTTATTGCTGGAGATCAAGAAATTATAGACTATTTAAAATATAATTTACGGTCCCAAATGTTCGCTAAATCATTACAGATGCAATTAGTTGTTGGCGCATTAAAACGTTTGGACATGTTAAGAACTATGCCGGAGTTAAAGGAAAATCTATGGACTATTGTTAACGCTTTGCAGTCTGGCTTAAAGGCGCGAGGTTTTGATATAGGAACTACTCAAAGTTGTGTGACTCCAGTGTATTTAAAAGGTAGTATCCCTGAGGCTATGGCATTAGTTAAAGATTTAAGAGAAAATTATGGAATCTTCTGTTCTATTGTCGTTTATCCGGTAATCCCTAAAGGGTTGATTTTACTAAGAATGATTCCAACTGCTACGCATACAATTCAAGATGTCGAGGAAACCTTAGATGCATTTGAGGCTATCAGGGAACGTCTTGATAACGGCACATATAGGCGATTGTCAGCAGCGGTTATGGCCGCGATGGGAGATTAATACTTTTTAATTAGATCGAAAATTCAGTTAAGAATTATGTTTTAAATTAAAGTTTTCTTAAATGTCTTGCGACGTTTATAGACAACGGGGGAGAAGTGTTTCCATATTTGATGGATTGCTATATTATCTTCAAGTTCTGGAGTTCTATAACATGTTTTAATCCCTTTTTCCGTAAATACTTTGTAATACTCATTAAAGATCACAGCGTGAACTCCTTTATGCTGATAGTCCGGACGGATCCCAATCAAATAAAAAATTACATCTTTACTGTGTTTCTTGGCATGTAAAATATGTAAAAATCCAAAAGGAAAGAGCTTGCCTTTTATTTTTTGAAGGGTTTTAGAAAAAGCTGGCATTACAATAGCAAAACCAATTAAATTATCATCTTTATCTATTATAAATTTGATATATTCTGGGTTTACAAAACTTATAAACTTCTTTTTGAAATAGGCTTTTTGTATGTCATTGATAGCAACAAAAGAAGACAATGAAGAATAAGATTCATTAAACAGATCAAACATCCTGTCAACGTAAGGCATAACTTCTTTTGTTTTCTTAAAGTTCAAAGCTTCAATTTGATAGCGTCTTTTTATAAGTTCATTCGCTTTCATAAAGGTATCTGGATTTACATTTTTGAAATCAAATTTACTCTCAGAGTATTCCTTTTCTATAATATAATTCTCAGATTCATAATGCTTGCGGTAATACGGGTGATTATACCAAGTTATCATGGGTCCCATGGAATCAAAACCTTCTGTGAGTAACCCAACTTTATCTAAATTAGAAAAACCAACAGGTCCTTCAGTATATTCTAAGTTATTTTGTCTACCTATTTCTTCTACTTTATTTAACAACGCTTGTGATACTTCAAAATCATCTATAAAGTCGAACCATCCAAAGCGCATCTTTTTTTGATTTTGTTCTTTAATCTCGATAAAATTCATTATTGCCGCAATTCTACCAACAATTTCATCATTCCTGTAAGCCAAGAATAATTGAGCCTCAGCATCTTTAAAAACTGGATTTTCCGTTTTGTCAAAGGTTTTCATTTCTTGACTTATAATTGGGGGGACCCAATTTTCAGAGTCTTTGTATAAGGTAAAGGGAAACTTAACAAATGCTTTTAAATCCTTTTTGCTTTGAACTTCTTTTAGTGTTATCATAGAGCAATTAATCGAAATCTATTGAACGTCGTTTTTGTTTTTCAATAATGGAATCAGATCCTTCTTTTGATCTTTTGCGTTTAGATCTACGGTCTACTTCCATGGCAGAACCACCATTTTCAATATTCTCCTGATCCTTATCTTCATGAAAATCAAATCTATAGGATGCTCCAAAATTAAAACTAAATACTGCTGGTGTATCTTTTGAATTAAAAGTTATTGCAGTATCCAATTGAAAGTTTGGACTCCATAAGTATGCACCACCAACCCGAAAAAGGTTGTCTGCATAAAAATCGCTTTTAATACCTTGCGTTTCACCAAAAATAACCCATTGTGGATTAAAGGAATGTGTTAATGTGAAAATATATTGAAAATCAGACTGATCCGTTCCAATTCTATCTTTTATTAAATTTACTACAAAAACCCAGCCCCCGGAGAAATTGTTTTGTGTTGCCAGGATAACTTTGGGACTAAAACCTTCGATATCCGCTGCAGTATATGGGTTGTTTTTGGTATCATAATTTGCACCTGCATATACAGATACCGCTGGAATCAAAGAACGCCATTTAAATCTATGATTTGCTTTCCAGCTGTAAAGATTAGGTTTGTCATTAGCATTTTTATAGGGGTCATAAATTAAATATTTCGCACCTAAAGTAACATGCTTGAAATTGGACCGGTCTTCTTCAAAAGGAATGCTCGAATAATACGTTTTTTTGTCATTTTGATAAGTTCCCTCAATATTCAATTCTAATTCTTCCCATAGAATTCCATAACGAGCAGCAAAATCAACACCAAAACCATCAACCTTTGTTCTTAATGCAGGCGTGCGTTTTTCATTAATAATATAGGGGCCAACCTCAAACTGAAGTACATTGGTGCCCACCGAAAAAGCACTCCTTGATACGCCGGGCCTATTAGAATTTATAACATCGGTATACTGGGCATAAATAAAAGTACTTAACAAAATAAAAATTAAATTTATAGTAGATTGGAAAGGCCTCATAGTTATTGATTTTAGATTGTGTTTTATAGGCTTAATTGATGAAAATTATCATTGAATAAGCTAATAACGCGTTCTCAAATATAGATATTTTATACTTTTTTTATCATTTATAAACAGTTTTTAAGTCAATAGAATTGTATTTTTGTTTTAAAAGAACATATATGCTACAAGAAGCTTCTGTAACTGGATTGGTAAGAATGATCCTGATTATTCTACTCATCTATTTCGGAATAAAAATATTAGGACGCCTACTAGCTCCCTTTTTAATTAAATATGTCTCCAAAAAAGCGGAACAACAATTTGGGGATCAATTTGGGCAATTTCAAAAAAAGGATCAACAAGAACACCCAAAAAAGGAAGGTGAAGTGACTATTGATAAAATGCCTAACACAAAGACGTCCAATAAAGATGTTGGGGACTATGTGGATTACGAAGAAATTGATTAATTTCCCCATCCATAGTCACTAAAACACTTTTATGACATTTTCTTTAAAAAAAATACTTCCACACCTTTTAGTGGTATTAGGGTTTATAATGCTTTCCTTAGCTTATTTTAATCCTGTATTAAAAGGAAAATCCATTTTCCAAAGTGATATCATGCAATTCATAGGCATGTCCAAACAACAAACAGATTTCAGGGAAGTTACAGGAGAGGAAACTTATTGGACCAATAGCGCCTTTGGTGGTATGCCAACCTATCAGTTAGGAGCAAAATACCCCCATAATTATATTAAAAAACTGGATTTGGCGCTTCGATTTTTACCACGACCAGCTGATTATTTATTTCTGTATCTTTTAGGGTTTTACCTCTTATTATTGGTTCTTGGTGTGGATTGGAAAACTTCGATAATTGGAGCTATTGCCTTTGGGTTTTCAACCTACTTAATTATAATTTTAGGCGTTGGCCATAATAGTAAGGCCCATGCTATCGCATACATGCCATTAGTTTTAAGTGGTATTATATTAACATTTCAAAAGAAATATATTTTTGGGTTTTTATGGACTGTTATTGCCATGGGGTTGGAGTTAATAGCCAATCATTTTCAAATGACTTATTATTTATTCCTGTTAGTCCTTGTTTTGGGTATAGCCTATTTGGTTGACGCTTACAAAAAAAAGATACTGTTCAATTATTTTAAATCTCTTGGTGTTTTAATCTTTGCCGTAGGTTTGTCAATGGCTTTAAATGCTTCGGTTATTTTGGCGACACAAGAATATGTTAAGGAAAGTTCCCGAGGTCAAAATGAGGTAACTATAAACCCTGATGGATCTTCAAAAGAAATAACCAATGGATTAGATCGGGATTATATTACGCAATACAGTTATGGGATTTTAGAATCTTTGAATTTATTCGTTCCAAGGTTGACAGGCGGAGGAAATGGTGAGCCTATGGGTCGAGAATCCCATACTTATGAGGCCTATAGAAAACTTGGAGCATCACCAAGTCAGGCGATTGAAGCATCAAAACATGCACCATTATATTGGGGTGATCAGCCTATTGTCGAAGCTCCTGCTTATGTTGGAGCCGTTGTGCTATTTTTGTTTGTTATTGGGTTATTTTTAGTAAAGGGACGAATCAAATGGTGGTTGGTGGGAGGTACCGTATTGTCTCTATTACTGTCTTATGGCAAAAACTTAGAATTTTTGACCAATTTTTTTATTGATTATGTCCCCCTGTACAACAAGTTTAGGGCGGTAACGTCCATACAGGTTATTTTGGAACTATGTGTACCGGTAATGGCCGTTTTTGGATTGGTTAATCTGTTTAAAGCGAATCGAAATGAAAATGACAAATGGCAGGCTTTAAAATATGCTGCTGGTATTACAGGAGGTATGGCCATAATGTTATTGCTTTTTAAGTCGTCATTTGATTTTTCCGGTGTCAATGATTCGTTTTATCGTCAAAATTATGGACAGGATTTTGTAGATGCGATAAAAGCGGACAGAAAGTCTGTTTTCACCCTTGATACATTACGTTCCTTAATTTTAGTCTTATTTTCAGCTAGTGTTATTTTTGCTTATTTAAAGGAAAAACTAAAGCAAGAATGGGCTATTGTGATATTTGGTTTTCTTGTATTGTTTGATTTAGTTGGTGTAGATAGGCGTTATGTTAATAACGATGATTTTGTATCTTCCAAACAGGTGAAGTACCCCTTCCAAATGTTGGAGGCCGATAAAGAAATAGCTAAGGACACCACGCACTTTAGAGTATTTGATTTAACGTCATCTGGAGCAAGAGCATCTTACTTTCATAATTCCTTAAATGGGTATCATGCAGCTAAATTAAGACGATATGAAGATGTTTTTGATTTTTATGTTGTAAAAAACAATATGAATGTCTTAAATATGTTAAATACCAAGTACATTATAGCTCAAGATGAAAAGGGCAATACGTTTAGCTATCTTAACGATGAAGCTAACGGTAATGCTTGGTTTGTTAAAAAACTTCAGCGATTACATACGGCGAATGAAGAAATTTTAATTTTAGATAGTTTAGATACAAAAAGCAAAGCAGTTTATACTTTTGGCAATGTATCGAAAAACCAGAATGAAGAAATGACTGAACTTAAATCATTCATGGTGGATTCGACTGCATCAATACAGTTATTAACACATCGGCCAAATTATTTGAAGTATCGATCGAATAATAAAAATGAGGGTTTTGCTGTGTTTTCTGAAATATATTATCGATATGGTTGGAAAGCTTTTATTGACGGACAGGAATCATCACATATTCGTGTTAACTATACATTAAGAGGCATGGAAATACCAAAGGGTACCCACATTATAGAATTTAAGTTTGATCCCGAGGTGGTTAAAACTGGAAGTAAAATTACCTTAATGAGTTCTATTCTATTTGTATTACTGTTGTTAGGGGGCATTTTGTATAAACTTAAAAAAGATTCCAATAAACTTTTAGTTTCAAAAAATAGGTGATCTAACATCTTAGGATTGACCGTAATGGGCAAAAAAAAAGTTTTAATAATTACATATTATTGGCCACCAGCAGGAGGACCAGGTGTCCAACGCTGGTTGAAGTTTGTAAAATATTTACCGGATTATGGTATCGAACCTGTTGTTTACATTCCAGAAAATCCTCATTATCCCATTATAGACAATACTTTAGTGTCAGAAGTATCAAAAACCTTGACTATTTTGAGGCACCCGATTAAGGAGCCTTATAAATTGGCTAGCATTTTTTCTAAAAAGACCACGACGACGATTAGTAGGGGCCTTATTTCCGAACATAAAAAGCAGAATCTCCTGGAAAAGCTAATGCTTTATATTCGTGGAAACTGTTATATTCCCGATGCCCGAGTAGGATGGGTGCAACCTTCTGTTAAGTTCCTTGTTGATTATTTAGAGAAGAGTGAAATAAAAACAGTAATTACTACCGGTCCACCACACAGTCTACATCTTATCGGTCTAAAACTTAAAAATACAACAGAAATAAAGTGGATCGCAGATTTTCGAGATCCCTGGACTACCATAGGATATCAAAAGCAATTGAAATTAACAAATAGATCAAAGCAAAAGCACAAAATCCTTGAGAAAGAAGTCTTAAATGCAGCTGATCAAATCATTGTTACCAGTCAAGTCTTGAAATCTGAATTTGAATCTATTACAACGCATCCCATTGCATTAATTACGAATGGATTTGATTACGAACCGGTTACTGAAATTAATTTAGACAAAAAATTCACCATGTCGCATATAGGGTCTTTACTGTCCAAACGAAACCCTGAGATACTTTGGCAAGTTTTAAGTGAATTAATTGATGAAAATGAATCATTCGCTAGTCATTTTCAATTGAATATAGTTGGAATTGTGAGTGCAGAGGTCTTGCAATCCATTAACAAATATAACTTAATTAATTATTTAAATAACATTGGTTATGTTTCACATAAAGAGTCTATTAAGTTTCAAAAGCAATCACAAGTATTACTGCTTATTGAAATTGATTCCGAGGAGACCAGGTCAATTATCCCAGGAAAACTTTTTGAATATATTGTTTCCAATAGACCAGTTATTGCCTTGGGACCGAAAGGATCTGACACAGAGCGCATACTGAAGGAAACTAATACAGGCCAATACTATTTATATTCTGAGGACAAACTTCTAAAAGAAGTTATTCTAAACTATTTTGAGTCCTATGAAAAAGGAACATTACAAACATTTGGGATAGGTCTTCAAAAATACAGCAGAAAATCGTTAACAAAAGCGCTATCTAATTTAATTTAATGGGAGTAATAGTATCACAATCAATAAAAAACACCATTGTTACCTATATAGGGTTTTTTATAGGAGGCGTGAATGTCCTGTTTTTATTTACAAATTTTTTAAGTGATGCCTATTTTGGGTTGATTCAGTATTTATTTTCGACAGCGGCCATAATGATGCCACTAATGGCTTTTGGGGTACATAACACCATGGTAAAGTTTTATTCTTCTTATAAAACACGTCAATCCCAAAATAGTTTTTTAACCTTGATGCTTATTTTACCCATGTTTGTGGCCTTACCGATTGGTTTAATAGGGTATGCCTGTTTTGAAACTATTAGTCATTGGCTTACCATTAAAAACAGTATTATTCAGGATTACATTTGGGTGATTTATATAACGGCAATTTTATTAGCCTACTTCGAGGTCTTCTATGCTTGGAGTAAAGTACATATGCAAAGTGTATTTGGAAATTTTATGAAAGAGATTTTTTATAGGCTTTGTACGACTTTATTATTGTTTGCCTTATATTTTAATTTAATTTCGGTGGAACAATTAATTTACGCACTAGTAATTGTACATTTTGTGCGTATGCTTATCATGGCATTATATGCCTTCAGTTTAAGGTTCCCGGTGATGTGTTTCTCAAGATTACTTAACATCAAGTCTATTTTAACCTACTCTGTTTTGATAATTCTAGCCGGTTCTATAGCAAATATAATTTTAGAGATTGATAAGTTTATGATAGGACTATATATTGAAATTGAAAATGTAGCATACTATGCCGTCGCCATTTATATTGCTAGTGTAATTGGTGTTCCTTCTCGTGCAATGCACCAAATTACGAATCCTTTAACTGCTAAATTTTTAAATGATCATAACAAGCTTGAGTTAAAACTATTATATCAAAAAAGTTCCTTAACACTTTTAATTATTAGCGGATTGATTTTTCTGCTAATAGTATTAAACATTAATGAACTTTATCATTTAATTCCGGAAAAATATCAGGGAGGAATAACTGTAGTTCTTCTAATAGGCTTGGCAAAACTTTTTGACAATCTCCTCGGCAACAATAATGCCATATTATTTAACAGTGATTATTATCGGGTGGTATTGGCTTTAGGGGTTGGATTGGTCATAATAACTATACTGTTAAACACGTTGTTTATACCTAAATTTGGAACTATTGGTGCTGCATATGCAACATTTATTTCCGTGATAACCTACAATGCGGCCAAACTATTTTTCGTTAAAGTTAGGTTCAAAATAGTTCCATTTACGGCCGATACTTTTAAAGTTGGTGTCGTTATTGTATTATTTTTTTGTGTGTTTTATTTCTGGGATTTTTCATTCCATACAATTTTAAACATTATTATTAAATCCACAGTTATAAGTATATTATATTTAGCTCTGATTTACCAATTTAAATTATCAAGCGATATATCAAATATTTTAAATAGATACTTTGGTCTTTTAAAGAAATAAAAGAGAAAACCCCACGATGTTGCTTTGAGGCAAACTTATCGCAGGGCTTTCCAACTAACCAACCAAAGAGGTTAAGATCTTCTTCTAATAGATCTTGTACTTTTATTGTCTGAGCTACTGTTATTTTGTGTAACTCTATGATTTGAACTTTGTCTAGATCCGGGAATATCATGTTTAAAAGTTCTGGATGTATTTCCCATTGGTCTTTTTGTGACTTTAGACTTTACAGATTTTGTAATGTCTCTGTTATAATTACGAAAATTAGAGCTATTTGGTTTTCGATTTGTAGAATTATTTCTAGTACGATCTCCGGAGTTAATTCTCGAATTATTTTGGGCATTAGATCTCGTTATTCTTCTAACGTTGTTATCTGCGTGTTTAGTATAATTTATTTGGGAATTATCACTTGTATTTCTTGAATAGCGTCTATTGGTATTATTACTTGCTGAATTAGGTGTAACATCTTTTCTATTTCTTCCATTTGCCATTGACGTATTCGCGTTATAATTTCTTCTTGAATCCGAAGTATTTGCATTTCTATTTACACGAGTCAAGTTCCTAGAACTCCTGTTAACAGTTGCATAATTTCGGTTCCGAGTAATTGCACTTCCTCTTCTGGTTGCAACAGAAGTTCGCGGTCTATAATTGTTGTAGAATGGTCTATTGTAAACATACCTAACCGGGGTATAATATTGTCGATATGGTCTATTGTAAACTACACAAAAATCATTGGCGGGAATACTATAATAACGATGCCATGGTCTATAGACATAATGCCTGTTATAAACATTTATAAATCCGGTACAGTGACTAAACCTATTGTACCTGTTGTAGTGCACATATAAACCGCCTAATCGTGACACATATCCAAAATTATTATAATGAATATTCACATTTCCAGCCTGAATGATACGGCCGTAATAGTCATAATAAATGGGTATGTTCTCTATTTGAATTACAGCACCAAATTCGTCATACTGCACATAAGCGTTGTAATTATATCCAGAATTAAAACTAATGTTAAGATGTGGGGCTCCAATTGATACGCTTAATTGGGAGTTGTTACGCAAGATATTGAAATCAAATTGCCCATCCGGAAATACAGAAAATTCAATACCACCTTCTATAAATATGAAAGAATTACCATAACCACCATAGATTACTGATGATGAATTGCTATTTTTACTTAAGGTTGTTTTTGCATTAGTGGTAAACCCAAACATGAGAAATCCAACTAATATTAATGCTAATTTTTTCATAATTAAACGTTTTACTTGTGAATACAACCTACTGAATACAAACAACGTGCCAAAACAAAAATAACAGGTTAATTGATTGATAACCAAAAGATAATAAGCTTTAGTTTATTTAAATTATAACCGAAAAGAAATCTGATTATCTTATTCCTTTTGAAAATCGAATAAAATGGAATCAAATATAAGTCACTATTTTTTGATAAAAATTTTATTTCATTGACTAGACAAACCTCATGTTAAACTTATTCACCATGAAAAACATAGATCGCAGAAACTTTATAAAGAAAACCGCACTTACAGGTGCAGGGATGTCCTTAGGAAGATTATTTTCATCTTATTCAAGTAATGATGTTTTATTTGAACCTAATGACAGATATATGGGAGGATTTAAAGCCCCTAAGTTGGATACTGTACGAATTGCACTCATTGGAGTAGGAGCTCGTGGCAGTAGTCATGCCATTCAATTAGCATCTATTGCGGGAACTGAAATAATAGCCATTTGTGATTTATATGAGGACCTGGCCAAAAGTTCAGCTGTAAAATGTACTCATATAGGAAAAGGTTTGAGGCATAAACATATTGGGACATATTACGGTGATGAAGATCAATGGAAAGTGATGCTTGAGGAAACTAAACCGGATGCCGTTTTTATAGCAACAAACTGGAATAATCATGCACTAATGGCAATTGCTACCATGAAAAAAGGGGCACATGCCTTTATTGAAGTTCCTATCGCAGTTACTTTGGAGGAAATGTGGGAAATTGTATTTGCCTCTGAGCAAACCCAGAAACACTGTATGATGATGGAAAATGTAAATTATGGTAGGGAAGAACTCCTCTATTTAAATATGTGTCGACAAGGTGTTATTGGCGAATTATTACATGCCGAAGCCTCCTATATTCATGATTTGAGAGAGCAGATGTATAATGTGGATCGAGGTACCGGGTCATGGCGAACATACCATTATGCGAAGAGAAATGGAAATTTATACCCAACTCACGGCTTAGGTCCTGTAGCCCAATATATGAATTTAGTTAGGGGAGAAGATAATTTTAGTAGCATAGTATCCTTTTCAACCTTGGCACTGGGAAGAAAATATTTTGCTGAAAAAAATTTTCCAAAGGCGCATAAATGGAATCAAATTAATTATACCGGAGGTGATTTAAATACTTCAATTATTAAGACAACAATGGGAAGAACTATTATGATTCAATGGGATGAGACTAGCCCTAGACCATATACCAGGCATAATTTAATTCAAGGGACTAAAGGGACATTGGCAGGCTTTCCAACGCGAGTTTCTTTGGAAGGAGGTGTTGAAGGCGTAACTGAAGATCACCACAATTGGGTCCAAGGGGACCATTTAGAAAAAATTTATGAAAAATATGAACATCCCCTTTATGTGAGGTTGGGAAAATTATCCGAAAAGATGGGGGGACATGGAGGCAAGGATTTTATGATGCTCTTCAGAATAGTAGAATGTTTAAGACAGGGTGAACCTCTTGACCAAAATGTGTATGAAGGATGTTTTTGGAGTGCGGTATCTCCACTAAGTGAAAGGTCTGTGGAACAAGGCGGTGCTCCTCAGGTCTTTCCTGATTTTACAAGAGGAGAATGGAAAAGAACCCATCCCTTAACCATCATTAAGTAGCGTTTGTTAAGTGGTCCATGCACAATAAGAAAACGCCCAAATTCCATTGGGCGTTTTCATTCAAAACTGAGTGTATTACGTGATCATCTTTTTCGCTTTTTTGATTTGCCGTTATCTTTGTAATAGTAATATGCATCATTATTATCCTTCCAATCATTATGCTCATGACTGTGAATTCCACTTGAGTGAGACATATGGCAAGAGTTAACACCACAAATGTTACAATAATTATTAGGGTTTACACGACCATGGGAACTTACAATTTCACCCCAACGGTTATAGTTAACATGTAATCCCCCAACTTGTGTTAAAGTTCCGTTTCTACCTCTTCCATATGTAATAAAGACGGAGCCTATGCGGGTAACCTTTCCAGTTCTGTCGTAATTTATAAGGACATTATCGACTCGTCTTACCCTTCCCAATAAATCTCTAGAAATAAAGACACCATTGTTTCTGTTAGGCGTATAGCCCATATTAACATTTGGCCCTACGTGATTCATATTAATATGGGCCCGCTTCGAACGTTTTTTATAGTAAATATCAACATTATATGAATGGTATTTGTTGGCATCAAAATCAAAACTTCCATCGGGGAAAATTAAAAATTCAACACCACGTTCCATAAAAACAACAGGCTCTGAAAAGTTATTAAATGAGTTAATGGTTACCTGTCCTACACTATGGTCCAGGGAATTTGTTGCTGATACTGTCACCAATCCTATTGACAACAAGGTAAAAAATAGTAATGCTTTTTTCATAGTTCATAAGTTTTAAGTTTCCCTACTCTTTTTTAGCTTTTCGGCTTCCGCTATACTTGTTAATTTTCAAGAGGTATGCCAAATAAAATTGCAGAAAAGATGATTAACTAAATATTAACATTAATTATCATGCTAATTTATTCTTTATCAAAATGTTAAACTATGATCTTGAATTGGTGTTAAACAAATTGGTTTTTAATTAGTTGTAAAATAAAACAATAATTTTATTAATTTTATGGCACTAATGAAACTAAATGAAAAGCAATCAAGACTCATGCAAAAATTGTGAACAGGAGTTTGATGCAACCTTTAACTTTTGTCCTTATTGTGGGCAACAAGTGAAGGAAGACCTCACAGTAAGTGTATTATTTTATAATACCATAAGCAATTACTTTTCATTTGATGCTAGGTTTTTTAAGAGCTTTTTACCGCTAATCTTTAAGCCAGGTTTAATTCCCAAGCGATTTGTAGCAGGTAAACGCCTTAAATATTTGCATCCTGCGCAATTTTATTTATTTGTATCCGTAGTTTTCTTTTTTATTTTTTCGTTTAAGGTCAGGGAGTACAATAGTAATGTTGATAAGGCTCTTAAAACGAGTTTTGAATCCGTCAATACCGTGGATTCTGTTCAGATAAAGCGTATAGACTCCACCATAGCTGCTAAAGCTGAGGTTCCACCGATTTTAAATAATCCTAACATCAAAACCGGCTTATCGAAAGATGAATTAAAAGCATTGGACTCGACCATAAAAAGTAACACAAGCACATCAAGAAAAACCATATTCAATCTGACTTATGACCTTAAAAAATTGGATTCTTTAAATGCTGCCGGGGCTTCTACAGAAGAACAATTGAAATTCATTGGAATGGATGAAAATACGGGATTCATCAAACGTACATTTTTAAAGCAGTTATTGAAGTTCCACAAACAAAGGGGGGGTGGTATTGTACAGGCATTTTTTGATAGCATACCGGTAGCACTATTCTTTTTGCTGCCATTATTTGCCTTCATTCTTAAATTGTTATATTGGCGACGCGGACAATTTGCCCACCATTTGGTGTTTAGTTTTTATTATTTTTCTTTTCTATTTATTGTACTTGGCGTTATTATAACAGTTAACGAATGGATAATAGATATACCGGACAGCATAGATTGGCTTATCATGCTGTCTACCTTCGTGTATTTGTGGTTGGGATTGAAGCGATTTTATCAGCAGGGGTATTTTATATCATTTTTTAAGGCTGGAATGACAACCTTCCTGTATATGTCCCTTATTGTACCAACCGCTTTAATCGTAATTTTGGCCACTGCCTTTTTGTTTTACTGAAAAAGTTTAATTGGGACTGAACAATTAATTAATAAGTTTGTCTTTTAAATATTTCCCCGTTTCAGAAGTTTTTACCCTAATAATGTCTTCTGGAGTACCGCAGGCAACAACATTACCTCCACGTTCTCCTCCGGATGGCCCTAAGTCTACAATATAATCGGCACATTTAATCAGTTCTAAATTATGTTCAATCACAATAACGGAATGTCCCTTTTCAATAAGGGCATTAAGGGATTTCAGTAATTTTTGAATATCGTGAAAATGCAGTCCTGTGGTAGGCTCGTCAAAAATAAAAAGCGCCTTATCCGAACTACTACCTTTGCCCAAAAATGAGGCCAGTTTAATCCGTTGAGCCTCACCACCGGAGAGCGTGGAAGAACTTTGTCCGAGAGTAACATAACCCAACCCCACATCTTGAAGAGGTTTTAGTTTATTTTTTATTTTAGCTTGATCATGGGATTCAAAAAATGATATGGCATCATCTATAGTAAAATTTAAGATATCATCTATGGTCTTGTTGGCAAATGTAACTTCAAGAACCTCTTTTTTAAAGCGTTTCCCTTTACAGGTCTCACATTCCAAGTGCACATCTGCCATAAACTGCATTTCAATAGTCACTTCACCTTCCCCTTTACATGTTTCACAACGTCCACCATCAACATTAAATGAAAAATGCTTCGCTTGATAATTTCTAATCTTACTTAATTTTTGATTAGCAAAAAGGGCTCGAATATCATCATAGGCCTTAATATAGGTTACGGGATTGGACCTTGATGACCTTCCTATAGGATTTTGATCCACAAACTCAATAAGTTTGACATTGCTAAAATTTCCTTCTATGGCAGTAAACTGGCCTGCTTTGTCACTAAAATCAGTGAGTTCTTTTTGTAGTGCAGGATACAATATTTTTTTGACGAGAGTACTTTTACCACTGCCAGAAACCCCGGTTATAACAGTTAACATTCCAAGAGGAAAGCGTACAGTTATGTTTTTTAAATTATTTTCTCTTGCTCCAATAATGTCAACGTAATATTTACTAGTCCGTCTTGTTTGGGGGATATTAATATTTAAATATCCGTTTAAATATCTGGCAGTTAATGAATTTGAACTCAAAATAGTATCGTAATTACCCTGGGCCACAATCTTACCCCCAAAAGTACCAGCTTCTGGACCAATATCGATGATTGTGTCAGCAGCTTTCATTATATCTTCATCATGTTCAACAACGATAACGGTGTTTCCCAAATCACGTAGAGATTTTAAAACTAAAATTAACCTTTCTGTATCTTTAGGATGAAGCCCTATGCTGGGTTCATCTAAAATATACATAGAACCTACTAAACTGCTTCCCAGAGAGGTGGCCAAATTAATACGCTGACTTTCTCCTCCGGATAGGGTATTGGATTTCCGATTTAGCGTTAAATAATCAAGCCCCACATTACTAAGAAAACGTAATCGGCTATTAATTTCTTTTAATAAACGACGCGCTATTTTAGTATCATAATCATTAAGTTCCAACCGATTGAAAAACCTCGCGAGTTTATCCAATGGCATTTCTACCAAATCTGTAATGGTGGCACCACCAATTTTTACATAGTTTGCTTCAGTACGCAAACGTTTACCACTACAGACTTTACACTTTGTTTTACCACGATAGCGAGACAACATGACCCTGTTTTGTATTTTATAGGCTTTAGCTTCTAATTCTGTAAAAAATGAATTTAAGCCCTCAAAATATTCATTGCCCTCCCAAATGAGTTGCTTCTGTTCTTTTGTAAGTTCGAAATAGGGTTTATGTATAGGAAAATTGAATTTATGGGAGTTATTAACCAACTGATTTTTGTACCAGCTCATGCTTTCACCTCGCCAAGGGAAAATGGCTTCTTCATATATGGATAAACCCGTATTGGGCACGACCAGATCTTCATCTATACCAATAATATCTCCATATCCTTCACACTTTGGACAAGCACCATAGGGGTTGTTAAAACTAAATAAATGAATATTTGGATCTAAAAAGCTAATACCATCAAGTTCGAACCTGTTGCTAAAATGATGTTTGGAGTTATTATTTAAAGCTTCAATAATGCATTCTCCCTTTCCTTCGTAGAAAGCAGTTTGAATGGCATCAGCCAGCCTGTTATAAAAATCTTCTTCATTTTTAACTATAATTCTATCCACAACCAAATGAACACTGTCAGAATCTTTAACATTGGTTAGCTCACTCATTCTAACAACTAAATCATTCACTTTAATTCTGGAATAGCCCTGTTGTTGAAGCGCCTTAAGTTTATCAGAAAATGTCCTGTTTTTTTCTAAATGAATAGGGGCAAGGAGTAGTAACTTCGTGCTTTCAGGAAATATTTTCACATAATTTAAAACATCTGAAACCGTATCCTTTTTAACCTCTTTGTTTGAAATAGGAGAGAAAGTCTTCCCAATCCTCGCAAATAATAATTTAAGATAATCATATATTTCAGTAGTTGTTCCAACAGTAGATCGTGGATTCGTTGAATTTACTTTTTGTTCAATGGCTATGGCCGGGGCAATGCCTTTAATAAAATCAACCTTGGGTTTGTTCAAACGCCCCAAAAATTGACGAGCATAACTAGACAGGCTCTCAACATAACGTCGCTGTCCTTCAGCATACAGTGTATCAAAAGCTAAACTCGACTTACCAGATCCCGATAAGCCTGTAATAACTACTAATTGATTTCTTGGTATAACGACATCAATATTTTTCAGGTTATGTAGTTTAGCACCTTTTATAATGATATTTTGTTTAGAATCTATGCTTTGAATGTCAGTGTTCATGGGCCGTTAATGAAAACAATCTTGCAAAGATACTATAAGTATTTTACAGGTAAAATTTTAAGAATAATTAAAAAGATAAGAATGGCAACGTCTTCTAATGTTAATATACAGACACAAGTTAGTAAGAATTTATGCAAACTTTCAGGGTTAATTTCATCGATGTAAAACCCGATAATTAGGAAAAAATCACAAAAAAATAGCTTAATTATTGTTTTTTAAAATGGATTCTTACTATATTTGAAATGTCTATTAATCAATTTAATACCACTTGCCTATCGCATAATATTACTTTTAAACCATAAACCCCAAGCACAGAAGGAGACTTCTTGCAATAAAAGTAATAGATATGCAGCACAAAATTATTCCAGATGCAACGCTAGTTAATAACTATATTAACGGTGATGAAAATGCGTTAGAAATTTTAATATTAAGGCACAAAAATAAAGTTTATAGTTTCATTTATTCCAAAGTTTATGACAGAGATGTAGCTGAAGATATTTTTCAGGATACATTCATAAAAGTCATTCGTACCCTAAAAAGAAAGGCTTACAACGAGGAAGGTAAGTTTTTACCTTGGGTAATGCGTATCTCCCATAATTTGGTGATTGATTATTTTCGAAAGAATAATAGGATGCCAAAATTTGATAACAGTAACGATTTCAGTATTTTTTCTGTATTGAGTGATGGGGAATTAAATGCTGAAAAACGTATTATAAAAGAGCAAGTAGAAAATGATGTTAGACGTTTAGTTGATGAGCTGCCGGAAGATCAAAAAGAAGTACTGGTCATGCGGATTTATAAAGATATGAGCTTTAAGGAAATATCTGAAATAACAGGGGTTAGCATTAATACCGCTTTAGGAAGAATGCGTTATGCCCTCATTAACTTGAGAAAGGTAATAGATAAGCATAATATTGTTTTAACTAATTAATACAATAAAGTAATTGGAGTAGCGTTATTAGTTTAAGCAACCCTTAAATTAATATTAATGGCAAAAATTTACTCTAAAGAATTAATTGAAAATGTGAATGATCTGAAACCGAAAGAAGAAACGGTTAATTTTCTTCTTAATTATTCAAAGGCTTTAAGTGTTATAAATTGTAATAAATTAAAGTTTGAAACCTTTCTTAATTAAACTTTGGAAAGTCCTGATAATCTTCAGGACTTTTTTTGGGATTTATAATAGGCGTTTATTACGGATTTTCGACCAACTGTTTTAGTAATAATGTCTTGATCTAAATTCCACCCTCTGGCCGGTGAATATTCCCTTCCGTAATAAATAATCTGCAAATGTAATTCATTCCATAGTTCTCTAGGGAATAGGCGTTTTGCATCTTTCTCGGTTTGAGTAACACTTTTTCCATTACTTAAGTTCCATCTGTACATTAAACGGTGAATATGGGTGTCAACAGGAAATGCAGGAATACCAAAGGCCTGCGACATAACTACGCTTGCAGTTTTATGACCAACAGCAGGTAAGGCCTCAAGTGCCTCAAAACTTTTTGGAACTTGTCCGTTATGTTCTTCTATTAGAATTTTTGAAAGGCCATGAATCCCTTTACTTTTCATAGGAGACAGTCCAACAGGTTTAATAATATCCCTTATTTGATCCACAGAAAGTTTAACCATATCATAGGGGTTGTCGGCCTTTTTAAAAAGTAAAGGTGTGATTATATTAACTCGTGCATCAGTACTTTGAGCGGATAATAAAACCGCAATTAATAGCGTGTAGGGATCTTTATGGTTTAATGGAATAGGAATTTTAGGGTATAGTTCCTTTAAGGTTCTAATAATAAAGTTTATTCTTTCTTGTTTGGTCATACAATTGTATTTTAGCAAACAAAGTTAATAAATAAGAATATGCCTAATTAAGAGTTTCTATTATAAAATAGTATTAATTAAGTGACTTTTTAAAAACATAATACATACGATGAATACATTAAAAGCAGGGGATAAGGCTCCAGATTTCGAAACCAAAGATGAACAAGGAAATACCGTAAAACTATCCAATTACCTTGGCAAAAAGGTGGTGATATTTTTCTACCCTAAAGCCAATACTCCAGGTTGTACGATAGAGGCCTGTAAT
The DNA here is from genome assembly GCF_022662105.1 of Aestuariivivens sediminis. Classification (GTDB taxonomy): domain Bacteria; phylum Bacteroidota; class Bacteroidia; order Flavobacteriales; family Flavobacteriaceae; genus Aestuariivivens; species Aestuariivivens sediminis. Next base: position 68,503 of record NZ_JAKMCP010000006.1, on the reverse strand, counting down.
TTAAGGGATAATTACAGTGCTTTAAAGGCTGAAGGGTATGAGATTTTAGGCGTTAGTGCAGATACTGAGAGCAAGCAGTCCAATTTTAAAAAGAAATTCAACTTTCCGTTTCCTTTACTGGCAGATACGGATAAAGCTGTGATTAATGCTTTTGGTGTTTGGGGGCCTAAAAAATTTATGGGTAGGGCGTTTGACGGCATACACCGCATTACTTTTATTATAGATGAAAACGGTATTATTGAACGCGTTATCGATAAGGTAAAAACAAAACAGCATGCCGAACAGATTCTTGACAATAATTGAAAAACGGGGATAAGTCTATTTTTTTACTATAATTTGATCTTTGAAATTAAGCAAAGGGTTTAATTTTTTATCCTTTTTTTAATGGACAGAGGTTTTAATGGTTTACGCGTATAACCAAAAAGGCGGTAGTCTTTGATAAGATCTGAGGTGCCTTCTGGAAGTTTGTCTTCCCAACCACGTTCTCCATTGTCAATCATATCAAGGATTTCCCTGGAGAAAATATTCATGATGCTCTTATCGTAATCCTCAATGTCAACTACTTTACCATTATATTTAAAGAACTTGTATAATTCTTTCATTCTTGGGTAAACTTTTAAATTATCACTATTTAAAAGCTCTCCTGTTTTTGGATCTAACATTGGATAGAGATAGACTTTAAGATCTTTGAAGAATAATTTACCAAAAGCCTCGAGGATACCTCCGCTTAAATGGCGATAATACTTTTCATCAAAAATATCAACCAAATTACTTACACCCATAGCAAGACCCATTCTAGCTTTCGTATACTTGGAAAAATATTCTACGACCTTATAATATTCCTGAAAGTTTGATATCATCACAGATTGTCCCAACGCACATAGTAAATCCGCTCGATCCATAAAATCCTGTTCATCAATCTCTCCTTCCGCCCTTAGATTGGAAAGTGTAATTTCGAACACGACCACGGTATTATCTTTATCTACCTTATTTTCATTTGTGAACATTTGATATGACTTCTCATACATGGCCATATTTACTTTTGTCACAGGCCTGAAACTTCCTCGTAAAGCCAAAATATTTTTTTTATAGAATACTTTTGCAGGTAATACATTGGTCCCGTCTGGACCAAACATTACTGCATCGGTCATCCCATTTTTAACCAATTGCAAGCTCATAAGTCTGTTGTCCACATTCTTAAATACAGGTCCAGAAAAGTTTATGGTATCAATTTCTAACTGATCTTTGTCTAAATGATCATATAAATAACGGAGCAATTTTTTTGGTTCATTGTATTTATAAAACGCACCATAAATCAAGTTTGTGCCTAAAATACCAAGAGTCTCCTGTTGTAATCTTGCATCCGTTTCTTTAAAACGTATGTGTAAGATAATCTCGTTATAGCCACCTCCTGCCTCAACTTGATACTTAATACCAACCCAACCATGACCTTTATATTGTTTTGCAAAATCTATTGTAGCAACCGTATTAGCATAGGTAAAAAATATTTTATTTGGATTCTTTTCACGGGTTAACCTAGTTTCTATAAGATTCATTTCATGAATAAGCATTTTACGCAAACGAGCTTCCGTTACATAGCGTCCATCTTCTTCAGCACCATAAATGGCATCACTAAAATCCTTGTCATAGGCAGACATTGCCTTCGCTATAGTACCGGAGGCACCCCCAGCTCTAAAAAAATGCCGGCAGGTTTCTTGACCTGCCCCAATTTCAGCAAATGTTCCGTAAATGTTTTCGTTTAAATTTATTCGAAGTGCTTTGGATTTTAACGAAGGAACGTCATCAAATTCCTTATCTCCTTTTATGGTAATCTCCATACTAAATAGGTTATGAACTAACATCACAAAGGTATTAAATAACTGTAGTAAACAAAAAAATAAACTTACTTTTGTCTGTAAAGCAATGGTTTTGAAGATTACTTTCTTAGGAACGGGTACATCCCAAGGGATACCAATCATAGGCAGCTCACATCCTGTTTGTTTAAGTAAAAACCCTAAAGACAAACGGTTGCGTGTTTCTATTATGGTGGAATGGGATAAATTCAAATATGTTATTGATTGTGGCCCAGATTTCAGGCAACAAATGCTGAGAGAAAATTGTTCAAAAATTGACGGTGTTCTTTTTACTCATGAACACTCCGATCATGTTGCGGGATTAGATGATATTAGAGCTTTGTGCTATAGGCATGGAGGCATGAACATTTATGCGCATAAAAGGGTAATTAAATCTATTAAAAAACGTTTCGATTATATTTTTGAGACAGAAAACAAATATCCAGGGGCTCCAGAAGTAGTCGTTAATATTATTGAAAACAGGCCATTTTTATTATCTGGAATGGAAGTAATTCCTATTAGTGTTGATCATCATTTTGTGCAGGTTTTTGGTTTTCGTTTTAATGATTTTGTTTATTTAACAGATGTAAAATCTGTTCCAACAGAGGAAATGGAAAAATTAAAAAAGGTAAAAGTTTTGGTGGTCAATGCGTTGCGAATCACACCACACATATCCCATTTTAATCTCGACGAAGCACTAAATTTTATCGAACAGGTAAATCCCGAAAAAGCATATTTAACCCACATAAGCCATCTCCTGGGATTTCATGATGAGGTGGAAAAACAACTACCAAATAATGTATTTTTGGCATACGATGGTTTACAAATAACAGTTTAATTTTAAAATCATGAGGCAAAGAATTTTTATGTATTTATTCGTTTTTTCATTATTACTAGTTTTGTTTCAATATGTAAATGCAAAACGTGTATTTGAAGATTTAAACCATTCTGTAGATAAATGCAAATCCCTAAATATTAAATTTAAAGATTCAATTTCAACATTGCGTGACCAATTATCTGATCGATCCCATTTTAGTATTGAGGGTAATGAAGATGCCCTTACTTATTTTGAAAACGATGGATATGATGTCTCAGAACTCATTCCTTACGTTAAAGATGAATTATACAAGTTAAATGAAATAGACGGGGAACACCCCGTCGTACCCTATGCATCTACAAAGAGTCGAAAAATGTTAATAAATACGGTTAAAATTCTTAATCATAAATGGATTATCGCCGACTTTTCTGATGGTGATTATTGGGGAGAGTTGTTTCTAACCTATCAGGTGCATTCAGACAGAACCGTAGAATTTAACTTAGTGGAATCGTTTCTATATCCTTTTGATTAATCAAGTCTAAATGCAACCCCTTTTTGTTTCTTGATTTCACCCACATACGAGTATTCAAAAGTATAAGAAGAATCCGTTGTAGTTAAAATTTTTAAATGTATATCCTTTTTATCGGCCATGTTTTTGGGGTTTATGGTTTTAAAAATGACCTCACAGTCATTTAGCCATCTAAGTCTTGAAGAGTCTATATTTTTATTATAATTTTCTATTTGAAGCTGCTTATTACGGGTAAATTCTGAATTATAAACAACACCATCAATGATAACTTCACTGTAAAAATGCCCTGTTTTATAATCCTTGCAATTCCTTTCTATTTCATAACAACCGGTCAAACTTAGAAGCAAAAAAAATATTAAAAATCTCATAAACTGAATTTTTCACAAAGATACTTAAGAATTACTTCCGTTCTGGAAGTTTTTAAAAGTACCATCAGTATAAAAAATAACGATGCGCTCTATGGTTTTATGGCCTTGATCTATTCTTTTGAATTCTGACTCTTTTGGGGAGTGTTCATAGTTGTCCGAAATCTGTGGTGCAGTACTTGTGGTTTTTGAAATGGCAGGAAATTCCCCCTTCCCGTTTAAAAGCCAATAGAGTTCAATATCGGGATAGTACGATATTATTTTTAAGACAAATTCCAAACTAGGTTTGTTTCTACCGGAAAGGATATGGGATATACTTGATCTTTGTACGCCAATTTTTTCGGCAAAAGATGAAGCGGATTCGTTATAGTATTCTATTACTTTTTGAAGCCTATTGGCAAATGCTTCACTGTTTATCATTGTAAACATTTTTTTTAAAATTTACTACTACAAATGTAAATAAAATCAATTAATTTTTAATACTGTAAACTATAAATTAACAAATATATTAACTTATAACTTCAAATATATATTCTTAAAATACTGAAATATAATTATTTAAAATTATAAAATAAACACAAATAGATTTAATTATGAAATGTCGTTAATCTATTCAGGCTTAGTTTAATATTGTAAACTTTACAAAGGAAGAAACATGTTTACTTTTGTAAATATCTAATTGTTTACATTTGTGCAAAGTGATTACGAGATGAATTTGGAATTATTGAGTAACTTTTTTGAAGCGAATAAAGAAAGGCAATTATATCATCGTTATATTACCAACGCACACCTGCTTCCATTGTTGGAAACATTGGGATCTCATTTTACAGTGGAATCCGTAGGTCATTCCGTTTTGGATGAACCTATCTATGCCGTGAAAATTGGAGATGGTAAAAAGAAAATATTAATGTGGTCCCAAATGCATGGTAACGAATCAACTACCACTAAAGCGCTTTTCGATATTTTTAACACCTTATTGGTTAAAGATCAAATAATTACTTCAATACGTTCCTCTTGTTCCTTATACATTATACCAATTTTGAATCCGGATGGTGCAAAGACCTATACTAGAGTTAATGCCAATTCAGTAGATTTAAACAGAGATGCGCAGCTATTATCCCAACCTGAGAGTATAATCTTAAAGTCGGTATTTGATAGTTTTGAGCCCCATTTTTGTTATAACCTGCATGGACAACGTACAATTTTTAGTGCTGGTTCTTCAAACCAACCCGCTACAGTTTCGTTTTTAGCGCCTGCTCAAGATGAAGCGTGTACCATTACTCCCAATCGAAAGGTAGCAATGGAAATAATTGGAGTAATGAATGCGCTTTTGCAGAACGAGATTCCAGGTCAAGTTGGAGTATATGATGATGCTTTTAATTTAAACTGTGTTGGGGATTCATTTCAAAGTAAAAATGTTCCAACGATGCTTTTTGAGGCTGGGCATTATGCGAATGACTATGGCCGTGAAATTACCAGAAAATATATTTACATGGCCCTTTTGGAATCCTTGATTTATATATCTAAAAACAACATCACTGGTACAAAATTCAAGTCATATTTCAACATACCAGAAAACAAAAAGCTTTTTTTGGATATCATTATAAGAAATGCAAAATTACGAGAAAATGACGCTGCATTAGATATTGGCATCATGTATCAAGAGAGGTTAATAGAGAATGAAATCCAGTTTATTCCTGTAATTCATAAATTTGAGGATCTTTCAGGCTATTTTGCCCATAAAGAATTAGATGCCAATGGCAACATGGTTTTATCTGAAAACAAAACACCATTAAAAGTTAATGACGAAAACGTTTTCGTAATGATAAAAAATGATAAAATCGCATTAATGTTGAAATAAATTGCATCATTTATGCGTAATTTTTAATAAAAATGTGTTAATTTTGGTTTTTGTTTAACAATAAATTAATTATGGGGAAAATTAAATTAGACGAAATCGATCATCAAATTCTAGATATGTTAATCGATAATACCAGAATTCCTTTTACCGACATTGCAAAAAAATTGCTTATTTCTGCAGGAACTGTGCATGTACGTGTAAAGAAAATGGAAGAGGCTGGTATTATAAGAGGTTCCTCCTTGACCTTAGATTATAAAAAACTCGGTTATTCCTTTATTGCTTACGTCGGTGTTTTTTTGAACAATACCTCTCAAACCAAGTTCGTTTTAGAACGTATTAATGAAATACCTTTTGTGACCGTAGCACATATTACAACTGGGAAATTTAACATTTTTTGTAAGATTCGAGCACGTAGTACTGAACATGCGAAAGAAGTTATTTTTAGATTGGATGACATAGAGGGGGTATACAGGACCGAAACCATGATTTCCCTTGAAGAAAGTATTAATGACAAAAAAAGATTAATGCATTCTATTTTTAATGATATGTAGTCAAAGGGATTTAATTCAAAAAATGAGAATCTTAATTTTAATGTAAATCAGATTGTTATTCTTCTTCATCTAGTATAAGATCAGGGTCGTGGGCTTCATCTAAATCAACGATAACATGTCCCATATCGTCGACCTCAAAATTATCATTATCAAAATTAGTCATTGTATAATGCAATTGACTGTGTACCTTCACTAAATAAATTGTATTATCTGTTCGAATCTCAACGGCATCAATTGTTTGGTTGTGATGATCATCAAAAGTAATAATATCATCATCGCCATAACCATCTGGAAATTTCTCTGTTAATGCCTTTAAAACTTCTGGTTTTAATTTTTTGTAATCGACAATAATTCTTTTCATAAGTTACCATTTATTACATATATCATATACACAACAAACAAACTGTTCTATGTCTTCAGACATCCATCAGTTTAGAACTTAATTTAAGTCGCAATATCTATAAAGTTACAAAAAAAAATATTTCAAAAAATTAAGTAGCGTAATATTTAAATGCCTCAATTATAATGTTATCTGGAACGATACAGTCGATTTTTGGTTTTCCGATGGCTTCTAACAAGACAAAGTTTATATTTCCATGTGCATTTTTCTTGTCGTACTTAAGCAAGTCCATTATTGTAGCATATTCTTCTTCAGAAATACGGACATGTCCATAGAAATTTTTGAGTATCGTCTTAATATGATTGGCATCTTTTTCAGGAAATTTGGTTAGTTGCACGGAAATATATGATGCCATGACCATACCAATGGCAATAGCCTCACCGTGAAGTAAATCCGGTTTTTTCGAATTAGACAAAAAATAGGATTCTATGGCATGGCCTAAAGTGTGTCCAAAGTTTAGGGTCTTTCTTAAATTGTCTTCATAAGGATCCTGATCAACGACACCTTTTTTAATTAAAACCGATTCATAAATTAAGCCCTCTAAATCATCTAACTTTAAATTGCTTAGATCATTAAACTTATTCCAATAATTAAAATCACTTATTAAACCGTGTTTAAGCATTTCTGCCAAGCCTGATTTCATTTGATTATTTGGTAGGGTCACTAAATACTGAGTGTCAATAATTATGATGTCCGGAGAACTTATTACTCCAATTTGATTTTTTAAATGACCCAAATCGACACCTGTTTTTCCTCCCACAGAGGCATCAACCATCGATAATAACGTAGTAGGAACATTTATATAATTTATACCACGTTTAAATGTGCATGCCACAAATCCACCTAAATCTGTCACTACGCCACCGCCAACATTTATCATTAGGCTTTTTCTGTCGGCATCCAATTCAGACAAACTCTGCCAAACACCCGAACACGTCTCAATAGTTTTATGAATTTCACCGGCTTCAATTTCTATAACTTCAATAGTAATATCGGTGGCTAATTTTGACATGAAATGTGCCAAGCAGTGGGTATGTGTATTTTCATCTACCAAAATAAAAATTTTAGAGAAATTCCCATTTTCTATATAGCTGTTCAAAGCGGCGTAACCGTTGTGATCAAAATATATAGTAGAATTATTTGCTTCAATTGGCTCCATAAACATATTCATTTTTCAAGGCTGTGAAATTAAGGAGTTTTTATATAAAATTATAGTTAACTCCTATATATTTGTATAAAATTTTATAATGATTACCGAACCCATTTTCGAAAATACCCAAATTGCATTTGCCCTTAAAAGTGACGCTGAACTTGAACGTGCTTACTTTTTGTTCAAAATGATTTCCATTCAACCTCTGGTTAAAATTGGTACGACAGCAACCAATTTTGCCATTAAAGCAAATTTACCTGTTGAAGGTTTGATTAGGGTTACTGTGTTTAATCATTTTTGTGGTGGTGTAAACGAATATGATTGCTTACCTGTTATAGACAAAATGTATCAAAAGGGGGTAAGTTCTGTTTTAGATTATTCGGTTGAAGGCAAAGAAAGTGAGGCGGAATTTGATTCTGCCTTAATTACCGTGTTGCATATTATGGATTTTGCTCAGGAGCGTAAAGCCATGCCTTTTGCTGTTTTTAAGCCAACAGGTTTTGGTAGATTAAAGTTATTTGAAAAGGTAGGCAGTGAGGATGTGTTGACAAATGAGGAATTAAGGGAGTGGCAAAAAGTGGAGAATAGATTTGATACGGTTTGTAAAAAAGCTAAGGACAATGATCTGGCCCTTTTGATAGATGCTGAAGAAAGTTGGATGCAAGATGCAGCAGACACACTGGTTACAAAAATGATGGAAAAGTATAATACCAAAAAGGCCGTTGTTTTCAATACCTTACAAATGTATCGCCATGATAGGCTAGACTTTTTAAAAGCTCAGCATGCTTTAGCAAAAAGCAAAGGATATTATTTAGGTTACAAGTTGGTTAGAGGGGCCTATATGGAAAAAGAGAACGAAAGGGCCCAAGAACACAACTATGAATCTCCAATTTGTAAAAATAAATTTGCTACAGATTCAAATTTTGATGCTGCGGCAAAATACATTTTGGATAATTTGGATGAGGTAAGTTTGTTTGCGGGTACGCATAATGAGGATAGCACGTATTTAATTATGGAACAAATGAAAATGAAGGGGATTGCTAATAATGATCCACGAATATGGTTTGGACAGCTCTATGGTATGAGTGATCACATAAGCTTTAATTTGGCAGACAAAGGCTATAATGTCGCCAAATATGTTCCTTTTGGACCGGTGAAAGATGTTATGCCCTATTTAATAAGAAGGGCTGAGGAAAATACATCTGTTGCCGGACAAACGGGAAGGGAGCTAAGTCTTTTGTCTAAAGAAAAAAAACGCAGAAAACTTGATAATTAATGGGACGCTTTATTTTTAATAGTTAAAACTTTAACCATGCTATCACAATTTTCTAAAGTTAAGATCATCATTTTGTTCTCATGGTCTTCTTCGATAACATATAAACCACAAGGCTCTTTTCTTGGGTTGCTTTTAGAGAAATTCACATGACCATTATTGAGTATTTTCTTCACCAAGGATGAGTCGGACCTATTGACCTCATCTCCATATGTGATTTTTTTAGAATTTAAAGTTTTTAATACTCTGGATTGTGGACCATAACTGCAGGAGGTTCTTTTGGCATTAAAAAAAAAGGCTAAAATTATTAGTCCTATGGCTAAACCACCGAGGTAGTAACCAACTCTTTGAATTAACTTCATTAAGATATATTGTGTTTTTACGCGGATTCACCACTAAAAAATAAGTAAATTTATATCACTATATTTTAAGTCGAACCATTCAGCGACAGGTTTACTGGTTAATATTCCGTGATAAAAGTACAATCCATTTTTTAAACCTCTATCAAATCTTAACGAATTTTCTATTCCACCGTCTTCGGCAATCTTTAATAAATAAGGCGTAAAAATATTACTTATTGAGACTGAGGAGGTCCTGGGGTATCGCGCAGGTATGTTGGGAACACAATAGTGTATAACACCATGTTTAATAAATGTGGGTTGTTTATGTGTTGTTACTTCGCTTGTTTCAAAACAACCACCCATATCAATACTTACATCAATTATTACCGCTCTTTTTTTCATGGTTTTAACCATGTCTTCAGAAACAACAATTGGAGAACGATTTGTACCTCGTAATGCACCTATTACGACATCACATCTCTTTAGTGCTTTTGTTAAATTTTTAGGCTGTAATGTCGACGTATGGAGTGGCTTACCTAAGTTGTTTTGTATCCGTCTCAATTTTGTTATAGAATTGTCAAAAACCTTTATATTGGCTCCCAGTCCCATGCAACTTCGGGCTGCATACTGTCCTACAGTACCGGCGCCAATAATGACGATTTCAATAGGAGGCACGCCACTGATGTTACCAAACATTAAACCATTACCATCCTTTTGGTCAGACAATAACTCTGCAGCAATTAAAACAGATGCCGTTCCTGCAATTTCACTTAAGGACCTCACAGCAGGATAGGTGCCATCATCATCCCGAATAAACTCAAATGCCAAGGCAGTAATCCGTTTGGATGCCAGGGCTTCAAAATACTTTTTTGATTGCGTTTTAAGCTGTAGTGCTGAGATTAAAATAGTTTGAGGATTTATTAGTCCTATTTGCTCCAAGGTAGGGGGCTCCACCTTTAGAATCATAGGACAAGAAAAAACTTTAGCTTTGTCTTTTGTAATTTCTGCTCCGGCCTCACTGTAATCTCTATCACTAAAACTGGCATTATTCCCAGCGCCCGACTCTATTAAAACCCTGTGACCGTTACTGACTAAGGCTGATACAGCGTCAGGTGTTAAGCAAACTCGGCTTTCCTGGTAAGCTGTTTCTTTTGGTATGCCTATAAATAATTCCCCCTTTCTTTTTAAAATCTCAAGTTTTTCCTCTTGGGGCAAAAGCTGCTGCTTTGTAAAGGGAGACAAAGATTTAGACATATTTTCAGGTGTTAAAAAAAATGAAATTACAAATTAATTTTTAATACCTAACCAGAGATGGTTAATAATTTAAACTTTTTCACACCCACGTTTAATCACGTAGGAAATTCAGCTATAACTCCTGTGGTTTTCCCATATAAAGATTTAAATTAATTATTATATGTTTGTATATACAAACAAATTTATGCGGTTAAAGTTATTTTTAGGCACTTTATTAATAGGTTTTTTATCCGGTTTTTCACAAGAGTTACAAATAACAGGTTCTATTACAGACGCAAGCAGACAACCCATACCCTTCGCAAATATTATTTTAGAGACTTTAGACGGATCACAACCTACTACCGGTACAGTAAGTGATGATCAAGGAATGTTTAGTTTTAATGACCTCATTGCTGCGATGTACCGCATTGAAATTAGATATCTGGGATTTAAAACAAAAAGTTTGGACTTAAACTTAACACAGAGTACAGCTTTAGGATCGATAATCCTTATTGAAGATACTGAAGAGCTGGATGGGGTTACGGTCATGGCCAAAAGACCTACGATAAAAAGATTAGTGGACCGTTTAGTGTTTAACGTAGAAAACTCAACTTTATCCAACAATAATGTACTCGATGTACTAAAGCATACACCAGGAGTTTTTGTTAATGATGGGAACATTTCTATTAAACAGGCAATTCCCACGTTTTATATAAACGATCGAAGGGTCCATTTGTCGGTCAATGAAATACAAAGGTTACTGGAGGGCACGACAGCGACCAATTTAAAATCCATTGAGGTCATTACCAATCCACCTGCCAAATACGAAGCTGAAGGTGGCGCAATAATTAATATCGTGATGAGCAAAAATATCATTGCAGGCTATAATGGAAGTGTGTTTGGTAATTTTAAACAAGGATATCAATATCCAAAGTATTCACTGGGTACGAGTCATTTTTTTAAGGGTAAAAAGTTAAATGCGTACCTTAATTTTAGCGATAGTCCACAAAAAGAATTCAGGAATAATAAGGAGCGGATAAACTTTTTTTCAAATCAGGGGGATCTTGCCACAAGTTGGGAAACGGATTATAAAAGAACTAGAAAAACTTCCGATAAAAGCATAAATACCAATATAAATTATGAACTAGATAAGCACAATAATTTAGGTTTGTCGACCAATATGTTAATTGCGCCCAGAGAGAGTACTAAAACTTTTGTAAATTCAGCTACCGATGTTTTTGATTCAAATAAATTATTGGATTCCACCTTCGTTACCGATAATAGGTTGGTTGATGAAACCTATAATTTAGCCTTTACATTAGATTATGAGCATAAATTCAATAAAGAAGGAGAGAAGTTATCAATAAGTACACATCACACAAATTATGATTTTTCGAGTTTTCAAAATGTGGATACGGATTATTTGTTTCCTGATAATACTTTAATACGCAACAACAGATTTCAAACGTTTTCAAGTCAATTAATACAATTATATACAGGGCAATTGGATTATGAATTCCCCGGCACTTCATTTCAATTTGAAACTGGGGTCAAGGTATCCAATATTAATTCAAAAAGTATCCTAACACAGTATGTTTTCAATGATAACACCAAAGAAATAGACGAAGATAATTCCGATACATTTCTCTATGATGAAACCAATTATTCGGCTTATGCAAGCTTTTCTAAGGATTGGGATAAATGGATTTTAAAAACAGGGCTTAGAGCAGAATATACAGATACCAGAGGTCAGTCATTATCGGCTAATCAAATTAACAGTAACGATTATTTAAAGGTTTTTCCCTCCATTCATATTCTAAACAGGATAAACGATAAAAATGAACTTTATTTTAACTACAAGAAACGTATTTACAGACCGAGATATAGTCAGCTCAATCCCTTTAAATACTTTTTGAATGATAACGCTTTTGTTACTGGTGACCCTAATCTAAGGCCTCAGATTGATGATGTTTTAACTTTGGGTTATACTTTTAATAAAGATTTTACATTTGAATTATATTATCGCTATGAAAATAATCCGACTTTACAAGTTGTGTTTCAAGACAATGAAAATAATTTAATAAAGTATAGTAATACGAATATTGATAGAAGTATTACATATGGTTTGGATTTTACCACCTACACTAAATTAGATAAGCGTTGGAATCTGTATTTACTGTCATCAATTTTCTTTTATGACAACCAGTTCTTTGCAATAGAAAGTAACAATCAATTATATAATAATGAAAAATGGTCTTTGTATGCTAATGTCATCAATTACTTTAATCTGCTAACGGATAAGAGTTTAGATTTAGAAGTTTCTTTCTTGTATATATCTTCAGTATATGATGGTCCTAAAGCGTTATCAGCAATTTCAGGATTAAACCTTAATTTAAGAAAATCAATATTGCAGAATAAGGTGGCATTAAGTATTGGAGTTCAGGATGCTTTTAATTCTTTAAATGTTTCATCAACAACGAGATACTTAAATCAAGATTTATTTTACAAGTCGAGCGAAGAAAATAGATTATTCACTTTTGGATTTATTTATAAGTTCGGTAATTTTAATTTAAGAACGAACAACAAGGGAATTGATCTGGAGGAAAGGGAGAGATTAAACAGGTAGAGTCTTGGTAGTTATGCAAAAAAAAAATACCCAAATAATCATTTGGGTATTTCTCCTAAAGTTAAACGTATTAATACCATTTAAATTAAGCAACCATTGCATTGGTTATTGCTTTCTTTTCAACATTAAAAGCAACCATGGCATTGGTTATCGCCTTTTTTTCTACTTTGAAAGCAACCATTGCATTGGTTATTGCTTTCTTTTCTACTTTTGCTGCTTCCATGTCTTTAGTTGTAGTTTGTGCTAAAAAAAACAAACCTCCTAAAATGGCAACAGCAATAAAATACTTTTTAGCTTTCATAATATAAGGGATTAATTAATTAATTATCCCAAATTTAACTACAAAGAAATGTTGAGATTTAGTACAAATGTTAAAATTATGTTAAAAACAAAGAATTTGAAAAATGTTGCTGTGGTTTTACCGTAAAACCAAAGAAATTTCAATATTATCATGGTAATATTCAACTAGATCATGCATCAAAAAATCAAAATTTAAATTAAGGAGAGGGGTTGGCTAGAATAAGAAGAATATGGTTGAGTTAAAGACGCTCTTTCCATTCCAGATAGAGGAGTAAAACCCGTTATTAACAGGTATTAGTCATTACCTTGATATGCATGTGGTTTAAAAATATTGTGAAATTTTGTCCCAAAAGTTTTTTGGTGATATCTTGAATTCTTCTTCCAGTTCTTCCATAGATTTATTCGATTCATTTATTTTATTAAATATTCTAGCCCTAATCAAATAAATAGAAGGAATAATTACAGCCATAATAGGAATCAAATAGATGAGTTGATTGGTATCGACAAAAGCAGCATCCTTGTTAATGACATCGAAGATTTGATAGGCATACATCGCTATGGGGACTAATAAGGTGTGATACCACCAGTGTTTGCAAGTAAAAAACCAAAGAAAAAGAATATAAAGGGGGATTAGTTTGCCCGTTAAAACCCACATGAACAAATATGCCGTTTGATAATTATTCGCTGTATACTTAAATAAGAATGTTTCCCATACCTTTTCTTGAGGAACGTTTTCATACATATAAAACAAGTAAGGCGTTATAGCAACCAGGGTAGCAATTAAGCTCCCCAAAATTAAATTTTTTCTGCTAATTCCTGATTTTATTATTTTTCGATGATTTTCTTTCATTTTGTTATGGTATATCTGCGGCTTGATAAGTTGATGTAAAAAATTATGCTCAACAATAGTTTAATTTTAAATTTCTAGAGCTATTACCCTTAATTGTAACCATTATTTCATCAAATTTCTCAAAAATCATTTCCTTTATTAATTCAGGCCATTCAATAAGAATCCAGCTGTCTGAATTCAAATAATCCTCAATTCCAAAATTATAGACCTCTTCAATATCTTCAATTCTATACAAATCAAAATGGTAAATCGTACCCTGTCTTGATTCGTATTCATTAACGATCGAAAATGTTGGACTACTGACTTCATCGTCACTCTCCAATGCTTTGACAAATGATTTGATAAGGGTTGTTTTTCCTGCTCCCATTTCGCCCTTAAAAAGCAAAATTTTTGAACTCACATTTGCTCTAAGCCATTTACCGACATCATCAACCTCATTAAGGTCATAAACAATTTCCAATACGTTTTAATTTTATACAATATTAATAATAAAAAATAGAAAAACCTAGAAAAAAGTGTATTTCATCGATTATATTTGCATTTTGTGGATTTATTTAGGTTGGAAAATCACCAATGGAATAATCATCTCTTCTAATGAAACCCCACCATGTTGAAAAGTGTTTCTGTAATAACTAACATAGTGGTTAAAATTATTAGGATAGGCGAAAAACAAATCGCCTTTGGCGAATATATATGAGCTGCTCATATTTATTGCAGGCAGATGAATTTCCCCCGGATCTTTTGCGACAAAGACATCCTTACTGTCATAGGTTAAGCTTCTTCCTGTTTTATAACGTAAGTTTAAACTAGTTTCCTTATCCCCGATAACCTTTGAGGGATTTTTTACATTAATGGTGCCGTGGTCTGTGGTCAATATTAATTTAAACCCCATGTGCTGCGCTTTTTGTATTATTTCCAATAACGGGGAATTTTTAAACCAGCTAAGTGTGAGAGACCTGTAGGCCTTATCGTTGGATGCTAATTCTTTGACAACTTCCATTTCTGTTTTAGCATGCGATAACATATCAACAAAATTGTATACTATAACCGTTAAATCATTATTTTTCAAGGCTTTGAAATTGTCAACTAATCGTTTACCTAATTTTAAGTTGGTGATTTTATGATATTCATAATTTAAATTGGTAAGACCGAGTCTTTTTATTTGAGTTTCTAAAAATTCAGCTTCAAATAGATTTTTTCCTCCTTCATCCGTATCATTTTTCCAATACTTGGGAAACAATTTTTCCATGTCACTGGGCATTAAACCAGAAAATATGGCATTACGGGCATACTGGGTAGCAGTAGGTAAAATACTAAAAAAGGCCTCTTCTTTTTCCTTTTTGTAATAATTGTTTATAACCGGTTCGAAAGCCTTCCATTGGTCATAGCGCAGGTTATCTATAACAACAAATAGTGTAGGTTGTTCCTTGCTTATTTCAGGAACCACTTTTTCTTTAAAGAGGGTATGCGACATAATAGGGGCCTCAGTATTTGGTTTAAACCAATTCGCATAATTTTTGTCAATGAACTTTCCAAATTGAATATTGGCCTCTGTTTTTTGAGATTCTAAAATTTCAAACATTCCGGCATCCTCTATGTCTTCTAGTTGAATTTCCCAATAGATAAGCTTTTGATAGAGGCTAACCCAATCCTCAAACGAGTTAACCATAGCCATGTCCATAGCTATTTTTCTAAATTCCTGCTGATAATTGGAGGTAGTCTTTTCTGAAACTAATCTTGAATGGTCCAAATTCTTTTTAAGGCTCAGTAATATTTGATTAGGGTTTACAGGTTTTATCAAGTAATCGGCTATTTTGTTGCCAATAGCCTCCTCCATGATATACTCTTCCTCACTTTTTGTAATCATAACCACAGGTAGATTATCCTGCTTTTCCTTTATTTCATTCAAGGTTTCAAGTCCTGTAAGACCAGGCATGTTTTCGTCTAAAAAAACAATGTCAAAATTTTGTTTGTCGAGAATTTCAATGGCCTCTGTGCCACTAGTACAAATAGTCACATCATAATTCTTTTTCTCCAGAAATAGGATATGAGGTTTTAATAAATCTATTTCATCATCGACCCAAAGTATGTTTATCATAGTAATTTGAATGTATTTTTAAAGAGGTTTGAATTTATTAATTTCTAATTGTTTATCATCACATCACCATTATGGATGTCATATAGTTATATTTGTAATAAGTTAATATAAAAATTTAAAGTTTGAATAAACTTAAAATATTAAACGACCCAATTTACGGATTTATTACTATACCAAATTCGTTAATATTTGATTTAATCCAACATAAATATTTTCAACGTTTGCGTCGAATTAGTCAAATGGGGATGTCGTATTTGGTTTATCCAGGAGCACATCATACCAGATTTCATCATGCCATTGGATGTGTACATTTAATGCAGAAGGCGGTTAATGTGCTTCGTTTTAAGGGTGTTATCATATCAGAAGATGAAGAGCAGGCTTTATATATTGCAATACTACTGCATGATATTGGCCATGGTCCCTTCTCTCATGCCATGGAACATAGTATAGTAAATGGTGTATCTCATGAAGAAATTTCTCTGTTGTTTATGGAACAGCTTAATATGGAATTTAACTCAAATTTAACGCTTGCCATAAACATTTTTAAAGGGGAATACCCTCGGAAGTTTCTGTGTCAGTTGGTTTCCGGTCAATTGGATATGGACCGTTCAGACTATCTCAAACGTGACAGTTTTTATACGGGTGTTGCCGAAGGTAATATAAATAGTGAGCGTTTAATTACGATGCTGCATGTGGTGAATGATGATCTTGTAGTTGAAGAAAAGGGTGTATATAGTGTAGAAAAGTTCCTTATTGCAAGACGATTTATGTATTGGCAAGTCTACTTGCACAAAACCGGTCTGGTCGCTGAGCAGTTATTGATAAGAGTTTTGAAACGTGCCAAGGAATTAACGGATTTAGGCCTACGTTTACCATCAAGTCAAGCACTCCATTTTTTTCTGGAAAATGATATTTCACATAACCATTTTAATGAAGCCGCTTTAAAAATCTTCGCAAGTTTAGATGACTACGATATTATTTCTGCCATGAAAGAATGGCAACGACAAGAGGATTTTGTTTTACGCAATTTATGTGACATGATAATCAATAGAAACTTATTAAAGATAAAAATTAAAACCAAACCCATTAAATTAAAAAGCATTAACAAACAGTTGGAGGCGTTCATGAAAGCCCATAACGTGTCTGAAACCGAAGCTAAATACTTTGTTTTTAAGGGTGAAATTTCAAATCAGGCATATGAACCAAGGAACAAAAAAATTAACATATTGTACAAATCAGGGAAGATTGGAAATATTGATGCGGTTTCAGACCAGCTTAATTTAACCTCATTATCAAAAACGGTAACCAAATATTATCTATGCTACCCCAAAGGAAATGATTCATAAACCGAGCTTGATATAATGGTTTTACAATTTTTATAAATACGTTTATCAAATGAAACCAAATAAGACAATAAGCTATACTTTGGGACATTTTTCATATTTTTGCGAAAATTAAATCAAACCAACAAACTAAAACGTGTGAAATTTACAGCACAACAAATAGCAGAAATTTTAGAAGGGGATGTTGTGGGAAATGCTGATATAGAAGTTTCTAAACTTTCAAAAATTGAGGAAGGCACTAAGGGATCCCTAACATTTCTTGCTAATCCTAAGTATACCCAATACATATATTCCACAAAGGCTTCTATTGCCATTGTCAATAAAACATTTCAACCGGAATATAATCTTGGCGTAACACTTATAAAGGTTGATGATGCTTATTCTGCATTTTCAAAAGTGTTAGAATATTATAATTTGGTAAAACTTAATAAAACAGGAATAGAGCAGCCTTCCTATATCTCAGAATCTTCGAAATATGGGGAAAATGTATATATTGGAGCGTTTTCATATTTAGGTGAAAATGTAATTTTGGGAGACCATGTAAAAATATTTCCCAATGTATATATAGGTGATAATGTCACCATTGGAGACCATACCATTATTTTTGCCGGTTCAAAAATTTACTCGGAAAGTGTAATAGGTAAACATTGTGTCATCAATTCCGGAGCTATTATTGGGGCGGACGGTTTTGGTTTTTCACCAAATGAAAATGGTGAATACATTAAAGTTCCCCAAACTGGAAACGTAATTTTAGAAGACTTTGTAGATATTGGTGCGGCCACCACCATAGACAGAGCAACTTTAGGCTCCACTATAATACACAAAGGAGTAAAATTGGATAACCAAATTCAAATTGCACACAATGTTGAAATAGGAAAAAATACAGTAATTGCCGCTCAAACAGGTATTGCTGGATCTACCAAAATCGGAGAAAATTGCCAAATTGGTGGACAGGTTGGTATTGTAGGTCATCTTTCTATAGGAAATAATGTAAAAATTCAAGCACAATCAGGTATTATTCGTAATGTTAAAGATAATGAGGTTTTACAAGGTTCACCTGCACTTGGTTATGGGGATTACAATAAATCGTATGTACATTTTAAAAACTTACCTAAGATTGTAAAAGATATTAATGATTTAGAGAAAAAATTGAATGGGAATAGTTAATACAGAAACCAAGCAAAAAACCATACAAAAGGAAATATCTTTAAATGGAGTTGGTCTGCACACTGGAAAAGATGTTACTTTAACATTTAAATCGGCCCCGGCAAATTCAGGTTTATCCTTTAAACGCATAGATTTAGAGGGTGAACCGGTTATTGAGGCAAATGCCAATTTTGTTACCAATACCCAACGGGGGACCTGTCTAGAAAAGAATGGAGTCATGATACAGACTTCCGAACATGTTCTGGCAGCATTGGTGGGTTTGGATATCGATAATGCCATTATTGAACTCAATGCCTCTGAGCCTCCTATTATGGATGGATCATCAAAGTTTTTTGTGAATGCCATTGAAAAAGCCGGGATAATCGAACAAGACGCCTTTAGGGAAGAGTTTGTTGTAACAGATATCGTATCTTATACTGATGAAGAAACGGGTAGTGAAATTTTAGTTATGCCCGCAAAAGAATATCAAATTACCACTATGGTGGATTTTGGCACCAAAGTTTTAGGCACGCAAAATGCAACTTTAAATCATATTTCGGATTTCAAAAAGGACATTTCGAATTCGCGCACATTTAGCTTTCTGCATGAAATAGAAATGCTATTGGAAAATGGCTTAATAAAAGGTGGCGACCTGAACAATGCCATTGTTTATGTAGATAAGCCCCTGTCTCCAGCTACCATGGAGAAATTAAGAGCGGCATTTAAAAAAGACAATATTGCCGTTAAACCTAATGGGATTTTGGATAATTTAACCTTACATCACCCTAATGAAGCAGCCAGACATAAATTATTAGATGTCCTGGGTGATCTGGCTTTAGTAGGAACACGGATCAGGGGAAAGGTTATTGCCAATAAACCAGGTCATTTTGTAAATACCCAGTTTGCCAAAAAATTATCCAAGCTTATAAAAAATGAAAGACGGAATAATGTGCCAAACATCGATTTGAACCAGGTACCCTTAATGGATGTTACACAGATTATGGGTATGTTGCCCCATAGGCAGCCATTTTTATTGATTGATAAGGTTTTTGAGCTTACAGATAACTATGTTACAGCTTCAAAAAATGTAACCATGAACGAAGAATTTTTCAAGGGCCATTTTCCTGGAACTCCTGTAATGCCCGGTGTATTAATAGTTGAAGCTATGGCTCAAACCGGAGGTATTTTGGTTTTAAATACGGTACCTGATCCTGAAAACTATTTAACATTTTTCATGAAAATGGATAACGTTAAATTTAAACAAAAAGTAATTCCCGGGGATACCCTAATATTTAAATGTTCATTAATTACTCCGATACGTCGAGGCATTTGTCATATGCAAGGTTATGCTTATGCTAATGGAAAATTATGTGCAGAAGCAGAACTTATGGCCCAAATCACTAAGGTAAAATAAACGATAGTGTTATTTTACTGTATTATTTAATTAAACATCATAAAAAATGAATCAACCTTTAGCATATGTACATCCTGGGGCAAAAATTGCAAAAAATGTAGTTATTGAACCATTCACTACTATTCACAACAATGTGAAAATTGGTGAAGGGACATGGATAGGCAGTAACGTCACCATTATGGAAGGTGCTAGAATTGGCAAAAACTGTAATATTTTTCCCGGTTCTGTTATTTCTGCAGTACCTCAGGACTTAAAATATAACGATGAAGAAACGACAGTCGAAATAGGTGATAATGTTACTATTCGTGAATGTGTTACCATTAATAGGGGAACAGCAGATCGGATGAAAACGGTAATTGGAAACAATTGCTTAATTATGGCGTATTGCCATATTGCTCATGATTGTATAGTAGGGAATAATTGTATATTTTCTAATAACAGTACTTTGGCAGGTCATATCACCATAGGTGATTTTGTTGTATTGGCGGGTATGACGGCTGTTCATCAATTTTGTTCAATTGGTAATCATGCGTTTGTAACCGGAGGATCCTTAGTTAGAAAAGATGTGCCTCCTTACGTAAAGGCTGCAAGAGAGCCTTTATCTTATGTGGGAATAAATTCCGTAGGTTTGAGAAGACGGGGATTTACTTCAGAAAAAATAAGAGAAATTCAAAATATTTTTAGAATCTTATATCAAAAAAACTATAATAATACCCAGGCCTCAGAAATTATTGAGGCTGAAATGGAGGCTACTCCTGAACGTGATGAAATTCTTCAATTTATTAAAAATTCACATCGTGGTATTATGAAAGGATATTTCAAATCAAATTAATCATATGGGAAGTACAAGTGATATTAGAAATGGATTATGCATAAGGTATAATCATGATATTTATAAAATCATTGAATTTTTACATGTAAAACCTGGTAAGGGACCGGCTTTTGTTAGGACAAAATTAAAAAGTGTGACCACGGGAAAGGTGATTGACAACACTTTTTCGGCAGGACACAAAATTGAAGATGTTCGTGTTGAAACACACAAGTTTCAATTTTTGTATAACGATGGTGAGTTTTATCATTTTATGAACACCGAAGATTATACGCAAATTCAATTGCAGGAAGCTGCTTTAGATAGACCGGATTTAATGAAAGAAGGTGAGGTGGTTACCGTTTTGATTAATACTGAAGACAATATGCCGCTATCTGTCGAAATGCCTGCAAGTGTTATTTTGGAAATTACACATACCGAGCCCGGGGTTAAAGGCAACACGGCCACCAATGCCACAAAACCAGCTACCGTAGAAACTGGAGCAGAAGTTAACGTCCCCTTATTTATTAATGAAGGCGATAAAATTAGAATTGAAACTGAAAAAGGAACTTATAAAGAGCGGATTAAAGAATAACAATTAATAAGATTACCTGAATTTAAACCTGTGAAATTCCCAAAGCAATATACCTTAAAAGAAATAGCCGAGTTAATTGATTGTGAATTTGTGGGTCCGGATGCATTTCCTGTATACGGCATGAATGAAATTCACGTTGTTGAGCCAGGAGATATCGTATTCGTAGATCATCCCAAATATTACGATAAGGCCTTACAATCTGCAGCAACGGTTATTTTAATCAATAAAACAGTGGATTGTCCTGAAGGCAAAGCCTTACTTGTTAGTGATGACCCTTTCAGGGATTTCAATAAGTTAACCCAACATTTTAAACCTTTTAAATCAGCGGATACATCCATTTCAAGCTCAGCAGTAATTGGGCAGGGTACAATTGTTCAACCCCATTGTTTCATTGGTAATAATGTTGTCATTGGAAGCAATTGTGTGATTCATCCGAATGTTTGCATTTATGATGATACGATAATTGGGGACCATGTAATTATTCATGCGGGTACCGTTTTAGGGGCAAGTGCATTTTATTACAAAAAGCGACCGGAAGGTTATGATCAGTTATTATCCGGAGGTAGAGTGATCATTAAAAATAATGTGCATATCGGAGCTTTATGCACTATAGATCGTGGTGTTACGGGAGATACTATTATAAATGAAGGTTCAAAACTAGATAACCAAATTCAAATTGGACATGACACGGTAGTTGGGAAAAATTGTCTGATTGCCTCACAAGTTGGTATTGCGGGTTGTGTCATTATTGAGGATGAAGTCACCATTTGGGGGCAAGTAGGAAGCACCAGTGCCATAACCATTGGGAAAAAGGCCGTAATTCTTGCGCAATCCGGAATTAGTAAATCTTTAGAAGGTCATAAAACCTATTTTGGTTATCCTGCAGAAGAATCCAGACTTAAATTAAAAGAGTTGGCTATGATCAAAAAAATACCCGAAATAATAGCGCAATTAAAAAACAAACCTTAGGTTTTATAAATACATTTCAATATGCTACTTTTGTGGCGCGTTTTAACGAAAAAAAACAAAAAAACATGAGTGTTTTAGTAAATAGAGATTCAAAAATTATAGTTCAAGGGTTTACTGGAAGTGAAGGGACATTCCATGCCGGTCAAATGATTGAGTATGGCACGAATATAGTTGGGGGTGTAACCCCTGGAAAAGGAGGGCAAACCCACTTAGGAAAGCCTGTATTTAATACGGTTCAAGAAGCCGTAAAACAGGTTGGTGCCGATACTACCATTATATTTGTACCACCAGCCTTTGCGGCCGATGCTATTTTAGAAGCTGCCGATGCCGGTATCAAGGTTATCATCACTATTACAGAAGGTATTCCTGTAGCCGATATGATAATAGCTTCAAATTACATCAAGAATAAAGATTGTCGTTTGGTGGGTCCAAATTGTCCCGGGGTGATAACCCCTGAAGAAGCAAAAGTTGGAATTATGCCTGGTTTTGTGTTTAAAAAAGGAAAAGTTGGTATTGTTTCTAAATCGGGAACCTTAACCTATGAAGCCGCCGATCAAGTGGTGAAGCAAGGCTTGGGAATTACGACAGCTATTGGTATTGGAGGCGATCCAATTATTGGTACCACAACAAAAGAAGCAGTGGAACTATTAATTAATGATCCTGAAACAGAAGCTGTTGTTATGATTGGCGAAATAGGTGGACAATTAGAAGCAGACGCTGCCAATTGGTATAAAGAGAGTGGAAGCAAAAAACCTATAGTCGGGTTTATCGCAGGAGAAACAGCTCCAGCTGGACGTACAATGGGACATGCGGGCGCTATAGTTGGTGGTAGTGATGACACTGCCCAGGCTAAAAAGAAAATTATGAGATCTTGTGGTATCCATGTTGTCGATTCACCTGCCGAAATTGGAAAAAAAGTAGCCGAAGTCATGGCTTAACGACTTATTTTTAAAGCTAAAAACCTCACAATTTTGTGGGGTTTTTTAATATATACAATTTTGTTATTAGTATATTTGAACTTTAACCGTTTTACTAAAAAATAAATACCGAATATGAAATTATTAGAAGGAAAAACAGCTATCGTTACAGGAGCGAGTAGGGGAATTGGCAAGGGCATAGCCCAAGTATTTGCAGACCAGGGAGCCAATGTGGCGTTTACTTATAGCTCTTCTGTTGAAGCGGCAAAAGCATTAGAAGATGAATTAAAAGCTAAAGGCATTAAAGCTAAAGGCTATCAAAGTAATGCGGCAAGTTTTGTCGAAGCTCAAAAACTGGCAGATGACGTTGTTGCCGAATTTGGAAGTATTGATATTTTGGTCAATAATGCAGGTATCACTAAAGATAACTTGTTAATGCGAATTAGTGAAGAGGATTTCGATACCGTTATTGAGGTTAATTTAAAATCGGTATTTAATATGACCAAAGCCGTACAGCGTACCATGTTAAAGCAACGTAAAGGATCTATAATTAACATGAGTTCGGTGGTTGGTGTTAAAGGCAATGCAGGCCAAACCAATTATGCAGCTTCCAAGGCTGGAATTATTGGGTTTTCCAAATCCGTTGCACTTGAGTTAGGTTCAAGAAATATAAGAAGTAATGTCGTTGCTCCAGGATTTATTGAAACCGAAATGACTGCAAAATTAGATGAAAATGTAGTCAAAGGTTGGCGTGATGCTATTCCGTTGAAACGAGGAGGAACGCCGGAAGATATTGCCAATGTCTGTGTCTTTTTAGCCAGTGATATGAGTGCCTATGTTACGGGACAAACACTACATGTTGATGGTGGAATGTTGACTTAAATTACGGGTTACATAGTACGATTTGACAATCAATAAATCGTTAAGCAAAAAACCTGCCCTGAGCCTTTGATAAGGTTCAAAAGTCGTAAATTCATGAACACAGAGACTATTTTATATATTATATTATCCGGAATCTTAGCCTTATTATTAGCAGGGTTTCAATATATAATTAAATTAAAGAGCATTACCAAACTGAGCTTGCTCTTTTTAATTTTAAGGTTTCTTACCTTATTTTCAGTTCTGCTCTTACTCATTAACCCTAAATTTGATCAGGTATCCGTTTCAATCGAAAAGCCTCATTTAATTATAGCTATAGATAATTCAAATTCTATTCGGTATTTGAATCAGCAAGAAAAGGTCAAAAATTTGGTTCAGGAGATTACGGAGAATGAATCCATAAAACGTAAATTCGATTTAGATTTTTATACGTTTGGTGAAGAATTTAAAAACACAGATTCGCTTACATTTTTAGAAAATCAAACCAACATAGATAATGTGTTTGATCAATTGGGGCAGATTTATAAACAAACCATATCACCAACCCTATTAATTACGGATGGTAATCAAACTTACGGTAATGATTATGAGTTTTCGATTTCAAAATACAATCAAATGGTTTATCCGGTAATCTTAGGTGATACAGTAACCTATACCGATTTAAAAATTCAACAGCTCAATGTTAACAAATACGCTTTTTTAAAAAATCAATTCCCCATAGAGGCCATATTGGTTTATAATGGAACTGAAACTATTAATTCCAAATTCATTGTAACTAAAGGTAACATCACGGTTTTTTCACAAAATGTTAGCTTTAATAATTTAAACAATTCAAAAATTTTAAGTTTTACTTTACCGGCTTTAAAAACAGGAGTGGGGACTTATAAAGCGACCTTATTGCCAATTGATAATGAAAAAAATAAAATAAATAATTCAAAAGATTTTGCAGTTGAAGTGATGGATCAGAAAACTAAAATTGCTCTTGTCAGTAGTATTTTGCATCCAGACCTGGGCGCTTTTAAGAAAAGTATAGAGCATAACGAACAACGTTCTGTTTTGATTCTAAATCCTGAGGAGGCAATAAAGCAAATAGATGATTTTCAGTTACTTATTTTATATCAGCCCAATGGAGCATTTCGGTTGTTAATCGAAACATTGGATAAGGTCGGTAAAAATAAATTAATGGTTATTGGTCCAAATACGGACTTGAATTTTTTAAATCGAATTAGTAAAAATTATCAATTTGAAATATCCGGACAATATGAGTACTATCAAGCAGATCTGAATAATAATTTTTCGCCATTCTTAGTTGAAGATATTAGTTTTGAAACATTGCCGCCATTAAAATCCTATTATGGAAGCATCGAATTTAAAACGCCTTACGAAACAATTTTAGACAAAACGATTAACAACATACCTACCGATGAGCCATTATTGGCAACCATGGAATCTAACCATGTAAGAGAGGTTCTACTGCTTGGAGAAAACATTTGGCAATGGCGGGCCCAGAGTTATCTCAATTATAAGTCTTTTAATGAATTTGATGATTTTGTTGGTAAAATCATCCAGTATTTAGCGTCCAATACCCAACGGAATCGTTTAAATCTTGAATATGAAACATTTTATGATGGCAATACAGGTGTTATTTTAAAAGCACAATTTTTTGATAAAAATTATCAGTTCGATAGTCGTGAATCAATCTCTATTGTGGTTAAGGATAACATTTCTGAAGAAATCAAAACGTTTCCCTTTGTTCTGAAAAACAATAATTACGAAGTTGATTTAAGCAATTTAAGGCCATCAGAATACAGTTTTACAGTTAAAACAGCCCATGAAAACCTATCCACGTCAGGCAGCTTTCGAATTCTGGAGTACAATGTGGAACAACAATTTTTAAATGCGAATGTTGCAAAATTACAGCGATTGGCTGCTCGCAGTGAAGGAAGAAGTTATTTTATTGATGAAGCAAATAATTTAGTTAATGACCTTTTAAACGATAATCGTTTTTTGCCCATTCAAAAAAGCCATAAAAATAGCTTACCTTTGATAGATTGGAAATATCTACTTTCAATAATTGTATTCAGCCTGTCAGCTGAGTGGTTTTTAAGAAAATATAACGGATTAATTTAAATAAATATATAGAATGGAAAAATTACCAAAAATTGCACTACCTTTTATAATTGGAGTCATAGTACTTGTTATTATACTGTCAAAATCTGCTGTAACCATAGGATCCGGTGAAGCAGGGGTACTTTACAAAACCTTTGGAGGGGGTGTTGTAACCGATAAGGATCCTTTAGGGGAAGGGTTTCACATTGTCGCCCCGTGGAATAAGGTTTATGTTTACGAAGTACGTCAACAGGAACTTTTTGAAAAAATGAAAGTATTGTCATCCAATGGATTGGAAATTCAAATTGATGCTTCTGCCTGGTATCAACCCGTTTACCAGGATTTAGGTAATCTGCATCAAACTTTAGGTGAGAACTACTTGCAACGTGTTATTCAACCTGCAATTAGAAGTGCAGCAAGAAGTGTGGTCGGTCGCTATACGCCGGAACAATTGTATTCTAGTAAGCGGGATGCCATTCAAGATGAGATTTTTGTAGAAACAAAAAAGATTTTAGAAAAGCAATATGTGCAGCTTAATGAAGTTTTAGTTCGGGATGTCACCCTTCCACCAACCATTAAGGAGGCTATTGAGCGTAAGTTAAAACAAGAACAAGAATCATTAGAATACGAATTTAGGTTGGTTACGGCGGCCAAGGAGGCAGAAAAAGTAATTATTGAAGCACAAGGAAAAGCGGATGCCAACCGGATATTAAGCGCTTCTTTAACCGATAAAATTTTACAGGACAAAGGTATAGAGGCCACAATAAAATTAGCGGAGTCACCCAATAGCAAAGTTGTCGTTATTGGTTCTGGTGATAGTGGTTTACCCATTATTCTGGGAAATCAATAAATTAAAATTTTAATGATATTAGAATTCTGTTGCGTTTTAGGTAAAAATGCAATAAAAAAAATGTTGAATTTCTAATATTATTAAATTTGACCTATTTTATTTGGTTATTTAAGGATTAATTATAGATATTTGTAGCTCAAAATTTAATATGAATTTTATTCTAACACATCATCATTTTCAAATTTGCTCTCAGGCGAAGTGAAAATGTATTGAATAAAATCAAGATATTTATAAACCCGTTTGAGACAATCAAGCGGGTTTTTCATTTAAAAACTTAACCCGATTGTTTCAAACTCATAACAAATAGAAAAATGAGTAAATTAAGAATTGCAATTCAAAAATCCGGACGTCTAAATGAAGACTCCATGCAAATTTTAAAGGATATTGGTATATCCATTGATAATGGTAAAGACCAGTTAAAAGCTTCCGCAAGGGATTTTCCGGTAGAAGTGTTTTATTTAAGAAATGGTGATATCCCCCAATATCTGAAGGATGGTGTTGTGGACGCTGCCATTATTGGGGAAAATGTGTTAATAGAAAAGGGAGAAGGTATTGGTATCGCTGAAAAACTGGGGTTTTCGAAATGTAGGGTATGTATTGCCGTGCCTAAATCCGTAAAATATGGCAATATAAAGGATTTGGAGGGCAAGCGTATAGCAACATCTTACCCGGTTACGGTTCAACGCTTTCTAGAAAAGCAAGGCGTTAATGCCCATCTGCATATTATCAACGGTTCGGTGGAAATTGCACCAAATATTGGTTTGGCCGATGCGATTTGTGATATTGTTTCTAGTGGAAGTACCTTATTTAAAAACAACCTTAAAGAAGTTGAAACGATATTAAAATCGGAAGCAGTACTTGCTGTATCACCGGTATTAAGTGAAGAAAAGAAAGCGATTTTAAGAACCATACAGTTTAGAATCCAGTCAGTTTTAAAAGGCAGGAATTCGAGATATGTTCTGCTCAATGCACCCAATGATAAACTCAAGGATATCATAAGTGTTTTACCCGGAATGAAAAGTCCAACGGTTTTGCCTTTAGCTGAGGAAGGTTGGAGCTCTGTACACTCCGTAATTAGTAAAAATGAGTTTTGGAATGTTATTGATGAATTAAAGGATAAAGGAGCGCAAGGCATTTTAGTGTGTCCAATAGAAAAAATGGTACTTTAGTATATGATGAACTGCTGTCACCTTGTAGTAAGCCATTCCCTGTTTTTCTTAAAATTAAAACCATGCAAATAATTGATAATCCAAATAAAGTAAATTGGGCGGATATTTTGAAGCGTCCAACACAAACCATTGACGATATAGAAGGGGTTGTAAACGAAGTGTTTATGGATGTAAAGGAATATGGAGACAGGGCCGTTAGAAACTACACGGAACGATTTGATGGTGTCACTATACAGGATAATTTAGTTTCTCTTCATGACATTGAAGAAGCCTCTAAAACGATTTCAGAAGCGCTAAAAACCGCCATTAAAAGGGCAAAACAAAACATAGAATTATTTCATGCAGCTCAGAGAACGCAAACCATTGATATAGAAACAACAGTGGGGGTGCGTTGCTGGCAGGAAAAAAGGCCTATCGAAAGTGTTGGGTTATATATCCCAGGAGGAACGGCACCATTATTTTCAACCGTTCTAATGTTAGCCATTCCGGCTAAACTTGCGGGCTGTAAGGAAATTATATTGTGTTCTCCACCAAACAAATCGGGAAAGTTAGCCCCAGAGATATTATATGCTGCCAGCCTCTGTGGCGTCACAAAAATATTTAAAATTGGAGGTATCCAGGCGATAGCTGGACTAACCTTTGGCACTGAAAGTATACCGCAAGTCTATAAAATTTTCGGACCTGGAAACCAATTTGTTACTGTCGCTAAACAGTTAGCAACAAAATATGGGGTAGCCATAGACATGCCTGCAGGTCCGAGTGAACTTTTAGTATTCGCCGATAAGGATGCAAATGCTGGTTTTATTGCTTCGGATTTGTTGAGTCAGGCCGAACATGGTGCTGATAGCCAGGTAATTTTAGTGTCTACGTCTAAAGACATGATCGCCATGGTCTCAGAGGAGATACAGACGCAACTTCAGGTGTTGTCAAGACGGAATATTGCAGAACAGGCCATTTCAAATTCTAAGTTAATTTATGTTGAAGACGATAATACCGCATTAGAATTGATTAATATGTATGGCCCCGAACACTTTATCATATGTAGTAAAAATGAAGCGTTTTTTGTTAATGGCATTATAAATGCAGGATCGGTTTTTATTGGGGATTACACACCTGAAAGTGCAGGAGATTATGCTTCCGGAACGAACCATACCTTACCGACTAACGGATTTAGTAAAGCCTATTCCGGAGTTAATTTGGATAGTTTTTTAAAGAGTATGACCTTTCAAAAAATTTCCAGAGAAGGTATCTTAAATATAGGAAAAACTATTGAGCTAATGGCCGAAGCAGAAGGCTTGCAAGCGCACAAAAATGCAGTAAGCATCCGATTAAAGGATTTAAAAAAATAATGCCATGCTCAATCATAACACGTTGCTTGTTTAATTGTGATCCTGGCATATTAATGATAAACAAATGAATGTTCTAGATTTAATACGACCTAACATAAAAAACCTTAAACCGTATTCGTCGGCCAGAGATGAATTTCAAGGTTTTAAAGAGAATATGGTGTTTTTAGACGCCAATGAGAATCCATTTGAAAATGGTGTTAATCGGTACCCAGATCCCTTACAGAGACGTGTTAAAACCCTTTTATCTGAACTAAAAGGGCTTTCTCAAGACCATATTCTTTTAGGAAATGGAAGTGATGAAGTGTTGGATTTAATATTCAGAGCGTTTTGTGAGCCCAACAAGGATAATATTATTACCTTACCACCTACCTATGGCATGTACGGTGTATTGGCTAATATCAATGCCGTGGCCATAAAGGAAATGCCGTTAACCAAAGATTTTCAACCACAGGTTGACAAAATTTTGACCATGGCTGATGTGAATAGCAAACTCTTATTCTTATGTTCTCCTAACAATCCTAGCGGGAATAGTTTTTCACCAGAATCCATAGAGAGATTAATCAAAAACTTTCAAGGTATTGTGGTTATAGATGAGGCATATATTGACTTTACGTTACAGCCCAGTTGGATTAACAGATTAAACGAATATCCCAATTTAATTGTTACACAAACTTTATCCAAAGCATACGGAATGGCCGGCATTCGACTGGGTATATGTTACGCTTCCAAAATCATTATTTCAGTATTGAATACCATTAAGCCTCCATATAACGTGAATGAGTTAACACAACAAAGAGCCATAGAGCAGTTAGAGAATAGAACCTTGACTGAGCAACAAATTAAATCCATCTTAAATGAAAGAGACCGATTAATCGACGAGTTGCATAAAATTTCTTTCGTAACTAAAGTTTATCCTACGGATGCCAATTTTGTACTTGTCAAGGTAGACGATGCTACAATGCGATATCATCAGTTAGTTGAAAGGGGTATAGTGGTTAGGAATAGATCGACCCAGCCCGGTTGCGAAAATTGTTTACGGTTTACCGTTGGCATTGCCAATGAAAATAAAGCATTAATTACAGCATTACATGAATTAAGTTAATGGGCTATTCGGCATAATCATTGTAACCTTCGCGGTTCATGCCGAATCCAAACAAACATAAATGAGTATTAAAAAACGACCTTTGCTGGAGTTAATTTATAGCAACAGTCGAGACAGAAATTAAAATAATGAGTAAAAAGGTATTGTTTATAGACAGGGATGGCACATTGGTTTTAGAACCACCTGTGGATTATCAATTAGACAGTTTGGAAAAATTGGAGTTTTACCCCAAAGTATTTCAATATATGGCAAAAATTGCCAGCGAATTGGATTACGAATTAGTTATGGTTACCAATCAAGATGGACTGGGAACTGAGCTGTTTCCGGAGGATACCTTTTGGCCTGCACATAATAAAATCATTGATGCATTAGCCAAAGAAGGGGTGGTATTCTCGGCAATTCACATAGATAGATCGCTACCTGAAGACAATGCACCAACACGAAAACCAAGGATAGGAATGTTGAACCACTATTTTTCAAAAGATTATGATCTTGCAAATTCATATGTCTTAGGGGATCGAATTACCGATATGGAACT
The DNA here is from genome assembly GCF_022662105.1 of Aestuariivivens sediminis. Taxonomy (GTDB): domain Bacteria; phylum Bacteroidota; class Bacteroidia; order Flavobacteriales; family Flavobacteriaceae; genus Aestuariivivens; species Aestuariivivens sediminis. The sequence goes on along the minus strand of NZ_JAKMCP010000006.1, from coordinate 37,068 downwards.
GGCCAAAAACTTGGGAGCAAAAGGTATCCTTTTATCAGAAAATGAAAAGACAGGTGTGGGCTCCAATGAAATAGAGTCCTCCAGACCGGACATTTTGGACCACATTGTACTTACTACGACTGACTGGGCAAAGGTCTATGAGTTTTTAAAACTAAAGGATCGCGTGGCTGAGATAACTCGAAATACTAATGAAACCCAGATTTATATTAAACTAAACCTGGATGGATCAGGACAAAATAATATTAGTACAGGACTGGCATTTTTCGATCATATGTTGGACCAAATAGGACGTCATGGTGCCATGGATTTAACTATCAAGGTTACGGGCGATTTGGAGGTCGATGAGCACCATACCATAGAAGATACCATGATTGCTTTAGGGGAATTGTTTCACAGAGCATTGGGTAATAAGCTGGGAATAGAACGCTATGGGTTTTGTTTGCCCATGGATGACTGCCTCGCCCAGGTCGCAGTAGATTTTGGCGGAAGAAATTGGTTAGAATGGGATGCCGAATTCAAACGGGAGAAAATAGGGGATATGCCAACAGAAATGTTTTTCCACTTGTTTAAATCTTTCGCCGATGGGGCTAAGTGCAATTTAAATATAAAAGCAGAAGGCACCAACGAGCACCATAAAATAGAAGGCATATTTAAGGCCTTTGCCAAAGCCATCAAAATGGCCGTAAAGAGAGATGCCAATAAGATGTTTTTGCCAAGTACCAAAGGAATGTTATAAGGTAAATAGTATATACAACAAGTGTAAAGGTTTAAATCCTTTTACTTATAATGTCTAACTTTAATATTATTAAATTGAAATTAATCATTATAGATTACGGTGCAGGTAACATTAAAAGTATACAATTTGCCTTTAATCGTTTGGGATATGATGCCGTTTTATCCAAGAATCCCGAGGAAATTAAATTAGCTGATAAAATTATTTTTCCTGGCGTAGGCGAAGCACGTTCTGCCATGACTATGCTTAAAGAAAGTCAATTGGACAAATTAATACCATCCCTCAAGCAACCGGTATTGGGGATATGTTTGGGCATGCAATTGATGTGTCTGCATACCGAAGAAGGGCATACCAATGGGTTGGGGATATTTCAAACTAAGGTGAAACGATTTTCCAATTCGGTGAAGGTTCCCCAAATGGGATGGAACGTTATAAAAAATTTAAAATCGGATTTATTCAAAGGGATTAGAGAAAACGAGTATATGTACTTGGTGCACAGTTATTACGCTGAACATTGTGATGAAACCATAGCGGCAACCGATTATGACATAAATTATGCCTCTGCATTACGGCATGAAAACTTTTATGGCGTACAATTTCACCCGGAAAAGAGCAGTGTGGCAGGAGAAAGAATTTTAAAAAACTTCCTGGAACTATAATATAAATTGAGACCTTTGAGGCAATAAAAACCAAAGAGGCCTAAAGAGACATAACATATGAGAATTATACCGGCCATAGACATTATTGAGGGGAAGTGTGTTCGTTTAACCAAAGGGGATTACGGTACAAAAAAAATTTATAGTGAAAATCCTTTGGAAATAGCAAAGGCATTTGAGGATTCGGGGATTCAGTATTTGCATTTGGTAGACCTGGATGGAGCCAAAGCTCAGCATATAGTCAATTATAAAGTTTTGGAACAAATTGCTTCAAAGACGAATTTAAAGATTGATTTTGGTGGTGGTTTAAAAACCAATGAAGATCTGCACATTGCCTTTAATTCGGGTGCCAGGCAGATTACAGGCGGCAGTATTGCAGTCAATGATCCCAAAACCTTTGAAGGATGGATCGCAAAATACGGAACCGCAAAAATTATTTTGGGGGCCGATACCGATCATGGTAAAATATCCATTAGTGGCTGGCAAGAACAAAGTACAGAGGATGTGATTCCATTTATAAAATCCTATCAAAAGAAGCGTGTTCAATATGTTATCTGTACTGATATTTCAAAGGACGGTATGCTTCAGGGGCCCTCTGTAACATTGTATCAGCAAATTATCGCAGAATGTACCAACAGTAGTAGTGATCAATCCATTAAACTTATTGCTTCTGGGGGCATCTCCGATATTGATGAATTACCTGTTTTGAAGGACATAGGTTGTGAAGGTGTTATTATTGGAAAAGCCATTTATGAGAATAGAATCAGTTTAAAACAATTAGAAAAATTCATTTGAACGTGACCTATGAAAGAATAGAGTCCTTAGTATGCATAATACATTATTTTGACCTTTCATAAGATATAGTAACATTAAAATAAATCAATGTTAACAAAACGAATTATACCTTGTTTAGATATTAAAAACGGACGTACCGTAAAAGGCGTTAATTTTGTGGATTTACGCGATGCCGGTGATCCGGTGGCTCTCGCAAAGCAATATGCCGAACGTGGAGCAGACGAACTTGTTTTTTTAGATATATCGGCAACATTAGAGGAACGAGCAACAGTGTTGGATATGGTATTACATGTAGCGGAGCAGGTTAATATACCCTTTACGGTTGGCGGTGGTATTTCGAGTGTCGAACACGTAGATGCGCTATTAAAATGTGGTGCGGATAAGGTCTCTATTAACTCATCGGCTGTTAAACGCCCTGAACTGATTAATGAACTCGCGGATAAATTTGGAAGCCAGTGCGTCGTGGTTGCCATTGATGCCAAGCAAATTGATGGGGATTGGAAAGTACACCTAGCCGGTGGAAGTATTCCCACAGAAATAGATTTATTCGAATGGGCCAAAGAGGTTGAACAACGTGGTGCCGGCGAAATATTATTTACCTCCATGGACCACGATGGTACTAAAAATGGTTTTGCCAATAGGGCACTGGCACAATTGTCAGCCAAGTTGAACATACCTATCATTGCATCGGGGGGGGCAGGAAATGTGCAACATTTTATTGATGCCTTTAAGGAAGGTAAAGCGGATGCCGCATTGGCAGCAAGTGTGTTTCATTTTGGAGAAATCCCTATTTTTGAATTAAAACATGAATTAAAAGCTCACAATATTGAGGTTAGACTGTAATGGTTATCTCTTATTATTGTGCTGAGTACTCCGAGAGAATTCCGGTGTGCAATCGGAAACCAAATAAATAGAATTTAAATTATAGATTCCGACTTTTAGTCTATCCAATGGGGTAGTGGAAATGTGGAACAAAATAGAATTATGAAAATAAAATACGATTCCAAGGGATTGGTACCTGCAATCATTCAGGATGCCGTAACCAAAACAGTATTAATGTTAGGGTATATGAATGAAGCAGCGTACCAAAAGACTATTGAAACAAAACAAGTAACATTTTTTAGCAGAAGCAAGCAACGCTTATGGACTAAAGGTGAAGAAAGCGGTAATGTGTTACATCTGGTAAGTATTGCAAATGATTGTGATAAGGATACCCTTCTGGTTCAAGTCAATCCAACGGGACCCACCTGTCATAAAGGAACCGATAACTGCTGGGGCGAAGATAATAAGGCCACATATGGTTTTTTCTCAACCTTAGAAGAAATTATAGCCGAACGCGTTGCGAATAGCGATACCAAAACATCTTACGTGGCCAGTTTATTTGCTAAAGGCATCAATAAAGTGGCACAAAAAGTAGGAGAGGAGGCTGTGGAAACCGTTATTGAAGCGATGAATAATAACGACGACTTGTTTTTATACGAATCGGCCGACCTACTATTCCATTATCTTATGTTACTGCAAGCTAAAGGGTTTACTTTAAAGGATATTGAAGCGGAATTAAAAACAAGGCATAAGTAAGGTTTTAAGTTAGAGATTTTAAGTAACTAAAGGTTAAAGGATGAAACCACACCTTAAAACGTGAACATTAGTCATTATAGTGAAAAAATTCTATTACGTCATTACCATTCAGTATTTGGGCTACCGTTTTCATGGGTGGCAAAAGCAGCCCAATGTGAAAACACTTCATTTAATGGTAGACAGAACCTTAAATTTTATACTGGAGGGTAAACCGTTTAAAAGTCTGTGCGCCGGACGTACGGACGCTATGGTGTCTGCAGAAAATGCCGCTTTTGAGCTGTTTTTGTCGGAACCTCTCAAAGATGAGAAAGCCTTTTTGACTTTGTTTAATTATAACCTTCCGCAAGACATTCGAGCACTTGACATTAAGGAAGTTGATGAGAAATTCAATATCATTCAGCATTCAAAAACAAAAGAATACCATTATCTTTTTACCTATGGAGCAAAGTGCCATCCCTTTTGTGCTCCTATTATGACCACTATTTTAGACGATTTAAATATCGATATCATGAAACAAGGTGCCAAACTGTTTGAGGGTGAACATTATTTTAAATCCTATTGCTATAAACCTACTAACACTGGTGTTTACGATCGTGAGATTTTAAGATGTGAACTCATTGACAATCGCATCTATAAGGCTAATTATTTTCCCGAAAAATCGTATCTCCTTCGAGTGAGGGGCAAAGGGTTCATGCGAAATCAAATTCGATTGATGATGGGAGCTTTAATTGACCTGGGTAAGGGAAATTTGAAGCTAGAGGATATTAAAAAGAGCCTATTACCCGATAGTGAAATAAAAATGAATTATATAGCACCGGCGTCTGGGTTAATTCTGAAATATATCGACTTTGATTAAGCTTATTTTTTTAGGTTTCCTTTGTCTTGTTGTCTAGTCATGCCAATCTAATTACATTTCTACTTCTTAATGTATTGAGTACCTTAAGAATTTAGATTATATTCGAGGAAAATTTTATTGAAACCTTTGGTTTCATTACCTAGCTAAGTTCTCAACTTTGCATACAATAATATTAATCAAATCAATAATAGATGAAAATTAAACTCGTTCTTTTTGCCATGCTATGCAATTGTTTTCATATGATGGCATCACAGGTAGATACGCTAACGGTAATGAGTCAATCCATGAACAAACCTATAAAGAATGTTGTGATTTTTCCAGACAGCTATGCTTCTCAAGAAGATGAATTTCCTGTATTGTATTTGTTGCATGGTGCTGGTGATGATTTTTCAAAATGGGTAACCACGGTACCAAATATCAAAAATATTGCAGATACTTATAATATGATTATTGTATGTCCAGATGGCGCAGTTACCGGCTGGTATTTTGATAGTCCCATAGATAGCACCATGAAATATGAAACCTATATTTATAAGGAGCTTGTAACTACTATAGACAATAAATACAATACGATAAAAGAAAAAACGGGACGCGCTATAACAGGTATAAGTATGGGAGGGCACGGCGCACTTTATCTGGCGTTTAGACATCAAGATATATGGGGCGCCGCAGGAAGTATGAGTGGTGGCGTTGATATTCGTCCGTTCCCAAATAATTGGAACCTCAGTGAGCGACTGGGTAAATATTCTGAAAATAAGGAGGTATGGGAAAGCCATACAGTGATCAACCTCTTACATTTATTGGACGGCGATTTAAAACTTATTATTGATTGTGGCCATGATGATTTCTTTTTCGATGCCAACCAAAGACTGCATAAAAAACTGATTGAAAGAAACATTGCGCATGATTTTATTGAACGTCCGGGTAAGCATAACTGGACCTATTGGACTAATGCCATTAAATATCAAACACTGTTCTTTAATGATTACTTCCAGAAGAATAGATCAATGTAAAGCAATGTGTTTCTAAAACATCATACTATGAATACAACAGTACCAAAATCAGCCTTAGATTTTTTTAAAAAATTGGAAAAAAACAATAACCGTGACTGGTTTAATGAGAATAAAAAGGAATTCAAAGCTATCGAGGCCCAAGTAAAGGAAGTCTACAATGCTGTTCTGGCAAATCTCAACAAACACGACGACATTGATAAATTGAAAATGTTCCGTATTTACCGGGACGTGCGCTTTTCAAAAAACAAATTGCCTTATAAAACACACTTTGGTGGTTCCTTTCATAGAACAAAGCCTAAATTAAGAGGTGGTTATTATCTACATATCCAACCTAATAACGAAAGCTTTATCGCCACAGGGTTTTGGGAACCTGCTCCGGCGGACTTGTTACGGATCCGAAAGGAATTCGAAATGGATGATGATTACATAAGAGAAATCATCAATGAGAAAACCTTTAAAAGCGTTTGGGGAGGTTTGGTAGGTGACGAAGTAAAAACAGCTCCAAAAGGGTTTGACAGAGACCATAAAGCCATCGATTTAATAAAAAAGAAACAATATATTTTTATTAAAACGTTTGCGGATAATCAGGTTTTGGATAATAATTTCATTAATGAGGTAGATCATGCATTCAAAGCAATTCGACCCTATTTTGACTATATGAGCGATGTTCTGACTACCGATTTAAATGGGGTACCACTAATCCAATAACTAAACCGCTGTTAAGAATTCAGGTTTATCCAATAATTGAATATTGCTAAGCAGGCGTTCCTTGACGAGGTTCATCATGCGTTTATTTAAAGCACAGGAATTTTCAATATAAATAGCATATTCCTCCAAGGTAAACTGGCCAATTACCATACCCTTTAAAGAATTTCTAAATTTCATATCCTTATGGATGGCGTTTTCAATATAATCCATTCGCTTTTGCAAGGTAAGACCATAAAACACCGATTTGTGTTTTGTAATATAATTCTTAAAAACACCAATAAACAAATCATTCTGTAACTTTATAACCGGTCGCAAAACCAGGTTTTGAAAACGTTCCTCGCTACTCATGTCATCATTAATGGTGTTGGTCAAAATTTCTGGTCTCATTTGTTTCAGACTAAGGTCTCTTGTGTTCATGATTTGGTGTTTTCAATAAAATTATAGATTATTAAAACTGATATGGCCATTTAAAATTCTAATTATTAACGAGGTTATCAACATGAAACATTTATTTATATTTAATGTTTTAAAAACTTTGGAAAGAGCAGGTTTCTAGTGCGTGCAACCTTAATTATGAATTTATGAAATTTGGCCGAGTAGACCATCCCGAACTAATCGATTTTAAATTACCTCATGATCACCCCGACACCCTTAAGGTATTGGAAAGGCAGAAGGATGCGTATATCCCTAAAATTTATGTAGGCTGTGCTAAATGGAATAGGACCGACTTAAAGGGGTTCTATCCGAGAGGAACAAAAGATGAATTAAAATATTACTCCAGTCAGTTTAACTCCATTGAATTGAATGCGACATTTTATCGCATTTTCCCGAATGAGCAATTTTCTGCTTGGTATAATAAAACGCCGGAGGAGTTTAAATTTTTTCCAAAATTGTATCAAGAAATCAGTCATTGGAAAAGATTATCCGAAACTAAAGACGTGGTACAGCATTTTTTGAATAATGCTTCCAATCTTCAGGAAAAACTGGGTAGGGTATTTTTACAAATGCACAATAATTTCACACCCAAGAATTTCGACCGGGTTGTAGATTTTATTGAATATTGGCCTAAAGAATTTCCACTTGCTATTGAATTTCGACATACCGATTGGTACAATGACAGGACGGTTTCGGAAGCCCTGTACCAATTATTGGAAACCCATAATGTTTCCAATGTGATGGTAGATACGGGGGGTAGACGCGATTTATTGCATATGCGTTTAACCAATACAACTGCTTTTATCAGGTTTGTTGGAGCCAATCATGAAACCGATTTTACACGGTTGGACGACTGGATAACTCGCCTGGAACAATGGAAATCCCTAGGAATAAAAGAAATCGCATTTTTCATTCATCAAAATATGGAAAAGGAATCTCCGTTACTCTCAGCTTATTTTATAAAGAAAATTAATAAGAGCCTGGGTTGTGATTTAAATGTACCAATCACCTACACTAACATTTGAACCACTTTAAAGTATCGTTAATGAACGCAATATTATGAGTTTAAATAAATATAAGTTAGCTTTTAATCAAAATTAATCAAAGGAATTTAAAGTAAAGGAAGCGGACTAAATCAAACCATCTATGGTGGATTGGGATATAATAGCCTCAAAAAATAAGATTACCAGAAATTTCTGTGAACCTTTGGATGCCGAGACATTAAGGGATTCAAGTTTGGTTAAAAAAAGGAGGTTCACTTTTGACTAAATTTTTTTCTTGGCTTTCGTAAATTTTGGACTTTAAAATATTTTCAATAAACGCTTTATTTCATTAGCGTAATGGTTGATATAAACATAATGATTAAGAATTATTTAAAAATGTTGACCATCGTAGCATAGATTGCAAAATTTGGCTTGAAAACAAGCTGTATTTTATAAATTTGTCAACTGAACCAATTACAGCGATTATGAGTAATACATTGTTTGATAAAGTTTGGGACTCTCATGTAGTAAGAAAAATTGAAGGTGGCCCAGACGTATTTTTTATAGATCGACATTTTATACATGAAGTAACGAGTCCTGTGGCCTTTTTAGGATTAAAAAACAGAGGCCTCAAAGTGCTATATCCCGAGCGTACATTTGCAACCGCAGATCACAACACACCGACAATCAACCAACATTTACCGGTTGAAGATCCCTTATCGGCAAAACAATTAAAAGCCTTGGAATCCAATGCGAAAGAGCATGGTATTAGCCATTGGGGTCTTGGTCATAAAAAGAATGGAATCGTTCATGTTGTAGGTCCGGAAAATGGGATTACTTTCCCGGGTGCTACTATAGTTTGTGGGGATTCCCATACCTCAACTCATGGGGCTTTTGGAGCTATTGCATTCGGTATTGGGACCTCGGAGGTAGAAATGGTATTATCCACGCAATGTATCATGCAGCCTAAGCCCAAAAAAATGCGCATCAATGTGAATGGCCAATTGAGCAAAGGCGTGACCCCCAAAGATGTGGCGCTATTTATTATTTCCCAATTAACCACTTCGGGAGCAACGGGATACTTTGTTGAGTATGCCGGTGATGTGTTTGAAAATATGACTATGGAAGGACGGATGACCGTCTGTAACCTATCCATAGAAATGGGAGCAAGGGGAGGTATGATTGCCCCCGATGAAACAACTTTTTCGTATTTAAAAGATAAACCACTGTCCCTAAAAGGTGACGCCTGGGATGAAGCAGTTGCATATTGGAAAACCTTAAAAACGGATGAAAACGCCGTATTTGATAAGGAATTTAATTTCAATGCCAGTGACATAGAACCCATGATTACCTATGGTACTAATCCCGGGATGGGTATTGGCATCTCTAAACATATTCCTAATGCTGAAGATGTGGAGGGCGGTGTGGCGACCTACAAAAAATCCCTGGATTATATGGGTTACAGTGAGAGTGATTCCATGATTGGTAAAAAAGTAGACTATGTATTTCTTGGCAGTTGTACCAATGGGCGAATTGAAGATTTCAGAGCATTTGCTTCCATAGTCAAAGGTCGGAAAAAGGCAGATCACATCACGGCTTGGTTAGTTCCCGGTTCCCATGAAGTAGAAGATAAAATAAAGGAAGAGGGCATTTTGGATATCATCACTAATGCAGGATTTACCCTCAGACAGCCAGGATGTTCTGCTTGTTTAGCTATGAACGACGACAAAATTCCAGCGGGAAAATATGCTGTAAGTACATCAAACCGTAATTTCGAAGGGCGTCAAGGTCCCGGTTCAAGAACCATGCTTGCAAGTCCATTAGTAGCTGCCGCAGCGGCCGTAACAGGAGTTGTTACGGATCCGAGGGAACTATTATAAAAAAGGTTTTGAAACGGCTATTATGCATACTGACTACCAAAAACATGTTTAAAAAGAATATAAAAATATCTGCCGGCAGATTCCTGGCAGACTGAATACAAAAAAAATGGCATACGATAAATTTAATGTTTTAACGAGCTCGGCAGTTCCTTTGCCGCTAGAAAATGTGGATACCGATCAAATTATTCCTGCTCGTTTTTTAAAAGCGACGGAGCGTAAACGATTTGGAGATAATTTATTTCGGGATTGGAGATATAATGCAGATGATACGCCGAAAGAAAGCTTTGTTCTAAATAACCCGTTGTATAGTGGAAAAATTTTGGTAGGCGGTAAAAACTTTGGTTCCGGCTCATCTCGGGAACATGCGGCATGGGCCGTTTACGACTATGGTTTTCGTTGTGTAGTGTCAAGTTTTTTTGCCGATATATTTAAAAACAATTGTTTGAATGTTGGTGTTTTGCCGGTACAGGTGAGTCCTGAGTTTTCAGAACAAATTTTTGAAGCTATTTATAAAGATCCTAATACAGAAATTGAAGTAAACTTGCCCAAGCAGACGATTACCATTCTTGCGACGGGAGCAAAGGAAACATTTGAAATTAACAGCTACAAAAAAGAAAATATGCTAAATGGATTCGACGATATTGATTATCTTCAAAATATGAAAGATGAAATTGAATCCTTTGCAAACGATTTGATGCTATAAATGGCGACCACAAGGCAAATTGAAATAATGGATACGACATTACGCGATGGTGAACAAACCTCGGGAGTGTCGTTTTCTGCATCTGAAAAACTTACCATAGCCAAACTCCTTTTGGAAGAATTAAAGGTCGATCGAATAGAAATCGCCTCTGCAAGAGTTTCTGAAGGCGAGTTTCAAGCCGTAAAGGCCATTACCAAATGGGGAGAAGAGGCCGGATTTATCGATGTTATCGAAGTCCTAACCTTTGTGGACAACGGGGTTTCCATAAATTGGATGATAGAAGCTGGAGCCAAGGTACAAAACTTGCTAACAAAAGGTTCATTAAACCATTTAACATATCAGCTTAAAAAGACTCCAAATCAGCATTTTACGGAAATTTCAAAAGCGATTAAATTAGCCCAGTCTAAAGGTATTGAAACAAATATTTATTTAGAAGACTGGAGTAATGGCATGCGGAATTCCAAATCCTATGTATTCGAATTTTTGGAATTTTTAGCCACGCAACCCGTAAAGCGTATTATGTTACCGGATACTTTAGGGATTTTAACCCCCAGAGAATCCTATGATTTTGTAAAGGAAATCAGGGAAGCCTATCCCGATTTGCATTTTGATTTTCATGCACACAACGATTATGATTTAAGCGTTTCCAACGCTCTGGAAGCCATAAGGGCTGGAATAGATGGCTTGCATCTAACCGTTAATGGTATGGGAGAACGCGCAGGTAATGCACCAATGGCAAGCACCATCGCCGTTATTAATGATTTTCTGCCAGAAATTGAAATTAGGGTTAATGAAAAAGTATTGTATACGGTAAGCAAATTGGTAGAAAACTTTACAGGGGTAATGATTCCTGCCAACAAACCCATTATTGGCGCCAATGTGTTTACCCAAACTGCTGGAATCCATGCCGATGGAGATAATAAAAAGAACTTGTATTTTAGTGATTTAATGCCGGAGCGTTTTGGAAGAAAGCGACAATATGCTCTGGGAAAATCCTCCGGTAAGGCCAATATTCAAAAAAATTTACAGGAATTGGGACTTCAGTTAAATGACGAAGACTTAAAAAAAGTAACCCAGCGAATTATTGAATTAGGTGATAAGAAACAAGTCGTGACCAAAGAAGACTTACCCTATATCATTTCTGATGTTTTAGATAATAGCTATGAAGAAAAGGTAAAAGTTAATTCGTATGTATTGACGCATTCAAAGGGCTTAAAACCTTCGACAACGATTTCTGTTACAATTGAAAATGAAACGTATGAGGAAAATTCACAAGGGGATGGGCAATTTGATGCCTTTATGAATGCCATTCGAAATATATTTAAAAGGAAGAAAACGACCTTACCCGATCTTATAGACTATGCTGTTCGAATCCCACCCGGAAGTCGATCGGATGCCTTATGTGAAACCATTATAACATGGAAAAGTACTGATAAGGAGTTTAAAACTCGTGGATTGGATTCCGATCAGACGGTATCGGCCATAAAGGCCACTGAAAAAATGCTGAATATTATTATTAATTAGAAAATAGCGATAAAACGATTTACAAATAACATCTAACAAATAACTTTTTTAAATGAAATTTAACATAGCCCTTTTAGCAGGTGATGGTATAGGACCGGAGGTCATTGATCAAGCCGTAAAAGTTTGTGATGCTGTTGCTTATAAATTTGGACATGACATTACTTGGAAACCTGCATTAACCGGTGCTGCTGCTATTGATGCAGTAGGCGAACCTTATCCGGATGAAACCCATGATATATGCGTCAATGCAGATGCCGTATTATTCGGAGCCATTGGGCACCCCAAATTTGATAATGATCCTTCGGCGCCGGTAAGGCCAGAACAAGGCCTTTTAAAAATGCGTAAAAAACTAGGCTTATTTGCAAATGTTCGTCCAACCTTTACCTTTCCGTCTTTAATCGATAAATCGCCTTTGAAGAAAGAGCGTATCGAGGGAACCGATTTGGTGTTTTTACGTGAATTGACCGGTGGTATTTACTTTGGAGAAAAAGGCAGAAGAGATGAGGGTGAAACCGCTTTTGATAATTGTGTTTATACGCGCAAAGAAGTGCAAAGATTGGCTAAAAAAGGATTTGAATTGGCCATGAGTCGTAGAAAAAAGTTATGCTGTGTGGATAAAGCTAATGTTTTGGAAACATCTCGTTTGTGGCGAGAAACGGTTCAAGCCATGGAAAAGGATTATCCTGAAGTAGAGGTTAGCTATGAGTTTGTAGATGCAGTGGCCATGCGTTTGGTACAATGGCCAAATAGCTATGACGTGTTAATTACGGAAAATTTGTTTGGGGATATTTTAACCGACGAAGCCTCTGTTATATCAGGATCAATGGGCTTGATGCCTTCAGCCTCCATGGGAACCGATATTGGATTATTTGAGCCCATTCATGGATCTTACCCTCAGGCAGCAGGGAAAAATATCGCCAACCCATTGGCAACGGTTCTATCTGCTGCAATGATGTTTGAAACAGCGTTTCATCTTCCGGAAGAAGGTCAGGCCATAAGGGAAGTCGTCAATAAATCACTCGCCGAAGGCATAGTAACCGAGGATCTTGCCAATGATGGTAAGGCTTATGGGACCAGTGAAGTAGGGGATTGGTTAGCGGCAAATATTTAAAAGGCCTGTGACTGAGGTGGTGTAACAGGAATTAATATTGTGGCGTGTAATAAATTTAAAAAAAAGCGCTTTCTAATTAAGGCTCTTTTTTTGTGTGGTATTGTTGAAGCTTGATCCTGTGGGCAATTCAAAAATCTCTAGGTCAAAATAGGGAAGGGCAGCGATTAAATGATCGAAGATATCAGACATAATGTACTCGTAATTTTCCCAACGCTTATCACTGCTGAATGCATAAATTTCCATAGGAATGCCCTGAGTAGTGGGGGCCAATTGCCTGGCCATGATCATCATATCCTTATTGATCGCAGAGTGGTGTTTTAAATAAACATCAATATATTTTCTGAATACCCCAATATTGGTGAGGTTTCTACCATTTAACAGGAGATTTTTATCGATGTCTTGGACCTTATTAAACTGATCGATGTCGTGTTGCCTGGTTTCCAGATAGGAGGTGAGCAATTGTATTTTTTTAAGCTCCTCAACTTGCTTCTTAGTTAAATACTTAACCCCATTTTGCTTAATATAAAGGGCCCGTTTAATACGTCTGCCACCAGAGCTCGTCATGCCGCGCCAGTTCTTAAAGGAATCTGATATGAGGGCATAAGTGGGAATGGTGGTGATGGTTTTATCGAAATTTTGAACCTTTACCGTTGCTAAATTGATTTCAATGACATCCCCATCTGCACCGTATTTCTCAAAAGTTATCCAATCTCCAATGCGTACCATGTCGTTAATAGACACCTGAATACTGGCTACAAAGCCCAATATGGTGTCCCTAAACACTAAAATAATAATAGCTGAGGCTGTTCCTATACCCGCCAAAAACTCAATAAATTTAATGCCACTCACAATGGCAAAGGCAGAAAAAATTCCTAAGACCCAAGCAAAGATCATAAACACCTGAATATAACTGTCTATGGGCTTGTCATTGTAACGGGGAAGCGTCTTTAAATAATCCTTAATACTATTTAGAATACTGCGTATGATCCATAGGGTTAAAACAATAGCAAAAATCTTCAACCCTTTTTCAAAGACGTTTTCAAAATTTTGAAAATCATAAAACACTATCGGAATAAACTTTATGGAAAGTAAAAGCGGTATGATATGGGCAATGTTTCTGGGGACCTTATTGGTAACCAACAAATCATCAAAGTTCGTTTTCGTCTTTACAGCCAATTTGGTAAACGAAACACGAATTAATTTTCGAATAACAAAATCGCTTATAAAAACGACTATAAGTAACCCAAAAAGCAAGGCGAACATATTAAGGTAGGCTGATGTTGATTCGGATAAGCCTTTATTAATTAAGTAATCGTAAACGAGATGGGTTATGTTATTCATGTTTTAAACTTAGAAATTTTTTGTCAATATAAAAGGTGCCAAAAGGAATAACAGAGGCCAAAAGAACATGGTTGAACTGCCTGTTGGTCCATTTTAATGTTGGTTTCAAAATAATGGACAATGCGAAATAGGCGATAAACAGTAATCCATGAGGCATACCCAAAAGTTTTACATACTGAGGATCATCCAGAGTATATTTAATGGGAGTAGCCACAAAGAGAAGCAGAACATACGAGAGCCCTTCCAAAAAGGCTACCACTCTAAAAATACGTATATAAGACATTCCAATTTTTTTTTTGCAAAAATACACCTCAAAATACAATTATCTGTCAAAATTCAAACTAATTTAAGATTTAATAAAAGTTTATGGAGAATCATTGAACTGAGAAGAAGGACTAAAGGGACAACATATTATTGCAACACCTTTCATTTATTTTTTAAAATACTAATGCTATCTTTAAATAATCATAAAATGTTGAATTAATGAAATTCAAATTGCGGCTTGCTATTTTCTCGAAGATATCACCTGTTGCCTTCCTTGCGCTTTTAAGCGTTTCCGAGAGCCAAAAAGCTATCAAATACACCCAGTTATCAACCGGCACGGAAGTATCGATAGGTTGTGAAGGCTTCACCAGAAATGCCATTGTACGTTCCATTCTAAATAAAGGCACTAGTGAGGGTAGAATCCATGAAGATCTGAAGCCCCACTTAACAGAACATCCGCTGGTTTTATGGGCCAGGGAACCCGATATTAGAGCCGATGGTACACCACCTAAGACACCTCCCGTAACACTTAAAGAATATCAAAAGGCCGTCACAGCCCGGTTTGAGGCAGGGGCTATTCTACCATAAGATTAATTACCAAAAGATGAATACCATGGAAATTTCCTTTACCATCAACAACCTATCACAAACCATTGAACTAGAAGATGGACAAACCCCATTATTGTGGGTCATTAGGGATATCCTGGACCTCAAGGGCACTAAATTTGGTTGTGGGATGGCTGCCTGTGGAGCCTGTACCATTCATATTGATGGTGAAGCCGTACGGGCTTGTTCTTTTCCGGTAGAAATGGCAGGAGGAAAGCACATTACTACCATAGAAGGATTAGGCACTCCGGAACATCCACATCCCGTGCAACAGGCATGGATCGATGCAATTGTTCCTCAGTGTGGCTATTGTCAGCCCGGATTTATTATGGCAACGGCAGCACTTTTAAATAAAATTCCCAATCCTACAGATGAGGATATAGATCGGAATATCATCAACATTTGTAGGTGTGCCACCTATTACAGAATGCGAAAGGCCATTCACAAAGCGTCCCAGTTACAATCACAAACTGTAAATCCGTTAAAATCTTAGACCATGGGTAAAGGTAAAATCTCCAGAAGAACGTTTCTAATACGTGGTGGTTTGAGTACCATAGGTGTTTTGGCTGTAGGGACCTATGTTTTTAGAAATGCATTAAGACGTAAGGCGCTTAAATTTGTTGATACCACGGATGCTTTGTATGTAGGTAATACGAACGACCCCATGCTCTGGTTTGAAATCACCAAGAATAACACCATAATTCTACATTCACCAAAGGTAGAAATGGGACAAGGGATATTTACCGGATTAGCCCAAATGGCTGCCGATGAGCTCGAAATTTCCATGGATCAAATAAAAGTGGTTCATGCCAGTACAGACAGTGGTAATATAGATGGTCTGAGTACAGGAGGGAGTCTTTCCATTGCTGGTTTATGGCACCCTCTCAGAGAGTTGGCTGCCGTGACTCGTGAAATTATAAAAGCCGAAGCAGCAGCTAAGCTTGGTGTGGAAATGCGTTATTTAACGGTCTCAAACGGGACTCTTACCGCCAATGGTAAAACGATGAGCTATGCCGAAGTAATGGAAGGTGTAACCGAATGGACACTTCCGGAGGTTTCGCCGACATTAAAACAATTAAAGGATTACAGGTTTATTGGGAAACCCATCCCTAGAATTGATTTGTATGACAAAGTATTTGGAAAACCTATTTTTGGAATGGATGCCGAAATGCCCAATATGTTGTATGGTGCCGTGGTAAGACCGGATAGGATAGGGGCAACCTTTATCGATGCCGATACTTCGGACGCCGAACAGATGCCCGGTGTGGTACAAATTGTAAAAGAATCCGATTTTGTTGGCGTTATTGCGCACTCCTATATGGAGGCCGAAAACGCCAAAAACGCCATAAAAGTCAACTGGAAGGTAGAACGTCACTGGCAGTCGAAGGATATTGAAGACCTGATTAAGGTCGGGAATGGGCGTTCCCAGATCATACAAAAAGAAGGGAATTCAGATAAGGTGTTACAGGAAGATGATGTATTAACCATGGCTTTTACCTCCCCCATAGGGGCTCATGCCCAACTTGAACCCAATGGGGTAGTAGCCTCGGTTGAGGCCGATCGCGCAACCATTATAATCTCCACTCAGGTGGTCGGTATCACCAGAAAGGAAGTGGCTGAGTGTCTCGGTTTTAGGGAAGAGCAGGTAACTATTATACCAACCTATTTGGGAGGGGGATTTGGAAGACGTTTACACACGCCACATGCCATGCAAGCAGCCCTGATGTCCAAAGCCATTGGTAAACCGATTAAATATTTCTTTAATAGAAAAGAAGAGTTTCAAAATGATATGTTTCGCCCGCCAACTCATCATATTCTCAAAGCAAAATTAAATGATGATGGGCTTATTGAGGCTATAGAACATCAGGTTTCAAGCGGTGATGTAGCACATAATTCACCCATTTTACCCCATTTTGTACTTCCTTTAATCGGGGCGGATATTGGAGCAATTAGGGGAGCTTATATTAGATATAGTAGAATTCCCAATCAAAAAGTTGTTTCCTGGCATGTGGACTTGCCCTTTGCCACGAGTTGGTGGCGCAGTTTGGGCCTGTTGGCCAACACCTTCGCTATTGAGAGTTTTATGGATGAATTAACGATAAGGAGTGGTAAAAACCCTGTTCATTTCCGTTTGGAACAAATCCATGATGATGAGGCGGGACAACGCCTGAAAGCAGTAATTAAAGCAGCCGTAAAGACTTCCGGATATCAGGATGAGGTACGGAATGGCAGGGCTATGGGTTTTGCAGCATCGGTTGATTCCGGCACACCTTGTGCCCAGGTGGTAGAAGTCTCTATAGACGATAATCACATAAAGGTGCATAAGGTCACTTGCGCCTTAGACCCGGGTGTTGTCGTAAATCCGGATCAGGTGAGGGCCCAGTGTGAAGGGGCCATCATTATGGGGTTAAGCGCCTCCTTATACGAGCGGATGTATGTTAAAGATGGTGCATTGTATCCCACTGTATATGGCCCGTATGAAATGGCCTTGATGAGACATGCCCCAAAAGACATCGATGTGGTTCTCTTGCAAGGTATGGATGATGCCGGCCCGGTAGGTGAACCACCATTGGGACCCATCGGTGCGGCAATTGGAAACGCTTTAAGGAGGTTAACCGGAAGACGTTACCGTAATTTGCCCCTTAGTTTGGTTTAAAAATTGGAAAAAAATTGCATACAAATTGAAATAAATGTATTTTTAAGGGGGGGTGTACGACACCTTAAAAAATCCGCGAATCGGTTTTTTGATGACAACGGGAGTCAGAAAACTGAAAAACATAGCCTCAAACGTTTTAAAAACCATAGGGATTTGCTGTCAGAATTTGGTTTTAAACAATTTGGATTCCTACGATGCGTGTATGATTAATATAACTAAATAGAAATTTATTAAACTTTTTCAAATGACTTAGGTCATTTTTTATCACTTTAAAAGCTTGTAGTTTTATTTCAAACTAAACGAATAGGTACTATGAAAATATTTGATGATAAGCACATTAAGAATGTGGTCTTGGTTGGAGCGCATAACAGTGGAAAGACCGCATTGTGTGAAACTATGTTGTTTGAGGCAGGACTGATAAATAGACGTGGGACTATTGAAGATAAGAACACGGTATCCGATTATCATGACGTTGAACACGAACGTCAGGCCTCAGTATTTGCAACACCCATACATACCGAATGGCGCAATTACAAAATTAATATTATAGACACACCTGGTTTAGATGATTTTATCGGGGAAATTATTTCGTCCATCAGGGTGGGAGACACGATTGCCACCGTGATAAACGGTAGGCAAGGCGTAGAGGTTGGCACTGAAATTATCTGGAATTACTCCGATAAATATAACAAGCCAACCTTATTTATTATAAACCAAATTGATCATCCCGATTGTCATTTTGACGATGCCTTTAAAAGTATAAAAACTTTGGTGGGCAACAACGCGGTTCAAATTCAGTATCCCATTAAACTGGATGGGGCCCATTGCATTGTTGATGTTTTAAAAATGAAGTGTTACAAATTTGGGCCGGAAGGGGGCAAGCCGGAAAAATTAGCGATCCCGGATAGCGAAAAAGAAAAGGCTGATGCCCTGCATAATGAACTGGTGGAAAAGGCTGCCGAAAATGACGAAGAACTCATGGAGCTGTATTTTGATAAAGGCACCCTGAGTGAGGATGAAATGCGTCAGGGAATTAAAATTGGTATGCTTAACCATGATCTGTTCCCCGTTTTCTGTGTATCTGCCTTAATGGACATGGGCAGTGGAAGGCTTATGGGCTTCATTGATAATGTGGCTCCTGCGGCCGCCGATTTAAAATCGCAGCAAAGCGTAGAAGGCGATGAGATTGTTCCAAAGGTGAACGCTCCAACATCGCTTTTTGTTTTTAAGACCCTTTACCAATCCAATTTGGGAAAAATCACTTTTTTTAAGGTAAAGTCAGGTGAAATCAATGTCAATGATAAGCTGACCAATTCCAGATCGGGAGAAACCGAGGTCATCAACCAACTCTTCATTATGGATGGTAAAAATCGAGAACCTGTCGATAAATTAACGGTTGGGGATATTGGAGCCACATTGAAGTTGAAATTTACAGAGACTACAGATACCTTATACAGTGGTAACAAACCAATTACGATTAAGCCCATACAATATCCGGAACCTAGAATTCAAAAAGCGGTATCGGTGGAGAATAAGGCCGATGACGAAAAACTTAGTGAAGCGCTGAGGCGCATTCACAAGCAAGATCCTACCGTTGAGATAACTTATTCAAAGGAATCCAAAGAATTGTTGTTAGGATGTCAAGGTGAGTTACATTTGTCCATAATCGATTGGATGTTGGTTAATGAATATCGGTTAAATGTCACCTATAGCAAACCAAAAATTAAATATAGAGAAACCATCCAGCGTTCTTCAACAGCCAATTACCGACATAAAAAACAATCGGGCGGTTCAGGACAATTCGCACAGGTACACTTAAAAATAGAGCCCTGGATTGAAGGCATGCCGGAACCTGAAGGCTTTAATATTAGAGGTAAGGAGGAAGTTGATTTACCTTGGGGTGGTAAATTGGTATTTTACAATTGTATTGTTGGTGGCGTTATTGATTTACGCTATTTGCCGTCTATTATGAAAGGTATTATGGAGGTTATGGAGGAAGGTCCTTTAACAGGTTCTTATATCAGGGATGTGCGAGTGATGGTTTATGATGGTAAAATGCACCCGGTAGACTCAAATGATATTTCTTTTAAAATTGCAGGGGCACATGCCTTTAGGGAGGCTTTTTTAAATGCCAAACCTAAACTGTTGGAACCCACAAATGAGTTAACCGTTAAGGTGCCGGAAGATATGGTAGGTAATGTCATGACCGATTTACAATCGCGACGCTCCATAATTCAGGGGTTTGCCAATCTGGATCGTTATCAGATATTAAAATGCACCATTCCGGCAGCCGAACTTTACGGCTATTCCACTGATTTAAGATCGTTAACCCAGGGAAAGGCCACTTTTAGTTCTAAATTTTCGTCGTACCAATTGGTACCAAGTAACATACAACAACAATTAGTAAAAGCTGAAGTGTAATTTTAAAAGTCAAAGCATGATAGTTAAAGCAAATTATTTAAGTGACCTCAAATTTAATTTGGACACCTGGAAAAGAGAACTACGGTTTCATTTTGATGAAATGGATACGTTTGAAGAGAAATTGGAAGAAATAGCCAGCCGTGAGTACGATAAAAAGGCCACCATGATGATCGAAAATTTTCAAAACAGAATTATGATTGAGAAAGCGGCCATTTCAAAATTAAAGCACCGATGCCGGAATAAACTGGCCAATATTTATAAGGCAGATTTCAATGAAAATATAGATGGTCGCTTACAAGGCGAACAAAATACCCTAAAGGACGATATGCGTACGTATATAAAAATGCATTATGATTTGAAAGAGGAAATGATGGATTTCTTTAGGGAATGGCTTTAACCCTTAGATGGGGTAATTCCTGAAATAACATTACATTTTAAAGGCTATCGATATGGAGCATGGCACAATCGTATAGCCTTTTTTTATATCTTCTAACGATCCATCTCACCGTGTACTATATGTAATTGTGGTAGGGACTATACGACGTGAAAGATCACAAGTCCGTATAAAAAAAAGCGCAATATCCTTAAGGAACCAAAAAGCATCACCCTACGAAACGAAACGTGTATGAGGCCGGCCGTTAAACAGGAAATGGAAAAGGGCAGTGGCAATAGGGCTCCAACAACAATGAGAAAAACACCCCATTTACGGGACTGTTTCAATTGTTTTTCCAATTTTCGAGCCATATAATCATGTACCTTGGGAAGTAGGGTAATTCCTTTGCCAAAGGCGTAGCTTATTAAACCACCGGCGTAGGACAGCATGGCCAAGAGAGACAAAAATAACCATGGCAAACTCATTTTGTCGGACCAGGCGATAAAAATTTCCGGAGGTATGAGTCCTAAAAAGGTCTCAGAAGCAAAAAAGAATCCCAAAACACCCAAAGGATGTAAAGTTTCGGTTAAATAGACCAGGCCCTCGCTGATGTTAAAAAAATGATTTGTGAGAACAATAGCAAGCACTAAGCCAGTGATAATGGGAAGGGCTTTCTTTAAACTGTTCCATATAAATACATAAAACCCGGTATAACTATAGTACTGGTGCAAGAGTTGTAAACGTGTCTTTTGTGTCTTTTCCTTAGAGGGGTTTTTCATGCAATTCGGGATAAATAGAATGCAAAGATACGTCACCATTTAAGAATAAATACTATATTTATAAAGAATTTGGCAATGGTATAGCTTCAAGTCATTGCGAAAATCAGTTGAAAATTTCATAAAAAGTACCACTTATGGAAACCAAAAACTCGACATCCCGCAAAAAGAAGTACGCCGATTTTCAAGATGCTTACCGACGGTCATCTAACTTCATGTCGTTTAGCAAGGAAGAGTACAAAGCGTTTAAACTGAAGGGTAACGGCTATTTAAAATATAAGAAACCACATGAGGATACAGAGTAGAAGTTATCCGTGGTATCTTATGTGCCAGGGTCAGGGATGCCTGTATATTCTATTTGACATAATATAAATTATAGGACATTTTACAACAATTAGCGTAATAGCGCTTTTGGGCGATATTTGACATAATTGCAGATATAATGTCGCAGACTTATATCGATAGTAATTATGTCAAGCTAATTGTGGCTTCGTTGTTGTGTTTATTAATGTGCAGCTATAATTCTCTATAATGTAAAATATTCCAGAAAGTATTTAGATTTAAAAGAATACGCAATACTTGGGTCATTAAATTTTATCGTTTTGATTTTCGTATAATTTTAAAATTCTGTACAATTACCGGGAATTTTTTAAATACGCGATTCTCAAGGAACAGCTCCCAAAACATGTGATACTCTAAATTGCCGTTATGAAAAATTGTTTCTTTAAAGGCAGGCATATGGTTTATTTATGCTCATGCGGATGCTCCAGGTAATGTTGCCTGAGCAGGTCCTTACCATAATCATTGCCATTCGGTGTACGAACCACCGCATGGATATGTTGCCGATGGACGTCATTTCCATATAATTTTTTTGTTCCCAATGGTTTCTGATGGTCAAATTCAATGATAATAACCGGGCTATGAATCCGGTAATAGTAAACAGCATCATCTCCGCTACCCCCAATCCAGGCAAACCATGTATCATCAATGTATTTTTGTACCTCATCCATCTTGACTTTCGCATGACCATCATCCATATGGTCAACATACAGTTGTATCAGCAAAAGTAACTGATCCTTTTGTGCACGGGTAAATGACGATGCTTTTATACCGGCATAGTCCAGTATCACATTATCCGACCAGGCAGCGGTCAGGACGTTATTCCCTGCAGTAGACGGCGCAATTATAGCCTTACTTTTTTGCTCATCGTTCAAAGCCCTAAGCATTTTCAATCCCGAATCCTGCTCGTCCTGCAAAATCGAAACCCCTTTGTACTTTCCAATGTCAGCAATGACGGGTTCCGATCCAACAAATAATGGTGTCATCACGACCTGGTCTCTTAAAACAAAATAGTTAATAATGAGATGGTGTCCTTCCATTTGCCAACCCCATGGTTCCGTTTCCGAGGGTTCGCCCATAATCGTTATCCAATAACGCCATTCACCATATCTTTCCATATTTCCGCTGATCTCTCCCAGGGTATAATTCAATTTCATAATGTCCTGGCTCAATTTCAATCCTTTTGCGCTTAAGGACGCCCCCATGAGATCAAAAGCGGCTTTCCGCTGTTTTTCGGACATTTCAATAAAACCAACACCTTGTCTAACATAATAGTCCTGATTCATCCATTTGCGCCACTCATCGTCATCTATGGAAAATTTTGTTTTTTCCCGCTGCACATCATCCAGTGATTCGAGAAAGGCAACAGCGGCATTCCGGACGGGTTCGGTTGTGACTCCGGTAGAATACAGTTTAAAAAGACCTTCCTGAATTGTTCCATTGGTGGTAATTCCTTTGAAGGGCGCTTTCAAGCCTTCATTCTCCTTCTTCAAAGATTGTTGTTCCTGCCAGGTTAATTGAGCGCAAACCGGATTGGATAATGCGCATAATGTCAGAAATAAAATAAATTGGACAGTGTAAGGTTTCATCAATTTTATAGTTAGGATTATTGTAAATATAATGCCTTTAGGCTTATATCGTTACAACATTATGTCAAAATGATTTGCGGGATAGTTATTGTAACACCAATCCTCCTATCTATAATTTCGTAACCTATCAATTTGGGAAACGGCCGCTGCCAAACACCCGATTGTTTTGTAAAACAAAATGCGGTGCCTATAGGTCTGTCGATATGATTTCCAATTTTTATTGGCTAATAGCTTTTAAATGCGCATATACAGGATGGTCTTGTACTTTCATCTCCACAGGTCTGTCAAAAATCTTAATCCCCTTTACGGCATTAAGTTTTCCGTCTGGAGCAAAAGCCTTAACTGCATAATGCTCTCCATTTTCATTAATGGCTTTAACATGAATGATATTACCGGATCGACTAATGCCTTTTACATCCAGTTTTTTCTGGTCTTCCGTTAAGGCCTTGATATCGTAAATAGTACCGTCTGGTCCAATAGCCTTAATGGGTGAATAGGTATCTGAGGCTGCTCTTTGCATTATTTTAACAGGTAATTCAACACCTTCAACAAAGACCTTAATGTTCAAGAAGCTATGTTGTTTGGAATCTTGCACCGCACTTACATCAAAGGTATTGCCTTTGGGGTCAATAGCCTTTATATCCAGATTTTTACCATCGGGAGTTATTGCTTTAATATTCCATATAATGGTTTCAAAATCACTTTTGTAAGCGCCTTTGGTTATATTTTTCTTCGGCAGAATAAAGTGATCTTCATTATCGGATGGATGCATTGCTTTTACATGAGCATAGATGCTATGGCCTTTTAAAGTCATCTCCCTGTCTTGGGAATTCACTTTTATGCCTTTAATATCATTAAGTTGTCCCGTTGGGGAAATGGCTTTTACACCATAGAACTTTCCCTTTTTGGTCAGGGCTTTCATAATGACAATGTTACCATATCTGGCGACACCTATTATTTCCAATTCCTCCCCTTCTGGAGTTACGGCTTTGAGTTTATAGGCACTACCTGAGTTTGTAATGGCTACCACAGGAGTAAATTGATTTTCACTCACTAATATCTTAACAGGTAAGATCTCATCATTGACCATGGCTTTTACGTCCATTAAGTAATCTTGATCGGAGTTTTGAATGGCTTTGATGTCGAAACCTTCTCCTGCATTATCAAACATTTTAATGTCCAGGCTTTGTCCGTTGGGATGGATGGCTTTCACGTTCCAATAAATGGTTTCAAATTTTGCCAGGTTATTCGGTTCAGTCGTATTGGTTTTATCTTTTGAAGGTTTATTGTTACAGGCCGTTAATAACAAGATAAAACCAAGAGTAAATAAAGAATAGCACGTTCTTTTAACTAATGGAAAGGTTGCATTTTTCATCTGTTTAAATTTATTATTTTTTATCGGTCAGACCTGCCTTGCCGTCAGGCAGGTGTAATGACTCACATCACAATTATTTTTTTAAAGTGGTCGTGACCCTTCGGTTTGCCAATAATTATCTTGTGGGTATCAAGAATTGTTATGGCTCATTTCATGATTATGACATTTAACTTTAGAAACATCTAAAGGTAAAAAAGGATAGTCCCATTTTTTATGACTTTGGTCATGTAAAAATGACCAACCACAAAAACGTTTTGGAAGAAAACAGGGAAACCGAATTACTTAGGAAGCCACAATAGCATCCACCTCAATTTCTATTAACCATTCCGGGTTAATAAAGCGGGTGACCTGCACGATAGTATCAACGGGTTTGATGGTTTTAAAATAGGAAGAACGCACCGCTGCCGCCGTTTCCCAATCGGTTATATCGGTCAGGAACATACGGGTCCTGACCACATCGTTTAAACCCGATCCGGCTGCTTCCAGGGCCATTTTAATCACTTCCAAACATTGTTTGGTCTGTGCAGCAATATCACCCTGTCCTACCGTTTTTCCGTTTGTATCTATTGGGGCGGTTCCGCCAACTGTAATATGGGGTCCCACACGCACAGCACGGCTAAAACCTACAAGGTCTTCATAGGGGCTGCCACTTGATATTAAGATGCGTTTCATCGTGTTGTTTTTTTAATGGAAGTAACTACTCCCCTTTTATACGTCGCATTTGATCATTGGCTTTATTGAATATGTCCCGTATCACATCGCCATTGGAAGGTTCTTCCTCAAGGGTTTCAGGATCCCATTGGGAGCGTTCGGTGGCAAAAAAATCACCACCATAAATATGCAGTCCACCGGTAAATCGTTGTAACGGATTGGTTACCGAGTGGATGGCGTTGGTATTAAGGGTGGCCACATCGCCTGCAAATAAACACCGTACATCATGAGCTTCCAAACCATCCGTTTTTCTTTGCCAAAGAATATTGTCTTCCCGTCCCGTATAGATACCAATATTGGCCCACATCCGGTGATTGTGTGGCATAAGGTTCATTTGCGGGGTCCAGGTGGCTGCAAAAATGGTCAATTCCCTGGACCGAAGAAATACTTTTAAACCCGCTTCCCTTGGTTCTCCAATGGCCTTTAACATGGCTTTATGCTCGTAAACCCCTCTGGCCAAAACCGCTTTAACGGCTTCCTGGGGATCGGATTCCTTGTTGGCCGCAACGCAATCTTCAATAAATTTTTGCATGTCATTAAGTTCTTTTTCCTTTACTGGAATAATGCGTTCCCCATGGTCCAATGCAGCTTGTGGCACATCCGTCATTGCAGCGTACATAAAGGATGGAAGTGCAGATAGGCTTATCCCGAGCCCCAGGGTTTTAATAAGACCACGTCGGGAGAGCTGTACATCGTTTTTTGAATTAATCATGGTGTTGTGGTTTTAAGGATTTGGTTTTCTGATATTCCTGAGTAAAACGCTCATTAAAAGACATGGCTTTCAAGGAGGCCTCAATACGATCAAGATGCCTAATTATAGCGAGATCTTCATTTAACATCTTATAGATAGCGTTTTCGCAACAGGACCATATATGTTCTAATTTGGGAAGAAGATTATAGGATTTTGGGGTTAGCGTGATGTTTTGTTTTCTTTTATCCAAGGGGTCCTTTTCGGAAACGATATAGCCTTTAGCCGTCATTTTTTTTAGCATGACCACCATCGAGGGATGGGAATAACCAAGCTGCTCTGCAATTTCAACCATGGTGAGTCTGTTGTGATCCCTTAATAATTTAAATACTAAATGCCAGCTGGGTTCCACATCGATATCCATTTGTTTAAAGAATTTTCTCGTATCGTGTGCCATCCGATCGCTAATACGCTTTAGTCTATTGTCCAGGGCCCTATAACCCAGGGCTTTGATGTAGTCTCTTTCCATGTGTCACAATTATACCGCAAAGATAATAAAAATATAGTTAGTTAACTACATAGTTGATTAAATATATTGATAAACCGGTTAAAACCAGTCATAGTATTAGTCTATGAATACAGAGGTCATACTAATGCTGCCCATAACCAAATCATCATTAAATAAACTCAAATGGTCGTGATCAGTTTCCTGAAGTGCCAGCGTATAAAGTAAGGGTAAAAAATGTTCCGGTGTCGGTATCGCCAATTGTAAGGCTTTATTGGAATGATAATCGAAAAGGGATTTAAAATCCCGAAGGACGATTTTATTGTTGATAAAGGCCCTGGCTTCCAATGCCCAATCGTAGCCCTGGTTAAGCGAAAAATGTAAACGACGTAAATTGTGTACCATATTGCCACTACCTATAATCAAAATGCCTTTGTGCCTCAATACCCTTAACTTTTGGCCTAGTGTAAAATGATATTCAGGTCCCTGTGTATAATCTAAACTCATTTGGATCACGGGAATGTTAGCCTCGGGATACAGATGCTTGATCACACTCCAGGCACCGTGATCCAAACCCCAATCATAATCCATAGTAACCGATAGCGGTGCCATTAATTGCGCGGTTTCTTTAGCCAATTCCGGACTACCGGGTGCAGGGTATTGTATGTCATACAAGGCTTTGGGAAAACCACCAAAATCATGAATTGTTCTCGGCATCTTCATAGCCGTAACCTTTGTTCCTTTGGTTTCCCAATGCGCTGAAATACACAAAATGGCCTTCGGCGTCGGAATTTTTTTGGTTATGGTTTTAAAACCCTGAACAAAAGGATTATCGTCGATAGCATTCATAGGACTACCATGGCCTAAAAACAAGGCCGGCATTTTGGGTGTGGATTTCCATATTTTGGACTGCCGGTATAGGCTATTGAGATCCATAGCGGGTTTTAATGTATACTAAAATATAAAAATAAGAAATTAAGGTGATACGGTCCTATGCGCCTATGATATCCTATCTAATGGAATGACTAAAGTCCGCGGAAAAAAACATTTTTTGGCATCACAGGCTTGATAAAATAATTCGGCCGTGTGCTTTTTCAAATCGGTTAAATGCATTTGTTGCCCTTCCAGAACAACGCTAATGGTAAAACCCTCAGAAATCACTTTAAAGTCACGGTAGTGGTCCATATGCCATGTTCGGGGTTCAAATTCAAATACCATCGATTTTACATCGTAATTCAGGGATGGTGCTATTTTAAACTGCGTTGCGATAAAATTATCACAATCCACAACATCCGGTTGAATGTGGTAACCCGGAGTAATGGTAAATGTAAATTTCAATGCCACTTCAGACGCGGTGTGATCACTAACTTCAAGGCCCACTAAGCTCACAAACTGCTCATGTTTTATGTCCTTTTGAGACAGATGACTGGCTTTAGGGGTTTTTCCACATGACAGGCAGCCTAACGCATAAAACAGGAGTATAAAAATGCGATATTTAGTAGAGCAGCTCATCGAGTTTATTTTTAACATGGATGAGTTTAGAATCGAAATTTTTAGTATCCAATAAACTCATGAATTGCATGTTTCCGTTTTGATCAATAATAATATTGGAGGCCAGCATGATCTCATCTCTGGCCAGCTCGGGTAAGACCTCTTTGGGAGCGAAACTGGCAGCCACTGTACCATCCGTATCTAATACAACAGGAAAACTCAGTTGGTGTTGTTGAACCCATTTTTCCTGAACCAGTGCTTTTGGTTCTTTAACGTCAATAATTAAGACCACCACACCCCTATCCTTATAGTCTCTGCTTAATTGCTCCAAATATGGGGCTTCGGCATTACAGTATGGACACCACGTTGTGGCGATATGAAGAACCACCACCTGACCGCTATAGTCCGACAACCTAATCGGGGTTCCCTCGGTTGATAAGAGTTCGAAATCCGGGGCTTTTACCATAGGGGTTTCCATGGTATTACGAGACACCATGGTCGTTTCGGTGTTATTGTTTTTACAGGAGGTCAGGGTTACCGTACTTAATACGCCTAACACCAAGCATAAGGATAAAAATCTTAAGTTGAAGCATGTTTTCATGATGGTATAGATGATATTAACAAAATCTATCATTCCAATCTCATGCCATAAATTTAACTATTTGTAAATCAATTATATAGAAGAATTCATATCATAACGGGAATTACGATATATCGCAACATTATGA
Organism: Aestuariivivens sediminis; assembly: GCF_022662105.1. Classification (GTDB taxonomy): domain Bacteria; phylum Bacteroidota; class Bacteroidia; order Flavobacteriales; family Flavobacteriaceae; genus Aestuariivivens; species Aestuariivivens sediminis. The sequence continues at coordinate 8,230 of NZ_JAKMCP010000006.1, read as the reverse complement.
GATGTCGTTAATGATTTTACGACATTTCGAGAATTTCTGGGGAAAGGTTACAAGGAGGCCACCACAGTATGTGCAGGATGTTGATCTTTCAGCACAATATTCTTTTCGGCCACATACAGATCACCTTCTTTTCTTAGGGTCAACATGCCTTGGTAGTCCATACGTTCCAGTTTTTTTCTGCAACGGTCAGAAATGGCCGGATCGTCATCAAAAATAAAGGCATCGAAGTCATATTCGGGTTTACCGGGGACTTTTATAACCGGAAGAATTTGTTTCATACCTCGTTTACGAGGATATGTAAGCGGTACATAAGGCGCACCGGGAATAAACGTATAGATGGTATATTCGCCATCGGCATTGGTTTTTACCCATGCCCTATGTTCTATATATTTTTTGCCACTGGTAGTTTTATGGGTTTTAAAATCACCATCCGCATTGGGTTGATAGACATATACAATAACATCCTTAGCGGGTGTAACACCGTCATTATAGTAAATGGTACCCGATATTTTCAGTTTGCTGTCCTGCTCATTAAAGCCGGGAATGGTATCCATATGGTTTAAATGCCGTTCGGAATAATCATATAGTGGACTATGCGTATCATTTTTTGCGATGACGTCTTGTGCAAATGACGTATTTACATTTACAATACATGCAAAACAGGTTAGGGCTAATAGCGTTTTCATGGGGTATCCAGTTTCTATTCATTGTTAAAAGTATATAATAGAAGAGGTTAACACCTAAAAAATCATATGAACTCAAGAAATACACGATAAAGTGAATAAATCATGGCATACCGCTAAAACAGGGGCTTTCGTTTATCGATTAAATTGGTTTTTTAACTACCATCCCGGCGACTTAAGTCTTTTTAAGGGTCTCTCTCATTCAACCAAAATAGAACAGCACAAGCTCATGCCCTACTCCATTTTTAACTGCTTTATGGTCCCACTATACTGAATGGGAAGCCGGTAGACCCCATTCAATAGCATAGAAGTTTTGAGATTGGGGAACACGTCAAGGACTACGCGATAGTTTTCGGACTGGCCATCGGCACTAAAATTAATACGGTAACTCCCATTTTTATTTTTATTAATGGTATAATCACTCAGGATACTTTTAAGTTGAATGGCTCCATCACCCGAGCCATAGCCTGCCCGCATACGGCGTTCGCCAAAATAGGGTAAATAAGAGAATACACTGTCGTTACGGATCCTTAAATAATTGGGATTTCCGATTAAACTGATGCCTCCTGCATTGCTTCCCGGTTGCAATAGCCCTGAGTTCAGGACCTGTTGTACCGCATTGCTCACCTGTGGGTAGGCGAAATTTGATTCAACTTCAAAAGTTCCGGAGCTTACAATGGTTTCCAGAGCTTTTAATTCTTCTGCTGAAGCCGTGGGTTTTGTCGATGCACATGCCACCAATAGAAGCATGGATAAAAAACGTAAGGGGATCACACGTTTCATACTCACTTTTTTTTTATAAGCATTTTACAATCACTAATTTACAAAATATAATACTAAGAATTCCGATACCCTTCAGGTATTAAAGTGCTTCGTAACCATTTTTTCAAATATCCTCGAAAGGTATATTTTTTCGGATAACGTGTTATTCCTAAGCCTTTTACCGAAATAATGAGCCACCTGTCAATATTTTTTGCTTTCAAAACACCGCTTATCTAGTTTTAAAATACCAAATCTTAAAACCCTGTTGTTATGGATACGCATTTTGCCTTATTCAATCAAATTAACAGTTTATCCTTCTGGTTACTCCTTGAAAGTAATTACCGAAGTAATGTCAGTTTAAATGCAGAAGAGGATCTTTTTTTCATTTCGGTGAAAAAGGGGAACGCCATTTTATACGCTCATGAAATTAGCAATTTGAGCAAAAAGAACAAAAAATACCTGCAATTTGAATTGTCTGCCGTGGTTAACCACCTGCTGCACATCAAAAACAATATTACGTACCAGACCAAAAAAAGTGCTTAAATACCGAGAATGGCAGTAATGGCTTTGATCCAATCCTCTATGGTTGTACTGTTGGTATCCAAGGCTATGCTACCATTTCCATAAGGAGCATAAACGAGTGGATTGGTTACCGAAAAAAACCCAACCGTTGGAGTCAAAGCGGCACTGGCTAAATGCATGACCCCGTTATCTGCAGCTATAAAAATGGATGTGTTTGCGATAATGGCACCCATTTCGCGTATATCCTTACTGTAAAAATTAGGCGCCTTAAAATGAATCTTTGAAATATTCTCAATGGGTAACATTTCAATAATGTTATAATCCGGATATTCGTCTAATAGCCTATCATAAAGGGTTTCCCACCAAGTTTCAGAGTAACATTTATCTCCCGTGGCATTGGTATAAATACAAATGGACTTTTTGTCGTTGTTAATAATGCCATCCAAAATGGCTTTCCCCCGGGATATTTCATCCTCACTGAGTTTTATATCCAATACAGGTACATCGCTATGATCTTGTTCAATGCCTAATTGAGACAAATAGTACCTTAGATTATAAACAGGGTACTTTGCAATATGGTGGTAGTCCGAATGTACCTTTTGAATATTTTCGTAAATCTCACCAAACACTTTGAAATTGGCTTTACTGATCTGAGTTAGTAATCGACCTGAAGCGGAATTTCGGTCGGCATTAATAACCAAATCATAACGTCTTCTTCTTAACCCTATCCACTTGGCCATATAGGTAAACAGATTATTAAATGGCTTTTTAGGAAGCGGAATGATTTGATGTATTTGATCATAATTTTCAAATACCGGAAAAGCAACACCACCCTTTACAAACAAATCAATTTTACAATATGGAAAGGTATTAATGACTTCCTGTACAATGGGCGTTAATAATAATTGATTTCCCAAACGGTGATTGGGTCTTACAATTAATACGTTTTTAATGGCCTCGACATGGAGTGAACCAAATACCGGCTCCCTATGGGAACGACCTATATTTTTGGTTATGCGATGCATAACGTTTCTGCGAATGTCGTTGATTCGTTTAGGTACTTTCATTCCTCATTCTTAAAGGGGTGCAAATTACAAATAATAGGTATAAAATAAGCTAAAGACTTAGGTAACTTTTGGTTAGCGCCCAATAATCCTGGGTTTGGTCAGAACCCGTTTGGAATTTATGAAATATACCCCGGTAAGCAAAACCACAGCAGCTATAATGGACTGCAATGTAATTCGTTCATCAAGGATCCACCATCCTAAAATAAGGGCTATAATAGGGTTTACATAGGTGTTGGTAGAAACTTTTTCGGGTGAAACGACTTTGAGTAAATAATTGAATGCCGTAAAGGCTATGATGCTTCCAAAAAATATCAGCCCCAGCATGGCCCATTGCACATTACTACTCCATGTTGAAGGCAGTGACCATGTTTCACCAAAACAAAAACTGGCCATAGCTAACATAATACCTCCCGTTAACATTTGGTATCCCGTATTCACAAAGTAATTAGCCGGCATATCTGCCCTGCCCACAAATAAACTTCCATAGGCCCAACTCACCATACACACAAAGATCATGATCATACCCACGACCTGGTTGTCTTGACTGATTAATTGTTTTTGACTGACCAAAAGGTAAATTCCAATAAATCCTAAAAGGACTCCAATATAAGACATGGCCGATATTTTTTTACCCTGAATCAACCACATTAATAGTAAAACCACTAAAGGTTGTGCCGATATTTCCAGGGCGGCGAAACCGCTGTCCACAAATTTTAAGGCCCATACCACTACGCCATTCCCAAAGGTTAGGAATAGAAAACCGGCAATAATGGTATTTTTAAATTGCCTCTTTGTAATGGTTATCCGGACTCTTAAAACCTTGGCAATAATGAAAATAAAAACACTCGATACAAGAAATCGTATAGAGGCTAATTTAAAAGGAGGTAATTCACTCACCGCTATTTTATTCAAGAGGTACGTGGATCCCCATATGACATAAATGGCAAAAAAAGCGAGTAAGATGGAAATGGTTTTGCGCGGCACACTCATGAATGGAATTTAAAAGATGTTAAGGCCATAGGCCAAAAAGTTTGGTAAAAGTAAACTTATTTTTAAAAGATGCAGACATTGTTAACAAACAATTTAAGGCCATGGGATCAAAATTGTGCTTAGCGAAAGAGACGCCTTAATTTACGTCATTATAAAGAATTCAGTCCTTCGGCGGATAGCCATGAATAGAGGCATAGACGTCATCAAAATTTTGACGTATATAGGTATTTAGCTTTTTTCGGTAATCCCCTTTAAGCCATTCTACAAAGTTAAAGGTACTTTTGCTAATGCATTTGGTATAGCGGTTAATTCTAAAATCAATATCATCTCCGAGTTTTTTTGCCAGAATTAAAGCATCATAAACATCTTCGCTGTTCTCGACACAAATTTCGGCGTGCTGTTTTATAGACAGTTTTAGAACGGATTTGGAGGATTTTCCGTTTCTAATACAATCCACATAGGTTTTTTGGATATCAAAATAGACCTCTTTAGAATTTGAAAACTCAGCACGCAACTCATCGGGCATCTCATATTTGAAATTGCTTTCAAGCTCTTCGTCGCTCAATAGAGCGTCTAAATAATAATTGGGCGATTTAAAGATGCGTTGCCAGTCCAGATTATCGCCCCATGGACCAAATCGATGAAAGTTATTGCCTAAATCGACTACCGTAAACGTGTTTTTATTTTTTAAAACACGTGATCCCCTACCAATCATTTGATAATAGAGGGTCAAGGATTTTGTAGCTCTGTTGAGAATAATACTTTCCACTGTGGGTTCATCAAAACCGGTCGTCAATATACTCACGGAGGTTAAAATGGCATCGGGGGTGTTTTTAAACCATTTTAAAATCATGGCCCGTTCCTTTTTGGTATTGGTATTATCTAAATGTGCAATTTTATATCCTGCCCTTTTAAAGGTTTCATAGACATGCAGGGAGGTATTAATACCATTATTAAAAATTAGGGTTTTCTTGCCTTTAGAACGCTCCTCATAGGCATACAACAGCTTCGATAGCATATCGTCGGCAGTATACAGGTCTTCCGATGATTTTACGGTATAATCACCATTGGCGCCAACCACCAGAGAGGTAAGCCCTACATTATAGGAATACATTTCAGCCCGGGATAAAAAACCGTTCTGAATAAGGGACTCTATACTTTCCCCGACAATAAGTTCATTGTAATTGTCGGTCATCGGTAATTCAATACTCGAACTCAGGGGGGTTGCCGTGACACCAAGGATAAAGGACTGACTAAAAAATTTGAATAACTTGGTAAATGAATTGTAATGCGCTTCGTCTATAATAACGAGGCCAATATCTGAAATATCCAGTTTATCGTCATGTAAGCGGTTATTTAGGGTTTCCACCATGGCCACAAAACAGCTGTATTCTCCCTGATCGCTCAAATCAGCCTTACTGTCAACGACTTTGTTAACCACGTTAAACTCGGTAAGCATTTTAGAGGTTTGTTTACAAAGTTCAATCCGGTGGGTCATTACCAGAACTTTTTTATGGTGGTGCTTTAAATACTGCCTTACAATTTCGGAAAAGATAACTGTCTTCCCTCCTCCTGTCGGTAATTGATACAAGAGATGGTAATCCTCAGGTGATTCTTCAAAGGCCTTAAAAATTTTGTTGATAGCGCCCTTTTGGTAACTGTATAAATCCTTACCTGCTTTACGTTCTTCTAATTCTAATGTGGAAACACTCATAAAAAAAATTGCAATGTGCAAAAATAACACCTTTATTAAGTTTATCGTGAACAATTGCACTAAAATTATTAAGGAATATTAACAGCCCTGTTTATTTTGTGAATATGTCTATAATAATACCGGTGTTATCGATGAAATGCAATTATATGTATTCATAACCCTACAAAATAAAACCTTTTATCGATAAAATACTATATTATTCGTTTAAAAGTAAATTATTTGTATTTTTAGCTTGAATTTAACCTACTTGATTATGAAAAGACTACTACTATTAATTTGTATTATAAGTGCAAATTACCCATTAATTGCCCAATGTTATGATACATTACCTGTTACTGAAACTTTTGACGATTCTTCGGTAATTGGTGTATGTTGGAATGTTTCTGACAAGGACGGTGATGGTAATAATTGGTACTGGAGAGAATATGGTGCCACCTATGGAGGACACAAATGTTTAACCTCTAGATCATGGAACTCAGTTCAGGGTGATTTAAACCCCGATAATTGGATTTACTCCAATAGTATTGATTTGACTTCTTTTAATTCAGGTGATAATATTCAAGTTACCTGGAAAGTAAGAGGAGAAAATGCGACATACTCGCACGAATACTACACGGTTTATGCTTCAACCGGTAATCAGATTTCTGATTTTCAATCAAGTCCTGTACAGCGTGGTGAATATGCTGATGAAGTTGGAGGAAGTGGGACCTTTGTTACTCGTAGTTTAGATATTTCTTCTCTTGCAGGAAATATGATTTATTTGGCATTTCGACATGAAAATATTTCAGGAAGTCAATTTATTTTAAATATTGATGATGTTTCTGTTAGTTCAGCACTTTTGAGTACACCGGAGGAAATTTCGAATTTAAATTCCGTTAGACATTACTATGACTTAGCCAATCAGAAACTCGTTTTAAAATCAGATTCAGAAGTTTTTAGCGAAATCTCCCTGTTTAATGTACTTGGGAAAGAAGTATTAAATAAAAAACTTAATTCCACTCAGGAATATATTGATCTTTCTAATTTTAATAGAGGTATTTATATTGCTAAAGTTAGAAACTATAAAAGTTATTACACCATTAAAATATTAAAACAGTAATTTAATAATATTTAAGTGCAACTATTTTAAAATACAGTAGTAACATCAAAAAAAAGAGCCGCATTGAGCGGCTCTTTTTTATTTAAATTTAGTTAAATATCCTATTGTGGACTGGACGATACTATTTTTTTAACAATAGTTCCCTCCGCTGTCGTTAACCTTACAAAGAACATTTGATTATCGGTTCCTGAAAGATCAATAGTCGTGGTTTCCAAAGACCCTTTAATATATTGGGTGTTTTCAGATGATCTGATTAAGGCACCCTTCATATCAAATACGTCAATACTAACATCGGTATCGTAATCGAATGAATAGTTAATATTCACTTCCTGATCAAATGGTACCGGGTAAGCTTTGAAATCTACAGTTCCAAGGTCTTGAACCAGTTCAGGCTCACAAGAGCCACCACCTGCACAGGTAAAGCCACCGTCAAATGATACCATTCCACCTTCATTTTCTGATAATAAATCACTCTCAGAAGGTGAACACATACAAAGAACCTCACAGGTTACCGCATGAGCAATCACATATATTGGTCCACTAATATCGGTAACCTTAACAGAATAATTCTGCACGGTACCTAGGTTGGACGGATTATACGGATATTGTCCTGGTGCAACTGTGTCCGATCCATTCTTTTGAGGATAGGGTTCACAACCTACATAGACATGGGCTTCGGTCATAACGTAACCAGGGGCTAAATCGCCATAGGTTACAGTAACCATACCACCAGTGTAATCAACCGTCACAGTACCTACAAGAGCGCCTTTAGACACATCACATTGTGCTGCTCCGGCATATAACGGCAATTCATAAGTGCCTTCACATTCGAAGTAATTGGTCCAACCCCAACGTTTAAAGTCCGGGATAAAACATTCTGCGCCTTCATCTGCTCTTGCAAAAGCCGTTTCACAGTTTCCGACCTTATCCCATTCGCTGATGTATTCGACCGTAACAGTTTCTGCTGCATTTCCTGCACAATCCGACACATTAAACACATACTCATAAATTGCTGAACATTCATCACTACTTACCATATTGGCATAGGCCATAATAGTACCTCCATCACCACAATTATCACTCCATGTAGTTTCTAAATATTCCGGTACTTCACCGTTACAAACATAGCCACCATCTAAAGGCGTAATTACTGGATCGATATTATCATCTATAGTGTAGACATAATCCCAGGTTGCACTGTTACCGGCACAGTCGGTAAAGGTATAGGTAAATGTTCTTGTACCCTCACACTCTACGGCTCCTGTGTCTCCTGTAAGCTCGCTCATCAGGTCATTACCACAGGTATCCTGTAGTGTTGGTGCTCCAGGAGCTACCGCATCGTCAGGACAGTTAACCGTTTCAGCACCATCTCCAGGCAAGGTGAAGGGAAGGA
>NZ_JAKMCP010000005.1 GCF_022662105.1 Aestuariivivens sediminis | reverse complement strand
AAACGACGCTGTTGAGCCTTTCGCTCTTGGTGATACTATTGTAACATGGACCGTAACTGACGGATCCGGTAACTCAGTAACCTGTGAACAGACCGTAACGGTAACTGACGATGAAAATCCAACCATTTCATGTCCTGGGGACCTGACTGCAACTTGTAACATTTCAGAACAACCCGTCTATGCTAATTATTCTGAATTCGCAAATGCAGGAGGAAGCGCATCCGATAATTGTTCTATTGATGAAGCGAGTTTCTCTTTAGTTTCAGAAATCAGTGATAATCTAAGTTGTCCAGAAACTGTAACCAGAACGTATCAAATTTCTGATATGTCGGGTAATACGGTTTCCTGTTCACAAATAGTTGTTATTAGCGATGAGATTCCTCCAGTAATAGATAACACCAACACTGCAAATATCGAAATCGAATGTGATGCCAATACGGATACACAAGCACTATTGCAAGCTTGGCTAGACAACAATGCCGGAGCTTCTGCTTCCGACAATTGTAGTGCTGTAACATGGACTCATAATTATGGCATGGATACTTCAGTACAATGTGAGAATGGGGCCATAACAGTAACATTTACAGCCACAGATGCATGTAACAATACAAGTACCACAACAGCTACTTATTTAATTAAGGATACAGAAAATCCAACAATTACAACAGCGGCTTCAGACCAAACTGTAGAATGTGACGGTGCAGGTAACATTGCTGAATTCGAGGCTTGGTTAAATTCAAATGCCGGTGCTACAGCTACCGATAACTGTTCAACCATCGTTTGGTCTAACAACTATGGTGTTGATGGCAATGTGATGTCTGATGATTGTGGTATGACCGGAAGCGTAAGCGTAACATTTAGGGCTATGGATGCTTGTGGTAATTTTAGTGAAACTAATGCTACCTTCACCATTCAAGATACTGTTGCTCCAGAATTTACGGTACCTTCAGACGTACAAATATACACGGACATCGATTGTAACTATGACGTTTCTGTGAACACTGTGGGTGACGTAACCGATGAAGGAGATCAATGCTCTCCTAATATTCAGGCAACCTATGCTGATCAAATTGCTGCCGGTCCTTGCGAGGGTACTTTCGTGATTACCAGAACATGGACGTTAAAGGATGACTGTAATAATACTACGGTAAAAACACAAACCATAACCGTATCAGACAATATTCTACCAACATTTACAGCGCCTGCAGATATTGAGATATTCACCGATGCCGATTGTAATTACGACACCGATGTGTCGCTTACAGGAGACGTGACCGACGAGGCTGATAACTGTTCTACAGGCATCCAGGCCACCTATGTGGACAGCGATCCAGTGGCCGGAACTTGTGAAGGGACCTTTGTCATCACCAGAACATGGAGCCTATCGGATAACTGTGGCAACGCTGCTGCCGATCAGGTGCAGACCATAACCGTATCAGACAATATTCTACCGACATTTACAGCGCCTGCAGATATTGAGATATTCACCGATGCCGATTGTAATTACGACACCGATGTGTCGCTTACAGGAGACGTGACCGACGAGGCTGATAACTGTTCTACAGGCATCCAGGCCACCTATGTGGACAGCGATCCAGTGGCCGGAACTTGTGAAGGGACCTTTGTCATCACCAGAACATGGAGCCTATCGGATAACTGTGGCAACGCTGCTGCCGATCAGGTACAGACCATAACCGTATCAGACAATATTCTACCGACATTTACAGCGCCTGCAGATATTGAGATATTTACCGATGCCGATTGTAATTACGACACCGATGTGTCGCTTACAGGAGACGTAACCGACGAGGCCGACAACTGTTCTACAGGCATCCAGGCCACTTATGTGGACAGCGATCCAGTGGCCGGAACTTGTGAAGGGACCTTTGTCATCACCAGAACATGGAGCCTATCGGATAACTGTGGCAACGCTGCTGCCGATCAGGTGCAGACCATAACCGTATCAGACAATATAATACCGACATTTACAGCGCCTGCAGATATTGAGATATTCACCGATGCCGATTGTAATTACGACACCGATGTGTCGCTTACAGGAGACGTGACCGACGAGGCTGATAACTGTTCTACAGGCATCCAGGCCACCTATGTGGACAGCGATCCAGTGGCCGGAACTTGTGAAGGGACCTTTGTCATCACCAGAACATGGAGCCTATCGGATAACTGTGGCAACGCTGCTGCCGATCAGGTACAGACCATAACCGTATCAGACAATATAATACCGACATTTACAGCGCCTGCAGATATTGAGATATTCACCGATGCCGATTGTAATTACGACACCGATGTGTCGCTTACCGGAGACGTGACCGACGAGGCCGACAACTGTTCTACAGGCATCCAGGCCACTTATGTGGACAGCGATCCAGTGGCCGGAACTTGTGAAGGTACCTTTGTCATCACCAGAACATGGAGCCTATCGGATAACTGTGGCAACGCTGCTGCCGATCAGGTACAGACCATAACCGTATCAGACAATATTCTACCGACATTTACAGCGCCTGCAGATATTGAGATATTTACCGATGCCGATTGTAATTACGACACCGATGTGTCGCTTACAGGAGACGTAACCGACGAGGCTGATAACTGTTCTACAGGCCTCCAGGCCACCTATGTGGACAGCGATCCAGTGGCCGGAACTTGTGAAGGGACCTTTGTCATCACCAGAACATGGAGCCTATCGGATAACTGTGGCAACGCTGCTGCCGATCAGGTACAGACCATTACGATCTCTGATAACATAGCGCCTACGTTCACTGCACCCGTAGATATCACTATAAATTGTGAGGATAATAATGAAGATTTAACAATAACAGGAGATGTTACCGATGAAGCCGATAATTGCTCAAACGGATTAACAGCTACTTATGTCGATGACATCGCCGAAGGTGACTGTCCGAATGAACGTATTATTACAAGAACGTGGAGTTTAATTGATAACTGTGGTAATACCGCGGAAGATCAAGTGCAAATAATCACTGTTATTGACGATCAAGCACCGGAATTAGTAACTGAATTCCCAAGTTCAGTTAACGTGAGCTGCGATGCTATTCCGGATGCACCTGAACTTGGCTTTGCGGATAACTGTTCAGAAAACGTAACTGTGGTATTTTCGGAATCATCCATGTATACAACTAATGTTACCGAAAGTTATGAGATCATCAGAACTTGGGAAGTGACGGATGAATGCAACAATACTGCGGTATATGAGCAAGTCGTGACTGTTACAATTGATGAGTTCTTAAATCAGATTTCAGATGAAGCATGTTCAGATGATGGAGACATTAATTTAAATGACTATATCAGTGATTTCAATGATGATGCCAGCTGGACCTTTGTTTCAGGAGTTACGAACAACATCAACTTTAATGGGACTATATTCGATCCTTCAAATTTAGTGGATATTACAGGAGATCAAGATTTCTTGGGCGACTATGTATTCCGATATACTTATACCAGTCCGACCGGATGTTTGGAAACAACAGAAGTAACCATTAATATAAATGATGACTGTGTTGTATTCCCATGTAGCTCTGAAGATATTGAAATATCCAAAGCTGTTACTCCTAATGATGATACTTATAATGAAAGTTTTGATATTACGGGTATTACTGCCGATTGTGGTTTTGAAATAAGAGTCCAGATCTTTAATAGATGGGGCGCTCAAATCTTTGACGGCAAAAACTATTCTATTGGTGAAGGTATGGGAGAATGGAGAGGACAAGCCCATAAATCATCCATTGGTAATGCAGATACTGTCCCAAATGGAACGTATTATTATATCATAACCTTAGAAAATAGTGGATTGCCTCCATTTACTGGACCAGTTTACTTAGGAACCAAATAAAACTTTAACCTATGAAACTTATGAAACATCACATAATCGCAATAGCGTTGTTAAGTTGTACGCTTGGATTGGCACAGCAATTGCCGCAATTCACGCAGTACATGTACAATACTATTTCTATAAACCCTGCCTATGCAGGTAGTAGAGAAGCATTAAGTATCGTTGGCCTTCACAGAAGCCAATGGGTAGGCTTTGATGGTGGGCCCATAACACAAACGTTTTCCATACATTCGCCACTTCGAAATGATAGAATAGGTTTAGGCTTATCGTTTATACAAGATGATTTGGGACCTGAGAACTTCTCCTATTTATATGGGGATTTCTCCTATAGCATCCCGACTGGGGTAGACGGTAAATTGGCTTTTGGTATTAAAGGCGGGTTTACAAGCTATAGTTTGGATCCTGATTTTCGCCAATCACAAAACTTCGATCCGACCATTCGTGGTATAGAAGATCGATGGAGTCCTAATGTTGGACTGGGTGTATTTTGGAGTACCAATAAATGGTATCTTGGACTTTCCGCTCCACGTGTATTAAATACCGATCGAAACCGCGATGAGGGTTACGAAGCCCTTGAGCGATTGAGCTATTACTTTACAGGGGGTTACGTATTTAATCTGAGCAATACGTTAAAGTTTAAACCATCCTATTTGATCAAAGCAACAAACGGTGCACCATTGTCTTACGACATGACAGCCAACTTTTTGTTTAATGAAAAGTTTTGGTTGGGTGCTTCTTACCGATTGAATGAATCAACAGGTGCGTTTGGAGGTTTCGCGGATTTTCAAGTGTCGAGACAATTACGGGTGGGTTATGCTTATGAAAAGCCCATTTCAGACATTAATAACTACACGAACGGAACCCATGAGGTATTGTTGATCTATGAATTTAAGTTTATGAGTAATAAATTAAAATCACCTAGATATTTCTAATAAAAAATGCATCCCATGAAATTAAAAAATTACATATTAGTTTGTATCCTATTGACGGTGAGTTTTACGGCCTCTGCGCAATATGGAAAACAGAAAAAAGCGGATACTTTATTTAATAAGTTTTCCTTTGTAAAAGCTTCAGAGGTTTATCAAGAACTTATTGAAAACAAATATAACGAAGATTATGCTGTTCGTCGTTTGGCCGATTGCTATGCTCTATTGCGTGATCCCAAGAATGCGGCTAAATACTATAAGAAAGCTGTTGGTCAGGAAAATATTCCAATTGAATATTACTATAATTACGCCCAGGCCTTGAGGGGTATTGAAGATTACGACGAATCCGAAAAATGGATGCAACGATTTAAAGATTCCGGAGGTGTCGTAAATAAAAGTAAATTCTTGAAGCGTGGCAATTTCATTACCAATATATTTAATGCCAAACAACAGTATTTCTTAAATACATTTAAACACAATTCGAAGCTTAGTGATTTTGGTGCATATGAACATGATGGTAAGATCTACTTTGCCTCAACAAGGGATGAAGGTGTTTCTATCAAACGTTTGTATGGCTGGAATGAGCAACCCTTTTTGGATGTTTACGTTATAGATAAAGATCGTAAGGAACCTGCAGACCACACTTCGAAATTAAAAGGTGACGTTAATACCATTTATCATGATGGTCCGGTAACCATTTCCAACGACGGGAAGAGTATGTATTTTACAAGAAATAGCTTTATTAATAATGTTTATGACAGTAATGACAAAGGAATCAACCAGGTAAAAATTTATAGAGCGACATTAAAGGACAGCACATGGACCAACATTGAAGATTTATCCATTAACGACTCAGAGTTCAGTACCCAGCACCCTGCCCTAAGTCCTGACAATAAAAAATTATATTTCGCTTCGGACCGCCCCGGAGGTTATGGAGCTTCAGATATTTATGTTGTAGATATTAACGATGATGGAACATTAGGTGAACCTAAAAACCTTGGTGAAACAGTAAATACCAAAGGTTCTGAAGGTATGCCATTTATTAATAATGAAGGAAGTTTGTTCTTTTCTTCAGATGGCCATGTCGGCCTGGGTTTACTTGATATTTTTGGAACTGTGGCCAATGAAGCCGGTGAGATTGTGGATGTCATTAATCTCGGTGTACCCGTGAACTCCAGTAAAGATGATTTTTCATTTACGATGAATCCTGATGGCCTTTCCGGATATTTTGCTTCCAACCGATCTGGAGGTCAAGGAGATGATGATATTTATGCGTATAATCGCATACCGTTACTGAATGTCGAAGGGACCGTTACAGACATAGTAAACAACAAGCCTGTACCAAATGCAATCATAACTTTACTGGATGGTAATGGTAAGCAAATTGCATATATGGAAACTGATAAGGAAGGTTATTATGAGATCAATATAGACAGAAATGTGGATTATGAGATTACAGCCAGTCAAAAGAAGTATGAAGACGATAACAAAAGTTTCACCTCGAAAGGAATTGAGGATACAGTTACCACAATTACAGTTGATCTGGAGTTAACTCCTGTTAGGGACGTTGTTAAACTTGCGGATCTTGGTATCATTTATTTCGATTTCGACAAACATAATATTCGTCCCGATGCTGCTTTAGAATTAGATAAGATTGTTAAATTGATGAACGAAGATTATCCTGGTATGGTAATTCGTATAGAATCCCACACCGATTCAAGAGGGACATTGACTTATAACGACAAGTTATCTATTGATAGGGCAAATTCCACGTATGAATACCTTATTTCCAATGGTGTAGATTCATCTAGAATAACGGCGCATGAAGGATTTGGAGAGCGTAGATTGACGAATGGATGTGACGGAAGTGTAAACTGCGAGGAAAACAAACATCAGTTGAACAGACGTACCGAATTCATCATTATTAAAATGCAATAAACACAATAAAGTTAAACTCAATAACAGTGATTGAAAAACCACTAGGATTAGTTTCCTGGTGGTTTTTTCTTTGGATGAATAAGGTTTATTCACAAATGATATTAGCCATTAACATGACCCTTTTCGTGTGATCTCCTTGGTTGCAACAGAACTAAAAGACAGAATCCTTATTAAATTTAAATCCGGAACCAATTTTTGATATTCGCTTATTTTAATCGAATACATGCAATTAACGTATACTATTTTTGTTAATATCATACCCTAAAAGCCTTTTTTTGGAGATAACTCTATGCTACCGGTTAAACTTCGCACAGTTAGTAAAGCAATACAGGTTGTTTGTTTGTGCACGATTAATAAGGGCAGAAAAGGTCGTTATAATTGGTAAACATTAAAAAGGGATTTGCATCTATAAAAAATCCTCTCAGAACTGAGAGGATTTTATACCTAAAGCTAAATTCAATAACAATAAAGTTATTATATAACCCATTTAATATTTTATGCGTATCAATAGCAATTAAACAGGTTATGGCGTCAATTACTCCAAAAAGTAATGTATTATTTTTTTATAAATATATTGGTGTAATACCAGTTGCCTTCACTATTCTGTTCTGCTGAAATGTCAAAATTGCTAAAGTCTCCCTCAATATTGGCTTTATGGCTTTCACTCTTTATCCATGCATTAACAACAGATTGAGCTGAGGTATAACCATAGGCAACATTTTCGGATACTTTAACAGCCCCTGCATTTTCTTTTAAATAAGTGCTTCTCTTGTAGAAATTGTCATGAGAAACCACATTTTTATCCACCATATAATCGGTATGGGAAAAGGCAACGGATTTCACTACTTTCATATCATTTAGAGGTGACAAACCAAGGGATAACCTATGGTCGTTTATAAGTTCTAAGATTTCAGTTTCGATTGATTTTGTAGCTGGTGTAACCAAGCTTTTTGACAATATTTCGGCTTCGTTATCTAAATTTTCTGTAGAGCAGGAAAAACAAAACAAAGCAAGCATTGCCAACACTGGCAGTTGTTTAAATAACTTCATAAGTAGGTAAATTTAGATTTGGTTCTGTAAAATTATAAGCCTACTACGAAGATGATGTTAATAAAATGTTAAAATCGATTAAAAACTTGCTTTTAAACGATATTATATGTTTTTAATCGATGAAATGACAATTTATAGCCACTATTGTTGTATTTAAACGCTTTTTTAGGGAGATAATCGATTTATCTGCCAGTTATAGTCTTGTTTGAGTTTGTAACGTATTCGATCATGCAATCGGTTAGGGCGACCTTGCCAAAATTCAATTTCAACAGGTCTAACCAAATAACCGCCCCAATGTTTTGGCCGTGGTATCTCCTTCCCTTCATACTCTTTCTCTAAAGCTTTAAGCTGTTCTTCTAAAATCAATCTACTTTTAACAATTTCGCTCTGATTAGAAACGAGAGCTCCCAATTGGCTTCCTCTAGGGCGTGATTCGAAATAGCCATCACTTAAATTTTCAGCAATTTTTTCGGCCTTTCCCTTAATTACAATTTGGCGTTCTGCCCTATGCCAAAAAAAGGAGAGACACACATTTGAATTCGCATCAATGGCCTTTCCTTTTTCACTTTTATAATTGGTAAAAAATATAAAGCCTTCAAAGTTAAACCGCTTTAACAACACGACTCTATTTTTTGGAAACCCATCCAATCCAATGGTTGAAATCGTCATGGCATTATTTTCCTCTTCTGGAAAAAATTTATCCATATCATAAAACCATTTTTGGAATAACTCCATGGGATTTTCAGGAACCTCAGCTAACCGAAGTTCCCCTTTTTCATACGTCTTTCTATAGTTGCTCAAATCGTTTTCCATAATGGTGATGCAATTTACTGGAATTTTCTAAAACATAAACACCTTACCGTCCTCGCACAATTCAACATCATCAAATATTTCCTCTGCTTCCGTTTTAAAGCTGTTTAAACCATCATATCTTGTAGAATAATGCCCGAGCAACAACTTGCCGACATTAGCTTGCATCGCTATGGCTGCAGCTTGTTTAGCAGTAGAATGCTTTGTTATAAGTGCTAAATTGGAATGTTTTTCTAAAAAAGTAGATTCATGATACAATACTGATGCCTCTTTAATTATTGGTACAATGTCTTCTTTATAAGCAGTATCACTACAAAAGGCATAACTTTTGGGGGTTTTAGGTTGAGAGGTTACTGATTCATTTTTTATGAGTATCCCCTTTTCATTTACTACATCCGAACCCTGCTTTAATTTTCTGTAATAAGCTACATCAATATTAGCGTTTTCTACAGCCTTAATATCAAGTTTTCTATCTCCTGGTTTTTCCTTGAAAAGAAAACCATTGGTATAGACTCGGTGATCCAAAGGAATGGTATGAACTTCAACCAAATCATCTTCAAAGATTAGTTTGGATGCGTTCGAGGTTAATTCATGAAAAATAAGTTGATAATTCGTCCAGGAATCCGCTAATTTCATTTGAAGTGTAACAATCTCCTTAATTCCTTTTGGTCCATAAATATGTAATTCCGTTTCTCTTGCTAGCAGTCTAAACGTAGAAATCAACCCTACCAAACCAAAAAAATGATCACCATGAAGATGCGAAATAAAGATATGCTTGATGCGATTAAACTTAATTTTATGTCTACGTAACTCCACTTGAGTTCCTTCTCCACAATCGATTAAAAACATATGATTGTTTATTTCCAATACTTGTGAAGTTGTATTGGATAATGTTCTTGGTGTCGCACTATAGCAGCCTAAAATAGTAAGTTTCATGCAAAATGTATGTTATGTTGTAAAGCGGTATTGACAAATCGACAAACACATAAACAACAAACTTATTAAAAGCCTAAATCGCGTTCAATTTCTTCCATTTCAATAATGTCATAGGCTTCTTGTATTGTTGGCACTACCACTATTTCATCTGGAATTTCATCTAAATCAATTTTATCGGTAACAATTACAAATGAATGCTTGGCAGCCCTATGGGTATTGGATAGTTGTAAAAACTCAATAATATCTCGAGTATGTATCTTCTTTATTGAGGTTAATGTAATGATCACATTATTGTTTTTGATTTTGGGATAAACGGTCTGTATTTTTTTTACCAATTCGATTATTGAAGCTTTTTCTTGGGTTATTAGAGAAATATTCTCATTTTGATCTAATATCATAATCTACTGTTTTATTTTCGACGCCAATAAATAAATTACTGCCATTCTAACAGCTACCCCATTTTGTACCTGATCCAAAATAATGGATTGCTTAGAATCGGCTACATCACTTGTTATTTCAACTCCCCGGTTGATCGGCCCGGGATGCATGATCACAATATCTTTGTCGAGTGAATCCAACAACACCTTATTAACACCAAATTGTTGTGTATATTCCCTTGTAGATGGAAAATAGCTAACATCCATACGCTCGTTTTGTACACGTAGCATGTTTGCAACATCACACCAGTTTAATGCAGTTCTCAAATTGGTCTCAACCATCACTCCTAATTTATCTATAAATTTGGGAATTAACGTCTTAGGTCCGCAAACCATGACCTCAGCCCCTTGAAGTTGTAAGGCATAAATGTTAGACAATGCCACACGACTGTGCAGTATATCGCCCACTATAACAACTTTTTTGCCTCTAACGCTTCCTAATTTTTCCCTAATGGAGAATGAATCCAAAAGAGCCTGAGTAGGATGTTCATGGGCGCCATCACCGGCATTAATGATACTGGCTTTTACATGTTTGGATAAAAACACCCCAGCTCCCGGACTGGGATGACGCATTACGACCATATCCACTTTCATCGATAAGATGTTATTTACAGTATCTATTAAGGTTTCACCCTTTTTTACGGAGGATTGGGCCGAAGAAAAATTCAGTACATCTGCAGATAATCGTTTCTCAGCCAATTCAAAGGATAGTTTCGTTCGGGTAGAGTTTTCAAAAAATAAATTGGCAATAGTAATATCCCTAAGGGAAGGTACTTTTTTAATCGGTCGATTAATCACTTCCTTAAAATGATCTGCCGTATTGAAAATAAGTTCAATATCTGCCTTGTTCAGATATTTTATTCCTAATAAGTGATCGACACTTAATTCACTCATTTTTACAGTTAATGGTTAAAGGTTACTCTCATCTTTTAAATAATCAAACTACTGTTCTTTATTCTTGCTTAATTTAGTCTCTTCTCTTAATTATCAGGAAAGAAATCGAAATCAGTACTAGCCATACATTCCATCGCATACTTCTGACTGAATCCTTATTTTTCTATAAGATAAACGGCATCTTCTTTATCGTTTTCTATCCAGTTTACTTTTACTTTTTCCTCATTTATGACATCAACCTGTCTCCCCATATAATCGGGTTGAATCGGCAAATGACGACTAAATCGTCTATCAATAAGTGCCAACAGTTCAATTTCATTCGGTCTGCCAAAGGACTGAATGGCAGTTAATGCAGCTCTTATACTTCTCCCAGTATACAGAACATCATCTATAAATACAACGTTCTTGCCTTCCACTATAAAATTTATTTCTGTGGTATTGGCTGCCAACGTTTTATCCCCTCGTCGAAAGTCATCCCGATAAAAGGTGATATCCAAATAGCCCAGAGAAATCTGTCTTATGTTGTAATCTTCCTTTAAAATTTTAGCTATACGATTGGCTAGATATATGCCTCTGGGTTGCAAACCTATTAAAACGGTGTTGGAAAAATCTGTGTGTTTTTCGATTAATTGACAAGCCAATCGGTGAAGAATGATGTTTACCTCTTTCGCGTTAAGTAAAACTTTCTGACTCATATTTTATCCAAACGTATCTGGACCACAAAGGTAAGGTAAAAATTTTTATATTTTGGTTATGAGGATTAGTTATTAGTGATTGGTTTTTTTACATACGTGGATATATTCTTGCATTCGCAAAAGATTTTTTAAAGGCCAAAAAACAAAAAAGCCTCCAATTAAATTGAAGGCTTTAAAAATTGTTGAGACCCGTCGATGGCACTACAATAACGCTTAGACTTTGCTTATTGGGAAAAATTATTTTTTCTTTCCGTCCATTTTATCTTTTAACGCTTGTAAAGCATCGTTAGCATCACCCAAAGTTGGTTTGGCCTCTGCAGCCGCAGCTTCAGCTTTTCTCGCGGCCTGCTTTACAATTTTCGCTTCTTCTGCCTTAAATACAGCAGTATGTGAAGCAACAACACGCTTGAATTCCTTATTAAATTCAATGATTTTAAAATCAGCTTCTTCCCCTTTTTTAAGGGCAGAACCATCTTCTTTCTCAAGGTGACGCGATGGCACAAATGCTACAATATCCTCATTAAATGCAACGGTTGCGCCTTTATCTACTATTTCGGCAATTTTTGATTTATGAATAGTATTTAAGGCAAATTCTTTTTCATATTTGTCCCATGGATTTTCGGTGGTTTGCTTATGTCCTAAACTG
Source organism: Aestuariivivens sediminis (assembly GCF_022662105.1). Classification (GTDB taxonomy): domain Bacteria; phylum Bacteroidota; class Bacteroidia; order Flavobacteriales; family Flavobacteriaceae; genus Aestuariivivens; species Aestuariivivens sediminis. The sequence goes on along the minus strand of NZ_JAKMCP010000005.1, from coordinate 211,006 downwards.
AGTTTACGACCTTCAACATCCAACTCCAAAACGACAACGTCCAAGGTATCTCCTACAGCACAGAACTCACTTGGATGTTTGATTTTCTTGGTCCATGATAAGTCTGAAATATAAATCAGTCCATCAATGCCCTCTTCCAACTCAACAAATACTCCAAAGTTTGTGAAGTTACGCACGATACCCTTATGGTGTGATCCTACAGGGTATTTAGCAGTAATATCCGTCCAAGGATCTGGAGTTAATTGCTTAATACCTAAAGACATCTTACGGTCCTCCCTGTCCAGAGTCAAGATAACAGCCTCAACTTCATCACCTACAGAAACAAAGTCTTGAGCTGAACGCAGGTGTGTAGACCAAGACATTTCAGATACATGGATTAATCCTTCCACACCATCGGCGACTTCAATAAAGGCTCCGTAATCGGCAATTACAACTACCTTTCCTTTTACTTTATCACCTACTTTAACTTCATCCGCCAAAGCCTCCCATGGATGCTTGCTTAATTGTTTTAGTCCTAACTGGATTCGTGACTTGTCCTCATCGAAATCCAAAATCACAACATTAAGTTTTTCGTCTAACTCTACGATCTCATTGGGATGGTTAATTCTAGACCAAGATAAATCCGTAATGTGGATTAATCCATCTACACCTCCAAGATCAATAAACACACCGTATGAAGTAATATTTTTAACAACACCCTCCAAAACTTGTCCTTTCTCCAGTTGACCAATGATTTCTTTCTTTTGTTCCTCAATATCAGCTTCAATTAAAGCTTTATGAGATACAACGACATTCTTAAATTCATGATTAATTTTTACAACCTTGAATTCCATGGTTTTATTCACATACTGATCGTAGTCCCGGATAGGTTTAACATCAATTTGTGAACCAGGTAAGAACGCTTCAATACCAAATACATCGACGATCATTCCACCCTTGGTTCTGCATTTTACAAAACCATTAACAATCTCTCCTGTTTCGTGTGCTTTGTTAATACGATCCCAGGCCTTTATTACTCGAGCTTTTCGGTGAGATAATACCAATTGCCCTGTCGCATCCTCACGAACATCAATTAATACCTCAACTTTATCACCTACTTTTAAATTTGGATTGTAACGAAATTCATTTAAAGATATCACACCCTCAGACTTTGCATTGATATCGATAATGGCATCACGGTCGGTAATATGTATAACCGTACCTTCTACCACTTCATTATCCAAGGTGTCAACAAAATTTTCTGCTACAAGTTTTTCGAATTCTTTTAGTTGTTTGTCATCAACTTCATCAATTCCTTCCTGATAATTGTGCCAGTTAAAATCTTTTAAGAATTTTTCAGGATTTGCTTGAGCTTCCGATACTGCGGGAGCCTCAGCAGTTTTTACTTCAATTGCTTCAGTTGATTCAACCTCAGCTTGTTTTGCTTTTTCAGCCATTTAGTTAATTAAACAATGTGTTCTACCCATGCTTATGGATAAGCCCAAACATTGTGATTTGTATTCTGCATGTTTCGGAAAATTAAGCGCTTAACACACAGAAGTGTTATTATCTATTTTTAAACTCGTTTCCTTTTATTTTCCGATAATCCGCTAAAAGGAGTGCAAAAGTAATGTTTTTTTAATGAAACACCTAATATGGAATGCCAAAAAATAAGTGTAAAGTCTTGTTTTTTTTACTTATTTAAATTTTCAGGTTATGAGGATTTTAAAGTCTTATTCACCAAATTTAAGATAATCTCAAATTGTTGTTCCTTAGACATATGGGAATTGTCAATTTCAATTGCATCTGACGCTTTAACTAAAGGGGAATCCTTTCTGTTGGAATCAATAAAGTCCCTGTCCTGAATGTTTTTTAGAACGGCCTCATAGGTAACGTCATCACCACGTTGTTTAAGTTCATTATATCTCCTGATTGCTCTTGTTTCCGGTGAAGCTGTCATAAACAATTTTAATTCAGCATTGGGAAAAACCACCGTACCGATATCTCGTCCGTCCATAACCACACCTTTTTCGGCTCCCATGTTTTTTTGATGCTTTACTAATTGGGCACGGATCTCCGGGACAGCAGCTACAAGACTCACATTTTCAGAGACTTCTAGTGTACGAATTTTTTTTTCGACGTTATCTCCATTTAAAAACATTTCTGAATACCCCAATTCATCATTATATTTCAGGGAAATCTTAACTTCATTCAGTTTTGATATCAAACCTGATACGTCAAAATGATTCTTATCGATAAATCCTTGTTCCATGGCAAAATAGGTTACAGCTCTGTACATGGCACCAGAATCCACATAAACATACCCCAAATGTTTGGCCAATTGCTTGGCAACTGTACTTTTACCAGTTGATGAAAATCCATCAATAGCAATTGTTATTTTGTCCATTATTTTGTGTTGATCCATCAAAAATACTCAAATAAAATACCAAGACATATAAGGTTCCAAAGGAAATTCATTTGATTCAAGGGAATTCCGTTATTATCACAGTAAAGTCTTTAAGTCCTTTTAAATTCATTATAACTATAGTCCTTATCTGTTTAAATCTATTTGTAATCCAAAAAAATTAGCGTTAGCTGCGCTTGTGTATTTTGCATGTGTGTAGCTAAAGCGCATTTTATTCATTTTAATTGCAATACCAGCCGATAAACCGGAAAAATTTCTTTGATCTACAATCCGTAGCTCTTCTGCCCTTCGAAAATTATACCCCAAACGTATATTAAATCCTTTTTCAGGAAATAACTCTGCGCCTAAAATGGTATGTCTAATAACCTGACCCAAAAACCCAATGTTTTCTTCGGTTTGGTTACCTGATAAATCACTTGTAGTCCTTGCCGGATTAGGCCTACCAATGGGCCAATCTTGTAAATTCTCTAAGGTAACATGCCAACGAATAGGCACATGCTCTAAAGTTTGTGACATCCCAAAATCGACTTCAAATGGTAATGGTTCATTTAATCCCGCATAAGTTTTTAATTGTGTGCCTAAATTCCTTATAGCTAAAGCTGCATGAAAATCAAGGTTTTCATTGATATAAAGCAAGCCCAAATCACATGCCATACCCAAAGAATTATATTGTTCCAGTTTAGAGGTTATAAACTTTACATTAGCCCCAAAATAGAAGTCGGAATACCCGATTTGAAGTGCATAGCCAAAAGATAAAGCCGCTTCGTTGCCTGTAAAGGACCCTGTAGGATTACCATTTTCATCATAACCGTCAAAAGAGCCATAATTAATATAGGTCATGCCGGCATGAAAAGTTTGGGTTCGTCGATCCACAGTGTAAGCATAAGACGCCGTACCGTAACCAATTCCTCCTAAATAACTGATGTAATTGATAGCCAATTGATTGTCCATTTCTACATTTATGGTAGCCGGATTAAATAAGCCTTGTGTCACATCATAATCGACATTGGTAAGTACCTTGCCACCCAGGGCCGCTTGTCTTGGTGAGGACACCAAATTCAAGAATTGATAGGTAGCCTCTCCTCCAACTTGTGCATTGGATATTAGACCAACCAACATACAAAACCATTTGACACTTTTCTTTAACATAGTAAGGCGCAAAGTAAACAAATCTATCTTAAAACGGCAGCACCAGTTTTTTATTTTAGAGGAATAAGATTCCTTTAGATTCAAAGAAATAATTTAAAAGTAATGTTTTAGAAAACGATTGTGAATTAAATTGAGAAAATAAAGTATACAAAAAAACCTCGACCAAGGTCGAGGTTGTGTCACCAAACAGTGTTTATAGCTTCTTCGCATTTTTTACCTTTTGATTGGTTATAGCAATATCTATAACTTCACTCATATCAGATACGTAATGAAAGGTCAATCCTTTTAAGTATTCCTGCTTAATTTCTTCAATATCGCGTCGGTTGTCTTCACACAATAGAATTTCCTTAATCCGTGCCCGTTTAGCGGCTAAAATCTTTTCTTTAATACCACCAACCGGCAAAACTTTGCCACGTAATGTAATCTCACCTGTCATAGCCAAACTTTTCTTTACTTTTTTCTGTGTAAAAAGGGATACTAAAGAGGTTAGCATCGTGATTCCGGCACTTGGCCCGTCTTTTGGAGTTGCGCCTTCAGGAACATGAATATGTACGTTATACTTGTCAAATACATTGGGGTTTATGCCAAGGATCTGAGCATTGGATTTAATGTATTGCAAGGCTATGGTTGCCGATTCTTTCATGACGTTACCCAAGTTACCCGTAATACTTAAATTACCTTTACCTTTAGATAAGATGGATTCTATAAACAAAATATCACCACCGACACGTGTCCAAGCCAAACCGGTTACAACACCTGCCACATTATTATTCTCGTATTTATCACGTTCTAATTTCGGCCCGCCAAGAACTTCGACAATATCTTCATTGGTTACCTTAATATTATAGTCCTCCTCCATGGCAATATTTTTGGCAGCATAGCGTACCATTTTTGCTATTTGTTTTTCAAGACCACGTACACCCGACTCACGCGTGTAACCCTCAACGATCTTTTCTAATTGACGTTTCCCAATTTTTAAATGTGATGTGTTTAATCCGTGTTCTTTTAATTGTTTGGGTAATAAATGACGTTTAGCAATCTCTACTTTTTCCTCAATGGTATATCCTGTTACATTGATAATTTCCATGCGGTCTAGCAATGCGGGCTGAATGGTATTTAAACTGTTCGATGTAGCTATGAACATCACTTTGGACAGGTCATATCCCATTTCAAGGAAGTTGTCATAAAACTCATTGTTTTGTTCTGGATCCAATACCTCCAGCATGGCCGAGGCGGGATCACCTTGATGTGAATTGGATAATTTATCTATTTCATCCAATACGAAAACAGGGTTTGAAGTACCCGCTTTTTTGATACTTTGTATGACACGTCCGGGCATCGCCCCGATGTAAGTTTTACGGTGCCCCCGAATTTCTGCCTCATCCCTTAAACCACCCAGTGACATACGCACATATTCCCTGCCTAAAGCTTCAGCGATAGATTTACCCAGGGAGGTCTTACCAACTCCGGGAGGACCATATAGGCACAAGATAGGAGACTTCATATCGTTCCGAAGTTTTAATACCGCCAGATATTCAATAATACGGCGTTTAACATCCTCCAGACCAAAATGATCCCTATCCAAAATTTTCATGGCACGCTTTAAATCGAACTGGTCCTCACTGAACTCATTCCAGGGTAAATCTAAAAACAGGTCTAAATAGTTTCTTTGAATGGAATATTCTGCAACCTGCGGATTCATGCGTTGCATTTTGGCAATTTCCTTATCAAAATGTTTGGCTACTTTTTCATCCCATTGTTTTTCCTTGGCACGCACCTTCATTTCCTCAATTTCCTGATCGTGACTCACACCTCCCAATTCTTCCTGAATGGTTTTCATTTGCTGGTGTAAGAAATACTCACGCTGCTGTTGGCTCATATCCATTTGAACCTTGGATTGAATATCATTTCTAAGCTCCAATTTTTGAAACTCTATATTCATATATTTAAGGGTGGAAAGGGCTCTTCTTTTGAGATCGTTCATTTCGAGCAATTTCTGTTTTTCCTCTACAGGAAGATTCATGTTGGAAGAGACAAAATTTACTAGAAATGAATTACTCTCAATATTCCTTATAGCAAAGGAGGCCTCGCTGGGTATATTAGGATTCTCCTTAATAATTTGAAGAGCCAAATCCTTAATAGATTCAATTATGGCTGTAAATTCCTTATTGTTTAAAGCTGGTTTGGCCTCTGGCAAATCCCGTATTGTGGCCGTCATATATGGCTCTTCAGTAAGTACTTCAGCCACCTGGAATCGCTTTTTTCCTTGAATAATAACGGTCACGTTACCATCTGGCATTTTAAGTACCCTTAATATCCTCGCCACTGTACCAGTGCCATAAATTTCCTGTGCATTTGGGTTTTCAACTGATTCGTCCTTTTGAGCAACAACCCCAATAACCTTACTGCCTTTATTGGCATCATTAATTAGTTTAATGGATTTATCTCTTCCTGCGGTGATTGGGATGACAACGCCTGGAAACAGAACCGTATTGCGCAAGGATAAAATAGGCAAGGTTTCAGGAAGTTCTTCATTATTAATTTCTTCTTCGTCTTCTGGTGTCATTAGTGGAATTAATTCGGAATTCTCATCAAACTCCTGCAATGACAAACTGTCAAACCTTATAAAATTGGATTTCTTCATGTATTTTTCTAAGTCAATCTGTCATTAAAAACAAATTGAACAGCTATTTTATAAATTATTAAATATAACTAAAATGCTGATTTTCAAATATTTAAATAAAAACAGCACTGTTGAACTATGATATAAATTCAATAGCTATGCCATTCTAATAGAAAACCATTTTGTCTTTTTATCATTTATATTTTACCGGCCTTTTTTAAAGCGAGTAAAATAAGGATTGGAATCGCCAAGAGAACAATCATAAGTAAATTGGTTTTGAACAACCATGGTGCCATTATCAAGGTAATAACATACCCCCCCACAGCTCCACCAAAATGTGCATCATGACCAATATTTCCTAAACGGTTCTTCATACCATAAATGGCATACAAAAGATAACCAATACCAAAAATGTAAGCAGGAATTGGAATAGGTATAAAGAATATATATAAATTCATTCCTGGTTGAAGTAGTATGGCGGCATACACAATGCCCATTACGGCACCACTTGCCCCGACAGCACTATAATAGTATTCATTTTTATGAAAATATAATGACAATAAATTTCCCAGCAGCAAACTGCCCAGGTAGATGATTAAAAATTTATAAACATTCAGTAATCCTATAACGACATCAGCAAAAAAATAAAGGGTAAACATATTAAAAAACAAGTGTGCATTGTCCGCATGTAAAAAACCGGAACTAAACAAACGGATTTGTTCTCCTTTGCGAACAGCACCAACATTGAATTTATATTTTTCAAAAAAACCAAAATCACCAAAGCCCTTATAGGATATAATAACATTCGCTGCAATAATAATAATGGTAATAAGATCTAAATTGCCCATAGCTTATAACGTTTACAATCAAATTAATTTATCTTTGCGGCTACAAATCTATAACTAATTCATGCAATTTCTAATTTATATTTTGGTATATCCACTTTTGTGGCTCATTTCCATACTTCCATTTAGTCTATTGTACCTGCTGTCAGATGCCTTTTATTTGTTGATATACTATATCATTAGATATCGAAAAAAAGTGGTTCACAATAACTTAATCTTGGTATTTCCCGATAAAACCAAAAAGGAAATTAGGACCATTGAAAAACGATTTTACAGACATTTATGTGATATGTTTTTAGAAATGGTTAAAACGATGAGTATTTCCAAAAATGAAATGAAAAAGCGATTTCACATTGTAAATACAGCCGAATTAAAGCGCTTAGAGTCCTTAAATAAAAGTGTCATTATGATGTTCGGTCATTATGCCAGCTGGGAATGGGCTATAGAATTACAAAACCATATCAATTACAAAGGATATGGGGTTTACAAAAAATTGGCTAATGCCTATTTTGATAAACTAGTGAGAAACATACGCTCAAAATTTAATACGACTTTAATCAGTACAAAAGATACCATAAGTACTGTAAATGAAAACGAAAATAAAGGTGTTAAAAGTGTCATTGGCTTTTTAAGTGACCAATCTCCCAGATTAAGTAATGATGTCTATTGGGGAGAGTTTATGGGGGTAAAAGTTCCCTGTTTTACAGGTGCAGAACGATTGGCAAAAAAACTGGACTTGACGATAGCGTATTTAAAAGTCAAAAAAATAAATCGCGGTTATTATGAAGCCGAAGTTATTACTCTTACTGAAAACCCAAAAACTCATAAAGATTATGAACTTACAGACTTGTTTTTAAGGGAGGTTGAAAAACAAATTTACGAAGCTCCTGAATATTACTTTTGGACCCACAAGCGATGGAAACACCGCAAAAAAATTCCAAGTTGAACGCTATAAATTAGTTTATAAAAAGGCACGGTTTTTAATTCCAATATCTACTGGTTACACTATAATTTGGCGATCTCCGTAATCTCAGCAATAATCCTTTTGGCTAAAGTATCCGCTTCACCTTGTGTTTTGGCTTCAGTGTAAACCCTAATGATAGGTTCAGTATTACTTTTTCGCAGGTGCACCCAACTTTCAGCAAAATCAATTTTAACTCCATCAATCGTGGTCAATTTTTCGTTTCTATAGTGTTCTTCCACGGCATTTAAAACCTTATCAACGTCTAAATCCGGTGTGAGCTCAATTTTCTTTTTACTCATAAAGTAACTAGGGTAAGTTTTTCGTAATTGACTGACAGTCATTTTTTTGTCTGCCAACAAACTTAAAAACAGAGCTACTCCAACTAATGCATCTCTACCATAATGTAATTCTGGATAAATTATTCCACCATTGCCCTCACCTCCAATAACAACATTATTCTTCTTCATAAGTTTAACCACATTAACCTCTCCTACAGCACTGGCTTCATATTTTCCACCATATTTTTCAGTTACATCTCGAAGGGCTCTTGTCGAACTCATATTACTTACTGTATTTCCGGGAGTTCTGCTCAATACATAATCGGCACAAGCGACCAAGGTGTATTCTTCTCCGAACATGTCACCATTTTCATCAATAAAGGCCAACCGATCAACATCTGGGTCTACTACTATTCCAAAATCGGCTCGTTCCTTTACTACTTTATTAGAAATATCCGTTAAATGTTCTTTTAGTGGCTCCGGGTTATGAGGAAAATGGCCATTAGGCTCACAATATAATTTTACCACATGTACGCCCAGACGTTCCAATAATAATGGAATTGCTATTCCACCGGAAGAATTTACACCATCCACAACAACTTTAAACTTAGATTCTTCAATTGACTTTACATTAACCAGGGGTAAATCCAAAACCTCAATAATATGTAAATCAAAATAGGCGTCATTTTTGGTTATTTTTCCTAAATTATCGACATCTGCGAACACCATAGTATCACCTTTAACGATATCTAAAATTTTAGCACCATCATCACCATCCAGAAACTCGCCTTTATCATTCAATAATTTAAGTGCATTCCACTGTTTGGGGTTATGACTAGCGGTGAGTATGATTCCCCCATCGGCATGCTCCATTGGAACAGCTACTTCAACAGTTGGTGTTGTCGAGAGACCGACATTAACCACATTAATCCCCTGTCCAATTAAGGTATTCATAACTAAATTTTGAATCATTTTTCCGGAAATTCGTGCGTCACGCCCAACCACAACCTTATAATTTTCCTTCTGACGTTGTTGTTTAATCCATGTGCCATAAGCTGCTGCAAATTTGACTGCATCAATTGGCGTTAAATTATCTCCAACATGACCACCAATGGTTCCCCTAATCCCTGAAATTGATTTAATAAGTGTCATAAAATAGCTCTTAATTAGCGTTCAAATATACAATTAGAAAATGGTATTTTATCGGTTTGGCCTATGTTTTTAAAACCTGAACCGCCTTTTCGTGTTCCTTAAAAGAATACCTGATATTTTAATAATTTTTCATGGTAATACGAATTCTTTAATCCTAATTTGTAAATTACACGAATGAATTTTTTGGCACACATTTACCTTTCTGGAGATAACGATCTCGTAACCATAGGAAACTTTATTGCCGATGGTATTAAAGGGAAAAGTTATAAAGAGTACCCAAACGATATTCAAATCGGAATTTTGTTACATCGTGAAATAGATACGTATACCGATGCGCATGAAACAGTTAGAATGAGCACCAAACGGTTACACGATAAATACGGGCATTATTCGGGTGTAATTGTCGATATTCTTTATGATCATTTTCTAGCAAAGAATTGGGAAAAATACTGTACCATCCCCTTAAATATCTATGTCCAGCACTTTTATGATTCCCTTGAAGCCCATTACAATATTTTACCACTTCGTACAAAAAAAATGATGCCGTACTTGATAGCAGACAATTGGCTGTTGAGTTATGCATCCATAAAAGGTATTTCAAGAGTCCTGGATGGCATGAACAGAAGAACAATGAATCGCTCTGGCATGAATGAAGCCATTACAGAATTGGAAGAATTTTACACCCTCTTTGAAAAAGAGTTTTTGTTCTTCTTTAATGATCTTATCTTATTTTCAAACCGTAAACTAAAGGAACTCACTCTAAGGATAGCACAATGAATTTAACTAAAATTGTATATATAATACTGATTGTTTTAATTAGCCTTTCATGCAAAGAATCGGGTAAACACACCATAACAAAACCTTCAAAAAGAGGAGTTATAACAAGCCATGCTATGGTGGTATCTGCCCGAAAGGAAGCCTCAAAAATTGGCAGTGATATCCTTGCAAAAGGAGGCAATGCCTTCGATGCCATGATAGCTACTGAAATGGCATTGGCGGTTGCATACCCTTTTGCAGGAAATCTAGGAGGAGGTGGATTTATGGTTTACCGAACCAATGATGGTGGTATTGGAGCCATTGATTATAGAGAAAAGGCTCCACTTGCAGCTACTAAAGACATGTATTTAGATTCTGTTGGCAATATCATCCCGGAAAAAAGTACGTTGGGAGCCTTGGCCGTTGGAGTTCCTGGGACGGTTGCAGGTATATTTGCTGTTCATGAAAAGTTTGGAACATTCCCCATGGATTCTCTACTTAAACCAGTGATAGCATTAGCTCGTAAAGGTGTTGTTGTCACACAAAAACAAGAAACCAGACTCCGGAAATACCAACCGTTATTTCCAAGGGCTAATAAAGATTCCATTCCTTTTGATAAATCCTGGAAAGCGAACGATACCATAAAGTACTTAGCATTAGCGAAAACTTTAGAAGAGATAATGACACATGGTAAAGATGGTTTTTACAAGGGTAAAACAGCCGATGTTTTGGTTAACTTTATTCAAGATAATGGAGGAATTATTACAAAAGAGGATCTTGAGAAATATGAAGCCAAATGGCGTACTCCTGTGACCTTTACTTATGATGATTTAAAAATAATCTCAATGTCACCTCCGGCAAGTGGCGGAGTTTGCTTAGCGCAAATCATGAAAATGATTGAACCTTTTGATATTCATGAATTCGGACATAATGCCAAGAAAACCATACAGGTTATTACTGAGGCCGAGCGGAGGGCCTATGCCGATAGAAGTTATTATTTGGGAGATCCTGATTTTGTTGACATCCCAATATCCAAATTAATAGATTCTATGTATTTAAATGAGCGCATGGCAAACTTTTCATTTAAAAGAGCAACAAAATCGAGCACAATAACCCATGGAAATGTAGAAATAGTTGAAAGTAGCGAAACCACCCATTATTCTATCGTCGACCAGTATGGCAATGCCATATCAGCAACAACAACACTTAATGGCGCTTATGGTTCGAAGCTCTATTGTTCAGAGCTCGGCTTTTTCCTTAACAACGAAATGGATGATTTTAGCAGTAAACCCGGCTTACCAAATATGTTTGGCCTAATTGGAGCAGAGGCTAATAGTATAGCCCCTGAAAAGCGAATGCTCAGTTCTATGACTCCTACTATAGTCGAAAAAAATGGTGAACTGTACCTGTCTGTAGGCACGCCTGGCGGGTCTACAATAATCACTTCGGTATTACAAACTATTTTAAATATTCATGAGTTTAAAATGACCATGCAGGACGCCGTGGATGCACCTCGATTTCATCACCAATGGTTACCGGATGAACTTATGATGGAGCCAAATTCTTTTGATAAACAACTTAAAACTGATCTCGAAAATTTAGGGTACTTAATCAACGAGGAGGACGCTCCAGTATTAGGTAAAGTCGATGGAATACTTGTTTTAAAGGATAAAAAGTTAGAGGGTGGTGCAGATCGTCGAGGGGATGATACAGCAGTCGGTTTTTAGCATTTTTCTTTCTTTACATCATACACAATTAATACTTTAGCATAAATTAAGTAAAAGGTTAAAACCTAAATTGGAGGTAAAAAATGACGTTTAAAAAAATAACAAAAATAGTAGTTGGTGTGATTGTATTCTTAACATTGCCCAGTATATTACTTTACTGTTTTTTATATTTTAAATACAATGAACCTCTCCCGCAAGGGTATTCGGGTCAACGAGCTGACGACCTTGCCCATAAAATACTTGAATCCTTAAACCATGAGGCTTTTGAAAAAACGACATATTTAGAATGGACATTTAATAATCGTCGGCATTACGAATGGCATAAAGGCAAACAAAATTGTGATGTTCTGTGGGAAGATTTTAGGGTAAATCTGAACTTTAATAATCCCGATAAACATAAAGCCTATGTTCATGGGTTCATTAAAGATGGAGAAATGGCAAATGAACTTATAGCTAAAGCGATTAATTATTTTAACAACGACTCATTTTGGCTTATCGCCCCCTATAAAATTTTTGAGGATGGCGTAAAACGCCAACTGGTACCATATAATAACACAGATGCACTTCTTGTCACTTTCACCAAAGGAGGGTCTACTCCCGGAGATTCGTATTTATGGTTACTGGATGATAATAATAAGCCGATAGCCTTTAAAATGTGGACGTCCCTATTACCTATTGATGGTTTGGAGGCATCATGGAGTGATTGGACCATAACCAATAGTGGTGCCCAACTTCCAACATTCCACAAACTCTTATTTTTTGGTTTTGAAATAGATGATATTAAAACCTCAAGATGAGTCGTTAATCACAGAAGTGCACATAGATTACGGTTAACAATAAAACGACATAACTAAGGTCTAAACGTTGATTTTAAGATCCCCTCTGCCCTACGAATTGATGAGATTTCGATTTAAATAATACATTAAACGTCGTTAAACTGCCATATATTCTCGTAATATACTGCTGCAAATCTATCTTGCCCTGTTCGTCTAAATCACTTGAGTTTATGCGTTGCTCCATGACACGCAATCTATCCCTAACCATGGTTATTTTATGAAAAAACGTGTTTATAGGGATTTCTTTACTCTGCAAGGACATATCGGCTGGTTGTAATATCAAGGTACCACCTTTCCATTTATCAGCGATGGGAACGATCTCACTAACATCGCTCCATTTTTTTAGAATCTTTACAAGACTACTTTCTACATCAAAGAAACTTACCGTATCTACATCACCATCGGCAGCTTCAATAATTTCAAAATCACTATCTATGTCTATAGTTTCTAACCCATGGTCTATAAACGTTACCCAATAATGTTGCGATGTGACATTTGTAACTACCCCTTTACCATATTCCGGGTGATCAATTCTAGAACTTATACCTAATAATTTCATGGTTTATTTTTATCATTTGACATTACGTTTTTTTAAGTATTCTAATTTGAAATGGCTAAATCTATACAATGATACAAAACTTTATTAAAAATGACCTGTATTACAATTGTCTCCAGGCCCCTGTACAACTCATGTTATTAAGTGATTTATAATCAAATATAGCTATTCAATCTTGAATGAAAATTAACGTCGAAAATTGTACCTTTGCACTTTTGTAATTTATGGGGCAATTTGACGAATATATTGAAGTTAAAGGAGCACGGGTACATAACCTGAAGAATATTGATGTTTCCATTCCTAGAGAAAAACTGGTGGTTATAACCGGGTTATCTGGAAGTGGTAAATCCTCATTGGCTTTCGACACTATATATGCTGAAGGACAACGACGATATATTGAAACATTTTCTGCCTACGCCAGACAATTCCTTGGTGGATTGGAACGACCGGATGTTGACAAGATTGACGGGCTATCTCCGGTAATCGCCATAGAGCAAAAAACAACCAGTAAATCGCCAAGATCTACAGTAGGCACCATAACAGAAATTTACGATTTCCTTCGCTTACTTTTTGCAAGGGCCAGCGAGGCCTATAGTTACAAAACAGGTGAAAAAATGGTAAGTTACAGTGATGATCAAATTAAACATCTTATTCTTGAAAATTTTAATGGTAAGCGCATCAACATCCTCTCACCTGTAGTTCAATCTCGAAAAGGACATTACCGGGAACTTTTTGAACAAATTGGTAAGCAGGGATTTGTAAAGGTTAGAATAGATGGTGACATTCGCGATATTGTAAAGGGGATGCGTTTAGATCGTTATAAGTCTCATGATATTGAAATCGTTATTGACAGGTTAAAAATTGATGGTTCATCAGACATAGATAAAAGACTCAAAGAAAGCATTGATACGGCTATGTATCATGGCAATGATGTACTTTTAGTGATGGATCAAGACACCAATGAATTACGTTATTTTAGCAGAAGTCTAATGTGTCCAAGCTCGGGAATTTCATATCCTAATCCCGAACCCAATAATTTTTCCTTCAATTCTCCAAAAGGGGCTTGTAGCCATTGTAATGGGATTGGTGAACTCTACCAGATAAATGAAAAAAAAATAATACCTGATGAGTTACTCTCCATAAAAAATGGTGCTTTGGCACCTCATGGTCCGGAAAAGAATAGTTGGATTTTTAAACAATTTAACACTATAGCACAACGGTTCAACTTCAATTTAGCTGATCCATGGAAATCCATTCCTGAAGAAGCCAAACAAATGATCATGTATGGTGGTCATGAAAAATTTTCGGTAGAAAGTAAGACTCTGGGGGTAACAAGAAATTACAATATTGATTTTGAAGGTGTTGCGAATTTCATTGAAAACCAATTTAAAACGGCTGAATCTAAATCTATAAAACGATGGGCAAAGGAATACATGGATAAAATCACTTGCCCGGTTTGTGAGGGCTCAAGGCTGAAAAAGGAATCTCTTTTTTTCAAGATTAATGAAAAAAATATCGCTGAACTTACACATACTGACATCGCCGAATTAGCAATATGGTTTAAAAATTTAAAGAACCATCTTTCGGAAAAGCAATTTAAGATTGCCGAGGAACTATTAAAAGAGATAAATTCCAGATTACAATTTTTACTCGATGTAGGTCTGGATTACCTATCCTTAAACCGAAGTTCAAAATCGCTTTCAGGTGGAGAAGCACAGCGCATTCGATTGGCCACACAAATTGGATCACAACTCGTGGGGGTATTATATATATTAGATGAACCCAGTATAGGATTGCATCAACGGGATAATGAAAAATTAATAAACTCCTTAATATCATTAAGAGATATTGGAAATTCCATAATCGTTGTTGAACACGATAAAGACATGATTGAACGTGCCGATTATGTGATTGATATTGGCCCCAAAGCCGGTAGACATGGTGGAGAAATTATCAGTATCGGGAATCCTGATGAATTAAAATCCCATAATACCCTTACTGCCAATTACCTCAATGGCAATAAACAAATCGATGTTCCCAAAAAGAGACGCGAAGGCAATGGTAAGTTTTTGGAATTAAAAGGCTGTACGGGCAACAATCTAAAAAGTATCTCTGTAAAATTTCCATTAGGAAAAATGATTGGGGTTACTGGTGTTTCAGGAAGTGGTAAATCCACTCTCGTTAATGAGACCCTCTATCCCATCTTGAATGCGCACTACTTTAATGGGGTTAAAAAACCCATGCCTTACAAAAGTATAAAAGGTTTAGAGCATATTGACAAGGTCATAGATATCAACCAGTCCCCAATAGGACGAACGCCTCGAAGCAACCCGGCAACTTATACCGGTGTATTCAGTGAGATAAGAGCACTGTACGCTAAAATTCCTGAATCCATGATACGCGGCTATAAAGCCGGGCGATTTAGTTTTAATGTTACCGGTGGTAGATGTGAAACCTGCAAGGGTGGTGGTTTGCGTGTTATAGAAATGAACTTTTTACCAGATGTTTATGTAGAATGTGAAACCTGTCAAGGTAAACGTTTTAATAGGGAAACTCTAGAAATCAGATACAAAGGAAAATCGATAAGCGATGTATTGGACATGACCATCATTGAGGCTGTAGGTTTTTTTGAACATATCCCTAAAATTTATAAAAAACTAAAGACTATTAAAGATGTAGGTTTGGGTTACATTACTTTGGGACAGCAAAGCACCACACTTTCCGGTGGAGAAGCACAGCGGATTAAATTGGCTGCCGAATTGAGTAAAAGAGATACAGGAAATACCTTTTATATTTTAGATGAACCAACCACAGGGTTACATTTTGAAGACATACGGGTACTTATGTTAGTACTTAATAAATTGGTAAATAAAGGAAATACGGTACTGATCATAGAGCACAACTTAGATGTCATTAAAACCGTTGATCATATCATCGATATTGGATACGAAGGTGGTAAAGGAGGTGGGCAAATAGTGGTTGAAGGCACACCTGAAGACATTATAAATCATAAAAGAAGTTACACAGCTAAGTTTTTAAAAAAAGAATTAAATTTAGAAACTTGAAAATTTACGACGAACTATGCTAAAAGAACAACATCACAAAGGTTGGAATGAAATTAAAACAAACGATTCCTGGGCGATATTTAAAATCATGGGTGAGTTTGTAAATGGATTTGAAAAAATGAGTCAAATTGGCCCTTGTGTATCCATTTTTGGATCGGCCAGAACAAAATCCAACCACAAAAATTTCAAATTAGCCGAACGGATCGCCAGAAAAATTGTAGAATCCGGCTATGGTGTTATAACAGGAGGTGGTCCGGGAATCATGGAAGCGGGAAACAAGGGAGCCCATTTAGGCGGAGGGGTATCCGTTGGTCTTAATATTGAATTACCTTTTGAGCAAAATGATAATCCTTATATTGACAAAGACAAGAGCTTGGATTTCGACTATTTTTTTGTTCGCAAGGTTATGTTTGTAAAATACTCCCAAGGATTTGTAGTAATGCCAGGTGGATTTGGAACATTAGATGAACTATTTGAGGCCCTTACCCTTATACAAACCAAAAAGATTGAAAAATTTCCAATTATACTGGTTGGTTCAGATTATTGGGAAGGACTACTGGCCTGGATAAAAGATATACTTTTAACTAAATTCTCAAATATTAGTCCTAAGGATTTAAATTTGATCCATGTCGTGGATTCAGAAGATGAAGTCATTAATATTCTTGATTCATTTTACAAGGAATCACGCCTTAGCCCGAACTTTTAAATTGGTTTTTGTTCTGCAATAAATATGTATTTTTGGAGTTCTTACATGTCGATTGAAACTGAAATAATCTTATATTTCACTATATTGCGCTGCCTTAAATAATATCTTTAAAAGCCTAAATGTTAAAAAATTGAAGCCAAATCTCAAAAGTATATTCATAATTTCTCTTATACATACTTTGGCTTTCAGTCAAAATAACATTGATGTTAAAGCTAAATTCGATTTTGAAAAAAGGCAGATTGCCATTACGCAAACCATTAGTTATACCAATACTACCCAAGATACTTTACAAACGATTTTTTTAAACGATTGGAATAATAGTTATGCTACAAAAAAGACCCCATTAGCTAACAGAATTGCCGATGAATATATTAACGATTTTCATTTGGCCAGAAATGAAGAGCGTGGTTTTTCGGTTATTACTTCCATAAAACAATTTAGTCAAGATGTTATTTTTCAACAACTTAAAGATCAAATAGATGTTGTTAAAGTAACATTAAACACACCTGTCTTACCCAATGCATCCTATCAGCTGGATTTACAATACTTGGTACAAATACCAAGTGACAAGTTCACAAACTATGGCATGACACCCGAAGGTAATCTAAACCTCAGGTATTGGTATATAACTCCTGCTGTTTACGATGGGAAGTGGCACTATTACAGTAACAAAAATCTGGATGACCTGTACATTCCCAAATCCAATATAACACTTGACATTGAATATCCTAAAGGCTATTATCTAGCGAGCGAATTAAACATTGATGAAATTCTTGAAAATACCTCGAAACAACGTATCGCCAAATTAAGTGGCAAAAATAGAATCAATACCAAGTTATATTTAAATAAATCCCCCGTATTCAAGACGATTGAATCTAACGGGATTTCAGTAGTATCCAGCATTGACGATGAAGGTCTGGAAGATATTGACAAAGCGATAATAACCGAAAAGGTCGTGCATTTTATAAAAAAGAACTTCGGTGAATATCCCCATGATAAACTTTTGGTTTCACAAATTGATTTTTTGAAAAACCCTATTTATGGATTAAACTTTTTACCAAAATTTATCAAGCCCTATCCCAATCATTTTGAATATGAATTGAGACTATTAAAAATAGTTTTACATAATTATCTCGAAAATACCCTGTTAATCAATCCAAGAAGAGATCAATGGCTATTAGATGGTATTCAGATCTTTTATCTTATGAACTATGTGGATGAGCATTACCCTAATATGAAATTTTTAGGCTCTATAGCGGATTTTTGGGGGGTTCGTTCCTTTCATGCCGCCGACATGAACTTCAATGAAAAATATGTTTTCGGATACATGGTTATGGCCAGAACCAATAGAGATCAACCCTTAATGATGGCAAAGGATTCACTACTAAAATTCAACCACAATATTGCAAGTAAATATAAGGCTGGTATTGGTCTAAAATATTTAGATGATTTTATCAATTCTGATGTCGTTGAAAAAAGTCTTACCATGTTTGTAATGAACAACAAATTAAAGAACACATCGGGTGAAACTTTTGAACAGTTATTAAAATCAAGAACGCCCAAAAATATAGACTGGTTTTTTAATGACTATTTAAAAACACGAAAGAAAATTGATTTTAAGATCAAAGACATTATAAGTGATGATGATTCCATTACACTAACCATAAAGAATAAACGCCATAACAGTATGCCGGTTTCACTTTATGCGCTTAACAACGATAGCATAATCTCCAAAATGTGGGTAGAAGATATTACTCACAGTAAAACACTTACGATACCGAAACAGGAGGCAAATAAATTGGTTTTAAATTATGAAAAGTTAATACCTGAAATTAATTTAAGGGATAATTGGAAATCACTTAAAGGGTTCTTTTTTAATAATAAACCCTTCCAGTTTAGGCTTATAAAAGATGTGGAGGATCCATATTACAATCAAGTATTTGTGCTTCCCATTGCTGAATTTAACAATATTTATGATGGGATTACTCTAGGTATGCGTTTCTATAATACTGCATTATTAAGAAAGCGATTTAATTATAAAATTGCACCAAAATATTCCTTTAAATCAAAATCACTTACTGGTGCCGGTGCCATATGGATGAACCATTATTTTGAAAATAATAACTTGTATTCCCTGAACTATGGTATAAGAGCGAGTTATACGTCCTATGCAGAAGATTTGTTTGTTAAACAAATCATTCCATCGGTTACTTTATTGTTCAGACAGGATAACGATTTCAGATCTAACAAACGACAATCCTTGGTGTTTAGATACGTTGATATTAATCGCGATAGTGATCCCAACAATATATTGAGCTCTTCAGAACCTAATTATAGTGTATTTAATACAAGGTATATACACTCCAATGATAATTTAATTCATTTTAACAAATGGTATGTAGATTTCCAAGTGGCAAAAAAATTTAGTAAGGTGGCTATTAATTACGAATACAGGAAACTTTTCGAGAGTAATAGGCAATTGAATTTACGATTTTTTGCAGGTGCTTTTATTGAAAACAACAATGACCCGGCATCAGACTATTTTAGTTTTGCACTAGATAGGCCAACCGATTATTTGTTTGACTATGCCTATTTAGGAAGATCTGAAAACACTGGAATCTTTAGTCAACAATATATTGACGCCGAAGGAGGATTCAAATCAAAACTGGAAACACCTTTTGCCAATCATTGGATGTCAACCATAAACACCAGTACTACTTTATGGAATTATATTTTGGCTTATGGCGATATAGGTTTGGTAAGAAACAGGCATAGCGATCCCAAATTTGTGTATGATTCCGGTATTCGGGTTAATCTTGTAACCGATTATTTTGAAATTTACTTTCCCATATACTCTAATCTTGGCTGGGAAATTGGACAGGCCAACTACGATCAGAAAATTAGAATTAAATTCACAGTAGACCCTCAAATTCTGTTGGGATTATTCCGAAGACGTTGGTTTTAAATTTTTTATTCATTGAATAATTATCTGTTTTTGATCAATATTTTAAATTATATTAATTAATTACATGATTTTTGTTAATTTTTTTAATGATTTGTCAATTATTTAACACAGTTAAATATTGCAAAACCAACAAACTTTAACTAAATTTGCTTCCCACTCGATCAACACTATGGATATCATTCCCGATTTAAAAGACAACATAACTTTTGAAGGCTTCAAAGCAGAAGTTTTAAAAGATTATGCCATAGCCGTAAGAAGCAGGGAATGTAGTTTATTAGGACGTCGAGAAGTGTTGACCGGCAGGGCGAAATTTGGAATCTTCGGTGACGGAAAAGAAGTCCCGCAATTGGCTATGGCCAAAGCCTTTGCAAAGGGAGATTGGCGTTCCGGTTATTACAGGGACCAAACCTTTATGATGGCCATTGGTGAATTTACCGTAGATCATTTTTTTGCTGGTTTGTATGCGAATACCGATTTAAGCTTGGAGCCCATGTCGGCGGGTAGGCAAATGGGTGGCCATTTTGTTACGCATAGCCTGGATGGAAATGGCCATTGGAAAGATTTAACCAAGCAATATAACTCCAGTGCAGACATTTCACCTACTGCAGGACAAATGCCAAGACTATTAGGTCTTGCTCAAGCATCAAAAATTTATAAAAACCTCAAGGATATTGATGCCAGCAAATTTTCGAATAACGGGAATGAAGTTGCTTGGGGTACCATAGGAAATGCCAGCACCAGTGAAGGCCTCTTTTTTGAAACGATTAATGCAGCTGGTGTCCTTCAGGTCCCCATGATTATAAGTATTTGGGATGACGAATATGGTATTTCGGTTCCTGCAAAATACCATACCACTAAAGAAAACATTTCCGAAATACTAAAAGGGTATCAAAGAGACAATGATAATAAGGGCTATGAAATTTTACGTGTTAAGGGATGGGATTACCCTAACCTTGTAGAAACATATCAAGAGGCCGCTAATATTGCCAGAGAAGAGCATGTCCCCGTTATTATTCACGTTCAGGAATTGACTCAGCCCCAAGGGCATTCTACTTCTGGTTCTCATGAGCGCTATAAAAGTAAGGAACGTCTGGATTGGGAAACGGACCATGACTGTAACTCCAAAATGCGTGCATGGATTATTGAAAGTGGCATTACAACTAACGAATCCTTACTGGATCTGGAACGATCCATAAAAAAAGAAGTGCGGGAGATTAAAAAAAATACCTGGGATACTTTTTTAGAACCCATCCGCAAGGATCAAAAAGAACTTATTGCACTTCTTAGGAATTTGGTGAGTGTAAGTAATAACAGCGTATTTATAGCAAAGTTGTTGAAGGATTTTTCTAAAATCCATGAGCCAACAAGAAAAGATGTGGTATCCACTGCACGGAAAACGTTGCGATATACCCTAGGGGAAACATCAGACGATAAAAACAAACTTTCCAAATGGATTGATAGTATTCTTAAAGAAACACAGCCCAAATTCAGTTCCCATTTATATTCGGAAACAGATACATCAGCAGTTCACATTAAAGAGGTTAATCCTATTTACAATGATGAAGAACTGAATAATGTTGATGGCAGAATTATTATACGGGATAATTTTGACGCCCTATTTAATCGGTACCCCGAGGCTGTTATATTTGGTGAAGATACAGGTAAAATTGGGGATGTTAACCAAGGTTTAGAGGGTTTGCAGGATAAATATGGAGCCCTAAGGGTAAGTGACACGGGTATACGGGAAGCCACGATTATAGGTCAAGGTATTGGCCTTGCCTTAAGAGGGCTACGCCCTATTGCAGAAATACAATATTTGGATTACGTATTATATGCACTTCAAATCTTGAGTGACGACTTGGCCACTTTACAATACCGAACTAAAGGTATGCAAAAGGCCCCTTTAATTGTTCGTACCAGAGGTCATAGATTAGAAGGTATATGGCATTCCGGTTCGCCGATGGGCGGCATTATAAACTTAATTCGTGGGATATTTGTTTTAGTTCCAAGAAATATGACAAAGGCTGCAGGATTTTACAATACTTTGATGGAAGGTGACGATCCGGCCCTTGTTGTTGAATGTTTAAATGGTTACCGCTTAAAGGAACGTATGCCCAGTAATCTATCGGAAATTAGAACACCTATTGGTGTTGTTGAAACGGTTAAGGAAGGAAAAGATATCACCCTGGTATCGTATGGATCAACACTGCGTATTGTTATGGATGCAGCCAAAGACTTGCTCAGCGTCGGTATCGATGCCGAAGTTATAGATATTCAATCGCTATTACCTTTCGATATTCATCATGATACTGTCTTAAGCATAGCAAAAACCAATCGTCTCATGATTATTGACGAAGATGTGCCTGGCGGTGCTTCAGCCTATATATTAAATGAATTATTGGATGTTCAAAAGGCCTACCAATACCTGGATAGCGAACCTAAAACATTGACTGCCAAAGCCCATAGACCGGCTTACGGAAATGACGGTGATTATTTTTCAAAACCTTCAGCCGAAGACATTTTCGAAGCTGTTTACGAGGTAATGCACGAAGTCCATCCATCCGATTTTCCTAAATTAAGATAAGCGACAACATCACTGCGGTAGTCCATCATTATTATGACGAAGGTTATTGGAAAAAATCATGCTAATCAATACCTTTTAAAAATTAATCGTTTTTTCTGAAAATTAACAAACGCCTTCAGGTCAAATTACTACTTTAACTTGTCATCCGATAAGGATTAATGACTTGTATGGAAACCAATATAGAATAAATAAATGCACCAATATTTATGAAGGCCGCAACACTTACTGAGATTAAAAACGAATTAAATATGCTTTCACAGCAAGACCTTATGCAATTGTGCCTAAGACTGTCCCGTTTTAAAAAAGAAAATAAAGAACTGCTTTCATATCTTCTTTTTGAATCCACTCATGAGGAAGGGTACATAGAAAGTATTAAAAACTACATGGATAATGAGTTTGAGCAGATAAATAGAGCAAGTTTTTTTTACATCCGGAAAAGTATTCGAAAAATATTGCGGCATGTAAAAAAATATATCCGGTATTCACAAAACAAGGAAACTGAAGTAGAACTTCTATTGTATTTTTGCAAGAAGCTGCAAGACTTCAACCCGAGCATCCATAGGAGTCAGCAAATACTAAATACATTTCATCGGCAGATGGCATTAGTGAAAAAGATAATAATCACACTTCATGAAGATTTGCAATATGATTATAAATTAAAGTTAGAAGAATTAAACCGTTAAATTTTTAACTTTACATGCTTTTAGGAAAATGATTGCTTCAAATGAATGGTATACATCAAAAAACATTACAGGATTTAGAATTCCCGGTTGTTCTTCAACAGGTCAGTGAATTATGTATCACCGCCTTAGGTAACGATCAGGTGCGGCATGTATTGCCCTATCGGTCTGAGGATGAATTAATGATCGCACTCAACCTTACCAATGAATACCTATCATCTTTCCACAATGAAAACCGTATCCCAAATCATGGTTTTGAAGCCATAACCAAAGAGTTGCAACTCCTTAAAATTGAAAACACATTTTTGGATGTGCATGGTTTAAAAAAAATAGCGGCAATATCACAAACCGTTAATACGCTTATTTTATTCTTTGTGAAATTTAAGGAATACTACCCTACCTTAAACAACTATGCTTCGAAGATTGAAGTTACTCAAGTTCTAATTGAAAAAGTAGATCGTATTGTTGATCGTTTTGGTGATATCAAAGACGATGCTTCTAACTTGTTATACGACATTAGGCAGGCCATTAACAAAGTAAAAGGCAAGATAAACCAAAGTTTTGCAACCGCCCTCCACGCCTGCCAAAATATGGATTATTTGGATGAAATAAGGGAATCTGTAGTCGATAACCGCCGCGTGCTAGCGGTTAAGGCTATGTATCGACGTAAAGTAAAAGGTCAGGTTATGGGCAGCAGTAAAACGGGTAGCATTGTTTATATTGAACCGGAAACGAGTTTACAGTACTCCCGTGAACTCAGTGATTTGGAGTATGAAGAGAAAAAAGAAATCATTCGAATTTTAAAGGAACTTACCGATCAGATTCGCCCATTTTTACCCTTACTTCAGGACTATCAATCTTTTTTAATTAATATTGATGTCATTTCAGCAAAAGCAAAATATGCGAAATCCATACATGCCATTCTTCCGGAGTTTTCTCAAGATAAAACCATGTATTTGCGTGATGCCTTTCATCCCCTTCTTTATTTGACTAATTTGGAAAAGGATATCCAAACCTTTCCACAGACCATAACACTTGAAGAAAATAGTCGAATTATTGTTATATCTGGTCCAAACGCAGGAGGTAAAAGCATTACCCTTAAAACCATTGGTTTATTGCAGGTCATGTTGCAAAGCGGTTTACTGATTCCTGTCCATGAACGAAGCAAGGTTTGTATATTTGATAGGATTCTGAGTGACATTGGCGATAACCAATCCATTGAAAACCAATTAAGTACTTATAGTTACCGTTTAAAGCAAATGAACTATTTTTTAAGAAAGTGCAATGCCAATACCTTATTTTTAATAGATGAATTTGGTACGGGCAGTGATCCGGAATTGGGCGGTGCTCTTGCCGAAACCTTTTTAGAGGAGTTCTATCATAGAAAAGCCTTCGGGATAATAACCACACATTATTCCAACCTAAAAATTTTAGCAACCGAATTACCTTATATGGTCAATGCCAATATGCTTTTTAACGAACGGACACTCGAACCTATGTACAAATTGGCCGTCGGACAGGCTGGAAGTTCGTTTACTTTTGAAGTTGCACAAAAAAATGGCATCCCCTACAGTTTGATCAATCGAGCCAAAAAGAAGATTGAACGCAGCAAGGTTCGTTTTGATGCTACTATTGCCAAACTTCAAAAAGAACGTTCCAAATTGGAAAGGACAGGGCAATCCTTAAGGCAAAACGAAAAGAAAAAAAGTCAGGAGGCCGATAAACTTGAAGAAATTAATACTAAGATCCAAAAGAAACTGGAAAGCTACCAGGAACTTTATGACAGTAACCAGCGCCTAATTTATTTGGGACAAAAAGTAAATGATCTGGCTGAAAAATATTTTGAAAACCAACGCAAACGAGAGCTCATGAACGAATTGTTCAAGGTAATCCAAATAGAAAATTCAAAGCGTGAAAAAGTATCAGCCAGACATAAGAAAGTGGTTAAGGCGAAAGAGCGAGAGGTGAAGCAAGAAGTAGAGAGGAAAGTAGAAATTATTAGAAAACAAAAAAAAGAGGCCAAGAAAAGAGCCATTGAAATCCCAAAGACTAAGCCTGTTTTAAAGGTTGGTGATCGTGTTCGACTGGAAGATGGACGTGCCGTTGGCAGCATTGATAAGATTGAAAAGAACAAAGCCGTAGTAAATTATGGGATCTTCACTACAAATGTTAGCTTGGAGCAATTGGAACTTGTGGAATCGAAAAAGTAAAAGCTAAATTGAATAAACAACTGAACAACCATCTACCGGGCAGGTTAACATCCACAAATTTATGTGTTTCAGGTTTATTGAATTATACAAACTATACCACATATCATGACCATTTTACCTCAAAATAATAAGCTCATCCTGTTCGACGGGGTCTGTAACCTTTGCAACGGGGCTGTTCGCTATGTAATAAGGCATGACAAAAAGGAATTCTTTATGTTTGCGGCCATGCAAAGCAATGCCGGTCAAGACCTCATTAACACCTATATTATAGACACTCGAAAAACAGATTCCATTATACTTTATACTCCAAAACAGGGTATAACCTATAAAAGTACGGCGGTACTAAAAATTATGTCCAAATTGGGTTTCCCCATTAACTTATCTGTCATTTTTTTTATCGTACCAGAATTTATCCGTAATTGGATTTACGATTTTGTTGCCAGAAACCGGTATAAATGGTTTGGTAAACAAGAGACCTGTATGGTACCTACCCCTAAATTGAAGCGTAGATTTCTGGAATGACTGCAGAGCAGGCATTCCAGTACATATATTGACTCTTCTATTATATTGATTCCTATCCGGAGAATATGAAACGAAAGGCCCTGCTAATTTAGCATGTTTCGATAGCCCAGCAGAACACCGTTATTTATAAGGCTTAAGACGTTTTAAAATTTAGGCTCATATAATCCAAGAATCTATTTTTAAACACTAAAAACTTCCTCTTCGTTACCGGCTAAACGTCCTAATGGACAACAACCCATTTGAACCGCATAACGCATAATTATCAAACGTATTCAATTTATTGTATTTGAATTTATTATCTTTCAAATTAAGAATTACACGCACGGTTATAGCATTCAGTTTAGAATAATCAAGATGTCATTTAAAAATAGCGCTAAATTTTTACCGTTACTTTTTTTATTCTTAGCGGTAAACGCCCAAGACAGTGATCCTATATTTAAGGTGAATCCTTTGTTTAGTTTTGATCAACCAGAAACATTAGGACTGCCGGTTTCTCCTGGACAAGAAACGATTACCATATTTGCTCCAAAACACGGTGATAATACGTATAATCATGGTGTTGTCCTGTTTCCTTTTAAAGGGATGCTTTATGCACAATGGCAAAGTTCTCCAGTTCATGAAGACGAGGAAGGCACACAAGTGTTTTATAGTAGAAGCAGTGATGGCAGGGATTGGTGTAGACCAGTTGCACTAACAAAAAAATGGAAACAAGGTATAAAGACCAGTGGCGGATGGTGGAGTGATGGAAACACCCTTGTAGCATACTTATGTATTTGGCCAAACAAAAACAATAGGATTAAGGAAGGTTATACCGAGTATATAACATCTAAAGATGGGATCCGTTGGAAACCACCAAAACCTGTTAAAAATAGCCATGGACAACCTGTCCTTGGTATCATTGAACAAGATGTTCATGCATTGCCTGGCGGACGTCTTATTACGGCCTTTCACATGCAGCCGGGGTTAATCATTACCCCATATTATACCGATGATCCCCTAGGCATATCAGGTTGGAAACCGGGAAAACTAAAAAACATGCCCACAAATAACAAAAACATGAGTAGAGCAATAGAACCCAGCTGGTTTTATAGAAAGGATGGCACTATTGTAATGATTTTCCGTGATCAAAATAGTTCCTTTAAAAAACTTGCTTCTATGAGCCGAGATAATGGCGTAAGTTGGACTATGCCTAAAATTATAGACACCCCCGATTCAAGAGCTAAACAAAGTGCGGGTAACCTTCCAAATGGTATAGCCTATATGGTAAACAATCCTTCTGGAAACAAAAACAGGTTTCCGCTTGTTATCACATTAAGTGAGGAGGGCAAATTATTTGATAAGGCCTACCTATTAAGAAGTGGCGGCGATGATCTGCAGGCATTAAGGTATGAAGGAAAGTACAAAAGAAAAGGCTATAGTTACCCAAAAAGTGTGGTCTGGGGCCATTACCTCTATGTCTCCTATGCAACTAATAAAGAAGATATTGAATTAACCAGAATTCCAATTGATAGCCTGCTATATGAATAATATAAAGAACATTTCCCCAATAACCTTGTTGTGATTTATTTGGACATCCAAAATAGACTTCAGATATTCTTGGTTTTAGACCAAAAAAAAAGGATATAATGGAAATGAACTTGGACATGAATGTTTAGAAAAAGTGATCTCATTTAGAAAAGAAAACCATACTAATAACCAACGTTAATAAACCTGTTTTGAAAACGCATTGGGCATAATAACATTGATACCATTATGAAACTATTGAAATATCAGCATTGGCATATCTTTTTTTTAGCCGTTTTGCTTATACTGCTTTATGAGTACACTCAAAATAACCCTTCGGTATTACAAGGGCAGCATTGGGGAATCGATACCTCACAGTGGTTACTATGGTCTACTCTGGTCCCCATTATTCATCAGTTATATGTATGGTTATGCTGGCGTCTTGAACTATATGATCGTCGTATTTCAAAAACCTTTGGACAGCATGCTTTTACCGTGTATAAAATTGGATTTGCAATACTCATTCTTTTACGACCTATTTCCATCATTTTGCTTGCTGTTGCCAATAAGAATACCATTGCTGTAAGTACCCCAATCTCCTACATCTTATCAGGTCTGCTTTTAATTCCGGCAACGTATCTTTTTTATTCGGTATACACCTATTTTGGAATCGACAGGGCTTTTGGTATTGACCATTTTCAGCCGGATGTTTATGGAAACAAACCCTTCGTAAAACAAGGGCTATTTAAATATACCGATAATGGAATGTATAGTTTTAGGTTCCTAATATTCTATATTCCGGGTATTCTTTTAAAATCTGAAGCTGGTCTTGTTTTGGCCTTATTTAGTCATTTGTATATATGGGTACACTATTTCTGTACTGAACGCCCTGATATAAAGGTCATTTATCAAAAAGACTCCTCTTCTAACTCAAAATGACTAAGGTCATGCCTTAACAAGGGTTCCCCATTCTGTCCAGGAACCATCATAAACTTTAATATTTTTATAACCTGAAAGCTCTGCCCCAAGAGCCAACACGCAGGCTGTAATTCCTGAACCACAGGAAAACACAATTTCATCATCTTTATTAACCAGTGCTTCAAAAGCCTTATGCAATTGTTCATTGGGTTTTAAAACCCCTTCTTCCAATAAATCTTCGTAAGGCAAGTTTGCCGAATTGGGAATAGTACCCATACGCAAACCAGCTCGTGGTTCAGGTTCCTGACTGTTAAATCTGGCTGCTGAACGGGCATCTAATATTTTATGGGTTTGGTTTGTGGAAATCGTCTTCATCTCTTTAAAGTAGACCATTTTACCCGGCTGGAGTTGAGCCGTAAAATCACCTAAAGGAC
Source organism: Aestuariivivens sediminis (assembly GCF_022662105.1). Lineage (GTDB taxonomy): Bacteria > Bacteroidota > Bacteroidia > Flavobacteriales > Flavobacteriaceae > Aestuariivivens > Aestuariivivens sediminis. The sequence continues at coordinate 182,129 of NZ_JAKMCP010000005.1, read as the reverse complement.
CACTAAATGGCGTCATAGGTTCTACAGGGTATTTTGCATTTGTCCATGCCGGGAAACCACCATCTAAAACAGCGACATTTAGGTGTCCAAAAGCTTTGAACATCCACCATACACGGGCACTGGAATAAATTCCCTTATCGTCATAAACCACAATGGCACTATTCTTATTAATGCCTAATGCCCTTGCTTCCTTTTCAAATTGTTCAGTTGACGGAAAAGCATTGGGAAATGGATCCAAAACATTACTGAACTTATTTTTAATGTCAAAATACCGGGCTTTGGGAATTTGACTCTGAAATCTATCGAACACCTTACTCATCGTTCCATCCAGAATTACCAGATTATCAACATTTAAATGATCATGAAGCCAATCAACAGGGACAACAGGCTGTTCAATTACTACATTAGACATTGGTTATTCAAAGGCTTTAAAAGTTCGTGGAATAATAATCCATTTATCATTAACATAAAAAAAAGCTGCTCTGGTCTTTTGTTCGGAACCATCATCGTTTAAATACATAAATCCGTAAACCACGACATCATCTTTAATATATTTTGCTAATATATTATACGCTTTAGGTAATCCATTAGTTTTTGATGCGGCTAATTCCTGTTTGGTGGCTGCCAAAACTTTCACCTTATCCGTTTTATGCTTTGGTTTCATACTATCGTCTGGAACCGATTCAATTCCTGACCATTTTTCATTGGCGTAATCGCAACCCCTTTGGGCATATGTATCGTTTAAAAAAATGACATTACAATCAGATGGAGATGGTTTTAAGGTTTTTAAAAATTGATGATTAACATCTTCCCTCAATTTAGAGATGACATCAAATAAGGCATGCCTTGTATCACCCTGGGAAAATGAATGAAATCCAATAAAACCAAAGAAACATAAAATAAAAAATCGATTATAGTATAAAAGCGTTCGGGTCTTCATCTATTATTTTACCTCATTATAGTGGTCATCCCATTCCTTTGGTTTGGGATCATGAATTTTATCCAAAGATTTTGCGACCAACATGGACACTGTTGCATCTCCGGTAACATTTACAACGGTGCGGCACATGTCCAATGGCCTATCCACCGCAAAAATAAGTGCTAATCCTATTGGCAATAATTCGGCCGGAAACCCAATGGATTCCAATACGATAACAAGCATCACCATACCAGCACTAGGTACAGCTGCACTTCCAATCGAAGCCAGTAACGCTGTTAAAATAATGACGAGCTGATTGGTAAACGTTAGGCCCTCGGGCCAAATAACTTGCATAATAAATACAGCCGCAATACCCTGATATAAACTTGTGCCATCCATATTAACAGTTGCTCCAACAGGTAATACAAAGCCTGATACTTCCTTATCTACGCCCAAATGTTCCTCAACACGTTCCATGGTAACAGGTAATGTCGCTGCACTACTGCTGGTTGAAAAGGCCAAGAGCTGTGCCGGACTTATTTCCTTTAAAAACCATGTCGGCGATTTTTTAGCAAATACTCCAATAAGCATGAGATAAAACAGAATCATTAAAATTAGTCCTCCTACAACACATAGGGCATAATATAAAAGTTTTACCAATATTTCGGTATCATCAAAAGCAATAATGACATTAGCCAGTAAAGCAAACACAGCATATGGTGCAAATAGCATGATTAAATCCACCATTTTCATAACCACTTCATTCAGCGAATCAAAAAAATTAATCAAGGGTTTAGCTTTTTTCTCACCAATAAGAAGCAGACATATTCCAACAAACAAAGCAAAAAAGATAACCTGAAGCATAGAAGCCTCCGCAAATGCCTTAAAAATATTACTTGGGAATATGTCAACCAATGCGCGTAACGGTCCTGCATCTTTTTGTGCCGTTGCTTCCATCAATTTATCAGTAACTCCCGCATCGTTTTCATATTTTAATTTAATCTTTTCAATAGTGTCTTTAGGCATCCCGTTACCCGGTTTAATAATATTTACAATACTTAAACCAATAACAATGGCCACTAATGTTGTTGTTATGTATATGGAAATTGTACGCAATCCCATAGACTTTATTTTGGAAATATCCTTTAAGTCTGAAATCCCTTTGATTAAAGAAGCCAAAATTAAAGGCACAGCTATAAGTTTTAAAAGATTAATAAAAATGGTCCCAAAAGGTGCAATCCAGTCTGATACAAATCCCTTTCCTCCATTAAATGTGTTCATAATGAATCCAAAAATGATTCCCAGAACCATTCCAATAATAATCTTCCAATGTAATGCCAGTTTTTTCACAATTTACGTTTTAGTTAATACCCTGTTTACAGACAAAATTTAAGCAATATAAGTATTATAAATGGCTTTAAATGTTTATGGCTTCTAAAAGATGACCCTTTTTACAGGTATCATAAAAACCATTTATCAACAATTTTTTCTGTCATTTTTACATTGTTATCATTAAAGACTTCGATAAGTTTATGTCGTTGCCGGGGAACCTTATCAGGATCTATACCCAAAGCTTCAATAATTTCTAAAGTAGGCACGGTATCACGTCCTTTTTTTGCCAGTCCATTCGCGAAGCAAGCGGCAATAGGTTTACCATTTCGCATTATTTTTTGCTCAAAATAAAACCAAGTATCATCTACAAAAGACATTCGCGTATAGACCTTAGCCTTTTGGAACATTTTTAATGGTCTATAAAATTGTACTTGAATAGCCTGATTGGGAAAAAACCACTTGTTTTTCGTGGCCACTTTAAAAAAATTTGTTCGAACCATGAAATCTGCTCGTCCCATTTCAAAAACGGTCATGATCGCTGCATGATTCATTACCGATACATCTATATCGGTAACCCAAACCCTAAAATTAACACATGTCGTTTCAGAACCGGCCACATGGGATCTTAATCTTGCTTTTATCAGAATGAACAGAAGTTTAATCCATCTCATGACTTAGTCTCTTAATTGAAACAAAATATCCATGATCTCAATGGTTGGAGATCCAATCACATGATAAGCGTCTTGAATGGATGCCGCCAGCTCTGATGCCTTGAATACTTGAAGTGATTCCATAGTATCCCAAACATACACCCCACCGTATTCGTGGTCTCCTAGTTTTAGATAATACTTTTGTACAATTCCGGTAATGGCTTTAAATTGTGGCTCACGTTTCTTAGCAACTTCATAAAGTTCTTTTTCAGACAAACTGGTTTTAAATCGAACCATCTGCATCACGGTGCCTGTTTTTGGCTTTCCCATACCTCATTTTAATTGGAATTATATATAACTGTTTTAATTATTTGTATTGAAAGATAAAAATAATTCCTGAATAAGACTATGGCGTTGCAGTACATCCCCATATCCTTGATCACAAAGATCTGTATTGGCTATAGATGTTAGATGTAGGCTACTGGTATATTTTATTCATCAAGTAAAAATCAGCCAGAACCAAAGCGGCCATAGCTTCAACAATGGGTACAGCTCTTGGAACAACACAAGGGTCGTGACGACCTTTTCCTTGCATTTCAACTATATTCCCATCTTTATCAATGGTTTCATATTTCTGTATCAGTGTAGCAACAGGTTTAAAGGCCACATTAAAATAAATATCCATACCATTGCTTATTCCGCCTTGTATTCCTCCAGAATGGTTTGTTTTTGTAGTTCCATCCGTATTAAAAGCGTCATTATGTTCACTACCATACATGGTACTACCTTGAAATCCACTACCATATTCAAAACCCTTAACAGCATTAATGGATAACATGGCTTTACCTAACTCGGCATGTAACTTATCAAATACGGGCTCTCCCAATCCCGCAGGCACATTTTTTAGGACGCAGCTCACAATTCCACCAACGGTATCCCCTTTACTCCTCACTTCTTTTATATAGTCTTCCATTTTGGCTGCCATAGATGGATCCGGACAACGCACCATATTGGATTCTACTTGTGTGAGATCCAATTCTGTATATGATTTTTCCAATGATAAGGTACCCACCCTAGACACATAGGCTGTAATCTCAACCCCTCTTAATACCTGTCTGGCAATAGCACCTGCCACTACACGGCAGGCTGTTTCTCGGGCTGAACTTCTTCCACCTCCACGATAATCCCTGAAACCATATTTTTGATCATAGGTATAATCTGCATGGCTAGGTCTGTAGCTGTCCTTAATGTGGCTATAATCATGCGATTTTTGATTGGTGTTTTCAATAACAAAACCAATGGGTGTGCCCGTTGTTCTTCCCTCAAAAATTCCAGAATGGAAGGATACAGTATCGGGTTCCTTACGTTGTGTGACAATGGCCGATTGTCCGGGCTTTCTTCTATTTAATTCCTGTTGAATGGCATCCAAATCCAATAGTATTCCCGAAGGACAGCCATCTATGACTCCGCCCAATGCAGGACCGTGAGATTCTCCATATGTGGTTAAATTAAAACATCTTCCAAAGGAATTTCCTGCCATAATTATATTTTTTGCTAAAATAAATCTTTTTTACAATCTATCTAGCTTAATCCTCATCTTAAAATAGGAATCCCCAGATTAAAAATGTTAAACCATGGCCAATCAACATGGTAAAATCCAAATTCAATAACAATTCCTTAACTCAATCCTCATAAAAAGATAATTTTGGGGTAATGTTTTATTAATATAAAAAGGGGTTATTTACCTCAAAAAGAATAGCCATTGAAAATAAAGCGAAAAGTTGAAATTGTTGTTATTTCTGATGTGCATTTGGGTACTTATGGCTGCCATGCCAAGGAATTACTAAGCTATTTAAATAGCATTGAGCCAAAGACACTTGTTTTGAATGGTGACATCTTTGATGGATGGCAATTTAGTAAGCGTTATTTTCCAAAATCGCATTTAAAAGTCATAAAAAAACTAATTGACCTGGCCTCCAGTGGTGTTGAGATTATATATGTAACTGGGAACCATGACGAGATGATGAGAAAATTTGCGGATACCCATGTTGGTAACATTTTAATCGTAAACAAAAAAATCTTGAATTTGGACGGGAAAAAAGCTTGGTTCTTTCATGGTGATATTTTTGATGTGTCCATTCAAAATGCCAAATGGTTGGCCAAACTTGGTGGCTATGGGTACAATTGGTTAACCCTTTTAAACCGATTTGTGAATTGGTATCTGGAAAAACGCGGAAAAGAGCGTTATTCGATATCCAAAAAAATTAAGAATAACGTAAAAGGTGCCTTAAAGTACATTAATGATTTCGAAAACGTAATTTCCGACCTTGCCATTGAACATGAATATGATTATGTGGTATGTGGTCATATACACCAACCTAAGATGGAGTATAAAGAAAATAGAAATGGTAAGACCTTGTATTTAAACTCCGGGGATTGGGTTGAAAACCTTAGCGCGCTGGAATATCAGTTCAAACGCTGGAAACTATACAATTTCAATAAAGATAAATTATCGCCTTTTTACGTTAACGATGATGATAATGATGATATGGAAATTCATGATCTCATTGCAGCTATAACAATTCTAGAGCAAAATTCCAATACGTAATAAGCAAATCTCTTGATTTCCCCTACAGTCAAATCACAAAAGTGCTTCTCTTAAAATCGTTATGGGATGCTTGGCCTCCCGTTGTGTCCCATCTTTTATTTGATGTCTGCAACTGGTTCCATTTGCCGAAATAATGACACCCTTGGAAGCATTCCTTATAGCAGGGAACAGGGTATGTTCTCCAATTTTCATGCTTATATCGTAATGTTCTTTTTCATAGCCAAAACTTCCAGCCATACCGCAGCAACCACTGGGAATAATAGTAACTTTATAATGCTTTGGTAAGTTTAATACGGCAAAACTAGAAAATTGGTTCCCCAGTGATTTTTGGTGGCAATGCCCGTGGAATTTAATGGTCTTTTTCTCTAAAGTGAACTGATCCTGTGTAATGTGGCCTAATTCTATTTCATTTTGAATAAATTCTTCTATTAGAAAAGTATTTTTAGCAATCTTTTTTGCCGAACCTTTATCGTCTGCAAGTTTTAAGTATTCATCTTTAAATGTATAAATAGCCGAAGGTTCAATGCCTATTAATGGTGTATCTTCAGAAATTTTGTCTTTATAAAGATCTACATTTTTATTGGCAAATTCTTTGGCTTTTTCTAATAATCCTTTAGACAAAAAGGCCCGACCAGATTCGGCATTATCCATTATTTCCACACTATAATTTAAACCTTCTAACAGTTGTAAAGTATCTATTCCTATAGGTGTGTCTAAAAAATTAGTGAATTCATCATTAAACAAATACACACGTTTTATGTACCCTTCTGGTTTCCTGTTCTTTATAAAATCTGTATAATACGATTTCAAATTTCTGTTGGAAATCAACGGTAAGGCTCTATTCCTGGCAATTCCAAAAATCCTCTTTAATAGATATGCCGTAAAACTATTAGAAAAGATGGTATTTGCCACTCCAGGTACCCGACTGGACCATTTATTCAGTTGGTTATTGTAAGCAAACAATTTAGTCCTTAGGGACACCCCATTTTCCTTCTGGTATTGGTATTGAAATTCGGCTTTTAAGCTGGCTACATCCACGCTGCTGGGGCATTCACTGGCACAAGCCTTACAACTTAAGCATAAATCGAATACTTCTGTAAGTTCTTTATGATTAAATCTATTGTCCTTATTGGAGTTTGTTAAAAACTCACGCAATGCATTTGCTCGAGCACGTGTTGTATCTTTCTCGTTTTGCGTAGCTCTGTAGCTGGGGCACATCACACCTCCAAATTCAGAAAGTTTTCTACAATCACCAGAGCCATTACATTTTTCCGTTTCGCGTAAAATGCCTTGTGATTTTGAAAAATCGAGAAAGGTTGGGATTTCAGGCTCATCTCGATCGACAGAATAGCGTAAGGATTGATCCATAGGTAAAGCATCGACAATTTTCCCAGGATTGAATATATTATCCTTATCAAAAGCCTTTTTGATATCTTTTAATAATTGATAATTTGCGTCCCCAATCATCATTGGAATGAATTCTGCGCGTACAATGCCGTCACCATGTTCCCCGCTTAGAGAACCTCTATATTTTTTAACCAATTGCGCAACTTCTGTCGTTATTTTTCTAAATAGGGTAACATCCTCATTTTTTTTTAAATTCAATATGGGACGCAAATGGAGTTCTCCTGCTCCGGCATGGGCATAATATACCGCGTCTTGCTTATAGGATTTCATCAAGGCAGTGAATTCAGAAATGTAATGAGATAAATCATCTAAAATAACTGCCGTATCTTCAATACAGGCGACCGCTTTTTTGTCACCTATCATGTTCCCCAATAACCCTAAACCAGCACTACGCAAATTATTTGCCTTATCCACGTGGTCGCCTTTAAGCATTGGGTAGGCATAGCTTAATCCAGTATCTTCTAAGGTTTTAATTAATGCCTTTGCCTTTTTTTCAACCTCTTGCAATGTATTGGCGCGAAGCTCACACATTAAAATGGCTTTGGGATCACCTTGCAAAAACCCACGATTTTCTTGCTGGGTCTTATTGTTTTTGGTGCAGTCTAAAATGGTTTTATCCATCATCTCGCAAGCAAATAAATCATGGGTCATGACAGGAACAACACCATTCAAACAATTTTCTATACTGCCAAAATGAGCCGCTATCATAATAACTTCACTAGGCGGTAATTTATCGAGTTTCAAGGTGATTTGTGTAGTAAATGCCAAAGTACCCTCACTACCTGAAAGGACTTTACACATGTTAAACATTTTAGAAGAAAAAGAAGAAGAAAACACTTCAGATTTTATCAATTCGTCTATGGCATATCCTGTATTTCTTCTGTGGATTTCAGATTTCGGAAAATTCGATACGATTTGTTGCTGAACAGATTCTGGCTTTAAAACGTCGTAAATACTTTTATAAATGAGCCCTTCTAAAGTAGTTTCCTTAGTTTTTTTTTGGAATTGATCTACAGTCATTTCACCAAAAACAACCTCACTACCATCACTCAAAATGGTATGCATTTCCAATACTTTATCCCGTGTCACGCCATACTTTATAGATGTGGACCCCGAAGAATTATTGCCCACCATGCCTCCAATCATACAACGATTGGAGGTGGATGTGTTTGGACCAAAAAACAGTCCATGGGGTCTTAAAAAATTATTCAACACATCACGCACCACTCCGGGTTGCACAGTAACGGTTTGTTTCTCCGCATCAAATGCTAAAATTTTTGTAAGGTGCTTAGATACATCCACTACAATTCCCTTGCCCACACATTGTCCCGCTAACGAAGTCCCTGCTGTACGGGGAATTAATGAGGTTTCATGCGTTCTAGCAAAATGAATGAGCTTTTTAATATCATCATAATGTTTTGGATAAGCTACAGCCATGGGTAACATTCGGTAAACCGATGCATCAGTAGCGTAAAGTGCCCGCATAAGATCATCAAAAAACAGTTCTCCGCTAAGATTTTTTCTTAAGGTCTGTAAATCTGACTTTAAGCCCATATATGGAATAAAAAGTTTATAAATTTAACGTGTTGCTAAAGATAATTACATTTTTGGCGTTATTTTTGTAAAAGTACCTCAATGTTAAAAATAAACTATTTTTAACCTTTGAACGTATATTAACAACGAAACAAAAATTTTAAATTTTATGAAAAAAGTATTTTTAGTAACAATAGCTCTTATTGGATTTGCATTTACCTCTAACGCTCAAGCCATAGCCGACAATGCCCTTGGTTTAAGACTTGGTGATAGTGATGGCTTTGGTGCCGAAGTGTCATACCAACGTGCCTTAGGGGATAATAACCGTTTGGAATTTGATTTAGGATGGCGAAATGGTAATAATTTTGATGGTTTTAAGTTGGCTGGTTTATATCAATGGGTATTTCCTCTTGATGGTACCTTTAACTGGTATGTGGGTGCTGGTGGTGGATTGGCTTCGTATGATGGCAATTATAGCATACCTGGTGGTGGCACTGTTAGTGACAGCGAAACCTTTTTCTTTGCTGCAGGAGATATTGGCATTGAGTATAATTTTGAAATACCATTACTTCTCTCATTAGATTTTAGACCCGAAATTGGATTTGGAGATTTTAATGATGACTTAGATTTCGATATTGCCCTTGGAATTCGATATCAGTTCTAGATATGAATACAAAAAAAAGCATTCCATAATGGAATGCTTTTTTTTATTTATCCTCTTATAAAACTACAATACCATACATTTTGCTAGTGTATCTTCATAAATGGCTTCATATTGAGGCACTATAGCGTGTAAATCAAATTTTAAGGACTCTTTTCTTGCATTTTCTTTAAATGTTTTTAAACGCTGGGCATCGCTTAAAATATGTAACGCTTTACTGGTCATGTCTTCGATATCCCCTACATTGCTCAAAAATCCTGAAACACCTTGAACATTGACCTCAGGTATTCCACCCGTATTACTTGAAATTATGGGCACACTGGACGCCATAGCCTCCAGTGCCGCCAGTCCAAAACTTTCAGTTTCTGAAGTTAGTAAAAACAGATCACTAAAATAGAGAATTTTATTAATTTCATTGCTCCTGCCAAAAAAAATCACTTTATCCAATATACCTAACTTCTGACAGTTATATTCTATCCTTTCCCGTTCCGGTCCTTCACCAATGAGCATTAATTTCGCAGGCATTTCTTTCTGAATATTGTAAAATACGGATATCACATCCTGTACCCTTTTTACTGGTCTTAAATTACTAATGTGCGTAATAATTTTTTCGTCATCATTAGCCAACATGGAACGTTGACAGTCCGTAAATTTATAATTATGCTTATCTAAATCTATAAAATTTGGTACGACATGAATTTCATTTTTTATATCAAATAATCGCAAGGTGTCTTCCTTCAAACTTTTAGAAACCGCAGTCACGGCATCTGATTTATTAATACTGAAGGTTACCGCAGATTTATAAAATGGATGACTGCCAACCAAAGTAATATCCGTACCATGCAAAGTCGTTACAATAGGCACATAGATGTCTTCTTCTTGGAGCATTTTTTTAGCCATGTAAGCGGCATAAGCATGGGGAATGGCATAATGAACATGTAAAATTTCAATGTTGTGAAGTTTTACCATATCTACCAACTTACTGGATAAGGCGAGCTCATAGGGTTGGTAGTGAAACAATGGGTAATCCGGTACGGTGACTTCATGATAGTGCACATTATTGCTCAATAATTCCAACCGAACCGGCTGGTTATACGTAATAAAATGTATTTCATGTCCACGTTTAGATAATTCTAGACCTAACTCTGTGGCTACTACTCCACTTCCTCCAAAAGTCGGATAGCAAACGATTCCTATTTTCATATTACAAGTTATGAATATTTCAACATACAAGAGCCTGAAGTATATATGCAATAAATTTTTATGTGCGTCAAGCTTTTACTCTTGGTACTTTTTTAATTGTCTATAGCCTCATAAATAAGACGCTGTATTATGGTTCTGATATTTTCTCTTAGCAATACATTATTTTCGGCTTTAGGATAAGTTCTGTTAGCCAAAAACACATACACAATTTCTTCCTCTGGATCGGCCCATGCATAAGTGCCCGTAAAACCGGAATGTCCAAAACTCGTCATCGATATACATCCACAAGTAGGTCCTTCCTCTTCGAGTTGAGGTTTGTCAAAACCTACACCTCTTCTGTTATCTTTATTACAGTAATAGCATGTATTAAACATATCAATGGTCTCAGGTTTTATATAACGTTTGCCACCATAAAACCCTTTTTGCAAATATAACTGCATTATTTTTGCCACATCATTAGCATTACTAAATATACCGGCGTGCCCTCCAACACCATTTTGCATTGCTGCTCCCATATCGTGAACATAACCATGTATTTCCTGATATCTGTAATAGTCATCAACTTCAGTGGGTACAATTTTTTTATCACTCATTTTATGATAGGGATTATACATGGTATAATTAGCTCCCAAAGGATCATAAAAATGATTTTGAACCAATTCATCTAATCTTCTGTCGTAATGATACTCAATAAATTTCTTAAGCATATAATACGGAAAATCACTATAGCGATATCGAAGCCTGCTAAGCAACTCCGAATCTTTTATTATTTCTTGAATCGAATCCTCATAATCAGTTCTCAAAAAAAGGTTCTTGGCGACTTCCAAGTCAAATGCTTTACTCCTTTCCCTCCTATAGTATTTTGCACTGGGTTTTTTAGTTACGGAATCCAGCGTCTTGTAATAAAATGGTTCCCAGGGGCGTAATCGGGCATAATGGGACAACATACTTTTTATGGTAATGTTAGCCTTATTGGAGTCCTTATACTCTGGCAAAATTTCCGGTAATTTAGTATCCAATGTGACAATACCTTGATCAACTAATTCCATTAAAAGTGGTAAAGTGGCTAAAATTTTAGTCAGCGATGCCACGTCATAGATGTCATCAGAGCTGACGGTTTCCCGTCCTTTATAGGTATGCTTTCCAAAATTCTTGTTATAGACCACCATTCCTTTTCGAGCTATCAAAAGTTGAATACCCGGGGTCATTTTTTCCTTTATCGCCATTTGCGCTACAGAATCTATCTTATTTAAACGCTCCGAATTCATTCCTACACGTTCCGGTAAACCATAACGCAAGCGTTCAATAGCATTATTGAAAACCCCATCGCCAACTTTAAAATAATCACCTGCTGAAACTGGTAAGATCCCTTTTGAGGGGATCGCACCAAATAATAATTGCGCCGACTTTTTCTGCGCGATTATACTGTTTTGATAACTTACCACTACGGCTTCAATATCTGTAACATCATTAAGGTCAATGAGGGCATATGGTTTAACAAAAATATCCAAAATCACCGTATGGGATTTTGATATTTGGGTTATCCAATCCAATTCCTCTTCACTGAATTTATAGGGTTTCCAAGGATTTTCGTTAGAACGATGAAATCCTATAATCACGGTATTATAGGCCTGTAATTTATTGGTTAAGGTCTTGAAGTCATCTGATTCGATTTTATGAATCTTCGTGTATTTTTTAAGTTCATTAAAAAACGCTGAACCAGAGTCATCACCTATTCCTACATAAGCAAAAGATTTGGTTTCCAGGTTTTGGAATGGTAACACATTCTGCTCATTTTTTACAATGGTCAGTGCATTTTCTATGAGTTCTTCATAAAGGAGATCGTCTTTTAGTCTATTTAAATCTTCTTTTAAATTATGCAGACCTATAGGTTCGTAATTATTAAGACCAACTTTATATTTTGCTTGAAGTACTTTTTTTACGGAGTGTGATAAACGCTCTTCTGATATTTCACCACTGTTGTAGGCCTGCTCAATTCTTGCAATCCCTTCGGGGACATCTTCGGAAATAAGCAATACATCGTTACCGGCCTTAAAAGCCTCTAAATCTATAGCTCCACGAGTTGTAAATTCATTTGAAGTATTTCCGTCCACATCAGGCAGTGCTAAATCTGCAACACCTCTCATGTTTAAGGCATCAGTGAATATAAGACCATTAAAACCAAGGCGTTTCTTTAAAATATCTGTAACGATATGCCTTGACAAGGATGAAGGGTAACCCAAACGGGATTCTAAACTGGGAACATTTAAATGGGCTACCATAACACTCGATAAACCGGCTTTAATAAGTGTTTTATAAGGGTATAGCTCAATGGAATCTATACGTTTCTCATCAAAACTTACCGATGGCAGCGTCTTGTGTGAATCCTGATCTGTATCGCCATGACCAGGAAAATGTTTTGCATTGGCCAAAACTCCAGCGCCTTGCATACCTTTCATGAAAGCCATGGCCTTATCGGTAACATTGTCACGACTTTCCCCAAACGACCGATTTCCTATTATTGGGTTATTGGAATTGGTATTGATATCGACCACAGGGGCAAAATTAAAATGCACCCCTAACCGTTTGCAATGCTCTCCTATATACTGACCTGTTCGTTCTATAAGGGCATTGTCCTTTATAGCTCCTAAGGTCATATTCCATGGAAATGAATAGGTGGAGTCTAAACGCATACCTAACCCCCATTCGGCATCCATACCAATCAACAACGGAACTTTGGAAATGGCCTGTAATTCGTTGTTGAGTTTCGCTTGCTTAACCGGTCCTCCCAATGAATAAATTACACCCCCTAATTTATAATTCCTAACTAATTCGGTATTGGCTTGCTTCGTCTTCTCATCCTGATCGGAAAAAATCATAATCATGTATAACTGTCCAATCTTTTCCTTTAAAGTTAACGAATGATATACACTATCTACCCATTTGTGCTGTGCTTCCACATTCGATGCTGCCAAAGGATTATTCGCGGCTTGAGAAAATGCGGATAACGAGATGAAAAGAGAGAAGATAACAAAATAGATGTGGCGCATAAAAAAGCAATATTTAAAGTTTACTGTCACCGTAGAAACCAGACAATAATCCTGCCAAATTAATACTTTTCAAAGAAGATAAAAAGACTTTAAGATAGATTTATAATAAGGTTATAAACAAAATCAATCCATTACAAACTTAAACTTTGTGGAAATTATTGAGGCACTCAAACCGGTATTCCTAATATAGTTATGATAGGATAAATCCATACTTTTTAAACCAAATTTCCAGATGGGATAGCGCTAAAACTGTAAGATTATTTTAACTGCATAAAAAACTTGTAAATTGCAGCCGCATTTCCTTCTAATTAAAATTAAAAACTAATCAATTAAATCAATATGACGATCGTGATACCCTAATAAGTACAGCACTCCATCCAATCCTATACTGGATATGGAACTCTGGGCATTATTTTTTACTTTGGGCTTGGCATGAAATGCTATTCCCAAGCCAGCCAAATTAAGCATTGGCAAATCGTTGGCCCCGTCACCAACAGCTATGGTCTGGCTAATGTCTATCCCCTCCTTTTTAGCAATTTCTTTGAGGTATTCCGCCTTTTTGTCTCCATTTACAATATCCCCGAGATGGTTACCCGTTAAAACCCCATCTTTAATTTCAAACTGATTGGCATAAACATAGTCAATCCCAAACTCCTTTTGTAAGTAATGTCCAAAATACGTAAAACCCCCTGATAAAATGGCTGTTTTAAAGCCATAACTTTTTAGAGTATCAATAAGTCTTCTAGCGCCTTTTGTTATTGGAAGATTAACCGCTACATTGTGCAGAACCTCTTCACTCAAGCCTTTTAAAAGTTTCATACGCCGTATAAAACTTTCATTAAAATCAATTTCACCCTGCATTGCGGCTTCTGTAATAGCTTTAACCTCATCTCCAACCCCTGCAAGTTCCGCCAATTCGTCAATAACTTCGGTTTGTATTAGTGTCGAATCCATGTCAAAACAAACTAAACGCCTGTTTCTCCTAAAGATATTATCTTCTTGAAAAGCAATGTCAACATCTAAATCATGTGAAATTTGCATAAACTTTTCAGTAAACTCGGCCTTATCATCAATTTGACCGCGAATGGACAATTGAATAGACGCTCGTGGATATTCCTCTTCCCTTACCAATGATAACCGACCTGTAAGACGCTTTATGGAATCGATATTTAAATTCTTTTCGGAAATTATTTTTGTCACTTCTGAAATTTGTTCTGCTGCCAATTTTTCGCCCAAAATGGTAACAATATAGCGATTCTTACCCTGAAGGCTTACCCAATGTTCATAATCATTCAAAGAGATTGGCGTAAATTTAGCCTTTATACCAAGCTCATAGGCCTTAAATAGCAAGTCCTTCAGGACAGCTGCTGATTTTTTTCCTGATTCGATTTTAAACAATATGCCTAAGGATAGGGTTTCGTGAATATTGGCCTGCCCTATATCCAATATTTTAGCATCATAGGCCGCCAATACACCCGTTAAACTGGAAGTGAGACCAGGTTTATCTTGACCAGATATATTTAATAAAAAAATTTCATTAGCCATAATGTAGTCTTTGCTTTTTACAAGCTGTAAAAGTGGGTATTCTAATTAAATTATGAAAGTATTTTTAATGTTAGTTTTCCTATTTGTATTTATATTTTCAGGCAGAGGTTTTTATGGTCTCTTAAGCATAACTTAGGATCTGAATGACCTTTTCTATGACTTCAAAAACCTTTTATGCCAACTCTCACCGGCCGGAACTTCCCAATGGTCATTGAATTCTGCAATAGTGTTCACTAAATTATTGAATACTACGGTTTGTTTTGAAATCGCTTTATCTTTTGCCATTTGTTTAAAGTCTAAAAGCGATTTATAAGCAATATAGTCACCTTGTTTGAAGGAAACATTCATTTTATCTAATAAATCTACATGATAATCTTTCTCCAATTCCTGTATAAAATGCACCGATGCATCAATGGAACATCCCGTTGCCTTATTTAAATTTTGATTTAATCCAATTACTATAAATCTTTTATATTTAATAACATAACCCGCATTTAAATTACTCCCATGTGCGGTCCAGTTTTCAATAAAAATATCCAGTTTCTGTTGGATTTCGCGAAGCTCATCATCGGTAAATGATCGATTGGCCTGGTAAATCCAAACTCTTGATTCTTCTGGTAATGAATAAAAATCTACTAACATAATATAATCTTACAAATATCTAGAATTAACGCTTGGAGCCTCATACTACAAATCTTGTGCGTTGGCAATAAGTTCTGCAAGGTCCATAACATGAATCTTCTCTTTCTCTTTAGCTTTGACACCATCCGTCATCATAGTATTACAAAACGGACAACCCGTTGCAATAATTTCAGACTTAGTGTCTAATGCTTGTTCCGTACGCTCTATGTTAACCTCTTTGTTACCCTTTTCTGCTTCCTTAAACATTTGTGCCCCTCCTGCCCCACAGCATAAGCCATTTCGTTTACAGCTTTTCATTTCAACCAATTCCGCTTCTAATTTTTCTATTAGGTTACGCGGTGCTTCATAAACGCTATTAGCACGACCTAAGTAACAAGGATCATGAAAAGTTATTCGTCTGCCCTTGTATATCCCACCTTCAATGGTTAAACGTCCTTCATCCAGCAGTGTTTTTAAAAATTGCGTGTGATGCATTACGTGATAACGACCACCCAATTCGGGGTACTCATTTTTTATGGTATTAAAGCAATGTGGACACGCCGTTACTATGGTTTTGATTTTATAAGCATTAAGTAATTCTATATTTGTTACGGCCTGCATCTGGAACAAAAATTCATTTCCAGCCCGTTTGGCAGGATCTCCAGTGCAACTCTCCTCAGTGCCAAGTACAGCAAACTCAACTTTAGCCTTATCTAATAACTTGACCAAGGCTTTTGTTATTTTTTTAGCCCTATCGTCAAAACTTCCTGCACATCCAACCCAAAACAACACCTCTGGTTGTTTGCCTTGAGCCACATAATCTGCCATTGTCGGTACTTTTAATCCATCACTCATGTTATGTATTTATTCGTTCTTCCAATTCAATCTATCCATTTGATTATACGGCCATGGTGCACCATTATTTTCGATATTGGTCATCATGTTGTTGAGCTCAACAGGAGCTGCGCTCTGTTCCATAACCAAATAACGACGCATGTCTACAATTATAGATAATGGATCGATCCCGACGGGACAAGCTTCTACACAGGCATTACATGTCGTGCATGCCCAGAGCTCTTCACGTGTGATGTAATCATCCAGCAACTGCTTTCCATCATCTTTAAATTCACCTTTGTGGGAATCTATGTTTTTTCCCACCTCTTCCAGACGATCTCTAGTATCCATCATTATTTTTCTTGGTGACAGTTTTTTACCCGTTTGATTGGCAGGGCACTCACCGGTACAGCGCCCGCATTCTGTACAGGTATATGCATTGAGCAATTGCACCCAGCTTAAATCTTGAACATCACTAGCTCCAAATTTGGCCGGTATATCCGCTTCAGAATCAGGAATTGGAGCAGCAAAAGGATCCACATTGGGGTCCATCATTAATTTCACTTCTCTGGTTACGGCTTCTAAATTATTAAACTGTCCCTTAGGCGTTAACTTAGCGTAAAATACATTAGGGAAGGCCAATAATATATGCAAATGTTTTGAAAAATATAAATAATTTAAGAATCCAAAAATCCCCAATATATGCAACCACCAAGCTGACCTTTCAATAATATGCAAAGTTCCATCAGATAAATTTGAAAACCCCATGGCAACAAATTGACTTATACTATTTCCAGAACCTAATTCTTGAAATTGAATGTCGGTAGCATTCATAATTAAGAAAAGAGTCATGAGCACCATTTCAAAATACAGGATGTAATTAGCATCATTTTTTGGCCAACTTGTCATTTCACTTTTCCAAAACCGTTGTAATTTAATCATATTTCGTCTTATCCAAAATACAATAACGGCCACAAATACTAAAATTGCGAGAACTTCAAAAAACCCAATTAAAAACCCATATATAGATCTAGGGAGTATTTTCAATGCTATTCGATGGGTACCAAAAAGCCCATCGATAATTATTTCTAAGATTTCAATATTTATAATGATAAAACCCAGATAAACAATAATATGAAGTATTCCTGCCACCGGACGCCTAACCATTTTACTTTGTCCAAGAGCTATTAATGCCATATTTCTCCATCGCTGTCCTTTGTGATCACTAAGGTCAACCTCCCTACCCAGATTTATGTTTCGGATAAGCTTTTTTACATTTTTAGCAAAATAACCAATACCAATAACCAGGGCTATTGCAAAACATATATTGGGCAAATATTCCATTACAACTTAATTAGACTGCTCATTTCCTGTATAAGGAATTTCCTTTTTAGATAAAATTCTAAAATACCGTTTGGGATGTAATTTGATATCCCTTAAAAGTTCTTCCAATTCCTTTGTTGCCCCTTCAAGGTTATCATATAGTGTTTCATCTTTGAGAAGTTTTCCAATGGAACCCTTCCCTTTTTCCATTTCACCCAAAATGGTGTTAAAAGTTAAAAGGGTTGCATCTAAATTATCAACTGTTTTACTAAGCTCAACTTGCTTGATGTCATCGGTTAATGTCGCTAAATTTTCACTGGTTGTATTAAAATTATCAATAACCTTGGTCAATTTATTATCATTATTATCCACCATAGTTTGGGCTGATACGGCCAAGTCTTTCACAGCTTTTAAGGTAGTATTCAATTCAGATATAGTCGCTTTTATTCCATTTTTAGAATCGTCGGTTATTAAGGTATTCAAACTTATTAGCAAAGTATCTGCAGATCGTAAGGTGCTGTCCAAATTAGAACTAAGACCAGAAAAATTACTCTTTAAACTGGATATGAGCCCGGGTTGAATTTCAGATTCAATAAAATCTCCATTTTTAGCCAATTCGGAATCGTTCGCTTTTATAATGGCAAGCGCATTACCCCCCATTAAACCAGTTTCATACAATCGCATTTTACTATTCTTAGAAAACTTTAACTCAGGATCGACCGTAAAATACACCTTGGTCTTACCCGTTTTAAAATCATACACAATATCGCTAACCTTACCCACAGCATTACCCTTAATGGTTACAGATGAAGACGTGCTCAACGCATTGTAATCAAACTCAGTATAATAAATGGCTTCATTGGAAAAAATACTCTCGCCTTTTAAATAATTAAATCCGTAAATAAGAAGGAAGATTCCAGAAATTACAAGTAAGGCCGTTTTAATTTCTTTAGATAGTTTCAAAATAATTTATCTTTTTTAGAAAAACAAATTTAAGATAAATTTAAAAAGAATGAATCTAATTAGCTGTAGTTTTTAAAGCCTCCGATAAAGTAATCTTTTTACCCGCTTTAAAGGGGACCACGAAGCTAGAGCTAAAGCCCTTACTTTTTGCTTCCTGGATCATCGTTTTAGTGGCTTCATAGCTAGAGGTTTGTCCATAAAAATATTTATATAGATTTCCTTCCTTGTACATAGATATCCCATTTAATCCCTTAAAATTATACGGTTCGGTATCTATAGACTTGGAACTTGCCGCTATTTGAACTTTGAAGACAACATCATTTGGATTATCGCTCATTGTAACCTCATCACCGAAATCTTCTAATGAATAATCTATATTTGAATTTAAACTATTTTTATATTCCAAAACTGCCGAAACTATGGCCTGCGACATTTCTGATTGTCCTTTTCTTGAATTCAAGTAGGTCCCTTCACTTTTATAGGTTAGAAAACCTGTTTCAATTAAAACACTGGGCATTACGGTTTGATGCAACACGATAAAGCCTGCTTGTTTGACCCCTCTGCTTTTGCGATTAAGTCCTCCGGAAAAATTTTTCTCTATTAAACTGGCTAATAATATACTTTGGTCCAAATATTCCTCTTGACTCAACAAAATACTCATAACAGATTCGGGTGAATTGGGATCAAATCCTTGATAATTTTTTTCGTAGTCATCCTCTAAAAAGATTACTGAATTTTCCTTTTTTGCCACTTCAAAATTCGTTTGATTTCGGTGGGTACCTAAAACAAAGGTTTCCGTACCATGGGCACTGGAGCCGTGTGCATTGCAATGCACCGAAACAAAGAGGTCAGCATTAGCCTTATTCGCTATTTTTCCTCTTACAAACAAGTCCACAAACACATCTTTTTCTCGTGTATAGATGACTTCTATATTTGGGTTTTTTTCTAATTCTTTACCTACCATTAAAACAATCTTTAAAGCAATGTCCTTTTCCTTAAAACCGTTACCAATATTACCAGGGTCATTGCCACCATGTCCAGCATCCAAAACCACTACAAATTTATGGTCTTGTGATCGGGCATTAGCACTTATAAAAGAAAAAAATGTCAATGCAATTACAAAAAATACGAAATGTCGCCACTCTATCGTTTTCATGTGTATGCTTTATTTAAATAAGTCAGTCGTATTAAAAATGACATCTGATTTTAAATAAAATCGATGCCAAGAAATCGTTTAACGACTTTAAATCCATGTCTATTATAATTAAAATTTTTAAATGAATATCAAGTAATTCACAGAAAAATATATGTAATTTTGGCAATTCAAAAACCGAGCCATACTTTTACAAAAATACATTAAACGCGTTGCATACAAACAACTTTAAAATACTTTTTGCCTTAAGTTTTACCATGTTTATCAACATGCTTTGCTACGCTCAAGAGTTCCCTGTTAAAAAAGAAATAGTCAATAATAAAAAGGATACCATCCCCAAAAGTATCACTATCAGAACGGATAGTATTCTTGATAACCATGGCATAAACAGGAAGGAACAGGACTCTATGGTCGTGGATTCTGTAAAGCCTAAAAATGAGATTTTAACTGCTATTGTAAAATATACAGCTACCGATTATGCCTCTTTTAACAAAAAAAAGCAAAAATTATTCTTATATAACCAGGCGGAAATAGACTATGGGGATATGAATATCAAGGCTGGCAGTATTACCATAGATCTGAGCAAAGATGAAGTTTACGCAAAAGGCATTACCGATAGTATTGAAGGCTACACACAGGCACCTGTATTCACACAAGGGGGCAACATAGTTGAACCCGATTCCATCTTATTTAATACCAAATCGGAAAAAGCCCTTATTTACCATTCCATTACCGAACAAGGTGAAGGAACAGTTATAGCCAATGTAACGAAGCGCGTTAACGACTCCGTATATTTTATAAAAGATGCCAAATACACAACAGCTCAGGATTTAGAAGACCCTGAATATTATATTAAATTAAGAAAAGCTAAGGTTGTACCGAAAAAAAAGATTGTAACCGGTCTTGCCAATTTGTTTATTTATGATGTTCCAACGCCAATTGGTTTACCTTTTGGATTCTTTCCCCAATCAGAAAAGCAAACCTCAGGCATCATTATTCCTAGCTTCGGTGAGCAAAATGACCGGGGGTATTTTTTACAAAATGGGGGGTATTATTTTGCCATTAGCGATTATTTTGATCTTGCGATATATGGCGATTATTACACGAACGGTAGTTATGGTTTCCGAGCAGAAAACACCTATGCGGTACGTTATAAATTTAGAGGGAATTTAAGTTTCCGATACGAAAATTTAATTACCAGTGAACGTGGGTTTCCAGATTATGCAAGAAACACCATTTATAATTTAAGATGGTCGCACAGTCAGGATTCAAAAGCTAATCCAAGTTCTCGATTTTCCGCCTCCGTGAATCTGGGAAGTAGTACGTATTACAGGAACTCCCTTAATCAGATTAATACCGGGAATTTTTTAAATAACACTTTAGCTTCTTCCGTGTCCTATTCCAAAACCTTCCAAGGAGAACCTCAGGTTAACTTTAGCGTAACAGCAACACATTCCCAAAATACCAATACCGAGCAAATAAACATGACTTTACCTACCTTTCAGGGCAGTGTTGGACGTATATATCCTTTAGCCCCAAAAACGGGCTCAAAAAAAGGAATAATTCAAAACATTAACCTGCAATATAGTGTTAGGGGAGAAAACAGGATTCAAACAACAGATTCATTGTTCTTCAAAAAGGAAATGTTTGATGATGCCAGGACAGGTTTCCAACACGCGATACCTTTAGCCACAAATTTTAAGATATTCAAATATTTTAGTGTTAGTGCCAGTACTAACTATAATGAGGTTTGGACCTTTAATACTATTAATAAATATTACGACCCAGAGGAAGAAAAAATTGTTACTGAAGATATCAAAGGGTTTGACTCATTCAGAACGTATAACTTTAGTACGAGTTTAGGAACCACCATTTATGGTATGTTTAATTTTGAGAAAGAAGGTGAAGATCGCGCGATTAAAGCTATTAGGCATGTTATGCGCCCCTCGGTAAGTTATAATATTAATCCTGCATTCGATAAATATTATGAGACGGTTGAAGTTATTAATGCGGATGGACAAACAGAAAGTGAAGTCGAATTTTCACGATTTGAAGGTGGGCTTTTTGGGGTGCCAGGCAAGAATTTTTCCAGCTCCATGGGTATTTCCGTTTCTAATAACTTAGAAGCTAAGGTTAGGGACAAAGACAGCACGGCTACCGAGCCCAAAAAAATAGTACTCCTTAATAATCTTAATTTTTCCACATCTTACAATTTCGCTGGAGATTCGCTTCAGTGGAGTCCCGTTAGAATGAGCGGAGGCACCCAACTTTTTAATAACAAAATGAGTGTAAATTTTGGTGCGACTCTCGATCCCTATGCCTTGGATAATAATAATAACAGAATTGATAAGTTCAATATTAACAATGGTGGTAGTCTGTTTAGGTTGACCAGTGCCAATTTAACCATGAGTTATTCATTATCCAATAAAGACAATAAAAAAGACCAAGGTCCAGAGGCAAGTAACAGGCCTGAGGACGTCTTACCAAAAAATTTGGATTTTGCCAACCAACAAATAAATGCCTCTGAAGAAGACAATGAGGAGGAAGAAAAGCCTAGTGAATTATTTAACTACAAAATTCCCTGGAACCTGCGGTTGGCCTATGCTGTAAACTACAATAATAGTAGGCGTCAAAATGAAATTTCATCCCATTCACTCATGTTTTCAGGCGATGTTGAACTTTCTCCAAAATGGTCAGTTGGAGTGTCGTCTGGTTATGATTTAAAAAATCAAGGATTTACCTATACCCAATTTAGGTTTGAACGTGATTTGTTAAGTTGGCGTATGAGTTTCAGCTGGGTGCCATTTAGTGCCCGAAGTTCCTGGAATTTCTTTATTGGTATAAAGTCCAGTATACTAAAAGATTTAAAATACGAAAAACGTAGACAACCAGATCAACAATTATAGATACCTCATTAAAATGAAAAAAATAATAACTACACCGTTAGCACCTGCACCAATAGGACCATACAATCAGGCTATTTTGGTTGACAATACCCTATACACATCCGGACAAATAGCACTCGATCCAAAAAGCGGAAATTTAATTTTAGACGATATAAAATCAGAAACCCACCAGGTGATGAAGAATTTAAAAGCGGTACTCAAAGCTGCGGACATGACTTTTGCGCATGTCATCAAAGCTACCATTTTTATAAGTAATATGGATGATTTTTTAATTATTAATGACGTTTATGGTAGTTATTTTGACCATGCTGTCGCACCCGCTCGAGAAACAGTTCAGGTCGCGCGATTACCTAAAGACGTTCATGTTGAAATTAGTATGATTGCCATCAACTGATTCTGATTTCTTTTCCGAATAATTGTAAATTATTTTCTTCTTTCAGCGTAAAAAACTAAATTTATTACTATATAATTTATTTCTATGCGTATTGAATACGATATCAAGTTAGGTTTTAAAGATGTCATGATTCGTCCAAAACGTTCTACTTTAAAAAGCAGATCGCAAGTAACTCTGGAACGCGAATTCAAATTTCTACACAGTCCACTAGTCTGGAAAGGTATACCTATTATGGCAGCCAATATGGATACGGTGGGCACCTTCGATATGGCAGCAGCTTTGGCTGAGAAAAAATTATTTACGACTGTTCATAAACACTATGGCGTTGAAGAATGGAATACCTTTACATCCAACATCCCGAAGGCGTATTATAATTATATCGCTGTGAGCACCGGAATAAGCAGGTCGGATTCCGAAAAGTTAAAGGGCATCCTTCAACATATGCCATCATTACAATTTATATGTATTGATGTGGCAAATGGCTACTCCGAATATTTTGCTGATTTCGTTAAACGCACAAGAGAAAACTATCCGAATAAAGTAATTATCGCCGGGAATGTAGTTACTGGTGAAATGGTTGAAGAACTGTTGCTATCTGGGGCGGATATTGTAAAAGTTGGCATTGGTCCTGGATCGGTTTGTACGACCAGAGTTAAAACAGGTGTGGGATACCCACAGCTTTCGGCTATCATTGAATGCTCTGATGCAGCACATGGATTAGGTGGACAAATTATAAGTGATGGCGGTTGTTCGTCACCCGGAGATATTGCAAAGGCCTTTGGTGCCGGAGCCGATTTTGTTATGCTGGGGGGAATGTTGGCCGGACATAATGAAAGCGGTGGTGAAATCATTGAACGAAATGGAAAATCCTTTCGTAAATTTTATGGTATGAGCTCCTCTACCGCGATGACCAAACATATTGGAGGTGTTGCCGATTACAGAGCAAGTGAGGGAAAAACTGTGGAAGTGCCTTATAAAGGAGAAGTTGAACCAACCATTCAGGATATTCTTGGAGGCTTACGCAGTACCTGTACTTATGTAGGAGCTGCACGCTTAAAAGAGCTTACCAAGCGCACTACATTTATCCGGGTAAATGAACAAGAAAACCAAATATATTCGGAATAGAAATCGATAAGATTTAAACTTTCATAACAAAAAAAGGGCATGGCTTTAAATAAAGCCATACCCTAAACTAACCCACTAACTAATCAAATTTTTATTTTTCTTTTTCTTTTTCTATTCAGATTTTAAGGCACTAAAACTTCATCAATGACATGAACCACTCCATTTGTAGCTTGAACATTTAATAAACTTGGAACTAACATTGCACTACCATCAATCGTTAATGATCCCAAATCCAAATCAAAATCACCATTTAATGTTGAAACAGGTCCCGTTGATAAATCGCTGGAATAAACGCGTCCTTCGACCACGTGATAGAGTAATATATTGGTTAATGTTCCCACATCAATACCGCTTATCACCGTTTTGGCTTCATCTACATCGCTCAAACCTAAAAATTCTAGAAAAGCTGCATTGGTTGGCGCGAAAACGGTAAGTTGTTCATAAGGACCTTCACCACTTAATACCCCGGCTAAACCAGCTGTTGTAGCCGCCTCCAGAAGTAGAGAAAATTCTGGATCGAAGCTAGACGCTAACTCAACTAAATTAAGGGTTGGTGGCATGAGTACTTTATTGATGGCATGAACCACTCCATTAGTAGCCTGCACATTAGCCATAATCACATTGGAGTCATTGATATACACCATAGGTGCCATGTCTAAATTAACCTGCACAGCCGCACCATTTAAAGTTGGCACGAAACCATTCGACAATTGATTGCTAAATACATAGCCGTCCACTACATGGTATAACAAAATTTGGGTTAATAAATCCATGGGAATGTCGTCGAGACTGGTAAATGGTGTGGCTTCCAATAAATCCACAAACGCTTGATTTGTAGGAGCAAATACGGTAAATGGTCCTCCACCGGCTAGTGTTTCTCCAAGGCCAGCCTTGGTAACGGCCTCAACCAGAATAGAAAATTCCGGATTCTGACTGATGGCCAATTCTACAAGATTCATAGACGGTAACATTAATACACTATCCAGTATATGAATAACACCGTTTCTAGCCTTAATATCAGCGGTAGTCACTATGGAGTTGTTAATTAACACCTGATCTCCATCAACATTCACAATAACATCTGTTCCCTGAACGGTTGGCACAGGACCGGAAACTAAGTCCGAACTGTAAACCGGTTGTCCTACAACATGATATAAGAGAATATCTACAATACCGGGAACCTCTGCTATATTTTTTTTGTTTAATCCAATGGCCTCGAAAGCCTTATCCGTCGGTGCAAAAACAGTTAATCTGTTTTTAGAAACCGTACTGGCCAATTTTGTTTTCGCTAAGGCCACACTCAGAATCTCGAAGGTCGGTTCTGAATCCGAATACTTATCATCACTAATTTTGGCATTCGATGCAGTTCTATTGTAGGATTCTAATATCTCTACAATGTTTGGTTCTAAAGCCTGAGTATCTAACATTTCAGCATCTTCATTGCTACATGAGAATGTCAGTAGGATTAAGGAAAATAAAAAGAGGGGTAATTTGAAATTGAGATTGGGGCGTTTTGGTTTTGTTGTCTCTGTTTTCATTACTTTTTGTTTAAGATTTTAAATTATTCGTTAAACATAATATTTTTGTTTAATTTTTACAAGTTTTTATTAAACAAAAAGATGAAAGGTAAAAAAAATACGTCGAAAGACATAAATTAACCACTAAGTTACGTCACAAGATACTAAGGGCGTTCTTAAAAAAAATGAAAAATACATTTGATGGAATGGATAGGGTAATTATAAATCTTTTTTGTATCGCTTTATCATATCCTCATGACGCTCCGGCTTAATGTCCATTCCAATTTGATCATTAAGCATTTTTCCCATAGTAGGAAAAGTATCCCTTTTAATTTTGGATGTGGGATCCCATAATTGAGATCGCATAAACGCTTTAGCACAATGCAGAAATACTTCCTCAATGGTGACTACAATGCAACATTTAGGTTTATTTTTTTCATCTGAAAAAAGAGCTAAATGGTTTTTAAGAATGGAAATTTGTGCTTTACCATTAACTCTTAAGGTTTCATCCACTCCAGGGATAAAAAATAAAAGCCCAATGGCTTTGGTTTCAATTATATTGGTCAAACTGTCCAATCTATTATTACCCCTGGCATCAGGAATAAGTAATTGATTCCTATTGAGAATTTTTACAAATCCCGGACGCCCACCTCTGGGAGAGGCATCTAAGTTTCCTTGACGGTTATACGTTGATAAAACTAAGAAGGGTGCTTGTTCGACAAAATTAATACTGTGCTTCTCCAATGAATGCAATACTTTAAGCTTCGCTCGTCCACTCGGAAATCCGTATAATTCCCGAAGCTCTTGTATACTGGTTATATTCATGTGTACAATAAAGATTAAAATTAAAGTTAAGAAATCAATTTTTTTACAATTTCCTTTACTGGAAGGATGGCATGGGTATGTTCTATACTGGGTCCAGCTACCCACACGGTTTTATAAGTTGCTTTAGTGGCGGCATTTTTGGTTGCATTCATGCCTATGGCAAACCGAATTAATTTTACCCATTTTTTCAAGGATTTATTTTTGTTTAATAGCTTCTCAATCCAAGTTGCCTTTGTTCCTATTTTCTGGACATAAGGTGTATTGATCACGGTACAAGGGGTTCCGGAGATACGCTCGGTCATTACAATATCATTGGCTCCATAATCTACGCAAGCCTTCTTGTAGGCTTCGGTAACATTGGCCTCTTCGGAAGCTATAAATGGACTACCCACCGAAACCCCTGCTGCTCCATAATTTAGCATTTTATCCATATCCGCCTTGCACCCTACACCTCCAGCAGAAATAATAGGAATATTACAATGAGCGACTAGCATCTTAATCAGGTTCTCAGGGGACATCCCACCCCTATGGCCCCCGGCTTTGTTGTTTACAGCAATAATAGCATCGGCACCAAGCCGTTCAACCTTTTGGGCATAGTTTAAATCGACCACATCACAAAACACCTTAATCCCTACTTTATGGGCCTGATTGATGGTTTCTTCCGGGCTACCTAGGGAGGTTATGATAAAATCGCAACCTTCATGACACAATACCTCTAATTGGGCTTTATACTTGACATTTGATTTGTTGACAATTAAATTAAACCCAAAAGCGCCTCCTTCGACCTTGGCCTCATGCAATGCTCTTATCGCATTTTGGAGTTCATCCAATGTCCTGTAGTTTAGAGCTGGAATACAGCCTGCAATACCACTATTCATAGCTTCTTTTACCATGACAACATTGGAAACAAGGAACATTGGTGCTTGAATTATTGGATATTTAATATGAAGAATATCGGTAAGTTGTACAGACATCATGTAACGTATTAATTGCTTCAAATATACAAATATTATGCATGCATAATAAAAAATATCAGTCCTTAAACCTGTAATATGCACACTTTAAATAGGCTCCTTCAGGGAATCCTATGGGGTGGTCGATATCATGTTCTGTTTTAGCAATCAGCTCAAATGTTCTGCTTGTAGAACTCAATACCTGTTTGTTGATATCAAAAAAGGTTTGTGCCAAAACTCGGGATGAACATGATGCCAAAACGAGCAATCCGGACTTTGCAGTTAACTTTTCACCTAATTGGGCTAATTGTGCATATTTCTTTTTGGCTAATTCTATTTCGGTATGTTGTTTCGCAAAACTGGGCGGATCTATCACAACAACATCAAAGGTCTTCCCTACTTTTATAAGGTTATTTAATTCTTGAAAGGCATCTCCATCAATAATTTTATGTTCTCCGGAATATGAATTTAAAGCAGCATTGCATTGGGCTGCCTTTAAGGCTTGCTTACTAATATCTAAACTCGTAACTTCTGTTGCACCATTAATCAGGGCATGAACCGAAAACCCTCCTGTATAGCAGAAAACATCTAAAACGGTTTTTCCTTTACTCCATTCCCCAACTTGCTTTCTATTGGCACGGTGATCCAAAAAATAACCCGTTTTATGTCCCTGTATCACATTGGCAGAGAATTTTACCCCATGTTCTACAAATTCTACATCTTCATGCTCTAAAGTACCATAAACCACTTCACCATCGACGAATTTATTAGCTTTTGAATGTTGTAATTTTCTACTTAACCGAATTACAATGCATTGAGTTTTAGATAATCGTTTTAAATTTTGCAAAATCATTTCTAAATAAGTCAACCAAATCTCCGAATATAATTTAACAACCAAAACTTGGGCATATACATCAGCTATTAGTCCGGGAAAACCATCATTTTCACCAAACAGAAAACGATAACTGTTGGTGTTTGTTTTTAATAGAGGTAAACGCTTTTGGTAAGCATCTTCTATTCTTCTTTTGAAAAATGACTCGTTAATAACCTCATTATTGGATCCATAATGTAGCATTTTAATCCGAATAGGAGATTGAGCATCATACAACCCCAGCCCAATAACCTTATTTTTATTTTGGCTAAATATAACAACCAGGTCCCCTGTTCCGGCATCATCGTTAATCTTGGTGATACTATTAGAAAACACCCAGGGATGGCCCTTTAAAACAAACTGTTCTCCTTTGGAATTCAATTTTACGGCAATCCGCTTTGTGTTGTATTTATATTTTATTTTCTCTGAAAACAGCATTGCAAAAGTTTTGTTCACAAATAAACTAAATAATTAATTTAGGATATACTAAATTTCGCTGATATTTATCATTGTGTATACTGTATTTAAAAAATACATTTAGATGAATAACCCTAAAAACTTGTTATCATGAAAAAATTAATTTTTGGTCTCATTGGTTTTAGTCTATCTCTAGCAATTTATGCACAAAACCAGCAATTACCTGCTGTGGAAATCACGGCAGTGAACTATAAATATCTGAGCACTGTTGATACAGAGGATACCGATTTAACTGTTCAGAAATTAGAAGAACAAGTGGCTATGTACGATTTAAAAAGTTCCGATCTTTATAACGACGTATACGACACTTATACTGTATCCTTTTATATCCCAAATGGAGCTATTTTAGCCGCTTACGATAAAAATGGTGAAATATTAAGAACTATCGAAAGATTTAAAGATGTCAAATTACCTAAAAAGGTACGAGAAGCTCTTGGTACACGCTATCCAAACTGGAATTTTGAAAAAGATGTTTATCATGTGACCTATTTCTCTAAAGGGGCAAAAGTGAAAAAACAATACAAAGTTAAACTTACTAACAACGATCAAGTTATTAGAGTAAAATTAGATGAAACTGGTGATTTTCTATAATAAATAAACCATGAAACACAAAAAACGCAACCAGTTTGGTTGCGTTTTTCTATGACCACTTTTTACATTCAAAGCAACAATATATTTAATTTTCTTGATGTCCACCCTATAGAAGGGAATCAGGAACGTCTATTTCACTTCCTCGAAGTCTACGTCCTCAACGTCGCTTCCTTCAGCCTTACTATCTTGTTGACCTGCATCAGGTCCCGACTGTCCATCGGCACCAGCTTGCTGTTGTGCTTCGGCTTGTGCTTTGTACATCTCTTCTGATGCCAGTTTCCAGGCCTCATTTATTTTTTCCAGCGCGGGTTCAATTACCCCAAGATCTTTAGATTCGTAAGCTTTTTTCAATTCTTCCAGGGCATCTTGGATTGGTTTTTTCTTATCTTCAGATAATTTATCGCCGAACTCTTCCAACTGTTTTTCTGTTTGGAAAATCATAGAATCCGCTTCATTAAGCTTTTGTGCTTTTTCAGCAGCCTGTTTGTCGGCTTCTGCATTGGCTTCAGCATCTGCCTTCATTTTTTTAATTTCCTCTTCTGTCAATCCTGAAGAAGCTTCGATTCGAATATCCTGTTTCTTACCTGTGGCTTTATCCTCGGCTGACACCTTAATAATACCATTGGCATCAATATCGAAGGTTACTTCAATCTGAGGTGTACCGCGTCTGGCAGGAGGAATTCCATCTAAATGGAAACGGCCTATAGTCTTGTTATCAGCTGCCATAGCACGTTCTCCTTGCAATACATGAATTTCCACCGAAGGCTGGTTATCAGCCGCAGTTGAGAACACCTGTGATTTCTTAGTAGGAATAGTCGTGTTCGCCTCTATCAATTTGGTAAACACGTTACCCATAGTTTCAATACCTAATGACAACGGTGTAACGTCTAATAATAATACATCCTTAACATCACCCGTTAATACCCCACCCTGAATGCCAGCGCCAAGAGATACGACTTCATCCGGATTAACGCCTTTACTTGGCGACTTACCAAAGAATTTCTCTACTGCTGTTTGAACAGCGGGAATACGTGTTGAACCACCTACCAAAATAATTTCGTCAATATCACTTTTACTTAAACCTGCTGCTTTTAATGCAGATTCACAAGGTGCAATGGTACGCTTCACCAAATCGTCAATTAATTGTTCGAATTTTGATCGTGTTAACGTACGCACTAAGTGCTTTGGTCCACTGGCCGTAGCTGTTATATATGGTAAATTGATTTCCGTTTGGGTTGAAGATGATAATTCAATCTTCGCTTTTTCAGCGGCTTCCTTTAAGCGCTGAAGGGACATTGGATCTTGTCTTAAATCCATATCCTCATCTTTCTTAAATTCATCTGCCAACCAATTAATGACTTTTTCATCGACATCGTCACCTCCTAAATGGGTGTCACCGTCTGTAGATAAAACTTCAAAAACACCATCACCCAATTCAAGTATGGAGACATCATGTGTGCCCCCACCGAAGTCGAACACTACTATTTTTTGGTCCTTACCTCTTTTATCTAATCCATAAGCCAAAGCTGCTGCTGTTGGCTCATTGATAATGCGCTCTACTTTCAATCCAGCTATTTCTCCAGCTTCCTTAGTCGCTTGGCGCTGAGAATCGTTAAAATAGGCTGGTACAGTGATCACTGCTCTGGTTACATCCTGACCCAAATAATCTTCGGCAGTTTTCTTCATTTTTTGAAGTATCATAGCTGATAATTCCTGGGGTGTATACAACCGACCATCAATATCCACTCGTGGCGTGTCATTATCGCCTTTAACTACCTTATAAGGTACGCGTTCCGCTTCCTTTTTAGATTCAGAATATTTATTACCCATGAAACGTTTTATAGAATAAACGGTTTTCTTTGGGTTTGTCACTGCTTGTCTCTTTGCTGGGTCACCAACTTTTATTTCACCACCTTCAACAAATGCAATGACAGATGGCGTTGTGCGCTTCCCTTCAGCATTTGGGATTACAACGGGGTCGTTTCCTTCCATTACAGAAACGCAGGAGTTGGTTGTACCTAAATCTATTCCAATAATTTTACTCATGATATATGATACTTTATAATTGTTGATTTTTCGTTTTAAATTCGTAATGTACAAGTCAATGATTATGCCAACAGAAATAAACTGACACAGTGTCATATTTAGTAATTACAAGACTTTGTAATTAATTAGTTTCACACTGAGAATCAGCAAAAAATGATAATTTTTTGTGTCATGGCCGCAAAAGCATTCATAAACTTGATTCCTTTGCGTCGTGATGATATAAAATCCATTTATATTTATCAACTCGTATTAACCCTTACAAAATGATATAATCAATGGAATGTATTTCGGTTTTCGACATGTTAAAGATTGGTGTGGGGCCCTCGAGCTCCCATACTTTAGGACCATGGCGTGCTGCCGAAAGATGGATCCAAGAGTTGAAAAAAACCCATAAATTTGAAAATGTAAATCACATTACCATCGATCTTTATGGTTCTTTAGCACTCACTGGAAAAGGCCATGCTACCGATTCTGCGGTTATGCTGGGATTAAGTGGTGCCGACCCAGAAACTATTCCGACAGAGCAGATACCCAAAATTATTTCTCACATCGAAAACACCAACGTATTACAGCTCAATAATGAACGTCCTTTGGGATTTAATCCAAAAACTGACATTGTATTCCATAAAACGTTTTTACCTTTTCATTCTAATGGTTTACGATTTTCAGCCATAATCGATGGTAAAGCATCACGTGCTACGTACTATTCCATTGGCGGTGGTTTTGTAGTACAGGAAGAACGTAAAAGAGCCAAGGCCAATAAAGCTATTTTTTACCGCACTTTTCCATACCCAATAGAAACTGGTAAAGATTTACTTCATTATTGTAGTCAGTTAACTAAATCTGTTTCTGAGGTGGTCTTGGAAAACGAAATGTCGATAAGAAATGATGTCACCATTGATTTTGAACTTGAACGCATTTGGAACACGATGTTGGAATGCATGTACAATGGATGCCATACGGAAGGTCATTTACCAGGAGGTCTAAATGTTAGACGACGGGCCTACGATACTTATGCCACTTTAAAAGGTGAATTCCCCTATCGTTCTCCGCAGGAATGGTTAAATTCCATAAGAAAAACAGAGGTAAAGTTTAGGCAAATTTTAAAATGGGTAAGTTGTTTTGCACTGGCCGTGAATGAAGTTAATGCCTCCCTGGGACGGGTGGTTACAGCTCCTACAAATGGGAGTGCAGGTGTAATCCCAGCCGTATTAATGTATTATTTGGTTATCGAAAATCATGAAGGGAATTTTAAACATATTAAACAATTCTTATTGGTTGCTGGAGAAATTGGTAGCATCTTTAAAAAGGGGGCGACCATAAGTGCAGCAATGGGTGGGTGTCAGGCAGAAATTGGAGTCTCCTCAGCGATGGCTGCTGCTGCCTTATGCGAATTATTGGGTGGCACCCCGGAGCAAGTCTTGGTAGCTGCCGAAATAGCTATGGAGCACCATTTGGGGCTGACCTGTGATCCCATTGGTGGTTTGGTTCAGATACCGTGTATAGAGCGCAATGCCATGGGTGCCATAAAAGCTATAAACGCTGCCGAATTGGCTTTGGATACCGATCCTCATAATGTAAAAGTCCCCCTTGACAAAGTGGTGTCAACGATGTGGGAAACAGCGAAGGATATGAATACCAAATACAAAGAAACCAGTGAAGGCGGGCTTGCTGTGGGAGTCCATTTAACAGATTGTTAATTTACTACTGGTTTTCGCACCCTTTACGTCGTCTGGTGTCCATTAAATAAATGATTTTCCATTGTTCTCCATTCTTGAACAGTTGAAAGGAATTTACACCACAATGACTAAAGGTACCATTGAACCAAAACTCGTATGGGGTCCATGCATTGGCCATATTACCGTCTATTTTTATGGTGTAATTTAAGAGGCGTTCGTCCCATTTCTCATCGGCAGGTCGGTTGGCAACGGCATGAATTAATTTTTGCAGATCATCGGTAACCAGAATATCCTGGCCTTCCTTCTTTTTAAAAGCAGTTTGCAGTAATACCTTATCTGCTAAAACCGATTTCATAATAGTAGTATCACCCAAGTGAAACCCTTCAAAAAAAGTATCGACAGTCTCACGGACCTTAAGGTTTTCATCATCCTGAGAAAATGCTGCTGCCGTTGTTAAAACAACGAGATAGTATAAGATGCGCTTCATAATTTGAGTTTTGGTCTAAATTAAGACAACGGCAATAAAGCCGTATGGGTTTAAAGAAAAGTTTAACAGTATATATTTTTAAATTACTATTTTTACAAACGATCAAAAACTAACTAAAATGTCTACCGCTAAAAAAGAGTACAAGCGCATTACGGTCAAAACCCTAGTGGATATGAAGGCTAATGGTGAAAAGATATCCATGTTAACAGCTTATGACTATACCATGGCTAAAATTGTTGATGGTGCCGGTGTGGATGTGATCTTAGTAGGGGATTCAGCAAGTAATGTAATGGCCGGTCATGAGACCACCTTACCCATTACCCTGGACCAAATGATTTACCATGCTTCGTCTGTAATAAGAGCTATAGAGCGTGCTTTAATAGTTGTAGATTTACCCTTTGGCAGTTATCAAAGTGACCCAAAAGAAGCCTTACGCTCTGCCATTCGTATCATGAAAGAAAGTGGAGCTCATGCGGTTAAATTAGAGGGTGGTAAAGAAGTAAAGGAGTCCATTAAGCGCATCTTAAATGCTGGCATTCCCGTTATGGGCCATTTGGGTTTGACCCCTCAATCCATTTATAAATTTGGAACCTATACGGTTCGTGCCAAAGAAGAAGAAGAAGCGAAACGACTCATAGATGATGCCATAATGCTTGAAAAAGCAGGATGTTTTGGTATAGTACTTGAAAAAATCCCTGCAAAACTAGCCAAAGAGGTAGCTGAAAGTGTTTCCATTCCCATTATTGGAATTGGTGCAGGCAATGGTGTTGACGGACAGGTACTTGTACTGCACGATATGCTTGGAATGACACATGAATTTCATCCGCGGTTTTTGCGTCGTTATATGAATTTATATGAGGATATGACCAAGGCCATGGAACAGTATGTCGCCGATGTAAAAAGCATGGACTTCCCCAATAATAATGAGCAATATTAATGTAATTGATTATTCATACTCCAGCATAACATGTTCTTTCTTTTGACAAGAATTATGACTCAAACAGTACGCTGATATTTTTTTGTAAATGTTAGATAGCTAACATTATAAGTCAATGAGATATAATAGTTTTGAGCTATTACTAATCTTAAAAAGCTATTGAACATGAAAATTACAGTTATTTTTTTAGTACTCACAGGGTGGTTAATGGTGTGCACCGGGTGTTCCAATGAAACTCAAGAGGTCATACCAGTCCAGAAGGTGAATAATTTAGAACTTCTGCAGTACATGGCCGATGTTTCCTCCGGTCTAAACCCTACCAGTAAAACCAGCTCCAATTCCAAATCAGAGCGTTCAGAACGTCAGCGCCCTCCAGTTTGGGTAGATTGTATTGAATTTACAGCTATTGTGGTACCTGCAACTTTTAAGCCTTCCAGTGGCAATTTTGATGAATTGTACATGATGCCGGAGGCCATGTTTTATGGTGGACTTCCATTAATCTCCGATTCTAAACCAGGTGATCAGGATTACAATGGTGGCCGTTGGCATATGAATCTTTTAAAAGAAGGAGTCGATGCCAATAAATATGCCATGGCTTGCTCGGAAGAAGACTTAGATCTTGATGATTTTGAATCCATAGAGATGTATTTTGAATGCCCCCTACTTCCAAAAAGATAAGTCAATCTTAATTTAAAAATAGGATGGGAATACGTTGTGTATTCCCTTTCTTTTTTTTGATAATCGGGTAGATTATTCAGTACCATATTGTATAAATATCATAAGTTTGCTTTTTCAGAATTTATGAAGACCGTATCCAATTTTTCAAACTTACTCGTACTTTATGAAGATAACCATATTATTGTCGTAAATAAGCGTGCCGGGGACATTGTTCAAGGGGATAAAACAGGTGACACACCTCTGAGTGAAATCGTTAAAGCCTATATCAAAAACAAATACAACAAACCGGGAAATGTCTATTTAGGCGTAGTACACCGATTGGACCGACCTACAACAGGACTCGTCATATTTGCCAAAACAAGCAAAGTACTACCCCGTTTAAATAAATTGTTTCTTTCAAAAGACATATACAAAACCTATTGGGCCGTGGTTAAAAGCAAACCGCCAAAACCTGAAGACACCTTAATCCATTGGCTTAAAAAGAACCCTAAGAACAATAAATCGATAGCCTATTTAAATGAGATCAAGGATAGTAAAAAAGCGATTCTTCATTATCACATCAAAAAACAATTAGACAACTATTACCTGCTCGAGATCAACCTGGAAACGGGCCGACACCACCAAATACGATCGCAACTATCAAGCATTGGCTGTCCCATAAAGGGCGATTTAAAATATGGATTTGACCGCAGTAATAAAGATGCAAGTATTCATTTGCATGCCAGATCTATTGAATTTATACATCCTGTGAAAAATATTCCAATAAAGGTTATGGCCCCTTTACCCATAGATCCGGTTTGGGATGCCTGTGTTTGACCATAAAAAATTTATTGAGGAAATCCTAACATTTCACCCATACCCACCGTAAACAACCAACAGCCATAAATGGCATGTTCAATGGAAACCAAAAATGTGGAATTGGTTTTATAATAGGTCATAGCGAAAAGGAATCCCCCCAAAAAGGTCAGTACCAAAACGAGTTCATTCTTAAAAAACATATGGCCTACTGAAAATACGAGGGCATTCGTAAACCATAAAAGTTTTTTATGTCTAATATGAGGTGCATATCGTTTAAAGAAAAAAGTTCTGTAAACTATTTCTTGAGGATATACAGATAAAACGGTGTAAACAAAAAGTATGAATAGCCATAGTCCGGGTTTATTGATTATGACGTGAAACAGTGCAACCTTATTGGTAAACCAAACAAAAATTGTGGTTAGCACGGAAATGGCGCAGAACTTTAGCAAGGTTTGTTTCCAAAACCAATACCAATTTAAATCCTTATTTATTTTTAAATCTACCTGTTCCTTTGTAACTAAAATATAGATGATATATATAAAACCAAGTAGTCCGACACTAAGTTTAATCCAAATCGGATAATCAAAAATAAAGGCAATGGGCATTGCTATAAAAATGATAAAAAACTCAATGATTTTATAAAAAAGGGTATTCATTTTTAAAAGCCAATGGCGGTTGAATGCTTAACTTCGTTAATAACAAACATGCTGTGTGTACTTCCTATGTGGTTAATCGTAGTTAACTTTTTTACCATGAATTCCCTGAATGCAGCCATATCTTTTACAATAACTTTTAACAAGTAATCGTAATCGCCACTAATATGATAACACTCCAATACCTCATTTAAGCTGGCAACTTCCTTTTCAAATTTTATAACAAATTCCTGTGAGTGTTGAACTAATTTAACATGACAAAATACCACAAAAGCCTTATCAATTCTTTCTTTGTTCACTAGAGCCACATAGCTTTCAATAAAGCCCTCCTTTTCCAGCTTTTTAATGCGTTCGTAAACCGCAGTTACAGAAAGATTCAATTTAAGTGAAAGCTCCTTGTTGGTCTGTTTACTATCCTCTTGTAAATAAGTAAGCAATTTTTTATCGATAGCATCAAAAATCATAATCGAATATTTTTCATAAAACCGTATATATACCATCAAATATATTAATTTATATCTACTATTTATAATTTTTATAGTTTTATATTCTTTATAATATATTAATCATTGATTTTTATTCTAAATATACCGATATTTGCAATATCATAAAGAAAGTTATGGCATATAACCCCGCAAACCATATTCAAGATTTACAATATTTCGGTGAATTTGGAGGTGTTAACCCTTCCATTTCCGATTCATCAACCTATACCTTTTTATCAGCCAAAACAATGTTCGACACCTTTGAAGGCAATGCTGATGGCTGTTATCTTTATTCTCGTCATTCATCACCCTCAAATTTGTATTTAGGTGAAGCCCTTGCTGCCATGGAAGATACCGAAACAGCAAATGTTTCGGCATCAGGAATGGGTGCCATTACCTCGGTATTGTTACAACTTTGTCATTCAGGCGATCATGTGGTATCCAGTAGAACCATCTATGGTGGAACATATGCGTTTCTAAAAAACTTTGCTCCGCGACTAGGCATTGAAACTACATTTGTAAACATAACTAATGTGGAGCAGGTAGAAATGGCCATTACCAAAAATACCAAGGTTTTATATTGCGAATCGGTGAGCAATCCTCTTTTAGAAATTGCTGATATCAAAGCCCTCTCTAAAATTGCAAAAAAACACAATCTACAGCTCGTAGTGGATAATACATTTTCTCCTTTGTCCATTTCTCCGGCAAAGCTAGGTGCCGATGTTGTGGTACACAGTTTGACCAAATTTATTAATGGCTCCAGTGATACGGTTGGAGGTGCAGTTTGTGGTTCTCAAGATTTTATTAACCGTTTGCGTAATGTTCATGACGGTGCATCCATGCTACTTGGGTCTACAATGGATAGCCTACGTGCTGCTTCCATTTTAAAGAACCTGAGAACACTGCATATTAGAATGCAACAACACAGTAAAAATGCCCTGTTTTTAGCTAAGAAATTTGAAGCTGATGGTTTAAAAACCGTATATCCCGGACTGGAATCGCATCCATCCCATAATTTATTTAAGAAAATGATGAATGCACCATATGGTTATGGGGGTATGTTAACCATTGATGTAGGTACTATTGAGCGCGCCAATGATTTGATGGAACTCATGCAACATAGAAACCTTGGTTATTTAGCCGTTAGTCTGGGATTTTATAAAACCTTATTTAGTGCTCCGGGAACCTCAACCTCTTCCGAAATTTCTGAAAATGAGCAAAAAACTATGGGGTTAAGTGACGGACTTATACGTTTTTCTATTGGATTGGATGCCGATATTGAACGCACCTATAATAAGATGCGCACTTGCATGGAAGAACTGCACATTCTCAAACCAAATCTGCAATCCCTAAACTTGGGTCTGTAAAACATTTAAATACCTTTTGCGCGCTTCCAAATAGACTGTATGGCCACATTAATTTTTTCGGTATTTCGCTCAAAAGGCCTCATATTTAATCGTTTGTCGTCATGATAAAGGACAAAACTAAACACTGAAGAATTAGGATCATTCTCATCAAGAAGTGGATATCGTAAATCATTATATTGGTATTCGTTTTGATTGATTTTATAAATGCTGTAATATCCGTTACTAAACCAAGCTAAATTTATAATATCCTGATACTGCAAAGGATTTAAGTCCCGTTGTTTTGGAAGATTACTAAAATTCAGAAATCTGTTGCCAGTATCCAGTAAGGAGTACTCTGCAACAACATAAGTATCGTCGGTCTCTGCGATGCCATACCAAAGTATATTAGAAAAGAGGGTTGGCTGGACTAAAAATCGATTAAATTCTATGGCCTTTTCATTCAACGATGCTTTGAAAATATGGTCAATATAAAGCTTATTGCCAATGGTAAACAACATATAAAATGAGCTCAAACCGATACCCCACTTTAACCACAATCGCCGTTTCATCGAGGCCCTATTAAAAAACATCACCCCGATAAGAGCAATTAAAAAAGGTACGGTATAGGCCGGATCAACAACAGCAATGTTATTAAAGGCAACTCTGTAATTGGTAAATGGAGCAAAAATTTGAGTGCCATAAGGTGTAAAACAATCCAATATAGGGTGTGTAAATAGAGACCAAAAGAATAAGTGTATCCAGTTTTTTTGAGTTGTTGTATGGGTTCGCTTACCCGTATTATACAATTTAAAAATAAACCAACCCATAAAAAAGGATGCTGTAATGGAAAAGAGAAACGAATGCATAAATCCACGATGAAACAACATCGCATCTATTTCATTACCGTATAGCCATCCCCCCACATAAACATCTAGATCCGGAATAGTACCCCCTATGGCCCCAAATAGCAAGGCTCTATTGCCTATTTTTTTGCCTAAAACAGCCTCTCCACAGGCAGCTCCTAATACAATTTGGGTTAACGAATCCATAGATTATCAGAAAAGTTAGGAAGCAAAGGTAAGCACAATACACATTCATTTGCACAGCTAATATGAAAATCGTAACATTACGGGTTTAAACAGGTGTTCATGAAAGACAGTAGTAACCTTTCCAAAATTAAAGTCGACCATCAAAACATAATTGAGAACAAAGAATTAAATATATGGGAGGCCTTAATTCCTGTTTTCATTTTAATGGGGTTGTTATTCTACAATATTCAATTCCAGGATGGCGAATTATTGGGTGAATATTCTAATCAGTTCATACTTTTAATAGGCGGTATCATTGCCGCCGTTGTTGGATTTTTTAACAAGGTTTCATTATTCAATATGTTAACCGAAATTTGGGAAAATCTTAGAAGTATTTTCATTCCTATTCTTATTTTATTATTGGTTGGTGCATTGGCTGGAACCTGGCTGGTTAGTGGTGTCATCCCAGCCATGGTCTATTATGGTTTACAGGTATTAAATCCATCCATATTTTTACCGGCTTGTGTGATTATTTGTGCCTTGATATCTATTGCTACAGGAAGTTCATGGACCACCTCTGCCACTGTTGGTATTGCTTTGGTTGGTATTGGTACCGCTCTGGGCATTCATACGGGAATGATTGCCGGTGCAGTAATATCAGGGGCCTACTTCGGAGATAAAATGTCACCGCTAAGTGATACAACCAATTTAGCACCGGCCATTGCTGGAACCGACCTATTCACCCATATTCGATATATGACGATTACAACGGTACCGTCAATTTTAATTACGTTGGTGTTTTTCTCTGTATTAAGCACCTTAATCGACACTACGGGTCGTGCAGATTTGACCGATTTATTGAGCGCTATAGATACAACGTTTACGATTTCACCATGGTTATTTTTGGTGCCTCTGGCTGTCATAGCATTAATTTTAATGAAAACCAAGCCTTTAGTTGCCTTGGCCTTGGGTGTTATTTTTGCGGCAGTGTTTGCTTTTATTTTTCAATCTTCAGTTTTAAGTGGTTTAAATGATTCTAAACTCTTTGCCGTATTGAGCTCCGTGGTAACGGATACTCAAATTAGTACAAATAATGAAAGTCTCAATGAGCTGTTTTCGTCAGGTGGTATGCAAGGTATGCTTTGGACTATTTTCCTAATTATAAGCGCCATGATCTTTGGCGGAATTATGGATGGTATTGGTGCACTTGCCAGAGTGACTAAGGCCTTGCTTACTGTAGCCACTTCCGTTTTTGGTTTATTTGCAAGTACGGTATTGAGTTGCATAGGCTTAAACACCATTGCCTCCGATCAATATTTGGCAATTGTTATTCCTGGAAAAATGTTTAAAAATGCGTTCGATGACAGAGGCTTAGCACCTGAAAATTTAAGTCGGACATTGGAAGATTCAGGGACAGTAACTTCTGTTTTGATTCCTTGGAATACCTGTGGTGCCTATCAATCTGGTGTTTTAGGTGTTGGCGTATCCGATTATTTTATGTATGCGATCTTTAATTGGTTAAGCCCATTTACTACATTATTTTTTGCTGCCTTCAAGATAAAAATTAAGCAATTAAAAACTAAATTGGCATAAACTATCATTCCATAGAGAATAAAAATTATCCGGTGTTGCCAATCCTATCCCATACTCTATATTTGCAGCTGTTTTTAAATTTTTAACTTTTAAATTAATTAAAAAAATGGCTGTATTAGTAGGTAAAAAAGCTCCTCAATTTAATGCACAGGCTGTCATAAACGGCGGTGAATTTGTAACTCATTTTTCCTTGGATCAATTTATAGGAAAAAAACATGTGGTATTATTCTTTTACCCCAAGGATTTCACTTTTGTGTGCCCCACAGAATTGCACGCGTTTCAAGCAAAATTAACTGAATTTGAAGCCAGAAATACGGCTTTGGTGGCAGTCTCTACAGATACTGAGCAATCCCACTATGGATGGTTGCAAATGGATAAAAACCAAGGTGGTATTAAAGGCATTACCTATCCTCTCATAGCGGATACCAATAAGACCATTTCCACCAATTATGATGTATTGGCCGGAGAAACCTATTATGATGAAAATGACATGTTACAGGCCGATGGTGAACTTATTGCTTACCGTGGATTGTTCTTAATCGACAAAGCGGGTATCGTTCGACATCAAATTGTTAATGATTTACCCCTGGGTAGAAATGTGGATGAAGTATTACGGATGGTTGATGCGTTGCAGTTTGTAGAAGAAAATGGAGAAGTTTGTCCCGCGAACTGGAATAAGGGAAAATCGGGCATCCAAGCCACGCATGAAGGCGTGGCCGAGTTTTTAGAGAAGCACGTAAACTAAGCTTGTCGGAATAAGGTACAAAAAGGCCTGTTGGAAATATACCAACAGGCCTTTTGCGTTCATAACGGTTTGGGATTCAAAACATGTTTAAGTTTCGTTTCTCTAAGCACATTACGGGTATGTATAAGACATTAATCTAAGTCAAACCGATCGGCATTCATAACCTTAACCCAGGCATTAACAAAATCCCTGACAAATTTGACTTTGTTATCATCTTGTGCATAAACCTCGGCATACGATCTTAAAATAGAATTCGAACCAAATACTAAATCTATTCTGGTAGCCGTCCATTTAGTTTCACCTGTTTGACGATCTCTAATGTTATATATGCCGTTACCCGCAGGTTTCCACTCGTAAGCCATATCGGTCAGATTTACAAAAAAGTCATTAGTTAAGGCACCCTCGTTTTCCGTAAACACGCCGTGTTTGGTACCTCCGTGATTGGTTCCTAATACTCGCATTCCACCAACTAAAACGGTCATTTCCGGAGCGGTTAAACCCATTAATTGTGTTCGATCCAACAGCATTTCTTCCGGACTCACAACATAATCCTTTTTCAGCCAGTTCCTAAATCCGTCAGCCAAGGGTTCCAAAGGCCCAAATGATTCCGCGTCTGTCATTTCTTTAGAGGCATCACCACGACCGGGAGCAAAAGGTACTGTTATTTCCAAACCAGCATTTTTAATGGCATTTTCAACTCCAATATTTCCGGCCAAGACAATGGTATCGGCCATACTGATACCGAATTCGGAAGCAATAGGCTCCAAAGTTGACAGTACTTTTGCCAATCGTGAAGGTTCATTACCTTCCCAATCTTTTTGAGGTGCCAGACGAATACGGGCTCCATTGGCCCCTCCCCTAAAGTCTGACCCCCTAAATGTTCTGGCACTATCCCATGCGGTTGATACCATTTCAGAAATGGAAAGGCCTGAAGCCGCAATTTTTGCTTTTACGGCATCAACATTGTATTCCTTGTTTCCCTTTGGAATGGGATCTTGCCAAATTAAATCTTCCTTTGGGACATCCGGACCAAACCAACGATCTTTTGGTCCCATATCACGATGGGTCAATTTGAACCAGGCACGAGCAAATGCATCTGAAAAGGCATCAAAATCATCCTTAAACTTCAAGGATATTTCTTTGTAAACAGGGTCCATTTTCATAGCCATATCGGCATCTGTCATTATGGGATTGTGAGGGGTAGTAAGATCTTCAACATCAACCGGCATATCCTTTTTATCAATAGTTTTAGGCTCCCATTGCCAAGCGCCAGCCGGACTTTTGCGAGATTCCCATTCGTGATTGAAAAGCATTTCAAAATACCCATTATCCCACTTGGTAGGATGGGTTGTCCAGGCGCCTTCAATTCCACTTGTTACTGTGTCTCTGCCCTTTCCTGTTCGAGTCGGATTGGACCATCCAAATCCTTGTTCCTCAACCGCGGCACTTTCCGGGTCCGGACCAAGTATACTGGCATCACCATTCCCATGGGTTTTACCAACGGTATGACCCCCTGCCGTCAAGGCTACAGTCTCTTCATCATTCATGGCCATTCTTTTAAACGTCTCTCTCACCTGAGCACCCGTTTTTAAGGGATCTGGATTACCATTAACACCTTCAGGGTTAACATAAATTAACCCCATTTGTACGGCAGCTAATGGATTTTCCATAGTTTCAGGATGATCAACATTCTCATAACGTTCATCACTTGGGGCTAGCCATTCTTTTTCTGCACCCCAATAGGTGTCCTTTT
Source organism: Aestuariivivens sediminis (assembly GCF_022662105.1). Lineage (GTDB taxonomy): Bacteria > Bacteroidota > Bacteroidia > Flavobacteriales > Flavobacteriaceae > Aestuariivivens > Aestuariivivens sediminis. The sequence continues at coordinate 138,440 of NZ_JAKMCP010000005.1, read as the reverse complement.
CAGGTCCCCAAATATCTTCACGACCAAAAGCAAAACCATAGGTTTTTAACCCCATACTTTCATAGGCTATATTTCCGGCCAGAATAATCAGATCTGCCCAACTTACTTTGTTACCATATTTCTTTTTAATGGGCCATAGTAAACGTCTCGCCTTATCCAAACTAACATTATCTGGCCATGAATTAAGTGGTGCAAACCGTTGGTTTCCAGTTCCTCCACCTCCACGACCATCAGAAATTCTGTATGAACCAGCTGCATGCCAGGCCATTCGAATCATTAAACCACCATAGTGTCCCCAGTCTGCAGGCCACCACTCCTGGCTGTCTGTCATAAGATCATGAAGATCTTTTTTTAAGGCTTCAACATCTAAGGTTTTTAATGCTTCTCTGTAATCAAAATCTTCTCCCAATGGATTAGTTTTAGTATCATGCTGATGTAATATGTCCAGATTTAATGCATTAGGCCACCAATCCATTACAGATTTTTGAGTGGCAGTATTTGCACCATGACTGAATGGACATTTACCCGTTCCATTTAAATGTTTATTGTTTTCCATTAATACAGTTTTATTTTAATTAAATTACGAATCGAATAAAAATAAGAATTAATAATTTAAGAAAATTCAAATTATATCTTAATAAATTATATTAAAATTGATAAAACTTATTAGGATTGAACTTTTTAAATAATTTTAAAATTACGAACCCCAAACGATTTAATATTCTTATTTTTAAATCCTAATTAAAACATATTTTAAAAATGGCAATACTATCGTTAAAAGGAACTACAATTAACTCAAAAGGAGAGCTGCCCAAGGTTGGTGAAAAAGCTCCTGATTTTGAATTAGCAGCAGCCGATTTATCAAATAAAACCTTGAATGACTATAAAGGTCATCGGGTGATCATGAATATTTTCCATAGCATAGACACTGGCACTTGTGCAGCATCGGTAAGGGCATTTAACAAGCAAGCAAGTGAATTAGACAACACAAAAATTCTATGTATTTCTAAAGATTTACCCTTCGCCATGAGTAGATTTTGTGGTGCTGAGGGAATTGATAATGTTGAAGTTCTTTCCGATTTTCGAGATGGGAACTTTGGAGAAGCATACAATTTAACTTATATTGATGGTCCTATTCGTGGCCTATTAGCACGATCCATAATCGTCCTCGATGAAACAGGAAAAATTCTTTACACCGAACAGGTTCAAGAAGTAGTCGAAGAACCAAACTACGATGCAGCTTTAGAGGCATTGGGCTCTTAAAAGATATCAATGTCCAGTAAAGAGTCTTTCTTAGTCAATCGATTAAAAAGTATCAAGTATGCCTTTCACGGCGCATTTTTACTGATAAAAAAAGAGTCTAGCATCAAAATCCAGGTTTGCATTGCGATTGCTATTACTCTAGCCGGTTTTATTTACAATATTTCAACAACGGAATGGATGGCACAAATTTTGGCAATTGCTCTGGTCATTGGTACGGAAGCGCTAAATACTGCTATTGAAGAAGTTGCTAATTTTATTCATCCTGAATATCACAGTAAAATAGGTTATATAAAAGACATTGCTGCCGGAGCGGTATTTATTGCGGCTTTTTTTGCTTCAATTATCGGTTTAATGATATACCTTCCCAAGGTATTTTAAATACTATTGCTCATAGGATAACCATTTGTAATTTGTATTTTTGTGGCATTTTAAAAACAATTCTTTTGAATACTCGTTTTAACCTATTTTTGAATTGATGCGCTAATGGCTAAAACTAAATCTAAAAACATATCCAGGCAAAAACGCAAATGGCCAGGTTTTAAGTTGTCCAGTCAACAAAAACTTGTCTTTGGTAGTTTTCTGGTACTTTTTGGCATCCTTTTGTTCATCGCTTTTGTCTCCTATTTTTTTACTGGAGAAGCCGACCAAAGTACCATTAATGAATTTCTTTCCAGAGATGCAAAAGCCGATAATTGGCTGAGTAAAACGGGTGCCTGGTTAAGTGATCTTTTCATTTACAGAGGCTTTGGAATGGCTTCTTTTATCTTTTCAGGGCTTATCTTTCTTTCCGGAATTTATGTGTTAATGAATATCAACAAATCCAAGCTACGAACCCATTGGTTTTGGGGGACTTTAATTGTTATTTGGCTGTCTACGCTTTTTGGATTCTTTGCACAAGAAAGTGATATACTTGGTGGGATTGTAGGTTTTGAAATCAATACGTTTTTACAGGATTATATCGGGAAAATAGGTGTTATTATTGTATTGTTTTTCTTCTTAATTACCTATTTAGCCATTAGATTTAAACTGACATTCGAAAGCTTTGCAAAATTCTTTAAGTCAGCTAAAAATAACCTTTCGGATGAACTATCTGACTTTAAAGAGAATGAGACCATTGTACCTCTGGATAATAATTTATCTGAAGAGGCCGAAGCCATACGGTCGGCTTTTGAACTCGATGTAGACGATGATGAGCTCACTTTAAATAAAGACAATCTTAAGAAGACAAATGCCCCTTTACAGGTTAATGTGGCTCAAGATAAAGACGAAGATTCCCAAATAGAGATAACAGTTGAAAATGTGCAGGAAGAACATGCTGAAACAGATAATCTGGCCAATCAACTGGTTGAAGACTTTGGTCTTTATGATCCCACGTTAGAATTGGGAAAATACCAATATCCGCCTTTGGATTTGCTTAAAAAATATGACACGGAGGGGATCAAAATAAACCAAGAGGAACTGGAGGAAAACAAGAACAAAATTGTTGAAACCCTTAGCAATTATAAAATTGGTATTGCCAGTATAAAAGCCACAATAGGTCCAACCGTTACTCTGTATGAAATTGTTCCTGAAGCCGGAATTCGCATTTCAAAAATTAAAAATTTAGAAGATGATATTGCCCTATCATTATCGGCCTTGGGTATTCGTATTATAGCGCCCATACCCGGAAAAGGGACTATCGGCATAGAGGTTCCCAATAAAAATGCTACTGTGGTTTCGATGCGCTCCGTAATAGCATCCAAGAAGTTTCAAAATTCCGAAATGCAATTACCAATTGCTTTAGGTAAAACCATTAGTAATGAAACCCTGGTAGTAGATTTGGCCAAAATGCCACATTTACTTATGGCAGGTGCAACTGGTCAAGGAAAGTCAGTGGGATTAAATGTTGTTTTGACCTCCCTGCTCTACAAAAAACATCCTGCCGAAGTAAAGTTCATTTTAGTCGACCCCAAAAAGGTGGAGCTTACGCTGTTCAATAAGATCGAGCGACATTATCTGGCCAAACTTCCGGATAGTGAAGAGGCTATCATCACCGATAATACCAAAGTGATCAATACCCTTAATTCCTTGTGTATTGAAATGGATAACCGCTACGAACTACTTAAAAATGCAATGTGTAGAAACATTGCAGAGTATAATTCGAAGTTTAAGGCGAGAAAATTAAATCCAAATGAAGGTCACCAATATTTGCCTTATATTGTGTTAATAGTCGATGAATTTGCAGACCTGATTATGACTGCCGGGAAGGAAGTTGAAACACCAATAGCTCGCTTAGCGCAACTAGCCCGGGCCATAGGCATTCATTTAATTATTGCAACACAGCGGCCATCCGTGAATGTCATTACAGGAATCATTAAGGCAAATTTCCCCGCACGCATCGCTTTTAGAGTAACCTCGAAAATAGATTCCAGAACTATTTTGGATGGTTCGGGAGCCGATCAACTTATTGGTCGTGGAGATATGCTGTACACGCAAGGTAACGATTTAATACGTTTGCAATGTGCCTTTGTGGATACTCCGGAAGTCGAACGAATTACAGATTACATTGGATCTCAAAAAGCGTATCCCGAAGCTTATTTATTGCCAGAGTATGTTGGTGAGGAAAGTGGCACAAGTCTTGATATTGATATCGAAGATCGAGATAAGTTGTTTAAGGAAGCTGCCGTTGTTATTGTCACCGCACAACAAGGCTCCGCTTCGTTATTACAGCGTAAGCTAAAATTGGGGTATAATCGGGCCGGTCGGCTTATTGACCAATTGGAAGCTGCTGGGATAGTTGGTCCGTTTGAAGGTAGTAAAGCAAGGCAAGTTCTTGTTCCAGATCTGGCTGCTTTGGACGCTCTATTAGACAATGAAATCTTGTAATATGGTTAAAAATGTTACCATTAATTATTTTTATGATAACCTTAGGGCCCCGGTTAACTTATCGGGTGGTATGATCTCAAAAACATGTAACTATAGAAATTAAACCCATGAAAAATATTTTAATACTACTTTTTGTATTCATTGTCATTGAAGGTTATTCACAACAGGTGGATGAAGCCAAATCGTTATTAAAAGAAGTCTCCGAAAAGGTGAAAGGATATGATAATGTTTCCATTGATTTTAAGTATGTCTTAGAAAATACCGCCGAAAACGTAAGGCAAGAAACACGTGGCGATGTGGTGATGGAAGGTGATAAATACATTCTTAACATTTTGGGAATTACAAGAATTTATGACGGTAAAAATACTTATAATATAAGCCCGGAAGATGAAGAGGTGACCATCTCTTCCAATAACAGTGATGAAGAAGACAGTATCACCCCAAGTAAGATGCTTTCATTTTACGAAGATGGTTACACCTATTCGCTTGATATTGTTCAGAACGTAAGAGGCCGGAAAATCCAATATGTTAAGCTTGTTCCCATTGACTCGAATTCGGAAATTAAAAGTATATTATTAGGAATCGATGCCCAAACAAAACATATTTATAACCTCATACAAATTGGGAAAAATGGGACAAAAACAACACTAACCGTTAATTCTTTTCAAACGAATGAACCTATATCAAAAACCTTGTTTACTTTTGATGTCAATAAATTTAAAGAGTATTACATCAATAAATTAGACTAAGGTTATTTAATAAAAGAATAAGGATTACTCTAAGAGGTATCTCAATAAAAGTCATCAATTTTAAATTTCTATTTTGAGAACTAAGTGCTAAGGCCTATTCACAGTTCGAGGTCCATAAGAACGTCGGCAGATTTTTAGAATAGATAATTATTTAAGTTAAACGTTTGAAAATTTTAGATCGCTACATACTGACCACTTATCTTAAAACCTTTATCAGTGTGTTTTTAATACTCATTCTGATTTTTATTTTACAAACCATTTGGTTATACATAAAGGAATTGGCCGGAAAGGACTTAGATTTAATTGTAATCATTAAATTTATTTTTTATTTCTTACCAAAACTAATCCCATTAGTACTGCCCTTAACCATACTTTTGTCCTCCATAATGGTTTTTGGCAGCTTCGCTGAAAACTATGAGTTTGCCGCTATGAAATCTACAGGGATTTCATTACAACGTGCCATGTCTGGGCTTAGTATTTTTATAGTTATTTTAGGCTTTACCACATTTCTTTTTGCGAATAACGTTATACCGTGGTCTGAGTTCAATTCTTTTAATTTACGCAAGAATATTGCAAAATTAAAACCCGCCATGTTATTAGCAGAAGGCCAGTTTAATCCTGTTGGTAATTACAATATAAAATTTGCTAAAAAGACAGATGACAACCACCTTGAGAATGTAGTCATCCACATTAAAGGTACTAATGGACGCACCAATTCCACGTTTATTAAGTCAAAAAGGGGTGTCTTTATTGGTAAGGAGTCATCTAAAATATTAAAGCTAATCTTAACCGATGGCAATTACTATAATGATATCATCCCGAAAAAACCATCGGAGAGAAAAAAGCACCCATTTGCAAAAAGCACCTTTGAAAAATACATCATTAATATTGATTTATCTGAATTAAACGATGTGGATATTGACGATAAATCCTACTCCGACAAATACAATATGCTTAATCTTAATGGTTTGGATAAAGCCATGGATTCACTTTCCAACAAATGGAAAACAGAACTCGATGCCTTTTCTAAAAACCTTTATCAGCGTACCAGTATTCAAACATTGGGAAACACGTCTTTTGCAAATCAACCCAATGTAAGCAAAGCATCCGATGGTCAAAAAGTAAAGGACAGTGTTTTCCAAGGATCATTTATGGAACTGTTTGACACCAAAGCCAAGGTTCAAATTAGTACTACGGCATTTAATTCAGTAAATAGCACTAAGCAAATTATAACATCCAAAGAGACTTTCATTAAAAATGAAAATGTTATTTATAAAAAGCACATTGTATCCTATCACGAAAAACTTGCACTCGGTTTTGCATGTATCATCTTATTTTTTGTTGGTGCACCACTGGGGGCGTTAATCCGAAAAGGAGGTATTGGCCTCCCTATGGTTGTGGCCATACTGTTATTTTTAACCTATCATTTTATTGGCATTTTTGCAACCAATAGTGCCAAAAATGGAAATTTCAACCCCATTCTAGCGAGTTGGTTTTCTACGCTCATCATGCTTCCATTAGGGGTTTATTTGACCAGAAGAGCCACAGCAGATAGAGGATTATTTGAAATGGGTAATATTCTCGAACCTTTAAGGGAAATATTTAAGATCAAGGCCAAAGATAGTGTCGATTATACGTTTTTAGAGTCATACAAAATGAATGAGCTCGTTGCTGTCGTTAACGATCATGAAAATTTAGAACATGATGAAAACGTAAGACATGAAGCTATTAAACTTTTAATTAACAAAGGATTAACCACAGAAGAGCTCATCGAAAAAGGGGTTAGAATCCGTCAAGATTTCAACCATACGCAAAATATTACGAAGCATTATACGGACCACTCAAAATTTGCTATTGTTCTTTATTTTATAGGTATAGTTCTTTTGATTTTATTTTTTGTATTCAGAAATAACAAATTACCCTCACTCGCTTCCGCCTCTATACAGTTAAGCATGATATCGGTGATACTTTTCATAGTATATTACATCAAGTCAACCATAAACCTGTTTAACTTTTACAAAGACATTAACAGGAAAGTGCCTAATTTGGTATTGCTTATCATTGGTGCCCCACTGTATATGATTACCTTTCCATTTATTAAAGTTAAAGTAAAAGAGGACTTAATATTAAATTACTTAGATAATTTAAAATAAGCAATATCTTTGCACTATGATTTCAGAAGACACCATGACCATAAAAAAAACAAAACCCATTATATTAAATACCATTCATGACGCCATTGATGATATAAGAAATGGTAAAGTCATTATTGTAGTCGACGATGAGAACAGGGAAAATGAAGGTGATTTTATTGCTGCTGCAGATAAAGTCACTCCGGAAATGATCAATTTTATGGCGAAGCACGGTCGCGGATTAATTTGTGCGCCGCTTACTGAAAACCGTTGCAAAGAATTAGAGCTCAACATGATGGTACGAAACAATACCGATCCAATGGAAACCGCATTTACGGTATCGGTAGATCTAAGGGGCAATGGGGTCACTACAGGTATTTCGGCTAAGGACCGAGCCAAAACCATTAAGGCATTGATAGACTCAAACACAAAACCTTTTGAATTGGCCAGACCAGGACATGTATTTCCACTGATCGCAAAAGAAGGAGGCGTTTTGAGACGCACGGGACATACCGAAGCAGCTATAGATTTTGCTCGTTTGGCTGGCTTAAATCCAGCAGGTGTTATTGTGGAAATTATGAATGAGGATGGTTCAATGGCACGTCTACCGCAACTGATGGACGTTGCCGAAAAATTGAACCTAAAAATTGTTTCCATTGAGGATTTAGTGGCCTATCGCATGCAGCACGATTCGTTAATTGAGAAAAAAGAGGATTTTGAAATTGAAACCCGCTTTGGTCATTTTAGATTAAGAGCTTACAAACAAACTACTAACAATCAAGTACATATAGCATTAACGAAGGGTCAATGGAAGGATGATGAAATTGTGTTAACACGAATAAATTCTACACTGGTCAACAATGATATTCTTGGTACTCTTACCAATAATGTAGATGCACAATTGGCTGCTATGTTTAAAGTGATTAATCATGAAGGTAAGGGAGCCATTCTTTTTATTAATCAAGAATCCCAATCTATGAATATCTTAAAACGTTTGACATTCCTCAAGGAAAATCAAGTTTCTAACCAGGTCACCAAAGCGCCAAGGGTAAATATGGATGCTCGAGATTTTGGCATTGGCGCCCAAATATTACATGACCTAAATATCCATAAACTCAAACTGATGACCAACAGTGAGCAAAAGCCTCGAGTTGGGATGATTGGATATGGTTTGGAAATTGTGAATACTATTGGATATTAACAGGGGGCCTATCCAAAATGGATAGATTAATAATCCGTTGCACTGCAACCCATGTGATAAATTAACTTTTAATTCGTCTTCAGGGCATGAGAAATAACTTCAACCATTTTTGACGCTCTATCCCGAACCTCCTGTTCGGTCCAGGACAATTTTATAAGACAAGAAATGTTACGTGAGATAAATTCATCTGATTGTTCGAACGTTCTGTTTTGTAAATAAGTAAGCCCTTCCTTGACCTCATTGGAAATGGGAAACAATGATTTTAAATTCTTCAAATGCTCCCATTTTCGTATATAATGCCAATGGTTATTATAGTAATGAAAGCAGCCATCTATACCTGCCACTTTTAAAGCCTGTATGCTCTTATTGGCCATCTTCAGATCCGGTAAATAGAAATTCAAAAAGGCATAACTCTCCTCACCACCATCGGGAACCGTCCTAAAGATGATCTCAGGGATTTGTGATAGGGCGTCACGCAAAATGGCATAGTTCTTTTTTTGGATCTCCATGAATTCCGGCAATCGCCTAACTTGTGCCAATCCCACGGCAGCATTAAGTTCCGAGATCCTAAAATTATAGCCCCAAAACGGATGGGTTTCTGCCCCTCTATCATTGCCTATATGATCATGACCATGATCGCTGTAATGATCGGCATTTAAATAGTAGTCCTCCTTATTTGTAATTACTGCTCCTCCTTCTCCACAGGTAATGGTTTTAACAAAATCAAAAGAAAAGCACCCCAAATCCCCTAAACTACCTAAAGGTTTTCCATTAAATGTCCCTCCTATTGCCTGACAAGCATCTTCGATTAAAAGCAATCCATATTTTTTACAAATGATTTGCAACGCATCCATTCGCCCCATACTACCGCACATTTGAACAACCATAACGGCTTTGGTCTTTACCGTAATGGCTTTCTCAACAGCTCCGGGATCCAATGCCAAGGTATCATCTATATCGACTAAAACGGGAATGGCTCCCAACATCATAATGGCCTCAAAACTAGCTACAAATGTAAAGGTGGGCATGATAACTTCATCTCCGGCACCAACTCCGGCTGAAGCCAGGGCAACCGATACAGCAGCTGTTCCACTTGATACCAGTTGCACATATTTAGTCTGTAACGCGTTTTTAAGTTCTTGCTCCAGTGTTTTGGCTTTCCAATGTCCGTTACGGTAGGCATCAAATCCGTAACGCATTAGTACACCGTTATCTAAAACATCATTTACTTCGTTACGTTCCTGTTTTCCAAACAATTCAAATCCTGGCATAATATATTATTTACAGTTTTGCGTTAGGGATTGCGGCAAGTTACCGCGCTTTTGCTCGTTGCCACGAGCCGGCGCGTAACGCTAAAAGCCCGACCCCGTTAAAACGGGGTAACGCCCAAATTTAAAGTTTTATAATTCTATAATCGATTCTTCTAGGGGTTTACGGACTTTCTTAAAGGATGAAAACATGTCATCGCTCGCTCTGTATCCCACAGGAAGTAATAATACCGATTTTAATCCGTGTTTATCCAGGTTTAAAATCGTATCAAATTGAACCGGATCAAAACCCTCCATGGGGGTCGAATCAATGTCCTCCATGGCACAAACGGTCATAAGGTTACCCAAAGCAATATAAGCTTGATTTTTGGACCACTGCTGGCGTTCTTCTATCGTCATTTTTCGCATCATCTTCACTAAACTTTTTCTATAAGGATCTAATATCTCATGGGATGTCCCTCTAATATTATTAATGTTATCGTAATAGTCATTCACATCATGATCTTGTATATTATTCTGTATGCAAATAACCAGTAAATGGGACGATTCAACCACTTGCTTTTGTCCATAAGCACTTTCCAACAACGGTTGGCGTTTGGTTTTATCTTTAACTATAACCAAGTTTATGGTTTGCAATCCAAATGAGGTGGCGGTTAAATTAAACGCCTCTTTTAAGATGTTTATTTTTTTTGCCGTTAGGATTTTATTAGAATCGTACTTTTTAGTGGCATACCGCCATTTTAGTTTTTCAATAGTACTCATTTACATTTAAATTTTTACAAAAATAAGACTTGTCACTTCTATTTGGAAAGAATATAGCATTTTATAATTGCATGAGGTGTTTTTTATTTTACGGAAAAACTTAACTTTTTACTTGAAAGAATTAAAAAAGCATTCTATATTTGCATCCGCTTAGGAGGAATGGCAGAGTGGTCGAATGCGGCAGTCTTGAAAACTGTTGAGGGTCACACCTCCGGGGGTTCGAATCCCTCTTCCTCCGCACAAAGAAACCCACATCAATAGATGTGGGTTTTTTGTAATATTCATTTTGTAAATAGGTTGTCAAATCTTATAAGCTAAAAACTTTCTAATTCAAGTCTATTTACCTACAATTTTTGTTGGAATTTTACCTTGCCTTCTGTACTTCTTATTTATTCTAAAAATTATATTCATTTCCTGATTCTCCCAGATATTTCCCTCTCTCAAAATAAGTCGTCTGAATACCTTAACATTTCCTGTTGCTCCAGAAGCATAACCAGATGATAATTGCTTCCATAAATTCTCAGTCACCTCAAAACCTAGAATTTCGGTCAATTTTTCGAGATTCTGACCTTCTAATGTCATTTCCAGTGTAATCGCATTATTCTTTTTAGCACTTTTCAAGGCTGATTCCATTGCTAACGGTCCTCCAGACCAAAAATATCGATTCTTTTTCTTATCGAAGGAATATGGTTTTTCATTACCTGACTGTCTTTCAAAATAATCGGCCATTATTCGCACTATTCCGCTTCCTTCATAAACAGAATTTTTAACAATTTCATTACCTTCTTGATCTGTATATTTGATCGGATTTTGGCCCGCAAAGCTGTAACCTGCTAAATTAATGGGGTTGAATACCCCTTTATGAGGTTTATTTTGTAAATATTCATTCCCTAGCAAAGGGTCAATTGATAGCCATGCGCTAGTATTGGGATTATAATAGCGTGCACCATAATAATACAAACCTGTTTCTTCATCAAGTTCTTTACCGTTATATAGGTAAGGTGTTCGTTCTGTATTACCATGTTCTTCAATAAAGGTTTCTCCGAATGGAAGATATTTTACATATTGGGTCACATTTCCGTTCCCATCACTAATATATGTGGAATTACCTAAGTGGTCTGGGTGGTAATAATAAATGAAGACACCTTTTTTATTTGGGATTCCTGGTTGGGTTGTTTGAGTTGTATTTTGACCCCTGGTATCGGAGGATTCCTGATTGGAATCTGACAATCGCTCCTCACTTTCCCAATCTTCTAAAGGAATACCCAGAGCCGCATAGGTTTTTGCTAATCCGCCCTTAAGCTGCCCTTGTTTAACCTGATAATTAATTGGTGACGACTTCCCTTCTCCCGCCCTTTTTTGAAGCAGGCCTTCATTGCTTTCTACTAGTTTTGTAGCAATACGCTGGCCGTTCATATAATAATGTTTGGTAACCATACTATTACGAACTACAACATATGGATTTACATAGACCGTATAATTACCAATACTACCTCTTCCTGCTTTTACATCGCCGTTAATCGCTACCATTTGACCTCCACCATTGCTTTTAAGGACACGGTGATCATCGGCATCATATACATAACTGAAAATAGCTCCATTGTCAGCGATGGCCATGATACGGTTCTCTTCATCCCAAACCAGTTTACGTTCCCGACCACTTTGATCCCGGATTACACCTGTAAGATTTCCGTTGAGATCATACGTAAAAGTCTGATCTCCTATATGAATAGGGGCATGAGGTTGATCTTCATCATAATCATATTTGTAATTAAAGGTCATTTTTTTACGAGTGACCCAATCTTTTTGCTTTTGATTTTTAAATTTCTGAATTTGATTTTTTGAGGTTATGTTATTGAGACTGTTATAGGACATTTCAAGTTCAAACTGGTTCTCACGAGATGCCTTTTGTTGAATTCCGGAAGCTGAAGTCAAACGATACAGATCATCATATTTTAAGTTATAATCACTTTCACCCCCCATGAGATTACTTCGCTTGTTTGTGGCCTTATTTTGAATTCGTAATATATTGTCAGCATCATCATAGGTGTAATGATTATCCATCAACGTTCGATTGTTGGGATCATGGGCTTCCAATGACTGCAGCAAACCAAAATCATTCGTAAAATAGCTGTAATCCATTTCGGTGCCGTTTCCGTAACCCAAATACACCAATTGTTCAAACTTATTGTATCCTAAGCGTTTTAAATAATCGCTTTTTCTACCTTCTTTATCACCTACCATGGAGGCTAAATTACCTCCTAAATTATAGCTGTAAGTTACCTGTTCTTTATCAGGATAGGTCATTTCAAGTAACCTTCCCCAGGTGTCGTAATCCCAGCGCGTTTCGTAAGTCAGCGGTTTTTTATCGGGAATAACAATTGTACGGATACTTCTGTTAAGGGCACCTAACGGATTATAGTAAAACTCCTGAACTCCGGTAGCATCTTCCTGTAACACCACACGACCGGCACCATTTCCTTCGGCTTCAGCCTTTCCATAAGTATAGCTCACATTGTTTTGTGGGTTTTCAGGATAGGAAATATGGGTTAATCTTTCAAATTCATAGCCATATGTAATCGCACTTTCGATTTTTTTAAGATTAGCCGTTGTTTTTTTAATAAGATTATTGCTCAGGTCAAAAACATAACTGGTAGTTCCAGAATCTGGATGGGTGATCTCAGTACGTCGGCCAAACCAATCATAATTAATTATTATATGATTTTTCTGATCATCTGTAATATCTACAAGGGAATTCACAGGGCTATACTTGTAACTAGTCCATACGTCATTACCCTGACTATATTGTTCTCTAACGGAAGTTGTTAATTGACGTAAATTTTTAAAACTTTCTTTAACGATACCATTTCCATCGATAATTTTTGTGCTGAATTCAATTTTTCCATCCCTATCTGTTCCAAAGCCATAATTTCGTAAAGATAGTGTACCATCGGGATCCGTTGTTTGGATAATACGGTCTAAAACATCGTAAGTAAATATGGTAGGATTTACATTATCACGAATAATACTCATCTGAGTAGCACTACCTTTTGTTTCCGTAGTTGGATAATAATTCTTCATTTTCCGGCTAAAAGCATCATATTCAGTAATACCAGAAACAATCATTTTTTCTTCATCCTGGGCAGATCTATCAGTAAAAACCGAAGCATCTTTTTTTATTTGAATCATTCTTTTTAAGCCATCAATAAAAGTGATGATTTCCATATCATTGTTTGGATGCCGCGGATCGTAATGCTTTGTTCTTGCATAAGGGACATCACTGTTGATATTGTATTCCACAGCCATGGTATAGGGTTTGCCCTGGGCCAGTTCCAATGGTCCTGTAATACTAATTGCTCTACCCACATCATCCAATTCATATTTGACTGGTTGATTATTGAAGTCTGTATTTAACAGCATTTTACCAAACCGATAGTCATAATCCGTATTTGACGTATAACCATAGGCATCAGTAACCGAAGTAATGTAAGTTGAAACCTCCGGATCATATTGGTATTTATAGAAAAATCGATCACCGTCAATATTTTCAGGATGTTTGATTTCAGTTAAATTCCCAAATTCATCATAGGTCATATCAGAAACTGCTTTATCCCCATTTTCTAAATAGTTGCTAAGCTTAGTGATCTTTCCGGTATTCTGGTCTATTTCGGAGGTTCGTTTCCGATAGGTTTTTCCATTACTTTTAACCACAATATCGGAAGGAATATCGATAATGTAAGCAGACGGAATGTGGTGATAACTTATAAATGTAGTATAATCGTCGTCGCTACCTTCATCTCCAAAATCGGTATACTTAATCAAATTTCCAACAGCATCATATTTATATTCCTGACTGGAACTTTTCTCCGGTTCAGATTGTCCTTCGTAATACTGTATTTGGGTTTTTTCTAAGGCGGGAAAAAATGCACCATCATCCGTGTTGGTATTTGATGCGATCTCACCTGAATGAATATCTCTTAAAACATAGATACTTTCAGTTTCGGTGAATTTGCGGCCTTCAGCATCCTCGACGATCATTGTGGCTAAAAGTCCTTTACTATAGTAATTATCCGTATGGTAATTTTCAATGATCGACCTGTAAATACTGCGGTTATGTTGGGTGTCAAGATTATGGGTTATGACGCTTCCAAAACCATAAAACTCACGCTCATTGCGATTATACTTGCCATTTTCATATTCATAGGTATTCACCAAAGTATCAACGCCATCACCTTTAAACCCATCAAATATTTCAACCTGTGATAGTGTCCAACGGCTTTCCGGAAGATCATAAGTATTACCCTCTTTTTTATAGCTAAGGACTAAAGTGGCGCCAAGAGGCCTGATAACTTTTTTTAAAAGATTTGTTCTACCTATTGTGGATTTATTGACTTGCATGTGATTTTGACTATTCGAAGCTAATAGATCAGGGAATCCATCACCATCAAAATCAGAAATCTTATAGGTGCTTTTACTGAATCCTCGACTTACGTCGGCGTCCGGATTAAAACACACTTTAGCTACAGGAACTCCCGGGGGGACCACAATAGGAATACAAGCTGTGAAGGCCGCATTTATTGAAGACCCTAATGTTTTTTCTTTTCCGATTTTTTTTGCATTTTTCCAGGGTATACGTTCCGAAAATCCATTTCCGGTGTTTATTCGAACCTCGATATCTTTTTTCGGAATAATAGAATCCAAAGGCGCTTTAAAATCATTATACTTTTCAGGGTCCCATTCCTTAACTTTATCAAGATCGAAAGGAAGCTCAATCTCATCATCCAGGATCCAATCTAACAACCCATCCCCATTAATATCCTGCAAATTTAAGCGGGGAATATTCCAACTTCGTGTGATACCCAATCCGGCCTCAATACTTCCATAGCTTATATTTACAGCTAAACCAGCTCCTACACTAATAGTTTGCCCTTGATTAATTCCAAGAAAATTCCAGTTTTCATAATCACTGAACTTATAACCTAAATTTAGAGCGACACTCCCATCAGCTCTCACTTTATCAGGGAGTCCGTCGCTATTGATATCCATAAATGAAAAAGCTACCGAATCCCCATTAATACTGCCGTTTAATCCTACAGTACCTTGTGCCGCCGCATTTTTTCCTGTTTTACTGGATTTATTTCCTCGTTTTGCTTTTGTAAATCTATTTGAATTAATTAATTCTCCTCCTCCGTTGACACCCAGAGAACCATGAATGGTAATATCTGAGCCATTCAGATCAGAACCCAGGCTGAAGGCCTTTTTTTGAAAGCCACCCGTAGGCTCGGTATATTGAATTTTTAACAAGGAAACTATATCGGGATAGCCATCAGCATTCATATCCATGTAATTATAGCTTTGATTAGTGGTCCCCAAACTAAGGTTAACCACAATCTGTCTGAAACCACCCTGGTAACTTCGATTATAAGTGACATTGACCAATCTAATAGCCTTTGTTCCCGTACCACCGTCAGGACCATCTTCAATGATAGGCGAGATCTGATTGATATCGTCCATTCCTAATCTGGATGAACTTATGCTATCCCTTTTTACGTATGTTAAGTCATCATAGCCTAAATAAGCATGCTTTCGCACATCCGGAGTCATATAAATAAAAAGGGTTTTGGAAGGATCGTTACCCCCGGAGTTCTCAAAGCTATCCAAAATATCATCTGGTGATTCCGTACCGTCAATATCGGAATTGTCATTATAATAGGAATCATCAAATTTCAGATCCTTTTCATTTATGGTTTTCTTGCCACGGTCACGATTACCATTATATGCAAATTGTCCCCAGCCTCTATACATACAACCGAAAATAGGTTCATCTGCCCTGATGGTATGAATTCCTGCAGTAATTGGAATGACTTTATCCTTAATAGTTAATTCAACCTCTGAAGGCACCATACTTAATGCCACTTTTGTATTTTTTAAGTAGAAATCGAAAAAGTATTCTTCGTTATCATCAACTATCAATTCTTTTGAGGAAAAATCGTCAGGTAATTCTACCCTGTAAGCATCTAATCCGTTGAAGGGAATTGGGACAAATACCACTTCTTTTTCTTCCTTGTAAACCAACTCGTTTGCCTTTTTGATAGTGAAAATGATCTCATTTTCATTATCATCCACTGTAATATCATCTGAATGGATTATGATATCAAAAGGTAATTTTGGTAAAACGTTAATTGTGTCTTTTTGCACTGTTTTCCAGGATCCCGTAGGACTAATACTCCTATTATAAATACTCTGATCAACAACAGGGAAATATTCCAAAAGCGGGTTGCCTTCATCGTCAGTCACCTCCGCAAAATCCGGATCTGATGATGCCGTATAAAACACTCTGGGATGCCATTCTAATTCAGGCCATGGAAGGTCCGTATCAGATATTAATCTGAAAAATAAATCATCATCCTTTTCTACGTTAACATTTTCTAAGGTAATATCAGTATTCATCTCTACATCATTCCATTCTAAATCCAGATGCTTAAAAACTTTACGATCGCCATTCTCCCCTTGAACTGTAGTTTTGGCTTCCGCTTTCATACTAGGAGCTCTGTAGGGATCAAATTCCATATCAATTTCACTTCTATAATAATCTGAGGTTATAGTGATGACATTGTCCGAAACTGTAGATCGGTAACCTGTTATTTTGTTAATTTCCTTATTTAGTTCAGTAGCAGCATCGTTTTCCGTTCCTCGAGTGGTAGGAAGTACATGTTCTAATCCATTTAAAATTATTTTACATTTCCGAGCTAAAATAGGCGCTTTGGTAATGGTTAAAGTACTCACTTCGGCAGTGCCCTTACCTTCTTTAACAATCTCCAATATCATATTATCGGATGTCTGAGGTTTTGTTAAGCTGCCCTCTATGGTTATCGTTCCATCAATTGGCATACCAATCGACATGGGTGCCGATATTAAAAAATCTTTATAGGAATTGAACTGAAAAACCGGCAGATTATTGGCATCCATGCGTTGTGAACCAAAATTTAAATAAGTAATTATGGGTTTCCAGATCACCTGATCATTAGTACCGTTCTCGATAGATTGAACTCTGAAATAAATTCGGTCACCTGCGGTTATAGAGATGGCAGCAACACTAGCAGGAAGATGTTGATTAAGATCCTCAGGACTAATTATTTTACTCCAAAGTTCTGCACCATTATGCTGAATAGCAACGCGAACCCCATCCTCAGTACCCACTACAGCAGGATCCTCAGGTTTTAGTAGTGATACGGGTGCATAAACATTTACAATTCCTGTGTAAGGTGCTTCCCAAACCCGAATAACATCATGCAGTGGATTGTCGTCAATTTTCTTCTGTTTTTCTTCGTCAGTCTCCGGTTCCACAATATCGCCATCAATGGCATTATTGGCAAAAATTGGGCTTGGCGTACCCGCACTTGTTGTTGAAAACGTTGGTACCCCATTTACTAAATGGTTAAAATATACGGTTCCTCTTTTAACAATATCCATCAACTTATCTCCATTAACATCAGCAAAGTAAGTGTTGGTAACATTTGTACTAATAGCATTATCTTTGGCTGCCCGAACAATAAAATTCGATTCTATCCCCCTGTTCACACTATTGTTCCAACCCACTTCAAAATCCGAAACCCCGGATATTTCTATGGGTTCACCAAAAACAATATTTCCTTGTTTATCCGATAAATTTGGTCGGAAAAAGAGCCCGGCATTAGATTTTGATTTAAAAACCTTATCGTCAAGTCCGTCCCCGTTAATATCAACGAAGGCAATCAAGCCGTTAAATCTTGAAAGGTTGGCCCCTACATTTGCCCCGGCCGTATTATCCTTAGTAAACAGCAATCCGTCAAAAGGTCCAACTGTAACAGCCATTCCAAATCCTCCACCTACAGATCTTGAGCCACCCAACATAGAAGATTTATCAAGAAACCTATTTCCGGGTACGTCATCATCAGGCCCCTCCCAATTTGAATCCGGCAGATACGGATCATATCCATTTTCAGAGTTAACATCGTCGTAATAAGTAAATTCGTGATGATTAAAAACATTATCCGAGGCATCCAATTGGGTTATTCGATTTAATAATGTTTTAAAAAAGGCTCCTTCGACATAATTGAGTTCGTAGCTACGGATCTTTTCACCTTTAAAATATATTTCAATCCTACGAAGTAAATCAGCGGTAACCATTTTAAAACCTAGTAAAGCGTCTATCGACACATCTTTCCGGAGGTCTTCCCCCAATTGCCGGTCTCTTATAAAATCGACTTCATAATTACCTGCTGAGGTCTCAAATCCAGTATAGGTTATTTTATTGAGATAAATATTGTATCCCTGAACAGTGCCCCGGGAAACACCGGGATCCTGAACTTTACTATACTCATATTTACAAAAATTCCCATTTAAATCCCGCATTTCCACCAAAGCCCATTTCGCAATGTTGTTATCAGCATCTCTTAATACCGCATTTGGATCTATTCCAGCCAATTTGGAAGCACCGCCATAAGAAAAACGTATTCCTGATTTACTGGTTACCTCCCACCAATAATTGGTTGGATTATCGCCATGACGAATTATTTTAGAGAAATCACCTTCCACACGTTTATAGAATCGTTTTTCCGGTGTTCTTGCCACAAATTCATTACGATGAGCCACCGGCCAAAGTTGCTCTCCATTCAGCAAATAGGTTTCCGATTCCTTATCATTCAAATAGCGAGGGACACCCCAGCGCGTTTCAATGGTTACACTACCCATTTGTAAATCCCAACCTAGCCCAAGCCAATTATTACCTCCATCACTGCTATATTGTAAATTAATTTCTGGTTGAATCCCTTGACGTCCTTCCGGAATTTCAATGGGGTACGACAGTGTTGCAGTTCCCATGGCATTAGCCTGAGGAGGTTCTATTGTATTTACCTCAATTGAAGGATTTGCCACATTCATGTTCTGCATAGTTGTGGGGATGTAACCTAAAGTCTCAGGCGCATTCGGAACTATTAGCACGCCATTGATCATATCGGTAAATTGATGTGTTTCAGAAATGATACGCTGGCGCTCCTGATCCAATCCAACCTTTTTTAGTGCGATCCATTTTTTGAGTTCATTATCAAAATAAAAAGTTCGTATATCATTTTCTGTATACCCATCGGGAATTTTGAGCTTATCATATCCCATTGAAATGACTGCCTTTTCTTTTAGAGTCGCTCCATAAGGTAAAAATCTATAGCCATTATGGGTTTTGGTAACATTTCTAATATTGGCGTTCAATGAGGGATAATCTACGTCCCTTAAAGCAAGAATAGACAAATCTTTGGAGTGACTGAAAGCTTTTGGTCCAAGAGAAACTTCGGTTCCTGCCAATTCAAGATTAAAGGTTTTTCCCGGTATATACCGATTTGTTCTCGTTTTAAATGTTCGCAGACCTATGTTATTCGCCAGGTTATAACGGTTGGAATTTTCAAAAGTTACCTGCTTTTCCAGAGTTTCACCATCTGGAAAAATGGCCTTTACTATGGTACTCCAAACTTGTTCTGAATCCGGTGTTTTTAAAACTGTTTCAAATCCTGAAGACATTAAAGGCACTGTCTCCCCTTCAATATAAAGTTTAGCTTTTTCACTATTTCTACCGGTTAAAAAACCTTGTAGATAGGCTTGATCTTTAGAACAAATACGATCAACAGGTTGATTAATTACGATGGTTCTGTTTTCAGTATCCATCGCTCTAATTTTAATACCCAGTTTCCGGATCTTATAGCTATAACCTGACTGTTGAGGGAGTGTAAATCTTATTAGATTTTCTCCGGACTTTAGCCATTCTTTTTTAATGCGTTCCTTTTGAGGTTGCCAATAATTTGAAGTACTAACAAATCTTCCACCTGTAGCAAGTTGGTCATTAATACTGTGTGAAATTCCAGTATAATCAGCAATCCCATATAGCTCATAGGTTAACCAAACCGCAACATTTTCTTTGGGTAAATCTTTTATGAATACAGTAAATACGTTATCGGAAGGATCGTCTAGTGGGAGATTTTTAAAAACTCCTATATAGCCTTCCCGTTCTGACGAAGGATAAAACCATTCCAATGGCGCAATTGGTTCAACGGGATAAAAAGTATGAGCCAAGGAGAACACTTTGAGAACCCCCAGATTAAACAATATACCGAAAAACATAAATATATAGTACTTTTTCTTCATAATCTAGATTCGTTATCAGATACTATTTCGGTTGCAATGGTCATTCTACTATCAACTTTTTATTGGCTTTTAAATTTTTAGCCTGAATCATGACGTTATAAACACCAGAGGTAGGAATGAATTCTTTTATTTCATAATAGGATTTCCCGGTATAATTAAATGTTGAAATTTTTCTTCCTAACATATCAAACACAAAAACTGAGACTTTTTGAGGATCTTTAAGATTCATTTTAATATGAAAATAGCCGTCTTTTGACTGATTTGGGAATATTTTTAAGGCAGTTATATTATTTTCAGTGATTTTAATCGAATCTATCGCTTTACAGCCCCGACTCGAAGTAAGGATTATCGTGTAAACTCCCGGTTCACTTATTGTAATACTCGGTTGATTACTATAGAACCCATTATCAGAGGTCCATTTATAAGTAATGTTATCCTCTGAGTTAATTGTGGCATCAAGAGTAATTTCTCTGGTATCCCAGGGAATCTCTTTATCTGCACCCATATCGATATTTATGGGTTCAGGAGCTTCAAAGTTATAATTGGTTTCTGTTTGATTCCCGGCTTTGTCAGTCACCTCCAATACATATTCGCCTTCAGAGAGATCATCCAAAATATGCTCGGGAAATTTATTCTGGGTACTGTTCCAGCTCGTTTTTACAAAATTTGATTCCACCAATTGATATTCATAGGGTGGCAATCCACCTGAGGTGCTAAAGGTTAATCTTCCTTTTCCCGTTTCACAGTTAATGGCTTCGAAGGTTTCCAAAGATGCTACTAATGGTTTTTTCAATCCAAAGGTAAAAACGTCACTACCAGAACTATCGGTATCCCAATGCAATCCATTAAAAGAAACGGTTTCGTCTGTTGATTCACCAGCCTCAAAATATTCGGTGTTTTCCGGAAGAAATGTTGCCTTTCCACTACGGTCAATTACCAGTAAATAGGTGTTGTCATCATTTTTATTGGCATCTTTAAGTTGGGAGACATCCAATTCCAGACTCGTACTTAAATCAGAAATTAGTTCCCCTGTAGCCTGAATATTCCATACACGATCCATAGTTGGTATAGATGAACCGGAATTCGAGGTTTCCACTATTTCCGACCCCTTATTATTATCACCCCAAATCAAATAGCAACCATTAGTAATGTTTTCTTCATTTTTCTTATTCGAGGATGCCAACGTCCCTATTCCAATGGTAATCATAGCTGATTCCTCTGAACTACGCGATTGTTTTTGGTTCAATCCTGTGATATCATCACGCCCAATTCCGGCAATCCGACTTCTATAATTTTGGTTGTGATCGATATCATAAATTTCCTTTTTATATGAAGACATATAATCCATACCATTATGCAAGGTAATACCATATTTTAATCCCAAGTACGTCTCAATGGTTTGCCTGTTTTCACCACTTATAAGACAGTTAAACAGCAAAACTTCGGCCAAATCGCCTTGAAACGCCTTTGTATCATTACCGGAAAAAGTTCCAATACTTACATACGGTTTCCCTGTACCAACACTATCATTCCTTTTGCCGTAAGATTGAACGTAGGTATTGAGAACAGGTGCCCTACTGATCCCTTCTTCAAAACTTAACTTTTTATCGTCGTAGGAAATATCTTTTGTGGTTAATGTAATTTTCGATTCCTGATTATATATACCCCATAATTCCTCGCTTCCAGAAATATTTTTTGATTGATAAACTGTAAAAATTGTAACCT
Organism: Aestuariivivens sediminis; assembly: GCF_022662105.1. Classification (GTDB taxonomy): domain Bacteria; phylum Bacteroidota; class Bacteroidia; order Flavobacteriales; family Flavobacteriaceae; genus Aestuariivivens; species Aestuariivivens sediminis. The sequence continues at coordinate 116,302 of NZ_JAKMCP010000005.1, read as the reverse complement.
GTGAAAGGTCACCAACATCGCTAAAAATTTGGAAATTACTATTTGGATTCTTTAAAGAAATAACGGGATTAAAGTTCATGAAGGCTTCACTAATAGCCTTATTATTTTTTGTTGAATCTTTTTTTGTTTGTTCTAATTCAAAGGAATTCAGGCGTTCTATTGTAAGATGAAATTTAAGCTGGGTATCTGATTGTCCCCGGCAGCAAAGTGTCAGCAATGAAATAATATAGATACAAAATTGAAATTTCATGACCTTATGGATTAATCGACAATCAAATACATTTAATATTAGAATTTGCCGTATAATAAATTAGAAGTAGGAAGAGATAAAAAACTGAAAAATTAAGTGTTTTCGCCAAACAAACACCTATATTCATTTGTAGATAAGGGTAAGAAAATGAACTACTTAATGTAACAAATATTTGCATGCAAGCGTAATAATCTTACCCATAATCGACAAAACGGTTTATTTAAGTGCTATAAAGGGCTTAAAAAGTGCTATAAATAAATTAAAATCAATAATATAAATAAAAAATTGTATGCTAATAATGAAATTTTTCTTAGAGTCTAAGAGGAATTCAAACGTAATATCAGGCTCGGTGAGGTATTTAAAAATGATAGACTTAATCGATTTTAACCGTTTAATTAATTACATATTTATTTATTGAATTTTTAATTACACTAATTATTTTAAAAAATAATTATATTTACCATGTTATTAAGTTCTTAAAAAGTATGTGTTGACTTACAAAAGCGGTTACCCTGTAAGCTACCTTTTGGCTTCTTGAAAAATAGGAAAACCTTGCTATCACTGATAAAATTAAAGGTTCAGCGGAGCCTCTTTCTCTGCAAATAGCCTTGCAGTCTTTCGATTTAAAAGGCTTTATTTTTAATAACAACTGTTCCTACCAGTTTATAACTTCCGGTTCTTCACTTATTATGCTGCTTCAACCAACTTCAGATCACCTAGAGGATTATTTTTCATGCTATTTTCCTTTATTTTTATTTTTTGATGCGGTCGGATTCTTTAGCCACTGATAATCATACTACTTGTCCTATCTCGTTTTTCAGCTTTCTTTTAAATTAAAATGAAATATTATTAAATAACCGTTAAATACTTTCAAAATAGCATTATTTAGCGTATTTTAAAACACTACAAAACTATTAATATGATTGACGAAATAACTAAATCACAAGAACTTCTAAATCGCAGAAAAGAAGTCGTTGCAAACGGCGTGGGAGTCTTTAATACCGCCACGGTAATGAAAGCCAAAGGCGCTATTATTACAGATGCTGATGGTAATGAACATATCGATTTTGCTGGGGGCATAGGGGTGGTCAATGCTGGACATTGTCCAGAACCCGTGGTTGAAGCTATTAAAGAACAGGCAGAACTGTATCTGCATACCAGCTTTAACGTGGTCACTTATGAACCTTATATCAGGTTATGTGAGGAATTGATTAAAATTCTCCCTCATGGGAATAACACCAAAGCTATGCTCGTAAGTACGGGTGCAGAGGCTGTGGAGAATGCCATTAAAATAGCCAGACAAGCCACAAAACGACCTGCTATTATTTGTTACTCAGGTGCTTATCACGGTCGCACCATGATGGCAATGACTTTAACAAGTAAGGTAGGTTATAAATACAATTGCGGGCCATTTGCACCAGAGGTGTATAGACTTCCTTTTCCGAATCTATACCGCTATAGTGGTTCGCGCGATGAAAAAACATTTGTTAAAGATGAGCTCAAAAGACTTCGTGAGAGTGCTCTCAATATCGTCGATATCAAAAGTGTGGCCGCTATTATTTTGGAACCCATTCAAGGTGAAGGGGGGTTCAATCCAGTCCCGAAAAAATACCTGGAAGGTTTAAGAGAGTTTTGTACCGAACATGGCATTCTGCTCATTGCGGATGAAGTGCAGAGCGGATTTTGCAGAACCGGACATTGGGCCAGTTGGCAACATTATGGTATACAGCCTGATATTAGCACTTATGCAAAATCCATGGGTTCTGGTCTTCCTATTGCAGCCGTTGTTGGACGCGCCGATGTTATGGATTCTGCCGTTTCTGGAACTATTGGTGGCACATACATTGGAAGTCCGGTATGTTGTGCCGCAGCTTTGGCTACCATACAATATATGAAAGACATTGACCTTAATCAGCGGGCCAAAGAAGTAGGCGAAATCATTATGACCCGTTTGATGCAACTGAAAGCGATATGCCCAGATATTGGGGATGTTCGAGGAATTGGAGCCATGATAGGTATGGAGTTTGTAAAACATGGCGACCCTACTCAACCTAATTCAGAAATATGTGATCGCATCGTACGGGGATGTGCTGAAAATGGTCTCATCCTTATTAGTGCCGGAACCCACAAAAATATTATCAGATTACTCTCCCCTTTGGTTATAACTAATGAACAATTGCACAAAGGAATGTCAATATTAGAAAACGAAATTAAAAAAGCCACCAAAATATAAATATGAGACCATTTGCAATAGCAGGGATACAGATGAAGGTATCGGCCGTAGTTTCCAATGTGGAAATGATGAAATTAAAACTTGACATTACCATGAACCTTTATCCTTGGATAGAAATGGTGATGTTCAGTGAATTGTGTGCCTATGGCCCATTGACGCATACCGCACAGGAGATTCCCAATAATTTTGAATCGGAAATGCAGGCCATGGCCAAAAAATATGGAATATGGTTAATTCCGGGTTCAATATTTGAAAAGAGTGATAATAAGATTTACAATACTGCTACTGTAATCAATCCAAATGGTGAAATCGTGACGCGTTATCGCAAAATGTTTCCGTTTTACCCCTATGAGACCGGTGTAACCCCGGGAACCGAGTTTTGTGTTTTCGATGTCCCAGATGTTGGTCGATTTGGCGTTTCTATTTGTTACGATATGTGGTTTCCAGAAACGATACGAACGTTAGTGTCGATGGGAGCTGAAGTCATATTACATCCTACACTTTCGGGAACTATAGACCGGGATATTGAATTGTCCATAGTCAGGGCCATGGCTTCAGTGAACCAATGCTACTTCTTTGATGTCAACGGTTTGGATACGGGAGGTACGGGACGTTCCATCGTCTGCGGACCAGACGGCATGGTCATTCACAAATCGGAAGGCACCGAAGAAATTATTCCACTGGAACTCAACATACCAAGAGTAAAAAGAAGTCGGGAATTGGGCATATTGCGACTTGGACAACCATTAAAAAGTTTTAGGGACCATTTAGGTCAATTCAATATCTATCAACCCAATGTCTCTCATCCTTATCTCGATTCCCTTGGGCCATTAATAAAACCTAATAGGCTGGAAAAATTAACAGAATTAATTATTAAGGAAGATGCTCTTGAACATCCCACATCTTCTACACATTACAAAGGAGATGGATCCCTTTAAAAAATCAATAAAACATGATGCAAAAGAAATCAAAAAGTGCACCGTATTATAATATAGGACAGCTACGAGTTGAATATTGGAACAAGTTAAAAATTGAAACCTCCGATCTTAGGCGTTGCCATAAGGGTTCTACAAATGAAAAAGTGCATAAGCAAAACGTCAGGGATTTACTAAAAGAGTTAAAAGGTGTAGAAAGCTTTTTTGCCTTTCCAGGCAAAGAGCGCATACAAAAATTCGAAAATGCTTTTATTAGTAATGAATATGCTTCCCTTGCCCATATGGTGGCTGAAACAACAAGACAACTGCTAGGCGATAGTTATAAAAGTAATCCGGACTTCATTGGTTTTGATGAGCAAAGCATGGATTCTGCCGAGGAGCACGAGCAATATCATAGTATTAGAAAAAACCATTTTGAAGTATTGTTTGTTGACAATATTACTACAGAAGATGAGCAGAAATTGAAACATAGCTTAAGAACGCTCCGTTCTCCCGGCGATAAATTTACCTATGATGTTTTGATACAACGTTCCTTTCAGGACGCCATGATTGCCCTGCTCTTCAACCACAATATTCAGGCAGTAGTAATTCGTTATGCTCCGCCGTATTACTCAAAGCAGATCACTCCAGTTATCAAGCCTTATGCTGAGGAAGTTTTAAAGCATGACTTTTCATCAAAATCAGAAACCGATCTCGGTCCATTTATGGGAGAGCTTATAAAACAATTCCGCCCCGAGCTGGACACCTATTATGTTACCGATACCGCACTTGGTCACTTAAAAGGGAGTACGATTAAAGGCTTTAATCGCATTTTTTATCAAACCGAGGATATACAGGAACTTCATCTTACCATTATACGAGGCATTGCTGAACGTTACAATACACCTTTCTTTTCCGCTTTAGTGGAATATAGTCAGAAACCTACTGGAGTTTTTCATGCCATGCCCATATCACGTGGTAACTCGGTTTTTAAATCACGTTGGATCCATGATTTTGGAGACTTCTATGGACGAAATATGTTTTTGGCAGAAACCTCAGCTACAACTGGTGGTCTCGACTCCTTATTGCAACCAACCGGACCATTAAAAAAAGCACAAGAGATGGCGCGTGATGCTTATGGTTCATTGTATACCTATTTTGTAACCAATGGTACATCTACTGCAAATAAAATAGTAATGCAGGCCTTGGTTAAGCCTGAAGACGTTGTGCTTATCGATAGGGATTGCCATAAATCCCATCATTATGGGCTGGTATTATCCGGTGCCTATCCTGTTTATCTGGATTCCTACCCTATTGAAGAATATTCGATGTATGGAGCAGTGCCTTTGGAACAGATCAAAGCGAAATTACTGAAACTAAAAGAAGCAGAACGACTTGACAAAGTGAAAATGTTACTTCTGACCAATTGTACGTTTGATGGTCTGGTTTATAATGTGGAGCGCGTTATGGAAGAAGTCCTCGCCATAAAACCGGATATGATCTTTTTATGGGATGAAGCTTGGTATGGCTTTGCCGGATTTGCACATAATTATAGACAGCGTACCGGTATGTTTACTGCCAATAAACTTTATAAAAAATACAACAGTGCCAATTATAGAAGACGTTATAACGAACACATTAGAGGATTGAAAAATGGTGAACAGTCTTCATTACCAGATCCCGATAAAGTCCGAATACGTGTGTATTCCACCCAGAGTACCCACAAAACATTGAGTAGTTTCAGACAAGGTTCCATGATTCATATATGGGATGAGGATTTCCGAAGAAAAACGGAAAACACGTTTCTTGAAGCTTATATGACCCACACCTCGACGTCACCAAACTATCAGATGTTGGCATCTTTGGATGTTGGCCGACGACAGGTGCAGCTTGAAGGATTTGAATTGGTAGAAAAGAGCATCGAAATGGCTATGGTATTTAGAGCCAAAGTCAATGATATGCCACAACTGAGTAAGTACTTTGATGTTTTGACTGTTCATGATTTTATACCAGATAAATTTAGACAAACCGGACTTAAGGAATACTATTCCAAAAATGAAGGTTGGAACCGTATGGAAGAGGCATGGGAGAAGGATGAATTTGTTTTGGATCCCACAAAAATCACCTTATTTATAGGAAAAACTGGAGTTGATGGGGATACTTTCAAGAACAAATTTTTAATGGATAAATTCAATATCCAGATTAACAAGACATCCCGAAACACCGTATTATTTATGACAAATATAGGTACCACCAGAGGTAGCGTGACCTATCTTATCAATGCCCTTTTAAAAATAGCAGATGCATTGGATGAAGAATTTAAAGCCTTAAACGATAAGGAAAAGGAAATACGTGATAAAAGAATACATTCCCTAACCAAAGAAGTGCCTCCATTACCTGATTTTAGTTATTTCCACCCCACTTTTCAAGCCGTACCCGGAGTTCCGGGAGGTCATTTAAGGGAAGCCTATTTTATGGCCTATAATGAAAACAATTATGAATATGTTCCTTTAGAGGATTGTTTGTCAATTATGGATGCTGGAAGAATCTTGGTTGCTTCCACCTTTGTCATTCCATATCCGCCAGGATTTCCAGTACTCGTTCCAGGCCAAGTGGTAAGCGATCAAATTATCAATTTCATGACAGCACTTGATGTTAGCGAAATTCATGGATATCGATCCGATTTAGGATTGAGAGTATTTACTGAAAAGGCACTCAACAATGAAAAACCTAGGACTCCCAACGCAAAAAGACCCATTGAAAAAAAGAAAAAACAATTAATTTAATTTTAATCATTTAAAACTATTTATATGACAACGAAAGAAATATTAGATAAGAAAAAAGTTAAGAAACCCATTACAAAAAAAGCACCACGGGTGAAAAAGGCTTCAAAAAACCAAGTGCTTCATGGGGTACCCAATATTAGACGGTTCTTTTACAAGAATGAAGTACCACTTTATTTCATTAGCGCCACCAATTTCAACATGCTTGGGGCCGACGAATGGATTAAAGGATTTAAGTTTATTTGTCAGATTGAATGCTTTGATGGTGAACATCCCAATGTGTTTTCACCCAAGGAGGAAATTCCGCATGACGAATTTACCAGCATTGAAGATATCAACAATTATTTGCTTCAACATCCCGAGGTTCAAGACTATTTGAAAACGCGGAAAAAAGGAAATAAAGTCGGTAAGGCTATGTTTTTGATGTTTGATGAAGAGACAGAAAAATTGGCAAAAAAATTAGGTTTGGAAATTATGTTTCCTTCAGCCAAAATGCGAACGTTCATGGATAACAAGGTCAATACCAACCGCATTGCTGAAAAGGCTGGTGTTCCTTGTGTTCCCTATGTACTCTCATCAGTTAAAGATTATGCCCATCTCAAGAAAGTTTCTAAACATCTCGGGAATGATTTGGTGATTCAAACACCCTTTGGAGATTCAGGCCACACTACATTTTTTATATCCAATGAAGATGAATTTAAAAAATATGAAGAAGAGATTGTCAAGGAGAAAGAATTGAAAATAATGAAGCGCATTAATTGTAGAGGTTCTGCAATTGAAGCCTGTGTAACTCGACATGGTACTATCGTCGCTCCATTAATGACAGAACTGGTCGGGTTCAAAGAATTGACACCATATAAAGGTGGCTGGTGTGGAAATGAGATTTATCCAAATGCCTTTACACCAGAAATTCGCGAAAAGGCCACAGCATATACGCAACTTTTTGGAAATCAGTTAAGAAAAGAAGGTTACAAAGGTTATTTTGAATTAGACTTCTTAATAGACCAAGATAACGGCGAAATTTATTTGGGCGAATTGAATCCAAGGGTTACAGGTGCAAGTTCAATAACCAATCATGCCGTTTTTGCGCTGGCGGATGCTCCTCTTTTCATATTCCACATTTTAGAATGGATGGAGGTAGATTATACCTTGAACATCGATGAAATAAATGACCGTTGGTCGCGTCAGGAGAACATTGATGGCTGGAGCCAACTCATAATAAAACATACCAAAGACACCATTGAGTATGTATCAGATGCTCCGAAATCCGGAATTTGGAAAATGTTCGATAATGGCCATATACAATTTGACCGAATGGACACACATAGAAGGGCAGTAGAAAGTGAAAATGAGGCGTTTTTCCTCCATATTGCCAAAGAAGGTGATTATTTGTATGAAGGTGCCGATATGGGTATTTTGGTATCTAGGGGTCGTATGATGACCAATGATTTTAAGCTAAATACACGAGCAAAACATTGGATAACCGCAATAAGAAATAAATATACAACCCAAGTTGTGGAAGACAAGAGAGAAAAAATAGTGCTTACTGGAAGCTTGACCAAATAATATGGTATTTAAGAGTATAAACCCCTATAATGGTGAGGAAATTGGTGCCTATAAAGCACTTAACCAAGAAGCGCTTGTGGAAAAGTTGGACAATAGTCAAAAGGCTTTTGAATCTTGGCGGGAAGTATCCCTTCAGGAACGCTGCCATCTCATTAAAAAAGCAGGGCAAGTATTGCGTGATAATCTGGAAGACTATGCCAAAATGATCACTTTGGAAATGGGGAAACCTATTTCTGAATCGCAATCGGAAATTAACAAGTGTGCTTGGGTGTGTGATTATTATGCAGACAACGCCTCAACTTTTCTTGCTAATCAACCGATTGTTACGGATGCTGATAAGAGTTTTGTACGGCACGATCCCATTGGAAGTGTTTTGGCCATTATGCCTTGGAATTTTCCGTTTTGGCAAGTTTTCAGATTTGCAGCTCCAACCTTGACCGCCGGAAATACTGGTTTACTAAAACACGCTCCAAACGTATTTGGTTGTGCCCAAAAAATTGAAGAGGTATTCATTAAAGCAGGTTATCCTTCAAATGTTTTTCAAAGTTTAATCGTCCATCATGATCAAACCGAAAAAATTATTGCACATGATGCTGTTAAAGCCGTTACCTTAACTGGAAGCGAAAGAGCGGGTGCTGCTGTTGCAGAAATTTCAGGGCGCTATATAAAAAAAACGGTTTTGGAATTGGGAGGCAATAATGCATTCATAGTTTGGGAAGATGCAGATATTAATAAAAGCGTCCAAATAGCACTGACTGCCAGAATGCTCAATTGTGGCCAAAGTTGTATAGCAGCCAAACGTTTTATTTTGGTAGAAAGTATATATGATGAATTTGTTCATAAATTTAGGGAAGCCACAATGAGTTTGAAATCGGGGAATCCATTGGATAAAAATACAACCATTGGGCCCCTTGCCAGATTGGATCTTGCCAATCAATTAAACCAACAAGTGAAAAAATCCATTGCACAAGGGGCTAAATTATTGCTGGGTGGTCATCAAAAAGGTTGTTACCATGAGCCCACAATTTTGGGAGATGTTGTACCCGGTATGGATGCTTTCGATCAGGAAACTTTTGGTCCTTTGGCGGCGATGATTAGAGCAAAAGATATAGGACATGCTTTTACCTTATCTGAAAATTCCAATTATGGACTTGGAGTATCGGTATGCACACAAAATACGGACAAAGCCATTAAATATGCGTATAGAGTAAGTGATGGAGCTTATTTTATCAATGAGTTGGTTAAATCCGATCCCAGATTACCTTTTGGTGGCAACAAAAAATCGGGATACGGAAGGGAGTTGGCAAAAGACGGTATAATGGAGTTTGTGAACAGAAAAACTGTTTATATAAAGTATTAAATTTTTAATTTCTGCAAAAATTATAAATGCTAGAACATTTGTTAAAGCATTTTTTAATAACTCAAAAAGTAATGCGTCTTTTAGGTTTTCAATTTTATCGATTTCGACATTTCCTAAATAGAAGTAAGGCTCATTAACTATAACCGTAATACATATCTATTATGCGACTTTTTTCACTACATTAGTTATCTAAACTACTAAAACAGTCTTTAATCAAAGAGTTGGTGCTAATGATTAAAAAAAATGACCGATAACCAAGACCAATTAAACAAGCTTCTTATTAAACTGGAAGCGCTTTTGAAAAGGCAAGAAGCCTTCTCAAAGGAGGTACATGAATTACGAGAAGAAATCTACCACTTAAAATCGGCTCAATCCAAAAAACCTGAGCAAAAGGAAACCCCCATTGAAACGGTATCTGTTAAAACAGAACCTACTCATCATCAAAGTGAATCTCCAAAAAAGTTAACGAGAAATGATAAGAATTACGTCTTGGGTGGTGTATGTTCTGGTTTGGCTGAGTACTTTAATATAAATGTTCTGGTGGTTCGTATTCTTTGGATCCTTCTTTCCGTATTATTTTGTGTTGGAGTTTTACTTTATTTTCTCTTGTGGATTGCATTGCCCTCAAAAAAGTCAAAGCAGGCTTACCCTAAGATGTCCAAAAAAATTAAAGATCCTACGCCGGTATATCAATCGCATGTTGAAGTGCCAAGAGAAAAAAGCAACCGAAATCTGGAAAAATTCATCGGTGAAAATCTTATTAATAAAATTGGTATCGTCATTCTTGTTATCGGTGTGGGAATTGGAGCAAAATATTCCATTGAACATGACTTGATTAGCCCACTTACACGGATTATTTTAGGCTATCTCATAGGTTTGGGCCTTTTGGTATTCGGGATAAAACTGAAAGAAAAGTATGCCAACTTTAGTGCTGTTTTAGTCAGTGGTGCCATGACGGTTTTATATGTGATGACTTACCTAACCTATGGCTTATATGGACTGCTTCCACAAGTTTTCGCTTTTTGTCTAATGGTCCTTTTTACTGTATTTACAGTTATTTCAGCCTTAAACTATAACAAACAAATTATTGCCCATATTGGACTGGTTGGTGCTTATGCAGTTCCTTTTTTATTAAGCGAAAATTCAGGTAATGCAATGGTGCTTTTTAGTTATATGGTTATTATTAACAGTGGAATTCTAGTTATTGCATTTAAAAAATACTGGAAAACCCTTTACATCTCATCCTTTTTACTCACCTGGCTGATATATGCAACTTGGCATGCTTCGAGCTACAGCACCGATGTGTACTTTGCTATGGCTTTAGTTTTTATTTTACTCTTCTTTGCTGTTTTTTATGCAACTTTTTTGGCATTTAAATTAATCCAACAGGAAAAATTTGAGGTCATTGATATTGTGCTACTGCTGGCCAATTCCTTCATTTTCTACGGATTTGGATATGCCATTTTAGATAACCATGAGATTGGAACCAAATTATTGGGATTATTCACATTGGGTAATGGCCTTTTGCACTTTATTGTAAGTGTTATCATTTACAAACAAAAATTGGGCGACAGAAATTTATTTTACTTGGTTTCTGGATTGGTGATGGTATTTGTCACCATTTCTATTCCCGTTCAACTAGATGGTAATTGGGTAACTCTTTTATGGATTGGGGAGGCCGCTTTACTGTTCTGGATTGGAAGAACAAAAAGCATGGCTATTTACGAATATATTTCATACCCGCTCATGGCGTTGGCTACCTTGAGTATCCTTCAGGATTGGAGCTTAGCGTACAGTAATTATTTGAACCTAATAGAGACTACGCCACTATTCAATCCCCAATTCCTAACCTCAGCTTTTTTTATTGGTGGTTTTTACTTTATTTATGTATTGAATACTCAAAATAAATACAAATCTTTTGTAAAGCCTCAACTACTGGAAATTACGTCATTTGTAATCCCTGCTGTGCTTATCAGTGCTATCTATTTAGCCTTTAGGCTGGAACTGGAAAATTATTGGCAGGTACTTTATAACAATTCAAGATCCCCTATGAACGACTCTGTACAAAATTCGAATTTAGATTTACTTAAATTCAAAACCATATGGGTACTTAATTATTCCTTGCTTTTTGTTTCAGTGCTTTCCTTTTTGAACATGAAAAAAATTAAAAACAGGGTATTGGGTCAAATTAATGTAATTCTTAACGTTTTTGCAATACTCGTCTTCCTAACACAAGGACTATACACCATAAGTCAATTGCGGGAGAGTTATTTGGAGCAAAATGTTTCATCGCAATATAACATTGGTGATTCCCATATTATGATAAGATATTTGTCTTTAGCCTTTTTAGCATGGGCACTTTATACTTGTTATAAATACATCCGGCAAGAATTTATGAAAGTTGATTTTAAAATGGGTTTTGACATCTTGCTCTACACCACGGTAGTTTGGATAACCAGCAGCGAGTTAATCCATTGGTTGGATATGGCCAATTCAACGGAATCATATAAACTTGGGTTAAGCATCCTTTGGGGAGTATATTCCCTAATCTTAATTTCTTTGGGTATCTGGAAGACAAAAAAGCATCTGCGCATTGGGGCGATTATCCTGTTTTCGATTACACTAATCAAACTTTTCTTTTATGACATTTCCCATTTGAATACCATATCAAAAACCATTGTATTTGTTTCTTTAGGAATTTTGTTATTAATCATCTCCTTTCTGTACAATAAGTTTAAACACAAAATTACCAGTGAGAATGACCACTAATGTCATGGTTTTTTGCTAATGTAAATTGACTTTTTAGTTCAACTGCAAATGACAAAGCAAAAATTGTAATGAAAAATTACCGGGATATCCCTATTGTAATTTTTTAAAGTAACTAAAAATCACATCATGACTAAAAGCCATGAACAGTCTCAGTATTCAAATTAAGGTCATTATCCTTTTTTTTATATTTTAGTTTTCTACCCAAATTGTCTAAACAATATCAGTTTGTAAATGTTTTATTTATTCCATTTCTAAACTATTTTAAATACAGGTATGGGCCAACTTAAAAATGTATGTTTAGCATTAGTGAGTATTTTTTTATGGAATGCTTTCAGTTCCGATCATTCCTCAGGACGAGTCGATACTATAGGGAAAAAAGTTGAAACGCTTTTAGCACAAATGACCTTGGAGGACAAGTTGGGCAAATGAATCAATACAGCAGTTTTTACGATGTCACTGGACCTTCACCGAGTGATGCCAATGTAAAGCAAATGTATGACCATCTTAAAAAAGGATTAGTAGGTTCAATCTTGAATGTACATGGTGTGAAAGAAGTTCGGGAGGTTCAAAAATTGGCTGTTGAAACTTCACGATTGGGTATACCTTTGATATATTGATATGACGTCATTCATGGTCATAAAACATTGACTCCCGTTCCTTTGGCTGAAGCAGCAAGCTGGGTTCTGGAGGTCATAAGACAATCGGCTGAAGGAATAGCTGCTGAAGCCACTGCAATTGTACGTCCTGTAAAAGAGTTAAAAGGATTTAAAAAAATACACTTGAAAGCACATGAGTCGAAAACAGTAATATTCCAATTAACCCCTGAAGAACTTGGTTTTTATGACCCTGATGGTAACTTTTTGGTTGAGTCAGGTACTTTTGTTGTGATGGCAGGAACCAATTCTGTGCAGATTTTATCCAAATCCTTTGAGTTAAAATAAAAGGAAATCAGCTTAACCAATTACAAAATTATTCCATCATTAAATAAATCTACCATGTAATAAATATGTATTTTTGTAATTATTACATGCCAGTAAAGTTTATAAATTATGAGTTCTTTTTCAGAAATCATTAATCAAGACAAACCCGTTTTAGTTGATTTTTTTGCAGAATGGTGTGGACCCTGTAAAATGATGAGTCCCATATTAAAGGAGGTGAAATCCACTTTAAAAGATCGTGTTTCCATTATAAAAATTGATGTCGATAAAAATCAAAAGTTGGCAGCGACCTATCAGGTAAGAGGGGTTCCTACCCTATTACTTTTTAAAAATGGCAAACAAGTTTGGCGTCAGTCCGGTGTGGTTCAAAAAAATGATATCATTCAAAAGATTACCAGTGTATAAGTAATGGATTTATCAGAATCCTTTTGGAATAATCGTTATCTAAACCATGATATAGGATGGGATTTAGGCCAAATTTCACCACCATTGAAATCATATTTCAATCAATTAACCAACAAAAATTTAAACATTTTAATTCCCGGTGGCGGCAATTCCTATGAAGCCGAATATCTGTTTAATAACGGTTTTAAAAATACGTCCGTTATAGACCTTTCTGGTGCTGCCCTAAAAAGTATTAAAAACAGGGTTCCTCAATTTCCTGTTTCGCAATTAATCCATGGTAATTATTTTGATTTAACCGGGAGATATGACCTCATCATTGAACAGACCTTTTTCTGTGCTATCGATCCAAAACTAAGATCACGTTACGCACAAAAGGCTAACGCCTTATTGGTTTCCAATGGAAAACTTGTAGGGGTCCTCTTTGATGCTCCTTTAAATATGGATAAGCCTCCTTTTGGTGGAAATCGTGAGGAGTATTTGGATTATTTTTCTCCCTATTTTAAAATAGACATTATCGAGGCTTGCCATAATTCCATTGAAAGCAGATTAGGAAAGGAGCTTTTTATTAAATTGATAAAACGCTGATTTCAATAAAATAATATTTATCCTAAAATTTCTGTCCAAAAGTAAAACCCAGTGAGTGGTCCGGTGGCCGACAAATCCATACAAGATTATCCCGTTTCAAAGATAGGCATGCTACTCATCACTTGAAGTTTCTATAAAGTGCTTATTAAATGATTCCTCTTTTTCCTGGGTAACAATTGTTACCAAGTGTAATAATTTCTAGGGCTAAATTTGCCTCATAATTATTATAAAATGAAACTTAAATCCTATATAACATCTTTATTACTCTCTGGAATCTTATCGCTTTACGCTCAGCAGATCATACCCATAACCAAAAAAGAAGTACTAGAATCCGTTTCAGAAAACAATACCACAATAAAAATTTCCATTGAGGAATTTAATCGTGCCAGAGCAGAATTCAGACAGACCAATTCCATCTTTCTACCGCATATTTCTATTAGTTATACGGGTATTTCAACAACGAATCCACTGATGGCGTTTGGGTCAAAACTTAACCAAGAAATTTTAACACCAAATGATTTTGATCCCGCATTATTGAACGATCCCAGCCAGATCCAAAATTTCGCCACGACATTTGAAATTGAACAACCACTTATTAATTTGGATGGTATTTACCAACGGGAAGCGGCCAAATCTAAAATGGAAGCCATGTCACTAAAAAGACAGCGCACCGTTGATTATATAGAATTTGAGGTGAATAATGCCTACATGCAACTCCAATTAGCCTATAAAGTAGTTGATGTTGTGAAAAAAGCATTAGAAGCTGCAAAAGCCAACCAAATGTTGGCCGATAATGGATTTGAGCAGGGTCTCCTGCAGCGCGCGGATGTCCTTAATGTAGAAGTACGTCTTAATGAAGTTAAAAACCAATTGCACCAAGCGAAGAGTAATGTACAAAACGCTTCCAATTACCTATCGTTTTTAATGAATGATGACTCCTTTTTTATATACCAACCTGCAGACAGCTTAACCGTAAACGAAATGCTCACGATACATAAAACCATTTCTGAAGACCGCAGTGATATTAGAGCTATGTTTTTGAGCACCAATGCACTGAAAGCCATGAACAAAGCAGATAAAATGACCTTCTTCCCAAGGTTAAATGCCTTTGGAAGTTATCAACTATATGACGATGACATTTTTGAAGCCCAAGCTAATGGCTATGTATTTGGGGCCAAATTAAGTTGGGACATATTTCAGGGATCCAAACGTTTCGGAAAAGCCCAAAAGAGTAAAGCCGAATTTGAAAAATCGAAATTAGAATACCGTCAATATGTATCCAAAAGCAAACTAGAACTTCATAAAGCGAATCGCATGTACGTTGACGCCAAAAATAAACTCAATCTTTCAAAGTTAGCCTTGCAACAAGCTGAAGAATCCTTAAGAATTCGTACGAATAGATTTAAGGAAGGCCTGGAGAAAACCTCCGATTTATTAATGGCTGAAACGCAATTTGCCCAAAAACAGTTAGAATATTATCAAACCATATTTGAACACAATTATGCACAAACCTATTTAGCATTTTTAACGAAGGGATAAGTTAGGCCCCCGTGTTCGAAAAGGCAGTAAAACTAATTTTAAAAAGCCTTACTCATCAATATAATCTAATACAAACTTTACCATGATAAATAAAATTTACCTCCCTATTATATGTACAGCTATACTGTTATTGAACAGTTGCGGTGAGGAAATCAAAACTAACAATAGTGACGATTCACATGCCGTTCCGGTTATCGTAAGTCAAGCCACATCTCGTGGAAATCAGTCATTTTTAACTGTGAGTGGCAAGATACAGGCGAAAAATACGGCCGATTTAAGCACCAAAATGATGGGTTTTATACAGAGTGTTCCCGTACATATTGGTGAAAAGGTTCAAAAAGGACAACTGCTTGTTAGAATTAACAATACAGATTTACAGGCTAAAAAAGCACAAGTAAATGCCAATATCGCCGAAGCGAGAGCTTCCTTCAATAATGCCCAAAAAGATTACGAACGATTTAAAAATTTATTTTCAGACCAAAGTGCCTCCCAAAAAGAATTGGACGACATGACCGCACGTTTTGAAATGGCCAAGGCGCGTTTGGATGCTGCTGAACAAATGAAAAATGAGATCGATGCGCAATTTGCCTATACCAATATTACAGCCCCTTTTAGCGGTGTGGTCACCCATAAAACTGTTGAAAAAGGGGATATGGCTAATCCGGGACAACTTTTAATCTCAATTGAAAATCCTGAAGATTTTGAGGTTATAGCCATGGTGCCCGAAACGGAAATTTCACAAATTAATAAGGGAACTGCAGTAGAGGTGCTGGTTAAGTCCATTAATAAAACCTTAACGGGTAAGGTTTCAGAATTAAGTTCTTCTGCCAGAAATACAGGGGGACAATATATGGCAAAAATAGATTTAGATAAATCCGAGGCCCATACCTTATCTGGCATGTTCGCCACCGTAGTATTTCCAGTTGAAAAAAAGGCACAGTCGCACGTGGTTCTCATTCCAAAATCTTCCATGGTAATTCATGGACAATTATCTGGTGTTTATACGGTGAGTCATAACAATACTGCCATTTTACGATGGTTGCGCATAGGAAGAACCTTTGGAGACCACGTGGAGGTACTTTCGGGCTTAAACTCAGATGAAACTTATATAGTATCAGCAGAAGGGAAGCTTTTTAATGGTGCAAAAGTAACACTAAAATAATCCCTAATTATGAAAGAAGGTATTGCAGGTAAAATAGCTAAAGGCTTTATACAGTCGAAACTCACCATTCTATTGATGATTGTTTTCATGGTTATTGGAGTTTATAGCTCATTTTTAATTCCTCGTGAAGAAGAACCGCAGATAGATGTCCCTATGGCCGACATATTTGTGGGCTATCCTGGGGCGAGTCCCACAGAAGTCGAATCGAGAGTCATAAAGCCATTAGAGCAATTAGTATCCAATATAAAAGGTGTAGAATATGTATACTCTACAGCAATGAAAGAACAGGGTATGGTAATCGTACAATTCTTTGTTGGTGAGGACATTGAACGCTCCTTTGTGAAACTTTACAACGAGATTAATAAACACATGGATCAAATGCCTGAAGGCGTTACCTTTCCATTAATCAAAACCCGTGCTATTGATGACGTTCCAATTTTAGGTTTAACATTGTGGAGTGAAAATTATAACGATTACCAAATAGGACAATTGGCTCTGGAATTAGAAACCGAAATTAAAAAGGTTAAGGAAGTTGCCATTACCGATAAAATTGGAGGAAGAGAACGTCAAGTTCGTATTGTTTTAGACAAAGATAAGTTATCCGCTTCTGGATTGGATTTTCTATCGATTTCGGAAATGATAAAAGCCAATCATGCTCAGTTAAACTCTGGAAAGTTTAATAAAAATGACGTTGAATTTATTGTAAACACCGGGAATTTTTTAGAACATCCCTTGGACATTGAAAATTTAATTGTTGGTGTTCAACAAAACCGCCCGATATACTTAAAGCAAATTGCCACCATCATTGATGGTCCGGAAATTCCTCAAAATTATGTAAGCCTAGGATTTGGAAAAGCCAGTGCCAAAGCGGCCACTTACCCATCAGACTATCCCGCAGTTACCCTTTCGGTAGCCAAACGTAAAGGAGCCGATGCTATGAAAATAGCAGATATTATAACTGAAAAAGTGGAACATTTGCGACACACTTTAATTCCAGACGATGTTCATATCGAAATTACAAGAAACTATGGTGAGACAGCATCGCATAAAGTGTCTGAATTGTTGTTACACCTCATAGGTTCTATCATTGCTGTAACTCTGGTGGTTATGCTAGCCATGGGATGGCGCGGTGGATTGGTGGTGTTCCTTTCCGTGCCCATTACCTTTGCATTAACCCTGCTAAGCTATTATATGCTGGATTACACCCTTAACAGAATTACCTTATTTGCTCTTGTTTTTGTTACCGGTATTGTCGTTGATGACTCCATTATTATTGCAGAAAATATGCACCGGCATTTCAAAATGAAACGCCTCCCATTCAAGCAAGCCGCACTGTATGCCATTAACGAAGTAGGCAACCCCACTATCTTGGCAACCTTTACGGTTATTGCTTCTGTATTGCCTATGGCATTTGTCTCGGGATTAATGGGCCCATATATGGCCCCTATGCCCATTGGAGCATCAATAGCCATGATTTTGTCCCTATTTGTGGCCTTGACCATCACACCGTATTTAGGCTTTATTTTCCTACGTGAAAAAGATAAAAAAGCAACCGATAACCAACATAAAAAACCACTTGAGGACACTCAGATCTATAAAATTTATGACAAACTAGAGCGTCCACTCATCGAAAACAAAAATAAACGATGGCTGTTCTTAGGCTTAACATTTGCTTTACTCATGGGGACTATGGTCCTGTTTTTTACCAAATCGGTAGCCGTAAAAATGTTACCCTTTGATAATAAAAATGAATTTCAAGTGGTTATCGATATGCCGGAAGGCACCACTTTAGAGCGTACTGCTGTTGTTGCCAAAGAGATTTCACAATACTTATCTACCAGACCGGAAGTGGTAAACTATCAAAATTATGTTGGTACTTCAGCACCAATCACCTTTAACGGCTTAGTGCGTCATTATGATTTACGTAGTGGCAGCAACGTGGCAGACATTCAAGTAAACTTAGTAGATAAAAGCGACCGTTCTGCACAAAGTCATGATATTGCCAAATTATTAAGGCCGGAAATACAAAACATCGCATCGATCTATGGTGCAAATGTAAAAATTGTTGAAGTACCCCCCGGACCTCCCGTATTGTCTACTATTGTTGCCGAGGTTTACGGTCCCGATTATGATAAGCAAATTGAAATTGCCAACGACATCCAAGTCATTTTAACCGATACTGAAGATGTTGTTGATATCGATTGGATGGTTGAAACGGACCAAACCGAATATCAATTTGACATAGACAAGGAAAAAGCCATGTTATATGGTGTTGCCCCAAAACAAATTGTAAACACCATGCATATGGCTCTATCCAACCGTCCCTTAACCTCCTTATACGATGAAGATGCAGTGAATCAAATCGGTTTAGTGTTAGCCTTAGATGAAAAAGAAAAATCTAACATAACAGACATTTCGCAATTAAAAGTAAAATCACTTCAGGGACAACTTGTACCCATTGCCGATTTAGTATCCATTGAAAAATCGACAAGTGCAAAAAGTATTTATAGAAAGAATCAAAAACGTGTCGTCTATGTTTTGGCTGATATGGCGGGAGCCTTGGAAAGTCCTGCTTATGCCATTTTGGGAATGGAAGACAAATTAAAAAACATTTCCCTGCCCAAAGGCTATGCCCTTGAAGAAATGTACTTAGGACAACCCAAATACGAAGATGATTATACCATAAAATGGGATGGCGAATGGCAAATTACACTTGAAGTCTTCAGAGATCTTGGCATGGCCTTCTTAGGTGCTATTATCCTTATCTATATTTTAATTGTTGGTTGGTTTCAAAACTTTAAAGCTCCAATAGTTATGATGGTAGCCATCCCTTTATCCCTCATAGGTATTATTCTTGGACATTGGCTCATGGGTGCTTTCTTTACCGCTACATCGTTTATCGGTATGATCGCCTTAGCGGGTATTATGGTTAGGAATTCGGTATTGCTGATCGATTTCATCAATCTTCGATTGGATGAAGGCATCCCATTAAAACAGGCCGCCATAGAAGCTGGAGCGGTACGAACCACACCCATATTATTAACTGCCGGAACCGTAGTCATTGGTGCTTTTGTGATTCTTTTTGATCCCATCTTTCAAGGATTGGCTATTTCACTAATGGGTGGAACCATTGTTTCAACCGCATTGACATTACTGGTAGTGCCACTGGTATATTACATGATTGAACGCAAAAACTATAAGTAAACTATAACAAAATGAAATTAGTACTTGTCACTGCAGTTGAAGAGTTTCATAAAGACGTGATAAAACTCTTTAAGAAAGCACAAATTGAAACCTTTAGTGAATCTGAAATAGACGGATATAAAACATCAAATGCCTTATTAATCTCTTCAAATTGGTTCGGCTTTGAAAATGTTGGAAATGAATCGGTAATGTTTTTTTCGTTTACCGATGAAGCCAATATAGATACCCTTTTTGAATTGATAAAGCAATTCAACGAAACCTTGACAACCAATAATCCCATAAGAGCCATTGTGGTTCCTATAGAAAAATCAATATAAACTTTAAATATTTTAAACATGTTAAACAGGTATATAAGAGCAATTGCAGGCAGCTTTGTAATAATTAGTGTGCTATTGGGAATGTTCGTTAATCCAAACTGGTTTTGGTTTACATTATTTGTAGGTGCTAATTTATTACAATCGGCAATTACAAAATGGTGTTTAATGGAAACCATTTTAATTAAATTAGGGGTTAAAAATTAAACTCCCGAATTCGATAATTTTGAAGAGGTTGTTTATCTTTTAAACAGCCTCTTATTATGTCACACAATGGCATTATTAATAGGAATTAGGCAATAATTATATCAATTCATACTAAATCCTAATAACAAAAGTTTTATTTTTAGCCTGTAATAAATTTCATTTCATGAAACGCCATCTCTACTTTTTATTTACTTTGTTATTGTTAATGTTTTGGAGCTCATGCCGAAAGGATTTCGAATTCTCACCAGGTGATGGTCGTTTGGAGTTCTCAAAAGATACGGTGTATCTCGACACGATTTTTACAAATATTGGCTCAAGTACCTATAATCTCAAGGTGTATAACAGAAGTAGCGACGATATAGTAATATCTTCTGTAAAATTAGGTTTAGGGGAAACATCGGCTTATCGGCTAAGTGTTGACGGTATGCCGGGCAGGGTATTTGAGAATGTAGAATTATTAGCCAAAGACAGCCTGTATATATTTGTTGAAACCACTATAGACATTAATGACTTTCTTAATCCGGATGGTTCTTATCTATATACCGATCACATCGAATTTGGCTCTGATTCAAATCAGCAGAAAGTGGAATTGGTAACCTTGGTAAAAGATGCCATTTTTATTTATCCCGATCGCGATAATACCACCAAAGTTATTGAAACCTTAACCCTTAATGTTGGTGGTGAAACGATTGAAACAGAATTACAAGGTCGTGAATTACGCCCTGAAGAATTGACTTTTTCAAATGAAAAACCGTATGTAATATACGGATTTGCAACTGTTCCGGAAGGACAAACCTTAACCATTGAAGCGGGAGCTAGATTGCACTTCCATGAAAATTCCGGTATTATTGTTTCAAATAACGCCTCATTGCATGTTAATGGTGACTTCAGTACGGACCAAGACCTTTTGGAAAATGAAGTTATTTTTGAAAGTGATCGTTTAGAACCAGCCTATTCAGAAATTCCTGGTCAATGGGGTACCATCTGGTTGGTTGATGGCAGTGTAGATAATAGTATTAATTATGCGACTATTAAAAATGCACTAGTCGGTATTTTATGTGATGGCAACCCCGATGAAGTCATGGGTAAGCTTTCGATAACCAATTCCCAAATATATAACTCCGGAAGCTTTGGCATTTTAGGTAGAAACACTTCGATAAAAGGAGCTAATTTAGTGATTAATAATGCAGGGGTATCTGCTTTTGCAGGAACACTTGGTGGTAAATATAATATTACCCACAGTACCCTTGTAAATTACTGGAACAATGGGTTCCGGCAGTTCCCCGCACTGCTCATAAACAATTTCGTTATTGATGATGAGAATACGGCAACTATAGCCGATTTAACCGAGGCCAATTTCAATAACTGTATCATTTATGGAAATGACAATCCAGAAATAGTACTTGATGAAATTGAAGATGAGGCCGTAGCCTTTAATTTTAAATTTACCAATTGTTTAATTCGATTTGAGGATAACAATAATAACTTTACAGGGGACAATTATGATCTTTCGGATACCAATCATTACGATAACAATATCTTTAATGAGGATCCGCATTTTAAAGATCCAAATTTAAACCAATTGATTATTGGTGAGGAATCGGCAGGGATTGGTAAGGGGTTACCCATTTTCGCCCTACAAGTACCATTAGACCTTTTAAAAGTGGACCGCACGATAACTCCTGATTTAGGAGCCTATCAACATATTATATTTCCCGAAGAAGATTAACTTATCCATCCAGGAGTGATAGAAAAAGGGCTTTAAAATATATCTAGTAGCTGGGCATGGCATACCGATGATGAAGTATAGTTCGTTATTTTTTAAAAAAAGATATAGGAAGCGGTCTATCCTCGGAAGGCACTTCATTAATTAATGAAATCACTTTCCATTGCCCATCACGTTTTATCAAATGAAAACCATCAACGCCTTGATGCCCTTCGGTTACCCCCGGAATTCTGGCTTCATAAATGACCGTGCACTGGGCAATATTACCGAACTCGAAGGACTTAACATTAATGACCTTTTCTTGAAATCCAGTTTGCCTAATATCTCTTCTTTTGATAAAATCTTTAAAATCCTGAATCCAGTCGTCTACCGAAAAAAGTGCCGTACTATCCGTAGAAATACGTAGATATAGAATCGCATCCTCGCAAAACAGCGTTTTCACCTTGTCCCAATCAGGTTCCTCATTGACCCCGGTACTTATCCCTTGATAAATATCCCGAACATGTTGCTCTGCTGATGTACTTTGACCATAACCATAAAAGCCCGGTAGGATGCCTAAAGTGATTAACCAGCTAACCCATTTCATGACACTTAGATTTACAATTAATTAGGACCCTCTTTAAGGCGAGGTTTCCTTAAATATAAATAAAAGACTCCAGAACAGTGTGGTGGATTATATCTTTAACCACAATTTAACATTAGATTAAAAAATTAGAATACGCGAAGAACCTCAGTCCTAAAGATGCAGGATCCCATAAGCTCCATGGATTGGTTCTGCTAAACAAATAAAGGCTTGTCCTTCATCATGGCATTGACTTTGCCTTTAATGATTTCCAAAAGCGCTTCATCTTCATGATTACTAATGACCTCATCAATAAAATCGGCAATCACTTCCATATCGGCTTCCTTAAGTCCGCGAGTAGTCACAGCAGCAACTCCTAATCGAATTCCCGAGGTTACAAATGGTGATTTGTCATCAAAAGGCACCATATTTTTATTCGCTGTTATGTCGGCTGCTACTAAGGCTTGTTCTGCATCTTTCCCGGATACATTTTTATTTCGTAAATCAATAAGCATCATATGATTATCCGTCCCTCCTGAAATGATATTATAGTCCTTGGCTACCAAAGCCTGTGCTAAAGCGGAGGCATTCCGTTTCACCTGTAACTGGTAATGTAAGAATTCATCCGTTAGGGCCTCTCCAAAAGCAATGGCTTTAGCTGCAATAATGTGTTCTAATGGACCTCCCTGATTTCCGGGGAATACAGCTGAATCCAAAAGCGAGGACATTTTGCGTAAATTACCATTTTTTAACTTCAACCCAAACGGGTTATCAAAATCCTCACCCATCAAAATCATCCCTCCTCTCGGGCCACGTAAGGTTTTATGTGTTGTAGTGGTTACAATATGGCAATGTGGAATGGGGTCATTCAATATCCCCTTTGCAATTAATCCGGCTGGATGAGAAATATCGGCCAGCAATAGAGCCCCTACACTATCAGCAATTTCTCTAAAACGTGCAAAATCAATATCTCGTGAATACGCTGAGGCACCTGCAATGATTAATTTAGGTTGTTCTTTAGTAGCGATATCTTGAATTTTATCATAATTTAAAACCCCGGTCTCCTGCTCTACGCCATAAAACACAGGATTGTACAACTTTCCTGAAAAATTTACAGGCGACCCATGGGTTAAATGTCCACCGTGGGACAAATCAAACCCTAAAATCTTATCTCCGGGTTTTAAACACGCTGCAAAAACAGCAGTATTGGCCTGGCTTCCGGAGTGCGGTTGAACATTGGCATACGCTGCTCCAAACAATGCCTTTGCACGGTCTATGGCTATTTGCTCAACTTCATCAACCACCTCACATCCTCCATAATACCGTTTTCCCGGGTATCCCTCGGCATATTTATTGGTTAATACAGAGCCTGCCGCTTCCATGACCTGGTCACTTACAAAATTCTCTGAAGCTATAAGTTCTATGCCATGAAGCTGGCGTTCTCTTTCTGCTTGAATAAGTTCAAAAATTTGTTCGTCGCGTTGCATAAAATAAGATTCTTGTTAAATATTCGGCAAAAATAGCAAATAGATTAGTTAAATACATCAAAAAACATATATTTACCTTTAAGTTTTGAACCATTTTATTAACTGTTATATTAAACTCAAATTTTAACAGTTTTTTTAAAAATTTTGTGTAGGTTTGATTAGATTTTTATAACTAAAATTGTTTCACAAGTATGCCGTTATCAGCTAACAGTCCAGATAGAACCTCATGGTTACATGTCGATAAAAATTCAGATTTCCCGATTCAAAATATTCCTTTTGGTGTTTTTCTAACGCGTGATGACATCATTACGATAGGCACACGCATAGGAGACACCGCTATCGATTTGGGGGCCTTACACCAGTTGGGTTATTTTGACGGGATTCCCTTAACAGATGATATTTTTCTTCAGGATACCTTAAATGATTTTATTGCAGACGGAAGAAAAACATGGCGAGCGGTTAGAAATCGGATAGCGCATATATTCGATGCGGAGAATAACTTACTAAAAAATAATAAGCAGCATAAGGAAATCGTGTTATTTCGACTCGATGAAATCGAAATGCAATTGCCGGTTCAAATTGGAGATTATACCGACTTCTATTCCAGTATTGAACATGCTACCAATGTAGGTACCATGTTTAGAGATCCAGATCGTGCCCTATTGCCAAATTGGTTGCATATACCTGTTGGTTACCATGGTAGAAGTTCTTCCGTCATCCCATCTGGAATTCCAGTCCATAGGCCTCAAGGTCAAATGCTCCCCAATGGGGCATCTGAACCCATATTTGGCCCCAGTAAAATGGTAGATTTTGAGTTAGAAATGGCCTTTATAACAACAGATGCCAACGATATTGGAGAACCTATTCCTGTAAATGAGGCAGAGGAATACATCTTTGGATTGGTATTACTTAATGATTGGAGTGCTCGGGATATTCAAAAATGGGAATATGTGCCTTTAGGTCCTTTTCTAGCGAAAAACTTTGCGTCTTCAATTTCGCCTTGGATTGTAACCTTAGATGCCCTTGAGCCCTATCGTGTAGAAGGTCCCAAACCCTTAAAACCCCAATTGGACTATTTAAAGTATAAAGGAAAAAAGAGTTTTGATATCCATTTAGAAGTGGCCATCCAACCCAAAGGAGCAAAAGAGCAAACGGTAAGTAAATCCAATTTCAAATATATGTATTGGAATATGGCGCAGCAATTAGCCCACCATACCATTAACGGTTGTCCCGTTAATTCTGGAGACATGATGGGAAGCGGAACTATTTCAGGCCCTACTCCGGACTCATATGGTTCCATGCTGGAGCTCACATGGAAAGGTGAAAATCCCATAAAAATGAAAGACGGCACGGTTCGAACGTTTATTAATGACCATGATACCGTAATCATGAGAGGTCATTGTGAAAAAGATGGTACGCGAATTGGATTTGGTGAGGTGTCAACAAAACTTCTTCCGGTATACAATAAAAACAAATAGTTGATAATCAGTGGTTTAGTTAACTTTATTCCTTTTTTTATATTTTTGGCATATCTATTGGACTTATAGTTCAATAAAAACCTTAAATCTTAACCTATGATATGAGCATAAATAAATTTAATGTTTTGCATGCCCACCGAAATAATTAAATTTTTTGTGTGTAAACGCAGCGGTTGATTCATGCAGAAAATTTTTATTGGCTTCGTGCTCATAAATAAAAATTTTTAAACAGATGAAAAACTTTTTACTCCTGATCGCACTGATAACGTTTTGTGCCTGCAGTACGCGCAAACAAGTGGAAAAAGCCGTTAGTTATGGTAATTATGATCAAGCCATCGCAACTTCAATAAAAAAACTGAGTACAAGTAAAAATGCTAAAAGAAAGCAAGATTATATTGCTGTACTCGAAGACGCTTACAATAAAGCTAACGAGCGGGATTTAAACAGCATCAACCATCTTAAAATGGACGCTAATCCCGAAAGCTATCAAGATATCTATGAACTCTATGTCAATATGGATTCCAGGCAAGAGGCGATAAAGCCATTGTTACCGCTTACAATCAATGGGAGGCCCATCTCTATAAAATTCAACAATTACAGTGAGGATCTTATTGAGTTTAAGGAGAAAACTTCAGATTATTTATACGAAAAAGGCTTGCAACTATTAGAATTAGAGGATAAAAATAGCATGCGTAACGCCTACAACACGTTACAATATGTAGAGTCCATTAACCCTAATTTTGAAAATACCCGCGAATTATTAAATGAAGCCCACCAACGTGGAATGGCATATGTTATCGTTACAATAAATAACGATACCCAGCAAATTATTCCAGGTCTATTGGAAGAAGAGCTATTAAATTTTGATGCCTATGGTATCGACAATTTTTGGGTGGCCTACCATGGTCAGCAGGTTGCAGGTGTTCAATATGATTATGCGATGCAATTAAACTTAAAACGAATAAATATTTCTCCTGAAAAAATTATGGAACGCGAATTTATTAGGGAAAAGGAAATTGTTGACGGATGGACTTATAAACTTGATAATCAAGGTAATGTCTTAAAAGACAGTTTAGGGAACGATATTAAGATAGATAAAATGATAACTGTAAAATGTCGTTTAAATGAGATCAAGCAGTTTAAATCTACTCAAATTATTGCTGACGTCGTTCATACAGATTTAAAAACCAATCAGATATTAGATTCTTTTACCATAGATAGCGGATTTATATTTGAACATTTTTATGGAAGAATACGGGGCGACAGACGTGCGTTAGACAAAGACGACCGACTTCTTTTAGAGCATAAAAGATTACCGTTTCCAAATAACGAGCAAATGGTCTACGATACAGGTGAGGATCTCAAAGCAAAACTTAAAACACATATACTGACCCTAAACCGAAGGTTTTTTAATTAGGTAACCTATCTTTGCTAATGACGTCTATAAAAACCCATGCACTATAAATTTTTAATCTATATCTCATATAGTTATGCCCTGCCTATTGGTATTCCTTTGGAAAAAGAAATTTTAAAGCGGGGGTATACCGTGTATTGGTTTAGTGATTTGAAGGAGGGTAGAATAGCACTTGGCGATAGGGAAAATGTATTGGAATCCATCTCCACGGTGTGTGATTACAAACCTGACATTATTTTATCGGCTACAGATAATGTCCCAGATTTTATAAATTGCCTTAAAGTTCAGATTTTCCATGGTTTCAATGCGGAGAAAAGAACGTTTAAAAAGGACCATTTTAGAATTAGGGGATTGTTTGACTTGTATTGTACACAGGGACCAAGTACAACATCGGTTTTTAAAGATATAGCAAAAAAGCGAAAACACTTTGAGGTAATAGAAACTGGCTGGAGTAAAGTTGACCCACTATTCCCTGTCAAAAAACGCATTAATCCAAGCCTTTCGACAATTTTCATTGCTTCTACATTTACTGAAAGGTTGAGTCTTGCTCATAACCATGATGTTTTTGAAACTATTAGAACCTTGTCGCAGAATGGAAAATATCGCTTTATTATGGTACTTCATCCTAAAATTCCAAACGATATCAAAGCTAAGTGGGCCGATCTCTCTAATGCTTATTTTTCTTATTTTGATACGACCGATCTCATCCCTCTTTTTAGACAAGCTGATATCATGTTTTCTGATACCACATCGGCCATTCAGGAATTTGGTTTACAGAATAAACCTATAGTAACATTTAATCATTACAATCCTAAACCCTATTTATTGAATATAACCTCAGCCAGGGATATTGAACCCGCTATTGAAAAAGCTTTATCGCAACCTGAGGATCTCTTAAAACAATTGGCTGCTTTTAATGAAGAACTTCACCCCTACAGGGATGGAAAATCCAGTGCACGTGTAGTCGATGCCACCATTGAATTTTTACATCGAGACAAAAGTTACATGAAAACAAAGCCCCTAAATTTGGTTCGGAAATATAAAATAAGAAAAAGGCTTAACCATTTTACTCTTAAAAGCTACAATAAACCCTTTACTCTACCTGTGGAAGCTTCTTAATACCATGCTTGGTGATAAATTGGCGGGATCGTCTTGTTTGCTTTCGAATGGCCTTATTTTTTAGCAAGGCTTCAAGATTCTTATAGGGACGCTCATGGTATAAATGCAAACAAACAGCGCTGTAACGCACTTGCTTAAATCTAATTCCCTTTAACATTAAACGTTCACCTATTTCTCGATCCTCACCTCCATATTGCATACGTTCGTCAAAACCATTAACCTCTAAAATATCTTTTTTCCAACCAGAGACGTTCATTCCATCGAAGGTAGCCTTTGTCGTTGTAAAAGTGTTTAAAAACCATGCTTTAAATCCAAATGCCGTAAGCTTATTGACTTTAAACGTTTTTTTCAATCCTCTTGCTCGTAACCAGCCCCATTTGAAACAATTTTGATCGTCTATATCTTGCTTTGTTATAGCTTTAGAAATGCTATCTGTTAACTTAAAATACCCTCCGGACAAAAAACAATGAGAACGTTTTAATTTTAAGTGCATTTCAACAAAATCCATTCTGGGGATACAGTCGCCATCAGTAAAAATTAAATATGCTGAATTCGCTTGTAATACGGCTTTGTTCAATATTTTTGTTTTTTGAAACCCTTCATCGGGTTGCCAAATATGATGGACGGTTATCGTCGAGGATGCCTTAAAATCATTTATTATTTTTTTTGTTTGAAAGTCTGACCCATCATCGGCAATAATAATTTCAAAATCCTTAGTGGTCTGAGCCTCATAACCCCAAAGTACTTTTTGCAACCAATGAGGTTGATTAAAAGTACTTATAATTACTGAGGCATTTGCTAGGTTCATTGCAGCAAAAATAACTATTTTTACCCAACATGTAATACCTTATGATTAAACTATCGGGCGTGGTTATAACCTATAATGAAGAACACAAGATTGAAAGGTGTTTACAGTCATTGCAACCCGTTGTCGACGAAATTATAGTGGTAGATTCTTTCTCAACCGATAATACCAAATCCATCTGTTTACGCCATAATGTGATATTTGTAGAGCAACAATTTATGGGGTATATAGAACAAAAAAATTTCGCATTAACTCGTGCTACATACGACTATATTGTTTCTCTTGATGGCGATGAGGCCTTATCCAATGAATTGCAGCAATCCATATTAGCCCTTAAGTCTGATTGGAAATACAGTGGCTATTTTTGTAATCGGTTTAATAATTTTTGTGGACAATGGATAAAATATTCCGACTGGTATCCCAATAAAAAACTCCGGGTTTTTGACCGACGTAAAGGTCAATGGAAAGGCATCAATCCGCACGATCATGTAACTTTGGATCCGGGTGAAAAACCGGGTCAGCTGAAAGGGGATATTCTACACTGGACCTATCAAAGTTATTCTGAATTTAATAAAAAAACGGAATACTTTTCAACTATTGCAGCTAAAGCCTATTATGACAATGGAAAAACTGCACCCCTCATGAAAATATGGTTAAATCCCCTCTGGGCTTTCATCAAGGCTTACTTTTTAAGACGAGGCTTTTTAGACGGCCTCAATGGCCTTGTCATAAGTGTACAAACTGCACACATTACCTTTCTGAAATACACGAAATTGAGGGAATTACGTTCCAAAAACGATTAACCCTTTTTCCAAAATTTCAATTTCTTTTTAAGCCGTTTCTTTCTATGGAATTTGTATTGAAAATCTTCTGTTTCATTCCACATGAGGTTGAATACCCTATTAAAATCTTCACCCGAACATTTGGCATATTCATCACTCATTATTTCTACCATGGATTTATGAATGGTAAGTTTTGCAAAGTTTTTTATACGTGTTTCAAAATCCATTTCATGAAATACCATCCTATTTAAATCGACCAAATAAAAGTCATAAGAATCCTCATTTTTTTTTATCAATGTATTTCCTGGTGAATGATCCAAAAAATGAATTCCCTTTTCATGTAGACTATAGGTAAACCGAGTAAATGCCCTTAAAATAGTATCGTAATCCGGGTAATCAAAATTAGTCGTAAGCTCCCTGTAGGTTAAATCACAATTCAATTGCTCACTAACATAAAAACTCCTTTTTAAAAAAAATTTGGATTTATACTCATAATAAGCCAATGGTTCAGGTGTCCCGATGTTTAGGTTCATTAATTTATAGGCATATTCAAAGGATCGCTGTGCTTTACTTTTTCTAAAAAAACGATACACCAATTGATTGAGCAAATGAGGAATTTTGAAGGCCTTTATATTTAAGGTAACCTGGCCTAGTTGAGTTATTTTTATGAAATTACGTTTACCCGAACCCCCTTCAATAGCATCAAAATTATGGATTAGCTCAGTAATACCTGATTTAAAATCTGAATTCAAATTGCTATTAAAAACCTTAATTTCTTTCACATATATAAATTTTAATCTTGGCTTAAAATTTTCTATTGTAAATTTGCGCCAATGCAAATATAGGTTCAAATAATTAACATGCCATGTTCAAACATTTTTTAATTACTCGCTTCAACTTACGCAACCCCGATTGGACAACCAGTAAAAAAAACAAATCGGTACTTACAGAAGAATGGCATGAAAATCGTTTTGAACTGTTTAGGGATTTTTGCTTTGAAAGCGTGGCTGCTCAAACAAATACTAATTTTGAATGGCTGGTTTACTTTGATATTACAACCCCTGAAAAGTTTAAAACCATTATACGTACCCTACAGGAAAAAATGGATAATTTCATTCCCATTTTTATAGATGGTATGAGTTTGTTTTTACCATCCATTAAATCTTATATCGAAAAGTGTCCCGAAGATTATATTATTACCAGTAGAATTGACAACGATGACTGCCTCGGAATAAACTACATCAAAGAGATACAAAGCCATTTTGATAAGCAGGATTTTTTAGCCGTCGATTTTATTGATGGATATACGCTTCAAATACACCCCAGTATAAAACTGGGTAAAAGGCTGGACCAATATAATCCTTTCATTTCATTGATTGAAAAGAACATTAATCCAAGAACCGTATGGTCCATTAGGCATTCGCACTGGAAGCGTGAAAAACAGGTTGTTCAGATAAAAGATAAGCGCTTATGGGCGTCCATTATCCATCAAGAAAATAAAGTGAATGAATTTGAAGGTTACGGTGAGGTGGATTTAAGTAGGTTTTTCCAAAATTTTGTTATCAGCACAGCATGGGAAAAAAAGATTAAGGAAAATGCCATTCCGCAATCCAAATGGAAATTACAAAGCACCCTTAACTTTATGGACTCACTTTGGGATTATACGTTCAGAAATATTAAAAAGGCTGTAGGGGTATATAAAATCAAATAAGAAAACACGTTGAACAAAGAACTAATAAAAGCCATCGAGGTTTTGAAACAAGGAGGTACTTTGTTGTATCCAACAGATACCGTTTGGGGCTTAGGATGTGATGCGACAAATCCAGAAGCCGTTAAAAAAATTTATAATTTAAAACAACGGGAAGACACAAAGGCCCTTATCTGTTTGGTTGCAGATGACCGCATGCTCAAAAGATATGTGAAAGAACTCCCCAGCATGGCTATAGATATCATTCACATAGCCAATAAACCAACGACTATTATTTATGATGCGGCACAGCACCTGGCCCCTAATTTAATAGCAGATGATGGTAGTATTGCCATAAGGGTTCCTGATGATGAATTTTGCTATCAATTATGCAGGAAATTTAACGGGGCCGTTGTATCGACCTCTGCCAATATAAGTGGTGAAGCTACACCAAGGTCTTTTAAAGAAATAAGCCCGGCCATTTTAAAAGGTGTAGACTATGTTGTAAATTTGCACCGCGAAAAAATTTGCCACAAGCCATCTTCAATTATCAAATTGAGTAATAATGGGATTGTGAAGGTAATAAGACAATAAATTTGCAATTTTTCAATACGCAAGTTCCAACTGAATACATAGGATTGCGGTAATTGAAATTTGAATCATATGGATTATAAACAGGCATTAAATCATCCCATATTCAAAACCATTTCACAATCAGCGGAATCACTCGACGTCGATGCATATGTCATAGGTGGGTTTGTCAGAGATTTTATATTGAATCGGAACAACAGCAAAGATGTGGATATCGTTGCCGTTGGAGATGGTATCCAACTTGCAAAACAGGTGGCTGTTAATCTCCCTAATAAACCTAAAGTACAAATTTTTAAAACTTATGGTACCGCCATGATTAGGCACCATGATTTGGAAATAGAGTTTGTAGGTGCTCGCAAGGAATCATACACCAAAGAAAGTCGAAATCCGGCTGTTGAAAACGGCACCCTGGAAGACGATCAAAATCGCAGAGACTTTACTATTAATGCCATGGCTTTAAGTTTAAATCCTTCTAATTATGGCGAACTTGTGGATCCTTTTAATGGTTTAGGGGATTTAGAGCTGAAAACCATTAGAACACCGTTAAACCCAAATACAACCTATAGCGATGATCCCTTACGGATGTTACGAGCCATAAGGTTTGCAACCCAATTACATTTTAAAATAGAAGCGCAATCATTACATGCAATTACCAAAAACAACCACCGCATAAACATAATTTCAAAAGAACGGATCGTTTCCGAACTTCATAAAATTTTGGAGTGTGACAAGCCTTCAAAAGGTTTTTTACTCCTTGAACAAACCGGGCTATTGGATATTATTTTACCGGAGCTCACCGCTCTAAAAGGTATTGATGAAATTGAAGGTCAACGTCATAAAGATAATTTTTACCATACCTTAGAGGTTGTTGATAATATATCGAACCAAACCAATAATCTTTGGCTGAGATGGGCTGCTTTACTACACGATATTGGTAAAGCGCCAACCAAAAAGTTTAACAAGAAAGCAGGTTGGACTTTTCATGGACATGAATTTGAGGGTTCCAAAATGGTTTATCGCCTTTTTAAGCGTTTGAAAATGCCATTAAATGACAAAATGAAGTTTGTTCAAAAAATGGTGTTAATGAGTTCTCGGCCCATAATTTTAGCTGAAGATAGGGTTACGGATTCTGCTGTCCGACGACTCGTGTTTGATGCCGGGGATCATGTAGATGACCTCATGACCCTCTGTGAAGCTGATATCACGACTAAAAACCCAAAGAAATTTAAAAAATATCATAATAATTTTAAGATTGTTAGAGAAAAAATCATTGAAGTTGAAGAACGCGACCATATCCGTAATTTTCAGCCACCAATTTCCGGGGAAGATATTATGAAAACATTCGGTTTAAAACCTTCCCGGGAAATAGGAATTATCAAAGAGACCATAAAAGAAGCTATTCTGGAAGGTGACATTCCAAACCAATATGATGCGGCATTCCAACTCATGCTTAAAACAGGGAAACGTTTAGGTTTAAAGGTAGTTGATTGAATGCTATGGAACGTTGGGCTAGGGAGTTGGGTTTTAGAAACCGGAAAACGACAATATGTAAGCTGTATCATTTTATGAAAAAAACAATTGCTAAATCATACAAAATTCGAGCCTTACATGGGTATATTGAATAGTTTATGCTTTAACAAAGACCTAATACTAAATGAAAAAAGATAATAAAACCGTTATTTACTGGTTGCTCACAGGATGCCTACTTATTTTTTTAATGGTAATCATAGGAGGTATTACCAGACTAACACATTCAGGATTGTCCATTTCCAATTACAAGCTTTTCACAGGTATTATCCCTCCAATGAATGAATTAGAATGGCAGATTGCCTTTGATTTATATAAACAATATCCGGAATACCAAAAATTAAACTATCATTTTACCCTTGAAGATTTTAAAGATATCTATTTTTGGGAATGGCTTCATCGGGCCTTAGGCAGACTTATTGGAATCGTGTTTTTTATTCCCTTTTTATATTTCCTGCTGAAAAAACAATTGACCAGGTCAACTATCAAAAAGGCTGTTCTGCTCATGGGATTAGGAGCCTTTCAAGGGTTTTTAGGATGGTACATGGTTAAAAGTGGACTCGTGGACAGACCAGATGTAAGCCATTACAGATTAGCGGCACACTTAATTACCGCTTTTATCACCTTCGCCTATACATTTTGGGTTGCCTTAGATTTAATTTACCCCAATAAAAAAACATCTGTAAACATAGGCTTTAGAAATAGTATTCGATGGGGATTGGCTGTATTACTTTTACAAATAATATATGGCGCCTTTGTTGCGGGGTTAGATGCCGGTTTCATCCATAATCATTGGCCTATGATGAGTGAAGGTAAATTTATGCATGAAACCGTGTATATTGAACAAGAACCACTTTACATGAACTTTATTGAAGGAAGAAGTGGGGTACAGTTCATCCATAGAATTCTTGCTTTTGTTGTATTGTTCTATATTGTATTTATTTGGATCAAAGCAAAAAGCCTACCATTAAACACAATCCAAAAACGGGCAGTGCATATGTTGTTGCTCATTGTAGGTATACAATTTTTACTTGGTGTGTTTACTATTTTATATCATGTTCCGATTTGGTTGGGCATAGCGCATCAAGTTGGTGCATTTTTCTTGCTTAGCGTAATGATATTTACCTTACACCGCTTTAGCAAATAGTTTAAAAAAATTACATTTGCAATATAATTCATGAGCAATGATTTACAGATTTAGAGTAATTCTCGACAATGATACTGAAGAGGATGTTTTCCGAGATTTAGAGATCCGTGAAGATGATACCCTGGAAGATTTACACAATATCATAACACAATCCTTTGGATTTGATGGTACTGAAATGGCTTCTTTTTATATAAGTGATGCCCAGTGGAATCAAGGTGAAGAAATTTCACTTTTTGACTTGAGTGATGATGGCTCCGCTCGGTTAATGAATGAAACCAGAATAAATGACGTTGCACATGAAGTGTCACCAAAACTCATATACATTTACGATTTTTTAAGTATGTGGACATTTTATGTCGAACTCGCTGAGATTGTTGAAGAAGCAGAGGGCTATGACTATCCAAATCTTATGTTTGTTCAAGGTCAAGTTCCGGATAGTGCACCGGCAAAGACTTTTGAAGCTGACACAGATGACGACAATTATGATCATTCTAAGGATGACATGGATATCGATGATTACGATAACTTAGATTTTGACGAGAACTGGAATTAACCGGTCACTTTAAACTTTCTAATTTTACGTTTTCATAATTTCGAGTAAGAAATCCCAGGGCATGTTTAAGGATTTCTCCCATATTCTGAGACCGTTTAAAATTCACGTCTCGAGTGTATTGAAACACTTTTAATTTCAATAAATCAACATTTTCCTGACTTGAAATATCATCCACTTCCATGCAATCAATTAATTTTCCAATTCTATTATGAAAACTTTTTAACCGCTTCACCAATATTGACCGTTCTTCTGTTTTATACTGATCAATGGAGGGCTTTTGAATCATCGTGGTAACCAATTCTACCATTTTTATATTTTCCTTAAAAAACTGTGGTCTATATATGTTGAATTTACCTTCATAACTCTGTTGATCAAAATCTATAGCCCTAATTTTATAGACGACATGATCAAAATCATGGGTTGGTACTATTACATAATTGTAAGAGCGCATATCACCCAAAAGCCGGATCATACAGCGTTCATTAAACTTCACAAACTCCTTGGCAATTTGCGCTTTTTCAGATTTACTGCATTTGGGCAACATATTCTTTATGAACTCATCTCCCGGAACTCCAGTAATGTGTTCTTCAATTAAGGTGTTTTTATAAACCAGAAAATTCAGGTTATAGGGTGAGAGCATATGCTCCAGTTCCAACCCATATACTCGAGAGGCGTCTGCAGATTTTACGTAAAAATAGGTGTAATTGTCGTTCAATACATTTCGAACCTTTATCCTAAATGGCTTAGAATTTCCAAATGTACAATAATCAATGGCATCTACATTTAAGAAGGGAATCGTATTAATGCTTCCATCGGAATGCAAAATGCTATAAATTCTTTTCAAAGCCGTATCAATTTCTTCCCGCTCAAATTCATTGTAATACACCCTGAGCCAAAGGGTATCGTTTCCCTCATTGTCGTATACCACAACACCACCTTGAAAACGCAACAAATCGTCGTAAAAAATGGGGATTTTCACATCCCTATCATACCTCACAAGATAATCATGTAATCGTTTTGTTATGGGAAACGACGGCTTCTTTTTCGATATCTTTAAATCTTCCATAGGCTTATATCTGATCCAAATTTACTATTTTTATTATTAGTTATGTAACAAAATATAAGGACTATCGTCATACATTCAAAACCAACCTCGCTGATTTTATCAGTAAAATATAGCATCTATTGGATTCCATTCTCACCATAAACAATCTAACGAAAAAATTTGGATATCTTACCGCAGTAAAAGATTTGTCTTTTACCATAAACAAAGGTAATGTTTATGGTCTTTTAGGCCCTAATGGAAGTGGTAAATCCACAACATTGGGT
The DNA here is from genome assembly GCF_022662105.1 of Aestuariivivens sediminis. Lineage (GTDB taxonomy): Bacteria > Bacteroidota > Bacteroidia > Flavobacteriales > Flavobacteriaceae > Aestuariivivens > Aestuariivivens sediminis. Next base: position 79,866 of record NZ_JAKMCP010000005.1, on the reverse strand, counting down.
ATCGTTTTAAATGTTGTCAACCAAACATCCGGTAATTTTCATTGGTTTGATGGCAGCATAACAACCCATGATGCCCTAAAAAAAGTAGGAGCTATTATTGAACGTCCCAATTTTTACCCCTATATGAGTGGTAGTCAAAATTTACAATTGGTGTGTAAAATTAAAGGAGTCCCTTTTAATAAAATAGACGAAAAACTTGAAATTGTTGGTCTCTTAGAACGTAAGGACAGTAAATTTAGAACCTATTCCCTGGGAATGAAACAACGGTTGGCAATCGCCTCTGCATTATTAAATGATCCTGAAATTTTAATATTGGACGAACCAACAAACGGTTTGGACCCACAAGGAATTCACCAAATTAGGGAAATTATAAAAGAGATAGCTGCCAATGGAACGACAATTCTGTTAGCATCACACCTGTTGGATGAAGTTGAAAAAGTTTGCACTCATGTGGTTGTACTCCGCAAGGGTGTTAAACTATATTCCGGTCGAGTAGATGAAATGATTTCCAGTCATGGCTTTTTTGAGTTGCGTTCCAACCAACAAGAGAAGCTACTGTCGTTTTTAGAAAATAATCAAGCCTTTGGAACGATAAAAGTTCAAAATAGTTTAGTTACTGCTTTTTTAAATGAACCTCTTAAATCCGAAGATTTTAATAGACAGCTGTTCGAAAATGGAATTATCCTTACTCATTTGGTCCAACGTAAAGAAAGTTTAGAGGAGCAATTTTTACAATTAACCGACAAAAACTAAACCAACATAATGTTTCGACTTTTAAATTTAGAATTACAAAAGCTACTCTTAAACCGAACCAGTACAATACTCATATTTATCTCGTTTATTTTACCTTTTTTTGTGATCTTACTGTCATCGCTTAAAATTAATGTCTTTGGTTTCTTCACCCTGGAATTGGGAGAACTGGGAATATTTAATTTTCCAATAATATGGCATTTAACAACCTTCTTTGCCTCTCAGTTTAAATTCTTCTTTGCTATTGTTGTGGTTAGCATGATTGGAAATGAATACAGTAATAAAACCATTAAACAGAACCTAATTGATGGCTTGAGTAAAAAAGAATTTATCTTGTCTAAGTTTTATACCATTGTATTCTTTTCATTAATTTCTACCCTTTTAATCGGATTAATTTCGTTATGCATAGGGTGGTATTATTCAAGCTACAATGAACTTGGTATTATCATTCAGGATACCCAATTTTTACTGGGTTACTTAATCAAGTTAATAGGATTTTTTAGTTTGTGTTTATTTTTTGGAATGCTCGTAAAACGTTCTGCCTTTGCATTAGCCTTTTTATTTATTCTTTTCATCTTAGAATGGATTATTTTTGGGATAATTAGTTGGAAAGTTAACACGGACATAGCTGAAAAAATTCAGAATTACTTTCCATTAAAATCCATGTACAAATTAATAGATCAGCCTTTTCAGCGGATTGCCATGACCAAATTCCCGGATAAAACCAATTTGGGATACGATTATGCCGTTCATTGGTATGAAATTGGTATTGTGCTTGGGTGGACTGCTCTATTTATCTTTTTATCGTATAGATTATTAAAAAAGCGTGATTTATAATATATTTGATGGCTTTGCCATGAAATATGAGAAAAATTGCCTTCTTTTTACTTACCTGTTTAATAGGTCATACATCCTATTCTCAAGACGAGGCCTCCAATTGGTATTTTGGATCTAATGCCGGATTACGTTTTAACCCAGATGGTTCAACCATGAACCTAAGTGATGGTCAGTTGAATACCGATGAAGGCTGTGCAAGTATTTCAGATAGTAGCGGTAATTTACTATTTTATACCGATGGGATTACGGTTTGGAATAAATTGCACAAGCCTATGCCTAATGGATTGGGACTATTTGGGGATCCGTCCAGTTCCCAATCTGCCATAATTGTGCCTAAACCAGATGACTTAAATATCTACTATATCTTTACTGTCGATACCTCTGTTGGTGGTGATCCGGACCGAGGCTTTAATTTCTCTGTGGTTGATATGACATTGGAAAGTGGTTTAGGTGATGTTTTAAGTTCATCTAAAAATGTTCAGTTACTCCAGGATAGTTCAGAGAAGATAAGTGCCGTTTTAAAGGATTGTGTTTCAAAATCCATATGGGTCATTACCTTTGGTACGTCTTCAGGAGTTAGTGAAGAAAACCCCATTTTTAATACCTTCTATGCCTATGAGGTATCCAATTCAGGAATCAATACAACCCCTGTAAAATCCACTGTAAATACGTTTATAACAGAAGACAGAGGCTATCTCAAATTATCTCCGGATGGTACAAAGCTTGCCTGTGCCAATATTGGTTCCGGACTGTTTCTATTCGATTTTGATGCAGGCACTGGGGTAGTTAGTAACCAAACAAATATAGATATCGGCTTTAATCCAGGAGGCAAACCTCAGGTTCCCTATGGCATTGAGTTCTCGCAAAACAATGAACTCCTTTATGTCTCGTGTTATTATGAATCCCCTCAAAATGAATTTAACAATCCTCAAAGTCAATATGGTTCCTTACTGCAGTATGATTTGACGGTATCTAACATTAGTGCAAGTGAAATAGTTATCGATCATAGACAAATGTACCGTGGCGCCTTACAATTAGGACCAAATGGTAAAATATACCGTGCCATGAACCTTACTTACCCCCAAGGTTCCCCTTCTCTTTCGGTAATCAATAATCCGAATGCTCGTGGTTCTGCCTGTGATTACAGTCATAATGCCGTCCTTTTGTTTAATAACTCAAGGCAAGGCCTGCCTCCTTTTATTGCTTCCTTTTTTGCTGAAAAAATAAACATAACCCAAAAGACGACTAACATAACGTATTTACCGCTCTGCTTAGGGGAAAACTATACCTTAAAGGCCGATAATATACCCGGTGCTACGTATTCCTGGACTAAGGATGGCGTAACCTTGGCAGATAATGATTTTGATCTGGAGGTTACTAATCCAGGAGAATATAAGGTCATCGTAGAGAATTTAAATGGCGATTGTAATATTCTTGAAGGCGAAGCTCTGGTAAACTTTTTTGACCCCCCGGTTGCAAACCCGCTGTCGGATGTTCCTATTTGTGACGACGATAATGACGGAATATTTGAATTCGATCTTACAACCTTAAATAATGAGATTTTGGGCGCACAGAACCCAAACATTTATGAAGTCAAATTTTTTGAAACGCAACTTGATGCCGATTTAAATCAAAATGACATTCAAGGTCCTTTTATGGCCACAAGAACGGCACAATCGGTTTTTATACGTGTTGGTCTTTTTGAAAATAATACATGCTTTGATACCACCACCTCTTTCAATATACAAGTTTTTAACACCCCAATAGCGCATACGATACCTAATTTAAACATTTGTGATACCGAAACCATTTCGGATACCAATATCACAAATGGCCTGACGGATATGGATTTACATCAATTGGATGATGCCATTTTAGGGAATCAAAGTGGCCTGGATTACACCATAACGTACCACAGTACTATTGGCGATGCACAAAACAAAATGGGCGCATTAAACTTTAACTATACGAATCAGGTCCCATTTGATGAAACCATTTATGCCCGAATAGAAAATAATTTGAGTCCGAATTGTTATTCGATTTCTAATCCCATTCATATATTGGTACATCCGCTACCAGAATACAACAACACCACTTTAATTCAATGTGATGAGGATGGAATATCGGACAACCGTACTGCATTTAATTTAACCCAGGTGAATGATGAATTAGTCAATGGTATTCCCGATCGATCTGTTAAATTTTTCAAGAGTTTAAATGATGCCGAGAACCATCTGGATGAAATTCTCAATCCTGAAAGCTTTACAAATACGAGTAATACTCAGATACTTTACGTTCAGGTTGTCGATAATACTACTGGTTGTTTTGATATCGCCGAACTGACTTTAGAAGTTTCCACCACTCAGCTCAATGATTATATAGCACCTGCTCTCTGTGATGAACTGGGGTCGGAAGATGGATTAAATACATTCGATCTATCCGGTATCACAACAGATTTACAGTCCATAAATGGAATTACTTTTCCTGTTTCATATTATGAAACTTATAACGACGCACTTCAGGAGAAAAATGAGTTGGATGTGTTATACCAAAACAGGACACCTTACAGTCAGACTATATTTGCAAGGGCAGAAAATAATAACGCATGCTATGGTATCGGTAAAATATCGTTATCGGTGAACAAGCTTCCTGACATCGAGACCGAGGCCCTGACCTACTATTGTCTTAATACGTTTCCTCAGACCATAACCTTAAATGCCGCCATACATAACGATTCACCAAACAACTATACGTATAACTGGTCCACAGGAGAAGACACTTATGAAATCCCTGTAAATGAAATAGGGACCTATACCGTAACCGTTACCAATACCAATGGTTGTTCCAAAGACCGAATAATACATGTAGAACCCTCGAATATTGCAAGTTTTAATATACCGCCATTCGACGTGAAGGATGTGTCGACCAACAACACCGTAACTATTTTTGTCTCAGGTGAAGGGACTTACCAATATGCACTATACGACGAAAATAATGAAACGGTATCCCGTGACTTTCAAGAAAGTAATGTTTTTGAAAATGTATTTCCAGGGATTTACACTGTAAATGTCCAAGATATTAAAAACGATTGTGGTACCATTTTCGAACAGGTTTCTGTGGTTGGATTTCCTAAGTTCTTTACCCCAAATAATGATGGAATTCACGATACATGGCAGGTCTATGGCATATCCAATATGTTCCAACCCGATTCAAAAATTTTAATTTTTGATAGATATGGAAAATTATTAAAACAATTAGATCCATTGGGTGAAGGATGGAACGGTACCTTTAACGGTCAAATGATGCCAACTGATGATTACTGGTTTGCAGTGAACTTACAGGATGGACGCATTTTTAAAAGTCATTTTACATTGAAAAGATAGCATTATGCCACAAAACCTGCTTAAAACTTACATTTAATCTGATTATTTTTGCATTTTATCCATAAAAAAACTAATTTTCCCACTGAAATCATCCAAATCAACTAATTGTTTTGCCCAAATAAAACAAAGTGAAAAAGAACCTACGTGTCTACAGTATCGTATTGATACTACTTTTTATGAGCTCCTTTGTTGATGCCCAACAAGTTAATATCGACAACAATGTACCGTTACAACAATTAATTGAAAATAATTTAGCCAATAGTTGCGTGGAGATTTCTAATGTGAGCTCTTCAGTAAATGGAAGTTCCGACGGGCTGAATAGCTACGGTAGTTTTGAACGCGGAAATTCAAATTTCCCCTTGGAGAATGGGATTGTTTTGTCAACCGGTGATGCCGCCTCCGGTGGAAACACCATGAATAATGTCGATTTAAGCGAAGGAACAGTTAATTGGGGAACAGATCCGGATATCGAAACTTATTTGAATGTTGGGAATACGGTGAATGCAACATCCATTGAATTTGATTTTATAGCCTTGTCAGATCAGGTTCAATTTAACTACCTCTTGGCTTCCGAAGAATATTTTGCCAATTATCCATGTAATTCTTCAGACGGGTTTGTGTTTTTGATACGGGAATCTTCAAGTACAGGACCGTACCAAAATATCGCTATTGTACCTGGATCGGGAGATCCCATTACTGTAAATAATATACATGATGAAATCAATACCCAATGTGCCGCGGCCAATGATACCTATTTTGATGGATATGCCCTGGGAGACACCAATTTCAATGGTAGGACAACCGTTATGACTGCCGGTGTAAGTGTATTACCAAATGTACAATATCACGTTAAACTCATAGTGGCAGACCAAAGTAATAATGCTACAGATCCGGCTGTTGATACGGCCGTTTTTATTGAAGCCAGCACCTTTACTGAACTGGAATTGGGAGACGATATCGATACATGTTCAGGGAGCGTGACCTTGAATGGGGAAATTCAAAATCCACTGGCAACCTATGCGTGGTTCAGAGATAACACCTTAATTTCTGGTGAAACCAACCCTACCTTAAACACATCATTAAGTGGATTGTATCGTGTTGAAGTCAGTATTAATTCATGCATTATTCAAGATGAAATCAACGTCAATATAGATACTGAATTAACCGCCAACGCTATTGTGCCTTTTGAACTTTGTGATAGTGATGGTGACAACCAAGAAATTTTCGATTTGTCGACCAAAAATATTGATGTGGAAAATGCTATACCTAACCTACCACTAAACCATACTATTTCTTATTATCTAACCGATAATGATGCTAGAAACAATCCAACAAATAATATAACCACTCCCTTGGATACAGCATCAAGGACCATTTACGTAAGAGTTGAAGATACTGTTAATGGGTGTATCATTTATGGGAATTTCGAATTAATAGTTCATGCATTACCTACCATTACCCAACCAACACCACTGGAAGTTTGCGATAACGATAACATACCAGATAACAGCACAGAAATTGATTTAAGCCAAAAAGATTCCGAAATCACAAGTGGCAATCCCAATCTTTTTGTAACCTACCACTATACTGAATTGGAAGCCAATTCTGGAGCAAACCCTATTTCCATACCTTATATCAATACAAATCCTTCAGAGACGCTTTATATTCGTGTGGTAAATGCATTAACAGGTTGTGTCAATTCGACCGGCACTACATTAAATATTTATATTACTAACGGGAACACACAAATAAACAGGGTTACGCAATTTATTGATGCCTGTGATACAGATCACGATGGTTCCGCTACTTTCGATTTAACGCAAGTACTAAACAACGTTTTAAATGGAGCAACTGGCTTTTTACCTCCAACGTACCACGAGAGTTACAGCGATGCTGAATCGGGAAGCAATCCCATTTCAAACCCGCAAAACTATGTTAACAGTAATCCCAACGAGCAAGTAATTTATTTAAGGTTGGAAGATAGTAACACCGGTTGTTATGCTTTGGTGCCAATAGAAATCCACACCAACCTTCTTCTTACTGCAACTAATATTCCTGCTAATGGTTTTGCTTTTTGCGATCAGGATGGAGACGGAAGTGTAGATGTGTACTTCAATACCTTAGATAATGTTATCGCCAATGGTTTACCAAATATTACCGTAACATTTTATGAAACCCAGAGCTATAGGGATAACAATACAATGCCCTTAGATCCCTCGAATCCATATACCGTTACAGACGGTAGTCCCGTGACGCTTTATATTGCTTTAGAAAATGGCCTTTGTTCTGAGGTCTCAGAAGTTTTACTGCGTGTCAATCCTGTTATCACCTTCAATCCAATAGACCCCATCCCCTATTGTGATAACGATGATGACGGTTTCACTATGGTAGATTTTGATTCCTTTGACACCATCATTACCGGAGGAAATACGGCTTTTAATGTCCGTTATTTTACGGATTCGAACGAGGCTGATAATGGCTTAAATCAGTTGCCAGAATTTTACAGCACGGCCTCGGGAACATTTTATGCCCGTATTGAAAACAATACGACCGGATGCTATACGGTAAACCCATTTGAAATCAATGTTATCCCGGCACCATCAGTCCTGCAACCTTCAAATATAGTCATCTGTAACAATAGCACAAGTACTACAGCAAACATTAGACTTGAGGATAAAATTCCTGAAATCGTTTCAGATCCTTCAAACCATATTATAGAATTTTTTGAAGATCTGAGTCAGGCACAAAATTTTGATACTTCGAATCCTTTAGGCAATCTGGACAAACAGAGTTTTGAAGCTACAACCCAAACGCTTTATGCGCGTGTAGAATCCACTGACGTTACGGCCTGTTATAATATTGTTTCCTTCGATGTTCTCGTAAATACCCTTCCCATAATTCCGACAATAACACCCTATCAGGTATGTGTTGATGAAGGTACGTTAAATGCCGATTTCTATCTTCAGGATAAAGATTTTGAAATTTTAAATGGGCAATCTGGAAAAGCCGTCTTTTATTTTCAAGATGCCGCCCTTACCATACCACTGAATAAAACCTTACCTTATAACAGTAATGGAGCCGAAACGATCTACGTGCGTGTTGAAAATATATCAGATCCAAATTGTAATGCCACCTCTTCCTTTAGTTTAGAAATTGGCAATAATCCTAATTATAATACAGATTTCGGTGATTTCCCACCAGTATGCCAGACTACAACCGGAACACATACCTTTGACCTGGAGGCAAAACGCCAGGAAATAGCATCAGGAAGTTCAGATGTATTGGAAATTCAGTTTTATTTAACCTATAATGAAGCTGAATCGTATGCCAATAGCTTCTTGCCCGATCAATATACGTCTCAAACCCTGCAAGGACAGTTTTATGCGAGAATTGAAAATGCTGCAAATTCATGTTTTGTAATAGAGGAGGTTAGGTTTATTACCTTTCCCACTCCCCTAATTACTTCGGCAAGTATTGCCCCGGTTTGTGACATCGATGATGATGGCAGTGCGACCATAGATCTTAATACTGCTGTTTTTCAAATAGATAATTTGCGTTTTGGTGATGTGGTTCTTTCTTACTATGAAGATGAAGCATTGAACATTCAAATACCAGATTCACAAATAAACAACTACCCTGTAAACAATACAAAAACGGTCTATGTTAAAGCCGAAACATCAACAGGATGCTCAGATTCTATACCATTGGATCTGATGGTTAATGTGCCTCCCCCATTGCTTACGATCGGAACAATTCAAGATTGCTATAGTGTTGGAAATACTTATGATTTAAGTCTGGTAGACACATTTGTTGTGCATAGTTCATTAATAAATTCCGTGAGCATTAGTTATCACGATTCCCAGGTTAATTCAGAAAATAATACCGGCACGTATACCAATAAAATATTTAACTACAGTACACCAGGTAGTTATGCCATTCATGTTAGGGTTGAGGACAACAATACGGGCTGTACGGCTTATACGTCCTTTAATTTAGATATTAATCCAAATCCCATAGCAACTACACCTCCAAATTTAATTGAATGCGATGATGATTTTGACAATAGACGTGAATTTGATTTGTCACAAAATGATAGCGCCATCTTAGGAATGCAAAATCCGAATGACTTTTCCGTCTTCTATTATAACAACAACATCGTTAATGCCGAAAACGATGTTAATCGTCTAAATAACCTGTATACCGCTGCCAATGGAGAAACCATCTATGCGCGATTGGAAAATAACAACACGGGGTGCTATGATATTACACAGTTCCAAACCATAATAAACCCCTTACCTGATATTCCTGTGGAGGATACTATACCCATCTGCCTGAATGACCTACCAAGAACATTAAATGCCGATACGGGGAATCCAACCGATACGTACTTGTGGTGGAATGGTGAAACATCGCCTGAAATTATGGTAGACCAATCGGATTTAGGCGACCATTGGGTAATGGTAACCACCCATCCCCAAAATTGCACTTCCACTAAAAATTTCACTCTTATGGAATCTGAAGTAGCTACCATAGATGCGACAGCATCTGCCGATTTCACAGATCCCAATACCATTACGGTAACCGTGAGTGGCGTTGGAGATTATCAATTTATACTGGATAACGGAGAACCACAGGACTCCAATATTTTTAATAATGTAACTTTAGGCCCCCATATTGTGACTATTATTGACCTCAATGGCTGTGCTCCTATTGAAACAGAGGTCTTTGTAATAGATGTCCCCAAATTTTTCACGCCCAACAATGATGGTTATTTTGACACCTGGCATATTGTTGGTATCACCAGATTACCAGGAACCCTGGTATACATCTATGACAGACATGGTAAACTGTTAAAAATGTTGCCTCATTCCACCATTGGATGGAATGGAACGTTTAATGGGGAAAACATGCCGGCTGATGACTATTGGTTTTCAGCAGATATCATCTATAATGGGGAATCCTTTAACCTTCAAGGCCATTTCGCTTTAAAGCGGTAGTTTTTAATCCAAAACAGGTTGATTTTTATGATTTAATCGGCTTTTTTTTTCATTTTATCAAAAAATGAATAAACCTTTTAGTATTCAATCAGTCTAAATTAGATTTAAGTAATATCTTTATCTGTTAGCAATCCTATTACAGGATTGGAACCCTCTAATTTAAACAGGCAATGAGTGATAAAAAACATACTTTATTTTTTCTCATCCTTATCTTGTGTTTATGTTTTAAAAGTTTTGGGCAATTAAGCAAAACACATTACATTCCACCTTTAACAGAATCAGGAGAAGGTTCATCTACTCCACAAGATCATTATATATACTTATCTACACCTAGCAACACTACTGTAAATTTCACCATCAAACCTATTGGCTTAAGCGCTGTAAATTATATCACAGGAACGGTATCTAACTCGACTCCTTACGAATATTATATTGGTAATGGAAGAAATACCCAATTGTTTGTAAATGTAAATGAAACCAGTACCATTAAATCAAATAAAGGCTATATTATAGAAGCTGAATCTCCAGTTTATGTTTCAGTGCGAATAAATGCAGGATCACAAGCAGGAGCTCTCGTTAGCAAAGGTATTAGTGGTCTAGGGACCATATTCAGAGTAGGAGCCTTTACCAATGAAGCAGGAAGGACACTAAACAATAATGGTGCAACAAGTGAAAATTTAATGAGCTTTGTATCTGTCCTGGCAACAGAAGACAACACCTCTGTTACATTTTCCGATATTGACAATAACACCGAAGTAGAAAACTTCACAAATGCCTTCCCCTATACTGTCAATCTTAATAAAGGTGATTCGTATTGTATTGCTATGAATAGTTATTCTACTACTTTTCCAACAAATAACAAAGATGGTCTTATTGGGGCTTTAGTGCAATCAGATAAACCTATAGTTGTAAACTGTGGTTCTGCCAATGGTAGTTTTCATAATGGCAATGGTAGGGATTATGGCATTGACCAAATTGTTGGATTAGATAAAGTTGGTAATCAATACATTTTCGTTAGGGGCAATGGTACCGATGATTGGGAAAATATTTTAATCGTTGCACATACCAACAATACCTCAATTAAAATTAATGATAATCCCATCACAACAATAAATGCAGGAGAATACTATGTCATTGAAGGCAGCTATTACAATGCCAACGGCAATATGTATGTAGAAACCTATGAAGATGTTTTTGCTTACCAAGGTGTTGGTGGTTTAGACCAAAATGGTAATCAAAATGAGGCCAATCAAGGCATGTTTTTTGTACCGCCTTTAAGTTGTGAAACCAGAGGAAATGTAGATTATATTGCAAATATAGATGATATTGGAAATACTAACTATAGCGGAGGGATCTCTATTGTTACTAAAGTTGGAGCTACTGTCACAATTAACAATCTACCCTTATCAAATTTTTCAACTATTGGTCCAAGCACCGTAAATGGTAATACAGATTATGTGACCTATAAAGTTACCGGATTAAATGGTAATGTTTCCGTTCAGGGAAATGATGAGTTATACGTTGCTTATTTTAACCAAGATCGCGTTGCTACATCTGGTAGTTTTTATTCTGGTTTTCCTTCACCTCCAGAGATTAATTTCAATGCTCAATTTACTACTTTAGGCAATTGTATTCCTAACATAGCCCTTGAAGCAGCCAATGCACAGAATTTTGATACTTATGAGTGGTTTTATGATGATGGCAATGGCTCTGGTTTTATACCTGTACCATCATCCTTAAATAAACCATCTATTAATCCAACAATTCCTGCTAAATACAAATTAATTGGAACGATTACTTGTACTGGCGAAACCTTAGAATCTGTTGAAGTCCCCATAAGCATCTGTCCTGATGATATCGATAATGATGGTATTATAGATAATATAGATATCGATAATGACAACGATGGTATACTCAATTGTACCGAATCTAAAGGCGATGTTACAGTAAACCTTCAAAATTACAACGCGCCTCAACTTATATTCCAGGACGGAAGTGTTGAATCCGCCATCATAAGCTCTAATTATTCTAAAGCAGATCCAGCCAATACCTTTTCTGGTAATGTTTCAGGAGTATTTACAAGTCAAGTTGTTTTTGGTATAGAAAATAAAAATGATTACAGTCTATCATTTACCGAGCCTATTAATATTAAGTTAGAAGAGGATATTACCGCTGTACACAATTCAGTTGACGGTGAATATTTTATTGCCAAAATTTTACCCGTAAACAAAAACATAACACTTGTAGACCCAGATGACAGATTACTTGTTGATTCCAACTTTGATGGCAATTTTGAAACTGGGGTATTCCAAATTTCAGGATCCGAAATACATTTTAAAATCAATCCTTCTCCTTCCGGTAATACACCTTATGCATTCTATGCCAATCAAGTAGACGGATTTTCATTCATCCACAATCTATCAAATATTTCAAACAGTTCATTATTTACAGGTATTGTGTCGTTAACCTGCTTTAAAAAAGACAACGATGGCGATGGTGTTAAAGATGAATTGGATTTAGATAGCGATAATGACGGTATTCCGGATTTTATTGAAAATGATGGGACTATAGTAACGTTGTCGGGAGTTGATAATGACAATAATGGTCTAGACGATGTTTATGACCTTAATGCTTTACCAATCGATTCAGACACAGATGGGGTTCCTGATTATCTGGATTTAGACAGTGACAATGACGGTATTTATGACCTCATTGAAACCGGGCAATTGGGTATCTTGTCTGACACGAATCTGAACGGCATCGAGGACGGACCGGCTTACGGTATAAATGGTTGGGCCAATGCCGCCGAAACCGTTCCGGACAGCGGAGTATTAGGTTATACCCTAGAAGATACTGATGGTGATGGTATTTTTAACTACATCAGTTTAGATAGTGACGGCGATGGTTGTAGTGATGTTATTGAAGCTGGTTTTTCCGATAATAATGGAGATAATCTGCTGGGAGATAGTGCAGTTACTATCGATGCGAATGGATTAGTTAACAACGCCAATGATGGCTATACCATCCCCAATATAGATTATATAACGATTGCCCCAATTATAATTACCACACAACCCGTCGATACCGTTGTTTGTGAAATGTCTGCTACAACAGTGTTTGTAGTTTCTCAAGAAGCCGAAATATACCAGTGGGAAGTGAATACTGATGGCATTATCTGGAATGCTATTGTAGATGATGCTAATTATAATGGTAGCCAAACTGCTGATTTAAATATTATAAATGTCCCTTTAAATTTCAATAATTACCTATACAGGGTAAAACTCGACAGAAGTGGTAATACTTGTGGCATTTATTCAGATGAAATTACCTTTACTGTTAACCTAATGCCTGTTGCCAATACTGCTCCAACAATGCGTTTGTGTGATGACGATAATATGGGTACCATGCCCTTCACATTAACATTACAAAATGACGCTATAAATACACAGGCAGGTATGGCCATTACTTATCACGCTACACAACCTGATGCCGCCTCTGGAGACAATCCTATATCTAGCCCTTTCGAAAGTGGAAATACCACCATATATGCCCGTGTTGAAAATACTGTCAACCCATCTTGTTATGACATTTCAAGCTTTGATATTGAAGTTTATGACTCTGCCTTTCCACTAGAACCAGCAAATATTGTCCCCATTCAAGATTGTGACGACACAACAGTGGGAACAGATACAGATGGCTTTAAAATTTTTGACCTAACTCAACGAGAAGTAGACATTTTTAACGGACAGTCTTATACCGAATTTTCATTGACTTATTATACAGATTCGTCATATAATAACCTGGTCAATAATCCAAATTCCTTTGCCAATACAGTAGCTGGAGGGCAGACGATTTATGTACGAATGACCAACAACGCATTTACCGATTGCTTTACGGATACATATTTTGAAATAGAAGTATTTGAATTACCCGTGGTGAACAACCCAAGTATCTATTCCCAATGTGATGATATTTCCAACGATGGTCAAGCATTTTTCAATCTCACATTAGATTGGATAAAAGAGGGGATAAACCCAAATTATATAGCGGAAGGATTAATATTTACATACTATGAGGATCAAATTGAGGCTGAAAATGGTAATAAGGCAGTCGCGATATCAAACCCATCCCGTTATCAAGATACATTAGGGTTTTTACCAGAAACGGTTTGGGTACAGGCAGAAACTCCAGAAGGTTGCTTTAGAGTTGTGCCTTTAACCCTAGTAGTTAATCCCTATAGTGGCGCTTTGGCGCTTTACAATCCTTCTTCCATATACCAATGCGATGACGGAATGGATGTAAGGGATGGTGTAGCCACATTCGATATGACGCCGATTAAGGACCATATTTCCAATGTTATATTTTCTACTATCGATGTAACGGTTCATTTCTTTGAAACCCAAATTGATGCCGAAATTGAAACGAACGAAATACTGGATATAACCATCCATCAAAATACCAATTCACCGAACTCACAAAGCATTTGGGTTCGCATAAAAAGTGATCTTGGTAATGACTGTCTTGGTCTGGAAGAATTCGCGAACCTGTTAATTGTGGAAGCCTTGCCTGTGGCCAATCCCATTAGTATCAATAGACAGTGTGATGACGGTTCGGATGGTACTGGCGTAAACGATGGCATTCATTATTTTGATACATCATTAGTAGAAAGTACGGTTCTAGGAATTCAAAATCCTGGAGATGTGAGCATCACCTATTGGGATGCCAATGGCAACCCGCTAAAAGATGCCAATGGAAATGATGTGGTTAGTCCAATACCCAGTCCGTTATTAATGGCTACACAAATAATAACCCTTAGAGTAACAAATAATCTCACCCAAGATCCTGATGGGCCCTGTTATGATGAAACGGTATTGGAATTCATTATAGATGAACAACCCATAATTAATCCTGTTGCGCCTCAAGTAGTGTGTGATGGAAGCTCAGGGGATATGGATAATGACGGTTTTTTTGCATTTGATACATCATCCTTTGAGGGAATTATACGGGGAGCACAAACAGGTATGGACATCATTTATGATTATATCGATGAAAATGGAGTATTAGTTACTGATGCTATAACACTGCCAAACCCATTATTTTCCGAAACTCAATCGATAATGGTTAAGGTCGTCAACCCAATGAACCCAAATTGTTTCGATAGGTCCACCATAGATTTGGTGGTTAATCCATTACCGGAATTTTCCATAATTGAAGAGGAAATTGTGTGTACATCCGACCCCACATTTACGGTCATTTTAACCCCCATTCAGGCTGATGTAACCGAAAATTTCGACTATGAATGGGTTTTTGAAGATGGAACAATCTTAGGAAATACCAACAATTTAGAAGTATCTACACCGGGGAATTACGTTGTAACCTTGACACATCCAACCACTTTATGTTCAAGAACTAAAATGGTTTCTGTTAAAGCATCAGAGAAGGCCACTATCACTCAAAACGACCTTACTATTGTCGATATTTCAGAGCATAATTCGGTGACAATAAACAACCCTGCTGGTCTTGGTGCAGGAACTTATCAGTTTGCATTGGAATCTATTGACGGTGAGATTTATTTTCCATATCAGGACAGTCCCATTTTCAATAATGTACGGGCAGGCATTTATACCTTATATGTGAAGGACGAGATCTGCGGTATTACAGAGCTGGACGTTTATGTTGTGGGCTATAGAAAATTCTTTACCCCCAATGGTGATGGCCGTAATGATTATTGGCAGATTCAAGGCTTGAGTAGTGTACAGAGCCAGAGTGATATTCTCATTTATGACAGATTTGGAAAATTAATAAAGCAATTAGCACCGTTTTCCCAAGGATGGGACGGCACATTTAATGGAGCTTTATTACCAACCGATGATTATTGGTTTAGGGTTGTATTGGGGGATGGCAGATCATTTATGGGACACTTCACCCTAAAAAGATAAGTTTTAATTTTATGAGACTTAAATTTTAATTTATCCCAACTTTAGTTACATTAGGCACTTATATTATCTGCACATGCGTTTTCAAATTGAATCTGAATTTAGCCCGACCGGTGATCAGCCGGAAGCCATAAAGGAACTGACTAATGGTATCATTTCTAACGAGAAATACCAAACACTTTTAGGGGTTACCGGTTCAGGTAAAACCTTTACCATAGCTAATGTCATCCAGGAAGTTCAACGCCCCACATTGGTTTTGGCACATAATAAAACATTGGCCGCTCAATTGTATTCCGAATTCAAGCAATTTTTTCCGAATAATGCGGTGGAGTACTTTGTATCTTATTACGATTACTATCAACCTGAGGCCTATATCCCGGTAACAGGGGTCTATATAGAAAAGGACCTGTCAATAAATGAAGAAATAGAAAAAATGCGACTAAGTACCACCTCATCCCTGCTCTCAGGACGACGTGATGTGATTGTTGTCGCTTCAGTGTCCTGCTTGTATGGTATTGGAAATCCCATTGAGTTTCAAAAAAATGTCATTTCGTTGGAGCGTGATCAAATCATTTCCCGAACCCAATTATTACATCGATTAGTTCAAAGCCTATATTCGCGAACCGAAGCCGAATTTAACCATGGTAATTTTAGAATAAAAGGGGATACGGTTGACATATTTCCCAGTTATGCAGATGATGCCTTCCGAATTCATTTTTTTGGTGATGAAATTGAAGATATTGAATCTTTTAATATCCTATCGAATCAGATCATTGAAAAGTACGACAGGTTAAATATATACCCGGCCAATATGTTCGTCACATCACCGGAGGTACTTCAAAATGCCATTAAGGACATTCAGGACGATTTGGTAAAACAGTATGATTATTTTAAGGATATCGGTAAACACCTGGAGGCAAAACGCTTAAAGGAACGTACGGAATTTGATTTGGAAATGATACGTGAATTGGGTTACTGCTCAGGTATTGAAAACTATTCGAGGTATTTGGATGGCCGATCACCGGGATCCCGGCCCTTCTGTTTATTAGATTATTTCCCGGAGGATTTCTTAATGGTGGTCGATGAGAGTCATGTCACTATTTCACAGGTTCATGCCATGTATGGCGGTGATCGTAGTAGAAAGGAAAACCTTGTAGAATATGGATTTAGATTACCCGCCGCCATGGATAATAGGCCCTTGAAATTTGAAGAGTTTGAAGCACTTCAAAATCAGGTCATTTATGTCAGTGCCACGCCGGCAGATTATGAGTTACAAAAGACCGATGGCGTTTATGTGGAACAAGTAATCCGTCCAACAGGCCTGTTGGACCCAGAAATTGAAGTTCGGCCAAGTTTAAATCAAATTGACGACTTAATTGAAGAAATTCAAATTCGCGTTGAAAAAGACGAACGCATTTTAGTCACAACACTGACAAAACGTATGGCAGAGGAGTTAACAAAATATCTGGAACGAATTCAGGTCCGCTGTAGATATATCCATAGTGATGTGGATACATTGGAACGCGTAGAAATCATGCAAGATTTACGAAAAGGGTTGTTCGATGTCTTAGTTGGTGTTAATTTGCTTCGTGAAGGTTTGGATTTGCCTGAAGTATCCCTTGTGGCTATTTTAGATGCCGATAAAGAAGGATTTTTACGTTCGGCAAGGTCTTTAACCCAAACTGTAGGACGTGCTGCCAGACACCTAAATGGTAAGGCTATCATGTATGCCGATACCATTACCAAAAGCATGCAAAAAACCATTGATGAAACGCAATACCGAAGGGAAAAACAAGTAGCTTATAATACTGCTAATAAGATAACCCCCAAAGCGATTAAGAAAAGTTTAGATAACGCATTGGCCAAAAATTCGGTTAGCACATATAGCTACGAATTAATGGCTGCAAAGGCAGCAGAACCGGAAAGTGAATATCTCACTAAATCGGAATTAGAGGCCAAAATTCGTGAAAAGCGAAAATTAATGGAAGACGCCGCAAAAGCATTGGATTTTATTGTAGCAGCGAGATTAAGAGATGAAATAAAGCAATATCAGGGTAAAATAGAAGCGCTAAAAATATAACTACTTTAAGCGCTTTTAAATTAGAATTCAAACCATTAAATACTAATTATATTGTGTTTTAAAAATATCGATTAACACATCCGGTGGTACAATTTTATTCGGGAAACTCTCCATTAAATATAGGACCTTGCTTATAGACTCATGACTTAAACCCATTCGTAAACCAAAATTATATAGCTTGGTCGCACCCGATTTGGAATTTTGACTGTCAATATTCATTAACAATACTAATCTATGAAATTGCACAATACGTTCACTGTGAGATTTCAAATGCGTATATGTAACAGGATGCTCTATTAAATAATCAAAGTCTTCACGAGAGATGCCCAATTGCTTGGCGACGCCTAATAGAAAATTATACTCTATGGTATTAATCTCTTTATCGTACTTTGCAAATGCAATCATTTCCGACAGTAAACTCAATTTTTCTACTCTGTTTATCATTGTCGAGAGGATTAATTAATTATACTATAAAGATACTCAAAACTGTATTTTTATAATCGTTGATATAATGTAACTTATCGAAAAGAGCGACGCACTTCATCGCAATTTTTTATGATTTCGTCAACCTAAAGCAAAATTCAATTACTCAAAATAATGAATTAAATATTTTATAATAGCAAAATAAAAAAATATAATTATTTGATTAACAGAAAGTTAGTTAAATTCTAATTCAGAGGTAAATGCCAAAATAAGTAACAAAAAAAGGTATCTTTGAAGAAAAATGACAAAATTCTAGAAAGGGACCTCTTAGAGTTTAAGATTGATAAAATTTAGGATAACCATAAATTCAAAATATAGATATGACAAATAATGATATTTTAAAAAAATTACGTGTAGCACTAAAATTAAGGGATAGTGATATTGTAGATATTCTAAAACTCGTGGACTTTAGAATTTCAAAAAGTGAATTAGGGGCCTTTTTTAGACGTGAGGACCATCCTAAATATATGGAGTGTGGAGATCAAGTTTTACGAAATTTTTTAAATGGTTTGATCATTCATTTGCGTGGACCAATGCCATCAAAAAATAAAAAAACCTCTAAATAGAGGTTTTTTTATTTTCTGGAGTGTACTACCGTGCGGCATTTACCCTAACAGGTATGACAAAGTTTTTAGTTCTTTTATTTGACCTGGCATTAAGCTTTTTGTAATTTAATCTATTTTTGATAAAACTATCAATGATTTGGTTCTCCGAATCAACGGAAAGTACCACCATTTCATTTTTATCATTAAGCGTAAATTTTACAAATACCAAAACATCTTCCTCTAAGTAGAACTGAGGCTTTTTTAAATGAGAAACAACTTCCTTTGAAATGGGATTTGATGGTTCGGCGTTTTTGACCGTTTTTCGTGATGTTTTGTCGGTCGATGCTTCGATGTTACTACTTACTAGAACAGCTAGAAGTAACGCTAAGATTTTTAAAGATTTCATAATATGTTCGATTTTGATTAATGATAGTTAAAAGTAATGAAAAAAACCTTTAAATAGCACTTTCAAAATATCAATTTAACCATATTTTAACTAAATCTTTATTAATATATTAATTTTTTAACAGTATTTTTTAATTATCACAAAAATCTCTATTTGTTTATTCTCCAAAAGAGAGTTTATATTTCTTTAAGTATCGTTTTACCCTAAAACTTGCTGAACTTTATCTGCTGCTTCTTGAAATTCGGTAGCACTTAAAACATCCAATCCTGAATTATCGATCAATTCTTTGGCAATATCAGCATTAGTACCTTGTAAACGTACTATAATGGGAACATTAATATTCCCCATATTCTTATAGGCATCTATTACCCCTTGTGCTACGCGATCACAACGTACAATACCACCAAAAATATTAATCAGGATAGCTTTTACTGCCGGGTCTTTCAAAATAATTTTAAACGCCGCTTCCACTCTGGACGCGTCGGCCGTACCTCCAACATCTAAAAAATTTGCCGGTTCTCCCCCGGCCTGTTTTATCAAGTCCATCGTAGCCATGGCTAATCCTGCCCCATTTACCATACATCCCACATTACCATCTAAATCCACATAATTCAACCCAACTTCTTTGGCTTCGACTTCAATGGGATTCTCTTCGCGTAAATCCCTTAATTCAGCATAGTCCTTATGTCTAAATAAGGCATTATCATCAATGGTCACCTTTGCATCGACAGCCATAATTTTATCATCGCTGGTCTTTAATACAGGATTTATTTCAAACAATGAGGAATCAGATTTAACATAAGCCGTGTAGAGGGCTGTAACAAACTTGGTCATTTCCTTGAAGGCCAACCCTGATAATCCTAAATTAAATGCGACACGTCTCGCTTGAAAAGGCATGAGACCGATTGTTGGGTCAACCTCCTCCGTAAATATTAAGTGAGGGGTTTCTTCGGCAACAGTTTCAATATCCATACCACCTTCTGTGGAATACATAATCATGTTTCTTCCTATAGCTCTATTTAAAAGAACCGACATATAAAATTCACTGGTTTCACTCTCACCAGGATAATAAACATCCTCAGCAATGAGAACTTGATGCACTTTTTTTCCTTCAGCTGAAGTTTGAGGGGTAATTAAGTTCATGCCAATAATTTGTCCTGCTATTTCCTCAACCTCTTGCAAATTTTTGGCTAGCTTAACACCACCGCCTTTACCACGTCCACCGGCATGAACCTGTGCTTTTATAACATGCCAACCAGTGCCTGTTTCCTCTGTTAATTGCTTTGCAGCCGCAACAGCTTCTGCAGCGTTTTGTGCTACAATGCCACGCTGGATACGGACCCCAAAACTACTCAAAATTGCTTTACCTTGATATTCGTGTAAATTCATAATTTGCTTAATAATTAAAGATGTGCAAATGTAAATAATAGCTGGTAATTAGACTAATCTTTTTATTAAGAATAACCTTGGCTTAAGTTATAATGCAATTGAAACAATTGTTATTTAATTAACAAATTGTTTAATTTGTATAATATTTATATTATTTATTTTATTTACAACCTAAAGAAATATCTTTGCCCTAAAAATTACCATCAATGATGACCCATAGTCAATTATTACAAATAGCTAAAGATTTTGGCAGTCCGGTATATGTTTACGACGCAGAAAAAATCACCTCGCAATACAATCGTTTGACTCAGGCCTTTAATACCGTTAAACAATTGAAAATAAATTACGCGGTTAAGGCTTTATCAAATATTTCAATTCTTAAATTATTCAATACCCTTGGATCCGGAATTGATACAGTATCCATTCAGGAAGTTAATTTAGGATTGGCAGCAGGATTTAAACCAGAACAAATTATTTTCACACCTAACGGAGTGTCCTTAGCCGAGATTGAAGAAGCGGCAAAACTTGGTGTTCAAATAAATATCGATAATTTATCCATTTTAGAACAATTTGGAACAAAATACCCTGATGTACCTGTATGCATTCGTATTAATCCACATGTCATGGCTGGAGGAAATAGTAATATTTCGGTTGGACATATAGATTCTAAATTTGGCATTTCAATTCATCAGATTCCCCATTTATTGCGCATTGTTGAAAATACTAAAATGACCATTAACGGAATTCATATGCATACGGGTAGTGATATTTTAGATATTGATGTCTTCCTTTATGCCAGCGAAATTCTGTTTGAAACCGCAAAACAGTTTAGAGATTTAGACTTTCTAGATTTTGGTTCCGGATTCAAGGTCCCTTACAAACAAGGAGATATTGAGACCAACATCGAGGAGTTAGGTAAAAAGCTATCTCAGAAGTTCAATGCATTTTGTAAAGATTATGGAAAAGTACTTACCCTGGCTTTCGAACCTGGTAAATTTTTAGTGAGTGAAGCCGGTACATTTTTAACTCAGGTAAATGTGGTAAAGCAAACCACTTCCACTGTTTTTGCTCAAGTCGATTCCGGTTTTAACCATTTAATCAGACCTATGCTTTACGGTTCGCACCACGATATTATTAATATCTCCAATTCCAATGGTCGCGAACGCTTTTACACCGTTGTAGGCTATATCTGTGAAACGGATACTTTTGGCAACAACAGAAGAATAAATGAAATTAAAGAAGGTGATATCCTGGCATTCAGGAATGCCGGGGCATACTGTTTCTCTATGGCCAGTAACTACAATTCCCGCTATCGTCCGGCTGAAGTTTTATGGTATAACCAAAAAGCACATTTAATTCGAATGCGTGAATCCTTTGAAGACATTATTAAAAATCAAATTGAAATTAATTTTGAAAAAACTAAACCCACTGTTTTGACCAAATAAATGATGTGTGTTACATCCAAAAAAAAATGCTCAATGAAAAGAATTGGGCATTTTTTTATCCCTTATCGATTAATAAAATTAATGTCCCTTTTTTTTAATTATTTACTATGCATGCATAATAAATTTTATTATCTTTGAAGTCAATTACACCGTTTAAGGATGAAAGAGAAAACTATAGATTACGTACTACGCACCACATGGCTCACCATTAAAAAAATGTACAATGAAGAAGCCGCCAAATTCGACAGTACCATGGCAACGGGTTTTACCCTTTTAAGTATTGATCCGGAAAATGGCACGCCATCGACCGCCCTGGGTCCTAAAATGGGCATGGAGGCCACCAGCCTATCAAGAATACTTAAAAATATGGAAGAACGGGGGCTCATTGAGCGCCAACCTAATCCGGATGATGGCCGTGGTGTTCTCATTCATCTTACGGAGTTCGGAAAAGAAAAAAGAGATTATTCCAGAGAAAAAGTGCTCACATTTAATAATTCGATTAGAAATAACATTTCCGAAGAAAAAATAAAGCATTTTTATGAAGTGGCAGATTTAATCAATGATCTGATTTCCAACAAAAAAATTTATAATCAAAATCAATAACAACGGACTATAAATGGGCAAACGTAGAATTAATAAAGTAGTCATCATCGGCTCTGGTATTATGGGTAGTGGAATTGCTTGTCATTTTGCCAATATTGGTGTGAACGTACTGTTACTGGATATAATACCGAAGGAAATTAATGCCAAAGAAAAAGCCATGGGGCTTAGTTTAAACGATAAAGTCGTGAGAAACCGAATAGTCAATGACGCTTTGGCAAATGCTTTAAAATCCAACCCCTCTCCCATCTATCATCAAAAGTTTGCTGAAAGAATTACCACGGGAAATTTAGAAGATGATATAGTAAACGTAGCTGGTGCCGATTGGATCATGGAAGTGGTAGTCGAACGACTGGACATAAAAAAGCAGGTTTTTGAAAAGTTGGAAAATTACAGAACGCCCGGTACTTTAATAACGACTAATACCTCAGGTATCCCAATAAAATTTATGAGTGAGGGCAGATCGGAGGATTTTCAAAAACACTTTTGCGGCACGCATTTTTTTAATCCTCCACGTTACTTAAAATTATTCGAAATCATACCTGGCCCTAAGACTTCACAAGAGGTTTTGAATTTCCTTAATGGCTATGGTGAACTTTTTTTGGGTAAAACTTCGGTCATCGCAAAAGACACTCCCGCCTTTATAGGAAATAGAATTGGAATATTCAGCATTATGAGCCTATTCCATACGGTTAAAGACATGGGGTTAACCATAGAAGAAGTCGATAAACTCACCGGACCCGTTATTGGGCGCCCCAAATCGGCAACATTTAGAACAATAGATGTGGTTGGATTAGATACGCTTGTCCATGTTGCCAGGGGCATTGCCGAAAACTGTCCGGAGGATGAACGATTGGAACTTTTTAAATTGCCGGACTTTATCAAGATCATGATGGAAAAAAATTGGTTGGGAAGCAAAACTGATCAAGGTTTTTATAAAAAACAAGTGTCATCAGAAGGCAAAAAGGAAATATTGTCTTTAGATCTCAATACCCTGAAATATCGCTCATCGAAAAAAGCAAAATTTGCTACTTTGGAACTGACAAAATCAGTGGACAGAGTAATAGATCGATTTAAAATACTGCTGAATGGAAAGGACAAAGCGGGTACGTTTTACAAAAAAACCTTTGCTGCTTTATTTGCTTATGTATCGCATCGTATTCCGGAGATATCGGATGACATTTATAAAATAGATGATGCTATGAAAGCCGGTTTTGGCTGGGAACATGGTCCTTTTCAAATATGGGATGCCATAGGTGTTGAACGTGGATTGGCCCTTATTAAAGATGAAGGTTTGGAGGTCGCTTCCTGGGTCTCCGATATGATTGCTTCAGGAAACCCAACATTTTATAAAGTGCAAAATGGCAATACCTATGTGTATGATCGTTCTAAAAATTCACAAGTAAAAGTCCCGGGACAAGACGCTTTCATCATATTGGATAACATTAGAAAATCAAAAGCAGTTTTTAAAAATTCGGATGTGGTCATTGAAGATTTAAGTGATGGGATTTTGAACTGTGAATTTCAATCAAAAATGAACACTATCGGTGGAGATGTCCTCGCCGGATTGAATAAAGCCATTGATTTGGCAGAAGAAAATTTTGATGGATTGGTGATTGGTAATCAAGGTCCGAATTTCTCCGTGGGTGCTAATATTGGTATGATATTCATGATGGCTGTAGAACAAGAGTACGAAGAATTAAATGCCTCCATAAAACATTTTCAAGATACCATGATGCGTATGCGCTACTCATCCATTCCCACGGTAGCCGCTCCCCATGGTCTATCACTTGGTGGAGCGTGTGAACTCTCCATGCATGCAGATAAAGTGGTAGCTGCAGCCGAAACCTATATGGGGCTTGTAGAATTTGGTGTTGGCGTTATTCCAGGGGGAGGCGGTTCAAAAGAAATGGCACTTCGAGCATCAGACACCTTTAGAAAAGGAGATGTAGAATTAAATGTCCTTCAGGAATATTTCTTGACCATTGGAATGGCAAAAGTATCCAAATCGGCATACGAAGCTTTCGATTTGGGAGTGCTTCAGAAAGGTAAAGATGTGGTGGTGGTTAACAGAGAACGGCAAATTGCCACTGCAAAAGCCCATGCTAAATTAATGGCCGAAGGCGGTTATACAAAGCCCATAAAGCGTAAAGACGTTAAGGTACTCGGCAAGCAAGCATTAGGGATGTTTTTGGTTGGTACCGATGCCATGGAAGCCAGTAATTACATAAGTGAGCACGACCATAAGATTGCCAATAAACTTGCTTATGTTATGGCCGGTGGTGATCTATCTGAACCATCATTGGTATCCGAACAATACTTATTGGATATTGAACGTGAAGCATTTCTTAGTTTATGTACCGAACGTAAAACATTGGAACGCATCCAACATATGTTGAAAACAGGGAAACCTTTAAGGAACTAAACTTCATGTATCTTGTACCATGTAAGGCGATTATGAACCATATTTAAACGATGTTTAATTAATAATAAAAATCCATAACCACCCTTTCAAAATAGGAAGGTCTTGGAATAGAAAAATGAAACAGGCATATATAGTTAAAGCATATAGAACGGCAGTAGGCAAAGCACCTAAAGGTGTCTTTCGCTTTAAACGTGCAGACGAATTGGGTGCGGAAACCATCCAGTACATGATGAAAGAACTATCCAATCTGGAAGTTTCTAGAATTGATGACGTTATGGTAGGAAATGCGATGCCCGAAGGGTCTCAGGGATTGAATATGGCACGGTTTATTTCACTTATTGGACTTAAAAGTATTGATGTCCCCGGGGTTACCGTAAATCGATTTTGTTCATCAGGATTGGAAACTATTGCGATGGCTACTGCCAAAATTCAAGCCGGAATGGCCGATTGCATAATAGCGGGAGGCTCAGAAAGTATGAGTGCAGTACCAATGACAGGTTTTAAACCTGAGCTAAATTATAACACCATAAAAGCGGGTCATGAAGACTATTATTGGGGTATGGGAAATACGGCAGAAGCGGTTGCAAAACAATTTAAAGTTTCACGCGAGGATCAAGATGAATTTGCCTATCATTCGCACATGAAGGCTTTAAAGGCACAAGCAGAAAACCGATTTAAAGATCAAATAGTCCCTATTGAAATTACCCAAACTTATATTGATGATCATTTTAAAAAGGCAACCAAAACATACAGAGTCACTGAAGATGAAGGTCCCCGTGCTGACACCAGTTTAGAGGCTTTGGCAAAACTTCGTCCCGTATTTGCTGAAGGGGGTACTGTAACTGCAGGTAATTCATCTCAAATGAGTGATGGTGCCGCATTTGTTATGGTAATGAGTGAAGACATGGTAAAGGAATTAGACCTCGAGCCCATGGCGCGTTTAATAAGTTATGCTGCCGTTGGAGTTGAACCGCGGATCATGGGGATTGGTCCTGTGAAAGCCATTCCAAAAGCCCTGAAAATGGCTGGATTAAAGCAAAATGACTTAGACCTCATTGAATTAAATGAAGCATTTGCTTCGCAATCGCTGGCGGTGATAAGGGAATTGAATTTAAACCCCGAACTCGTCAACGTCAACGGCGGAGCTATAGCCCTTGGACATCCTTTAGGCTGTACTGGCGCGAAATTATCGGTACAACTTTTTTCTGAAATGCGCAGGCGTAACCTGAAGGGAAAGTTTGGTGCCGTAACCATGTGTGTTGGTACCGGCCAAGGGGCCTGTGGGATTTTTGAATTTCTTAATTAAAATAGACTATGAGCTACAAGAGCGTAAGGTAACCTCTTGAACCCTCACTCCTAAATCATAAAAACGAATATCATGGCAGAATTACACAATAATATATTAAGAGGCGGTCAATTCGTCGTAAAAGAAACAAAATGCGAAGACATTTTCACACCCGAAGATTTTAACGAAGACCAATTGATGATGAAAGAAGCGGTAACTGAATTTGTAGACCGTGAAATTTGGGCTAAGAAGGCGCAATTTGAGAAAAAGGATTATGCCCTTACAGAGTCTTGCATGAGACAAGCCGGGGAACTTGGCTTTTTGAGTGTTTCAGTTCCTGAGGCCTATGGCGGCATGGGAATGGGATTTGTCGACACGATGTTAGTCTGCGATTTCATTTCCGGAGCTACGGGATCTTTTAGTACGGCATTTGGTGCGCATACTGGTATTGGTACCATGCCAATAACCCTATACGGTACCGAAGAACAGAAACAAAAATATGTTCCAAAACTTGCCTCAGGGGAATGGTTTGGTTCCTACTGTTTAACGGAGCCCAGTGCAGGTAGCGATGCGAATTCGGGTAAGACGAAGGCCGTATTGTCGGAGGACGGAAAAAGCTATAAAATTACCGGTCAAAAGATGTGGATTTCCAACGCCGGTTTCTGTAATCTCATGATTGTTTTTGCACGAATTGAAGATGATAAATATATTACCGGATTCATTGTGGAATATGATCCTAAAAATCCTAATGGTATTACCCTGGGAGAAGAAGAACATAAATTAGGGATTCGGGCGTCCTCTACTCGCCAGGTATTTTTTAATGAAACCGAAGTGCCTGTCGAAAACATGCTCTCTCTTCGTGGTCATGGATTCAAAATAGCTATGAATGCCTTGAATGTGGGAAGGATTAAGTTAGCCGTTGCCTGTCTTGATGCCCAACGTCGTACCATATCAGAATCCGTTAAATATGCTAATGAACGCATTCAATTTAAAAAACCCATTTCAAGTTTTGGAGCTATTCAGCAAAAGTTTGCGGAAATGGCTACCAATTGCTGGGTAGGCGAAGCTGCCTGCTACCGGGCCGCAAAAAATATTGAAGATCGAATAGCACTGCGAAAAAATAACGGTAAGGATAGTGAGCAAGAAGCGGAGTTAAAGGCGGTTGAAGAATATGCTATTGAATGTTCCATGCTTAAAGTAGCTATATCTGAATTTGTACAAAAATGTACCGATGAAGGGATACAAATTTTTGGAGGTATGGGGTTTTCGGAAGATACCCCGATGGAATCCGCCTGGAGAGATGCCCGAATCACAAGGATATATGAAGGTACTAATGAAATAAACCGTATGCTCTGTATTGGCATGCTCATAAAAAAGGCCATGAAAGGTCATGTAGATGTTCTTACACCTGCCATGGCTGTTAAAGAAGAACTGGCAGGAATACCTTCATTTGAAACACCAGATTATTCGAAATTATTTTCCGAAGAAAAAAACATCATTGATAATTTAAAGAAATTGTTTTTAATGGTGGCGGGAGCGGCTTTACAAAAGTATGGTGAACAAATTGAAGATCAACAACAATTAATGTTAGCAGCTTCGGATATATTAATTCAAATCTATTTGGCCGAATCGGCTATCTTAAGAGCTGAAAAATTGGCCAAGGCCAAAGGTGAGGACCACGCGAAGCAACAAATAGCCATGGCAAAACTAAACCTGTTCCATGCTATAGATGTTATAGAAACTGCTGGAAAACATTCCATTATTTCATTTTCAACAGGTGATGAACAGCGTATGATGCTTATGGGTCTTAAACGGTATATTAAATATGTCAATATGCCAAATATTATTGAATTAAGACATATTATTGCACAAAAAATAATTGAAGAAAACAAATACTGTTTTTAGAAATTTTAGGGTGACTAACGCCACTTTCAAACGTCTCAAAACATGTTTTGGGACGTTTTTATATTAACAAACTCTTAAGAAACATTTTATTTAAATTTGGAACAAAACTAAAATAATGCATATTCATAATACCTTTATCCTTTGGTTTACAGTAATGGTTTCAATGGCAGTCAATGCCCAAGACATACTTCATGAGAAACCGTATTTTACAAGACAGGATTCCTTAAGGGGAAGCATTACTCCTGAGCGGGTCTGGTGGGATTTAACCTATTATCATTTAGATATTAAGATTAACCCAGAAGATAAATTTCTTTCCGGTAAAAACACCATTCAATATAAAGTGCTCCAACCCTATTCAGTAATGCAAATAGATCTACAACCGCCTTTAAAACTTATTAAAGCCATTCAAAACGGGAAAGAACTACAGATTATACATGACGGCAATGCCCATTTTATAGAGCTGGTCGATCAACAAAACACAGAAGACATAAATGAATTGGAGGTTTACTACGAAGGGCGTCCCAAAGAAGCCGTAAGGCCACCTTGGGATGGGGGTATTTCATGGCAAAAAGACCCCAACGGCAATCATTTTATTGCCTCATCCTGCCAGGGACAGGGTGCTAGTCTATGGTGGCCGTGTAAGGACCACATGTACGATGAGGTTGACAGTATGCTTATTAGTGTTAATGTCCCCTCCAAATTAATCGATGTTTCCAATGGCAGGTTACGCAAGGTGGAACAATTTGGGGATACCAAAACCTACCATTGGTTTGTTAGTAATCCCATTAACAATTACGGTGTAAACATTAATATCGGTGACTATGTTAACTTCTCGGAGGTTTATGATGGTTTGGCCGGTAATTTACTAATGGATTATTATGTGCTTAAGGATAACCTGGAAAAAGCAAAAGAACATTTTAAACAAGCTCCAAAAATGATGGAGGCCTTTGAATTCTGGTTTGGTCAATATCCCTTTTATGCCGATAGTTTCAAATTGGTAGAAGTCCCCTATTTGGGAATGGAGCACCAAAGTTCGGTTACTTATGGCAACGGGTATCAAAATGGATATCGAGGTATGGATTTATCGGGTACCGGATGGGGGCTAAAATTCGATTTTATAATTGTCCATGAAGGTGGACACGAATGGTTCGCCAATAATATTACAAATAGGGATATTGCAGATATGTGGATACATGAAAGTTTTACGGCCTATTCTGAAAATTTGTTCTTGGATTATTACTATGGAAAGGAAGCTTCAGCCGATTATGTTATAGGTACGCGAAAATTAATCGAAAACCAATCACCAATTATTGGCCCGTATCATGTAAACCATCACTCCGTAGGTACAGATATGTATTATAAAGGATCCAATATGTTGCACACTTTGAGACAACTCATCGAGGACGATGACAAGTGGCGACAAATTTTAAGAGGACTAAACAGGACATTTTATCATCAAACGGTAAGCACAAATCAAATCGAAAATTATATCAGCAAGGAGACCGGATATGATTTAAATGAATTCTTTAATCAGTATTTAAGAACGACAATGATCCCCACATTGGAGTATAAAATTGACGGAACGACCTTAAAATTCAGATGGACAAATATTGTACCTAAGTTCGACATGCCCATTGAAGTTTCCATTAACCAAACTGAACAATGGCTATATCCCAAAGCCGAATGGCAAAGCCTGACCATGAAGGAACGCATACGTGCATTTGAGGTTGACAGAGATTTTTATATTAGATCAAAAAAATTATAGCACTTGGAGAAATACCCGGAACTTTATTTCGAAAATGACACGGAATGGTATGACTGGTTATTAAAAAACCATGCCCTCTCTGAAGGTGTTTATTTGATTTTCTACAAACTGGAGCTAAACGTCCCCACCATGCGTTGGGAAGAAGCCGTAAAAGTGGCCTTGTGTTTTGGTTGGATCGATTCAACCGTGAAAAGTATAGGAAATGGTAAACGGAGGCAATATTTTACACCTAGAAATCCCAAAAGTGTTTGGAGTGCCTTGAACAAACACTATATTAAATCGCTAAAAGCTGACAACTTAATCCACTCAAGCGGATTAAAAGTTATTGAACTTGCCAAATCAAATGGTAGTTGGACAGCCTTAGACGATGTGGAAAATGAAATTATACCCGACGATTTGCAAAAAGCATTCTGCAACAACCCAAAAGCCTTAAAAAACTATAATAAATTTGCACCCTCCTACAGGAAAAGTTATTTATACTGGTTAAATCAGGCCAAAAGAGAATCAACCAGAAACAAACGCATATTGGAGATTATTGATTTATGTGTTAAAAATATAAAGTCACGAGGATCCTACTAATATCGTTTGCAAACTAAAGTATTAAAAGCAATACGTGAAGCGCTTAAGATCAGTTATAAATATTCGACTCCATACTCTGCTGATTAATGGAGCTTCTAAAGACTTGTAACATACGTTTGGCAATCCCCGTCCAACCAAAATTACGCCTTGCAAAACGTGCTCCCTCAACGGATAATTCATTCCGCATTTTAGGATAAAGCAACGGCATCGACACCATGGTTCCAAATTCAATGGGGCGATGCGGATCCGCAAATAAAGCCTGATTACCAAAATCAATTAAATCATACAGCCCACCATGAACGGTAATAACACTCGGGGTTCCACAGGCCATAGCCTCTATGGCAACCATTCCAAATGGCTCGTATCGTGATGGCATGGCAAAGATATTGGCGGCTCGATAAACGTTAGCCAAATCTGCATCTGCAATATAATTTTTCCATTTTATCTTATCCGCTACACCCAGTTCAGTAGCCAATTCTTTCAGTTTTGCCACACCTTTATCATCCCGATCCGATTTATCACTGCCAATCGCAGCGACTAAACGTGCTTCAGGGCACAACTCAAAAACGGTAGGTAATGCTTGTATCAATAAGTCATACCCTTTGTTATGAGCCATTCTTCCCAAGGCTAAAATATCGCTTGGATGAATATCATATTTGGCTCGAATTTTATCGGTTTCTTTTGTTGGTACCGGATAAAAACGGTTTTCATCTATTCCCGGAGGGATCATGGTACAATTTTTAGGCAGCACATCGTATTGCTTGGTGAGCAAATCAACTTGTGGTAATGTCGTGGCGATAATATGATTGCACATTTGATAGACAAAGTATTCTTTACGAATTCGCTCTTTAAATCGATATTTTTTCTCCATATCCTTCTCATCCATGTCACTGCCCATGGTATGTTGTTTCCACCATCCAACCGAATGAGGTGTATGCACATGAGATATGCCTAATTCTTCAGCAATTTTTTGACCGGCAAAACCCGCATCCCAGTAATGGGAATAGACCACATCATATTTTTTGGATTCTTTTTTAATGGCTGCCAAACAATTGGTGACAAATTTTTTCAAATGATCGTGCATATCCTCTTTCCGAATAAATTTCTTACCTCCAAAAGGTATGCGCCAAACTCTGTAGTTTTCATCGACCTCATCGTACTCGGGTTGATTTTCGAATTGACGGGTAACCAAATCGACCTTCTTTCCCAGTCTGCTAAAACGCTCAGCCAGTTCTAAAACATAAACTACTTGACCACCGGTATCTGGTTTTCCTAATTCTGGGTTTGCACCTACATATCCGTGTAGGGAGATCATTAATATGGATTTCATAGTTTATAAATTTTAGTTATTTAATTATTTTTAGTTTATGACAGGCAGAAATAAACTGGGCAGCAGACCAGGCTTGATAAGCCTTGCCCATTGGTTTTCCCGTTTTTCCATGTGCCCATTCCGTAAATTCCCATTCCTGACTAATTCCTTCTTTATTTAATAGGGCCAATTTGTGTAGTTCTGAAATAGCAACTTCCTTTAATCCTAACTTGTTGACAAACTTAACCCAAAACCCTCCAACAAAAGGCCAGATCCCGCCATTGTGGTAATGATTGGGCAAGTTGAGTAAATTAACCGTGTAATAGGGCCTCCAATCCGGATCACCGGGAGTCACCACAGGATATACATTAGCTACTGGAAACGGATCGTTTACACCAGCACCAAACATAAATTTAAACGTTTGGTGTGCCTTTTCCGAATCGACCGTGTCAAATAGAAAAGCCAGTATATTCCCCAAAACATCACATCTCCAGCTAAAATCGAAAGGTGTGGTTTGAGCAATTAAATAGGCCGTATCACCAAGGGTAAACTGTTTTTCGGCAAACGAAACCGATTGGAACATCTTTTGCTGAGTTGAAGGCCAAAAATTCTGCAAAATCTCTTTTTTGATCACCTGCGACCATCTAATATACTTTCCGGCTTGTTCATAATCCCCTAAAATTTCTAACATTCGACCAAAACATACATTGGCTCGATACCATAATATTTCATCGTATAAAATATTATAACTCCTTCCAAACAAATCGGTCCAATCCCCAGCTTCGGGTATTTCCAAAAGAGCGTCGTTATTACTATCGTGAGCACCAAGCCAGCGCATGGTTTCCTTGAGATCTGAAATGTATTTTCTAAGAAATTTAATATCCTTGGTTACATGAATGTACTCATAAAAGGCGATAACTACCCAAATACCACTATCAATGGAACAAATACCTCCCACCCCTGAATAATCAGGACTGTTATCCTTAATTCGGACGTTAGATGGGATTTGACCATTGGCAGAAATGTGTTCCAATAAGGTTAATAAAGTTTGTCTTTGGCATTGGTGGATGTCTTCATCATGTATTAAAGGCAATGATCCCAAAACCGTAATGGCCCCATCTCGAGCCCAAACGCTATGATAATTTTCATCGGTACCATTCGGAATGTTATCCTTAATGGAACATGCCGAAAAACCCAGTGGGGTAATATTCATTTTTAAAACCTCTATGGCTTTATAATACGCCTCTTTGATCAAAGCTATTTTTTCGTCCTCGTCTTCCTCGGCTATATGACTCAATTCTTGCTTTATGAAGAACTCTTCCTTATGATCAACATTGTTGTCTATTATCGCTTCTTCAGGTAAAATGCCATAATAAACTAACCCTTCAATGACACCATCTCCATGAACGCCTTCGGCATGGTAAATCTCACGGTATTTGGTATATTTATATAATTCTTCATGCGCATTGGCCACGACAATCCCTTTTACATTGTCCAGATCGAACATGGCTGAATCATTACCACTATCCCCGGCAACCAAAATATTGGAAGATTCTATCTCGAGTCTTTTTAACAGCCATTGTAAAGCATTGCCTTTATTAGCCCATTTTGGAAGAATGTCCAAATATTGCTCTCCCGAATATACCACGTTGATATGCATACCGGCTTCGTAAAAATTCTTTTCAATGCTTTCAATAATTTCTACGGAGGCATTATGAAAAAAATAACTGCGCTTATAGGCATGTTGAAATTTAGTGGGCTGCTCACTAATGGGATGATCAATATTTTGAACAATGTGTTCTACCTTTTCCAAATCCCATCCATCATCCAGAACATCATTGAATTCTTTGACGACCTCATTTTTATTGAAATCATAAATGTGAGTTCCAACCCCTGAAATGATATAATCTGGTTCAGGCAGAACCCTGGTATTTATGAGGTTTAAAACATCGTCTATTAGGCGTCCGGTATTGTAGGTTAGAATGACATTTTTACCAGGTTTATAGGTGTCCCATATTTTGGG
This sequence comes from Aestuariivivens sediminis, assembly GCF_022662105.1. GTDB lineage: Bacteria > Bacteroidota > Bacteroidia > Flavobacteriales > Flavobacteriaceae > Aestuariivivens > Aestuariivivens sediminis. The sequence continues at coordinate 45,724 of NZ_JAKMCP010000005.1, read as the reverse complement.
GAAATTACTTTTATGGGTATGAAAATCTATTAAGGTATTATCTATATCAAAGGAAAGAAGTTCTATTTCCTGTAGCTTACCGTCTTCCAATTTACTCATAAATTGTTTTATTTTTGAAAAATTTATTTTATTACTAAAGGTACCTTATTAAGGTAAAATAAGCCTTTGAGCTTATATAACCAAAAAAAGTCGGTTAATTATAAAAGCATTTTTAGATATTGTAAATTGCACTACTTACACTACGAATATGTAAAAATTAACTATTTGAATTTAAAAATTCCGTAATAGCCAAAAAAGAAATTATTGATTGAATATGGTCGTTTGATAAAAATCATATAAATTGAAATTACAATTTTCAATATGACCTTATACTGCTACATTAACTTATATACCACTTATAAAACTCCCATATGGATCTTTAAATTGAAGACCTTTTGAAAACCTGTTTTTACTTAATAATTTATATTCAACCAAGGCCCATAACACAAATTCCTTTACAAAATAGGTGTCCTGGTGACTCAGCTTCGGGTGGTACGCCCCAATTAAATCGTCTAAAGGAGATATACTTTCTAAAACCTGTTTATATTCTTTATCTCTCAAGTCGTCCAAGAGTTCGAGCCCTTCCTTTTGATTAAAGAACCATGAAACCAGATCATCATAGGGGCTATCGGCATCCTGCTTTTGCAGTTTTTCTATCTTTGGAAAAAATTCAACGAACAGACTTTTAACAGCTTCTCCAATTATGGTATTTGCTACAGCTACAGCTCCTTCTTGTTCGCCTTCGTAAACAAGCTCAATCTTTCCTGTAATTGATGGAATTATACCCATAAAATCCCCAAGACGTACTGTGGTTAATTTATCTCCAGAAATTAAGGCACGCCGTTCGGCCGTACTTAATAGGTTTTCAAGAGCTGTTATGCTTAAACGCGCGCTTACACCACTTTTAGCATCAATATAGTCATTCCTTCTGGCTTCAAATACAATTTGCTCCAGCAAATCTCTTGCCATATCGGGAACCATGATCATCTTCTTTTGCGATTCTACCAATCTGGCCTCCTGTTCGGTAATTTGTCTTGCCGTTTCAATATCTGCCGGATAATGGGTTAAAATCTGTGAGCCCAGCCTATCTTTTAGAGGCGTGACAATACTTCCCCTATTGGTATAGTCTTCAGGATTTGCCGTAAACACAAATTGGATGTCAAGTGGCAATCTTAGTTTAAAGCCTCTAATCTGTATATCCCCTTCCTGAAGAATATTAAATAAAGCCACTTGAATTCGAGCTTGCAAATCGGGTAATTCATTAATGACAAAAATGCATCGGTTTGCTCGGGGAATCATACCGTAGTGTATAACCCGATCATCGGCATAGCTCAATTTTAAATTCGCCGCTTTAATTGGGTCGACATCACCAATAATATCGGCTACCGTTACATCCGGTGTGGCCAATTTTTCTGCAAAACGCTCACTTTTGTGTAACCAAAATATAGGTGTTGCGTCTCCTTTTTCCTTAATTAATTCCTTCGCATGTCGCGATATCGGGTTGAAGGGGTCATCATTAATTTCCGAGCCTTCCACAACAGGAATATACGCATCCAGTAAATTCATCATCAACCGGGCCAAACGGGTTTTGGCCTGTCCGCGTAACCCCAACAAATTGATATTATGGCGAGAAAGAATAGCGCGTTCCAATTCCGGAATTACTGTATTTTCATAACCAAACACGCCTTCGAATGTCGTTTCCTTTTGTTTTATTTTTTCAATTAAATTATCTCTTAATTCCTCCTTTATGGATTTACTCTTATATCCTGCCTTTTTTAAGGCCCCAAAAGTTTTAATGTCTTTTATTTCCATAGATTATTCATTTGAACAAATACCATTTATTATTATTGTGTCTGGGCTTAACCTCTAATTCTTTTTTTTCTGTTGGTTTCATAATCCTCAAAAATCATTTCACCCAAACCCTTTAACCCGGTATAAAAAGCCTTTCCTTGATTGGCATAGGTGAATTCCCTGACAAACTGCATCAAATAGTTGTCTTTTGCAATCATAAATGTCGTGATAGGGATATGCAAACGTCTGGCTTGTTGTGCCATCATATAGCATTTATTGGTAATCCTTTTATTTAATCCAAAACTGTCCTTAAAATATTCTCCATTGGGTAATCTCAAACAACTTGGTTTTCCATCGGTAATCATAAAAATCTGCTTATTGGTTTGACGCTTCCGTCTTAATAAATCCAAAGCAAGTTCCAAGCCTGCAACAGTATTGGTATGATAAGGACCAACTTTTAGGTAGGGTAAATCTTTAATGGCTATGGGCCAGGCATCATTTCCAAATACTAGAATATCTAAAGTATCCTTAGGGTAACGTGTTATAATTAACTCGGCCAAAGCCATGGCTACTTTTTTTGCAGGTGTAATACGATCTTCACCATACAGAATCATGCTATGACTGATATCAATCATGAGAACAGTACTCATTTGGGACTTATGAAGTGTTTCTTCGACGACTAAGTCATTTTCATTCAATGTAAAATCCGAAATACCATGATTTATTTGGGCATTTTTTAAACTTTCGGTTATCGAAACTTTGTCCAACGCATCCCCGTATTGGTATTCTCGAAAATCGCCTGTATGTTCATCACCCATACCAGCTCTTTTACTTTTATGGTTACCCTGCCCGCTTCGACTTATATTCCCGAATATTTGATTTAAGGCCTGTTGACGTATGGCACGTTCTGTTTTCGCCGTTATAGCCAGAGCCCCATTACCATCGGGATCAATTTCTTCCCTTAAGTACCCTTTCTTTTTGAGATCCTCAATAAAGTCTTCAATGGTATAATCCGGAGTGGTTAATTGATATTCTTTGTCAAGTTCGCGTAACCAGTCTATCGCCTCATCAAAATCTCCAGAAGTGTGTGTGATCAATTCCTTGAAAATTTCAAAAAGTGTTTCGAAAGGGGTCTGACTGGGTGCTTGGTAGGTTTTAAATAAAAACCCACTTCTTATGGAATTCTTTCTCATCATGGCACACTAAAAATAGTGTATTTTGTTGAGATAGAAGAACTGACTTTATTAGAATTATTTATAGTTAGATTAAGGCGAGCTACTCAACACGTTCCAGTGCTTTTAAATCTTCGATTTTTATATACTTTCCCTGAGTTGAGATCATGCCTTCTTTTTTAAACTGAGACAGTACCCTGATGGCAGACTCCGTTGCCGTTCCAACAATATTGGCAAAATCTTCACGAGATAACAAAACACTTAAGGTTCCGTCGGGATTTACACCAAAGCTATCATGGATATAAACCAAGGTCTCCGCTAAACGCTGTCTAACAGACTTTTGAGCCATATTTACAATAACATCATCCGCTTCCTTTAAATCATGGGCCATTTCCTTGAGGACCTCAAAAGAAAATGACGCATTTTTTTGAAGATCAGCTACTATTTCACTTTTAGGAATAAAACACACTTCCATATCGTTTAAGGCAGTGGCCTGTAAATTGGAACTTTCATCAGTTACTAATGAGCGCTGACCAATTAATTGGCCTTTAACAACCATCTTCACAATTTGATCCTTACCATTTTCACTTAACTTCGAGAGTTTACAAATACCATCCTTTACACAGTATATGCCATTTATGTTTTCACCCTCTTCAAAAAGAATTTCCCCCTTTTTTATAATTTTTGAGGTTTTACATTTCGAAATACGCACTAATTCATCATTAGTCAACGCTTTTAGAGAATTAAACTGTTTTATGATGCACTGCTCACATTTACTCATACCAAAAATTCTTAATAGATTTCAAAAATAAGCAAAACATGACAGATATCATATTAAAATAATTTCTAACTTTAAATCTTTGCGGCAGGTATAATTTGAGCAAATATTTATGGTGCATAAAACATGTTTCCACTGCGGATTGGATGCAGAAACATCTGGAATCGTATATGACGATAAACCTTTTTGTTGTCATGGTTGCAAAACGGTGTACGAGATTTTCACTATCCATGATTTAACCTGCTATTACGATTTTCAACAAGCTCCCGGGACCACACCAAAAGAGATTGAAGGAAAATATAATTTCTTGGACAATTCTAAAATTGTAGATCAATTACTGGAATTTAATGATCACACGACGCAAATCATTACACTTTACATACCGAACATCCACTGCAGTTCCTGTATTTGGGTTTTAGAAAACCTTAATAAATTACATGCAGCCATAAGATCCTCCATGGTCAATTTTGGAAAAAAGACGGTGAGAATAACCTTTGTGAATGAAAATCTATCCTTAAAAAACCTCGTTGCCTTATTAAGTAGAATCGGTTATGAGCCTTATATTAGTTTAGAAGATTACAGTATTGGTAAAAAGCATATAGATCGCTCACTGATTTACAAACTAGGTGTTTCTGGCTTTGCCTTTGGCAATGTTATGTTTTTATCCTTTCCCGAATATTTTCAGGTCGAAGAATTTTGGCTGGAACAATATAAACATCTCTTTAGATGGCTTATGTTCGCTTATTCCGTTCCCGTTGTCCTTTATGCCGCTCAAGATTATTTTGTCTCTGCATATAAAGGGTTAAGGTCTAAAATATTGAATATTGATGTCCCCATTGCCTTAGGTATTGTGGTTCTCTTTGTTCGAAGTTCTTCGGAAATCGTATTAGATACTGGTTCTGGTTTCTTTGATAGTCTAACCGGACTGATTTTCTTTCTGTTACTGGGCAAGTTTTTTCAGCAAAAAACCTATGATTATTTATCCTTTGAACGTGATTACAAGTCTTACTTCCCAATAGGAGTCACCAAAATAAATTTGGATAAGCAAGAAGAGTCCATTCAGGTTTACGATATCCAAAAAGGCGATCGATTATTAATTAGAAATGAAGAACTACTACCCGTTGATTGCATCTTGATAAAAGGAAAAGCCAGGATGGATTACAGTTTTGTTACCGGGGAATCAAAAACGGTTACCAAACAATCAGGAGATAAATTATTTGCTGGAGGTAAACAATTAGAGGGCAGCATTGAGGTTGAGGTCTTAAAATCCGTTGAGCAAAGTTACCTCACCCAATTGTGGAGCAACGATGTGTTTAAAAGAGATAAAACTCTGGGATTTACAAACATTACAAACCGCATCAGCAAAAGCTTTACCTTAAGCATTTTGACCATTGCCATGGTAGCCACTACATTTTGGTTGCTCACCGACTCCAGCAAAGCTTTAAATGTTTTTACATCCGTTTTAATTATTGCTTGTCCTTGTGCTATAGCACTTGCAGCACCTTTTACCTTTGGCAATATCTTAAGAATTTTAGGCAAGAATAAATTCTATTTAAAAAATGCGTCAGTTGTAGAACAACTTGCACAGATTAACACCATTGTTTTTGATAAAACCGGAACCATAACCGTAAACAAGGAAACCAAAATTAATTATGAGGGGGTACAATTAACAGAAGATGAGGAAGCTTTATTAAAGAGTACCTTACGAGGCTCCAACCATCCATTGAGTCGATCATTATATCAAATATTGAATACCAATAACATCGTCTCACTGGATTACTTTGAAGAACATTTAGGTTTAGGTATTGAAGGGCAGCACAAAGATCACAATATAAAAATAGGATCAGAACCATTTATCGGTCATGCCAAAAACGCAACAACATTGAACACTTCAGTTCATATTAGAACCAACAATGGCTATAAAGGAAAATTTACCTTCCACAATAAATACAGAAAAGGGATTTCGAAATTATTCAATCAACTTAAAAAGGATTATGATTTGGTCATACTTTCAGGCGATAATGCCGGTGAAAGAGATAACCTGACCAAACTATTACCTTCAAAAACGAAATTATTATTCAATCAAAAACCAGAAGACAAATTGGAATACATTAAATACCACCAAGGTGAGGGTGCTAAAGTAGTCATGGTGGGTGATGGTTTAAATGATGCCGGTGCTTTGGCACAAAGTGATGTAGGTATTGCCATATCGGAAAATATCAATGTATTCTCACCAGCCTGCGATGCCATTTTAGATGCCACTAAGTTTGATCAATTATATAAATACATTACCATTTCAAAATCGGCTGTAAAAACCATCAAATGGAGTTTTGCATTGTCGTTTTTGTACAACGTTGTTGGACTATATTATGCTGTTACGGGCCAATTATCACCCCTGGTGGCAGCTATATTGATGCCTTTAAGCTCCATTAGTATCGTGGTATTTACCACTGTAATTACAAACCTTTTAGGCAGAACGTTAAAATAGAATATTAACATGATAAAAGTCATATTTTAATCTTTACTATGAAATTAATTTTGAACCGTAACTTCAATCAGGTATGAGTGTTATATATATTTTACTAGCTATAAGCATTGCTGTGGCTGTTATTTTTTTTATTGCTTTTGTTTTTGCAGTAAGAAACGGACAGTATGATGACAGCTACACCCCTTCCGTAAGAATGCTCTTTGAGGACGAAATCGTTAAAGAAAAAAACAATAAATCAGTACTAACCAAAAAAGATTAAACAACTATTCACCTATGGAAATGCAACAGTTTCATTACGATAATAAAATCGTTACCAAGTTTATTTACGCAACTATAGTATTTGGAGTGGTAGGCATGTTAGTCGGACTACTTCTGGCCTTTATGTTCCTTTTTCCAAATCTTACCGACGGTATTTCATGGTTAAGTTTTGGTCGTTTAAGACCATTGCATACCAATGCCGTTATTTTTGCTTTTGTGGGTAATGCCATGTTTGCCGGTATCTATTACTCCTTACAACGCTTACTGAAAGCTCGAATGGCAAGTGATTTATTGAGTAATGTCAATTTTTGGGGCTGGCAACTAATTATTTTGGCAGCGGCCATAACATTGCCCTTGGGCATTACCACCTCTAAAGAATATGCTGAATTGGAATGGCCTATAGATATCGCCATTGCATTGGTATGGGTGGTATTTGGGGTAAACATGATTTGGACGATTTTAAAACGTCGTCAACGCCATTTATATGTGGCGATTTGGTTTTATATTGCCACATTTGTGACTGTTGCTGTACTTCACATTTTCAATAGTTTGGAACTCCCTGTGAGTGCTTTAAAAAGTTACTCCGTTTATGCAGGGGTGCAAGATGCCCTGGTACAATGGTGGTATGGACATAATGCCGTGGCTTTCTTTTTAACAACTCCATTTTTGGGCATCATGTATTATTTTGTACCCAAGGCAGCGAACAGACCTGTGTATTCCTACAGACTTTCTATCGTCCACTTTTGGTCCTTGATCTTCATTTATATTTGGGCAGGACCTCATCACCTTTTGTATACGGCATTACCGGAATGGGCCCAAAATTTAGGCGTTGTATTTTCAGTCATGCTATTAATGCCCTCATGGGGTGGTATGATAAATGGTTTGTTAACCTTGAGAGGGGCCTGGGATAAAGTTCGTATAGACCCTGTTCTAAAATTCATGGTAGTGGCCATTACCGGTTATGGTATGGCTACTTTTGAGGGGCCAACCCTGTCTCTTAAAAATGTAAATGCCATTGCTCACTTTACCGATTGGATCATAGCGCATGTTCATGTCGGCGCATTAGCATGGAATGGTTTTATGGCGTTTGGTATTATTTATTATTTAATACCACGTTTGTTCAAAACAAAATTGTATTCGATTGGTCTTGCCAATTTACATTTTTGGCTAGGCACCCTGGGTATCATCATTTATGCCCTACCTATGTATGTTGCAGGATTCACCCAGGCTAGTATGTGGAAACAATTTAATCCGGATGGTACACTAGTTTACGGTAATTTCTTGGAAACGGTTACAGAAATCATTCCCATGTACTGGATGCGTGCCATAGGAGGTTCCTTATATATTATTGGTTTATTCATTCTGGTTTATAACATCATTGTGACCATTAAAATGGGAAGTAAAGTTGAGGATGAATTGGCAGAGGCCCCGGCATTGGAACGCGTTACTAAAAAACGCACCGCCAATGAAGGCTGGCATACCTGGTTAGAGCGAAGACCGGTGCAATTAACACTTTTAGCCACCATTGCCATTTTGATTGGTGGTATCATTCAAATTGTACCGACCATTATGGTAAAATCGAATATTCCAACCATATCAAGTGTCGAACCTTATACACCACTTGAATTGGAAGGACGGGACCTATATATTCGTGAAGGATGTGTGGGATGCCATTCGCAAATGATACGTCCATTTAGAAGTGAGGTTGAGCGCTATGGTGAATACTCTAAAGCAGGTGAATACGTTTATGACCACCCCTTCCTTTGGGGAAGTAAGCGAACAGGACCGGACTTGCATCGTATTGGTGGTAAGTATTCAGATAACTGGCACTTTAATCACATGTATGATCCTCAAAGTACGTCCTCTGGCTCCATAATGCCACGTTATCCCTGGTTAATTATGGGCTCATCGAGTGTACTCGACAAATCACAAACCGAAGCCAAAATGAGAACAATGATAGCTCTGGGCGTTCCCTATACCGATGATGACATTGCCAATGCTCAACAAAGTATGTTGGAACAGGGTACTGCAATTGAGCAAAATCTATATAGTGATCCCGACTTTGCTGAAAATTATGAGAATAACAAAAAGTACGCAGCAGAACATGGGGAAACCTTTGTTGAAATGAGAAACAGAGAAATTGTGGCTCTTATTGCCTATTTACAGCGCTTAGGGACCGATATTAAAGTAGAAACCGCTCAAAATTAACGCATTATGTTAAAATTTGTAAAAAATCATATGGAAAGTATTTCAGGGGTGGAAATATACCCTATCATTTCCTTGCTTATATGTTTTATCTTTTTTGTAGTACTAACATGGTGGGTAATCACTGCTAAAAAGGACTATATAAAAAAAGTAAGTAACCTGCCATTAGACAACCAAAACGACAATATATTATGAGAAACTTAATTCCATCCTGGGTAAGAGTGCCCTTGGTATTCTTCATCATTTTTGGTGCCGTAGAATACTTTATAGACTCCGGAGAAAAGCCAGCATTTATAGAATACCCAAGTGTACTCTTATTCTTGTTTTTAGTGTTATTAATCTTAATTGCCATTGAAGCTATTATAAATGCGCTTGAAAATGTCATGTTACAGAAACTTGATGCAGAAGCTAAGGCACGTTTTTTAGCTGAGAAGGAGCAATCGTATCAATTTACCTGGCTCAAAAGAATGTATAAAAAGCTTATTGGTACAAAACCCATTGAGGAAGAGGGCGAAATTATTTTAGATCATAATTACGATGGCATTAAGGAATTGGACAACAGCCTGCCACCTTGGTGGTTATATGGGTTTTATGCTACGATAGTTTTTGCAGCAATATATTTATTAAGATTTCATGTCTTCGATGGTGCCGGTCAATTTGATGAATTGAAAACCGAATTGGCTGAAGCTAGAGCAGCTATTGAAGAATATAAAAAAACAGCTAAAGACCTTGTTGACGTTAATACAGTTGAACAGCTTACAGAAGCGTCAGATTTGAGTGCGGGTAAAGCCATTTTTCAAACCAATTGTGTGGCTTGTCACATGCAAGATGGAGGCGGTGGTATTGGGCCAAATTTAACTGACAAATACTGGATTTTAGGTGGGGATATTAAAAGTATATTTCACACGATATCGGAAGGTGGACGTTCGGGTAAAGGCATGATTGCTTGGAAGCAGCAATTAAAACCGTTAGAAATTGCGCAGGTGGCCAGTTATGTTTTAACATTCCAAGGCACTACACCTGCTAACCCCAAAGATCCGGAAGGTGAATTAATGATTAATGAAAATGCCGCAACCAATACAACTGAAAATTAAAACAGAAAACATCGCAAACCGTAACAATGAATTTTGTCATTCAGATCCGAATACACGAGGAAAGAATCTATAATAATTGATGTTATAACTGATTAAGACGCTTAACCTCTCAAAGAACCCCACTAGTTAAGGGGACCGAAGCGTTTTAAATGACCATGATAAAACGATTTTAATTCAGCTCAACAAACCATTGGAAACCCCGGAAAACGAAAATTTCAGAGACTCAATTGGCACGATTACCGAGGAAGGTAAACGTGCCTGGGTATTTCCAAAACAACCCAGTGGGTGGTACTATGATAAACGAAAAATAGTCAGTTATTTTTTATTGGCCTTTTTATTTTTATCACCATTCATTAAACTCAATGGTAACCAGTTCTTAATGTTTAATGTACTGGAACGGCGCTTCAATATTTTTGGGTTCCCCTTTTGGCCACAGGATTTTCATCTATTTGTAGTATCCATGATTATTGGTGTCATTTTCATCACCTTGTTTACAGTTGCCTTTGGACGTATATTTTGCGGATGGATTTGTCCGCAAACTATTTTCATGGAAATGGTATTTCGGCGTATTGAGTATTGGATTGAGGGCGACCGTAATAAACAACGCAAATTGGATAGACAACCATGGAACGCAGAGAAAATTAAAAAACGACTATGGAAATGGTCCATATTTTTAATTATCTCTTTTTTAATTGCCAATGTGTTCTTGGCCTATCTCATTGGCAGTGATAAACTCCTGCGTTACATCAGCGATGGTCCCTTCAACCATCTAAACACCTTATTCCCACTAATTATTTTCACCGCTATTTTTTACTTTGTATTTGCTTGGTTTAGGGAACAGGTTTGTATTATAGCTTGTCCTTATGGCAGATTACAAGGCGTATTACTGGATACCAAATCCATTGTTGTTGCCTACGACCATAAGCGCGGTGAAGGTGAAAATGGCAGGAAAAAATTCAGGAAGAATGAAGACAGAAAGGCTTTAGGCCATGGTGATTGTATAGATTGTTTACAATGTGTACATGTTTGTCCTACCGGTATTGATATTAGAAACGGCACACAATTGGAATGTGTTAACTGTACAGCCTGTATTGATGAGTGCGATCATATTATGGAAAGCATTAATTTACCAAAAGGACTTATCCGATATGCCAGTGAGGAAAACATCGTAAATCACGCCCCATTTAAATTAACTACCAGAATGAAAGGTTATATAGCTGTTCTATTTATTTTAACAGGGTTATTAACCGGGATGCTATTTTTAAGAAACGATGTTGAAGCGACAGTTTTAAGATTGCCTGGACAATTATATGAGCACAAGGACAATAACATGATCAGTAACGTATTTACTTATAAATTAGTGAATAAAACCACAAAGGCCATTGAGGATGTTACTTTAAGATTAATGTCGCACAAAGGGAAATTAAAGCTCGTGGCCACCAGTGATAGTTTTACCGTGCCCAGTCAAGGAATAGCTGAAGGCACCTTATTTGTGGAAATTAATAATGCCGTATTATCAGGAGACCGAAATAAAATTAAAATAGGGGTTTATCAGGACGATAAGCTCATTGAAACCACATCGGCAAATTTTTTAGGTCCCAGAAACTATAAATGAATTAGTTTAAGATCAAACCATTAATATTTAAACCATGAAAATGAATTGGGGAACAGGAATTGTATTAGCATTTATAGGCTTTATTGGCTTTATCATGTACTTTATTATTACCATGAACGTGAATGACAAATATGATCATGATTTGGTTACCGACGATTATTACGCCGAAGAGCTGACTTATCAAAACGATATTGAAAAACTAAAGAACGCCAATAATTTGAGCGAAAAGATAATTTATGAAAAGTCCAACTCTGGTATAAAAATTATCTTTCCCAAAGATTTAGATCACAAAAAAATAACCGGAAAAGTGTTCCTGTACAGACCATCTAACAAACAACTAGACTTTGAAACTGCAATTTCATTGTCTGGCACCTATTTGCTCATACCTGACAATCGTTTGGTAGATGGTCGTTGGAACATGAAAATAGACTGGCAATATAACGGAAAATCTTATTTATTTAAAGCCGCTTTGAATTATTAACATGTTAGCATCAGCGTTTATATTAGGTTTATTGGGAAGTTTGCACTGTGTAGGAATGTGTGGACCCATAGCATTTATGCTTCCGGTAGATCATTCAAATGCTTTAAAAAAAATAATCCAGATTAGCATCTATCACCTGGGCAGACTTTTGGCCTATGGTATCATTGGCCTTTTATTTGGGTTTATTGGAAAGGGCCTTTACTTATTTGGTTACCAACAGCAATTATCAATTGGGATTGGTATTGCGATGATTTTATTCATCATTGTCCCAAAAAAAATTAAAAATAATTATACCGTCTCAGGACCTATTTATAGATTGATTTCAAAAATCAAATCAGCTTTAGGAAAATCCATTAAATCTAAAACTTCGGACACCTTTTTAACCATAGGGTTTCTAAACGGATTTTTACCCTGCGGATTGGTCTATATGGCCGTCTTTGCTGCCATGGCCCCCGGAAATTCACTATCTGGTGGCCTATATATGGTGCTATTTGGCCTGGGAACTATACCACTTATGACAACAGTTATTTACTTCACTCAATTTTTAAAAGGAAGCGCAAGACAACATATTCAAAAGCTTATTCCAGTATTTGTGGTAATTATTGGGTTACTATTTGTGATGAGAGGACTAGGGTTGGGTATTCCGTATCTTTCACCAGCCCCTTCTAACGAGGTGATGACCCATACCATTAATTGCCACTAACCCATTTTTTACAGTCAATTTTATTCCCTGATTTCATTCAAATGTTAATTTTTTTCTAAAATTATTTAAAATATACCTTATATTAATAGTATTACTATTATATTTGCAAGCATAAATATTAATTATGGATAGATTACTATCAAATATAAAAATTGCAGTTCCTGAGAAAATATATGTAAAAGACCCGGAGTCCTCCGACCTGGGAAAGCGCATTGTACAACACAGTATTATTATAATAGACGATATGGGTTTTGAAAGTTTTACTTTCAAGAAATTGGGACATCAAATAGATTCCAATGAAAGTTCGATATACCGCTATTTTGAAAGTAAGCATAAACTACTATTATACCTAACCTCTTGGTATTGGTCATGGATTGAATATCAATTGGTTATTGAAACACATGCTTTAAATCATCTCGAAAAACTGTGTAAAGCTATAGAGATCGTTACTAGAAGTGTTAAGGAAGATTCGAATTTTTCTCACATTAATGAGGTTGTTCTTAATAGGATTATTATAAATGAAAATTCCAAGTCTTTCCTAACTAAGGAAGTGGATAAGGAAAACCAAGAAGGTTATTTTGCAGTGTATAAACGAATCATTCATCGCTTAAGGGACATGATCACTCATGTAAATCCGGATTACCCGTTCCCCTCAAGTTTAGCGAGCACGATCATTGAAGCGAGTTTGCACCAACATTTTCTCAAAGACCATTTTATTTCCATTACAGATTGTGGAGGTAAGAGTACACCCACTGACTTTTTAATGGACTTAGTATTAAAAACCATCAAATCATAATTATGGACAAACCAACCATGTCACCCTGGAAACGCTTTTTAGGATTACTACAATTGGAAAGAAGGGATATATTGCAAATATTCTATTACGCCATTTTTTCCGGAATTGTAGCGCTATCACTACCCTTGGGGGTTCAGGCAATTATCAACCTCATTCAAGGGGCCCAAATTTCGACCTCTTGGATCATCTTGGTTATTTTAGTAACAGTTGGTGTCGCATTCAACGGCGGACTTCAACTCATGCAATTACGGATTATAGAAACCATCCAACAACGCATATTTTTACGTTCATCTTTTGAGTTAAGCTACCGATTTCCAAAAATAAAAATGACCGAATTACGGAACTTTTATCCCCCTGAACTGGCCAATCGATTTTTCGATACATTAATCATACAGAAAGGACTCTCCAAAATATTAATCGATGTCCCCACTGCCCTTTTACAAATTTTATTTGCATTGATTTTACTGTCCTTCTACCACCCGTTTTTCATCATTTTCGGTCTATTGTTGTTATTGCTCATAGTCATAGTTTTTAAATACACGGCAGAAAAAGGATTAGCAACGAGTTTACAGGAATCAAAGCATAAATACCGTGTGGCCCACTGGATTCAGGAAATAGCGCGAACTATTGTAAGTTTTAAGCTTTCCGGAAACACCAATTTGGCCATCTCCAAAAATGATGCCCTGGTTACCGACTATCTTAATGCCAGGGAGAGTCACTTTAAAATTTTGGTCATTCAATTCATTCAGATGATTAGTTTTAAGGTCATAGTTACTGCCAGTTTGCTTTTAATTGGCGGTGCATTAGTGCTAAATCAAGAAATGAATATTGGTCAATTTGTAGCCGCAGAGATCATTATTATTTTGGTGATTGCCTCGGTCGAAAAACTAATTCTGGGTTTAGAATCATTTTATGATGTTCTCACCTCCATTGAAAAATTAGGTCAAATTGTCGATAAGGAATTAGATAACCTGAATGGGGAGTCACCCGGATTTAAACATGGTTACGACATTTCATTGGAAAATGTGTCATACTACGTTACCGATAGAGAAAAACCGATATTACAAAATATTACCCTTGCCATCAACACCGCAAGCAGAATATTAATTAAAGGAGAAAGTGGATCGGGGAAATCGACATTGTTAAGATTAATCTCCGGAGTCATCCAACCTTCTTTGGGTAGCGTTTATATTAATAATGTATCCCTAAAAAGTTTGAATCTAAATCACTACCGGTCCCAGTTAGGTCTATCCTTAACCGAAGAAACACCTTTTGAAGGGACTCTTAGGGAGAATCTTACTTTCGGCAATCCAGATATTACCGATGATACCATTTTTGAGGTCTTGAAGAACATTGCCTTATTGGATTTCGTTAAAGAACTGCCCAATGGATTGCAAACCATCCTTTATCCTGATGGAAAGCAAATGTCGCATACCGTATCAAAAAAAATAGTATTGGCCAGGGCCATTTTAAAACAACCAAAGATTTTAATCCTGGAAGATGCCTTGGATCGGTTCAACAGAAAGGAAACAGATGAAATTATTGACTTTCTGTCCCATAAGGACAGGCCATGGGGTCTTATTGTGGTTAGTAGCAGCAGACATTGGGTAAATAAATGTACGGAGGTTATTACGTTGGAAAAAGGAACAATTAAAACAAAGAATTTTTAGATCATGCTCAATATTTCTCATAATCAGTTAAATAAAAAAGTGGATTTAAGACGGTTTCAGTCGGGTAGAAACGTTTTAGATAAATCATATTATAAGCATTTTAATAAATTTCTACTCGCAGCGGCTTTTATTACCGGTATAACGATGTTCCTACCCTGGACACAGAACATTACCGGTAGAGGAGCGGTAACCACATTAAAACCAGACCATCGTCCGCAAAGCATTCAATCTCAAATCCCTGGACGGATTGAAGAATGGTTTGTACGTGAAGGGGACTACGTTAAACGAGGGGATACGATTCTAAGGATTTCTGAAGTAAAAAGCGACTACTTCGACGATCAGCTTGTTGAACGTACCAATAGTCAAATACAGGCAAAGGAATCTTCATTAGACGCCTATCAACAGAAAGTACAGGCTTTACAAAGGCAAATCATGGCCCTCAAAAATGAACAGAAGCTAAAGTTAGAACAAACCAGAAATAAACTGTTACAGTCCAAATTAAAGGTAAAGAGCGATAGTATTGACTTTGAAGCCTATAAAACCAACCTGACCATAGCCGAACGACAGTATGATCGTATTTTAACTTTACAAAAGGAGGGATTAAAGGCCTTAAGGGATGTGGAAGAAAAACGAGTAAAATATCAAGAAGCGCAAGCAAAACTGATATCACAAGAAAACAAATTTATATCAAGTAAAAATGAGGTCATAAATGCTCAAATAGAATTGTCCAGAATAAACCAGGAGTACATTGATAAAATATCCAAATCACAAAGTGATTTATTTACGACACAATCCAGTAGGTTCGACACTCAAGCTCAAGTAACCAAACTTATGAACGATTATACCAATTACCAGGTAAGGCATAGTTTGCGTTACGTAACTGCCCCCGTTGACGGATATATTAACAAAGCCATAACTGGTGGCATTGGGGTAACTTTTAAGGAAGGAGATGCCCTTGTGGGTATCATGCCGGAACGCTATGACCTTGCAGTGGAAACTTATGTAAGACCAATTGATTTGCCCCTGTTACACCTTGGTGAAAAAGTTCGAATTCAATTTGACGGATGGCCGGCAATTGTATTTAGTGGATGGCCCAATGTGAGTTATGGTACCTATGGCGCTAAAGTTGTGGCTATTGAGAATTTTATTAGTGACCAAGGGATGTACAGGGTTTTACTTGCCCCGGATGAAACCGATCACGAATGGCCAAAGGCTATAAGAGTAGGTTCCGGTGCAAAAACCATTGCCCTATTGGAAGACGTGCCTATTTGGTTTGAACTTTGGAGACAAATAAATAGCTTCCCCCCTAATTATTATCAACCAAAAAACAAGGAGAAATCCAATGTAAAAAGTTAAAAAATGAAAACATTTCTATTTTCAATTTTAGTATTTATATATGGTACTGTCTGTGCACAAGACAGCCTCAAAGTGATCTCGCTTTCAGAATATTTAGGCTATGTAAAAGCCTTTCACCCCATTGTGAAGCAAGCTAATTTAATCATTAGTGAAAGTGAAGCGAAACTGCTGAAAGCCCGTGGTGCATTCGATCCTAAATTAGAAATTGACTATGACACCAAGCGGTTTAAAAGCACCGATTACTATAACAAACTCAATACGACTTTCAAAATTCCAACATGGTATGGTATTGAGTTAAAAGGGACATTTGAAGAAAACGACGGTATCTTTTTAAACCCGGAGTCTACAATCCCCGAGGACGGGCTGTACAGTGTAGGTGTTTCGGTATCTGTGGCCCGTGGTTTATTAACCAACGAACGTATGGCCTTGTTAAGACAGTCCAAATTATATGTGAAGCAGGCCAAAGCTGAAAGACAATTACAAGTCAACAATATACTGTACCAGGCGACACTTAGCTATTTTAAATGGTTACAAACCTATAATGAAAAGCGCCTATTCGAAAACTTCTTGAATAATGCTCAAATGCGTTTTGACGGTATCAAAAAAAGTTATGAAGTCGGTGAATTATCCGCTATTGATACCACTGAAGCTAAAATGGCCTTAAACAATAGAAAACTTAGTTTAGAAAAAGCACGAATAAAATTCATCAAATCCTCATTGGAACTATCAAATTACCTGTGGATCAATGATAATACACCCATTGAACTCAAGGATGGGGTGATTCCGGATGTGAATACCCTCGAAAATATCGATGATGCATTGCACATTACCGGAATGCTCATGGAAAACATAAATGTTAATGATCATCCTAAAATTCAGTCTTTAGATTACAAACTCCAAAGTCTAACTATAGAAAAACGACTTCAGGCCAACAATCTCTTACCAAAAGTGGATTTACAGTATAATTTTTTGACCCAAACCCCGGAAATTATAAGTTCAATGAATACCTCAGCATACAAAAGTGGTATAAATATTAGTTTCCCTTTATTTTTAAGAAAGGAACGTGGTGATCTCAAGCTAGCCAAATTTAAAATTCAAGACACCAGATTTGAAATTGAATCTACAAAGGTCATTTTAAAAAATAAAATAGATGCCCTTTTTCAGGAATTAAGGTCATTCCTATCTCAAAACAAATTTATAGAAGATTTAGTAACCGATACGAATACCTTATTAAAAGCCGAAGAACGAAAATATTTTTTAGGAGAAAGTTCCTTATTTTTAGTGAATTCAAGAGAGTCAAAACTTTTGGACACTCAATTAAAATCCATTGCCATTGAAACTGAATTTTTCAATACCAAAGCCCTGTTGTTTAATGTACTATCAATTTCTCAAGACACACCCATTTATTAAATATATAGAAGTGAGGAGGCTCCTTAGCGGAGCCTTCTCAAAAAAACTAATTTGCTAAAATCAATTCAAATAAACTTTAAACTAAATCTTAAAGGTAATGACCGGTAAGGTTGCATGATTGGCAACATCCTCACTTATACTGCCTTCAAAAAAGTGAGCTATTCCTTTTTTGCCATGTGTAGGCATGGCAATTAAATCAGCTCCCACTTTGTTGGAAAAATTTAAAATACCATCTTCAACAGTATAGTCGCTTACGTAAAAGACACTGTCCAATCTATCCAAATTTCCATCGGCTTTATTTAAAAAATTAGTGACATTTCGCTCTATCTCTATTGAACTTTTAAAACGATCGTTAGGTAAATTGACATGTACCAAATACATCTTAGATTTCATTTTTTCGAATAATTTGGTGGCTTTGATGTAAGAGGCAATACTTTCCTCTTGAAAATTGCACGCATAAACCACGACTTCAAAATTGATTTCCAATAAATCCTTTTTCACCACTAAAACTGGAATTTCCGAGTGGCGCACCACACGTTCCGTATTCGAGCCTACAAAAAACTCTTTGACGCCACTAGCACCATGGGATCCCATTACAATAATATCGGCATGATGTTTTTGTGCGACATCGTTAACCTCACTGAACACTTTGAAATGTTTTACAATTGGAGTCACTGTAACCCCCTTCAGGTAATCCTTGTTAATAAAATCCTCAAATTTCTGCTCTGCAAGTTTAAAAAAGTACAAGGCTTTCTGGCTTTGAAGTCCTTCGGAAGCAGTTAACATAATATCTGACATTTCCAGCATATGCAGCACCAGAAGTTCTGCATTGTAGGTTTTAGCCAGTTTGGCCGCAGCCTTTAAGGCATATTCTGAATAATCGGAAAAATCTACAGGCACAATGATTTTTTTCATCAGTTTTAAATTTTAATGGTTTATTAAAAACTAAGAAACTAAAAAAATACCATCCCAAATGAGGTTCTGTTAAAAACTTACCTCATTTAAGGTATATAAATCGATGAAATTCATAAACCACCCGTAAAGACCATCGGTTTACTGATTAAACAGTCATAGAAAACAGTTTAGTTTCAGGCTGTCTTCTTTTGAGCAACAAATCGAATGCCATACAAATATTTCGAACAAACGGACGTCCTTTTTGCGTTATTTCAACAAAATTGGAACCAATGACAATGAGTTCATCTTTTTCCATTTCTTTCAATTCTAAAATAACATCGGGCAGTTCCTTAAAATATAATTCATCCAAGTTCCATGACGTTCTAAATTGACACATTAAGTTAAGAATATGTTTCCGAATAATCAAATCTTCTTGTTGTAAAATATGACCGCGGAACACAGGTAGCATATCCTGCTCTAAGAGAGCATAATAGTTTTCAATGGCTTTTACATTTTGTGAAAAACCATACCAACTATCACTAATTGACGATACCCCCAAACCAATCATGGCCTGAGTTTTATGGGCAGTATACCCCATAAAGTTTCTATGTAACTTTTTAGAAACCATGGATTTATACAAACTGTCGGTTTTCAAAGCAAAATGATCCATTCCTATTTCTTCGTATCCGACTTGGGTGAGTAATTGTTTCCCCAGTTCGTATTGTTGCCTTTTTAATCCCGGAGATGGTAAATCCGAATCCTTGAACCCCCGTTGACCATTACCTTTTATCCAGGGCACATGGGCATAACTATAAAATGCCAAACGATCAGGGAGTAAAGTCTTTGTTTTTAATATGGTTTCTTCGACATGCTTCAAGGTTTGAAATGGCAATCCAAAAATAAGGTCATGTCCAACGGATGTATACCCTATTTCCCTGGCCATTTCAGTAGCGCGTTTTACCTGTTCGAAGGTTTGTATTCTATGTATTGCTTTTTGCACTGTAGGATTATAATCCTGCACACCGTAGCTTACCCGTCTGAATCCAATATCATATAAGGATTGCAAATGCCGATTTGAGGTATTATTAGGATGGCCCTCAAAACTAAACTCATAATTTTCGGCAAGGATAACATCCTTTAAAATCTCCTTTAACAGCCGAGTTAGATTATGGGGACTAAAGAAGGTTGGTGTACCCCCACCAAGATGCAACTCCTTAAGAATCGGTTTTTCATTAAAAACCTCTAAATACAGTTGCCATTCCTTTAAGACAGCATCTATATAGGGTGTCTCCACGCTATGCTGTTTGGTTATACGTTTGTTACAACCGCAAAAGGTGCATAAACTTTCACAAAAAGGTAAATGAATATAGAGACTTATTCCCTCTGTGGCATTACTTTCCCTAAAGGAGGTAATTAATGAGGCCTTCCATTTGTCGAGGGAAAATGTATTGTTATCCCAATAGGGTACTGTCGGGTAACTTGTATAGCGGGGACCCGCTACATTGTATTTATTAACTAATGAACTTACCATACCTAACCATTATAAAACAAAACTAAACTTTAGTTGTTTTTTAAAATATGATATATGTCATATCTAAATTTGCAATTGGCCGATTATTGCCTTAACTTTCATCAAAATTTTCAAGAAACAGTCTTTAAAAAACATAAAAAATAGAAAAATGAAAAATCCGATAATGTTAATGACAACGGTAGTCTTGTTATCTATACTTGGTTGCAAAAATGAGAAAAAAGATGCTGTAGAGTCTCCAGACGAAGTTAGTGTTGAGAAAGAAATGGCTCCTACACCAGAAAGTAAAAAACTAACCATTACCCTCGAACCAAAAAGCGATAGCAATGTTAACGGGCAAGTCACCTTTAAGGAAGAGAACGGTATGGTTACCATGACAGCTATCATGAGTGATTTAGAACCCGGAACACATGCGATTCACTTACATGAAACAGCCGATTGTTCTTCCGCAGACGGAAAATCCACCGGAGGCCATTGGAACCCTACCTCACAACCGCATGGGAAATGGGGAGATGAAGCAGGTTACCATAAAGGGGATATCGGTAATTTCACGGCTGATGAGAAGGGCAATGGTCTTATCCAATTTTCAACGGATGAATGGTGTATGGGCTGTGACGACGTGAATAAAAATATTTTAGGTAAAGCAGTCATCGTCCATGCTGGTGAAGATGATTTAACCTCACAACCGTCGGGTGCTGCTGGTGCACGGGTAAGTTGTGCTGGGATAATCGAATAATGAACCCCGCTTCACTTAAAATTTAAATCCAACCGATGGATCTGGACCTTTTAGTAAAACAATTTCAACAAAAGGATGAAAAGGCTTTTGAGTCACTTTACAATATGTATAGCACGAGTATGCACGGTGTTATCAACACTATTGTAAGGGACAGTGAAATGGCAAATGAGGTCCTGCAGGATGTTTTTGTTAAAGTCTGGCATCATGCAGATTCTTACTCTGCCGAAAAAGGGCGCTTTTTTACCTGGATTTTAAACATTGCCCGAAATGCAGCCATAGACAAAACGAGATCTAAAAATTTTAAAAACTCCAGAAAAAACCTTAAAGCGGAATTTTTCGTAGACATACTGGAAACCCAAGAAAGTTTAAATGACAAAACCGATGCTATTGGTATTGGAAAATTTGTTAAAAAATTGGCCAAAACATGTATTGAAGTTATCGAGTTGCTTTATTTTAAGGGCTATACCCAAAGTGAAGCGTCCGAAGCTTTAGATATGCCCATTGGTACGATAAAGACAAGAAACAGAAACTGCATTAAGGAATTAAGGTCAATGGTATTAAAATAAATGGATATTAAGGCATATATAGAATCCGGTATTTTAGAGCTGTTTGTTGCTGGCGCGCTTTCCGAAAAAGAAAGCAAGGAAGTCCATACTCTAGTACAGCAATATCCTGAGTTAGAACAAGAAGTTTTAGAGATAGAACAGGCTATTATAGCCCTGTCTGAAGCCACATCCATAAATAAAGACGAAACCGCCTTTACGACCATTAAAGATAGATTAGCCTTTAAGAATAATCAAACAAAGGTCATTTCCGTAGCGAAATCAAAATACAATTGGGTGACTTATACCGGTTGGGCCGCTTCCATTATTTTGGCACTTGGTTTGTTTTGGACCCTGAACCAGAACAAACAACTGGAATCGAATATCCAAAACGTGACCATAGAAAAATCGTATTTAGAACTACAAATTGAAGCCGCCAATTCCAACTTAAACGATGCCAAAACCTTGATCTCCGTATTGCGTGATGATAATATTACCCAAGTGCCGTTAGCCGGCCAGGGAAATTTTACCGAAACCTATGCCAAGGTATATTGGGATAAAGACCAACAGCGCATCTTTCTGGATGCTGCCGGATTACCTGAACCACCGGAGGGCAAGGTATACCAGGTATGGTCCCTAACCCTAAATCCGTTAATACCTGTAAGTCTGGGTACCTTGGACAGTTTTATAACGGATGATAATAAAATCTTTGAAATACAAAATCAAAACCAAAGTGAGGCCTTTGGTATTACATTAGAGCCAGAAGGTGGAAGTGCAACGCCAACTATGGAGCAATTGTATACATTAGGAGTGGTGACCACCAATTCTTGATTATCCCTCCAAAATCTTAAGACACGATTTTACAAAAAAGATTATATTAGTAGCCTAAGTTTAAACTTGGCAACGCTGTAATTACATCTCAATGAGCTCTGGAAAAATGGCATCCAAGATTACACCTGCAAATTTGATTTCATGACACCAACTAATAACTCATGATAACATTCTACATAAAAATTAGACATCGACGTAGGTCTACAAACAGATTAAGCAAATATCTGTTGTATGTTTTTGGTGAGATGTAGAATTCCCTATGAAACCAGCAAAAATAATACTTCCTGTTATTGTCCTATCACAATTCTGTTGTACCTCTTTATGGTTTGCGGGAAATGGGGTGTTAAATGACTTAATTGCTAGTTTTAACCTAAGTCAAAGCGCTTTAGGGCATCTTACTTCGGCGGTACAGTTCGGGTTTATAACGGGAACGTTGAGTTTTGCCATTTTAACCATAGCGGATCGATATTCGCCTTCCAGGGTATTTCTTGTTTGTGCTTTATTGGGGTCTGTTTCGAATATGGGACTCATTTGGGAACACCATTCCTTAACCAGCATACTCACCTTGCGGTTTCTTACCGGTTTCTTTTTGGCAGGTATCTATCCCGTAGGAATGAAAATAGCAGCAGATTACTACACCAAAGGCCTTGGTAAATCGCTCGGATTTTTAGTTGGTGCTCTGGTTGTCGGAACAGCCTTTCCACATTTGGTTAAGGATTTGACAACTTCTTTTTCATGGAGATCGGTAATTATTGTCATTTCGATTCTGGCCGCGACAGGAGGTTTGCTCATGGTATTGTTGGTACCTGATGGTCCCTTTAGAAAAAAAAGTTCGGGATTCCACTTTTCCGCATTCTTCAAAGTCTTTGAAAATCGAGAATTCCGTTCGTCTGCCTTTGGCTATTTTGGCCATATGTGGGAACTCTATACCTTTTGGGCCTTTGTGCCCATTATGCTTAAGACTTATACTATTTTACACCCTCAAACCTCCTTTAATGTGCCTTTGTTATCCTTTCTTATTATAGGCATTGGTGGACTGGCCTGTGTGCTGGGAGGCTATGGTTCTCAAATCATAGGTGCTAAACGAATGGCATCCATAGCTTTATTCCTATCATGCTTGTGCTGCTTGACCTCATCATTGGTTTTTGGCACTGAGTCTGAAGTTTTGTTTTTGGGGTTTTTATTCTTTTGGGGTATGGTGGTCATTGCAGACTCCCCTCTATTTTCGACGCTAGTCGCCCATAATGCCCCGAAAGAGATCAAAGGAACGGCGCTAACCATCGTTAATTGCGTGGGCTTTTCCATAACCATCATCAGTATTCAATTAATAAATAGGATCCATGAATTTACAAATTCCAACGCAATCTATATGCTATTGGCCATCGGACCTATCCTTGGATTATTAGCTTTAAGCCATAGGACGGTATCCAGAACAATATCCGAATAAAAGAAAGTGCCTGCATGACGCAGACACCTTCAACCAACCAACCAAAACCACTAAAAAACGAGCCCATCCAAACATTGCTTGGGAAGGCATCACTAAAAATTGTACGTCATATTAATGCCTGCCAAAAATTGAGCTTCATGAGTGAAATAAACCATATCAGCGACTCCTGCACGACGCTCTAAATTGGGTTCAATGGCAAATCGGGCATCTCCGAAACCCAAGAGGTTTTCAATAAAAAAGCCTATTTGAAAATCACTTATAGTGTAGGTTAACTCCATATCCACAAAGGAAACATCCTGAATTAAAACATACGTTTCCTCACTTGTTAACTCATCCTCTACCCTAACCTTTAACTGGCAGGAAATTCCATGGACCACACTGGAAAGAATACCAATTTGATACGTTGGTTCAACAAGATTAGGGAGGACTGTATTATCCATTCTTATATTTGACATTACGTATCCCTCTTGCTTTGCCGGTTGTCCGCTTAATATGCTGGTCGCCAACGACATAAAAATAAAAAATGCAAATCCTTTACTCATGGCTATAAGGAATTAAATCTTTTCAATTTTTTCTTCCATTAACGGACCTAATTCAAAGGTGCTATCCAATAATTCTTTTTTAAGAGCGCTTGCTTCTTTGACTTTACCGTTACCCTTATAGATCTGAGCTAAATGGAACAATACGTCGGGCTCAAAGGTTTTATCGGCGACATGTTCTTCCATGATCTGCAGTGCCTCCCGAACATGTCCATGGTTGTAATAGGCCCATGCCAATAAATCGTACGATTGGGGTGTTGGCCTATCTTTAATTTCCTCTAAGGCAATTGTTGCCGCTCGTTTTGGTTCATGATAGGTATCGGTGAATAATAAGGCATTATATGTATTATACATGGCGCCATAGTTGGTGTCCTTCACCAGGGTCCTATAGTTATTTAAATACTCCTTTTTAGCTGTATTATCACCAATATATTCAGCTATTTCTGCCTTGAACAAATAGATATCCGGAGTTTCATGGGTTTTTGAAATCGCATTCAAAATCCGTAAGGCTTCTTGTGGATTTCGCTCATGAGAATATACAATCCAAGCAATTCCTTTTATTGCATAGGCATCATTTGGATGAAGCGCCAGTGCTTTTAAATAAAAGTGGTATGACAGGTTAATTTGGCCATCATGTCCGTAATAATCTGCTAAATTGGTATACGTCCATTGCATGCGTTGTTGATCGTTGGAGGACTCAGCTATTTCTGATGCTTTTTTCAAATAGAGTATGGCTTTATCCAGATCGCCATGGTGATCACTCCATTTGGATAGCCGAATAAGAAAATCGAAATCTATATAGTTTTCAATGTTTTTTAAATACATGGAAGCATCATGGGTATTCCCTAATTCCAAATGAACATCGAAAAGCATGTTTTGGGTCGCCTTAAGTTTTTCTCCATGAATTTCGGCGATGTGCAACAGCTTTAAGGCTTCTTTAAAACGGTGCTGGGCTATGTAAATTCCTGCCAAAGCCCTTAAATAACCGCTAGTTCCATAATTTGTTCTTTCATTGACTTCAACCAGTTTTAATTCGGCTTCCTTTAGATAATCAATACGACCGGTTTCTTTAAACATAAGCGATAGAGATGCTGCTGCCTTGGCCAAATATGGAAATTGTCCCGGTTCTTTTTCTAGCTTATTTTCCCAAAATATTAAATCCTTTTCGGCCAGTTGCAGCATCTCATTTTCCTGAGTGTCTAAATAGGAATTATAATCACTTGGTTTTGTGACATGGTCTGCGACCTCATTACAACTCGAAAGTAACAGGGCCAGAGCCATCATTGTCAATATTGAAGGTTTCATTTTAGTATTGTTTTTAGTTTTTTTTTAAATAATCGGAGCATGCCCTAAAACACACCCCGATGACATTTTATTCTTACCACGGTGAGGCTAAGTATGGGAATGAGGTCAAAAAAGGCTTGTCGTTTTCGTCCACATGGTCATTGGATAGGGCCGGATATTCTGTAAAATCCTCCCCTCCAAAAATCAATAGTAATTCAACGGTAATCACATCATCGGCTAAAGCCCTTCCGGTTAATAGATTGGTTCCATCATAAAATGTGGTCGTTCCATCTAAGGACACATTCAACACATCGGTTGCTAACACCGTCGTAAAAGTGGTAGCATCCATTCCCAATGCATTTAATCCACCATTGGCATAAGCAGGACTTAGGGCTAACAAATTGGCTTCAAACATGCCTTGAAAGGCATTACCCTGATTATCCGGAGTGGTCCTATTGAATTCATCCTTACTTGAGGAGGACACAAATACGGTGTTCACCGCGGGTCTTCCCATTTGATCCTCTTGAATATAGGTTCCTGACAGGACGGGGTTGTTATATACACCCTCTCCATTTCCCGGTACATCATTTTTACTGCAAGCGATTAGCAGTAATGCACTAAAAAGATATCCTGATACTAATTTTAAATTTTTCATAAGGTTTATTTTAAGATTATATTATTGTCTTCTTTTTGATTCTACCCATACGTTTATGGTTCCGGTACCTCCTATTAAGGCCTTGGGAACCTCAACCACTACAGACATGACATTCGTTCCGGCAAAAGTGTCACTTCCCGGATTATTAAATCCACTGGCATTACCTGCAATGATTTCACTATACTGTGCAAAATCCATGAAAAAGGGATCGTCTCTAGGCCCTGCAAATACAGATATATTATTTTTTGTACTTATCCGGGCTTCAGAACCATAGCCGGTTATATCAACAAAAACAGCATCGTTAACACTATTAACATCCAACACACTGGATAGACCCGGGCTACTTGGTGCCACAGGACCAATAACATACATTTTTCCTTGCCTGGGAACGGCCTGAATGACCAAATCTTCAATGTTATCTCCGGTATTATCAATGTTGAATTCTATCATAACATGTTCATCAAAAGTGGCGGCTGATGTGGCCGCGGGACTCAGGAGTCCCTGGAGATTGGCTACAAATACCATGTTATCGGTATTTTCACCCTGGAAAGCATAAAAATCTGTAATGTCGCTTGCACCACCTTGCACCGCTGGTGCATCAATATGGTCTGCAGCAACAAAAATTAAACCGGCCACTGCGAGTATCCCGATTCCTAAAATTTGTTTTAAGTTTTTCATAATAAGAAATTTTGTTAATAAATTTTTGACGTTCACGCATACCTACGAAGTAATAGGAAACTCGGTTTTGTTAAAATTTTGTTAAATACATTTATGTGTTCTTTTCTACAAAAGACTTAATTTTACAGTCTATTTTGAATTTATGAACCCATCAGCTACAGGTTGGATAAAAAAGGTGTTAAAGGAAGTAACCCATAATACCGCCTTTCTGAACGATGACGAAGAAACGTTCTATTTGGCCTTAAGGGCCTGTGGCTTTATTTTTGGAAGCAATCTCGATATTGTTGCCCGCATATTTGATAAAAAAGACTTATCTGAGGATGAACTGTGTAAGGTAAACTTACTACTCGCCTTTTTATATACGCATCATAACTCCCAGTCCAAACTCCAGTTTGTGGACAGTGTTATGCAGTTTTATACCGCCATCAATGAACTAAAAACGTCTTTTTTTCAAGGGTTGTTGAGCTCTAAACAATCCAGTGAACAACTGGAAAAAGTGATTCATAAACGAATTCATATTGATCATAACGTCCTCACCAAAAACTTCAACTATTTTATAATTAATGCCTTATTGTTCGTGGATATCCTTGCCTACAAAAAGTATTTGAAGGAGAACGTTATTTCCATAGACTATATCAGGCAATTGGAAAGCGTTGTAGAATCTATTATTTTGAAAGCCATTGATGCCAAATCGGAGAAAAACCAATATGATGAAAGCCTAATTAAACTTTTTGAAGCTTCGTTGCGCTATCAGGATACGGAGCGTCTACCCTATGACACGGCCGTAAAACTTGTTAAAAGCGATATTGAAAAATATTATATTCTGGATCTGTCCTGCATGGCCAGTTGGAGTGACCGGGTTATTGATGCCAATGAAATTAAATTCATAACCCAACTCGGTCAAGACTTTTTTTTAAGTTCTGAAAACACAAAGGCCTCCATAGTGTTTGTAAATTCTTTTTATACGGCACATAAGGATGATATTGCCATACTTAGTTCAAAAAATATTGTGCAAAGTTTTTATGACAACTCAAGTAAAATGGTTAGTAAGCTCATCTCCAGAAACAGGAAACGGTTGTACAAGGAATTAATGGATAGCAAAGAATTACTCATCTTATTATCCAAATCGACGCATAAGGAACTAAATACAGAAGAGCAAAAAAAAGTACAGGAACAGCTCATGGATATATTCAAGACCATACCCAGTCTGGCCATATTCATGCTCCCGGGCGGAGCCTTATTATTGCCATTGGTGATTAAGTTTATCCCAAAATTATTGCCCTCAGCCTTTGATGAGAATAGAGTTGAGGACTAACACCAACCCTTACAGTAAGTCATCAAGGGCAGGTATTAGATTATTGTATTTGAATTCAAATCCTTTATTTTCTATTTTTTTAGAACTTACCCGCTGACTTTCAAACAGCAACGTATGCATGTCACCCAAAAGCAATTTCATAAAAATACGTGGAATATTAGGCAAAATCAACGGACGTCCAACCTGTCTGGCTATTCCTTTAATCAGTTCTCCATGGGTTACGGGATTAGGGGCTACACCATTATAGGTCCCCACAAGGTTATTTTTCAATATATGTATAAATAGGCGGGCCAAGTCCTCAATATGAATCCAAGACTGCCATTGTTTACCAGAACCAAAGGCTGCTCCAAAACCTAACCGTATCGGTTTGACCATTTTTTGCAAGGCGCCACCATGATCTGAAAGCACAAGCCCAATCCTAATTTTTGAGACATTAATGTTTAATTCTGAAAAACCATCCACCGCTTGCTCCCATCGTTGAACAACGGAACTGAGAAAAGAAGCATCGAACGTTTTATAGGACTCTTCGTAATAATTGACCTGAGAATCGGGATAAATACCTATGGCACTAGCTGAAATCACCTGCTTTATATGATGCGATTCCCTCTTCAGGGCATTGATTAATAAACGAGTGGTATCGACCCGACTGGAGACAATCTCTTTTCTGTAACGGGGGGTCCAACGCTTTACAATGGTCGCCCCTGCGAGGTGTATGATAGCGTCAACATGTTCAAAGCATTGGCTATCAATTTCTTGAGTTTTCGGATTCCAATAAAATCCTTTATACGCATCGTCCGTTTGTATTTGGGAGGTTCGGGTTGTTAAATAATTGACTTTAATACCCTCTTCATGGCAACATTCCACAATTTTTTGTCCAATTAATCCAGTCGCACCCGTTATTAATACGCGCATTTTCCTTTTTTTATAAAATTACAAAATGAAAAAATGGAATACCAGCAGTTTATATTAGGTTTAACAATTAATTATTTTACAAACAACACTCCGGTGTCTATATTTAATTAGGAGTCATACACGCACCACCCTGTTGTAAGCCAAGTTCATCTCCAATAAAAGCAGAACCTATGAGCAAATCCGTTATTAGGAAATGGGTTTACTGGCGCATAACATTTCCCGCTTTCCCGGAGGTCCGGGTAATTTTTCAACCGTAAATCCTACATTTTGCATAGCTCTTCGCACACTCCCTTTGGCTGAATAGGTCACTAAAACACCCTGATCCTTTAGCGCATGAAACATCCGTTTAAAAATAGATTCTGTCCATAATTCAGGTTGTACCCGTGCACCAAAAGCATCAAAATAAATAAGATGGTATGTGTTTTCATCATCAATTTCCTTAAAAAATTTCTTCTGTTTGGTCAGTGAAAAATGGGAACTGATGTCGTGATGCGCTTCCCATGACAGCCGATGCAAAGTTTTAAAAGTATTGGCACCATCATCGGCATTCAAAATTTCAGGATAATTCAATTGTAAAACCTCTTCCATAGGCACCGGATAAGCCTCCACACCAACGTAGTCTATGGTTATATTTAATGTTTTAGCTTCCAATAATGTAATCCATGCATTTAAGCCGGTTCCAAAACCGATTTCAAGAATAGAAATCTTAGGGTCATGAGTTCCCCTTAAACGATAGCAACGGTGCAGTCCATGATGTATAAAAACATGATAGGCCTCTTGAATGGCGCCATGTTTTGAATGATATTGTTCATTCCAATCGGGTAAATGTATGGTCGATGAACCGTCAGCCGTAATAATAACTTGTCGTTCCAAATTAGTGCTTTAGAAGAACCCCATCTGCCTCAAAAGCAAAGATGTGTTTCGGCTCTGTAATTCGTGAAATCTCATCTGAAGGCTGTCCTGCATCTTCAGCATAATGACGCTGATCTTCAACAGTTAGCTCATCTATATAAGCCAATCCGCTAACAATAACCTCTTTATTTTTAATAGTTTTAGGAACAAAGAATCCATAATCTTTAAATCTAACCATTACCTCGCTTTTATCATCCAAGGTCAGCTTCATCCAACACCCTTTTACCTGGCAGACATCACTGACCGTTGCCTTGAATTTAGAGGTCATGGTATCCCCAACCTTAAGGGTATGATAATAGGAAAGCATTGATTTTGCCCATTCCGCATCGTCTGCTGTAATCTTTTTACCAAAGGAGACGTATTTAGGAGCTGCTCCATGGTCTTCATCCATTTGTTTTTCAGCTTCATTTTTACAGGATAATGACATCAATAAACTGATAAACGTTACGATTATAAATCTCATGTTGCAAAAATTTAAATTTTAAACGATTTGTGTAAATATACCTATTTTTAAAATCCTTTTTACTTAAATTTGTGCATAAATAATTAGACTATGAACACGGTAATCAACGATATAGAGGTTATAAAAAGTAAAACCTCTAAGATTAATGAGGTAGATTTTGATCATTTGAAATTTGGTACTGTCTTTTCGGATCATATGCTGGTATGTGATTATAACGAAGGTCGATGGCATGCGCCTAAAGTTGTGCCCTATCAACCTATTACACTTGATCCGTCGGCTAAAATTTTTCACTATGGTCAATCCGTATTTGAAGGCATGAAAGCCTACAAAGATGTTGAGAATAGCGTCTGGTTATTTCGTCCATTAGACAATTTTAAGCGTTTAAATATCTCTTCGAAACGATTGGCCATGCCGGAATTGCCAGAAGCTTATTTTATGGACGGTCTGAATGCTTTACTTAAAGTGGATCAGGCCTGGATCCCTAAAAATGAAGGCAGCTCATTATATGTAAGACCATTTGTTTTTGCCTCCGGAAACGGATTTCATGCGTCGCCGGCCGATGCCTATAAATTTATCATTGCCACGGCCCCATCCGGATCCTATTTTTCTGGGAAAGTAAAGGTCCTTATTGAACAAAACTATTCCCGTTCTGCAAATGGTGGAGTGGGATTTGCCAAAGCCGGTGGTAATTATGCCGGACAGTTTTACCCTACCCAGCTGGCCGTAGAAAAAGGCTACCAGCAGGTCATTTGGACCGATGATAATACACATGAATACATTGAGGAAGCCGGTGCAATGAACATTTTTGTTCGCATCAATGACACCTTAATTACCGCACCAACCAGCGATCGTATTTTGGATGGTATCACCCGTAAAAGCATTATAGAGTTAGCACAATCTGAAGGAATAAAAGTGGATGTCAGGAAATTAAGCGTTCATGAGGTCGTTGAGGCTGCACAGCAAGGTTCGTTAAAAGAAATGTTCGGAGCAGGTACTGCAGCTGTTGTTTCCCCCATTTCCGGATTTGGTTACAATGGTAAGGATTATGATTTGCCTGAAATGAAGGAGACTTATGCCAGTTACTTAAAAAAACGTATTACAGATATACAGACCAATAAAGCTGAAGATCCTTTTGGATGGCGCTATAAGGTTGAATAAAATAAAAAAGGGAAGTTTAAAACTTCCCTTTTTTATTTATCTAAAATCGATTGAATGTTGGGTTTAAAATAGTTAGGCCCCTTTAAAACTTTTCCATCTTCTCTATAAATCGGTTTTCCGTCCTCTCCCAATTTGCTCATGTTACTGCGTTGAATTTCATCAAAAACCTCTTCAATCTTATATTGCATACCATGCTCTATGATGGTACCACACAAAATGTATAACATATCACCTAAAGCATCAGCCACTTCAACCAAATCATTATTATTGGCCGCTTCCAGGTATTCTTCATTCTCCTCACGCATCAAATTAAATCGCAACCTGTTTTTTTCATGTCCCAAATTGGCTTTTGGAGTTTCACGATGACCTATTTTAAAAGCTTTATGAAATGCTTTTACCGCCTCTATTTTATTCTTCATATATTCCTTAAATTTGCATAAAAATAACTATATGTTCAGTAAAGGTCAAATCATTTTTGGAGTTTTATTTTTTATAGTCTTTGTTATTGTTATTGCCATGACCTATAAAAAAGATTTACAACTTCATAAACGGTTTTATTCAGGCAGTATATGGATACTAATTGCCTTTATCGCCTTTATTCTACTTATTGTTGCTATAAAATTCTTCCTAAAAGTTTAATATAATTAGAACGATTTAAATGAACACCTACCAACCCGACAAAAACCGCTATGATACCATGACCTATAACCGAACAGGAAAAAGTGGTGTACTGCTGCCTTCGATTTCTTTAGGATTATGGCATAACTTTGGATTTAATGATAGTTATGACAACGCCCGAGACGTCTTACATTGCGCTTTTGATTTGGGAATAACGCATTTTGATCTCGCCAATAAT
Organism: Aestuariivivens sediminis; assembly: GCF_022662105.1. Taxonomy (GTDB): domain Bacteria; phylum Bacteroidota; class Bacteroidia; order Flavobacteriales; family Flavobacteriaceae; genus Aestuariivivens; species Aestuariivivens sediminis. The sequence goes on along the minus strand of NZ_JAKMCP010000005.1, from coordinate 13,118 downwards.
TATGGGCCACCTCCGGGATCGGCAGAAGAGCAGTTTGGAAAAATCCTCCGATCTGATTTCAAATCGTATCGAGATGAGCTTTTTATCGCCACTAAGGCAGGGTATCTCATGTGGGAGGGGCCTTATGGTGAATGGGGTTCCAGGAAATATTTAATTTCCAGTTTGGATCAAAGTTTGAAACGTATGGGGATGGACTATGTTGATGTCTTTTATCATCACAGGCCAGATCCCAATACACCCTTGGAAGAAACTATGGGTGCATTAGCAGATATCGTGCGGCAAGGCAAAGCCCTCTATGCGGCGATTTCTAACTATAATCCCGAAGATACCCAAAAAGCCGCTGAGATTTTAAAACGCTTGAACGTCCCCTTTATACTCAACCAGGTCCGTTATTCAATGTTTGATCGTTGGGTTGAAGATGGTCTGTTACATACATTAGAAGCCAATGGTATTGGAGGTATTGCATTTTCTCCTCTCGCACAGGGCATGCTAACCGATAGGTATTTAAACGGTATTCCCAAAGATTCCAGAGCCGGTGGAAACTCCATATTTTTAAATGCAGACGTTGTACATAGTACTATTGAAAAGGTAAAACAACTCAATTCCATAGCACAACACCGAGGTCAAAAGTTATCGCAAATGGCCATTGCCTGGATCTTGAGACAACCCCAAATCGCGTCTGTACTTATTGGGGCCAGTTCGACCAGCCAATTAAAGGAAAATGTAAAAGCATTGGATCATTTGGAGTTTAATACCGAAGAATTAAAACATATAGATCACATTCTATCCTAAACTACTCTTCCTTGACAACAATAACGGTTGCCTTTACCCCCGTGGCGAGGTTCCATTGATTATGTGATACAATATGACCTTGATCGTCAATAACTTTAAACTCCGCTGTATTCGGACCCGATTCGCCCTGATTTAAAGCTAAAAAATCAATTTTATTGAATCCTTTGAGCAAATTAAGTTTGAATCCTTTAAAACCACCTGTCAGATAAACTCTGGCATGAACAATATCATCGTTTACTAAAACCTGAATGATGTCGCCATCGGTATAACCATGATCGCGATAAATGACATTTACAAATTCGGCATTACTCTTAAAATCTCCTAAATACTGATCCGTTGTACTTCCGTTTCGTCGTTCTATTTCTTCTTTTGATAATGTTAAATCATCTATATTTTTACTAATCCGCTTTTGATATAATTCTCCGGGATTGCCAAACTCCTCTTCCGGAAACATGGAAAATGGCTTTTCAGGAACTTCGAGGCTTTTGGATATTTTTGGAATTGCCAAATCACTAAAACTGTCATCCGCCGGTTTCGATGGGGTTAATGGCAATATGGTAGCAGAATCTTCTTTGCTTTCTTCAGCAGGAACGATCTTAAGCTTCTTTTCGGTGTCAATTTGAGCACAAATGGATACCGAACAGCACAACAAAATATAAGTTAATACATTTATTTTCATCAATTTAAAACAGTTCTGATTCAATTTTTATACCCGTTACAAAGGTAAGTCAAAGATATTTTTTTATTGATAAACTTCTTTATTGAATCCTAATTTTGAGTATTAATTAACAAAAATCATTCCCAAAGCCGTCCATTTTTTTAAATAAATGCCCCAAATACATCATAAAAACCCCGTAAAGTGTTAAAATTTGTTAAATTACTATTATGCTATACATAGTACTGTAACAAAATTAAAAGCTTGTCGTCTATCAAGTATAAATCAATTAAAAAACGAAAAACAATGAGAACTTTACACACCAATCAATTGACCAGTAACTTACCAAATTCTAAAAGTTACAATTGGAACAGCAAAAGACGTTACAGATAAGTAGCGTCTTTTTTAAGCCTTTAAAAAGAACATCAATCCAAACCATCAATAAAAATGAACTCTGTTATAAAAATATCCAGACATAGAAATCAGTTAATCGACAACTGTTTGTTACATACCCGACAACTTTTAAGGTTATACAACCACGAAGATGTTTGGAAAGGGACCAAACGATACGCTCATTAACTCACGACGCAGAACCTGAAACCCTGTTACGATGATTTCTATCAGCACCGCAAAGAGGATTAGGCCCCAACGGCCTGCAAATAATGTCCTATCGTTTATATTTTTCAATAGGTCACTCGCCTTAAAAACAAGCCCTTTTTATTGGGATAAGACACCAATAAAAAGGGCTTTCTAGAAATCCAATAGTTTCTAGACCTTTTTTTATTCCCTAAAAAACCGGGGATTTTAAAGACTAAATTTTATTTCTAAACCTGAGAAGGCAGCCCTGTGGCGTTTAAAATAACAAGCCACAATAGAATCGCTTATTTTGGAATGCCATAAGCAATAGTTACATTTTTTCTACCCCATGCCATCGCTGCCTTTACATTAAGTCCCATATAAATATCGATGTGGTTTTTCCATCGGTAATGCATTTTATCTTTTACAACATAAATGCTATCCAAACCTTCAATTTTAACCGGTGTATCATGCTTTAGGCCCTTTTTCAATAAATCGCGTGATACGGCTATATACCGAAGACCAGGGACTAAACTATCTCCAAAGGCCGTAATGTGAGGGTCATCATCCGTTTGATTACTTAATGAGTTATACGCCGTAGCGGTTACTTCAATAGTATGCCAATTGTAGTCGGCATATAAATCTGAATCTTTACAGCTACACAAACTCAAAAAAACAATAGTTAATATCGTTATCCGCATAATCATAAGTTAAATATAATTATAATATGTTATTTTTTGTAATTTACCATCAATTAAACCAACCATCAAAATGTTGCATAAATCCCTAATTTTAGGATGTCTTCTCGTTATTTGTTCCTGTAAAAATAATTCGAAACCCGAAAACGAAACCCCGGACTACATGGAAAAGGCCAAAGCCATTCACAATCGGATATTGACCCTGGATACCCATTGTGATATTAATGTGAAACATTTTACCGATTCGATAAACTATACCCAGGACCTAAATACCCAAGTCACGCTCCCCAAATTGAAAGCCGGAGGTTTGGATGTGGTCTGGTTTAGTGTTTACACCGGACAGGATTCCTTAACTGGCAAGGGCTATCAAATGGCCTTGGATAACGCCATGGCTAAGTTTAATGCCATTCATAAACTCGTTGAAGACCTCGCACCGGATCAAATAGCTTTGGCCACTACATCCGAAGAAGCCAGACACATTTTAAATTCCGGGAAAAAAGTGGCGATGATAGGGGTTGAAAATGCCTACCCCATTGGACTCGATATTACCCGGGTAGAAACATTCTATAACCTTGGAGCGCGTTACATGTCCTTAGCACATAATGGTCATAGTCAACTGGCTGACAGCAATACAGGAGAAAAAGATGGCGTTTGGTTGCATCATGGCCTTAGTGATTTAGGCAAAGCGGTGATTAAAGAAATGAACCGATTAGGTATCATGATCGATGTATCCCATCCTTCAAAAGAAGCCATGAGGCAAATGATCCAACTTAGTAAAGCCCCGCTTATTGCCTCCCACTCATCAGCAAGGGCGCTATGCGATCATAGTCGAAATTTAGACGATGAGCAATTGGAATGGATGAAAAACAATGGTGGTGTTGTGCAAACGGTAGCTTTCGCAGGCTATTTGGATTCAGAAAAAGTGAATGCGCGTTCTGACATTGAAACTCAATTGGGAAAGGCAATTATGGATTCCTTAGGGGTTAAATGGATAGACAAGGAAGCCATTTCAACATTGCCAAACACGGAACGAGAAGTTTACTATGAATATTGGGATATCATGACGACTTTGGTCAGAAAAAAACTGGAAAAAATGAAAGATGTACCACCTGCCGTGAATGTTTATGATTTGGTGGACCACATCGATTATCTTGTTGAAAAAATGGGCATCAAACATGTGGGTATCAGTAGTGATTTTGATGGTGGCGGCGGTATTGAGGGCTGGTATGATGCCTCAGAAACCTTAAATGTCACCCTCGAGCTCGTAAAAAGAGGGTATACCGAAGATGAGATTGCCATGCTTTGGGGCGGCAACTTGCTTAGAGTCCTGGATGAGGTGCAGGCTATTGCCAAAACGCTTCACTAATTAATCCCCCCTTTTAAACCCGTAATAAAGCTGCTTAAAAAAATTTCGAGGCATGTTTTGATCATCTTTATATCCTAAAAGAATTTTTCCGCCCGCTTCCGGAATGTAATTGGTCCTAAAAAGATAGTCCCAAAAACTTAGGCTTATTCCAAAATTCACCCCATATTTTCTGCTATCAGGAAGTGCATAAGCATGATGGTACAAATGCATAACCGGATTATTGAATATATATTTTAACGGACCATAGGTTAATTTGATATTGGCATGATTTAAATGACCTATGGTTATGGCTACAAAATGGACGATAAACGCCTGTTCGGGAACAAAACCGCCCAGTACCATGACAGCAAAGACTTTAAGCGGTTTATACAACACATTTTCCATCCAGTGGTAGCGCAAATGGGCAGCAAAGCCCATTTCCTTGACCGAATGGTGAACTTTATGAAACCGCCAAAGTATCTCAAAACGGTGTAAGAGAACATGTGTAAACCATTGAACAAAATCCAGTAGTATAAAGAAAATGAGCAATTGGCTCCATTTTGAAATATGTGATATGTCTATAATTGAAATGGAGGTCATCGTGATACCATATTCGGAAAAAAATACCTCCAAAATTTTATAAACCCCACTTATGACTATGGCGAATATGAAGAAATTAAAAAACATATAAAATGCATCCAACCAAAAGTCCTTTCTAAAAATGGACTGCTCCTTTCGCCAGGGGAATAAAATTTCCAATACCCATACCACAAGTGATATTATAATTAAACCCCAGAAGTAATTATTGTACCAGGATACATCGAAGGTTATCGAACGCCAGGTCCAATCAATGGTGCCTTTAATTGCTTTAAAAAATAGAGTAACGTAATCCATATCCTAATTTTAGTACTGCAACAACAACTTTAATTCTTCCTCAAAGCGTTGTTTGGGTAAATATTGGTCTTCTAACGGAGGCGCAAAAGGAATTGGCGTTTCTAAACTGCCTACTCGCTTTACGGGGGCATCCAGATACTCAAAACAGTCCTCCATTATCATCGCCGATATCTCACTGGCAATACCTCCAAATAGGGAGTCTTCATGCAAAATAATGACTTTACCCGTTTTCCTCACGGATGAAAATATAGTCGCGCTATCCAAAGGTTGAAGCGTTCTCAAATCGATGACATCCGCAGAAATATGGTTATGGCGGTCCAGGGTTTCCAAAGCCCAATGCACGGCAGCACCATAGGCTATAACGGTCACTTCATGACCTTCCTTTAACATTGAGGCCTGTCCAAAAGGTAAGGTATAATAATCCTGAGGGACCTCTTGCCTAATGGTTCTATATAAACCTTTATGTTCAAAAAACAACACGGGGTTTGGGTCATTCACCGCAGTAGCCAACAAGCCTTTGGCATCATATGGGAAGGCAGGGTATACCACTTTTAATCCGGGTGTTTTGGTAAACCAGGCTTCATTGGTCTGAGAATGGAATGGTCCGGCAGCCACACCTCCTCCACATGGCATGCGAATAACCACATCGGCCTCTTGTCCCCAACGGTAATAAGTTTTTGCTAAATAATTAACCACCGGATTAAAACCTGATGACACAAAGTCTGAAAACTGCATTTCCACTATACTCTTCATACCTGCAATGGAAAGCCCCATGGCTGCCTCAATTATGGCAGACTCACATATGGGGGTGTTCCGTACTCGGTCCTTCCCGAATTGTTCCATTAAGCCTTCAGTTATCTTGAACACCCCACCATATTCCGCAATGTCCTGTCCCATAATAACCAGATCGGGATGCTGTTCCATACTTTGCCTTAAGCCCTGAGAGATGGCATCGACAAATCTGATGGTAGGTGTTTCAGTATTCGGTTGAATATCCTTATAGTCGTATGGCTTATACACGTCGTAGAGTTCCATTTCGATGGTGGAATGAATGGGTTCTTCTTCAAAGGCCCTCTCCAAATGGGTATTGATTTCAGTTAGTATATCTTCTTTAATGGCTATAACTTCAGCATCATTAAGAAGCCCTTTTTCTTTTAAAAAGGACTGGAAATTAACTACAGGATCTTTAGATGCCCATGAATCCATTATATCCTGAGGAACATATTTTGTTCCGCTTGCTTCTTCATGTCCACGCATCCTAAAGGTTTTAAACTCCACTAAAATGGGTCGTGGTTGCCTCCGCATACTTTCAGTCAATTCCAAAACCTTAGTGTATACTTCAATTATATTATTGCCGTCCAAAATATGAGATTCCATGCCATAACCCAATGCCCTATCTGCCAGGTGTTCACAATGGTACTGTTCATGTGTCGGTGTAGATAAACCATAGCCGTTATTTTCAACACAAAAAAGGACCGGCAGTTGCCAAACCGAGGCAACGTTTAAGGCCTCATGAAAATCGCCTTCACTGGTACCACCTTCTCCGGTAAATACGGCCGTAACCTGTGCCTTATGCTTTAATTTGGAAGCCAGGGCAATGCCGTCCGCAACCCCTAATTGGGGTCCCAAATGAGAAATCATCCCCACAATATTGAACTCCTGGGTGCCAAAATGAAATGAGCGATCGCGTCCCTTGGTGAACCCGTTGCCCTTACCCAGCCATTGTGAAAAAAGTCGGGAAAGTGGAATACCCCTGGTCGTAAATACACCAAGATTCCTGTGCATGGGAAGGATATATTCCTCTTTTTTAAGCGCCATAGTGACACCCACCGCAATAGCCTCCTGACCAATTCCTGAAAACCACTTGCTTATTTTTCCCTGCCGTAAAAGGATAAGCATTTTTTCTTCTATAAGTCTAGGTTTTAAAATAGTCTTATACAGATGAATCAAATCCTCAGAACTCAGGTTATTTACGTTATAATGAAAAGAAGTAGAAGCCATTGTATTGACCATAAACTTAATTATTGCCTGTATCAAATGTACATGAAATTTTTCATTTAAAGTTTAGGTTCATAGAATGAAAAATTATGGACTAAAACCGGTGTTCACAGGAATCTTATGTGTTGAATGCCGAACGTATTGAAGATTTATATCCCCATATTTATTCTAAAAAAAGCTAATGACTCCATTACAGGGGATATTAATCTTTAATGGAGTTCATCCTTCAAAATCCAATAGGACTAATAAAGCCAAATAACACGATAACTATTATTACGTTTTTGTATTTTTGTAAAGCTACATGTAATAAAATTTCTATGACAACCATCCCTTGTGTTAATTTAAATGATTTCATTTCCGGAAATGCAGAAAAAAAACAACAATTCGTAGATGCTATTGGTAAAGCTTACCAGGAGATTGGTTTTGTGGCTTTAAAAGGACATTTCCTGGACGACCAATTGGTAAAGACCCTGTATGAGCAAGTAAAAAACTTTTTTAATTTGCCCTTGGAAATAAAACAAAAATATGAGATTCCCGATATTGGTGGTCAACGGGGCTATGTCTCTTTCGGAAAGGAAAGCGCCAAAGGAAAAAAGGAAGGGGATTTAAAAGAGTTCTGGCACTTCGGTCAGTATGTTGAAGACAACCCCAAACTTGAAAAGGAATACCCGAATAATGTATATGTGGAAGAATTACCCGAGTTCAATACAGTAGGCAAGGAAACCTATAAGATGTTGGAAAAAACGGCAAAGTATGTATTACGGGCCTTGGCTTTGCATTTGGATTTGGAAGAGACCTATTTTGATCCATATATCCATAATGGTAACTCCATTTTAAGACCTATTCATTACCCTCCTATCACCCAAGAGCCCAAAGAAGCGGTAAGAGCCGCCGCCCACGGTGATATTAATCTGATTACCTTACTTATGGGTGCCCATGGTCGTGGTCTCCAAGTACAGAACCTCAAAGGGGAATGGATTGACGCCATAGCGGAACCGGACGAGCTTATGATAAATGTTGGCGATATGTTATCGCGACATACGAACAATAAATTAAAATCAACCATTCATCGGGTTATCAACCCTCCCAAAGAATTGTGGGGTACATCAAGATACTCGATTCCCTTCTTTATGCATCCCATAAGTAGTATGAAACTCGATGTACTGGAAAGTTGCATTGATGACGCTAACCCAAAAAAGTTTGAAGACATCACCGCCGGAGAATTTTTAAATGAACGCCTTGTAGAGCTTGGTCTTATAAAAAAATAGTAAGAAATGGATTTACAAGATCAGTTAAAAAACTTATTTCCAGACCACATTTCAGAAGACGAACCAAAAGAAGATCAAAAGGACGAAGGGTTATGGCTCCAGGAGGATCCCATTTTGTGTAAATATGAAAAGCGCAAAGGTAAAGCGGTAACCATCCTTGAGGGATATACCGGTGCCTATGAGGATTTTAAAAAGTTGACGAAAGCCATTAAAACCAAACTGAGTGTTGGTGGTAGTTTTAAAGACGATACCATAATTATCCAAGGCGACTATCGCGATAATATCATGCAAATTTTAAAAGACAAAGGGTTTAACGTGAAGCGCGTTGGAGGTTAGACCAAGTTATGGTTATGGCTCTATGCATTTTGTAAAATTTTAACAACACGATGAAAACACCTCATTATAAAAATCCCATTCATGCCCATAAATGATTCTGAACTTATTTTAAATCCGGACGGTAGTATTTATCATCTTAACCTCAAACCTGAACATATAGCCGACACCATCATTCTGGTTGGAGATCAGGATCGGGTGGAAAAAGTTTCCAAACATTTTGAAGTTATAGAATTTAAAACCCAAAAAAGGGAATTTAAAACCCATACGGGATGGTATAAAGGCAAACACCTCTCGGTCATTTCCACCGGTATTGGACCGGACAACATTGATATCGCAATCAATGAGCTCGACGCACTGGCCAATATCGATTTTAATAAACGAATGGTTAAAGAAGATATCACCACCCTCAATTTCATCAGAATTGGGACTTCCGGTGCACTTCAGGAGGATATTCCTTTAGATGCCTTTGTGATTAGTGAATATGGACTGGATTTGAACGGTATGCTCCACAGCTACCAAACTGGGAACATTACCAATCCGGAAATGGAACGCGCGTTTATACAGCACACCCAGTGGCCCATTTTCAAAGCCCGGCCACTGCTTATTACATGCAGTGAGGCTCTGGAGCAGCAATTGGTAAGCGCGCATACATATAAGGGCATCACCCTTACAGCCGTTGGATTTTATGGTCCGCAGGGCCGGATACTAAGATTACCGTTGGACGATGAATCCCTAAATTCAAAAATTCAGACCTTTCACTTCAACGGTTTACGTGTCACCAATCTGGAAATGGAAACCAGTGCTATTTATGGCTTATCCAAATTAATGGGTCATCAGGCGGTATCCTTAAATGCTATTATTGCAAACAGAACCCTCGGGACCTTTAGTAAAAATCCGGGTAAAACCGTTGACAGGCTCATTACCTATACCCTGGAGCGACTGGTAAAGGAGGAGTAATCAGTGGTAAGTAATATGTGATAGCTTAAATCTAAAGATCACTAACGTCCAAAAAGAGCCTAAAGACTCATATTTACCAACTACGGACTCATGGCTTAAGACCAGTCTGTTGTGATGTTTCAATCGCTTCATTTGGACAGGACATGTCGGTACTCATCAGAATTGACCGGCCCTTCAACCCCGAGCATTCCTATCGGGATCCACCTTACTTTCAGGTGGATATCTGTCTTCTAACGAATTTATTTTAAATTACTCCTCGCGCCTTTTTTATATCCATTACCGTCTATTCGCAAGTACCCAATAGAGGGACACCATGAAACTTTTATTCCGTATTTTATCAAAAAGTTGACTTCTTATTTTGACAGACTCTTTGAAATCTTCTTTTAAACTAATTAATCCGACGATTAAACCATAAAACGACCCCAGTTGTTTTATTTTTTTATAATTTTAGAACTCTCTAAAACTTAATCCTTATGAAAAAAATTACGCTCTTCTTTTTATTAACCATTTTATATGCTACCGGAGTTTATGCGCAGCCCGCGAATGATGACTGTTCAGGAGCTTTTGATATCTTAAATATTACTGGAAGCTGTTCTACCAGTGAAATTCTAGTTGATTTAAACAACACGGCGACGTCCTCTGCAGGTGATCCCGGATGTAATTTTACCGGTGGTGACCTCTGGTACAAACTCGTCATGCCTGCCTCCGGAGGCGTTAGGGTTGAAACCTCCAGTGGTACACTGGATGATAACGGTATGGCAATCTATACCGGTACATGTGGTGCGTTGGACTTCTATGGCTGTAACGATGATGCCTATTTGAATGGGGATGACTTAATGGCTGCCTTTGAAGTGGTCCATCCGGCATCCGAAACCATCTATATCAGACTTTGGGGATATGGTGGTGCCACGGGCACCTTTAATATATGTGCTGTTGAATTTACACCACCTCCCGCAGCGACCAACGACATTTGTGCTGATGCAACCGAAATAATTCCGGATGTATCCTGTTCTGACGTCAAGTTAGGCTCGAACAATGCGACTGATTCTGGTGTTGCGGCTCCGGGCTGTCCCGAACCCGATTCCTATGGTGGTAGAGACGTTTGGTATAAATTTGTTGTTCCAAATACTGGAAATTTCAATGTTGAAACCAGTGAGGATGACGGATCCATAACCGATACCATGATGTCGATATATTCTGGATCTTGTGCCGGATTAACCGAGCTATCCTGTGATGACGACAATGGTGTGGGCGCTTTCTCTTTAATCCAAGCGACTGATATCAGTGGAAATTATTCCATTGGTGAAACCTTATATGTACGGGTCTGGTCTTTCGCGAACCTGGAACTTGGAACCTTCAATATCTGTGTTGCTGAATTACCGGCTTTAGGAATTGAAGATGCCTTTGAATATTCTTTTAAAATGTACCCCAATCCGGCTCGTGATATGGTTTATTTTAAATTTAATTCATTATCCAGTGCCAATGTAGATATCGCTATTTATAATCTTCAAGGGAAATTGGTTAAAGGCATGTCCAGAACACCTTACAATCAAAATACCGAATTAAATATCTCTCACCTAAACACCGGTATGTACTTTGTGAAACTCAATGATGGCACCAACGAAGTTACTAAGAAATTATTTGTTCAATAAGATAACTAACGCAACTATTCAAATGGAAGAATGGGCTCTAAAAATGTATTAAGAGCCCATTTTTTATAATACCGTATTAAAATTTTACCAAACGCTTTATAAGACTACCGCTTTCTGAAGATGTTAGTTTTAGGAGATATAGGCCTTGATCCAAAGTTGCTAAATACCCCAGTTCAATCTTGCCATGTATCACTGTTTTTTCGCGAACCGTAATCCTTTTTCCGGTGATATCGAATAGGGTTAGCGTGAATAGGGTGCTATTAAACCTGGGAGGCAATTGAATGGTAATATCACTATTAAAAGGGTTAGGGAAAATGGTGATATCCTTCAAGGTAAGACTTTCTACAGCGAGTCCCTCACAAGCATCACCAATACCGTCATTGTCCACATCAGATTGATCAGAGTTGTCAACGGTTGGACAATTATCAATGCAATCTGCTATGCCGTCACTATCGGTATCCGTAAACCCTTCATCCACTTGGCTATCACAGTCGTTATCCTTACCATCGCAAAGTTCCGGGGCTCCGGGATAGATCGTGTTGTCCGTATCATCACAATCCGTGTTGTTACTGACATAACCCGAAGGTGGTGAACAGGCCTGGGTAGTCGATGCCGGATCCCCATAGCCGTCGCCATCGCTATCGGCATAATAGGTGGTCTTAACCCCTTCGTCGGTCTGGCCATTACAGTCATTGTCCTTGCCATCACACAGCTCCTGGGCTCCCGAGTAAATGGTATCATCCGTATCGTCACAGTCCAGATTATTGGTCACCTTTCCTGATACGGCCGAGCATGACTTCTCCGGAACATCCCCGGCATCGCCATAACCGTCTCCATCGGCATCGGTATAGTAATCCTCAAAGAGTAAGCCATCATCCACCCCATTGGCGCAGTCGTTGTCCTTGCCATCGCACAGCTCCGGTGCTCCGGGGTAGACCGTATTGTCCGTATCATCACAATCCGTGTTGTTACTGACATAACCCGAAGGTGGTGAACAGGCCTGGGTGGTCGATGCCGGATCCCCATAGTTATCCCCGTCGTTATCGGCATAATAGGTGGTGGTCACCCCCTCGTCGGTCTGTCCATTGCAGTCATTGTCCTTGCCATCACACAGCTCCTGGGCTCCCGAGTAAATGGTATCATCCGTATCGTCACAGTCCAAATTATTGGTCACCTTTCCTGAAACGGCCGAGCATGAACTCTCAGGAACATCCCCGGCATCGCCATAGCCGTCGCCATCGGCATCGGTATAGTAATCTTGGAACACTACTCCATCATCCACCCCATTGGCGCAGTCGTTGTCCTTGCCATCACACAGTTCCGGGGCTCCGGGATAGACCGTATTGTCCGTATCATCGCAGTCCGTGTTGTTCAGCACATAGCCCGGGGGTAGCGAACAGGCCTGAGTGGGTGATGAGAGATCGCCGTAGTTATCCCCGTCATTATCGGCATAATAGGTGGTGGTCACCCCCTCGTCAGTCTGACCATCACAGTCATTGTCCTTGCCATCGCATATTTCTATTGCATTTGGATTGATATCCGGATTTGTATCATCACAATCGCCTTCATTTTCTGTAAAACCATCCCCATCATCGTCAACGTCAGCTGAGCTGTCCAAGGTGCTTGGGTTACAATCATCGTCCTTACCATTATCCAATATTTCCGTCTCACCCGGATTCACATTGGCATCCGTATCATCACAATCCGTGTTGTTACTGACATAACCCGAAGGTGGTGAACAGGCCTGGGTAGTCGATGCCGGATTCCCATAGCCGTCGCCATCGCTATCGGCATAATAGGTGGTCTTAACCCCTTCGTCGGTCTGGCCATTACAGTTGTTGTCAATACCATCACACACCTCGGTGGCTCCAGGGTGTATGGCCGCATCATTATCGTTGCAGTCACCGGTGGTGGCCGTAAGCTCAGAGGCGATGTAATGGTTCAATG
>NZ_JAKMCP010000004.1 GCF_022662105.1 Aestuariivivens sediminis | reverse complement strand
GGTTGTTGTCCAATAGAGGCTCAGCATAAAACTCGCCCATATATTTCTTCCATATCAACTTGCCCGTTTTAGTACTTTTACAGGCAAGGCTGTCAAAGGGAAAATCTTCTCTTATCTTTCTGTACTCAATCTGATTGACATAGAGCTTCTGCTTTCCCTGCACTACCGGCTGGATGCCCTGGGGGTAAACAAGATATTCTTCATTTCCATCAAATGGTGCATAGCCAGAACTGGAATTCAAAAACTCATTGTTTTTTATGCCCTTTTGCTGAACCCCCGTTTCTTTATTAATATAAACAAAATGCTCGTCGCCTAATCTTGCTTGTGTACGTCTGCTAATCATATTGGCGCCGGCAATGAGAACCGGTGAGGAGGAACGTGGCCCGTAATAACGCGTTCTAAGCCCATTGCCTTTTGGTATGGATTTCCAAATATAATCTCCTGTTTCTGTATCTATACAGTATGCCAGATAGGATACTCCCGGTGAACCTACATAGGCTCTACCCTTATCGAATGCAGGACGGGTGAGCCACATATGTGGAGTTGGATACTTCCAGTGAACTTCTCCCTTCATTGGTCCAGGTTCGGTGGTTGCTGCGGTTAATTGGGGATCTCCTCGAAGAGAAGACCAGTTTATAATCTCGCCATTATTGTCTGACAGATCACGGTTCAGTTCAACAATATATTGATCCTTGTCTTTTGAGAAATCCGTCCACATCTCTTCCAGCATATTGTAGCGGTAATCAATTTCTACAGCTGTTTCAGGGCTATATTCACTTGCTTTCAGTATATATCTACCATTCTCATCAACATCGTTGTAAAAGTAGTGAGCTTTTTCCTTATACTTTTGTGGATCAATAACAACATCCGCTCCGTAAAACATCATGAACCGCATCCATAAAGATAATGTATTAACACGTACATCAAAATTTTCAGAATCAGTTGGTGATACCATGACTTCCTTTCTAACACGGTCTATGTCAGGTTCTCCAAACGGAATAAACTCCTTGTCGAAAGAACATGATAATAGTGCCATCAATAATGCAATAAAAGTCAAGTAATAAAGTGGTTTTAGGTTTTTCATTATTTCTGTTTAATTATAATGTGTGTTTTATTAATTTAATATGATACCTATAAAGGGTTGATTTAGGTTAATTAGTAGTTCCGTTTTAATAAGTTATGCTAATTGTCTATTCTCGGATCATTCAATAGCATATAAATATCCTCCTCCACTCAAAATATAAGCCCGGCCTCTATAAAGAGCAGGTGTTGCTTCTAACAAGCCGCCGGCCATTTTAACCCTGAATAGACAGTCTGTTGTTCCGTCACCATTCCCTTTCTCTTTAAATGCAAAAAAGTAAGGGTTTACACCTGATCCACAGTAAACGTAGCCATTATTTCCAACGACTGGTCCAGTAATACCGGAGGCACCTTTAACAGTCCAATTTTTCTTCCCTGTTTTATCATCTAATGCTATTAATTGTCCATCCCAAATTGAAACAAACCATTGCCCATTATGATATGCTGGTGTACCATTGGTATGACCTATAATTTCAGGTCTCCACAATACTTCAGAAGTTTCTGCATCTATAACTTTAATACCTGTGCCTCCGCTACCACCCCCCGGACAGAGTATTTTGCCATCAAATCCGACGGCCACGCCAGAGTCGGAACCTCCACCCTGAAATTTCCAAACCAGCTTCCCTGTTCTCTTCTCAAATTTATACAAGTGTGAATCCCATCCCCCAAAATATACATATTCCCCCATAACCAAAGGTTCACTGCAAACCGATCGGTCTATGCGGAAACGCCAGATTATATTTCCATTATTAGCATCCAGACAATTAAAATAACCATCAATACCTGGAATGAATACTAAGCCATCAGAAACCGAGGCGGAACCCCAATCCCATCCAATATCCTGCTTCCATATGAGTTCACCTGTTTTAGCATTAAGACAATAAAAATCATCCTCTCCTCCTTGCTGGCCGACATAAATTTTGTCATTATCAAATACTGGAGCTCCTGATATGGCCGCCCCCATCTCGAATTTCCATATCTCTTTACCATTATCGGCATCCATAGCATAAACAAAACGAGAAGGTGTTCCGATGAATACTTTCCCTTCAGCTGCAGTTACTTTAGACTGGTAATAACCCCCGCCTGCTATCTGATCGGTTAGTATTCTGTAACCATCTTTTTGATGAAATCCTTTGAGAATACTAAATCTCCATAAAACATCACCATTTTTGGTGTTAATACAATAACTGTAAAGATCAGAATCATTCAGTATAAGTTTATCCCCTGAAAGGGCAAGATCGGCATAAACCCAGTGGTCTCCAATACGTTTTGTCCATACCTCTTTTGGTTCTTTACCACTGAAATCAATATTATATAAATCGCCGTTCATAGAAGCAAAATAGACGTTGGCTTCTGTTGCCACTGGGCAGGCACGAACCCAATCGCTGGATGCATATTTAAAAATAAGTTTACCACTAGAAGCATCGAGACAATATAGATGCTTATCCGCAGAACCTATAAAAATACGATTACCTGATACTAATGGCGTTGAGAAATGGCGGAATGATTCCGCAATAGGATTTTCAACCGTATATTTCCATACAAGATCTCCGTTCATCTTGTTGAGACAATACACAACTCCATCATTAGCGCCAAAATAAACCTGTTTCGTATCTGTTGCTACTTTTCGGTTTACTGCATCATCTGCTTTAAACTTCCAGTTTATGACCGTCTCCTTTGACATGGCGATCTGATTGCTTCTTTCCTTCTCTAAATCAGACCCATATGCTTTAAAAGAATATACATAACCGTCGTTGGTTCCTACAAACACTTCGTCATCATCCAACAATGGCTCTGCAAATGTTGACCCTATACTGATGTCCCTTAATTGTTTTCCGGTTTTAGTATCTTTACAAATGATACGACTAAATCCTCGTGCTTTAGGAGGTCTAGCTTCAATATCATTATCTGAAAAAGGAAAAACCATGTATTTTTCATTAGCAGCAAGGGGAGCATAACCGGCCCTGTAATCAATTTGACCGGAATATGTTTTTCTTTCCAATTCCCAATTACTTTTATTGATATATGCCACCTCCATTGCATTTGATTTGCTCCCCATTTCGCGCATAAGTACATAATCCTTCAGCACAACAGGTGTTGAAGCATAAGCTGGAGTACCATAAGCTCTGCCTCCAAGTTGTTTCACAGTGTTTATTGCTTCACCAGAATTAATATCAAGAGTAAATAGAATATTATGTATCCCGGGAGATGCTAAGTAAACTTTATTCCCGTTTATAACAGGCTTTGACTCCCATGCAAGACCCACAGGAAACCTCCATGCAATTCTTCCATAAACGGGGCCATCATTTCCGTTAAAACCTTCATTCGTAAGTGTCCCTTGGTAATTAGGCCAAGACTTTTCATTTTTTACCGGTGGAATTACACTTTTATGGTCAGGCACAAGGGGCATTAATCCTTTCCAAGGGTCTTCAATAATTTCATTTTGTATCGAATCGAGAATCAAATATCCCTTGTCAATCAATTTCGAATATCTGTTAATTTCTTGTTGTTTTTCCTTCTCGTTCCTTATTGCTTCAATATTTTTTGGTCTGAAGATTTCAGCAGGAATTCTACCAGTAGTAATAGCGCCTTGTTGCTGTAGGGAACTTCCCCATTGCATTAACATTACTCCTCGCGATTTATAGTTGCTTGCGTCGGTAGGATGAAGTTTAATTTCTTTGCGAATCTGGTCAATTTCGTCGTCCCCACTTTGATATTTAAGGACAACGTTTTCCTGTGCATTTGTTATTGAACTTGTAAGTCCTAAAAAAAAAACAAATGAAAATACGGCTAAAGATATTGAGATTATTTTGTTGAAAATTATCTGAATTTTTAATTCTACATTCATTCAATTCATTTTTTCACTGGTTTTTAATGTCTCTAGGCTAACTTAATGTAACTTTTTTTTAAAAACCATGTTTATTCATTAACATTATTACACGTGTACTGCAAATATATTATTATTATTTTATCATGCAAACTTATTTATAATAATATTATGTTCGATACGGATATTTTTTGCCCAATTTTAGTCCAAACCGTGATAAATCATTCTAATTATTTCGTTCTAAATAGGCATATCTCTGTAGATATCTACTCATTGATGTATTGACATTTATTTTCTATTGAATAGATGCGTTAAAAGAAATTGAGCTTCTGTATTTTAACACTTGAAATTAGTGAAGAACTCCAACAAAAATAATGTATGTAGCAGAACTCAATGAAAAATATTTTATCTATGTTAAATAGTTTAAAAAATGTCAGATCAATCTAAAACTTAGCCAAATAAATGATTCTTAAGGACCACGATTAGTATATTTAAGCAACAAATACCTTTATCTATTTTCAATATACATCGGATAATTCTGATAGACTATCATTATTTAAGATCCCTTTTATTTTAAGTTACCGACGCGTAAAAAAATATAAGGATAAGACTTAATAATGAACATACAGAAATGGATTTATTATTACACGTGTAATTATTGTTGTATGTTTGCAATGATCAATTTAATTATAACATCATGTTAAAAAATATATTTACTGGTATCATTTTAATTCTTACTATAGCATTACAAAAAGGACATTCACAGGAAAAAAGTCCTAATATCATATTTATCCTTGTGGATGATATGGGCTATTATGATTTAACCTGTTATGGAGCCGATGAAATTCAAACCACCCGATTAGACCAATTAGCGGAGGAAGGCATTCGATTGACTGATTATTATGCAGCTGCTCCCATTTGCAGTCCTTCTCGAGCTGGATTACTCACAGGTTGCTATCCAAGAAGAGTAGGTAATAATGTGTGGGTTCATCGTCCAGATTCTAATTATGGATTGAACCCAGATGAACTAACAATGGCTGAATTATTTAAACAAAACGGTTATAAAACAGCTTGTATTGGAAAATGGCATCTTGGATTTGAAGGGCCGCTTTTGCCCAGACAACAGGGTTTTGATCATTATTATGGACTTCTACATAATTTAGATTCCTATGAAACCATATTTTATAAAGATGAAGGGGGTATTCCTATAATCAGTGACGGGGAAGTCGTTGAACGCCCTGCCGATCCTGCAAAATTAACAAGGATGTATACGGAAGAGGCAATTAATTGGATCAAATCCAATGTTAAAGGGGGGAGATCGGGCTTAAAAAAAGAATCTGAACCATTCTTTCTTTATCTTCCACATACGATGCTGCATTCTCCTATTGGTGTTAGTAAGCCTTTTATTGGAACTTCTAATTGGGGAGAATATGGTGATGCCATACATGAGTTAGATTATCATACCGGACGTCTTATGAATACTCTCAAGGATCTTGGTATTGAAAATAATACTATTGTGATTTTTGCATCGGACAATGGCCGTGGACCAGGCAGGAACCAAGGTCAACCCATACGAGGTAGAAAATTAGAAACATTAGAAGGGGGTCTTCGAGTACCATGCATTGTATGGGGACCTGGACTCGGAATTCAAAATGGCGTAAATTCACCTGTCATGACAACTGCTATGGACTGGTACCCAACGCTAGCGTCACTTGCCGGTATCAAAATCCCTGAGAATATTGTCATGGATGGTCGCGATCTTAGCAGTTTGATCACAGGAAAAACCGATAAAATATCTTTTTCGCAAGAAAACTCACTTAATGCAACAATACCTTTAAGGCGGTATTGGAATCCTTCACTTGAATGGGACAAAACCATTGATAAGGAAGAATATTTGAATGCTTTTTTCTATCATGGTGTTTTGGGTGAATTAGCAGCAGTTAGGTCAGGAAAATGGAAACTACAACTCAATCCTGAACCGATTCTCTATAATCTTGAAACAGATCCAGGGGAAAGATCACCTGTACAAGATAAAGTTCTCATTTGGAAATTACGAGGAATGGCTGTGATGTTCCAGGAAGAAATGCGGCTTTTCTCCAGACCTGCGGGCCAGGTTTCGACAAATTCATTTAGATCTCAAGTACCAATTATTAAAAATTAAAATAAAGATTAATTCAAAATGAGTGAAGCTTGAACGAAACATGAGGAATTAGCATTTTTAGTAGATGAAAAAAAACTAATTTCACTCTTGAATTTGTACAATGACTATTAGCATGGTTTAAGATATTACGCAAGATGCATTTATCAAGACTTGGGAATTTCATTTTAGACTAAAAAGTGCACATATTTATTAAACCAAATGATTATTATCTTAAAAAAGGGAAGCTAACCACTCCCCTTTAAGCTACTAATCTCATCGCTGATTTTCCTCTTTACAAACTTACTTTAACTATCAATTACTTGCATTGATTGCATTAACTACATTACTAATTTTTTGCTTTACCACTTTAGCATAGCTATCCTGGGTAATCTTTAAACTAGAATGGCCCCATAATTCACTCACAATCTCCATCGGCACATCATTATAAAGTAACACAGTGCTTGCAAAAGTCCTTCTGGCCATATGGGTGGTTAGCTTTTTATCCAAGCCTATTATAGCACCTATTTCCTTTAGATAAGAATTATATCTTTGGTTACTTATCCTTGGAAAGACATGGCCTTCTTGATTGTAGTGTTCTAAGATTTCCAAAGCTTTAGGTAATATTGGTATTGACAGTCCTTTAGCTGTCTTCTCACGCAACATTTCTATCCACAGATTACCATCAAATCCTTTAATAATATGCTTCCTCTCTAGATTCATAAGCTCTCTATAAGGTAATCCGGTATAACATGAGAAAATAAATAAATCCTGAACCAATTTTAATCTAGGCTGTTTAAACCCATGGTTGTCTAACTTCTCCAATTCCTCTGGTGTTAAATAGGTCATTTCCTTTTTAACATGCTTAGCTCTGAATAACAGAAATGGATCCTTCTCCAAGAAATTTTCAGCAACTGCTACCTTGACCACTTTTCTAAATCGTTGGATCTTTTTATTAATGGTCACCTGCTTAATCTGCTGCTGTGTTTTGAAATAATAGTCCAATTCTGTTAGAAAGTTAGCCTTTAGCTCTTTTAAAGGAATATCATTGGTCTTAAACTTCCATTTAATAAACCTTTTCACATCCTCCTTTATGTAGTAAAACTTATCCCATGTAACCTCCTTGATATCAATTCCTATAAGGGTTTTTAGCCGTTTTAAGTAACGTTCAAAGAACTCCATGACTTTGTACTGTTTCTCTATTTTTTCGCCTTTATAGGTCTTATAAATGTCTTCTACGGTAAAGTCTTTCTCCTGAACTTGCAGCATTAAAAAAGCCTGGCTAAGTTTGGTCTTAATCAGGCTTAATTGTGTGTTCTTTAATTCCGCATCTGGTTCTGGTGGCTCAACATATTGTTGTTTGCTATTCCAGTTTTTAGGATTGATGGATATTCCCGTAGAGAATTGTTTTCTAGACTTATTGAATGTTATTCTACAGATTAAACTTGCATTGTTATCTTTCCTAGTCCTACTAGAAGTAATTACAAATAGTATATTTAGCTTATTCATTTTATTAAATTTTTTAGATTGATTAATTGAAGTTGAAAAACTGCAACCTTTTTAGTTTAGATTGCAACCTTATTTGCAACCTTTTTTAAGAAAAACCTTGGCAAGTTTACCTGCCTTTGGTAGGTTGGCATTTTAAGGACAAAATGCACATAATGCATACAATGCAGTTATTTATAATGTGTAGCTCAGTTTATTGCATAAAAAAAGCACCTACAAATTGTAAGTGCTTCTGTTATTTGCTCCCCGTATTATTGTTTTGTCGAACCTACAACACCTTTATCCGTGACTTCATCAAAATAATTGATTTCGAAAAATCAATACCTTAATAGTTCATCATTTGTCAAGGTGTTAAATGTGTGGGTGGGTGGTAGTAATTAATATTATTAAATAAGTGGAATATTTCTAATTTGTAATGAGCTATTGATTATAGAAGTCATTATTCTATTAATGGTAAAGGTTAATCCCTATTCACTAGTAGTTTCTAATGCGTCATACGTTTGTTCGTAATAGAACGAAAATCAAAACACTAAATTGAACAAAAAAACAATATCAAAAATTTAGATTAAATTAGTTCAAATCCTCTTTTAAATTTTAAATCAAAAAGCTCCAATTTATCTAAAGACTTACATTACCTAAAATAGCAATTGCCTTTATATACATTGGTTCCCACAGCCGATCATACAACATACAAAAAGCTAGCTGATCTGCATTTTTAATTCGTTCCATCAGTACTTTTTTTGATGTTTTGTTGTAAATATTTTTTACAAAAACTTGTTTTCAGCTAGAAAATCTAAACTCCTGATTTACTTATGCCCCCATCAATTAAACGCCATATTACAAATGGATTATTATTTTTTAAGGCATCTGGCAATAAAAATTGAGGATAATTTTGAAAACAAACAGGTCTTACAAAACGTTTCATGGCATTAGTCCCTACAGATGTTGACTGTGGTGCAGTTGTAGCTGGATAAGGCCCTCCATGAACCATAGAATTACACACCTCCACTCCTGTTGGAAATCCATTTATTAAAACACGACCAACTTTTAATTCTAAAATATCGAAAAGTTCTTTGTATTCTTCTAAATCTTTATCCGTTCCATGCACTGTTGCTGTTAAATGACCTTCTAGGTTTCTAGCAATTTCAAATATTTCTTCTTTTGAATTTGCCTCAACCAATATACTTGTTGGTCCAAAATTCTCTTCAGACAATGATTTATTATTTATAAAATTTTCAATAGAGGTTTTAAATACTTTAGAGGTAGCAGTTGTAGTACCTCCATTTAATCCTGAGGCAAAGAGTTCAACCTCACCAATCTGTAATGTGCTTTCTATACCACTATTATATGCTTTTAACATATCTGGTGTTAACATGGTTGCTCCCGGTACTTTACTAATACCATTACCTAATTGACTGTAAAATTTATCTGTGCTTTCAGATTTTTGAATAAATAATAACCCCGGCTTAGTACAAAACTGACCAACTCCAATTGTTATAGATCCTACCATACCTTCAGCAATTTTATCTCCACTTTCTTTAAGGGCAGCTGGTAAAATAAACACTGGATTTGTGCTCCCCATTTCTGCAAATACAGGAATTGGCTCTAGCCTTGCGTTAGCATAATTAAACAATGCTTTACCTCCTCCATATGACCCTGTAAATCCAACAGCTTTTATCTCTGGGTGCTTTACTAAATCTTCCCCTACCTTTCTTGAGTTTCCATGTATTAATGAAAAAGTTCCGTCTGGCATTCTACATTTTTTTACTGCTTTTAAAATGGCAGTAGCAACTAACTCAGCAGTCCCGGGGTGTGCTTTATGTCCTTTAACCACAACCGGACATCCTGCTGCTAATGCTGAAGCTGTATCTCCACCTGCTGTTGAGAATGCAAGAGGAAAATTACTGGCTCCAAAAACTGCTATTGGCCCAAGTGGAATAAGCATATGCCTAATATCGGCCTTAGGAATTGGTATACGGTCTGGTATTGCCGTATCAATCCTAGCATCAACCCATGAACCTTCACGAACAACAGTTGCAAATAATTTTAACTGATTTACTGTTCTTACTCTTTCACCTTGTAAACGAGCCATTGGCAATGCGGTTTCTAAATGACATCTTTCAAGTAATGAATCTCCAAGATTCATTATCTCTTCTGCTATCTGATCCAAAAAATCAGCAATGCTGTTTTTGTCTTTTTTTCTGTAAATTTCAAATGCTTCAGTAGCCTTTTTCACGACTTCATTAATTTTCCCTATAGACGCATTTTGGAACGCGCCTTCTAAAGGTTTTTCAGTAGTGGCATTAATTGCATAAAAGGTATTATTCGTATTCATCTTTAAATTTTTTATCTATAATTTATTTTAATTCAGAAATTATTACATTCTTGAATCTAATGTCTCCTAAACCTACTACTTGTAATCCTATATATCTATCAAATCGCGAATCACTATGGGTATCATTGTTAGTAATTATAAATCCTGTTCTTCTTCAATACTTCCAACGAGTTCATTATTCGAAAAACCCCAATTAGCTGTCCCAATAGCGTACCAATCTTCTAAATTTTGTTAAAATAATCCTTCCTTATTCATGCAATAAGCAAGTATTAAAAACATAATTAAAACAAGGGATAAGTACTCAATTCTGTTTATTATTTTTATATTATTAAACAATTATATTTTCTATTAATACTATATCAACCTATTCTTCATCATCAACTCGTTTAACGCGCCAATAATTTGCTAAGGCTGAACCAGAAATATTCATCCATTTTCCAAAAACAATTGGAGCCAAAGCGGCATTTGCACTCCCTAATGCTTCTAGTGCTAGCCCCATACCCAATCCACCATTTTTCAATGCTACTTCTATAGAGAGCGTTCTACTATCTCTTTTTGAGAGACCAACTAGTCTACTGCATGAATAGCCCAAAATAAATCCAAATAAATTGTGAATAGCCGATGCTGCTACTAGAAATAAACCAACAACTAATAATTTATCCCGATTTAGAGCTACAACGATTGTAACAAAAAGAACAATTGAAAACATTGATAATGAGGGTAATATCTTATCCATCCAATTTTGAGGTCCATTAAAATATTTTACAATTAATTTAGTTAAAGAAACTATTGAGATAAGTGAAAGACCTAGTATCAACCCAGGCTTTATAACAGTTAATGATGTTAAAAATGGAACAGCCAATATTAAAAATACCATTAAGCCTGCCAATATAGCAACCGTCAATACATTGTGCTTCTTTTTAATCCAATCTGAATTTCCGTATAATATTTTATTACAAATTAATCCTGCAGCAATAGGTACAATGATTAGGTTAAAACTTGACAACATCATTTTAATAAACGAAATTTCAATCATTTCATTTGCTAAAAGTTTCATCAAGGCCGGAGTAACTATTGGTGTTACGAGTGTTGTAACCGTAGTCACACTAACAGACAACGCAACATTCCCTTTTGCCAAAAAGGCCATAACATTTGAAGAAGCCCCTCCAGGGCAACACCCAATTAAAATAACACCTATAGCGATATCAGGTGGGAAATTAAACAATTTGACTACGAATACACCTAATAATGGCATAATTCCAAAAGCCATTACAGTACCTGTTATTACCCCTTTAGGCTTAGACAATTCTTCTTTAAAATCACCAAAACTCAATTTAGTCCCCATTCCAAACATTATCAATTGAAGCATTGGAATAACAAGTATTTTAGTATTAAACCCCCAATCTGTAAACAAAAAAGGATAATACATAGCTGCAATTAAAAAGGCAAATACCCAAAAAGTAAACGACATACTTTTTAGCCTTTTATGTACATACCCATAAAGTGCCAAAACAATAAACAGTCCTAACATTGGGATTCCTGCGTTCTGAATACTTCCGATAAATAATTGATATACTGTCGTTATGAGAAAAACAAACAGAACAACTAAGATTAACTTTGACTTCATAAATATAACAGCAATATTTTTAATACAGTTAGGACAAATATATTGAAATAGTAAACTTAAAACCTAATAACTTGTTATATTTATTTACATGTTTAATTTATTAAATGCATTATTTGTGTTTTATTTCAATATATTTGCCTATAATATCAATTTTAAGGTTAATATAATTCATTATAACAATATGATGTAATGTAATTTTACATGATAAATTGAATTTCAAACTAATAATATATAATGCTGGAATCAACAAGAGAAAGATTAAAAAGGACAAGTACTCCTACTATTGCAACCTTACTTTATAAAATGGGGTTAAAAAATCAATTCATACAGGGTGTAAAACCTTTACGCACAGGAAAACCAAATATGGTGGGAGAAGCTTACACTTTGCGCTATATACCTGCAAGGGAAGATTTAAACCCAATCAACATATTTAGAGATCCAAAACATCCTCAACGAATAGCTGTAGAAGAATGTCCAGAAGGCTCTGTTTTAATAATGGATAGCAGAAAATCCGCCAGAGCAGCTTCTGCTGGATCTATCTTAGTTACTAGACTAATGGTTCGCGGTGCTGCTGGAATCGTTACAGATGGCGGGTTCAGAGATTCTGGTATAATTGCTAACTTACCGTTTCCTTCTTTTCACAAAACTCCTTCGGCTCCAACAAACTTAACACTGAATCAAGCCTTAGACATTAATGTCCCTATAGGATGTGGTGATGTTGCTGTTTTTCCAGGAGATATAATTGTTGGTGATGATGACGGAGTTATGGTAATACCAGCAAACGTTGCTGACCAAGTGGCTGAAGAAGCAAGTAAAATGGAATTATATGAGGCTTTTGTAACCGAAAAGGTAATGGAAGGTCGACCAGTTATTGGTTTATATCCTTTAACTTCGGAAGACAATATTAAAGATTTTGAAAGTTGGAAAGCATTGAAAGAGAAATAAATTCCTGCTTAAATTCACGATCAATGTCCATCTTTAAATATTATATTTTACTCTGTTTTAACACTCATGATTCGTTGCTTTATTTTTAACATGTGATATCGCATAGCAAATCGAGCTGCCTCTTGGTCTTGAATTTCAATAGCATCTATTATCCTTTGGTGCTCTTCTAATACTTGCTTATTTCTATTTGGAGAGATTTTACTTAAAACACTTTTTCTGGATAATTCTTGACCAATAGCCATAGTTTTACGTAATCCTATATGAAGGTTCTTTAATAATTGCACAAATAATTCATTATTTGTTGATTGGGCTATTCCAATATGAAACTCATAATCAGCTTGAATCGATAGATTTGACTCTTCAAAATCTTTCTGCATAGCTAACTGCGCTTTTTTAATTACCAATAACTGCTCCTGAGTTCTTCGTAACGCTGCAAGAGCAGCTGACTCTGCCTCTAGGGCAATCCTAACTTCATGGCTTTCTAATATATTTGAAACATCTTGATAAGACACAAACTTACTAAGATCCTTTAAATGGCTGTCTAAAACAAAGGTTCCTATACCTTTTTTTGTAATTACTAAATCTTCTTTTTGCAGTTTTAAAACTGCCTCTCTAACAACAGGTCTGGACACCTGAAAGGATTGACATAGTTCATTTTCTGAAGGAATTTTATCACCTTCTTTTAAGATTCCAGAAATAATCCAATCTATAAGTTGATCATGGAGTTGATCCGCAAGTTTAACATTATTTTTTGGATTTAGCTTTAAATCCATTTCTTATATAACATTATTAATCTAGTGTCTGCAATATACTAAAAGAATGAAAAGTAAAGCTAACCTTGAACATGTAATTATTAATTCATTCGAAATATAAACCTTTTAATACGTACTAGCTAGGTTATTTTTTAGCAATTGAGTGATTTTTGGATAATTGAAAGTGTCCTTGCTGATTCTTCTTTAAAACTTCCTATTTCATGAAACTGATTGGTAAAACCAGGGGAAGCCCATCCACCAATATCCTGACAATCTTTTACATCAAAATTAAGCGATTGTTTACCCTCTAAAAAAATTCCATCGTCTATAACAATTTTGAAATTTGAATCAGGAACTGTAATTGATGTATACATTAACTAGTTTACAGTTAAACAATTTTGAACTATTTCAAATCCGCCATTTGAAAATTGGTTAATTTCCTTTTACCCGCCATTAATACTCTGTCAACAGTAGTAGAATTGATCATCAGATCATTCTGATTTCCTTGCAATACTACCAATTCTACATTTGAGGTCTTCCACTCTTCAATCCAATTATTAACTTGAAATGCCAGTAATATCACGACCATGACTAATACAATCTCTCAAGTGGCATATAATATATTACTTGCCAAACTTAAATTTTGATAATAGTGGTTGGCGTATTTTACGAAAGAATGTAATCAAGGGTTGGCTGTATAGCGAATATCACTAAAGATTATAAAAAAACAGTCCAGATTATTGAAGAAAAAAACCACCCAATTTCTTGAGTGGTTTTCTATTTTGCTCCCCCTAATATTGTTTTATCGAACCATTTTAATGAGGAACTAATGAGGTTTGCTTCATTATAAGGTAATCATTTGTAGACATAATCTACCTGTCCTTTATAGAAAAACATACCACCCTCCATTTAGAAAGGTAGATTGTATGCTTTAATTTAAGTTTCTTATAATTCAACAGATACATACCTAATCGGAAATTCTGCGCCAACCCACAGCTAAACCATCCTTAACTTCCATTCCTACACCTTTAGCTTCAACTTTCTCATTGATTATCCAAGATACATCATAAAAGTCCCCAGCTTTTTCTATTACAAGGTCATACTCATCTGAAAACTTACCATTTTCATAAAAGTATCGTACGTGGTATTTGCCAGCATAACCTGTTGTTCGTGGCCCACCAGTGGCTAGTCCTGGTCCACTATATTTATTAGCATAGTTCCATCTTGCAAACAATGTACCTGGTGTATTTCCCTTTGTATACAGTACGAAACCAATATTTAAAGTCTCCTTGGCATTTGTGTTTGTGTCGTTTTGAGAATTAATCAAAGATGGAATTGCAAAGACTATTATCAGCAAATTAATTTGCAGTGAAATTTTAAAATGTTGTTTTCTCATTTGATTTGACATTTAGTTGGCCTTCTAAAGATAAGAAAATTAAATGCAGCCCGAATACAAAAAAAGACCTACATTTTCATGTAAGTCTTCAGTGAGTTGCTCCCCCTAATATTGTTTTGTCGAACCAATTTAATGAAGAACTATTGAAGTTTGCTTTATTTTCTGAAGAACTTAATCATAAGAAACTGGTTAGTAAACAAATGCGACTGCCCTTACAGGGGAACCATTGCCATTTTTAAATTTTAGAGGAAAACCTATAAAAATAATGTTCTCTTTATCTAGTAAAGCACCAACATTTTCTAAAGCTTCATAAAGAGGTATTTCGTTCTTAAAAATGTTATAATGATTGGGTATTAAATTTTCATTGCCCGTCAAACCTGCATTTATACCTTTATCAAATTGGCTCAAACTCTCTATGGACCATGCATCCGTTGCAATTGCTTTAACAGGTATCGATGTCAAATAATTGCAAGCTTCTACCGATAGATAGGGATAGGAAGGCAAGTCAATATCATTTTGAGGAGGTTTATAATTCGTATACAGAATAAAAATATCCTCTTTGGTCAATTCAAAATCTTTTAGAGAATCTAATGGAATGGGGACATTATTTTCATACTTTGAAGCATCAAAAATTTTAACAGGTCCTAATAATTTTGATAATTCATAATCTTCTATTGACTTCCCTAATGAATCAGTATGATTGGGGGCATCTAAATGAGCTCCACCATGATTGAATACTTCTATATATGAGTTTCTTATAAATGCTGGACTATCCATACCAACATCTCTAAATTCTGTTTCTCCCTTAAATCCCATTAACTCTATAGCAGCCTTCCCCCATAACTTAGTAGGTAAATCACTCGATATAACTGAACTTAAATCAATTATTTCTTTTGGTAAAACATTATCTGGGTTAAATTCCTTTTTTTCTTTTTTTGAGCATGCAATGAGTAATAAACCTAAAAAAATTAAAATGTATTTCATGACTTAATTTTTTAAGAAGTAGATACAATAAGTACGGTGATGATGGGGAATAATATCAATAAAATTAAGAATTTATAAACTAAAAATCCTTACTATTTCTAGTAAGGATTTTGATGGATTGCTCCCCCTAATATTATTTTGTCGAACCAATTTAGTGAGGAACTAATGAGATTTGCCTTATTTTATGGAGGCAAGGTGACAAGTCATTTTCTCCATAGGGAAGACATCAATTCTCGAACCAAATTTTAATTGAGTTTAAGATAGATTTATTGTACGTGCTTGCGTTCTGTCAATATTTAAATTTGCTATTCTTTCCTTATTTCATGTTCTAAGGCCATTATAATTTCATTGTTTAATTCATCCATCTGTTGAAAATTATTAATTAAATAGGACAGATGCAATTTTAATGCAACAAGTATTGATTTAAATTCGTCAGAGATATAATGTTCTTCGAGTTTGTGACTATTTATGATTTCAAACGAATGCAATTGATTATGAATATTTTGCTCATCATCAAATACATTCTCAAAATTATAAAGACCGTTTCTTTCTAAAAATGGACGTGTAAACCCTGTTTTATAATCATTATATTCTTCAATAGCAGAAATTATAAAGCCTCCCCTTAAACGATATCTCGTCATCAAGTCTCGGATATTTTTATTGGATATATGATTAAATGATTCTTGATAAATATCATTTATTTTAGGACGATAACCAATTGTAAATTGCAGATAATTATAAGATATGAGAGAATCATTATTGAATTTTCCTTTTATTTTCTTAGAGATTGCATAATTTATATCATGATTCTCCTTAGTGAAGTCAGTCCAGAATTTTAAAAATTCCGATTCTTTAGTAAAATCAGTAACCAACTTTTTGTAGAATTCGTGCTCGTTAACGAGGAATTTTCTTTGCTCATTCCAATTATTAATACTCAAAGCAATTAAAATACCAACAACCACCAGTACAATCTCACCAATAGCATAAAGTAAATACTTACTAAACCTATTCTGTGAGATTAGTTGTTGACGTATGTTGCGAAAGAATTTAATCATTGATTGTTGGTTAATCTTCTAAAGATACTGAAAATCTGAAGGAAACTTTTGGATACAAAAAAAGACCTACATTTTCATGTAAGTCTTCAGTGAGTTGCTCCCCCTAATATTGTTTTGTCGAACCATTTTAATGAGGAACTGAAGCGTTTTGCCTTACTTTATGAAGGCAAATATAAAAATAATAGTATCTTTCCCTAGCGGGAAAACTTGAATTATCGAACCAAAAAGCTATTATCAGTGACTTCTTAAAAATTATTGATTTTGAAAAATCAATGAGCAATTAAACCGTTTTCTGTGAAAGTAAACAATGTAGGGGTAATAAATACTATTAATATAATATACCGCATATATAGAATTATTTAATTAGTAATGGATTATAGCTATTATCATACTAAGTGCTTTTGTCATTAGGTTTTTGGTGTTGGCATTATATTCTTCTATTGCTGTTCGTTCCCAAAAGGTCTTATAATAACACCTAGGCTAAAAATAAAACCATCCGTTGGAGCATATATCTCTGGAAATTCAGGATTTTCGTGAGGCGGTAAAACCAATGGAGAAAACCTACTTTGTCTTCTGTCCGTAAAATTTTCAAAATTAACGAAAGCACTCCCAAATTTAAAGTTTCTTAGTAAAAGCAATCCCATTGTTACGAAGTCGGTGGTTTCGGTACCGTTCGATAAAAATTGTGTTCCTGTATAAAATGTTTCATATCCTATTCGCCATTTTTCAGATTCGTACATCAGCACACTTCCAGCATTGTGTTTTGCAGTCAGAGGCTTTTGGGGGTTACCTACTAAATAGTTCAATCGTGTGTCGATGAAGGCGTAATTTAAGAACCACCTGAAATCTTTGTATGTAAACTTAATATTGGTTTCCGCTCCCTTGCTTAAAATTTTGTCTGTGGCGTTTTCAAATTTATATAGCCCATTATTCGTGGAGTTTAACAAAAGTGCATTGTCAATAGCTGTGACATAGAACAATTGATTGATTGTAAATCCAATATTCTCAAATAATCGTGTTTGATAATTTATGTCAAAATTAACTCCAAAAGAGCGTTCAGCGTTTGTGGTTTCCTTATCTATTGGAAGCACATTTTCAAAGTTTATGTATTCTGCTTCTTCTGTAAAAATATCAGGGATTTTATATCCCCAACCACCACCTATTCTACTGGAAAACCCTTTATCGTTTTTATAAAGTAGTGAAATTCTTGGAAGTGGAAAAAAGCCAAAGTCATTATTATAATCAACTCTTAATCCTGTTTCTAAAATCCATTTATCTGAAATGTCATAAATATTATTAATAAATGCACCAAAGGTTACATCTTTTTGGTCACGTTGGAGAATGGCATTATCACTTTCATCAAATTTTGACGTATATAGGTTGGCCCCAAAAAGCCAATCTGCTTTTGAAGATTCTTTTTGATAAGTAACTTCTGTAAATGTATTTGTTTGTGTACCATCAAAAAGGAAATCTGAAATCGTTAGATTTCTATCGAAAAAAGAAATGCTATTCTTAATGTTCAAAGAGCTTATGGAATTTATTTCCGTTTTATAAAAGGCTTGACTACTGATTCTTTTTGATATATTCTCTTCTGTATATTGGTGCATTCCATTTTCACCATTTTCAATTTTTGTAATATCTCCACCAATTCTGTCGTCATAGGTTCCGTTTAAACCAATCCAAATCGTGGTTTTTTCAGATGGATAATAAAATAGTTTTGGGTTAATAGAAATGGATTTAGTTTTAGGCAGATTGCTAAATCCATCATCTTCTGGGTCATAAGCTTTTTGATAGTGGCCAGAACCATAAAGAGAAACACCAAATTTTTCTTTTCTTTCACTGTAGAATACATTTGCTGTACTTCCCAATGCATGTGTTTGGGTTAACATGATATCCAAAGCTGGTTCTTCATTTGGTGTTTTTGATACCATATTTACTAGTCCTGCAATCGCTCCACCACCATACAATGTTGAGGCACTTCCTTTGATAATTTCAAATTGTTTCAAATCCAAAGGAGGAATTTGCAGAATACTTAAACCACTCGAAAAACCTCCATAAAGCGGGAATCCGTCTCTTAAAAGTTGCGTATAACGCCCATCAAGACCTTGTATTCTAATGTTTGTATTACCACTACTCAATGAAGTTTGTTGCATTTGTATTCCAGTACTTTCACGAAGTACCATAGAAATATTGGTTGGGTTCATCATTGCTTTTTCGCTCAATTCCTCTACTCCAATAAATTCTATTCTTGTTGGGATTTTCTTAACGGTTCGAGTGCTTCTTGATGATTGTATTACAACTTCATCCAATTCGTTTTCTACACTTTGTAATTTGATAATCATGGCCGAACTACTTGGAATTTGAATAAATGTTTTTAAGGTTTCAAAACCCAAATATGAAATGACGACATAATGTCGTCCATCTGGAATTTCGGTAAAGGTCACAGTTCCATCAAAATCGGTTACTGCTCCTCTTCCTAATGCTTCAAAATAGACTGTCGCTCCTATTAAAGGTTCACTTTCAGATGCTGAAACCACTTGTATTTGTATATCAGATATTTGTGCTTTTGCATAAAAGCACATTGTAATTGTGAGCATTACGCTCAAAATGTATTTATTCATTGAAAATATATAATTGATTAACTAAATAATTCTTTGAAATTTTCTTCTTTTATTAGCTAATCAATTGTGGCGGTTGCCAGATATTGTATTGAAAATTAAATCTATAGATTGATATATGAACAGATACCATTTCTCTTAAAATTTGGTTTTTTAAACCTAAATTGAAAGTTGCAAGAGGTTGGTATGTAATAACTGTACCACAACAATTACAAATGCAAGTTAAAGCACAAGTATCATCACTATCATTTTGGTGATTGTGATTAGTGCTTATTTCGTCTCGGTATTGGTCTTCGGTATTATTTCCGTCAGAACAAGGTATTATTGTTAAAACAAGAACTATCAGCGATAATATTATTGCTATTCCTTTCATAAGTTATTTCAAAGTTACTAAAATGCAATTTATCTACAATTATAATTATTATTGTACTTGTAAAAGCATGGCCATTTATATTTCAGTATTTCTTTTTAGCACTTTTCTGACCTTCAACACGGTTGTTGTGGACTTACCAGTGATTTCAGCCACTTCTCTAACTGTAAGCCCTTTATTTAGCTTTTTAACGATAACGGGGTGACGTTCTAAGAGCCTTGAAGTTGATTGAACAGAGCCAAGCTTACGTCCTCTAAATTTTCCAGAGGCACGGGCAATTTGAATTCCTTCAGCGGTGCGCTCTTTAATTATGTTACGTTGCATCTCTGCAATGGACCCCATTAATGATACCACAATCTTGGCAGTTGGATTTTCTTTACCATCCTTGGTCAAGGTCTCAAATCCTTCCTTAATAGACTTCAGGTTAACGCCATTAGCTGTAAATCGCTCAATAGTCCTCAAAATATCAATGAGATTCCGTCCCAATCTATCAATACTATCAACAACTATTGTTGGTCTTCCGTCACGGTTCTCGGTAACACTATCAAAAAGCTTAGACGCTTCAGGACGCTCAAGAAACGGAACGTTACCTTGAATCTTATCTACATATAAATTTTCAGGATTGAATCCTGTATGCTGTTTGAAATTTGAAACCTGTCTGCTGGTGTTCTGCGATACCGTTGAAACTCTTGAATAAAAATAATACATGGTCTTAAACTTATATCATCAAAGATAATGTATTATTTTTAGACTCACAATTATTTTAATACATTACCTGGTATTTTATTGCGTTATAATGAAGATTAATGTGACATTTTTTGAGTATAGTCTAATTTTAACACAAACAACAACGGTAACGGTCTAATTAGAAAATTTATTAGCTCAATATTATTTACTGACCCACTTGAAGAACTTCACAAGAAGATATCCTAGCAACCAAATAAGATTGAATCCCAGTGATAACAACAAACCAATTACTCCTATGGTATCTTGAAATGATGGTCTATTAGATTCACGCTGCGCTTCATTTACTGCTTTGACCCAGTGACGTGCTTCTTGTGAATACCTGGTAAGGGTCGTGGAACTGTTATCATTTGGTCGCCAGATAAATTGGGCTTCTCTTTCTGCTTGCGTTGGCATAATTATTAGATTTATTGTTTACAACAAGATACGATAATTACATGCCACAACCTCATAAATTCCTGGTTTTCCAGGTGTTAGGAGATAAATCTATCCCAATCAATCTTAGACCATTGAAGCCTATCTGACTTTCGTGGCGGTGGTGTTACAGTTGGTTTCAGGCTCGGTTTTGATTTCTTTGGTGGCTCAGATGGTGAAGGTTTGAGAGATGGCAGAACTGGAGTGTTCTTGGCCCCTTTCATAAACGCCACGACCAGACCTTCCCTATCCCTAAACGCACTCTGTCTAAGAGTGCCGCAGTACTTAGATTTCATATTATAGACCCCATGACCTTTGATGAAACCGATATAGGTCCCAGAAAGGTCATATAGGTCTCGGAAGCTTAACCAACCAACTGTTTTGCCTTGGTTGTTATAAATTGATTGCATTTTTTATATTTTTTAATTAGTTCACCATCTTCCTCTAAGTTATTGCCTAGTAGGTCCCAATACAATCCATTCTGATTATTTTTTACTTCTTTGCATATGTAGAATATGGCCGCCAATTCCATATCATATCGTTGAATATCAATGATGCCGACTGACTCCAGTTCTTTCATCAAATCTCTAATTTGATAGAGTTTCATATCAGACTTGAGGACGAAGTGATTATGGTTCCCATTGCTAACGGAAAAATTCTCGGTTGTGTAGAACATTCTAGTATCACCAGAACTTCTGGATTCTATTTCTTCATAAAGTTCATTCATTAGAATACGGCACTCTTCTTTGTCTTTGGGATTTTTATAGGTAATTGTGCTGAAAAATTCCCAGCTCAGAAAAGATAGATGATGTTCTAATGTATCGTAGCGTTGCATACATTCAATAGTATTGGACAAGCTTCTATTACGCTGAATCAGTTCAAATAGTTGTGGTGACGTAAACTCAGACATCATCTTAAAACTGTACTTATACGGTTTGCTCTTCATCTTAAACCAATCAAGGTAGGGGTATTCATTTAATAGCTTATCACGTCTTCTCTCTAAGGTTCGTGTTGATATCTTGCAGATATCGCTAAATTCTTTGGCAGTATACCAGTTCTTTAATTTCATATCAATTCTAATTTTACTTTAGGGCGCAATGACCCAATACAAGAATTCTTGTAGTTATCATCTTAACCATACGACATAAGTCAATAAAATCAAGTCTTTTAGAGATATTTTCAAGATTATTTTATGGCGACATTTGTCGTAATAATTTTGGAAGTGAAAATCTCCTTTCTAAATAAATATCACTCCGATAGGCAAAAAGTTGACAAATGTTACTCATAGAGGACGGAGAATACGTTAGCAACGTCCAATAACATCATCAAATCACTGATGGATAGTGCAAAAGGGAGGAAATGAGAATGAGAAAAAAATTATAAAAAAGTTGACGGACGGGTCGGACCCAATGGCTAACCATGAACTTTGGTTGTCGTTACGGTGTAAATCTCTCAACACTTCATTTTAATATCAAAATATAAATAAATAAAAACGCCACCAGGATCCTGGTGGCGTTTTCTGTCGGTTGAAAGTCTAATAGCTAATGCTTGTCGTTTAAGATTAATATTCTACCTGTCAGCAAGCAATTCAAGCTGTTTTTGAGTCGTATTTAACATGTGCGTTTCGGTTATTTTTTCTACTCCAAACTTGCCCAAAGCGTAGATATATGCCATGTTTAAATTAAAAATTTCTTCTTGTGTAGCATTATCCTTTTCAGCAATAAGAACTAATTTATCAATATATTCATTACCGATTAATAGAGCAAAGTCTTCTTTAATAATTTCATAACGCCTCATCTCGTTATGACCAATTACTCCACGTTCCGTTACTTCCCAATTTCCGAATCTCATATTCTAAGTTTTTAATTATTATTAACTCGCCTCTCCACCATACAGGTGTCCTTGGAACCCAATAAAGGTATCCCTTATAGATTTGATATCACCAAGCTCACGCTTAGCATCGGTGATGGCTTTATATTTAAGTTCTAAAAGGTCGGGAAGCTTCGCATCATCTAATTCATCCACCCCTTCCTTTACGTATTGTTCAAGTACGAAGTTGAGAAACTCTTGCTGCTTCTGGTTGTAATCTCCGAGCTTAATCTTTGCTTTGTCTGCTCGGTCCAATCTTGGCACCAAATCTTTATGATACGCCACATAATTTAGTACATCATACAGGTCACTATCTTCTCCATGAACCAGTTTACGTAAATCTTCAAGCTGCGCATGCGTATAACCTTTTTCGTTTAGCTCTTCCAATAGCTTTTTTCTGGTTGACGGTAAGCTCCAGAGCTTTCGGAGTTCGTCTTCACTTTGAAAGAGAGCTGGTAAATCTCCAAACAACTGGTCTAGGAATTCTTGAGCAGACATTGGAGCACCAGTTACTGGATTATAAAAGGAAGTCTTAATCATGCTGTCAATTTCTCTGACCTTGTTATCCGCCAGCTTAACCTTTATCATCTTCTTTGGAGGCTCATCACAAACACATGGGTCGTTGTTGCAAACTTCACATGTTGGTTCTGGTTCTTCTATACATTGACATGGTTTTGGCTGACCGCATTTTTTGCAATTTCTTTTTTTCCTTTCACCATTGCCGTATGGTTCTGGTTCCAATGGCTCTCCATCCCATTCGGGGTCTTTAAAATGGTCATGGGCATTAACAAAATCATAAACCGTAAAATACTCCTTACCATCAAACAAGCGAGTGCCTCGACCTACTATTTGTTTGAACTCCACCATCGATTTTACTGGTCTTAATAATACAATGTTTCTTATCTCAGGTGCATCCACTCCCGTACTTAACTTCCTAGAAGTAGTTAATATGGTTGGAATGCTCTTTTCGTTATCCTGAAAATCACGTAGGTGTTTTTCTCCTATTTTGCTATCATCAGCGGTGACACGATGGCAATAGTTTGGATTTTTACTATCTGCATATTGATTGATTAAATCCCTAATGGCTGCCGCATGAACTTGGGTAGCACAGAACACCAATGATTTTTGACTCTGATTAATGATATTCATAAAGGTCTTTACCCTATACTCTTCACGAGCCTTAATTTCAATGATGCGATTGAAATCTTCCTCCTTATATGTACGCCCAACCTCAACCTCTCCAGTTTCCACATCATCATCCTCGGTATACTCATATTCGTCAATAGTAGTTGATATTTCTTTTACCTTGAATGGTGTTAAGAATCCATCGTTAATACCTTCTTTAAGGGAATAGATATACACTGGGTCTCCAAAGTATTTATAAGTATCGCCATTAACATCTCGTTTTGGAGTCGCTGTAAGGCCTAATTGAACCGCTGGTTTAAAATATTCCATTATAGCCCTCCAAGAACTTTCATCATTAGCTCCACCACGATGGCACTCATCAATTATAATGAAGTCGAAAAAGTCTTTTGGATACTCACCGAAGTTTGGGGAATCATTTGGACCAGACATAAAGGTCTGGAAAATGGTAAAGAAAATATTGCCATTTTTTGGAACCTTTCCACGTTTTCTAATCTCATCTGGAGCAATGCGCACCAAAGCATTTTCCTCGAAGGCATTGAAAGCATTAAAAGCCTGGTCTGCTAATATGTTTCTATCAGCTAAGAATAAGATTCTAGGACTTCGTTGGCCATCACGCCTGATATTCCATTTGGCATGAAACAACTTCCAAGCAATTTGGAAAGATATCGCTGTTTTTCCCGTGCCCGTGGCCAGAGTTAATAAGATTCTATCCTTTTTATCTGCTATAGCTTCTAACACCTTCGTAATGGCATTATTCTGGTAATACCGAGGTTGCCAAGTACCTCCTCGGTCCTCAAACGGCACTTCAAATAAACGCTCCTTCCAGTTGGCTATTTCTACCTTATAATCTTCTTTTGGTGCTGGATAGGTCATTTCCCAAAGCTCGTCTGGTGAAGGATATTTGCTTACATCACCTTCAACCGCATAATCCATATCCACTCCGTAAATTTGAAGCCCGTTGGTGGCATAGGTATAACGTATATTTAAACGGTCTGCATAATCTTTAGCTTGTCCTAAACCAGCAGTGTAGTAGGCATCTCGCTTCTTAGCCTCAATTACCGCAAGATTTCTATTTTTATAGATAAGCACATAATCTGCACGTAGCTGGGAATAATTACGCACACCAGGTTTTTCTTTATTAGTTATTGGGAATTGCTTGAATACACGAGACCCTTCCACAACGCCCCATCCAGCTTCACGCAATGCTGGGTCTATATATTGAAATTCGGTTTGTGCTTCGTTCATTATAAAAAATTAAGCATCTGGGTTTTCTTCTAATATTCTATTGAAATCTGCCGCCACATATTTTTCATATTGTGGTTTAACATGTTCTAAGTTTAATTTAGTGTTTTTGCCACTAAACCAAACCGTTCTTTTTCCTTTGTTTTTACCAGATTGATTTTGTCTTGATTCAGTGATGAATTCTTTAGAAGACATTATCCAAATGGTGTCCATACGCTGTGAGTAAAATACAAACCAATAATTGGGCCTATACTCATGTTTTAATGCTGCAAACAAACCAGCAGAACCAAATTTAACGTCATTCGACCTTGCTTTTATCTGAACCTCTACATAACTACCATCTGGTCGTTTTACTACAGCATCAATAGCATCATCGTCAACCAAAGGCAAATAAACATCCAAACCTTCCTTTAGCATCAAACCTACTATATAAAATTCGATTCTTTTACCAAAAGCCGCTGTATGTCTAAATGATGTACTCATACAGCAACCGCTTTATTAGTTAACTCCCCAGCAAAGGCTTTTTGTAGAATTGCTTTTTTGAGTTCTTCTAAGCAATTCAATTCTTCAATATAATTTGATTCTACATTATTTAGCTTTTGCAATAGCGTATCTAACTGAATTTCTATTCTATTTTGATTTTCAATGCTGGTAAAAGGAACTGGAAAAGCTCTTAATTTTCCTAAACCAATAAACCCTTGGGCACTTCCGCTTGAATTATTAGAAACATAATCTTTTGCCTGTGGGCTTTTCAAATAATACAAGAGAAACTTTGACCTATAATTTTCATTGGTCTTGATTAAGCCTACGTTCTTAATGCTAAAAACCCTTTCATCATCAACTATACAAGCCATACCCCTGTTAGCTCCAATCATCGCAAAAAGAATATCATTAAAGGCAACATTTGACCTTCTATAAAAATCATCATGGTCCTCTTTTCTAATAAATTTTGTGTTTTCAAATGAAAGACCTTCATCAAGAATGTTCTTCTGTGTAACGAAAGGTATTCCATTTTCAGCATTAACATATTTTGGTGAATCGTGAGTGCCATCTTTAACCTCACATATTTGATTTAATTTCTTCTCTTCCCAACCCTCACCCTTTTGGCTAAAAATTTGGTTAAGCTTAGATTGAAACAGCTCTTTAGCATTCTCGATATTTTTCTCAATATTGGCTTTGGCTTGGTCTATGGCTTCAAAGGCTTCATCTAAAATAGCAACGATTTGTTGTTGTTCTTGCAGTGGTGGGATTGGGATTTCGACTGAACTTAAAGCCCTAGTTGATAATTCTCTAAATGTAGTACCCGTACCCAAATCGTTTAGTAAATCTACGTTCGATTTTAAAAAGTAAAACAAGTACTTAACCTTCACCATTTCACTTGGAACTATCCCACGGCAACCTTGGTTGGTAGACATTGGTTCCTTATTGATAGCCAGATGACCTATTGGCGCCCTAGTGGATAAAATAATTGAGTTTTCTGGGAATAGCTTAGCAGAAGATTTTTGCAAACCTGCTTCAGTTATTTTCCTTGGTGTAACATATGCATAAATTCCTTCTAGTTGACCTAAATCTTTTGGTGTAATCCAATTAATATCACCATCCCAGAACTCCATAACATTCGTCTTTGGTGTCCCACCACTGATAATATCAGCAACTTCAGCTATTCTAAATTTGCTCCATCCTTTTTTAATCATGGATTTTTGTTTTCCAATTTTCTAATGACAAGCAATAAATTTTTTATTGACCTTTTTAATTCCGTTTGTGTATACTTTTCATTTTTGTTATTCTCTGGATGATGGATTAAATGCCTAACATATGTAGGTAAAGTACAATCAAATTTTTTGCCCTTTAAGGAAACATAATCCTTTTTAATGGTTACAGTAGGATGTAATTCTGAAATTTTTTTATCAAAGTCAGTGCCATTATCTATTCCGCTTAAAACAAAAGCTCTTCCATACAACTCATTGTGATAGTCTGCACTTATAATGTTGAACACATCATAATTAACACTTGCGTAGCTTGATGACTTTTTATCATAAAACGATACTGTTGTGTTTTCTTCAGGCTTTGTTACCTTAATATTTCTATTTAAATAATTTTTATCAATCATATAATTTGAATGAGTAGCAAAAAACACGGTATTATTATTCTTTGATTTAGTAATCTTTATTAATTCATCCAAAAGGTTCTCTTGAGCAGTAGGGTGTAAGTGTGTTTCAGGTTCATCCAATAACAATAAAGTATTCTCTAGTTCATTATTCCTGTTTTCTGCTGAAACCGTTAATAAAAAAGAGATAAACTGTTTAAATCCATCACTCCTTTGGTCCGCAGTTTTAGCTCTTCCTGATGCATTTTCATCTTTTACATGAAAATTTACGTTTCCATCTGAAATGTTAAACGTAATTTTTACAGGGTGTTCTTTCCAAACATTTTTTATATGCTCAGTAACTTTTTTACCTAGTTCTTCAGCCAAATATTCCCTTTCTGTCGATTCCGTCAAAAGTGCTATTTGCCCTTTAATATCTTCAACACCCGCTAAATAAAAACAATTTTTTAAAGGAATTGAAGAATTGGGATTTTGTGAAAAAGCCGCCAATGCGATAGGCTTTGAAATTAAAAATTTGTCATCTGCCTTCCAAAAAATTGTGCGAAAGACATCCACACTAAAAAAAGATACTAAATGCTTATTAATCTGTTCTTTTTCGGAATCTTCAGCTTCAATATTCAAACATGTTACTGTCCTTGTAAAAGCATTTAGATTTGCTACTTGAATTGTTATATTTAGCATTACTTCAGACAAATCTAATTTTGCAAAATCAGTACTGGGCATTTTTGTTTTTAGTAATTCTTTTGCAGATTTAACATCTTTTGAGGACCAAAGGAATTTGTAATTTACTTCGATAGGTTTATTCCTATCATTAAAATCTTTAAGTGTAGGGGTGAAGGAATCAAAATTATCCTTAAATGATAATGCCCTTAAGATTGAAGATTTACCCGCCTCATTTATTCCTATTAATCCATAGGTAAATGAATTATCCTCTAAAGATTTTACTTCTATTGTTAAATCATTTATACTTCTAAAGTTTTTAATATTAACGGTTGTTAAATTCATAAAGCAAATTTTACAGCATTTTTTTTATTTGTTTGATAATTGTTACAGTTTCGTTATCCAAGGCTTCCATTTCAGTTAAAATTTCTTCTGGACTCCGCAGGGGTTCTTCTTCTGGTGTATTGGGATTTTTAACGCTAAGGTCGTAAGTGTCTTTGTTTACATCTACTATCTTAATACTCCAAGATTTCTCGGTTTCAGGTTTGGTGTCCTGTAGTTTAACAAATTCTTCTAAATCGGAATCATTTAGCGGGTTGGTCTTCCCCATATTTCGCCCTGGATCCATTTGGTAAAACCAAATGGACCCAGTTGGCGTTCCTTTTTGAAAGAACAACACCACGGTTTTAACCCCAGCACCCAAAAAGGTGCCACTTGGCATATCGAGTACGGTGTGGAGGTTACAGCTCTCTAATAAATACTGTCGCAAGGCCACCGAGGCATTATCCGTATTACTTAAAAATGTATTTTTTATTACTATAGCGGCACGGCCTCCCGTTTTTAAACTTTTTATAAAATGCTGTAAAAACAAAAAGGCGGTTTCCCCAGTTTTTATACCGAAGTTCTGCTGTACTTCTTTACGTTCCTTTCCTCCAAATGGTGGATTGGCAAGAATTACATGGTAACGATTTTTCTCTTGGATATCTCGTATGCTTTCGGCCAAGGTATTGGTGTGGATAATATTTGGAGCCTCAATACCATGTAGAATCATGTTCATGATTCCAATCACATAGGCCAAATTCTTTTTCTCCTTGCCGTAAAAGGTTTTTTCTTCTAAAGTTGAAAGATTGTCCGTGGTTTTATCCATGCGTTCATACATGTACTCATAAGCCTCGCACAAGAAGCCACAGGACCCCGCTGCGCCATCATAAACGGTTTCACCAATCTTTGGGTCCACTACGTTTATCATGGTCCTAATAAGCGGTCTAGGGGTGTAATACTGGCCCCCGTTACGACCCGCATTACCCATGTTTTTTATCTTGGTTTCGTAAAGCTCACTCAACTCATGTTTATCGGTTGAGGACCTGAATGGAAGCTCATCGGCATACTCTAGAATATCACGTAGTATATACCCGCTTTGAATCTTGTTTTTAAGCTCCGAGAAGATTTCGCCTATTTTGTATTCAATGGTTTGAGGGCTTTCAGCTGTTATTTTAAATCCCGCTAGATACGGAAATAGTTTCTGGTCTACAAATTGGATAAGGTCTGGACCTGTCATGGCTTTGTGATGGTCCAATTTACCATCTGGACCCTTTGGCATCGCCCACTGGGGCCATCGGTACTCAGGCAATAAAATGTATTGGTATTCCTGACCTTTGAGTTCCGCTTCATCGTTCTTATCCTGTTCAAGGTCATCCAGATACTTCAGGAACATGACCCAAGATGTCTGACCGATA
This sequence comes from Aestuariivivens sediminis, assembly GCF_022662105.1. Lineage (GTDB taxonomy): Bacteria > Bacteroidota > Bacteroidia > Flavobacteriales > Flavobacteriaceae > Aestuariivivens > Aestuariivivens sediminis. The sequence continues at coordinate 256,001 of NZ_JAKMCP010000004.1, read as the reverse complement.
TAATCTAATTCGCTGTCCGCACCAGCATCTTTATATAAAAGGTCATCTATGTTTTTAAAAGTGTTTTCGAACATTTATTTAATATTATCTCGGTTCAAATTTGCCCCTGGCAAATTGAAGGCCATTAATTGGTTAAACTTAAGGGGAATATAGAAGGTTAAAGGTAAAATAAAGTAAGTTATTTCCGAAAATTTTGGTGCAGAAATAAATTTTTTTGAAAAAAATCGCAAAAACACTTCTAATCTGCTCGATTTCTTAGTATGTTTGACCGTAACGGTACGATTTAGTACCAACACCAATAACTTACTTCTCCCCATAAACCAAGACGAAGACTGGGGTTTTAACACGATGACAAACTAGCGCAATAGCTAAATGTCACTTTTCTGTTTGATATTATCAAAATTTTTTTAACCTGGTGACAGGTGCAGTCAATTTTTGGCTTTTAGTTATTAGGATTCCGACCTGGGCGTAAACGGAAGTATCAATTGCTGATGCAAGTTGATAGACTATAAAAAATAACACACCTCCCGCTCCATCAAAAAAAGAGAGGAATAGAGCGGTAGATTAACATGTTAAGTTTAACAAAATGCAAGAAGACATTAAATAAAAATGGAATAAAATACACTGATGCAGAGATAGAGAAAATACGTCTCTTCCTTTATAACATCGCTGAAATACAACAATCAATTAATAATTAAAAAAGACAAATATGAAAGACACAATAATATACTGTAGAGTTAGTACAGACGACCAAGCTGACAATGGTTACGGAAGGAATTATCAATTAGAAAAACTTCAAATGACCTGTGAAGCAAAAAAGTATGACATTGCCAAAGAGTTTTTAGAAGACCACTCTGCCAAAGATTTTAATCGACCAGAATGGAAAAAGCTTGAAGAATATATAAAAGCAAATCGTAAAACAATAAAAAGAGTAATATTTACTAAATGGGATAGGTTTTCAAGAAACCAGCCCGAAGCTTTGAAAGTAATTGAAAAGTTTAACTCTTGGGGCATAGAACTTAATGCGATTGAGCAGCCACTAGATTTATCAGACCCTAATAGTAAAATTCTACTTGCAATGTATTTGGTTCTCCCTGAAGTAGAAAATGATTATATCTCTATCAGAACAAAAGCTGGGATGTATAGTGCTTCAAAGGAAGGTGCGTTTCTTGGCACACCACCTTTTGGTTTTAAAAGGATGCGAATTGATAAACATGCGACAATGGAACCTGATGAAAATGTTCAGCTAGTAAAAGATATTTTCTATAAAGTTTCCCAAGGCGCAGAATCAGTTGAAGGAATCCGAAAAGAGTTTATTAAAAAAGGATATACAAGGTGTAAACAGAGCTTTTACAACATGCTAAGGAATCAGGCTTATATAGGTAAAGTAAAAGTACCTAAGCACAACAATCAAGAATCCTATTGGGCAAATGGTTTGCATAATAGTATAATTGAAATTTCTATTTTTAATAAGGTCCAAAATGTTTTAGAAGGAAGAAATAGGAACGCAAAACCACCATCAAAAAAAAAAGAATCATTGCCTCTTAGAGGCTTCCTTGAATGTGAATATTGCGGAGGCAATTTAACTGGAAGTGTATCTAAAGGGAATGGTGGCCAATATGGTTACTACCATTGCCGTGGCAACTGTAAAAATAGAGTCTCATCAATTAAAGCTGACAAAATGATTGGTGAGATTTTAGCTGATATAAATTTCAATGAAAATGTTCTAAAGCTATATAGGGATATTATCATCGATATACAAAAAGGCAAACGTTCTAACAAAGCAGTAAAAATTAAAGAAATTCAATCTAATATTGATGGGACACGCCATTTATGGGAAAGTGCCGAGGATAAGTTCAATAGAGATTTAATAAATCCTGAAGATTTTCATCGCATGTCAAATAGGTATGAGGAAAATTTGAGAACATGGAAATTGGAACTGCAAGATTTAAAAGAAGCTATAGAATTACCAGTAAAAATGATTGAAAAGGCAGTAAATGCACTAAGAAACATCCCCCAACTTTATATGGATGGAGATTATGAACAAAAGACTGGTTTGATTGGTTTATTATTTCCAGAAAAAATGATATTTTCAAAAAACGGATGTCGAACCAAAAAGAGAAATATAGTCATTGAGCTTTTGACTAGAGTTAACAAGGCTTCGCAAGAATTAGGCACAAAAAAAGCCATCACTTCTGATGGCTTGTCTAATCTGGCTCCCCCTCTTGGGCTCGAACCAAGGACCCTTTGATTAACAGTCAAATGCTCTAACCAACTGAGCTAAGGAGGAATGTTTTCGCGTTTTGCGAGCGCAAATATATGTTAATTTTTATTTACTACAAATTTAATAATTAAAAATATTAATTAAAAATAGCTTTAAATATATCATTGCCATTGGCAAATAAAACCAAAGCAATTAAAATAAAGAAGCCTATCATTTGGGCATATTCCATAAACTTATCCCCCGGCTTTCTACCCGATACCATCTCATAAAGTAAAAACATGACATGTCCGCCATCTAAAGCCGGAATGGGCAATAAATTGAGGACGCCTAACATGATGGATAAAAATGCCGTTAAATACCAAAAGGCCTCCCAATTCCACTGGGCAGGAAACATATTCCCAATGGCAGCAAACCCTCCAATTTGAGTTGCTCCTTTTTTCGTGAAAATGTATTGAAACTGGCCCAGATAATCCTTTACTTCCCAATAGCCATGACTCAAACCCCCGGTAATACTTTCAGAAAAATTATAATCCCTTTGATTAAACGTAATATAATCCAGGTCTGAAGGTGAGGTAACGATACCCATCACCCTATCTTCACCTAAGGTAATTGTAGTATGCTTTAATTCGTTATCCCTTTCATAAGCAACATCAAAACTGTTCGCTTCCAGATTTTTAATTTCATAGGTCAAATCCGAATAAAACGCAATCGGTTTATCGTTTACAGCCACGATTTTGTCTCCTGCCCTAAGCCCTGCTTTCCCCGCCGGTGCAGTGTCTACCACAGAATCCAATTTAAACGGATATCGCGGTGATAACCCCGGGATATCACCTGCTTCAAACAGCTGAGTGCCAATGTCTTCCGGTAATGCTATGTCTTCAACCACTCCGTTATCATGCTCAACCCTGACATTTTCGACCGTCCTGAACATTAAAATTTTATTGATATCCACCGTAAGCTCCTCAAAGGGCTCTCCATTTACCGAAACAATCTTATCCCCTTGTTGAAAACCATAGTTCTCTAATGTTTTGGAAACGCCATATCCGTACTTTATATCATCTGTATTTGAATAATTCGTTCCCCAGGTAAAAAGCAACATGATAAATAAAAAGAAGGCTAAAATAAAATTCATGATAACCCCGCCCAACATGATGATTAAACGCTGCCAGGTGGGCTTGGATCGAAATTCCCATGGTTGGGGTGGTTGGGCCATTTGTTCGGTATCCATACTTTCGTCAATCATCCCTGCTATTTTAACATAGCCCCCTAAAGGCAACCAACCTATACCATATACCGTTTCACCAATTTTCTTTTTAAACAGTGAAAACTTTACATCGAAAAACAAATAAAATTTCTCAACTCGCGTCTTAAAAGCCTTTGCTGGAATAAAATGTCCCAGTTCGTGTAAAACAACCAATATCGAAAGACTCAATAATAATTGAGCCGCTTTTACTAAAAATACAGACATCTAACTTTTTTTATAATCGCACAAAAGTAAGGTTTTAAACCAAGTTTAAAAAGATATTTATGGCGTGCTCACCGATTTAACATGAATTTAAGTTTATATAAATTTTCAGAGCCTTAACTTTCCTTGTATTTTTGCAGGAAATTTAATGTCTTAAATCACTATAATGCTGTCGTTTTTCAAGGTGTACAAAAAGTTTGCCATTGTTTTTGCAATCCTATCGATTATTATAATTTCAGTTATTTATAACACCCTAAATGTCTATCAGCCACTGCCCATCTATCAACCTGCCCATGTGAGTTCAGAATTAGTGGACAGTACCATTCAATACAAAAAAAAGTATCATAAAATAGGCCATTTCTCACTAATAAACCAAAACGGTCAAACCATTACTGAAGCCCATTATAGCGATAAAATATATGTAGCGGATTTCTTTTTTACCACCTGCCAAACGATCTGTCCCATTATGACAGACCATATGGTTGCCATTCAAAAAGAAATTTTAAATGACGACGAGGTCATGCTCTTATCCCATACGGTAACTCCTGAAATTGATACCGTGGCACAATTAAAACGCTACGCCATAGGGAAAGGCGTTGTGGATAAAAAATGGAACCTGGTTACTGGCGATAAAAAACAGATTTATGACCTGGCCAGAAAAAGCTATTTAGCAGTCAAGGACCACGGGAATGGCGGGCCGTTTGATATGATCCATACCGAAAACTTCATGCTTATTGATAAAAAAGGGCAGATTAGAGGATTTTATGACGGTACCAATCCAGAAGACATACACCAACTCCTTGAGGATATTAAACACTTAAAAAAAGAACCCTAAATGGTCCTTAGGATTGTCCGTTAGCAGACTGCTCCAAGGGTACTTTGATGGCACTAAATGTGCCACTTCTTCGAGGCGGTCACATGCTTTTTCGAAACTTCCGGGACTAAACTTTGAACGAGAAATTTTTTTAGCTTACTTTTGCTTCTTTAAAATCAATCTAAATAAGCTTGAAATATTCTATAGCACATCTTAAACGTGGTGAACGCGGAATCATTACGGATGTTTCTTCCAAGTTGATCCCATTAAAACTCCTGGAAATGGGCTGCTTACCGGGGAATATGGTTGAACTCGTTCAAGTCGCTCCGTTTCAAGACCCCATGTATCTCAATATTAATGGATCGCACCTTGCCATTCGTAAAGAAACGGCTATGCATATTTTAATTGAAAAAGTAACCCATGGGTAAACAAATTAACGTTGCTTTAATTGGTAATCCCAATACTGGAAAAACATCCGTCTTTAATGCCCTTACCGGTTTAAACCAAAAGGTGGGGAATTACCCCGGTATAACCGTAGAAAAAAAGGAGGGGATCTGTAAATTACCCCGTGGTGTTAAAGCCCATATTCTTGATTTACCCGGAACTTATAGTTTGAATGCTTCCTCTCTCGATGAAAATGTTGTTATAGAGTTACTGCTAAATAAAAATGATAAAGATTTTCCCGATATAGCTGTTGTTGTGAGTGATGTGGAAAATTTAAAACGCAATCTGTTGTTGTTTACGCAAATTAAGGATTTGGAAATCCCGACCATATTAGTCATAAATATGGCAGACCGTATGGACTATAAGGGCATTTCACTGGATATTGACTATTTAGAAGAACGTCTTAACACCAAAATCGCCTTGGTTAGTACCAGAAAAAAGGAAGGTATAGAAAAACTAAAAGAGTTAATTGGCGCTTACAAGGACATTTCCGTCAAACCCTGTTTAAATGCTTCTGAAATTGACAAGGCGTATTTTGATAATTTGCGTCAGGCCTTCCCGAATCAATTACTCTACAAGCTTTGGCTCGTTATTACTCAGGATGTTAATTTTGGGAAAACCTCCAGAAAGGAAATCGAAGATGTCTCCAATTTTAAAACAAAAAGTAAAGCCGATTTAAAACGCCTGCAACAAAAGGAAACGATTAAACGGTATCAGTTTATCAACAATGTTCTTAAAGTTGGTCAAACCATTGATCTCAACAACGCCAAGGACTTACGCATTAAACTCGATAGAATCGTGACTCACAAAATTTGGGGCTATCTTATTTTCGGTATTATTCTACTTACCATATTCCAGGCCATTTATGATTGGTCCAGTGTTCCTATGGATTTCATTGACAGTGCCTTTGCCTCATTGAGCGAATGGACCAAAAGGCAACTCCCCGTTGGTTCGTTTACCAATTTGCTCGCGGAAGGTATTATCCCGGGGCTTGGTGGTATCGTAATTTTTATTCCTCAAATAGCCTTTCTTTTTTTGTTCATTTCGGTGTTGGAAGAAAGTGGTTATATGAGTCGTGTGGTGTTTTTAATGGATCGTATCATGCGCCGGTTTGGGTTAAGCGGAAAAAGTGTTGTCCCCTTAATTTCCGGTACCGCCTGTGCCATTCCCGCCATTATGGCAACGCGAAATATTGAAAGCTGGAAAGAACGTCTCATCACCATTTTGGTAACGCCTTTCACGACCTGTTCGGCAAGACTTCCCGTCTATCTCATCATTATTGCCCTGGTGATCCCTGAAGGACGTATTTTTGGATTGGGTTACCAGGCCTTAACTCTCATGCTCTTGTACCTAATTGGTTTTGGCATTGCTGTATTTTCTGCGTATCTCCTAAATAAGATTCTTAAAATTAAAAGCCGCACCTTTTTTGTCGTAGAAATGCCCAATTATAAACTTCCCCTTTTTAAAAATGTGGCCTTAACAGTAGTTGAAAAAACCAAATCTTTTGTATTTGGTGCCGGTAAAATTATTCTAGCCATTTCCATCATTCTTTGGTTTCTGGCGTCCTTTGGTCCGGGTGAAAACTTTAATAATGCAGAACGTATCATTAAAACCGAGTTTGTTGACCAAAATTTACCCCAAGACGACATACAGCAAAAAATTGCTTCCCATAAATTGGAACATTCCTTTATCGGTATTATCGGTCGTACTATAGAACCCGCCATAAGACCCTTAGGCTACGACTGGAAAATTGGCATCGCCATCGTAAGTTCCTTTGCCGCACGCGAAGTATTTGTTGGTACCTTAGCGACCATTTATAGTGTGGGGAGTGACGAAGAAGAAACCATAAAAAACAGAATGGCAGGCGAGGTCAATCCCATTTTGGGCGGCCCCCTGTTTAATTTTGCTTCCGGGATTTCCCTGCTGCTTTTTTATGCCTTTGCCATGCAATGCATGAGTACCCTGGCCATCGTAAAACGTGAAACCAATAGCTGGAAATGGCCCATATTACAATTGGTAATTATGAGTAGCTTTGCTTATATTGTGGCATTAATGGCCTTCCAAATATTGAAATGATAATAATTAATTTACGACATAACTAGTATATGACCCACATTATACAAAACATATTAGTCGCTATTTGTATCGTATTAGCCCTTTTGTTTTTGGTAAAAAAATTCTTCTGGAAAACCAAGTCCAAAAAATCATGTCATGGTAATGATGATTGTGGCTGTCATTAACCCTTTCTAAACATTTTAAAGCACCATTTAGTTTATCTCAAACTTGCATTGCATTAATTTTTTTTGTTACATTTGAAAAATTTTTAAGTCTCCTTAAATTTATTTTAAAGTAACAATAAATGTCTATAGCAATAGAAAATTTCGTAAAAACAATTTACAAAAACGGCAAACGCGACAAGAATGATACAAAGCCAGGGAATATTGCCAAAGAACTTGGCATATCGAATGCTGCAGCCACTGACATGGCACAAAAGCTAGCGGCCAAAGACTTGTTGCATTACGAAAAATACCAGGCACTAAAACTCACGGAAAAAGGCACGAAAATGGCCCTTGCTGTGGTCCGCAAACATCGCCTTTGGGAGTCGTTCTTATTCAAAACCTTCGATATGTCCTTACACGATATTCATCGCGAGGCCGAACTCCTGGAACATCAGACCTCTAATTTTTTAGCCGATACGATAAGTGCCTATTTAGGGAATCCTAAATTTGATCCCCATGGAGACCCCATCCCTAACGCCCAGGGGGAAATCACAACAGTAGATACATCCATAACCTTATCGCAGGCCCTCGAGGGGAAAAGTTATGTCATTTCCCGACTCATGAGCGACGACAAGGAGTTTTTCGATTTTTGTGCGCATCATGGTCTGAAATATGGCAATACCCTGTTAGTATCGAAACAGTTTCTTAAAAACAAAATGACTCAAATTTTAATTAATAATAACACCATTATTCTCAATGAAGATTTCACCTCAATCATTTATGTCAATGCCAATGAATAGAACAGCCATACTGGTTTTATGGTGCGCCTTTTCCCTTTCTGTATTTGCTCAAGATGCAGAAAACACTCCGGGCACGCTCATTACCGACCGCCCAGACGCCACAGAATCTCCAAATACGGTCCCTGTCGGTTATATACAAGTGGAAACCGGAGCCTTCTATGAAAGCTTTAAGGAAAATGGAGTGACATCTGAAACCTATACCTACAATACGACTTTGGTCCGGCTAGGTCTTCTTGAGAACCTTGAATTGAGATTGGGATGGGATTTTTCTGAAGTCAAATTAAGTGATCAAAATACGGTTTTAAGTGGTTTTAATCCGCTTTTGCTCGGAATTAAAACGGCCATTGCCAAAGAAAAAGGAGCACTGCCCGACATTGGACTTATTGGGCATGTTTTCTTGCCTTTTAGTGCCGGAAAGGATTATAAACCTGAAACCACAGGAGTTGATTTTCGTTTTTCTTTTGCACATACCCTAAGTGAAACCTCGAGTTTATCCTACAACATCGGTGCTCAGTGGGGCGACGATTCTCCGGAGGCGGCCTATATATATACCCTGGCCTATGGTTTGGGAATTACGAAAAAACTCGGTGCTTATGCTGAACTCTACGGCGATCTGCCGGAAAACCACAGTGCCAATCATTATTGGGATGCCGGACTTACTTATTTAATGTCCGACAGTGTACAACTGGACGCAACCATTGGATCAAGCATTACAGACGGGCAAGATATTTTAATAAGTGGAGGCCTTAGTTTTAGATTGCCTACAAAAAAGAATTCATTATGAAAAACATTATTTTAGCATTAGCCATAACCATAGCCTTATTTAGCTGTAAAAACAACAAAAAAACCAACTCCAAATTACATGTTGTTACCACAACCACCATGATTACCGATCTGGTTTCAAACATTGGTGGTGACCTCATAGAAATACAAGGTTTAATGGGCAGTGGTGTAGACCCACATTTATACAAAGCGAGCGAAGGAGATGTGGCAAAACTATCTAACGCCGATATTATTTTTTACAATGGATTGCACTTGGAAGGCAAACTCGTTGAGGTTTTTGAAAAAATGAAAACCCAAAAAACCGTGGCGATTTCTGACGCTTTGGACCAAAGCACATTAATTGGTTCTGAATATTTTGCTTCTAATTATGACCCCCATATATGGTTCAATATAGACTATTGGAAACAAGCCACTCAATTTGTGGTTAAAACCCTCTCTGAAGCCATACCGGAACAAAAGGACGTCTTTCAAACTAATGGCCAAAGTTACATCAGCCAACTGGAGGTCTTAAAAGCGAAGTTAATAAGCACCATAGAGACCTTACCTAAGGAAAAGCGTATTTTAGTCACTGCACACGATGCCTTTAACTATTTTGGTAAATCCTTCGATTTTGAAGTGGTAGGCCTTCAAGGACTTTCCACAGCAACAGAAGCAGGGGTTCAGGATGTGCAAAACCTGGCAGCTTTTATCATTGAACATCAAGTAAAAGCTATTTTTGTGGAGAGCTCCGTGCCCAGGCGTACTATTGAAGCCTTGCAGGCTGCTGTTCAATCTAAAGGACATCAAGTGGGTATTGGAGGCACCTTATATTCGGATGCCCTAGGAGACCGAGGAACGCGTGAAGGCACCTATATTGGTATGTTTGAATATAATGTGAGTACTATTGTAAAGGCGCTCCAATAAAATGGCCTTAGGTCATTGAACAGATTCTGATCATCTTTTAACTAAAAAAAGCTCTGCATGAGCAGCGATGCAAAAAAAATGAATCATAAAATTGCCGTACAAGTAGATGATTTAACGGTAGCTTATAACTACAAACCTGTGCTTTGGGACATTGACTTGGAAATCCCCGAAGGGGTATTGATGGCTATTGTCGGACCCAATGGAGCAGGTAAATCAACGCTTATTAAATCCATTTTAGGGATACTAAACCCCATTGCGGGAAGTGTTAGCATTTATGGAAAACCCTATGATAAACAACGCGCTCTTGTGGCATATGTACCCCAGAAAGGAAGTGTAGATTGGGATTTCCCAACAACGGCTCTTGACGTGGTTATGATGGGTACCTACGGAAGTCTGGGATGGATAAAACGCCCCGGGCAAAAAGAAAAGAAAGCGGCACTTGAAGCCCTGGAAAAAGTGGGGATGTTGCCGTTTAAAAATAGGCAGATTAGTCAATTATCGGGAGGACAGCAACAGCGTATATTTTTGGCTCGGGCTTTAGTGCAAAATGCCGCTATCTATTTTATGGATGAACCGTTCCAAGGTGTTGATGCCACGACGGAAATTGCCATAATCAATATTTTAAAAGAATTGCGGAAAGCGAATAAAACGGTGGTAGTGGTGCACCACGATTTGCAAACCGTCCCTGAGTATTTCGATTGGGTCACTTTTTTAAATGTGAAAAAGATCGCCACCGGACCGGTAAAGGACATTTTTAATGACGACAATTTAACGAAAACCTATGGTATAAACTATAAGGTCAGTATACAGGAGTAGCCCCGTAAACCGTTACCCGTTACACGGTCATGTAATGATGAGAACCAAAAACCACAATAGACGTCAACCTGACTTGGACCATAAAGGGTCACATAATCAGTGATGTATTATTCGGATCAACAATATAAAAACCGAGGCGTGGAAAGCATCTCAGCAACAGGGCCCGATTTATTATAAGGATATAGAACATGGATATTACAGAATACATAAGACTTGTTTTTAGTGACTATACCTTACGAACCATTACCCTGGGCACAGCTGTGCTGGGAGCCGTCACTGGTATGTTGGGGAGTTTCGCTGTGTTGCGCAAACAAAGTCTTCTAGGGGATGCCATTTCACATGCAGCATTACCCGGTATTGCCATTGCCTTTCTAATTACAGGTACAAAAGACGGTAATGTGCTGCTTCTTGGGGCTTTGGTAAGCGGGCTTATCGGTACCTTTTGGATCAGGAGCATCGTTAAAAAAACCCATTTAAAATCCGACACGGCATTAGGGCTCATTCTATCCTTGTTTTTTGGGTTGGGCATGCTCTTGCTTACCTTTATTCAGAAACAACCCAACGCCAATCAAGCGGGACTCGACAAATATTTATTTGGACAAGCCGCCACATTGATCGAAAGTGACGTATGGATGATGACCTGGGTAACTGGTATTTGTTTGGTTGTATTGCTACTGTTCTGGAAAGAATTTAAAATCCTGTTATTCGATGCCGATTACACCAAAACATTGGGCTTTAATACTAAATTTATTGATATTTTAATAACCACATTTATTGTAGTGGCTATTGTATTAGGCTTACAAACTGTAGGTGTTGTTCTAATGAGTGCCATGTTATTGGCCCCTGCTGCCGGAGCTCGGCAATGGACCAATAGTCTGGGTTATATGGTCATTATCGCTTCCTTTTTTGGAGCCCTGTCAGGTGTTGTAGGTACGGCCATTAGCGCCAGTCAAAATAACCTCTCTACAGGTCCTGTTATCGTTATTATTGCCGGCATTTTTGTTTTGATTTCCTTTGTGTTTTCACCAAGCAGAGGCTTATTATTTAAACAAATTCGGTTTATCAAAAACAGGCGGGATCTCCAATTGCACAAAACACTGTCGTTTATGTATAACATTGCGAAAACACACGAAGACATAGCACACCCGCATGCGATAAAAATCCTAAATAACTTTCAAGGCTATACCAGGGGAACCCTTCAAAAGTTAGTGAAAAAAAATTATGTGAACCTGGATGGAAGTCTGTGGAGTTTAACAGAAGAAGGCTATAAAACTGCTTCCAATTTATATAATCAGCAAACTAAGAACGATGAGTAATGCCCAATTAGAAATACAAATTATTGCAAGTTTGGTTGCCATCGCTTGTGCCATTCCGGGCACCTTTTTAGTACTCCGTAAAATGGCCATGATTAGCGATGCCATCAGCCATTCTATATTACCGGGAATTGTTATCGGATTTTTTATTACCCAGGATTTAAACTCCCCACTGCTTATCCTCCTGGCCGCCATTACAGGTATCATAACGGTTATTCTCGTAGAGTACATCCAAAAAACGGGTTTGGTTAAAGAAGATACCGCTATTGGTCTGGTCTTTCCAATACTATTCAGTATTGGGGTTATTTTAATTGCCAAACATGCCAATGATGTTCACTTAGACGTCGATGCTGTTCTTTTGGGTGAACTGGCCTTTGCCCCTTTTGACAGATTGATTATTAATGGCGTCGATATTGGTCCAAAATCACTTTGGATTATAGGAGGAATATTATTAACTACCTTAGGCCTTTTATTTGCCTTTTTCAAAGAACTAAAAGTGAGTACCTTCGACATGGGTCTGGCCGCATCTCTGGGGTTTTCGCCGGCAGTCATACATTATGGGTTAATGACGGTATCGTCGGTAACTACAGTAGGGGCTTTCGACGCGGTGGGAGCTATTTTAGTCGTTGCCTTAATGATTGCACCGGCAGCCACTGCATATTTATTGACCAACAACTTAAAACGTATGCTGGTATACGCGATATGTTTTGGCGTCTTTAGTGCCATCTCCGGCTATTGGCTTGCACATGGATTAGATGCCTCAATTGCCGGTTCCATAACAACAATGCTTGGCTTTCTGTTTCTCATCGTGTATTTGTTTGCCCCCAATCGAGGGGTTATAGCCGTTTTATACCGTGAAAAACAACAACGTACCGAAGTGTCATTACTAACCTTTCTACTCCATTTAAAAAATCATGATGAAAAAGCTGAGCGTCATGTTAATCACTTAAATGAGCATATAAACTGGCAAAAAGTACGCAGTAAAACGGTGTTGGACTTGGCTCTAAAAAACAATATGATAGCAATTGACAACCATATTGTGTCACTAACCGATAAAGGGAACGATTTTACTACCCAGGCGATCGACTATATCATAACCAATGAAGATGCCCAAATTGAACACATGAAAGACGATTTCTTCTTATTTAGGGGCTAATGCCCTTAAGAGGGACATCCCATGTAACCAAGAATCCATATTTTAGTATCTTAATTGAATTAAAATTAGATTCTTCAGTCATCCATATATGAATTCGGACTGGGAATCCTTGAAAAAGATCACACACCCTATGGCCCATCACAACCAACTTGGTCAAAAAGGCGAACAGCTTGCTATTGATTTTCTGATTAAAAAAGGCTACACTATTCTTGAACGCAACTACCGTTTCGATAAAGCTGAAGTCGATATTATGGCTCTATTTAAGGATATCCTCGCTGTTGTTGAAGTTAAAACCCGATCTACGGCCGACTTTGGTAACCCCCAGGATTTTGTTAAACCCAAACAAATTAAAAATTTGGTGAAAGCTGTTGATGAATACGTTAATGCAAATCATTTAGATGTGGAGGTTCGCTTTGATATTATTGCCATTGTTGGAACAGACAAGTCCTTCGATATCGTACATCTGGAAGACGCCTTTTATCATTTTTGACGTTTCAGGTGTTTATGGCACCGTTCACAAGATTGAGAGGCTTCCTCTCAACTACTTTTTCCCAAACCATTCTTTTAAAGCATCTACATCTTCCGGTTTGGAAATAATATGCTTATTGGTGTCCAGAATATAATAAGTAGGTGTTGATACAACAGCATAACGCCCAACAATGTCATTATCCCATTTTCCTTTTCCATAAACATGAATAAATTCCGGATAATTTAATTTTAACGCTTTCCATTGAGATTCTTCTTCTTCCAGAGCTATGGCAATAATTTGCGTACTGCCCGAAGCAAGAGTTTTATAATAGGCATACAATTGAGGAATTTCGTCCAAACAATGAGTGCAGGTCGTACTCCAAAAGACAATAATGTAATTCTTATATCCCTTTAATTCACTTAATTTCCGGGTTTTTGTCTTTCCATTCTCAACAATTTGAAATGAAAAGTCCGGCGCTTCATTACCCATAGAGAGGTCCTTGTAAAGAATGAGCTTGTGCAATAGCTTTTGGTCATTCAGGGATACCGCTATGTCCATTAAATAGGTTTCTGAAATATAATTGGCCACTTCTTCTTTACCTAAATCTGCCATTTGTTGCCATAAATCCACAAGCAGAATACGTTTGACTTCAGGTGAAGTAGACTTCATAGCCATACAAAAAGCATCAATATTGTCCTTGTAATTAGTAATTTCATCCTTCGTTTTCGATGTTACTCCAAAGACATAATTCAACATTTTCTCTTCCAAAAGATTCGAACTTTGAAGGGTCTTATTATTAAAATCCATGGAATCGAAATAGTGTGTCTTCAACCCCTCCAGGTATACCTCGGCGGTCACAAAGGTTTTTGGAATATAGGGTTTATTCGCTTTAATGAATTCTAATACAATGGTCCCTTTAGCCGCATTTTCAAAACTGTTCTGGGTTTCTCTTTGTATCTTAAAAATAGTTTTCAAAGCTGTTGTATCGGGACTTTCCTTGCTGTAGAAGTTTCTAATACTTTGCGTGACCTTAGACATGCTTTTGGAATAGGAGGACAACAATTTATTCTCAAAGGATTTTAAAAATACCACCCCTCTCTCCGGGTTAAAATCGAGTTCTATGTCTTCTTTTCCATTATAAATAACATCAAAATTGTAATCTTCCTGAGGAATGGCATAAACAATTTTATATATGCCTTTGGTTAATGTTGAATCCAGCTGAAACTGAAAGCTGCCATCATTTTTTATCTCTGCATTTTTAATATACTTTGACATGGTGGGAGTGGCTTTGTATAACAATACTACCTTATAATCCTTGGCCGGTGAAAAGACCCCATTTATTGTATGCTGAGCTAATAGCAAGCTGGGTAATACAAACACTATGGCAATTAAACGTTTCAATTTTATATGATATTAAATTTTAAAAAAATCATGGCGTCACAATAGGCTGTAACACCTTTAAGGCCTGTTCCACCGTTTTAATATGTTCAAAAGATAGCATTAAGCGCAATCCATTTCTTGTTGTTTTTTCCTTCATTCTGCACAGGTTGGGATGTGATTGTACAAACTGTAAAACCTTTGTAAACGCCTTACTTTGATAAAAATTACTCTGTTGATCGTTCAGAAAATAACCAATAAGCTTGCCTTTCTTCATGACTATCTTTTCAAAGCCTATTTTTGTCGCCAACCACTTTATTTGTACACTTTGCAGCAAATCGATAACTTGAGGTGGTAAAGCTCCAAATCGATCTACTAATGCTGTTTCAAAAGTATGTAATTCTTCTTGGTTTTTAATATTATTAAGTTGTGTATATAAATTTAATCGTTCAGTTATATTATTGACATAATTATCCGGAAATAGTAACTCGAAATCCGAATCAATGGTCACATCCTTAATATATGTTTTTTCTTCTTCGTTATCCTGGTACAGCGCTTTAAATTCATTTTCTTTGAGTTCTTCTATGGCTTCATTTAAAATTTTCTGATAGGTATCGAAACCTATTTCATTTATAAAGCCACTTTGTTCTCCTCCCAATAGATCGCCTGCACCCCGTATTTCCAGGTCCTTCATGGCAATGTTGAATCCGCTCCCTAATTCTGTAAATTGTTCCAAGGCCGTAATGCGTTTTCTGGCATCGTCGGTCATAGCAGAATATTCCGGGGTTATAAAATAGCAAAATGCCTTTTTGTTACTTCGCCCAACGCGACCACGCATTTGGTGCAGATCACTCAACCCAAAATTATTGGCGTTGTTAATAAAAATGGTATTGGCATTGGGGACGTCAAGTCCGCTTTCTACAATGGTTGTACTCACCAATACATCAAAGGTTCCATTCATGAAGGCCAGCATTAGCTGTTCTAATTTTTTACCTTCCATTTGACCGTGTCCAATACTTATTTTCGCATCGGGCACTAAACGCTGCAACAAACCGGCCACTTCTTTTATGTTTTCAATGCGATTATGGATAAAGAAAATCTGACCCCCTCTTTGGATTTCATAACTTATGGCATCCCTGATGGTATCTTCATTAAAACGAATCACGTGGCTTTCAATAGGGTAGCGGTTTGGAGGTGGTGTGGTGATGACCGATAAATCACGGGCAGCCATTAAACTAAACTGAAGTGTTCTGGGGATAGGGGTTGCTGTCAAGGTCAATACGTCAACATTGTCTTTTAGGGTTTTTAATTTTTCCTTTACTGCAACACCAAACTTTTGTTCTTCATCGACAATAAGTAACCCTAAGTCCTTAAACGTTACATTTTTATTTACTAGTTGATGCGTTCCAATAATAATATCAACACTCCCCTTTTCCAATCCTTCAAGGGTCATGCGTTTCTCCTTTGCCGTTCTAAATCTGTTTAAATAATCGACACGAACAGGAAAGTCCTCCAAACGCTGGGTAAATGTTCTAAAATGCTGATAGGCTAATATCGTTGTAGGCACCAATACGGCCACTTGTTTGCCATTATCCACTGCCTTAAACGCCGCTCGAATAGCAACTTCAGTTTTTCCAAAACCAACATCACCGCACACCAACCTATCCATGGGGCGGTCACTTTCCATGTCGGCTTTAATATCTGCCGTCGCGGTACTTTGATCAGGGGTATCCTCATAAATAAATGAGGCCTCCAACTCGTGCTGCATATAGCTATCCGGATGGTATTTGTATCCATTTTCGGTTTTTCGCTTGGCATAAAGTTTTATCAAGTTAAAAGCAATATCTTTTACTCGCGCCTTGGTTTTTTGCTTAAGAGTCTTCCAGGCATTGCTTCCCAGTTTGTAAATCTTGGGAGCTTTTCCATCCTTTCCATTAAACTTTGTGATTTTATGCAGCGAATGGATGCTTAAATACAAAATATCGCGATCGCCATAAATGAGTTTAATGGCCTCCTGTTTTTTCCCCTCAACATCAATTTTTTGAAGGCCCCCAAAGCGACCAATACCGTGGTCAATATGGGTAACATAATCGCCAATATTCAGATTGGTAAGCTCCTTTAAGGTTATAGCCTGCTTTTTAGCATACCCATTTTTTATATGAAATTTATGGTAGCGTTCAAAGATTTCATGATCGGTATAGCAGACCAATTTATTATCGTGATCCACAAATCCTTGATGCAATGATAAAATGACTGTTGTGTACTGTTTAACATTTAAATGGGCATCATCAAAAATATCATGGAACCGTTTTGCCTGTTGTTCGCTAATGCAGGTAATATAATTGTGATAGCCTTTATCGAAATTGGCATTTAAATGTTCAATGAGTAAGTCAAATTGTTTGTTAAAAGACGGTTGGGGTGAAGTGTTAAAGATGATGCGTGAATCTCCATGCTTACGGATTTCCGTTGGACTCCGATTTTCGGTCTCCAGTTCATTTTTCAAATCATCTGTTGCAGGCTGGTTGGTGAGTTTTGCATGGGTTCCAAACTCAATTATTGAAAAATCCTTTAACTGCTCCTCCAATACGCTGGAATTACAAAACAGTTCACTGGGCTTGACATGGGTTATTTCTGATGACAAACTCCTGAATGTTTCCTCTGCTTTATTATAAAAATCATCTATTCTAGAAAACAAGAGATCGGCATTTTTTATAAAGACCATTGTTTTCTGAGCAATATAACTGAGGAAACTCTGCCGCTTCTCTTCTAAAAACTTGTTGGCTACGTTGGGAATGATATTGATTTTAGT
Source organism: Aestuariivivens sediminis (assembly GCF_022662105.1). Classification (GTDB taxonomy): domain Bacteria; phylum Bacteroidota; class Bacteroidia; order Flavobacteriales; family Flavobacteriaceae; genus Aestuariivivens; species Aestuariivivens sediminis. Next base: position 238,409 of record NZ_JAKMCP010000004.1, on the reverse strand, counting down.
TATCTGGTTTAGAGACAACTGTGTTTCTACGTCGAATGTTCTTATACTGTCTACCTCATCGCCGAAAAACTCAATACGATAAGGCTCATCGTTTGAAAAGGAAAACACATCAACAATACCTCCCCTAACCGAAAACTCACCAGGTTCTGTTACAAAATCAACACGTTTAAATTGGTATTCAAAAAGCACCTCGTTAATAAAATCGAGGGATAACTTATCTCCTACCTTTACTCGTAATGTGTTTCGTTCCAGTTCCTTTCTCGTAACCACTTTTTCAAAAAGGGCATCGGGGTAGGTAATAATTAGCGCTGGTTTTTTCTGGGAGTTTATGCGATTTAAAACTTCGGCTCGCAACAAGACATTGGCGTTATCGGTCTCCTCAATTTCATATGGTCTCCTGTAGCTTCCGGGATAAAAAAGTACATCGTTATCGTTTAGAAGCTGCTCCAGATCGTTCAGGTAGTGAGCCGCTTCTTCCTTATCGCTAAAAATCAATAAAAATGGTTTTTTAGCCTCTTTAAAGATATTGGAAACCACAAAGGAAAATGATGATCCGACAAGCCCCTTTAAATGTATTTTTTGTCCGTTTTGGGCAATACGGGTTTGAAGATTTTGCGATTGCAAAGTCTGTAAATAGGAATGAGAGATAAGGGATTTACTCACCTAATTCTGTTTTGGGATGCAAAGATAAGATTTAGAACTAATTATATAACACTTATGATTACCTTATCCTCTTACAATCCTTAAAATGGAGTGCATAATTAGCCGTCTTATTTATGCCACTTTTTTCAGGAAGTCAAAACACGGGCATTTTTTGCAACGCTTAGTTTCGCATTTTTTATATTTTTTGCAACAACTGGATTTTACTTTAGCGTCCGGCAGCAAACCCAATTCCTGCAATTTTTTAATTTTCTTTTTGTGCTTTTTCTTGCCCAAACCTCAACTTAGATTATTGAAATATTAGGCTAAAATAGTTTATTTTTATTAAATCTAAATAAAATTAACTGTTAAAAATTGAGGTAACCCGTCTATATTTTATTCGGGATTGTCATTTGTTGCCGAACTAACGGATAAGTTAACGATATCTCGGTCAAATAAGTACAACCCTCCTTTATCGTTACCAATAAGGTTAATTTTGTCCAAAATGGTTCTAGCCATCGCTTCTTCTTCAATCTGTTCAGACACGTACCACTGCAAAAAGTTATGGGTTGCATAATCCTTCTCCTTTAAGGTTATGTCTACAAGATTATTTATACTTTCCGAAACATAAACTTCATGTTCAAAAAGTTTTTCAAACATTTCTTTAAAGGATTCGAACGTCACGTTGGGTGCTTTTAATTCGGAAATTTTGGCATGTCCCCCACGTTCATTCACAAACTTGATCAATTTGAGCATATGGTCCCGTTCCTCACCGGATTGATCGTACATAAACCCTGCAATTCCTTCTAATCCCTTTACCTCCGCCCAACAGGCCATGGCCAAATATATCTGGGAAGATTCTGCTTCAATTCTTATTTGATCGTTTAAAACTTTTTCTATTGATTTTGATAACATAATACTGATTTTATACAAAGTTAAACAATTATTTAGCTTATTTAAAGCTATTTGACACTCGATATTCACCAAAACCGATAAAACATTTTATCCTAAGGCTATTTTTTAAATTATTAAGGATGACTATCATTGTATCACCGCTGGATAGGCCCATGGAGAGCCGGCCCAAAGGCCTCCAAAAAATTACATTTTCGGTTTAGTTTATTAAAAAAAATATGTACGTTTGCAGCACTATATAAGAATGAAAAAACATGTCTATATCAGATTTATTTGACAGTGGTTTTAAAAAGCGTAATGAAGATCATTTTGCAGCAATTGTGCGTGTGGCTATGGAGGATGGTGTCATTAGTGATGAAGAAAAAGCGTTTTTAGATCGGTTAGCACGTAATTTAGATATTAGCGAATCGGACTATAAGTCTATTTTAAAAGACTACAAGAACCATCCTATCAACCCTCCGGTATCCTACGATCAACGATTGGAACGTTTATACGATTTGGCTCGCATGGTTTATGTTGACCATATCAAAGGAGACCACGAGGAGATTTTACTTAGAAAAATTGCTGTTGGCCTGGGATTTCACGCGGTGAATGCCAAATATATTGTCGATAAAGCATTAACGTTGGTTAGTAATGGTGTTGACCTTGATACTTTTACCGATCAAATAAAACATATGAATAGATAATCTCATAAAACATAGAAAAAAAAAGCGTCCAAAGTTATGGACGCTTTTTTTATGAATCTGGCTGAGACCCATTCATGGGTATACTATTATTTTACATCTTTAACTTGCTCTAAAGTGGATTTACATGATGGTCTTCTGGATCGCTCCTATACATTGGAATGAGCAATGACCCTAAATTACAGGACCAGTATTTTTTTTAATCCCTTATTTCTTCAGTTGAAGCTGAATGCGTTTTCGCGAGACATCCACATCCAATACCCTTACAATAATTTGCTCATGCAGATGTACATGGTCATTTACATCTCTTACAAAACCGTCGGACAGATTGGATACATGGATCAGGCCACTTTCCTTGATCCCAATATCTACAAAACAACCAAAATTGGTGATGTTATTAACAATACCAGGAAGTAATTGCCCTTCTCGTAAATCGGTAATGGTTTTTATAGTTTGGTCGAAGGTAAATACCTTGGCACGCTCTCGAATATCCAACCCTGGTTTTTCCAGTTCTGCAATAATATCCTGAAGTGTTGGGAGACCCACCGCTTCTGAACAGTATTTTTTTAAATCGATGGTTTTCAGTAAAGGGTTATTGCCAATCAAGGATAGAACCGACTGCCCTAAATCTTCCGCCATTTTATTGACTAAGTTATAGCGTTCGGGGTGAACTGCTGAATCATCCAATGGGTTGTCTGCCCCTTTTATTCTTAAAAAGGCAGCACTTTGTTCAAAAGCCTTGTCTCCAATACGGGGTACTTTCTTTATATCTTCCCTGGACGAAAACGGCCCTTTTACACTTCTGTAATTCACCAAATTTTCAGCCAGTTTCGAACCAATCCCGGAGACATAAGCCAACAGGCTTTTACTGGCGGTATTGACATTTACACCAACGGCATTTACACAATGCTCAACAACCGAGTCCAGTGCTTTCTGAAGTTTGGTTTGATCGACATCATGCTGGTATTGTCCCACACCAATAGATTTGGGTTCTATTTTAACCAGTTCGGCTAAAGGGTCCTGTAAACGCCTTCCTATGGATACCGCTCCACGAACCGTAACATCATAGTTTGGAAACTCTTCACGAGCTATTTTTGATGCCGAATAAATACTTGCTCCCGCCTCACTTACTACAAATACCTGAATTTCATTTTTAAATCGTACTTTTTTTATCAATGCTTCCGTTTCTCTGGATGCCGTGCCATTTCCAATAGCGATTGCTTCAATCTTATAGGCATCGGTAAGGGAGCTTATTTTTTTAATGGCAGCAATACTATCATTTTTTGGGGGGTGCGGGTAAATTGTTTCGTTATACATTAGGCCTCCCTGGGCATCCAAACATACCACTTTACATCCCGTTCGAAACCCAGGATCGATGGCCAATACCCGCTTTTCACCTAATGGGGCACCTAATAGCAACTGCTTTAGGTTTTTAGCAAAAACGGCAATAGCCGAATCATCAGCCTTTTCCTTAGCTTGTTGCAAAGCTTCATTTCTTAAGGCAGGCCATAGTAAACGTTTATAGGCATCTTTTATGGCCAACCGAATCTGTATGGCGCATTCACCCTGGGAGCGTATTAAACGGCTTTCCATCTTATCGAGAGACTTATCGACATCAATGGTTATTTTAGTTTTTATAAACCCTTCGGATTCACCTCGTAATAAGGCCAACAGGCGATGGGAAGGAATTCGATTTAAAGACTCGCTCCAACCGAAATAGTCTTTATACTTTTGCGCACCCTCTTCGGTTTCTTTAGCTTTCACTATTTCGGCAGAAATCGTCGCAAAACGCTCTAATTGATAACGGATATTGTTTCTTAGATCCGTGCGCTCATTAATCCATTCGGCTATAATATGACGGGCCCCTTCCAAAACCTCCTCGGTTGAATTCAAGTCCCCTTTCACATACTTTGAAGCAATGGATTCAATAGCATCAGTGTTTTGAGCCATGATCATTTTTGCCAAAGGCTCCAACCCATTCTGTCGTGCTCGCTCTGCTTTGGTTTGTCGGTTTTTCTTAAAGGGAAGATAAAGGTCTTCCAACAGCCTTAAATCCTTTGCATCTCTAATCTTTTGTTCCAATTCCGAAGTCCATACATTTTGCTCGACCAAGGCCTTTAAGATGGCTTTCTTTCTTTTTTCTAATACTTCATATTGCTCCTTGAATTTTACAATATCCCCAATTTGGACCTCATCTAAATTGCCAGTAAGCTCCTTTCTATAACGTGATATAAAAGGAATGGTACAGTCTTCCTTAAGCAAAGCAATGGTATTTTTAACCGATAATCTGGGTAATTGACTGTTGGAAACAATATAGGAAACTATTGAAGACATGGAATTAAATTAGAAAACGAAAATAACAAAAACAAAAAAGGTTACTTTGAAAAGCAACCTTTTTATTATCATTCAAACTAAAGCAAATTATTGCCCTGCTTCTTTTTTAGCCTCCTCCACCATTTTATCATTAGGTAAAATGGCCACATTAACCCGTCTGTTCTTAGCACGACCTTCTACCGTTGTATTATCGTACAAGGGTTGTGTTTCTCCAAACCAGTTGGTTGTTAAACGTGTTGCGCTAACTCCGTTTTGTATGAAATAATTGGAAACAGCAAAAGCCCTGTTTTTAGAAAGTGACATATTATAATCGGCATCACCTGTACTATCGGTGTGTCCCACAACCACTATATTGGTATCTGGAAATTCCTTAAACACCCCTATTAATTTATCTAAAGTCTTTTGCGATGCGCCATTAATGTTATATTTGTTGGTGTCAAAATACACGCCACTACCCTCATCAAAAGTAACGACTATACCATCATCTACCCGCTCCACCTGAGCTCCTGGTATTTCTTCCTCTATCTTCTGAGCTTGCTTATCCATTTTAGCACCAATTAGTACACCGGCCGTACCACCAACTACACCTCCAATAACTGCACCTAATTCACCATTGCCCCCTTTCCCTACATTATTCCCAATAATGGCACCAATTATGGCCCCTCCAGTTGCTCCTATTACGGCGCCTTTTTGTTTGTTATTAGCATTTTGTACGGCTTTACAATGAGTAAAACTGATAACCAATATACCTGCTAATAGTAATATCCCTGACTTTTTAAAAAATGTACTCATATCTTATTGTTTTGTGAAATTCATGTTAATCATGAATGGCTTCCCATCTACAGATACGGTTTGTTGCCATTGCATAGCTGTATCCGACAACCTGGTCAACTTTAATCGGAATCCCTGATTGGTTTCTGATTTTCCTTTAGCGTCCGTTGGTTTCAATAGAAAATCATAAAGCCCGGTTTGTTCATCAATTTCTTGAATAGTAAAGCTGAAATAGCGCATTCCTGTCGAGCATCCTGATTTATCAATACGATAAGTCCCTGTATTATTATTAGGAATAAAACGCCACGAACTCCCTTCAAAACACACTTTTGAGGCATCATTTAACAGGGTCACCTCATATGCCCCTAAAGCACTATATTTAATGGTATTTAGGGCCCAATCCCCTTTGATTACCTTTTTGGATTCCCGTATTGTTTTTGTAGACCCACAAGACAACAGGGCAACGGCTAGAACTAGAAGAAAAAGTGGTCGCATAGTGTTCATTAATTAATTGCTGTGTTTATATACGGATTTTGTTAGGACACAGATGTTACTGTGGGCCCGTTAACCAATAATAAAGGTACTATCATTCCTTTAATAATCCCCATACTTATGCCATAAACATCCGATTATGAGTTCTATCTTGTTTGATGGCTTTAAAATATGTTATGCGACGTTAACTTATAGGTAATCCATTTACCACTTCAGCATTACTATCAGGATTAACAAAAACCAACTTACCATCCGTTGTTTCAGTCATTAAAATCATTCCCTGACTTTCTACACCCCGTAATGCCCTTGGCATAAGGTTTACTAAAACTGTAACCTGTTTCCCCACCACTTCCTCGGCAGTAAAACTTTCAGCAATTCCGGAAACAATGGTACGCACATCAATACCTGTATCTACTTTAAGCTTTAGCAATTTTTTGGTTTTGGGCATTTTTTCAGCTTCTAAAATGGTCCCTACCCGAATATCCAATTTTTTAAAGTCTTCAAAAGCAATCACCTCTTTAAGCGGTTCAACGGTGTTATGAGTAGCCTCATTGGCCTTCTTACTAGCTTCCAGTTTATCTAGCTGTTTTTGGATGGTTTCATCTTCAATTTTAGCAAACAGCAGTTCGGATTCTCCTATTTGATGTCCGTAAGGTAATAATACCTCTTTTGAAGGGATGTCATTCCATGAATTCTCCACTCCCCCAGAACCGATCCTAAGTATGTGCTTTAACTTTACCGAGGTAAAGGGTAAAAACGGCTCACATAAGGTTGCCAACGCCGTAGCAATTTGAAGCGCCACATACATAATGGTCTGCGTACGGGATTCATCTTTCTTAATTACCTTCCAGGGCTCTTCATCGGCCAAATATTTATTTCCCAATCGAGCCAAATTCATCAATTCCTGTCCTGCTTCCCTAAAACGATAACGCTCAATGGAGCTTGCTATAACATTTGGATAGGCTTTTACCGCTAACAAAGTCTCATAATCTACTTGTGAAAACTCAAAAGGTTCTGGTACAATGCCGTTATAATATTTATTGGCCAAGACCACCACACGATTTATAAAATTTCCAAAGATGGCCACTAATTCGTTGTTGTTTCTGGCTTGAAAGTCCTTCCAGGTGAAATCGTTATCTTTCGTTTCAGGGGCATTGGCATTTAAGACATAACGCAATACATCCTGTTGTCCCGGAAATTCCTCCAAATAATCCGGTAACCAAACCGCCCAGTTTTTAGAAGTAGATAGCTTATTCCCTTCCAGATTTAAAAATTCATTGGCTGGCACATTATCAGGTAAAATGTAGCTCCCCTCTGCTTTTAACATCGCAGGGAAAATGATACAGTGAAATACAATATTATCCTTTCCAATAAAATGCACGAGCTTGGTATATTCATCTTTCCAATAGGGCTCCCAATCCTTTTCTTCACGTTCTGCCCATTCTATGGTTGATGAAATGTACCCTATAGGGGCGTCGAACCATACGTAAAGCACCTTCCCTTCTCCCCCTTTTACAGGCACAGGAATACCCCAATCCAGGTCTCGTGTTACTGCACGAGGGCGTAACCCATCATCAATCCATGATTTTACTTGGCCATAAACATTAGGTTTCCAATCTTTTTTGTGTCCTATTAAAATCCACTTCTTTAAAAAGTCTTCATGCTTATCTAAAGGTAAAAACCAATGCTTCGTTTCTTTTAAAGTTGGGGTGTTACCGGTTAAAGTGGATTTTGGATTAATTAAATCCGTAGCATTATGACTTGTTCCACAGTTTTCGCATTGATCTCCATAACTTTCTTCATTTCCACATTTTGGGCATGTTCCTACTACAAAACGATCGGCTAGAAATTGATGGGCCTGTTCATCGTAAAGTTGCTCAGTAATCTCTTCAATAAATTCACCTTTGTTATAAAGTGTTTTAAAAAATTCTGATGCCGTTTTATGGTGTATCGGTGCCGAAGTCCGGGAATAATTATCATATGAAATCCCAAATTCTTCAAAAGATTTTTTAATAATGGCATGATATTTATCGACTATGTCCTGTGGTGACACCCCTTCATTCTTAGCCTTGATCGTAATGGGAACCCCATGTTCGTCACTTCCTCCAATAAAGGCAACGTCATGTCCTGTAAGCCTTAAATAACGTGCATATATATCGGCTGGCACATATACCCCTGCTAAATGCCCAATATGAATAGGTCCATTAGTATATGGCAATGCGGTGGTAATGGTATATCGTTTTGGTTTATTCATATTCAATAATGCTATATTAGGTCCAGACTGCGCCTGAAACGTCAAAACAGGTCAAATTTAATTCTTATAAGGCTGTAAAAGTAAACATTTTAAGAAGGATTTAGAAAAAAATAGAACTTCAAATCACTAAAAAGAGTTCGTCGCATAAAACCAAATAAAGAAACAGATCACACCAAAAATGGGGAGGCATTCAACTACTAAATGACAAGGCCATTAGTTAGCTTCCTTTAAATTGAGATTCATTAAAAAAATGTACATTTACATTATGTCTAGAATCTCATTAACAACTATCTTTTGTTGCGTCATCTTATTATTTGGAAAAGAACTTATTTTAGCACAAGCATTAACACCTAAAAAATTGATTCAACCACCATATTTAAAAGCAGGCGATACCGTTGCCATTGTGGCCCCTTCAGGGATTTTAAAAAACAGAACTCGGGAAATAGAACAGGCCAAAGCTTTATTAATAAGTTGGGGGTTACGACCTATTCTTGGCCAACATGTATTCAATCAAGCCAACCATTTCGCAGGGACGGACGATGAACGTTGTGAGGATCTGCAAAAGGCCATAGATGACCCTAAAATTAAAGCCATTTGGTGTGCCCGAGGTGGTTATGGTACAGTAAGGATTTTAGATAGGCTAAATTGGACTGAATTTAAAGAAAATCCCAAATGGATTATTGGTTATTCAGATATTACTGCACTTCATAACCAAATCCACAATGAGGGGATAGAAAGCATACATGCCATGATGTGTACGAGCTTAGAAGACGATCCAGAAACCATTAAAGAAACGATATCAACTTTTAAGGATGCGCTTTTTGGAAATTCCCTTAACTATTCCTTGAAAGGATCTCGTTACAACCGAATCGGTAAGGCCTCTGGAGAATTGGTTGGTGGCAACCTAACTATGCTCCACACCATGCTAGGCTCTAAAAGCAGTATAGATACCTCGAACAAAATTCTATTTATTGAGGAAATAGGCGAATATAAATATCATATAGACCGTATGTTACAAAGTTTTAAACGTGCTGGGTATTTTGATAATTGTAATGGGCTGATTGTAGGTGATATGACCAAACTAAGAAAAAACACAACCGTTTGGGGAACCTCCATAGAACAGCTTATTTTAGATGCCCTATCGGACTTCGATTTCCCGATTGCTTTTAACATGCCTGCGGGCCATGAAAAAGATAATAGGGCCCTCATTTTGGGAAGAACCATTCATTTGTCGGTTAGCATTGAGGAATCGAAAGTGGTCTTCGAGAATTAATTTTGCTCTTTACCAACGTTAACTCCTTATTTTTCAGTTCCTTTCATCCGATAAAATATTCCGTTTATAGAACATTCGTTGATTGAACGGCATAATCGTGAAATTCAACTACTTTTTTTAAAAGTTGAACCTATATGCTATAATCTTGTAGTGTAATCATTTATAAAAACCCAAATCGTTATGAAAAAATTACAAACTTTAGTAGCAGCAGTTCTTCTTTTACTTTCTTTTAATGTGAAAGCAGACGACATGACCCTTAACACCAACTTAAACTTGTTCAATCCAGATGTCCGTAAATGCTTAGTAGAAACTTCTAAGGCAGATGGATGGGAGTTAAAATCTGTATATTTAAATACCAAAAATGAAATCATTATGATTTTTGATAAAGGTGAAGAAACTAGGATTTATAAAAGTAGATAATTAAATACCGCATAAATAAAAAAATCCAACTGGCGCTTTGCAAAGTTGGATTTTTTTATGGGTTTTACTCTTAAAGATATGTATACCCGATAAATTTAAATCTATACTCACATAATCGAAGTTAAAAGTCGGATTGAGGCTATTAAAACCCGCGTTCCTTCTGCAACTGTTCGTAAGCAGCTTGTACCTTTCTAAATTTTTCCTCTGCCCCATTTCGATGTTCTTCACCTAAGTGAATGACCTTATCCGGATGGTATTTTTTAGCCATTTTGCGATACGCTTTTTTAATATCATCGATCCCGGCATTCTTATCTAATTCCAAAATCTTATACGCATTGTCACTGCTATTATAAAACATCGCTTTAATACTTTCATAATCAGGCATACTAATGCCCAGATACCCGGAAATAATATGAATTTGGTGTTCCTCATCGTCGGTTACGACCCCATCGGCCTTTGCAATGCCGAATAAAAAGTGAATCAGTTGCAAACGCGAAGGGTGCTGCATCATTTGGCGTATTTGCAAACATACCTCACGGGTAGAAATCCGATTTTGTTTGCTTATTTCCTTGAACAACCTGAAGGCATGATTGGCACGTTCTTTTCCATACATACTAACAAATTGTTGCCTCACAAAATCCAATTCGCGTTGGTCTTGCTTTCCGTCCGATTTGATAACTATAGATGCTAAAATGAGCAAGCTCACTTCAAAATCGCCAGGTTTTGTAATAGGATGTTGTTTGTAATCTCTTTGTGATGGCTGCCCAACATAAGTGTCTCCCGAAATAGCATCTGCCATACTCCCTAAAGCGAGCCCAATTATCGCTCCAATTGGCCCACCAAAAGACCATCCCAATGCCGCTCCAATCCATTTTGAAAAACTCATGTAATTATTTCAATTGTTAAACGTCAAACCTACATATAAATTAATTCTCTTAAAAGAAGTAATTTCAATAATTTAAACGATATCATATTTGTTAGTGGATAACCCTACTTATTTGTTACACAATTGATATCTTTGCAGTTTTAAAATGTTAATTATTAAAATTTAAAAATATGTACCCAGAAGAATTAGTAAAACCAATGCGTGAAGATTTAACAAGAGTTGGATTCGAAGAATTACAAACCGCCGATCAAGTTGATGATGCCTTAGCAAAGGAAGGTACAACATTAGTAGTGGTTAATTCGGTCTGTGGTTGTGCCGCAGCCAATGCGCGTCCGGGAGCCAGATTAAGTCTACAGAATATTAAACGCCCGGATCACATAGTAACGGTATTCGCAGGTGTAGACCGGGAAGCTGTAGAAAAAGCAAGAGAATACATGATTCCTTTTCCACCTAGCTCACCAAGTATGGCTTTGTTTAAAGATGGTGAATTGGTTCACATGTTAGAGCGGCATCATATTGAAGGTCGCCCAGCCGAACTTATAGCTGATAATTTAATGGATGCTTATAACGAGTACTGTTAAAAACAAAGACTATTCATTTAATCATTTACCACGCTATTTTTAGACGCAGTCTGGGAACCAGCGTGGTTTTTTTATGTTCTTTACGCAACCTTTATCCGTTATATCCATCATGTTAAAAAATACATAATGAAATCGTCATTAATAAGGATACTTTTTCTTTTAACAGGTCTGGGGTTGGCCGCTTTTCGATGTAATGACAACGAGGATCAAACCTATAATACCGAATTAGCCGAGTTGAATGAACTAAAAACACAAATCCAAAATCTTGCTGAAAGTGCTGTATGCAACAATGATACAACCTGTAAATTTATTGCTTTTGGGAGTAAACCTTGTGGTGGTCCATGGTCCTATCTGGTATACTCAACATCCATAGATACAGATCAAATTGAAAATTTAGTGGCCGCCTTCAATGAGAAAGAAAACCTGTTTAATGCCAAATGGGGCGTGGCTTCAGACTGTGCTTTAACCCAACCCCCGAGGGATGTTATTTGTGAAAATAACAGATGTGTGGCTGTGTACTCACAGTAAGTTTAATTATTTTTAGGGCATGCTAAAACTCTTATCATATCCCTTAACCTGTATTTACTATCTGTTATTTGGATTAACATTAGTTATTTTTCATCCCATACAATGGTTTTGTTTTAATGTTTTTGGCTATCAGGCGCATAAAATAAGTGTTGATGCCTTGCAGTTTTGTGCATTGCGATGTGCTAATGTTTTAGGGACAAGATTTAGTTTTAATAACCCACATACCATATCCACAGAGCAACCACTGATTATCGTGGCCAACCATCAAAGTATGTATGATATATCACCAATTATGTGGTATATGAGAAAACATCATACAAAATTTATTAGCAAAATGGAATTGGGTAAAGGCATCCCCAGCGTATCCTATAATTTACGTCATGGTGGTTCCGTTTTAATCGATCGGAAAAATCCACGTCAGTCCTTACCGGCCATTAGGGATTTTGCAAAATATATTGAGACCACAAATCGTGCCGCGGTTATCTTTCCGGAGGGGACACGCAGTAAAAATGGTGCCCCAAAACCATTCCAGACCAAAGGTCTTGAAATCTTATTTAAATATGTTCCTTCGGCCCTGGTAGTCCCTATCTCAATTAACAATTCATGGAAAATGCTACGTTATGGAACCTTCCCCATGGGGTTGGGTACACATATAAAATTTAAGGTGCACAAACCAATTGCAGTTTCAGAATTTGACCATGTTTTGGACTTAATAGCTCATGTTGAAACCACAATCAAAAAGGATGTTTATATAGAGGATGATTAATAAAGCGGATCAGGACATTATTAAGAGAACAAAGGATTTTGTAAAAAAGAGTTTAACTGATGCTGAAGGCGGTCACGATTGGTACCATACCATGCGGGTATATAATAATGCCTTACTTATTTCCAAAACCGAAAAAGTTAACCTATTTGTGGTACAATTGGCCGCTTTACTTCATGATATTGCGGATAGTAAATTTTATGATGGAGATGACACCGTAGGTCCAAAAATTGCACGTGATTTTCTTTTTAAGCATAATGTGGATTCCTCAATTATTGAGCATGTAGTGAAGATTATTGAAAACCTGTCATTCAATAAATCGTTGGATAACGAGAACCTATTTGTCTCTAAAGAACTCGAGGTGGTTCAGGATGCAGATAGGCTTGACGCCATAGGCGCCATAGGTATTGCGCGCGCATTCAATTATGGAGGATTTAAAAACAGACCTCTCTACCATCCTGAAATTCCTCCGAACCTCAATATGAGTACATCTGAATATAAAACCTCAACAGCCCCAACGATAAATCATTTTTACGAAAAACTTCTTTTGCTAAAGGATCAAATGAATACGCCTTCAGGAAAACATCTGGCAGAAGGCAGGCATGCATTTATGGAAACGTATCTAAAAAAGTTTTATGACGAGTGGAACGGTTTGATGTAATACTTTTAATTTTCCTTAGCCACTTCCAATGCCGTCAATTTGTAGTCTAATACCGCTAATTGTTCGCCGTGTTTTATTATCTCCTCTACCGTAAGATCGTTTTTTGAATTTACAAAATTCACAAGACCATTAACTTTAATGGTATAATATTCTATTGTTTTGTCGATCTTAGTCTTCTTCATAATGGTAAATGGCATATGTTATTGAATGATCTGTTTTATTTCCTTTCTATACTGAGACGCGCTTTTCCCTGTAATATCATTAAACTGCTTGTTGAAATGTGAAAAATTATTAAAGCCGCATTCAAAACAAACGTCGGCAACACTCATCTGACTTTCATTCAAAAGCTTGGTAGCATGAACCACACGATATTCATTGACCAATTGAGTAAATGTTTTACCTGTCGTTTTTTTAAAATACCTGCAAAATGCAGGAACAGTCATGCTTACTTTATCGGCAATTTCATCGAGCGTAATGTGTCTTTGAAAATTGGCGTTGACATATTTATATATGGTGTTGATCTTAACACTATCCTGCGGGTTCGTTTCAAGAGCAATGCCATCGGCATTTAACAAGGAATAATCTTCGGTATTGGCCAAATAATGTAATATTTCTAAAAATTTTAAAACACGCTCAAGACCGTCATACTTGATAAGGTCATTAATTTTAGGGCCAATTACCTCTTTCGTTTCAATTTTAAAACGTATCCCCTTTTTAGCACGATCAAATAAAGCCACCACATTGGCCATTTCTGGAATCTTTATAAAATCTTCTCCAAGAAAATCCTGCTTAAATTGTACCGTGGTTTCCGAACCATTGGCGGTAAGCCTATCAGCAAATCCATTATGAGGTAAATTCGCTCCAATTAAAATGAGTTGGCTATTGTTGAAATACGATAAGTGATTCCCGATATGTGTTTTTCCCTGACCTTTATTAATATAAACCAGCTCCAACTCCGGATGAAAATGCCAAAAGGCATTAATTTTATCAACCTTTTCCAAGTGCTGCCTTATAAGCAACGAACTTCCAAAACTTGGGCTAAGTTTTTCTAAAGTAGGTTTTTTAGTAATCATAACAGATTCATTTTATAACAAAATTACAATTAAATCCGCATTAATTATATATACAATTACCTCAAATATATGTTATTTTAACTTTACATTTAATTAACGTTTATTTAACAGATAAAATAGCATATAAATTAGTAAAATTAGATGTTTTTGAGACCTGTATTTCGTCATATCTTTGTACTGTAATCATTAATTGATCCCAAATCATTAAAAATGATTCAAAAATGGATATAATATTTATTCCAAAGTGAATAGATCTTAAAACACATTCATTAATAATTAGTTTAATGTCTTATTTAGTTTAGTTTAGTTTGAAAGTGGGCTGTGGTGGCCCACTTTTTTTGTTTACAAACGAAGCTGGAACCGAAAATTCGCCGGTCCATAACTCAATACTCCTTTTGACTTTTGTATGTTGAATTGATTAGGATATGTGCTATTTTAACTTAACATTTTATTAATACAGAGATAACGGTTAATTTAGAACATAAATTGACCAAAATCAATGTTTTACAAGGCATAATCCTATCATAAATTTGTGGTGTAGAACGTTAAAAAATCCAAATCATGAAAAATGTATTAACACACACCAAAAAAGTAATCCTTATGGCTGCAGTGTTTGCTGTCACTATAGGTTACGCTAATGAGAATTCTTTAAACACTAACAAAAACAATCTGAGAGCCACAGCATTAACTATTAATAATGTTAAAGAAGGCAACCTACTTTCTATTAAAAGTGAAAATGGTATTATACTGTATAAAGAATCCATAGAAGAAAGCGGGAAATATTCTAAACATTTCGATTTAACGGAATTGCCGGATGGGAACTATTATTTTGAATTGGACAAGGATGTCGCCATTAAAGTCATTCCGTTTACAGTAAAGTTAAACGAAGTAAGCTTCAGCAAAGAAGAAGAAACCACAATTTTCAAACCTTTTTTAAGGGAAAAGGGCGATTTGGTTTATATAACCAAACTGGCCATTAGATCCGAACCCTTAAAGATTACTGTATTTCGCATTGATCATAGCGGTTCTGACCTCTTGCATACTGAAACCATAAAAGGGGTTCAAAATATTGGAAGGGTTTACAAACTTAAAGAAGGTAATTATAAAATTGTATGCCATTCAAACAATAAGGAGTTTACAAAATACATAACTATTTAGCTAAGTTGTCCCTGTCTTATTTTAATTATGTATTTCGGCGGGTTTTCACAACCCGCCTTTTTTATTAAAAGAGGTTTAATTGACCATGCTTATAGTGTTTATGCAATTCGCAATTTAATTTAGGCATGGTCTTGTCCTTAAAATACTTGTGTTTGGCAAGTGTTACGAGTGTATTCATGTGTTCCGCTAATTTACCTTCCCCGTGCATGCGCTTTCCAAATCGACTATCGTTAAGAGCTCCTCCATGACAGCTTTTAATTTGATTTAATACTTTGTCCGAGCGTTCGGGCATAGCTTTTTTAATCCAATCGGTAAAAATCTCACCAATCACACCATTTAATCTCACCATAGTATGGGCCATAGACAGAGCTCCATTTTCTGATGCATGTTTTGCCATAGCTAAAATTTCATGACTATTAATTGAGGGTATTAAGGGGGCTAACATCACAATGACAGGAATGCCATGGGCACTGAGTGATTTAACCGTTTCCAGGCGCTTTTTAATACTTGCCGTTCTGGGTTCTAAAATACGTCTGGTCTTTTCTGATAGTGAGGTTATGGAGATGCTAACATGAACCAAATGGTCTTTACTTAATGCTTTAATGATTTCTAAATCCCTCAAAATTAAAGGGTTCTTTGTAATTATGGCGACAGGGTGTTTATATTTTAAAAATACTTCTAAGCATTTTTTGGTAATTTGAAACTGTCGCTCAGCGGGTTGATAACAATCCGTATTACCCGACAGGACAATGGGATGCGTCTTCCAACTTCCCTTTTGCAACCGTGTTTCCAATAGTTTTGCAGCTTCTTTTTTAACCAAGATTCGCCGTTCAAAATCCAGTCCGGCACCATACCCCCAATATTCATGACTGTTTCTTGCGTAGCAATAAATACACCCGTGTTCACAACCCTGATAAGGATTCATACTGTAACTAAGTCCTAAATCGGGACTATTCACTTTATTGACAATTGTTTTAGGAAAAACAGCTAAGAATTGTGTTTTATTTTTATCCGGAATTTCACCTTCACTATTGCAGAATTCCAGAAAATCATTGCGAATTTCATGCTTTAATTCAGAGAAACGGTTAGGGACATTAAGCTGCGCCCCCTGTCCTTTTATCAGGGTCTTTCGGGTCATTTGATGTAAAATGTTTGTTGAAACGTATGACTGGCTTTCTAAAATTAGGTATTAATTATATTGAAAATTGTTAAAATAGCATCGGGTTATTAACAAATGAATTTTAAAGGTGTTCTTCATTAAGTAAAAAATGTCGAACTTAGTGAGCGTTTGATTAAAAATCCTTCTATTCAAAATTTGACATTGAAAATATTATGAAAAAAATAGCGCTCTTGTTTCTTGTAACATTGGTTTCGTTATTATCCTGTAACGACACTGTTAAAAAAGATGATCCCGTTCAACCTCCAAACATCATATTGGTTTATATGGACGACATGGGATACGGTGATCTGGAATGCTATGGAAACCCCATTATTAAAACTCCCAACCTCAATAAAATGGCCAGAGAAGGCATAAAATTCACCTCATTTTATGCCCCCAGTTCGGTTTGTACACCATCCAGAGCCGGATTACTTACGGGACGATATCCTGTTAGAAATGCACCAAATAACTTCGGGCCAGAATCAACAACGGGTTTGCCTTTAAGTGAAGTTACTATTGCCGATGTTTTAAAAGAATCCGGTTATGCCACAGGAATAATTGGAAAATGGCACTTGGGGCATTTACCAAAATACTTGCCGACCTCTCGAGGGTTTGATTATTTTTATGGCTTACCATACAGTAATGATATGATATTGCCCTGGTGCCCCTGGCTTACCGAAAACGACAGGCTCTTTTTATATGAAAATGACAACCCTATTAAGGAAATAGGAAAGCAACAGGACAGATTGATGTTAGATTACTCCAGTAAAGCCATATCCTTTATAAAGGAACATAAAGATCAACCCTTTTTTCTTTATCTGGCTCATGCGATGCCTCACCTACCGGTAAGTGCACCAAAGGAATTTTTAAATACATCCAAAGGAGGTCTTTATGGTGATGTTATAGAAACCATAGACTGGACCATAGGTGAGCTACTTAAAACCTTAAAACAAGAGGGTTTAGAGGAGCAAACTCTTGTTGTATTTACAAGTGACAATGGCCCCTGGCACAACCTTCCGGAACGCATGCTTGCCGATGGCGTTGAGCGTTGGCATACAGGATCTGCCGGACCATTTAGAGGTGCAAAAATGACTACTTACGAAGGAGGATCGAGAGTACCGGCCATTATGTATTGGCCCAACACCATCCAAGAAAACCAAATTAACAGTGATATTATATCGGGGCTGGACTTATATCCGACATTCGCAGCTCTTGCAGGAGGCAAATTACCTAACCATTACCCTATAGATGGGAAAAACCTGGTAGGCCTGTTGAAAGAACATCACCATTCACCCCGTCATTCATTTATGTATTGCAATGGGAAAACCATTGAAGCCATTCGAGAATATGAGTGGAAACTGCGAATAACAGAAAAGGATGGTATTCAACTTTTTAACCTTTATGAAGATCCTAGCGAATTATATAACAGGGCTACAGAATTTCCGGAAAAAGTAGCCCAACTTAAAGTAAAAATGAATGTTTTTGCCTCTGGAACAGAGTCTTCGATTTATGGTATTCCCAAATAGGGTGAAACACATAGAACCCTTTCTAAAAAGGCACTTAACATAAAAAACACTAACCGGGAAATACGGCTCTGCGTTTTTCTAAAAAGGCCGTAGTACCTTCCTTAAAGTCTTTTGTGCTAAACGCATTTCCAAAGGCATTGATTTCCACTTTAAAGCCATCAATTCCATCTTTATAATTTGCATTAACCGCCTTAATGGCAGCAGCAATGGCCACCGTAGAATTTTGAGCAATCTTATTGGCTAGTTTATGGCAAAAAGACAGTAACTCTTCCTGAGAGGTCACATGATTAACCAAGCCGAAATTTAGTGCCTGACCGGCATCAATCATCCCTGCAGTCATTATAAGTTCCATGGCGCGGCCCTTACCTATCAATTGCGGCAACCGCTGTGTGCCACCATAGCCCGGTATAACGCCTAAGGACACTTCAGGCAGACCCATCTTAGCAGTATCACAAGCCACTCTGAAATGACAGCACATCGCAAGTTCTAGTCCACCGCCAAGGGCAAATCCATTGACAGCTGCTATTACAGGTGTAGCCAAATTTTCAACAAAATCGAACAATAACTTTTGTCCATTTGCTGACAATTGAGTACCCTTTTCAGCATCAAAATGCGCAAATTCACTAATGTCGGCCCCTGCTACAAAAGCTTTATTGCCACTACCGGTCACCAAAATTACTTTAATGGCTTTATTCCGGTTAGCCTTATCAAAAGCATCATGAAGCTCCTTAATAGTCTCTATATTTAATGCATTTAACTTATTTGGCCGATTTATAGTAATGGTTGCAATACCATTACTATGCTCTAAAATAATATTGTTATAACTCATACCCTATGCTTTTGGAAATACAACTTTAAATACGGTGCCATTTTCCTTTTTGGATTCGAAAGAAATGTTGCCCCCGTAAGTTTCTACAATGTTCTTAACCATGGCCAATCCTAATCCCATACCACTGGACTTAGTCGTGAATTTAGGTTCGAACACTTTGTTTTTATTCTCTTCCGATACCCCTATGCCATTGTCGGCTACCGTCACAACCACGTTATCTTGTAACTCACTTACATGGACGATAATTTGAGGGGATTCAATTTTTGAAATGGCCTGAATCGCATTCTTAACCAGATTAGTCACTACTCGAATAAGTTGAGTTCTATCAAATTTAGCAATAATGTCTTCTTTTTCAGTGGTAAAAATGATAAATTCTTCATTAAAAATGTCTAATGCCAGTTTCACAATTTCAACCACATTTAAATTTTCATTTTGTTGCGCAGGCATTTTAGCAAAAGTTGAAAACGCAGAAGCTATGGAGCTCATCGTATCAATTTGTTGAATGAGTGTTTTACTGTATTCATCCACTTTCGAAATGATATTTGGATCTTTTGGATCGAACTTACGTTGAAAGTTTTGAACCGTTAAACGCATGGGGGTTAATGGATTCTTGATCTCATGGGCAACCTGCTTTGCCATTTCTCTCCAGGCCTGTTCCCGCTCACTGGTTGCCAATTTAACTGCGCTTTCTTGCAATTCATCTATCATGCTGTTGTATGAGCTTACCAAGGTAAAGATCTCTTCACTCATATCGTCAATAATGATTTTTTCGTTTCTTTTTTCCAATCGCGTTTCATTGATTTTATCACTAATGGCCTGCAATGATTTGGTAATGTATTTGGATAACCACAGGGCTATACCAATGGCAATAATAAGAACTAACAAATAGGCATATCCCAATCGGACCAAAAATTCATCAAGTTCTCGAGCTAAAAAATCATCCTTCTCCAAATAAGGTAAATTTAAAATGGCAATCGGTTTAAATTTATTATCCGTTAAATACGTATAGGAGGATTGATATGTTTCCCCATTCTCTTCGTGTTTATCTACATACCTGTGAGACGCTGTATTGGATATGCCATTTAAAATTTCGGCACTGAGACATTGGTGTAAGGTGTCTTGTGCCAATACCGCCCTGGAAGATTTTAAAAGGGAGCCCTCCAAATCATAAAGGTTAATTTGCAAGGAATGAATATCTACAATTTTATTCAACTCATCCCTAAAAATTAAGGGAATTTTTTCTGTCGAAACAGGATAGGACGTTTCTTTTATGACATTCATTAAATGACGCTGAATCGCCTTTTCCTTTCGCTCCAACCGTTGCTCATGATAGTCCCTGGTTTCTTCGTTATATTGAAAAATGGATATGAAGGCGATGATTATCGACGCAAATAATACGAGCAATATCATGGCAATAAAAATTCGGGTTCGTAAGGATAGATTTTTTAGCTTCATCTGTTCATAGTTATGTTTTAAAACAGCCAGATGCCGCTTTTAAAAGCCGTTTCATTCAGTACTTATAAAGCATTAACAGGTTCAGTTCAATGGGTTACAGATAACAATAATCACACCAAATCCTTTTGGGTAAATTTTAATTTCACGCTTTATTCAAAACGCTGCTTTTCTCTGATATCCAATTTTACATTCGAGTTACCCAGAGGTATGTTTCTCCCTGATCGATTTGTACATTTTGAAACCCAACATTATTAGAATGCCCAAAACAAGAATCCCTACAATACCATAAATCCAATTAAGGGCATTTTTAAGAATGGCCAAAAATACCACTGCAAATAAAATAAATGTGGCCCCTTCATTCCATACACGCATAAAATTGGATGATTTAGAAATAATGTCCTTTTGCAACTGTTTAAAATACTGATGTGTTTTTAAATGATATATAATAAGTAATACTACAAATGCCAGTTTAACCTGCATCCAGGTTTGTTCTACCCAATAAGGTTGCAATATCAATAACCATATAGCAAAAAAGGTAGCTAATATCGCCGATGGCCAGGTTATAATGTACCATAAGCGATTTGCCATAAGTTTTAATTGTTTCCCTAAAATTTCCTTTTCGGTGGTTGGTTTATAAAAGGCCTCTATTTGATAGACAAAAAGTCGTGGAATATAAAATAATCCTGCAAACCAAGTAATTACGAAAATGAGGTGAAATGACTTTATGTATTGATAATATTCCAAGGCTTAATCAGTAAATCCATGACGGTTAGTTTCCGGCTTCAAGTTCTTAAAAATTTCTCTATTTAAAAAATATCCTGTGACTATTGTGGCCAATATATCGGCCGTTGGGAAAGAAATCCATACCCCAAGTTCCCCATAAAACAATGGTAAAATAAAAATTAGCGGTATAAAGAAAAACCCTTGTCTGGTCAGCGTCAGCAGTAAGGCTTGTTTCGCCTTTCCAATAGCTTGAAAATATGCAGCCCCTATTAATTGAATGGCAATTATGGGCGTTGCCGCAAATACCCATCGCATAGCCGGTGGGGTTTCTAAAATAACGACGCTATCTTTGGTGAAGAGTCGGGTAATGGATTCGGGAAATAACATCAGTAAAATAAATACGATTGTCGCCAAACCAGCAGCATATTTAATGGCCGTAAAAATAGTTTCTTTCACCCGAGTGTATTGTTGAGCTCCATAATTATAGCCTGCAATGGGTAAAAATCCTTGTGTAATACCATAGACCGGAAATAGGGCAAACATAAGCATCCTCCCCACAATAGCATATGCAGTTACCGAGGATTCACCGCCTAGTTCGTACAGGATATTATTCATAAAAAGATAGGTAATACTTACAACAGCTTGTCTTGAAAGCGTTACAAAGCCCAAAGAACCTATCTCCTTAACTATCGGTTTATTAAGTCCAAAATGACATTTATTCAATGTCAGTTCTGAATTTTTCGACATAAAGAACCACACTATGAAACCAAAACACAATAAATAGGATCCGGTTGTCGCCCATGCGGCACCTTCCATCCCCCAATCAAAAAGATTGATGAACACATAATCTAATAACAAATTCCCCAAGGATGGAATCATCATGGCATACATGGCGAATTTTGGTTTTCCTTCAGCCCGTATTACGGTATTTCCCATCATGCAAAGTGCCAAAAAAGGCACCCCATAAAGTACAATGATATAGTAAGTTTTTGCCGGTTCGAAAATAGCCCCCTTGCCCCCAAATGATGGGATGATATCATCAACATAAGCCAAACCAAATACAACCATGGTTATGGTCAATCCCAGGGTTAATGTTAATTGGTTCCCAAAAGTCTTTAAGGCTTTGTCTTTTTGGTTTGCTCCCAATGCCCGAGAGATAATGGACGATCCGCCAACTCCAATTGACATTCCCAGTGCCGCGATAAAAAACGATACAGGGAGCACAACATTAATGGCCGCTATAGCAACCGATCCAATCCAATTACCAACAAATATAGTGTCTACCAATATATTTAAGGACATGACCAAAATACCAATTGATGCCGGGATGGCTTGCTTTACAAGAAGTTTATTAATGGGTAATGTCCCTAAATCTTGAGATGAAATCTTCGTCATTCTGCAACTGTCGTTTCAGTGGAAACCCAAGTGTTAATCCAATTCGACAATAAATTTACAAACTCCTGATCATCATTCAGGCACGGAATAGTGGTAAAGATTTTGCCTCCCATTTCATGAAATATTTCTTGTCCTTCCATCGCAATTTCTTCAAGGGTTTCCAGACAATCGCTAACAAAAGCCGGGGTTACAATAGCCATGTTTTTTATGCCTTGTTTCCCTAATCGCTCAATGGTCCTGTCTGTATAAGGCTGTAACCATGGGTCGAATCCCAATCGGGATTGAAATGAGGTCGAAAAGGTGCCTTCTTTTAATTGCAATTGTTGGGCAACCAAACGGGTGACTTCCAAACACTGATGTCTATAACAAAATTTATGCGCCTCACTGGGTTGCACGCAGCACCTATTGTCAATTTTACAATGCGATTTTGTTACGTCACTTTTTCTAATATGGCGCTCCGGTACCCCGTGGTATGAGAATAATAGGTGTTCGTATGGTTTATTTTCCAAATGGGTCTTGATGGAATTTGAAAGGACATGGATATAATCGGATTTGTTGTAAAATGCCGGAACCGATTCCATTTTTAATTGTGGAAAATGAGTTTGTTTAATTTTTTCTGCTAAAACCAATATGGTTTCGGTTGTTGCCATAGCAAATTGGGGGTACAGTGGGAAGAGTAAGACTTCTTCCACCCCGGCATTAACCAATTCACGTAAGCCTTTCTCCATGGTCATACTGCCATAACGCATAGCTAATGCCACAGGTATTTCAACCTGCTTCTGTATTTTATTTTGCAACCGCTCCGAAATAACGATGAGTGGAGAGCCTTGCTCCCACCAAATTTTTTTATAGGCCGCCGCAGAAGCTTTAGGTCTGGTTTTTAATATAATGCCCCTTACCAGTAATGCCCTAGCGGTATAAGGGATGTCAATAACCCTTTCGTCCATTAAAAACTCACCTAAATATTTTTTGACGTCCTTAGGGTTCGGACTATCCGGGGAACCCAGGTTTACTAATAAAACTCCTTTTTTCATTTCCTATTCCTTTTCAACATCAATTATTCATAATTAAATTTTTGGATATGACTTGATTAATGATTTTTGAATTCTTTCAATCTCTTCTTGATGGTAAAGTTTTGGTCTTTCTTCATTGTAATCACAATCTTGAAAAATTCCACAGGATACCGTTGGTCGCAAGAGCGATTTTCCAGGCTGTTCTTTGGATAAAGCCTCAATTTCTGGGGTTAAAAATTTCATCGTTAAATATAAATAAATTGAACATTTTTATGGGGGTTCCCCCTGAGGATTTCAATCCCTCAGGAATGGAACACGTTATGTCAAGGACATAATATATTTTTTCGGTGTGGTGCCGTACTTCTTTTTAAAAGCGGCTATAAAATGGCTGGCCGTGCTATAACCTATTTTATGTCCCACTTCATTCACATTGTTCTCGCCAGATTCCAATAACTTTCGAGCAACCTCCATTTTATAGTCAAACAGAAAGCTAAACACAGAATCGCCATAAATTTGTTTAAACCCTGCTTTCAGCTTTTTTAAATTCAGTCCGATTTCATCAGACAACTCTTGAAGCGTTGGTGGTTCTGCCATACGGGCAACAATGATATCCTTTGCCTTCCTGATTTTAATGACGTTCGTTTCATCAACCAGAAATGGACATTGCTCTATATTAGCATCTTCACTCCGATTAAAATATAAACTCAAAAGCTCATATGCTTTTCCCTTAAAATACAAACTCTTAATGGACAAATTAAGATTGAAATTAATCAATTGATTTAATACAATGGCCATGGACGGAGAAATAATACCGTCCTTATAATACTTTTTATCTTTGTTGTCCTCATTCAAAAACGAAATATAATCGGCTTCTTGCGAAAATAATCCGTGAAAGGTTTTAATAGAAATTAAAATGGAAACAATCCATGTATTCGGAGTCAATTGCAGATTAAGGGGTAATTCACGTTGTGGGTTGTAAAGCAAAAGGGAATTCTCTTCTTGAATATCCAGCGCATAACGTCCCTGATTAAAAATAAACTTTGCATTACCCTTTACACAGAAATGAAACTGAATAAAATCACTATGTATTTCTTTTACAAGACTTTGAACGACATTTTCTTCATTCTTAAAGGTTAAAACTAAAAAGTCATTATCAATTTTAGTCTCCTCAAAAGTACCTTCAGCGACATTTTTATTTTCCCCGATTTCATTCATTTTTAAAATTTATTTAGATTTGTTCTAA
Organism: Aestuariivivens sediminis; assembly: GCF_022662105.1. GTDB lineage: Bacteria > Bacteroidota > Bacteroidia > Flavobacteriales > Flavobacteriaceae > Aestuariivivens > Aestuariivivens sediminis. The sequence continues at coordinate 213,638 of NZ_JAKMCP010000004.1, read as the reverse complement.
ATTAAAATACCTGAAAACTGCTATTTTAAAGGCAAAAATATGACATTTATCATGTTTTTAATAAAAAAAAGTTTAAAAAACTATGAGCGACACTAAAAGTTCTTCCAGCGTTATTTTTTTTAAGGCTATACTTCTACATTTGTTATGGATTATCAGGTATTATTAGCATGCAAAAGTACAATATTTCAAGGAGTAACTACTTTTATGCCATTGGATTAAGCTACAAGAAAGCCGATGCACATATAAGGGGTCATTTTAGTTTGGATGAGGAATCGAAATACAAACTTCTGAACCAGGCTAAAGAAAATGGGATTGAAAGCCTAATAGTCACATCGACATGTAATCGTACAGAAATATACGGATTTGCCCAACACCCTTATCAACTTATACAACTGTTATGTGATAACACCGAAGGTACAGTTGAAGAGTTTCAAAAAGTAGCGTATATTCATAAAAACAAAGATGCCATTTCTCATATGTTTCGCGTTGGCTCTGGACTGGATAGCCAGATTCTTGGTGATTTCGAAATTATAAGTCAGCTCAAAGCTTCTACCAGAATATCAAAAAAACATGGATTACTAAATCATTTTAGCGAGCGTCTGGTTAATGCCGTCATTCAAGCCAGTAAACGCATTAAGACAGAAACCGATATTTCTTCGGGAGCTACTTCAGTATCTTTTGCATCGGTACAGTATATTTTTCAAAATGTAGACGACATATCCAATAAAAATATACTGTTGTTCGGCACGGGAAAAATAGGCAGAAATACCTGCGAAAATTTAGTAAAACATACGAAAAACGAACATATAACACTCATTAACCGGACCAAAAATAAGGCTGAACAAGTTGCCGGAAAATTTAATTTGCTTGTTAAGGATTATGCCAATTTACAGGAAGAAATAAGTAAGTCGGACATATTAATCGTTGCCACAGGTGCACACCGACCAACCATTGATAAACACCTTCTACAGCTTAAAAAACCCCTACTCATATTGGATTTATCGATTCCTAAGAACGTTAATGAAAATGTCGAGGATTTAGAGGAGGTTGCTTTGGTTCACCTTGATCATCTATCGCAAATTACTGATGAAACACTGGAAAAACGTCGTGCCCATATCCCGTTAGCTGAAACCATAATTGAAGAGGTTAAAGACGAGTTTAACAGTTGGTTGGAGACTCGAAAATTTGCACCTACCATTAAAGCCCTAAAGCATAAGTTAAGTGATTTTGCTGCTTTAGAATTGGAAATCCAACGTAAAAAATTGATAGATTTTAATGAGGCCCAAGCCGAATTAATCAGTAATAATATCATTCAAAAAATAACCAACCACTTTGCGCATCATTTAAAAGATGATAACGTATCTACAGACGAAAGTCTTGAGCTTATTAAAAAAGTGTTTCAGTTGGAAGAACTTTCAAAAACCAATGTCTAAAACCATAAGAATTGGTACTCGTGATAGTGAATTAGCATTATGGCAGGCCAAAATTGTACAACAGCAACTTGATCGTTTAGGGTATAATACCCTACTCATACCTGTTAAATCCACCGGAGATATTGTACTGGACAAACCCCTTTATGAATTAGGCATAACAGGAATATTTACGCGTACCTTAGATATTGCCATGTTGAACCACGACATTGATATTGCCGTGCATTCCTTAAAGGATGTTCCTACTATGTTACCTAAGGATATCATCCAAGCTGCAGTATTAAAACGCGGTAACGTTAACGACACCTTAGTCTTTAAAACAAATGAAGAATTTTTGGCTTCCGAACATGCTGTTATCGCTACAGGAAGCTTGCGTCGCAAAGCACAATGGTTAAACCGTTATCCAACTCATACTATCGAAAACCTGAGAGGCAATGTCAATTCAAGATTACAAAAACTCGCGGATAATGCGCAATGGGATGGGGCCATATTTGCAGCTGCCGGAATTGGAAGGATTGGTATCCGCCCGGAACAATCCATCAATTTAAACTGGATGGTTCCTGCACCAGCCCAGGGTGCCATTATGATCACGGCTTTAGAAGAAGATGACTATGTGAGGGAGGCCTGCGCCAAACTAAACCATGAAGAAACTGAGATATGCACGACCATAGAACGTAAATTCTTAAATAAATTAGAAGGTGGATGTACTGCTCCTATTGGTGCTTTAGCACAGATAAAAAACGACGAGGTTTCCTTTAAAGGGGTCCTGTTAAGTAAAGATGGCTCAAAAAAAATAGAAGTTACCAGAGTTGAAAAACTGGGTAAGCATCATGATATTGGCGACTTTTGCGCCAATTATATTATCGAACGCGGAGGCAAACGGTTAATGGATAGCATTAAGCAATCCCATAAGAAAGCCAACGTGTATTCAACCAAATCATTAACCGAAAACCAACGTTTTTTGTTGAATGAAAAGGTGACCATAGAAAGTAGCGATTTTATAAAAATAAGTTTAAATCGTATTCCCCCTCAGATTTTAAAACATCGCATTCAGAATGTTATTATTACGAGTAAAAATGCCGTAGAAGCTCTCATAACAAACTATTCTGCAGCAGAATTACAATTCAAAAACATTTATTGCGTAGGTCGTAGGACCAAACGACTGATTGAAAACAAAATTGGGAAAGTAAAGCACGCCGAAAAGAATGCTAAAAAGCTGGCTGAATATTTGGTTGAATTTATAGATGGTACCGAAGTGACTTATTTCTGTAGTGATATCCGTCTGGATGATTTGCCAAATATACTAGAAAATCATAATATACGGGTTAAAGAAGTGGAGGCGTATCAAACCAAATACGATGGTGTAAAAGTGGATGATGCCGTGGAAAGTGTCATGTTTTACAGCCCATCAACTGTAGAAAGTTATGTTCGTTTTAACAGTAAAGAAATCACTGCCTTTTGCATAGGAGAGACTACAGCAAAAGAAGCTCGAAAACATTTTAGAGACGTGAGGGTTGCCAAAGTACCTACCATAGAAAGTGTAATTGAGTTGGTTAACGAGCATTACATCTAATAGGAGTCATTTCGGCGAAAGTCGGAATTCAATAAAAATTATTAAGTTTCAATACTAAAACAACTTCCTGTATAGAAAGGGATACTAAATATGATTAAAAACGATTTATTTTTAAGAGCACTAAAAGGAGAAACAGTTAACAGACCTCCGGTATGGATGATGCGTCAAGCGGGTCGATATTTACCTGAATTTATGTCTATTCGAGAGAAGTACGATTTTTTCACCCGTTGCCGCACTCCTGAATTGGCCAGTGAAATTACTGTGCAACCCATTCGCCGCTATGGGATGGATGCTGCAATTTTGTTTAGTGATATTCTTGTTATTCCACAAGCTATGAATATTGAGGTACAAATGAAACCTAATTTTGGCCCTTATTTGCCTAATCCCGTGCGAAGTGCTGACGACGTGAAAAATGTTATTGTGCCCGATGTCACCGTAGAATTGGATTATGTTTATAAAGCTATAAAGGCGACAAAGGAATTGCTCAATAATGATATTCCACTCATTGGTTTTGCAGGTTCTCCGTGGACCATATTATGCTATTGCGTGCAAGGTCAAGGAAGCAAAACATTCGATCAAGCTAAAGCGTTTTGCTTTACCAATCCGGCAGCCGCTCATAAACTCCTCCAAAAAATAACAGATACAACTATAGCCTATTTAAAAGAAAAAGTGAAAGCCGGTTGCAATGCCGTACAAATTTTTGATTCCTGGGGCGGTATGTTGGGCCCGGAAGATTATCTGGAATTTTCATGGCAGTACATCAATCAAATTATTGAGGCCCTAAAAGATGATGCCCCTGTAATTGCATTTGGAAAGGGTTGTTGGTTTGCACTTCACACCATGGCTCAATCCAATGCTTCGGCTTTGGGTATAGACTGGACCTGTTCTGCCAGAAACGCGCGTTATTTAACAGGGGGCAACATAACCCTTCAGGGAAATTTCGATCCGGCACGTTTACTATCTCCCCCTTCAGAAATTAAAAAAATGGTGCATCGAATGATTAATGAATTTGGCAAGGACAAATACATAGTGAATTTAGGACATGGCATTTTGCCCAACATTCCATTAGACCATGCCAAGGCCTTTATTGATGCCGTAAAAGAATACAATGCTTAAAGGTATATCCAGAGGAATAAAAGCCTATTTTGGCGCTTTTAATTTAATTTCAAAATTAAAGCTCTGGAAATATTTTGTAGCCCCAATGGGCATTAGCCTAATAACGGCTATTGCCATTTTTGGAGCGGCCTATGGCTTATCCGATAATGTGGGGGATATCATTTCAAAAATTTGGATATGGGAATGGGGAAAAGATACGTTTACGACCATTAGTAAAGTTATTGGCGGACTCATCATAATTATTTTAGGCCTCATTCTCTTCAAACATATCATTATGGCCTTATCGGCCCCATTTATGAGCCCGGTGTCTGAAAAAATTGAAACGCATTTTACAGGCCCCCCATCAGGCGCCCGTAGAGATACTTCATTTATGCATCAACTCTTTCGAGGTATCCGTATTAATGGCAGGAATCTTATTATGGAATTACTTTTAACCCTCCCCATACTAGTATTAAAATTTATTCCCATAATAAATATATTTTCAACCATTTTGTTATTTATGGTACAGGCTTATTATGCGGGTTTTGGAAATATGGATTATACCCTGGAACGCCATTTTAAATACAAACAAAGCATCCGTTTTGTCCAACATCATAAAGGGATAGCCATTGGCAATGGAATGGTATTTTTATTCATTTTATTGATTCCCATTATAGGGGTTATTCTGGTACTGCCGCTTTCGGTTACGGCAGCTTCAAAAAACACTGTAGAAGCTTTAAATTTAAAAAACTTATCCCATGAAACTTCTACTTGATTCCTGTTATATAGGTCCTATTCAAAATTTAGATGCGAATAATCTTTGCGCTTTTGTAGTGGCAAACAAAGATCGTTTAAAACGGTATTTCCCCATAACCTTAAAGGAAAATTTAACCCCGGATCTATCGAAACTATTTGTAGAGCAAAAAAGAAAGGCATTCCAACTAAAAGAAGAATTTTTGTATACCATAAAGGTTTTAAAGACGTCACAATTAATTGGGTTAATTTATTTAAAGGCGATTAACTGGACGGATAAACATGGCGAATTAGCCTATTGTATTGATCGTAAATTTGAAGGCCGGGGCATTACAACAACCGTGGTAAACGCATTATGTGATTATGCCTTTAATTCTCTCAGGTTAAAGACGCTTAAAATTATAGTCCACAAAACTAATTTTGCCAGTATAAAAATTGCTAAAAAATGTAATTTCACTTGGATTAAAACACTTAAAAATGAGCATACCCCTCCTGGAGAATCTGCATTGGATATGGAATTATATGAATTGTATAAGGTTTTAGAATAATGATAAAAGACAAGTTTTACCAATATATACAAGAGCTACAAAACACCATTACATCAAAATTGGAAGCTATAGACGGTATTGCCAGGTTTCGAGAAGATCTTTGGGAACGACCAGAGGGTGGAGGGGGCCGCACACGAGTTATCGAAAACGGCCATGTGTTTGAAAAAGGTGGTGTTAACATTTCTGCCGTGCATGGCAAGCTTCCCAAATCCATGCAAGCCTATTTTAAAGTTGGGGATGTCGATTTTTTTGCATGTGGACTTAGTTTGGTAATCCATCCCAAAAATCCGATGGTCCCTACAGTGCATGCCAACTGGCGCTATTTTGAGATGTATAATGACTCCGGAGATATCGTCGATAGCTGGTTTGGTGGCGGCCAGGATCTTACACCATACTACCTGTTCGAAGAAGACGCCATACATTTCCATTCCGTTTGTAAAGTGGCTTGCGATAGGCATGATATCCATTTTTACCCCGACTTCAAAGCGCATTGTGATGCGTACTTTTATAACACACATCGGAATGAAGCGCGCGGTATTGGAGGGTTGTTTTTCGACTATTGTAAAGCGACGGAGGACATGTCTATGGAAGATTGGTATAACTATGTTACTAGCGTGGGTAACAGTTTCTTAGAGGCTTATATTCCGATTGTTGAAAAACGAAAAGAATTGCACTATACAAAGGCCAACAAGGATTGGCAGGAAATTCGTCGTGGACGCTATGTGGAATTTAATTTAGTCCATGATAAAGGCACTTTGTTTGGATTAAAAACAAATGGTCGTATAGAAAGTATTTTAATGAGCCTACCTCCCCGTGTGCAATGGGTTTATGATCACCATCCCAAATCGGAAAGTGAAGAAGAAAAATTAATAAAGGTGTTAAAAAATCCCATAGATTGGGTGTAACTTTGTCATTCTAAACGAGGCGAAGCATATAAGAAGATGATCTTTAAGATTATCGGCTGCGTTTTGAATGACCCTATAAAAACACATCGTATGTATCCATTAAGAAGAAATAGACGTCTTAGGAGCAGTGAAACCCTTCGTTCTCTGGTTCGTGAATCCATTGTTACTCCAAATGACTTTTTAGTGCCCCTGTTTGTGGTTGAGGGCCATGGGATAAAAGATGAAATACCATCTATGCCTAATTATTTTCGATATAGTCTGGATTTACTGGAGCAGGAAGTCAAAACCCTTAATAGTTTAGGTTTGAAATCTGTATTGCTATTTGTAAAGGTCCCTGATAATTTAAAGGACAACAAAGGAACCGAAGCGTTAAACGCCAATGGACTGATGCAACGCGCCATTAAAACTGTTAAAAATGCATGTCCTGAAATGTTGGTCATGACTGATGTTGCTTTGGACCCATACTCCATTTACGGTCATGACGGTATTGTTCAAAATGGTGAGATACTGAATGACGAAACCGTTAAGGTATTGGCAGAAATAAGTCTTTCACATGCACGAGCTGGCGCCAGTTTTGTAGCTCCAAGTGATATGATGGACGGCCGTGTTTTGAGTATTCGAGAGGCCTTGGACAAGGACGGGTTTATGAATACCGGAATAATGAGCTACTCCGCAAAATATGCCTCAGCCTATTACGGACCCTTTCGTGATGCTTTGGATTCTGCTCCTGTAGATTTGGCAGATGTCCCCAAAACCAAAAACACCTACCAGATGGATCCTGCGAATAGATTAGAAGCCCTGCGGGAAACGGAGATGGATGTTGATGAGGGAGCCGATATAGTGATGGTAAAACCGGGATTATGTTATTTAGATATTGTACGGGATATTAAAAACCTCGTAGAAGTGCCCGTAGCAGTGTACCAAGTCTCTGGCGAATATGCCATGCTTAAAGCTGCAGCTGAAAAAGGCTGGCTGGATCACGATGCGGTGATGATGGAACAGATTATTGCCATTAAACGTGCCGGGGCAGATGTCATTGCATCTTACTTTGCCAAGGATGTTATTCGGATATTGAATAGGTAAGCTCAAGTCTGCCAGGAGCAGCCTTATAGAACTCTATATGGTGGAACAATACATTAGGATCTTGCGAAAGTAACATGAACAGTATTGCACGGCTGTGGGTTAGATCCTAATCAATGTAAACCTAAAAAGGGTGAAATGTATATCTCCATTTGGCGTTGTATGTAAAAAATACTGCTCTAAAACGAAATGGAAGACTCCCCGATGTATTGAATGTGGTTTCCAAATGTTCCCCAAAATAAATTGATTTCAATTTTGTATTTTTCAATACCTTATTTTTGAGCTTATGCGAATCATTGTATTATTATTCTTGTTAGGTTTTGGTGTTGTAAATGCCCAATTGCAATATGCAACGCCAGAATCGGTTGGCTTGAATTCAACATACATTAAACATAAGGTTGACTCCATTATGTATGAGGGTATTCGGGAACAGGCCTTTCCGGGCGCACAACTCTTAGTCGCTAAACAAGGTCATATAATTTTTCATCAGGCCTATGGATTTCACACCTATGATAGCATTCAAAAAGTTCAATTGAACGATGTTTACGATTTGGCTTCGGTAACCAAAATCACAGGTCCATTACCTGCTTTAATGAAACTCTACGAAGAAGGTAAATTAGACCTCGATAAGCCCTTTAGTTACTATTGGCCTTCCTGGAAACACAGAAAAGATAAAAAATTAATTACCCTTCGTGAATTGTTGGCACATCAAGCAGGAATGCAACCCTATATTATTTTTTTAAATGACGTCCTTCGTAAAGGACATCCTAAAAAGCGATTTGTCCGATCCGAAAAACACAAACGGTTTTCACACCAAGCGTATTCAAACCTATACATTAAAGACAGATTCAGTCATAAGATATTCAGAACCATAAAGCGCTCAAAAGTGAGTGCAGACCAATCTTATGTTTATTCAGGGCTCCCTTCATTAATTTACCCACAACTTATTGAAAATATAACAGGGCAAGATTATGTAAGTTATCTTCAAAGAAACTTCTACACCCCATTGGGTTGCGAAACACTTGGTTACCTCCCTTCCACGAAATCGTTTAAAAATACCATTGTTCCAACGGAGTATGATTCCATATTCAGAAAAACACTTACACGGGGTTGGGTCCATGATGAAAATGCCGCCCTGTTTGGTGGAATATCCGGAAACGCAGGCTTATTTGCCACGGCAAAAGATTTGGCTATTTATATGCAGATGTTACTGCAAAAGGGCAGCTATTCAGGCAAGCGCTATTTCAAGGAGGCCACGATAGAAGAATTTACCCGAATTCAATATCCTGAAAACGACAATCGCCGTGGACTGGGTTTTGATAAACCATTGATAGGGAACGACACCCTAAGCCTTAAAGAGGCCTATCCCGCACCTCAGGTAAGCCCTAAAAGTTTCGGGCATTCAGGATTTACGGGAACTTTTATTTGGGCAGATCCAGAAAATGAGCTCGTTTTTATCTTTTTGTCCAACCGCGTTTACCCAAATAGGACACATAGAAATATTTACAACCTAAATATCAGGCCCACGCTGCAGCAAGTATTCTACACAGCAAATAAAACTAGCACCAATTCGCAAAATAATTAGTATTTTAGACCTTTAAACAAGTTATGAGCGCATTAATTATTTGGGCAACAGTGTCTATTTTCTTTTCTTTTTTATGTTCCATACTTGAAGCCGTTTTACTCAGTGTAACCCCCACCTTCATAAACATTAAAAAAAAGGAAAAAAAAGACTATGCATTAACTCTTGAAACCTTAAAAAAAGATGTCGACCAACCTTTAATCGCCATTCTTACCCTTAATACGATTGCCCACACTTTGGGAGCCATGATGGTTGGTATTGAAGCCGAGAAATTACCTTATAAAGTTGAGGTTTTTGGTATTAATACGGTGGGTATTGTATCTGCAATTATGACCTTTTTAATTTTAGTGGCCTCTGAAATAATACCAAAAACCATTGGGGCTACTTATTGGAAAAACTTAGCACATTTCGCCGCCAATTCTTTAATAGTTTTAATATTTCCATTACGATGGACGGGGTTGCTGTGGTTACTGCAACTCACCACAAAACTTATTGGAGGCAAAGGGCATCATGGCAGTATATTAAGCCGTGAAAGCTTTATGGCCATGACCGATATGGCTCATGAAGAAGGGGTGTTCCAGGAAAATGAAAGTGTTATCATTAAAAATCTACTTAATTTTAAACAAGTTTTTGCCAAGGATGTTATGACCCCCAGAACGGTAATGAAAACTGAAAATGAATCCACCACAGTGGAAGCTTTTTTTAAAAAAAATTTAAACCTTCGTTTTTCCAGAATTCCCATTTACAGGGACGATTTAGATAATATCACGGGCCTGGTTTTAAAAGATGAAGTGTTTAAGGAAATGGCTCTGGATAATAGTGCCAAAAAACTGTCTGACATTAAAAGAAGCATTATTGTAGTCAGTCGAAACCTTCCAATTCCAACACTTTTTGATAAATTAGTGGAAAGTCGAAACCATATGGCTTTAGTGGTCGATGAGTATGGCAGCGTAAGTGGATTGGTTACCATGGAAGACGTTATTGAAACCCTATTGGGTCTGGAAATTATGGACGAGAGTGATAACGTTTCGGATCTACAACATTTAGCCAGAAAAAGTTGGGAAATCCGTGCTAAAAAATTAGGTATTTTCATGGGTGAAAATACCAAGGATTAATGCTTAATGTACGTCATGGATTCGCCATTTGGATTCAGTGAAACTACTCAGTTAAACGCATCGATAACTTTCCTTTATCAACAGGAGTCTGAGGTATTGGTCGTGACGGTATGTTAATGCCATACAGGAGCAACTTCTGCATAACACTTTGGTTATTGCCAAAAGATTAACCTTGTACACAGAGCCCATTTTATGGGGTATGCTTATCACTCCATTTTTTTAAAAGAATGAATTAATTTTCCTATATTTAATTCGAGATTATATGCTGCATGTCATTGATTAAAAAAATATTAAAAGGACTGGTACTCCTATTAGTGTTACTTCTTATTACATTATATTTAACCGATACGGATTACCTTATCAAGGCGATAAAAACCATTTACCTGAATGGGTATACGACGGCGTTTTTGGAAGACTATAAGTATTTCGATAATGAAACCGTTAATTACGGTAAACCTCAACCCTGGCCCAATCATAAAAACTATAATGCCATTAGTGAAACAGAACAGCTCAATATTACAAACGAGACTTATGGCACCATTGCATTTTTAATTGTTAAAAACGACAGTATCTGGTTTGAAAACTATTACAATGGATTTGATGAAGACTCACCAACCAATTCCTTTTCCATGGCTAAAAGTTATGTGTCCGGACTTTTGGGAAAGGCCATTATGGAAGGTTATATAAAAAGTCTGGACCAACCTGTTTGTGATTTTATCCCGGAATATTGTGATGGTCTGAGTGCTAAACTCACCGTAGGCGATTTAGCGAGTATGGCTTCCGGAACAAATTGGGATGAAGCGTATTATTCCCCATTTTCCATCACTACCAGGGCTTATTTTGATGACGATTTAAGAACCATGATGCTCCAGAAGGTCAAGGTTGTTGAAGAACCGGGAAAACGCTTTAAGTATGCCAGTGGTGACACACAATTATTAGGCATGGCTATAGAAAACGCTACGCAAAAGAAACTCTACCAATATTTGGAGGACTGCTTTTGGAAACCTTTGGGATGTGAAAATGAGACCTTTTGGCAGATAGACAGTAAACCCAACGATATGGTTAAGGCCTATTGCTGTATTGCAAGTAATGCTAAAGATTTTGCGCGTTTTGGAAAACTTTATAAAGATTATGGCCAATGGAACGGCACACAAGTATTGGACTCAACCTTTGTAGAACAATCGGTTACCCCTCGCTTTACCGAAAGTCCGCAATACGGTTATGGCTGGTGGTTATATGAAAAAGATGGCAAATCCTTTTTTATAATGAGGGGGCATCTGGGGCAAATGGTGATTGTAGATAGAGCGAACAATATCATTGTTGTAAGGTTGGGTCACCGGCGTACACCACAAACTTTTATAGGTGAATTTTCCGAAGATGTTGATATATATATAGAAGAAGCTTACAAAATGTTGGCCCATGTTACACAAACTTAAGCTCGAAAACATACTTTTTATAGACATAGAAACCGTTCCAGAAACTCAGCATTATTCAGATTTGGATGAGACCAAACAGGTCCTTTGGGAACTCAAATCACAATACCAGCGTAAGGAGGAATTTACAGCTGAAGAATTTTATGAACGTGCAGGTATTTGGGCAGAATTTGGAAAAATTATTTGCATTTCTGTGGGATACTTTAGTCATCAGGATAAAACAAGAACGTTTCGGGTGACTTCCTTTCATGGCGATGAAATTTCAATTTTAAAAGAGTTCAAAACACTTTTGATTTCACATTTCAGCCAGGCCAACCATTTGTTATGTGCCCATAATGGAAAGGAATTTGATTTCCCGTATATTGCGCGCCGTATGATTATCCATAATATGGCATTACCGTATAAATTGAATCTTTTTGGTAAGAAACCCTGGGAAGTGCCCCATTTGGACACTATGGAACTTTGGAAGTTTGGAGATTATAAAACATACACGTCCTTAAAACTTTTAACGCATGTCCTTGGCATTCCATCTCCAAAAGATGATATTGATGGCAGCGAAGTTTACCGTGTGTACTATGAGGACAAGGACATAAATCGTATTATCGCGTATTGCGAAAAAGACACCATTGCGGTCGCTCAAATATTTTTAAGACTTAGAGGTGATGCGCTTTTAAATGAGAATGAAATTATTCATGTTTAAATAAAAATATATGAATTATCCTCAGACCGGCTCTCGAGATAATAGTTTAAAGCCCATTACATGTATTACAGGTATCCTAAATTCATCCCTATGAAGAACCCCTTATTAAATATTGAAAACCTGAGTATTTCATTCGGAAACAAAGAGGTTATCCACCATATTTCGTATTCGCTTGAACGCAATGAGATACTTGGGATTGTTGGGGAATCTGGTTCAGGAAAATCAGTATCATCACTGGCCATTTTGGGTTTATTACCCAATAAACTCTCCAGCATCACTTCGGGATCCATTCTTTACGACAATAAAGACTTAACCCAACTATCAAATAAAGGGTTTCGGGGTATTCGCGGTAAAAAAATTGCTATGGTGTTTCAAGAGCCCATGAGTTCCTTGAATCCATCCATGACCTGTGGGAATCAAGTTCAGGAAATACTATTACAACACACCAATTTATCTAAATCAAACGCTAAGGAAGAAACATTGGCATTATTTGAAAAGGTGAAGTTACCCAATCCATCACGAATTTTTGGGGCATATCCCCATGAAATTTCAGGAGGTCAAAAACAACGCGTAATGATAGCCATGTCCATTGCCTGTAAACCCGATATTTTAATAGCCGACGAACCTACAACGGCACTCGATGTCACCGTACAGAAAGACATAATCCATCTTTTATATACCTTACAAAAAGAAACCAGGATGAGTATCATTTTTATTACCCACGATTTGACCTTAATCTCAGAGATTGCCGATCGAGTCCTGGTGATGTATCGCGGCGAAATTGTAGAACAAGGTAAGGTTGAAACCATTTTTAAAAAGCCCAAACACAATTACACAAAAGCACTTTTGAATTCTCGCCCCTCATTAGATACCAGATTAAAGAAATTACCGTCCATTCAAGATTATCTCAATGATAATTTTTCCAAAGAAATTATAACCTCCGAAGAACGCCAGATAAAACATAAAACCCTTTATAGTAAACCGCCTCTTTTAGAGGTTATTAATATTGAAAAAGAATATTTCTCAAAATCAGGTTGGTTTTCCAAAACATCTGCATTCAAAGCAGTAGACCAAGTAAGTTTTAAACTTTACGAAGGTGAGACTTTAGGATTGGTGGGCGAATCCGGGTGTGGGAAATCAACATTGGGTAATGCCATTTTACAACTTGACAAGGCAACTGCCGGAACTATTTTATATAGAGGGGAAGACATTACCCATCTTTCAAACGCCGCCATAAGAACATTAAGAAAAGAAATGCAAATCATTTTTCAGGATCCCTTTTCGTCCTTAAATCCCAGAATACCTGTTGGTAATGCCATTATTGAACCCATGAAAGTTCATGGTATTTATAATTCCTATACCGAACGGAAGGCAAAAGTATTGGCTATTTTAAATCGTGTCGGGCTATCTGAAAACGTATTTAACCGTTACCCTCATGAGTTTTCAGGAGGACAACGACAGCGTATTGGTATTGCAAGAACTATTGCACTGCAACCCAAATTGATTGTATGTGACGAATCGGTTTCAGCTTTAGATATATCGGTTCAAGCTCAGGTTTTAAATCTTTTAAATGAGCTTAAAGAAGATTTTGGTTTTACCTATATTTTTATATCGCATGATCTAGCGGTAGTAAAATATATGAGCGACCAGCTATTGGTAATGAATAATGGTAAAATTGAAGAATTGGCTGATGCTGATGCGATCTACAACAATCCCCAAAAGGCGTATACCAAAAAATTAATTCATGCTATTCCAAAAGGGTTATAGCATGAATACTTTTTTAGTAATGTACAATAATCCTTTAATAAACTGTAGGTATTCGCGAAGCGTTTCCTTGAGCTTACTATCCCTAAATTCTATTTGCTCAGTTAAATTCGGTTCCATGTTTAAAGTAGGTTAAGTTTAATGGTAGCCTTGAGGCAAATCTATAATTCAATTGGTTTATTTGGGGACTGTAAATATGCACATTTTTATGATTAAATCAGACTAAAAACATATATAATCGTTAAAATGCATGTTTTTTTAACATTAGAGTCCTATTCCGGTATTTTAAGAAAGCGAAAACACTTCCTTTATTCCTGGAAGAATACGTATCTTTATACTTCATAAATCAGAATAAAAATGCGCAATAAAAAATTATGGGAGGGTTCGGATGCCTTTAAAGAAAACAGCCATTTATATGAATACAGCAAGTGGTTGTCTTCTACACATGGTCTACAGCTTAATTCCTATAATGCGCTTTGGCAATGGTCTGTCGATCATATTGAAGATTTCTGGAAAAGTATCTGGGATTATTTTAAAGTGATTAGCCACAAGCCTTATAACCGCATTTTAACTCAGGGCAACATGCCGGATGTGGCATGGTTTCCAGGCTCAAAACTAAATTATGCTGAACATATTTTTAGGCACTCGCATTTAATAGAAGAAACCGCCATTATTTTTAAGAATGAACAAGGGGATTATCTCGAACTATCCTGGAATGCCCTTAGAACAAAAGTGGCCTCCATGGCCACCTATTTAAAATCAATAGGCGTAAGAAAAGGCGATTGTGTTGTCGCCTTTCTACCCAATGTCCCGGAAGCTACCATTTCCTTTTTAGCTGTAAATTCCATTGGTGGCATTTGGTCCAGTACCTCCCCGGACTTTGGAAGCGAAAGTGTGATCGATCGGTTTGCCCAAATAAAACCTAAAGTCTTTATTACGGTTGACGGCTATTATTATAATGGTAAACCTTACGATAAATCCAAGGTCTCTAAAACCATTGCCGATGCTCTCCCTACTTTGGAGAAAGTTATTATGTTACCGTATCTCCATAAAAATGCAACATTTAAATTTCCAAAAGAGGTTATAAACATATATGATATTTTCAAGATACCGGGTAATGCCTTAGTTTTTGAACCGGTAGACTTCAGCCATCCTATTTGGGTATTATACTCATCTGGCACAACCGGTTTACCCAAAGCTATTGTGCACTCTCATGGGGGCATTTTATTGGAACATTTAAAGTATTTGGCCTTTCATAACGATGTCCATGAAGGTGAACGTTATTTTTGGTTTACAACAACAGGCTGGATGATGTGGAATTTTCTGCAATCCCCATTATTAATGGGGGCGACTATTGTCCTTTATGACGGATCTCCAACTTATCCGGATTTCTATAAGCTTTGGCAGTTCTCAGAAGATGTAAAAATCACCCATTTTGGCACTAGTGCTCCATTTTTAGTTGCCGGCATGAAGCGTCATATTATTCCAAAAAACAACTGTAACTTAACTTCAATACGGTCTATCAGTTCTACCGGGGCCCCTTTACCTCTGGAAGCGTTCGAATACGTGTATAACAGCATAAAATCTGATGTTTGGTTGTGTTCCATGGCCGGGGGTACGGATGTTTGTACAGCCTTTGTGGGCGGCACTCCTTTTTATGGCGTTCATGCCGGAGAAATACAATGTCGTGCCCTAGGGGTATCGCTTTATGCATATGACGATCATGAGCAATCTGTTGTAGATGAACTGGGTGAAATGGTCATAGATAAACCCATGCCTTCCATGCCTATTTATTTTTGGAATGATCCGGATAATAGTCGCTATAAGGCCAGCTATTTTGAACATTTCCCCGGAAAATGGCGGCATGGTGATTTTATAAAAATTAACTCACAAACACAGGGCATTATCATTTATGGAAGGTCCGACGCTACGCTCAACCGCCATGGTATTCGTATTGGTACCAGTGAAATTTACAGAAGTATCAACAAAATTGAAGCCGTTGAAGACGCTCTTATTGTGAATCTGGAAATGGAAGACGGGAAACACTTTATGCCTTTGTTTGTGAAAATGAGACCGAATATAGAACTGTCAGAGGATGTTAAACAAAGGATTAACGAACAGCTTAAAAAGGAATATTCACCAAGACATGTCCCCGATACAATTATTGAGGTACCAGACATTCCTTATACCATAAGTGGCAAAAAAATGGAAGCTCCGGTTAAAAAAATTTTAATGCACATGCCATTAGAAAAATCCATTAACATAGATTCCATGAAAAACCCAGAATCCGTTGAATTTTTCATCGCATTTGCAAAAAGCATTTAATTGCTATCCCCTTTGGTTTAGGAAACGTATCCCAGGAGTTAATGCCTGCTCTACTTAAGCAAGGAGTTCATAAATGATGGTGGGTATGTGGATTTAGTTAAAATCTAATTCTTCCGGGATACGTTCTTCTTGATCATCATCAACAATAACATTTTGCCCTTCTTCAGAACAATCCACATTTATGGATAGTTCTGAGGGGGCTTCAAATTCTTCCTGGGATACGTTCAAGGTGTCATCCGCATAACAACTCTTCATATACAGGGCCCAAATAGGAAGTGCCATGGCTGCCCCCTGACCATAAGTAATGGAAGCAAAGTGAGCCGCTCGGTCTTCGGCTCCTACCCATACCCCTGTAACTAAGTTTGGCACCATACCCATAAACCATCCGTCACTTTGATTTTGAGTTGTCCCCGTCTTTCCCGCAATAGGGTTCGTAAATTCATAGGGATAACCTGTCACGATTTCCCTGTAGTCTGCCCGGTAGGCATCAGCGCCTTTGGTTCTTAAACGGGCCCCGGATCCATATTGAGTAACCCCTTCCAAAAGTTTCACCGTTACAAAAGCTGTCTCCTCATTTAACACATCACGGGTTTCCGGTTTAAACTGATATAATATAGTTCCGTTTTTATCTTCAATTTGCGTTACCATAACAGGTTTGGTATACACGCCTTTATTAGCAAACGTTGAATAGGCTCCCACCATTTCGTAAACACTTAATTCCGTTACTCCTAAAGCAATAGCCGGCACCGGAAGAATATTGGATTCAACCCCTAACTTTTCAACCAGATCTTTTACAGGTTGCGGCCCAACTTTATCAATTAACCTGGCGGTTACTGTGTTTACCGAATTGGCCAAAGCATTCTTTAAAGTACGCACACCACCATAGTCGTCATCTGAATTTTTCGGACACCATTCATCAGGGTTCCCATACTTGTTCTTTTCTATACAAAACGGGGTGTCCGGAATTTCATCGCAGGGCGATAAATGCAATTGATCAATCGCTGCCGTATATACAAAGGGCTTAAACGTGGATCCTGTTTGGCGTTTACCCTGTTTTACCATATCGTATTGGAAATGCCTATAATTAATGCCACCAACCCATGCTTTAACATGACCTGTTTGCGGATCCATGGACATCATCCCGGTTCTTAAAAACGATTTGTAGTAACGCATGGAATCAATAGGTTTCATGATGGTATCTTTCTCCGATGGTATCCCATCCTTCCATTCAAAAACCGACATTTGAATAGGCTTGTAAAAGGACTCCACGATTTCTTTAGTATCTTTCCTCAGGTCGTATTTCATGTGTCTCCATCGTTCAGATTGTCGAATAGAATTACGCATAAGGGTATCTATGGCTCCTAAGGTTAAATCTAAAAATGGTGCAGTCGGATTACGCCTTGGCGTGTTTTGATGGAAAAATTCGGCTTGTAATCTTGGCATATGTTGTTGAATGGCATCTTCGGCATGCTGTTGCATGCGCGAATCAATAGTGGTATACACCTTGAGTCCATCACTGTTAATATTGTATTTGGTACCATCCGGTTTCGGATTTTCTGCTATCCATTCCTTCATAAAAGCCCTTAAATATTCCCTAAAATAAGTAGCAATACCTTCTCTATGTGATTCTGGAGTATAACGTAAATCCAATTCTGTTTTTTGCAAAGAATCCATGACCTGTTCGGATATATAGCCATATTTTTCCATTTGGGCCAATACGACATTACGTCTGTTTTTTACGCCTACAGGATTTCTTCTTGGATCGTATAATGCCGCATTTTTAAACATGCCTACCAACATGGCAGATTCCTTTAATTCCAGGTCCCGGGGTTCTTTTCCAAAGTAAATGCGTGACGCACTTCGTATCCCATCCGCATTATTTAAGAAATCATAAATATTAAAATATTGAGCTATGATTTCCTCTTTGGTATATTGACGCTCTAAACGGATTGCAATAACCCACTCTTTAATTTTTTGTGTTATGGTTTCAAACAAATTTTTAGATCGAACCCCTACAAATAATTGTCTGGCCAATTGTTGTGAAATGGTACTGGCCCCCCCTTTTTTTCCAAGAAATACGAAAGCTCTTAAAGTTCCTCTACCATCTATCCCTGAATGCTCATGGAACCTGGCATCTTCAGTTGCGATTAGAGCGTCTACAAGATGCTTGGGTAACTCCTCGAAATCTACCGGGGTTCTGTTGTCATTAAAGTAGAATTTACCCAGTGTAACCCCGTCTGAAGAAATAATTTCGGTCGCCAAATTGGTTTTCGGGTTTTCCAATTGCGTGTGATCCGGCATCTCCCCAAACCATCCCCAGGATGCCGCTAAAAAAATAAGGGTAACTGCAAGTGCCCCGGCTACAAACAATATCCAAAACCATCGAATGTATTTTGAAAAGTCCTGAACTTTTTTAGGGGTTGTCTTTTTCTTTTTTGCCATTTAATTTCTTAGATGTTAATTCTTATTTCTGGAGCACCCTAGGGCTTGAATCAATTTAAGTGTCCGTTTTCTGTGTTTGGTTTTTCTATCCTAAAACCAACATCGGTAACCCCTTCCAATTCTACAACCCCATTAACCTTTCCATTTTCACGCATGGCGTGTTGTATATTCACCAGATATTCGCCTGCTTCCTTAAATACGACTTGTTCTTTATACCACAGTTTATTTTCTTTAACACCCATGAGCCCTGTGCCCAACAATTTCCCGCTCGGGTCGGCCATTCTGTATTCTAAGGTATCCTTAACGGTCTTACCATGCGGGAACACGATTTCCACAATTAAAAAGAGATTATTGTATTTGTAAGCATTGGTGTTTCTTATATTAATAAAGAGGTTATAGGGGTTAATAGAATCCGGTGGGTGAACTTTAAAACGGGTTATAGAATCTTTATGCCATGTGTTTGGCACGGATTTATAAACATCGAAAACAAGATTGGAATCGCAAGAAACGACCGTTATAGCAAGCCAAAAAAAACATAAGAATACACTATTTAGACGCATTTTTATTGTTTTGGGGTTTCTTTCTTTTATTTTTGTTTCTACTGTTCCTGCTCCTGTTATTTTTACGTTTACTTTTACGTTTTGGATGATCAAAACGTGTTAAACTATCTTGCCCTACAACGTTTTCAAACTCTGCTTTAGTATCTTCTATGTAATCTGAGGCGTATTCCTCCAAACTGGTTACCGGTTTGTTCTTCTTGTTAAAATCTATAATTTCGTTAGCCTGATCCACTGTAATTTTATGCCAATTCATCCATTCCCCTTCATAGGCATACCACATATGACCCTTAAAAATGTCTATTTTTTGACAAACGGCAATACCCTTTGCGGTGTGCAGCTTTATATCGGTCTTAGGAAATTCTTGCAATGCGTCTAAATAGGTGTCCAGCTCGTAATTCAAACAGCACTTTAATTTTCCGCACTGACCGGCCAATTTTAGCGGATTTAATGACAGCTGCTGATAACGAGCAGCAGAAGTGCTTACAGACCTGAAGTCGGTTAACCAGGTAGAACAGCACAATTCACGGCCACAGGAACCTATACCCCCTAGTCTGGATGCCTCCTGGCGAAAACCAACTTGTTTCATTTCAATTCGGGTTCTAAACTCACGGGCAAATACCTTTATAAGTTCCCGAAAATCAACACGCTCTTCCGCTGTATAATAAAATGTTGCTTTACTGGCATCGCCCTGATATTCAATGTCAGAAATTTTCATTTGCAGGTTTAAGTCTATCGCAAACTGTCTGGCCTTAACCTTCATAGGTTCTTCCTTATCCCTAGCCGCCGACCACACATCAATATCTTTTTGTGTGGCCTTCCGGTATATCTTCAGGGCCTCATCGTCATTGGCATTAATGTTTTTACGTTTCATTTGAACACGCACCAGTTCACCGGTAAGTGTAACCATTCCAACATCATGACCGGTCTGTGCCTGGGTAGCTACAATATCCCCAATGTGTAAGGTTAAATTTTCAGGATTTTTATAATAGTCCTTTCTCCCGTTTTTATAGCGTACTTCTACCCAATTAAATGGTTTATCACCATTTGGAAGCGACATATTCGCCAGCCAATCGAATACCGTTAGTTTGTTACAACTATCCGTACCACAAGTCCCATTGTTTTTACACCCTTTCGGCAGACCATCCTTACCAGTTGAACAACTGTTACAAGCCATATGTTTTATATAATGAATTCGATAATAATTATCTTATTTCGAACTGAAGGTTAATAATTCATTTTCATTTGTAAATATATAATTATTCTCAGTACTTAAAAAAGACCCAACCAATTACTTAAATCTGTTTTACAGAAATGATTTTAACAGGGCAGGCATTTGATGCATTTTCACAGGATTCCAAAATAGTATCCTCTGAAGACTTTAAAGTGAAAAACCCTTTCTTTTCTATGGCATGCAACAAAACGGACTTCCCGTCCTTTTTTGACATCTGAAACTGTCCTGGTGCCAATTCCACACAATAGTTACACCCTATACATTTTTGCCTTTGTAAGGTCACTACAACCATTACTTCTCCACTTTATGATCAACCATTTTGTACAACTTGTCCGATGGTCGAATTCTAAATGGAAGTTTTATGGTAACTGAATCTCCTTTCGTAGCGCTTTCCAGGCGCCGATCGTTCACTAACATCTCTTCCAGTACCATTTCCTTTGCTCCGGTGGTGGGTCCTGTAATCAATAGGGTATCGCCAATGGCAAGGTCATAAGCTTCAATTTTAAACTCTCCTATTTCAGGTTTTGGGTAATAATGTATGCCTTTACCCAAGTACACTTTTTTCTGTGTTGCATGAGAGCCCGATCCCTTACTCCACTCCCCCAATTTTTGTCCTAAATAATACCCACTCCAAAATCCGCGATTGTAAACTTTTTCAAGGTCTTGCATCCAGATCTTCACCTTGCTTTGGTGATATGTCCCGTTGTATAAACTATCGATAGCTTCCCGATAGCATTTAACCACGTGAGCGACATATTCCGGTGCCCGACCCCGGCCTTCTATCTTTAAAACTTTAATACCGGTATCCGCAACCTGATCTAAAAAATCGATGGTACACAAGTCCTTAGGAGACATAATGTACTCGTTATCCAATTCCATTTCAAAACCCGTTTCCTGATCGATTACGGTGTATTTTTTTCTGCAATTTTGTTTGCAAGCTCCCCGGTTTGCCGAAGCGTTTTGCGAATGCAAACTCATGTAACATTTACCGGATATGGCCATACAAAGTGCGCCATGACCAAATATTTCAATTTCCACAAGTCTTCCCGATGGCCCCTTAATTTTTTCCTTTTCAATCTGCTCTGTGATTTTTTTCACCTGGCGCAAACTCAACTCACGACTTAACACCATGGTATCGGCAAATAATGCATAAAACTTTACCGTTTCAATATTGGTAATATTAATCTGGGTAGAAATATGCACTTCCATACCGGCTTCCCTCGCAGCCATAATTACCGCCTGATCCATGGCAATAATAGCACTAATTTGAGCTTCTTTAGCCTTGGTAATTAAGGTCTTTACGATGGATAAATCGTGATCGTATACAATGGTATTCAGGGCTAAATAGGTCTTGACATTATTGGCATGACACCTTCTCGAAATTTCCTGAAGGTCCTCTAAGGTGAAGTTCATGGAGGCTCTCGCACGCATGTTTAATTGCTCAACCCCAAAATACACCGAATCGGCACCATGATCCAAAGCGGCTTGCAGAGATTCAAAATTACCTGCAGGCGCCATTAATTCTATTTTCTGCATGGCCTGCTACGTTTTATGGGGTTTGAAAACTTCGAAAATATTCCTCAAATCCTTTTTATAGGGTAAATGATCTGTACGTCCTTTTTTAAAAATATCGTTACTATTGCCCTGTCCTTTTCGTAAGGCCTTCTGTTCTTCATAAGGCAATTCATGAATTTCTTTACAGGTAGCAGAACAGCAATTGTTCATTTCCTCCTTGCATTGATCACATTGAATGAATAATAAATGGCAGGCTTCATTTGCACAATTAGTATGGACATCAAATGGTTTGCCGCATTGGTGGCAATTGGCAATAACATCGGGGCTAATCCGCTCGGCACGCCTGTCATCAAATACAAAGTTTTGTCCTAAAAACTTGTTTTCAATCCCTTGTTCTTTTACCTGTCTGGTGTAATCAATAATACCGCCTTCCAATTGATACACATTTTTAAACCCTTTGTGTTTAAAGTAAGCACTGGCCTTTTCGCAGCGGATTCCTCCGGTACAATACATTACCAGCTTTTTATCTTCTTTGTGTTCCCTTAAATCGTTTTCAATAATATCCAAAGATTCCCTAAACGTGTCTACATCCGGGGTTATGGCATTTTTAAAATGACCGATTTCACTCTCGTAATGATTACGCATATCCACCACAACAGTGTCGCGATCTTCAATAAGGGTGTTGAATGTCACGGCATCTACATGAACCCCTTTATTGGTAACATCGAAGGTGTCATCATTTAAGCCGTCGGCAACAATTTTGTGCCTTACCTTAACCTTAAGCTTTAAAAATGATTTGTTGTCTTGCTCGACTGCAATATTCAAACGGATTCCTTTTAAAAAATCAATAGCATCCAAATGCGCCTTAAATGCGTTAAAACGGTCTGCAGGAAGCGACAGTTGCGCATTAATTCCTTCGTGTGCGACATAAATCCTGCCCAAGACGTCCAGGGAGTCCCAGGTAATGAACAGATGATCTCTAAACTCCTGGGGGTGAGTAATTTTGGCATATTTATAAAAAGAAAGCGTTAACCGATGTTTTCCTGCACTATCGATTAATGCTGCTCTTTCTTTAGCGCTTAATGTATTGTACAGTTGCATGCTATACTAATGTTTTAAGATTAAAGAAATGATTTTAGACTGCAAAAGTACAACTTTTAACTTGATCCAATAAAAAAGCACTTTATAAAACTTAAAGTGCTTCTTTTGGCTCATTAGTATTAAAGTCGCCTATTGTGGTTAGTCACCATCAGATTATCAGCTGCCATTGGAATAAGGCTAGCGGCTAAACCAAATATTAACAGGTAAAAGTGGTTTAAATGGTTCTTCTTCACAGCAAAAATTTTCCCACTTTAGTAGTTAGATACAAAATGTTTAAAAAGGTTGCGTTATAAAATTGTATTCTGAAAAAACTTGTATTACTTTAGCATGCATAACAAGAGAATTTCAAATAAATGAGTGAAAAAGAAGCAAAATTAAAAGCCCTCAAGCTTACTTTAGATAAGTTAGACAAAGCTTATGGCAAAGGAACTGTAATGAAAATGAGTGATGCCGCAGTTGTCGATGTCGATGCGATCTCCTCAGGGTCTTTGGGATTGGACATTGCATTAGGTGTAGGAGGTTATCCAAGAGGTAGAGTTATTGAAATCTATGGTCCTGAATCGTCCGGTAAAACGACTTTGACCCTGCATGCCATTGCAGAAGCACAAAAAAATGGTGGTATTGCCGCTTTTATTGATGCTGAACATGCTTTTGACAGGTTTTATGCTGAAAAACTAGGTGTTGATATTGACAATTTAATCATTTCACAACCCGACAATGGGGAACAGGCTCTCGAGATTGCCGACAATCTCATCCGCTCGGGTGCTATTGACATTGTCATTATTGACTCTGTTGCAGCTCTAACTCCTAAAAGTGAAATTGAAGGTGAAATGGGAGATTCTAAAATGGGTCTTCATGCGCGTTTAATGTCTCAGGCTCTGAGAAAACTAACCGCTTCCATTAGTAAAACCAATTGTACGGTTATATTTATTAATCAGTTACGCGAAAAAATTGGTGTCATGTTTGGCAATCCCGAAACAACCACCGGAGGTAACGCCCTTAAATTTTATGCTTCTGTTAGGTTGGACATTAGGCGGTCCACCCAAATAAAAAACAGCAACGGGGACGTTTTAGGAAATAAAACTCGTGTTAAAGTGGTTAAAAACAAAGTAGCCCCACCTTTTAAAGCAGCAGAATTTGACATTATGTACGGCGAAGGTATTTCTAAAGTAGGTGAAGTTTTAGATCTCGCGGTCGACTACGAAATCATTAATAAAAGTGGATCCTGGTTTAGCTATGGAGAAACAAAGTTAGGACAAGGCCGGGATGCAGTTAAAACGATAATAAAGGATAATCCGGAACTTTTAGATGAACTGGAGGATAAAATAAAAGAATTCCTCAAACAAGAATAAAACCAAAAAAATCTCGAAATAATTCGAGATTTTTTTGGTTTTAGGCGCAACCTTTTATTTCTCTATTCATCTAATTGAAAAAGATTAGAAGAGAAATTTATGAAAAACATTTTTATTTTAGGATTTGTATTTATGCTATTGGTGTCCTGTAGTATAAATGATGATTCCGACAGTTATGTATTAGAGATATTACCCGTGGAAAGCGTTGATATGCCCGACGAATTCGTGTTAGGTCAAACCTATCCTATCACCGTCTATTATTACCGGCCAACCACCTGTCATACCTTTAGAAATTTTTATTATGTAAAAGATAATAACATACGTACAGTTGCACCGATTACTTATGTATTTGAAAATCATAACAATTGTTCAGACCTTGCAGATGACTTAGTTGAGGCTACTTTTAATTTTATTGTTACGAGCAATGGTTCGTATATCTTTAAGTTTTGGCAAGGGGAAAACATCGACGGTGAAGACCAATATTTAACCATTGAAGTGCCGGTTATGGATTGACCATATAGAAAAACATTAACAGTAAATGCGTTTTAATTTGAGTTTAGAGCAACTCATAGAACATTGCAAAAACCATGATACTAAAGCACAAGAAGAATTATATAAGCTCTTTTCGAGTAAATTATTCTCAATTTGCTTAAAGTACTCAAATAATTATGAGCAGGCGGAAGACAACTTGCAAGATGCATTTTTAACCATTTTTGATAAAATTGAACAATTTAAGCACAAAGGATCTTTTGAAGGTTGGATAAAACGCATTACCATTAATACCGCCTTACAGCATTACAGGACAGAGAAGGTGTTTAATATTGTCAATGAAAATGAAGTAGAAGATTTTAACATAGAGGTTAACGAAGATGCGGTATCGCTGGATTATCTTCTGAAGGCTATACAAGCGTTGCCCGATCGGTATCGCTTGGTTTTTAACCTTTATGTATTGGACGGCTATTCGCATAAAGAGATTGCCAATATGCTTAACATTAGTATAGGAACTTCAAAATCAAACTTATCCAGAGCACGGCAAATTTTGAAACGGACCGTTGAAAATTATAATTTAAGTGAACATATTCAGTCATTATAATGGGTGAAAAGAAACATATAGACAGATTATTTCAAGAAAAGTTTAAGGACTTTGAGGTTAGTCCTCGTCCCGAAGTTTGGAATTCTATTGAATCCCGATTGAGGGATAAAAAGAAAAAACGGCGCATAATTCCAATTTGGTTGCCATATGGAGGTGTTGCTGCACTATTAGCCGTGTTGCTTACCATGGGGTATTTATATTTTAATTCCAGTAAGGATGCACAAAATCCTTTGCCTCAAGTAGTCGACACAGAAAGCACAATTGAAAACAGTTCCCGCAATGAAGCAACCCCGGCAGGACTTTATAACAAACCAAGTAACGAGGCCATATCGGGTACCGAAGAGCAACTGAATCTCAATCAGGAAAAGGGCACTGAAAATAGCGGGCATTCGGAAAGTACAACTCATCCTTTAAGGGTATTACCTCCTTCACCACATTCTGTTGTGGAATCTCCGGTCACCTCAAATGAACATGTGCTTTTAGAGAAATCGCAAACGCCTCATGGGGGTACCGATAACAGTACTTCTGAAGAAATTCTGGCAAAGGAGAATAGCACAAGGCTCGCCAAGGCCACCCGTTCAACATCGCAACAGGATGGGCTGGATAACTTAGGGAATAATCCCGACAACTCAGGAAATCCTAATACGCTTATCGACAACATCACCACCGCCGATTCAACGGTAGTGGCAAAAAATAATTCCAATACTGCTGCGGAAGAACAGGAGGAACTATCTCTTGAGGATATCATCAATACAGACCTCAAAGAACGCATTGAAGAAGAGAAATTTAACAGGTGGAGTGTTGCCCCAAACGCTGCGCCTGTTTATTTTAATAGTTTGGGTGAAGGTTCCTCAATAGACCCTCAATTGAGCAATAATGCCAAAACAGGTGAATTAAATATGAGCTATGGTATAAGGGCCAGTTATGCTGTTAATAAAAAATTACAGATTCGCTCCGGTATCAACAGGGTCCGATTAGGGTATAACACCAACGACGTTGTCGTTTATCAATCGATAGGATCCCGTGAAACTCCCAATTCGGCTTCTTTTGCAAACATAAAATATGATTCTGGTTACTCCTTAACCACTATAAGTTCTGCGAGTACAACATCATTCGCCGGTGCGGACAATATTAATTTTAAAAGTAGTGCGGGCTTACTATCTTCAGCTACAGACACTTCTATTAATCAGGAATTCGGTTATATAGAAATTCCATTGGAAATTCAATACGCCGTTCTGGATAAAAAGTTCGGACTTAACCTAATAGGTGGATTTAGTTCATTTTTCTTAAATGAAAATAAGATTTACTCCGAGAACAATAGTTCTAAAACATTTTTAGGGCGAGCGAACAATATCAATAAAGTGAGTTACAGTGCCAATTTCGGGCTTGGCCTCAACTATAAAATGTCTAAAAGATTAGATTTTAATTTAGAGCCCCTATTTAAATATCAAATAAACACATTTAGCAATACTTCCGGTAATTTTAAGCCTTATTTTATAGGGGTTTATACAGGATTTGCTATTAAATTTTAGGTTTTTGGTTAGATCTGGATATTGATTTTCTATGGTTAAGTCCGAAAATCAATATCAAACAAAACTGCTCTTTTAAAGGGCAGTTTTTTTATTGGCTTTTCAGGGCATTCAAAATAACAGTCCTGGCTTGATGATTTAAGAATTTAGTATCCTCAATAGTTAAATGATCTGTCGATAAAAACTTGTGGACCTTTACTCGCATCAATCCGGGGCCTCCGCTAAAAAGCGAATAAGAAAAGCGTTTTTTGTTGTCAAAAAACGTTATTGGAACTATAGGAATCTTATGGTTTATGGCCAATCTGAATGCCCCATCTTTAAATTCGTCCAAAATAATACGCTCTTCAGGCACCCCGCCCTCCGGAAAGATACAAATGCTAAGCCCTTGCTTTAACCGACGCTGGGCCCTTAAAAACACCCCTTTTCTACTCTTTTCCGAACTTCTATCGACCATGATGCAAGTCCGCTTATAAAAAAACCCAAATAAGGGCAGTCTGGCCAATTCTTTCTTACCGACAAATACAAATGGGCTTTTAACCGAAATCAGCATCAACATAATATCGGCCATAGAGGTGTGGTTGGCAATAAACATATAGCTCCTCCCGGGTTCTGGTTTTTGCTGATACCTGATCTTCACCTTGAAGCCCATCCCAAATAAAATGAATCGCGCCCACAATCGCGCCAGCTTAAAAAAGAAAGGGTACCAGGATTCTTTTGAAATAGAAATGAGAAGTATAGGAAACAATAGGATTATCGGCAATGCTACTAAAACGTAAAACCAAACCCGGTAAAGAATCCAAAACACATATTTAAATGCCCTCATAGATTCCAAAAATACATAATTGTATTGAGCAATTTTATCAAAACAGTTACCTTTGCGCATGGTTTAATCATTTAAAACAATTCCTTTTAACTATTTATTGGGATTCGAGGATACATTATGGCAAGAATTCTTACGGGTATACAAAGTACGGGCACCCCACATCTTGGGAATATATTAGGGGCTATTCTACCCGCCATTAAAATGGCAGAAAAGCCGGAGAACGATTCTTATTTGTTTATTGCCAATTTACATACATTAACGCAAATTAAAGAGGCCCAAACACTTAGAATGAATACCTATTCTACCGCCGCAACCTGGTTGGCTTTTGGCCTGGATATAGAAAAAACGGTGTTTTACAGACAAAGTGATATTCCTCAGGTTACGGAATTATCCTGGTATTTAAGCTGTTTTTTTCCGTATCAGCGACTCACCTTAGCACATAGCTTCAAGGATAAGGCGGACCGACTGGAAGATGTTAACTCGGGTTTATTTACCTATCCCATGCTCATGGCTGCCGATATTTTGTTGTATGATGCCCATATTATTCCAGTAGGAAAAGACCAATTACAGCACATAGAAATGACCCGGGACGTCGCGTCTCGTTTTCATGCCAAAATGGGAGAAACCTTCGTGATGCCCGAAGGTAAAATTCAGGAAAACACCATGCTTGTCCCCGGGACTGATGGAGAAAAAATGAGCAAAAGCAGGGACAATATTATTAATATCTTTTTGGATGATAAAAAACTGCGTAAGCAAATTATGTCTATCCAAACGGACAGTACCCCGCTTGAAGATCCTAAGGATTGGAAAACCTGCAACTGTTTTGCCATTTACAGATTATTAGCAAGTGAGACAGAGGTTGCCCAAATGAAGGCCAATTATGAAAAAGGGGGATATGGTTACGGCCATGCCAAACAGGCCTTATTTGAACTTATGATAACCCGTTTTGCCGAACAACGGGAACGATACCATTACTATATGGCCAATCTCGATGAGATAGATAAGGCCCTCGCCTTTGGTGCAGAAAAGGCCAAGTTAGTGGCTAATGAGGTATTACAAAGGGTAAGGAAAAAAGTGGGTTATTAATGCCCTAGGCCACCTCAAACAATTTTCCCGGTAACGGCCTAACAACGCCTTTCAATTCCATATTTAATAAGGTACTGCTCACTTTAAATATAGGTAGCTTACAGTCTAAAGCAATACGGTCCAATTGTTGTTTTTCCTCTGTCTTAAGGTAATTGTAAATAACCTCTTCCGTCTCATCCAATTCAACAAATAATTGTTTTTGAACGGATCGCTTCGTATCCTCCTCTAATTTCCAACTTAACATATATGGCAGATCCAAAGGTGTTGTTAACATATGTGCCTTATGAAATTTAATCAAATTATTACATCCCACACTTTGTAAATCTGACGTTCTTCCCGGTACGGCAAACACGTCCCGGTTGTATGAATTGGCAATATCGGCCGTAACTAAACTTCCTCCCTTTTCAGCCGATTCTATAACAATCGTGGCTTCACTTAAACCTGCGATAATCCGGTTTCGCTTTAAAAAATTATTCCTATCGAAGGTCGCCGTACTCCAAAAGTCAGTATAAAATCCACCATGCTTTTCTACCTCATAAACATATTTTTTATGGGCTTTCGGATAAATTTGATTGAATCCATGCGCTAAACACCCAATGGTTTGTAAGCCATTTTTAATGGCGGCCTTATGGGCCGTAATATCTGTTCCATAGGCAAAACCAGAAACTATTACGGGGTTATAAGGCTTTATGGTGTTTATTAAATCTTCGCAAAATGCTATCCCATTGGTGGTAATCTTTCGTGTCCCGACAATACTTATAATGGGTTGGTTCATCAGGTTTATGGTTCCGGTTTGGAACAATAAGATAGGGGCATCAATACAATGTTTTAATCGATATGGATAATGGTCCTCTTCAAAATAAGACGTTTTAATATGGTGGTCTTTAATAAAAATCAATTCCTTTTCCGCCTCAATTAAATGCTTGACTTTGTATAAATCGGAAATGGTGGTCTCCCCGATTCCAGAAATCTTAAGCAGATTTTGTCTTTTCTCTTTTAGCACGGCTTCGGCCGAACCGCAATATGCGATGAGGCGCTTAGCGATAATGTCTCCAATATTAGAGACGTGTTGTAAAGCCAGGATGTAATGTAATTCGCTGTCGGACATAAATTTTTATTTATGATGCAAGTAAAGAAATTTTTTAAACTGTTGATAAATACTTCATGTCAAAATTATTCTATATTTATAATTTTTTAACTTTGTTTTCATGCAACTAGAAACCTACATCAGCGATTTACTTTATAGATACGACTGTGTGACGATCCCTGATTTTGGATCGTTTTTAACACAACGCGTATCTGCGACCATAGATGAGTCGTCGCAGGCTTTTTTCCCACCAAAAAAAGTGTTATCCTTTAATGAGCAAATTCAAAAGAATGATGGCTTGTTGGCCCATTATATTGCTGAGGTGGAAAAAGTACCATTTGATGTCGCCAATAAAAAAATAGCCAAACGGGTAAAACTCTTAAAATCATATCTCACCGAAGGAGAGACGCTGACGTTTAAAAATATCGGGGAAATTGTTTTTAACCAGGAAGGCAAAATCCTGTTTGAACCGACCTATCGCCTGAACTATTTAACTGATGCATTTGGGCTGTCTGATTTTGAGTCCCCTGCTATTATTCGAGAAGTGTATAAGGACACTGCAGAAGCCGTTGAACGCGTTGTCCCCATAGGTTTTACTCCGGCAAGGCGCAAAACCAAGTCCTATTTAAAATACGCTGCAGTTGCCTTGATCGCTTTAACTTTAGGTGGCTTTACTGCTTCCAACTATTACGTCAACACCATTGAAACCCACAATCAATTAGCACAGGAACAAGCTAATCAGCAACTTGAAACGAAGATCCAAGAAGCCACTTTTAGTTTAAATCCCCTTCCTGCCATTACCCTGAATGCCATCAAGCAAACAGGAAACTATCACATTGTTGCGGGTGCGTTTCGAGTAAAGGAAAACTCAACTAAAATGGTGCGTCAACTTCGATT
Source organism: Aestuariivivens sediminis (assembly GCF_022662105.1). Lineage (GTDB taxonomy): Bacteria > Bacteroidota > Bacteroidia > Flavobacteriales > Flavobacteriaceae > Aestuariivivens > Aestuariivivens sediminis. Next base: position 182,619 of record NZ_JAKMCP010000004.1, on the reverse strand, counting down.
ACTGGGTTATCCGGCCAGATACATCGGTGTAAACAAATATGGTTTACATGAGGTCATCTATGCGAGTTATGAAACAGGTTCTGATGCGCTTAGTGCGGTTCGAGAAATAAGGAAAACCCACAACAAGGATGCCTGGATCAATATCATTCGAAATCTGGACCAAACGGTGAACGCGAGTCATTCAAATACCAGTACTACACCACCCATTACAAGTTCTCCGGAACCTCAACTGATATCAGCCAAAGGGGATGATAAGGCCGTACGCGAAGATGATCTGACGTTTAGAAAAAGTCCTAATATCATTCAAATTATAAAGGGTGCTGATAACGTAAATAGTGGCTTTTATCTCATTTTAGATGCTTTTAAGGATGCTTTAGAAAAAGATACTTTTATAAAAAGATTAAAATCTGAAGGCTATTCGAACATCCGTTTCTTCTTCGATAACATTAGCGACTATTATTTTGTATATAACGAAGCATTCAGTGATTTAGAATTAGCTTCTAAAGCCATGAAATTGAAGGCAAACAGCCCGCACCATGAAAAAATGTTCATTGTTAGGGTGGCACCTTAAATTAGGGTGTTGTTGTCCCCGTAACCTTACCGCATTGATTTCATAGTTATAAAATTGAGTTGCTTTTTACTTCCTAAAAACTTAAAAGCATAGTACCTTTGCGGTCATCAAATCCTTGACAAAAGATGCAAGTAAAAACGCCAGAACAATCTAAAACCATTCTTACCGATATGGTTTTACCGGGGGAAACCAATCCTTTAAACAATTTATTCGGAGGCGAATTATTGGCCCGTATGGATCGTGCAGCCAGTATTGCCGCCAGAAGACATAGCAGACGCATTGTTGTGACCGCCTCTGTTAACCACGTGGCTTTTACTAAAGCCGTTCCCTTAGGGAGTGTGGTTACAGTTGAAGCTAAAGTTTCCCGAGCGTTTAAAACCTCTATGGAAGTATTTATAGACGTTTGGATTGAAGACCGCGAATCCGGCGAACGCACCAAAGCCAATGAGGCCATTTATACCTTTGTGGCCGTAGATGATACCGGTCGACCCGTTGCCGTACCTCAGGTTGCCCCGGAATCTTCCATAGAGAAAGAGCGCTTTGCTGCCGCGTTACGACGTAAACAACTCAGTCTTTTGCTAGCCGGAAAAATTAAACCCAACGATGCTACAGAGTTAAAGGCTTTGTTTGAATAGTTCTTACACCGTGCTTAAGGGCCCAAAACCCGATGCCGGTTAGCCTCGGCAATTCACATCTTGTAAATCCATGCCGAAGGATCTTGTGTATTGCTTTCCTTGGAAACTACAAAACTTAGGATGGTTTCTCCGGTGGATCTATTGGTTGCCACCTCACCAATAACCTGTTTTGTAGATACATTATCTCCTTCTTTTACATATACTTTTGATAGGTTTTTGTAAGTCGTTATATAATTACCATGACGGACCATCACCAAAGGATTGACATTTTTAAGTGTAATAACACCTATAACCTCACCATTAAAAACGGTTCGAACCTGAGCGCCTTTTTCGGTGGCAATACGAACCCCGTTACTTTTAATAATAAGCGACCTGTTAATGGGATGTGGCTGGGCGCCATAGCGCACTTTTACAAAGCCCTTTTCCACGGGCCATGGTAATTTCCCTTTATTGGCCACAAAATTCGATGCCAGAAGTTTTTCTTCAGCCGTTAAAGCAAAACTGGATGATGATTCGGATTTCCCGGCCCGTTTATTGGACCGTGCGATGGCTTCTTTAATTATTTTTTCAATTTCCCTGTCAATGCGATCTGCTTCCTGTTGTTTTGCCTTTATTTGTGCCGTATATCTGTTAATATTTTTCTTAATGGATTGCATTAAGGTTACATGTTGTTTTTTGGCGGCCTCCAATGACTTCTGGGTAGCCTTATTTTCTGAAATAAGCGCTTCTTTTTCCTCTCTTTGCTTTAACAAATTCTTGTTAATTTCTTGAAGCTCCCGGGTCTTGGATGTAATGGTTTCTCCTTGTTGCTTTTGATGATTGGCATATTGCTTTATATATTGCAGGCGTTTATAGGCTTGTTTAAAATCGTTTGAAGACAGCAAAAACATCACTTTACTTTGCTTGTTTTTACTTTTATAGGACTTTACCACCATATCGGCATAATCCGCCTTGAGCTGCTTTAATTCTTCCCTGAGCACGCTTATCTTTTTTTGATTGTCATTAATTTCCCGGGTTAAATAATTGGCTTGCTGGTTGGTAACCTTAATTAAGTTGTTGAGCACCGTAATTTTATAATTGAAGTCTTCAATCAATGACAATTGCGATTTAGCCTTAGATTTGTTCTCCGCTTGTAATTCATTGATTTTTTGAATTTCCCGACGTAATTCCTGTCGACGCGTTTCCAGTTCTTGCTTTCTATTTTGAGAAAAAGCATGGCTGGTTAGCAAGACCAAAATATACAAGGTCACTCTAAAAATGTATTTTTTGTTTATCATTACAGCTCTATTTCATGATATCCCGAAGGAATTCTAAAAGGAAATCTTAAATCTTCATTTAAGGACATCCCTTTGAATTCCAATCCAACAATGAGCTCTTCATTGGCTTCAAGAGCAATCACTTTTATCCGTTCCGGAAGCCTTTGTTTATCGACTTCCTGATATTGCAAATAGTCAATTTGTAAATGTCTTAACAGTTTCGGCTGTGAGATCTGTTGGGAGTCTATTTTAAAATGTGAAGGATTTAATAGATAAAAAATTTCAATAAGTTCCTGGTCCCTTTTTGGTTGTAGCGCATACTTATTCTGATGGATAAAGGATTTATAGGAATCCCCCTTGAGGTTATATAATGCCTCCCCCAACAGCAGGTTTTGAACCTTTACAAAGTCCAAATGGGTTCCCAATAACTTACTTAAATAAATATAATCCCCATCAAAGTAGGTTTTGTCCAACTTATTATAAAAACTTACTCTGTCCGGCGTAATTAGGGCCTTTACTACCGAAATTGGTGACGAGGTCAACAAAATCCGCTTGTCTTTTTCTATCCGTAGATTCACCGTATAACCCTTGGAGCTATGACCGTCTTCGATATCAATTTTAACGCGGGAAGCCAAGGTTCTAAACTCCGGGGTTTGCTTAAGGTTCTCCCTTATAATTTGCTTTGTCGACAAATTTAAGTTCGCTTTTCCAAGGCTTAAGCTCTTAGACGATTTACATTGAAACACCAGCAGGGCCAGGATTAAGAGTAGAATGTAGGAATGCTTTTTCAAGTCTGTTATGTTTAATTAGAGATTTGTAGTTGTTTCACTTTATCGTTTAACGTTTTAGCTTTTTCAAAATTGCTTTGTAAGGTATAAGCCTTACTGAGCTGGGTGTAAAAATCGATTTCCATTTTTGTGTCATCGATGATGTAGTCCACCCCTTCTTCCAAAACCTCTATCGCCTTATCCAGATCATTTAGTGCCAATGAGGCCGTACCATTGATTAAATAGAACAACGGTTGGGAAGGATATTTTAAAAGGGCCTGAGCACTTTGCTCCCGAACCTGCTCAAACTGTTTTAAATCTAATTTCAGCAATAGCACATTTTGCAGAACGTGGTAATTATCATGGTCTAAATTTAAGACCGATTCAAAGTAACTCAGTGCTTTTTCCTTATTGCCCTTAGCCAGGTAATACTGTCCCAATTCCTCTAAGGTTTTTTGGTCACTATGGTTTTCCGCTAAGGTTATGGCCTCCACCAATTCCGTTTCAAATTCCGGGTGTTTATTTACAAATTTCACAAAATCCGATAACACCTTTAATTTAGCGTCAGGTTTAATCTGAGTACTTTTTAAAACGATCTTCATGGATTCGATAGCCCGTTCCGGATCGTCATCGTCTAAATAAAATTTATAAAGTGCCAAATGAACCAATTGGGAATTCGGGTTCATGTCCAGTAACTCCTTTGCGGTTTCAAACGCTTTTTCTTTTTGATTGTTTTCACTATACCGATAAATAAGGGCGAGGTAGTTTGCTTCCTTATTAGGGTTATCCTCAACACGCTGTTCCAAATTTTCGATTTGGTCCTTTTTTTGGCCTGTGGCCTTATAAATCTTATTCCGTAAAACATCGCGACTCGAAGAAATGCCATAGGCCTTATCCAATTCGTCTAAAAGTTTTATGGCTTCTTTGTAATCTTTAGTCCTGAAGTACAAAGCCGCCAGATCTTCTTTATAATCAGGATGATATTTGACCAATTGTTTTATGGTTTTAATGGCGCCATCATAATTATTTTGAGCGGCATAAAATCCATACAGCTCATCTAAAAACCATTCGTTATCCGGATCCTTATCAACGGCCTTCTTTAAGGACTCCTCGGCTAAACCAAAGTTTTTAAGTTTATTGTAGTTCTTGCCCAGTTCAAAATATAAAACCGCAGGTTCATCATTTAACTCAATACACTTCAAAAGGGCTTCATTGGATCGTTCATAATTTTCAATCCCTTTTTGCTTTAAGGCCTCATAAAAATAGTCCTGAAATTGATCTTCCACATTGCCTAAGTCATCATCCGGCGTTTTGTTAAAATCGACCTGAGCATAGTTCCATTGAGGAAGGAAAACCAATCCAAAAAACAAAAAGAATATGTGTCCTATTTTCTTCATAAAAGTCTCGACTTTTCGGCCTTAACTTGACCTGCTCCTTAAGCCGGTCCTAAGGTGACCTAATCCATTTCAAAAGTCATTCCAAAACCGAATAATCTCCTATGCTAACTGAAATATGATCGCCATTATAGGAGACGTGATTACCAATCATAGCACGGTCTAAATTAGCATTTTTAATAATGGTATGGGTTTGGATTAAGCTATTTTTAACGTTGGCATTTTCTATAATAGAATACGCCCCCACAGACACATGGGGTCCAATGGTGGCATTACTGAGTTTAACGTGCTTGCCAATAAAACAAGGTTCAATAATCTCAGCGTTTTCCAATTGAACGGTTGGGTCTATCAATTGCTCTTTACCATCCTGTTGTAAGAACCCCAACATTTTAGCATTGGTTTCGACCGTAATGGCCTTATTCCCGCAGTCCATCCACTCGTCTACAGTTCCTGTTTTAAAAATAAAGCCTTCAGCCATCATGCGTTTTATACCATCATTGATTTGGTACTCCCCTCCATTGGTAATATTTTCATCTAAAACCTCCTGCAATTTATGCTTTAAAACACCGATATCCTTAAAATAATATATCCCTATTACGGCTTGATTGCTTACAAAGTTTTCGGGCTTCTCTACCAACTCAATAATTTGGTTATTAGGGTTCAATTTCACCACCCCATAGGCTTCCGGGTTGCTTACCTCCTTAGTCCAAATCACACTGTCCGCATGAGGATCCAAATCAAATTCCGCACGGATTAAGGTGTCGGCATAAGCAATTACGGCAGGACCATCCAGGGAGGGTTCTGCACACATAATGGCGTGACCGGTCCCTAAAGGTTTATCTTGATAGTAAATAGACGATTTGGCTCCTAAACGTTCTGCCAATTCCTCTAAACTGGTAACCACATCATCGCCAAACCATGCAGGATCCCCTAAAACAAAGGCCACTTCCTCGATAGGCTGTTTTAAAACCTTGGCGATATCGGTTACCAATCGGTGAACAATTGGTTTTCCGGCAACCGGTATTAAAGGTTTTGGAGTGGTTAAGCTGTGTGGGCGCAATCGGGAACCCCGACCGGCCATGGGGACTATTATTTTCATATTCATTCCCAGCGAAAGCAGGGATCTTTTTTAAATTAAACTTTTTATCTTCTTAATCTTCTATAATTTAGATTCCAATTCATACGCAAATCCATCCAACCCGGGTTCATCTCTTCAATTAACTTTATTTCCAATCTCTTTTCCATTTTTTAAACTGTTTTTCTCTTTTTGACAGCTTTATCACCATTTTCAAATTCTTCAGAATAAATCAATTTATCACAATTGTATTTTGCTGTAAATGATTTTGGATAAATCTTTAGCTTTTGCTCTTTACCCGCCCTTCTATGTTATCCGTTATACCAATATACAAAACATCACTGGGCTTATTTGACATGATGTAAACATACCAAAGTTCCATGTTTATCTTCTCTTCTGTAATGTTATAGGCTCTCCCATATTCTGTATTCATTGACTGTGAGATTCCTGCTTTCCTGCCCGACTGCAGGCGGGTGCAGGAATGCTACTTCACCCCTGTGCTTCCAAAGCCTCCTGCTCCTCTGGAGGTTTCAGATAAAGCGTCGACTTCAATCCATTCGGCACGTTCGTGTTTGGTTATGACCAGCTGTGCTATACGTTCGCCATTTTGTACTGTAAAATCTTCGTTCGACAAATTGACCAGAATCACCCCAACTTCACCCCTGTAATCCGCGTCAATGGTACCTGGTGCATTTAAGACTGTAATGCCTTTTTTGGCAGACAATCCACTGCGCGGACGTACCTGGGCTTCGTAACCCAAGGGCAACTCTATAAATAAGCCCGTCCCGACAATACTTCTTTCTAAAGGTTTTAAGGTTCTTGATTCCGATAAATTAGCTCGTAAATCCATCCCTGCTGAAGCTATGGTCTCATACTTCGGAATATCATGATTGGATTTGTTGATGATTTTAATTTTCATTTTATCTTTTTAACAATTGTTTGATTTGATCTTTTTCCGAAAAAAAAGCAATCCCCAAAAATACTAAAACAAATATGGTATTTAGGTAATAATTACCATGAGTATGGAGTGATAGGACAGAAAGTCCTATGGCAAGAATTAAAAAGAACCCCAATTTCGTGATGTTATATGGTACAGGATAGTGTTTTTGACCCCAAAAGTAGGATAATAACATCATGACTCCATAGGCGGCAAGTGTGGCCCAGGCGGATGCCATAAAACCTATTTTGGGGATCATGACATAATTAAATACGATAGTAATCAATGCGCCAGCCACCGATAAATACATGCCATAACGCGTTTTATCCGTGAGTTTATACCAAATGGCCAAATTAAAATAAACCCCCAGGCATAAGTTCGCAAGAAGTACCACAGGGACAATGTCTATGGCTATCCAATAACTTTCGTCCTTCACTAAAAGCTGTTTAAAAAAATCGAGATAAGCGACAATAAATACCAGCATAAAACTACCAAAAATGACAAAATAATCCATGATTAAGGCATAGGTGCGTTTGGCATTAATTTCCTTTGAGTGATTGAAGAAAAATGGTTCTGCTCCCAGTCTGAATCCTTGAATAAAAATGGTCATAAAAACGGCTATTTTATAACATCCGCTATAGGCCCCGTTAATCGCTTTACCAAGCATTTCCGGCAACAACCATTTATCAAAATTTTCATTAACCACATAAGCTAGACCGGCAACCATTATCGGCCATCCATAGCCCAACAATTGTTTAAAAATTAAAGGGTCGAACTGTAGTTTGGTCTTTAAAAAATAAGGCAATAACAGAAGTAAAGTTACCACACTTGCCATGAGATTTGCTATAAAGATATACTTCACCAAATCGGTGCTGTCATAGTCCAAAAAGGGAATTCCAAATTGGGGTATGGCCCAAAGAAAAAAGAAATTCAATAGCACATAAAGGCCTATATTAGATAGTTTAATTAAGGCGAATTTGACGGGTTTTCCCGTTGCCCGTAAATAGGCAAATGGTGCAACCACGAGGGTATCTAAAACCAATACCCCTAATAATAAATTAAAGTAATTAAGATGGAGATTGACCAGAGAGGCCAGTGTATCGTTAAATTTAAAGACTACTGCAAAAAAGAGTATTGCTGTTGCCGACAAACTTATAAGTGCCGTTGAAAACACCTTATCCTTGTCCTCACTTTTACTAAAAAACCTAAAAAAAGCGGTTTCCATACCATAGGTGAGCAATACATTAAAAAAGGCCGCGTAAATATAGAAGGTGGTATTATCTGAATAACTTGTGGTTTCTAAAGTGCCCGTATGGAGAGGCACCAAAATAAAATTCATTAACCTTGGTAAAACTGTTGCCAGACCATAAATTATGGTGTCTTTAAAAAACGTTCTTAATGCGCCCAAGATTATCGGTTTATATGGCTAAAAATACACTTTTAGAACACACAAAACAAAGATATGTTATGGCTTCTTTGGTGGAGTGCCGGGATAATATAAGGGCTCTTTTTTTATAACCCCGGAAATTTTAAAGTATTTTTTCCTGTGATGTTCTCTATACCCTAAAATGCATTCGTTGTCTTTTAATTCAAACGGAAGGGGTTTTGGGTGTTTTGGCAGTGTATTCCCGTATTCGGCATAAGGGGCGTTGCTCATAATGATATCTGACTTGTTTAAGCTTGAATCCAACCTTCCCCTGAAGAGACCCGGCTGGATTTCTTCCAATTTAGTGCCTCGGTCCCTAAAGTACACACTGTCGAGTATTATGTGATTCGGATTGTTCTTAATTGGAATATATACATCGAATCCAGAGCCCCCTCCCTTTACCCCTGCAATCCAGCTCTGGTAATACGGCTCACCAAGGTCCAAAGCGATGCTGTCTTGCAATTTAGGCGAAGAGGCACACTGGGACATGTGGACTGCCACAAATAACAAGGCACCAAAAAACAAAAACGGTCTTACTATTTTCATCATTCCTTATGTTGTTATAAAAATAGTGAATCAAATAGTATTCCAATACAAAAACCTCACCATCCTGCAGTTGTATTTAGGATCCGTGAGGTTTAAAATCTATGGATTCAAATGGGCCTTGACTACATTGAGGTCCCCTTGAGCCTAATTGTTCAATGCTTCTGCTCCACCAACAATTTCCAGGATTTCGTTGGTAATTGCGGCCTGTCTTGCTTTGTTATAAGATAGGGTGAGTTGATCTTTCAATTCTTTGGCATTATCAGTGGCTTTGTGCATGGCGGTCATACGGGCCCCGTGCTCGCTTGCAAAAGAATCTCGTACCCCCTTGTATAATTGGGTTTTTAAGGACTTGGGGATTAACTGTTCCACAATCTCTGCTTTTCCGGGTTCAAAAATGTAATCGGCCTTCGCAGTGGCAGTCCCTTCCACCGGTACAATGGGTAAAAACTGTTCGGTCATTACAATTTGCGTTGCCGCATTTTTGAATTTGTTATACACCATATCAATTTTATCAAATTCCCCGGCAACAAATTTATCCATGAGCAGTTGCGCAATGTCGGCCACATTATCAAAGGTCAAATCATCAAAAACTTCACTTTTGTTGGCAATAACCTTATTCGTTTTCTTGAAGGCATCGTTGGCTTTCTTTCCAATGACCAAATAGGATACCTTCTTACCGGCATAGGTTTGTGAAGTCATTTTGTTAACTTCTTTAATGATATTGGAATTAAATGCCCCAGCCAGACCTCTGTTAGAGGTTATCGCAACAATTAAAACGTTGTTTACCTCACGTTGTGTTGAAAATTTGCTTCCCGAATCCGCATCGAGTGTAGCGCTTAAATTTTGCAAAAGTTCGGTGAGCTTATCTGCATACGGACGCATTGCTGTAATAGCATCCTGCGCCTTCTTTAACTTGGCAGCCGATACCATTTTCATGGCACTGGTGATCTGCATCGTTGAAGACACCGATGATATTCTGTTGCGTATTTCTTTTAGATTTGCCATTTTTCAAATTATGAATTATGAATTACGAATTATGAGTTCCTAATAATTGAAACTAAAAGCTTAATCAAAACCTCACATTCTTCTCTTAATTTAGAAGGAACTTCATATATATTCGTTTCTTCAATGACGTCCAACCAAAAGGATGTTTCATCAGCTTCTTTAAGAGCAATTCCCAATTTATTTTTAAAATCTTTTGTACTAACACCTCGTTGTGATTCTCTCACATTGGCACCTATACTTGTACCTGATTTTAGTAACTGATTTGCTATTTCAAAAAAACGTTTTTCTTTGAGTTCTTCAGCATAAGTTACAATATCGCAAGCAAAATAAAAGCTTTTATCGACAATTGCATTTCCACTCGCTTTATAACCCATAATCCTGAATTCTTAATTCAGAATTAATATTTCCCTGCTAAATCTTTACAAACACTGGTTAACGTATCCGTAACCTCATCTGTCAGTTTTCCTGCTTTAAGGGTGTCCAAAACATCTCTATGCTTGGCATTTAAAAACTCAATAAAATCTCTTTCAAATTCCTTTATTTTTTCAACAGGAACATTTCTTAATAAGTTCTTCGACCCCGCATAAATAATTGCAATTTGATCTTCGACCTTATACGGATCATTTTGTGCCTGCTTTAAGATTTCCACGTTACGCTTACCTTTCTCAATTACATTGAGTGTAGAGGCATCCAAATCCGAACCGAACTTGGCAAAAGCTTCCAATTCACGGTATTGTGCTTGATCCAGTTTTAAGGTCCCTGCCACTTTTTTCATGGATTTAATCTGGGCATTACCCCCAACACGGGATACGGAAATACCCACATTAATTGCCGGACGTACTCCAGAGTTGAATAAATCGCCATCCAAGAATATCTGTCCGTCCGTAATCGATATCACGTTGGTCGGAATATAGGCCGATACGTCTCCCGCCTGTGTTTCAATAATAGGTAAAGCGGTTAATGACCCTCCTCCTTTAACCATTGGTTTTAAGGAATCGGGAAGATCGTTCATGTTCTTCGCAATGGCATCATCATTGATCACTTTAGCCGAACGCTCCAACAAACGTGAGTGTAAGTAAAATACATCTCCAGGGTACGCCTCACGTCCCGGAGGGCGACGTAATAATAACGATACCTCACGATAGGCCACCGCTTGTTTGGACAAATCGTCATAGATAATCAATGCCGGACGTCCTGTGTCTCTAAAATACTCTCCAATAGCAGCACCGGCCATAGGCGCATAAACCTGCATGGGTGCCGGGTCTGATGCATTGGCCGCGACAATAGTCGTGTAAGCTAAAGCCCCTCTATCCTCTAAGATTTTAGCAATGTTGGCTACGGTCGATGCCTTTTGACCTACGGCAACATAAATACAATATACCGGTTTACCGGCATCATAAAATTCCTTTTGGTTCAGGATGGTATCGATACAAACGGTAGTCTTACCAGTTTGACGGTCCCCAATAACCAACTCACGCTGGCCACGGCCTACAGGTATCATCGCATCGATAGATTTAATTCCTGTTTGTAAGGGCTCGGTTACGGGCTCACGGAAAATTACCCCCGGGGCCTTACGCTCTAAGGGCATTTGATAGGTATCGCCAGCTATGGGTCCTTTCCCGTCAATGGGGGTCCCTAAGGTATCAACCACGCGACCTACTATACCTTCGCCGACATTTATAGAGGCAATTTTATTCGTACGTTTTACGGTAGAGCCTTCCTTAATATCTTTTGAATGTCCTAATAATACAATCCCAACGTTGTCTTCTTCAAGGTTAAGTACAATCCCTTCCAGGCCGCCTTCAAACTCTACTAACTCCCCGTATTGCGCATTGGATAATCCATATGCACGCACAATACCATCACCTACAGTAAGTACTGTCCCTACTTCATTTAACGAAGCCGATGCCTCAAATCCCGCAAGTTGTTGTTTTAAGATTGCTGATACTTCAGCTGGTTTTACTTCTGCCATCTTATTTTAATTTAATGTAAATTCTCTTTTTAATTTGTTAAGCTTGTTAGAAACACTGGCATCGTATTGTTGGTCTCCTATTCTTAAAATAAACCCTCCTAAAATGCTTTCATCTACTATATTTTCTAACGCTACTGCCTTATTTGTTAATTCTTTAATTTTCGCCAATACTTTTATCTCTAAATCACTGGTCATAGGAAAGGCTGTGGTCACCCTGGCAATTTCCTTACCCATTAACTGGTCATACAATGCACTGTATTTTTGGGCTATGTTACCCAGAATTTCCATTCTTTTATTCGAAATTAATACCTCGAACAATCCTGTGGTAATGGAGTTAAGCTTTGGAAAAACAGCTAATAGGGCTGCCTTTTTGGTTTCGGACTTAGCCACCGGATTTTTTAATAAATCGCTAAGTTCGGCACTTTGGCTTAGCGTATTCGCAATCAATTTCATATCGCCATTGACCACATCGGCTTTCTTTTGTTCTGTTGCCAATGCCAAAACTGCTTTTGCGTAACGTATTGCTGCTCTGCTTCCTGCCATAGTTTTACCCGCAAATGGGTGCGTTTAATTTTACGTTATATTCCAATCGTTTAAGAGGGGGGCCCGACAAACCTTGCCTTTCACCTCAACGACCGTATTCCATTTAATTCAAGGTTGCTTCACCCAACATGGATTCTACCAATTTAACCTGCTTGTCCTTGTTGGATAATTCGTCACGAACCACCTTTTCTGCAATCTCTATAGATAAGCTGGCCACCTGTGCTTTTAAATCGGCAATAGCCGCTTTCTTTTCGGTTTCAATAGTGGCCTGGGCCTGAGCGATCAATTTGGCAGAAGCTTCTTTAGCCTCTTCCTTAGCATCTTCAATCATCTTGTTCTTCATGTCCCGAGCGTCCTTCAACATAGCTTCACGCTCCGCTCTCGCCTCTTTTAACAACTTTTGGTTATCTGCCTGAAGATTTTCCATCTCCAGTTTCGCATTTTCAGCCGCATCCAGGGCCTCTTTTATCCCTTCCTCTCTACTATTCACTGAATCCAATATCGGTTTCCAGGCAAACTTCTTAAGCAGTAATACCAAAGCAATAAATAATACAGCCTGCCATACAAACAACCCTAACGAAAAGTGTTCAAATAATTTTTCCATAATACTTTATATTTCTAAACAACGCTTAATTTTAAAAATAACAGCTATAACCAACCGTTATAGCTGTTATTTATTTACATTTAAACTGCGAATAACGCAGCAAATCCAATACCTTCAATTAACGCTGCTGCAATAAGCATAGCGGTTTGAATTTTTCCTGTAGCTTCAGGTTGACGAGCGATTGCTTCCATAGCAGAACCACCGATTCTACCAATACCAATACCTGCTCCTATAACTACTAAACCTGCACCTACGATAGCTGGAATCTCCATAAAATATATATAATTAAAAATTAAACATTCAATTTAATGATGGTCGTGTTCTTCAACGGCCATGCCAAAATACAGGGCTGAAAGCACTGTAAAAATATAGGCCTGTAACGCCGCTACCAACAACTCCAATATGGCCAGTACAAAGGCCAACAAAAACGATAGCGAACTGCCTAACCAATTTTCTAACAAAAATACCATTCCTATAATGCTCATCAGTACGACGTGACCCGCCGTAATGTTGGCATAGAGACGAATCATTAAGGCAAATGGCTTAATGAAAGTTCCCAGTAATTCAATGGGCGCCAAAATTATCTTCATTGGAACGGGTACGCCCGGCATCCAAAAAATATGCTTCCAATAGTTTTTGTTTCCGGAAAAGGTGGTTATTACATAGGTAATAAGCGCCAAACATAAGGTAACTGCAATATTATTGGTCAGGTTCATACCTATGGGGGTTAACCCAAACAAATTTACAATCCACACAAAGAAAAATACGGTCAGTAAATAACTCATATATCTCTTATAGTGCTTTTCACCAATATTGGGAATTGCAATCTCATCGCGAATATACAATACAATAGGCTCAAGAAAACGTCCCATGCCCCTGGGCATTCTTCCATTTAGTTTATAGCCCATGGCCATTCTTCTAAACATAAATAACATCAGTGCAAACATCATAAAAATCATAACCACATTTTTCGTGATCGAAAAATCCAGCGGTCTTTCATTTATGGGATGCTGATGCTCGTCTTCAATAATTTCGCCTTCGGGAGATTCAACCCTGTAAATTTTGGAGTGATGCAATTTATAAAAGTTGCCATCCACCTCAGCCACCGCTTCTCCATGATGGAATCTTGAAGATGAAAACACCTTAAGCCCATTATCCCAAAGGATTACAGGCAGGGGAAACCCGATGTGCTTTTCTTCGCCCGCATCGGTTTTATATGAAAATAAATTAAAATCGTAAGAATCTTTTAAGTGGTGCTGGATATATTCCTTGACCTCAGCTTCAGTGGTTTTTCCGGTATTTGGTTCCTCATGACCGTGTTGATCTTTTCCGTAAGAAACCATGGATAGTAAAAACAATACTAAGGCTATTGGTTTTAAAGCTATTTTTCTGTGCATATCACTTTCTCTAATAGTGGCTTAAAAATCGCTGCAAAGGTAGTTTTTTATCTCAAAAACAAAAACAATTTTTTCTTTTATTTCTTATCTCAAAATCTCATAGGATGTTTAATGAAAAGTACCGCTAAAGCAAATTATTTTTTGAAGTTAGAAATCTAATTATCAATGGAATTAAAATCAATAAGGATCCTATTCCTCATCTATTCTATTCAGCCATTTCCCCAGACTGAAGGTCTCTAAAACCAGGCCGACCAGATAGGGCACAAAAAATGAGGCAAATTCCAGTTCCGAAATGACCTGATCTTGTTTATAAAAGGGATAAAATAGGATAAAAAAGACTGCAAATTTTAACACACTTCCCGCCAAAAACAAAAACCCAAGCTGACTTTTGTATTTTTTTCTAAGGACATAAAGAAATCCAAAAACACCAATGACCAAAAGGAGATTAACGCTGTAGGACAGGACAATTCTGTCTGCAAATAGCGGATAGCCCAAATAATTTAAAAGTGCCAAATGGATGCCAAAGACGATAGCCAGAAGAAGAGTCGTTTTTATAACGAAGCTATAAAACGGATGCTGCATTACTTATTGATTCTGTTAACCTGCTGAAGAACAACGTACAGCGAAATCCCGACACCCAGTAGGGTCATGATGATGACGAACAGCTTATCGCCATCGTTATATTTGGTGTCCAGCCATTTTCCCAAAAGCACAAAGACATAAATGGTAACACCCATTTGAATGGCAATGCCAGATAGCTGGGCAACATTTTTAAGCTGTTTTTTCGGATCCTGATTCTTGTGTTCGTTGCGATTTGCCATTATTCATCTCTTTTACGGCGCCCTTCATCATACAGGTTACATTAAACGTAGCACCAGGCTCTACAGCCAATTTGCCCACAACAACTTCACCTTGAATGTATGCAGAGGCCTTAAGGGTTAAGGTTCCGGAAAGGGCCAGTTTGCCATCAAACTTACCCTCAAAATGGGCATCAGTGCCTTGCAGGGTTCCTTTTATGGTTCCGTTTTTTCCTACTACTACTTTGCCCGTAGTTTTAATATTACCTTCAATAAAGCCATCTATTCGTAAATCGCCTTCACTATTTAAATCCCCGACAATCTTGGTTCCCTGGGCAATAATGTTTTGATTGGATGTTCCTTCTGCCATGTTTTTATCTTTTTTGTTATCAGAAAACATAATACTATTAACTTAGTTATTATTTATATTTAGGTAGCTGTTTAAATTTTTATGGATTTGGACAATTTGGTAATTATCCGATGAAATAATAAAATAGGGTTTCGATAGTTTTCGCTTGTCCTCTTTACTCAATAATTGATCGAATGTTTGTGCGACTTGCCTGTTCTTTAACCCATGGACCAACACCAATGTTGTTGTGGGATTATACACATCTACGGAGGATTTTAAATCGTAGTACTTTATGGTATGAAGTACGGTATCCAGTTCTTGTTTAAAGCCTTGTATGGTTTCTTTATCGGCCTTATTAAATTGGAAAACCACCTTATAATGGTTGGAAATACTGTCATTGGTTTCGATAAAATCGGTTCCCGATATCTGGGGGATCACATTGGACTGTATCTCCTGGGCCTTAATCCCCTCAGGGGTATTGGCATAGGTTACGGCTACATAATTAATGGCTTCCTTATAGGCTTCATATCCGTATAAACGTCCTGTCGCAGACGCTTTTAATAATTCCAATTTAGAAACAATGGGGTCCCCATCAAAGGCGTTTATGTAATCTTCACATTGGGTTATCACAGATTCATATTCTTGATTTTGGTAGCGCTTATACAGGTTCTCGTATAAACTTTCCGGACTGTTATCATCTGCAAAACTCGCCAGCTCCGGATGGGTTAAAATCGTCGCATATCGCGAATCCGGATACTGGGTAATAATATCGTTCTTAGCAATTTCGGCTTCACTCTGTGCCCCTAAAAGTTCATAGAGCTTATACAAATTGTATTTAGAAGGTAATATGAATCGCTCCTCCGGGTTGCTTTTCAAAAGCTCCTGAAATTTATGTTTTGCCAGTTCAAATTCCTTGAATTTTTCCTTATAAATAAGCCCCAATTGGTAATATGCATAATTTCGTTCTTTCCATATACTGTCTATGTCCTTTTCTTCAGCAGGAATTTTGGAGATATAGAATTGGGGGTCATAACGCTCTTCTTCGTTGGCCGAGGCCAGCAGTTGATCCGTCGATAGGGTTCCGGTATTTTTAGCCCCCGATTGACTCGACCAACGCCAATTATCCTCAAGGGTTCTATTGCCCCAAATTTTAGCAAATTCGTTTTTGCCATAAGCTACCGTGGTAGGGTTGTAAAAGTAAAAGGTTGTTCCCTGTCCCGGTAAACCACTTATGCCGGTATTTGTGCGTTGCCCGGGAAGATTATTATTAACCGTAATAATACCCGCTTTATTACGTTCAGCCGCCTCACGACGTTCTTTGTCTTTTTTTGCCTTTTGTTCGAGGCTATCCGTAAAGGCCTCAAAAAACGCCAATCGTTCAGCTTCAGGCATATGGATTAACAGCAACAGACTGTCATTGACCTGAGCCACCGCTTCGTAATATATCACATCGTCTAAATTATCTCTTTTCTTTTTAATAATGCGGTAGGGTTTGGAATCAACGACCAGATTAAACATGGTGCTGTCGTAATACTGACCGGCTTCAACATACCTGGAGGCATCAAAACTCATGTCTCCCAGAATTTGATAATTTTTAGCCTTTAAAACCTGATCTGATGAATTGGTCCGCAACGATTTATTGTAATACGCCTTGGCTAAGGAATCCGATCCATTGGTAGCATGATATACCGCTATTTGATGATATATTTTATCCAGATAGGGTCTGTTTTCTCTGTTTTCCTCCAATTCCGTAAGCAATTCTCTTAGTGCGACTTTATCGCCGCTGGAATAATCAAAATTTTTAATTTTTTCAATGAACGCGCTAATCATATAGATTCTGGGCGTTTTTCTATGGAGCTCAATGACCCGGTCGAAGGCAATATTGGCACTGTCCTTATATCCCAAGGTATTGTAGAGTTGCCCTTGGATAAAGCGATAACGCCCGCGTTCGTCATTGCTTTTTGTAGCCATCGAAGCCGTCTCCAGATGTATTATGGCACTGTCCAGAATCTTTAGGTTAAAATAAGCCTGAGCCATGGTCGCGGTCGCATCAGCCAAATCCTGACCTTCCAGATCTTCCTGTCTTAACAGGCGTTTTAGATTTTTTAGGGCCAACTCGTCATTCTCTAAGCGTAAATTGGTTTTTTCCCTCCAAATTTTGGCCTGATTGATTTTATCGCTGGCCGGATATTTGTATAAGATATAATTGAACGCCTCAATGGCCGGAACAAAACGCTGATCGAAATACCGCGCCTTTCCGAGAAGCAGATAGGCTTCATCCATTTGCGGATTTTTTTCCTTTCCATCGATGTTCATACTGTGCTTCTGAATGGCCTTCACCGCCTTTTCTTCGGCTCTGGAAAAATTCTCACTTTTAGATTGCCCGGGAAGCATCACCTCATCTACCACTTCCATACGCTCAATGGGGAGGATCTCCCAGTAGTTGTCCTGATAACTCTCATTAAGGCTATTCCGCCCCTGGTCCAAAGCTAAATGCCCATTATAAAGGGTGTTAAATTCAGTGGTGACCGCGTGGTAGTTTTTACTAATAAAGTTGTCCTTCTTTCTTGAACAACTCCCCAGAACAATCATAGAGACCACTAGTGTGAGTATACCGATGAAAAATGCTTTCAATACCTTGATTATTTCGTATTATAGTTAACTGTAATCTCCTGCATATAGTATACAGGTAGGTAAAAATAAGCATCTTTTTTGATTAACCTAAACATTTAAAAGCCTTTTAGCCCTAACCCCAATTTGCCGCCTTCACGTTAAAGCCCCTTATACGGCTGCATTGACAGAAAAGGCATTACTAATTCCCCGCCTGGCCCGGACAGGCTATTAGCTTCAGGAATGGATGGCGCGAACAACTTCCATCTTGGACCACAGAGGCATTGAACTCCTCTTTTCAGCAGGATTGATTCGTAAGAATGCAAGCCTCCAGGAAGGTTTCATGCCATAATCAAGACAGCCTTAAGGGGGTCATTATTTAAGGGCTATACATTTTCTAATGAAAAAATTCCTGTACTTTTGTCAAAAAAAATTCGGATGTCATCATTTTATACGCTTTCCATTAAATCCATACAAAGAGAAACCCATAAATCCGTGAGCATTGCTTTTAATGTTCCGCAAAACCTCAAGGAGGTGTTTACTTTTAAAGCGGGACAGTACATCACACTTAAAGCGACCATCGACGGTAAAGAGGTACGGCGTGATTATTCCTTATGTGTTTCTCCGAAGAGTGGTGAGCTTAAGGTAGCGGTTAAAGAGGTTAAAGATGGTACATTTTCGGCCTATGCCAACAGGGAATTAAAAGTGGGAGACACCCTGGAGGTCGCGCCCCCAAAAGGACGATTTACGTTCGAACCGAACGATTCCAAAACCAAAAATATTGCCGCCTTTGCTGCCGGTAGTGGCATTACACCCATTTTAAGTATTATAAAATGTGCCTTGGAAGAGGAAGTTTACAGTAAGGTTATTTTGGTCTATGGGAACAAGACCACCGAGGATACCATGTTTTTAAATGAGCTTTTAGCGCTTCAGCATGCTTACAAAAATCGCTTTGCCATCCAATTTGTATTTAGCCAACAGGATCACGAGGACTCCATTTTTGGGCGCATAGAAAAAAGCACGGTAAATTATGTCATGAAAAACAAGCATAAGCACATTGAGGTGGATGCCTATTACCTCTGTGGTCCTGAATTGATGATTCATGCCGTTAAAGATGTGTTGACGGGACACGGCATTGACAGCAACCGTATTCATTTTGAATTGTTCAAGGCTGCAAAATCGGATGAGATTGAAACTCAGGAGGAGGCGTCTTCCGGGAAAACTCAAATTACGGTTATTGTCGACGATGAAGAGACGACCTTCGAAATGTCCCCCAGTCAAACCATTCTCGAGGCTGCGCTGGATGAGGATTTAGATGCCCCCTATTCTTGTCAGGGTGGTATTTGCAGCAGCTGTTTGGCCCGAATTAAAGCGGGCGAGGCCACCATGAGGCAGAACAACATCCTGAATGAAAGTGAAGTTGCAGAAGGCTTGATACTAACCTGTCAGGCACAACCCACCACCCCTACCATTGTTGTGGATTACGATGATGTCTAAGCGCCAAACATGAGCTTAAACCATCTGTATTATAATTAGCACTCCCTAGCCATGGACCGTCTAAATCACGGATCTGATTTTCTTAACGATCGTTTCCGGTGGAATGCTTCCGGCGGCCAGTTCGTATCCTTCGGGATAGGTATTTCCGTAAACCGATGTCGGGATTCGGGGATATTGGTCTCTATCCGGAAGTAAGGCATGATGCTCGGGCTGATGAAATGGTGCAAACCCGGCATACGGATGGGTAACGCCCCAAACCGTCAAGGTTTTTATGCCTAACATGGCCGCAATATGGCCGTTCCCGGAGTCCATCGACACCATAAGTTCCAGATTAGAAATGACATCCATCTCCTCCTCCAGGGTGAGTTTACCGGCTACAGACACCACATTTTGGTGCCTGGACTCCATCCTGTTCAGCGCGGCAATTTCTTCCTTTCCACCTCCGAATAGAAGGATCTTGTACTCTTTAGCAAGGGCATCAATCACCACTTCCATGGATTCCAATGGATACTGTTTCCCCTTATGGGCGGCAAATGGTGCAATGCCAATTCGTTTTTGTGGCCCCTCACCAATGACCCCTAGGATCTGATCGCTTAATTCCGCTTTGGGAGGAAAGTTAGGATGTGATAAGTCCACCGGGCACCCCAGGGCTTTAAAAACATCGGCATAACGCTGGTGGGTGGTGGCCAGCGGTTTAAAAACCTCCCCTTTCACTAAGGCTCTTTTTTCGCGTCGTCCCTTATTGATGGTAACAAAACGTCTACACTTTAAGAAGGGTTTTAAAATTTGGCTTCTTAACACATTGTGCAAATCGGCTACTGCATGAAACCGATTCGCTTTATTAAGCTGTTGTGCCAATAGGTACAATCCGAAGAGGCCCTTATGCTTTCCTTTCAGGTCTGCAGGAAAAACAGTGAGGTTATTCATGTTTCTGAAAAACGGGGTGAACAATGCTTTGGTCAATACCGTTATGTTAAGTTCGGGATATTGGGTGGTTAAGGCACGCAAAACAGGAACGGTCATAGCCACATCACCCATGGCCGACAGACGAATAACAAGAATATGTTTTGTTTTTTGAGACATCGGTAATCGATACTAATTAGGTCCTGTGGCACATGGATTGAAACGACCACCCTGGTTCTTTGAAAGCCTCTTGCTAAGCAAGTCGAAGCCTCATCCATTCCAGATGCTCCTCCCTCCCCCCTGTATTCGGGATGGGCTTGAGCACGGCAAAACGCCCTTATTTCTGAGAACGCAAAACCGGGTTCAGTTCGTCATCGTTATACATCTTCATCTGTTTGTATACTTTCATGTACTTATCCCCATTCTCGATATCCTTTAAAAGGGTGTCTATGGCCGTTGAAAGGTCTACCCGCTGTTCCAGCAACACACTCAATTTTTTCTGACAGGCCGCCCGATGTTCTGCAGAAGCATCTTCACGTGTGGCTTCTTCGTTCATATGGTAGATCTTCAAAGCTAATATGGACAACCGGTCTATACCCCAGGCCGGACTTTCCGTATTTATGGTGGCATTTGCCTTAGAGGTAACGTCCTTATATTTCTCTAAAAAATAGCTGTCGATATATTCCACCATATCCGTTCTGTCCTGATTGGAGGCATCGATCTGGCGCTTTAATTTTAAGGCGGCTACAGGATCTATTTTCGGGTCCCGAATAATATCCTCGAAATGCCATTGGACGGTATCGATCCAACATTTTCTGTATAACAAATGTTCAATTAACGCATCCTTGGGATAGGCATTTTCAAAGGGTTGATCAACAGTGTTTAAAATATGGTATTTTTCAATAACCTCTTGAAAAATCCTGTTCGCTTTATTGGTAAACATGGTCTATTATTATTTTGTAGGGCAAAAGTACATGAATTTTTTCATTTAAAAATTCACAACAGCCAAATGAAAAGATGAGCCGCCTTATTTATAGGATTACTGAAAGACCCCTCTGTTTTGAATCTTTACAGTACAAAATTTGAGGTTGTCAGGAGACACCTATCCTATAATTAATTACATTTACCTGTCATAATTCCTTTTTAAGCCATGCATATCCATAACCTCTCTCAAGAAAACTCGATTTTAAACACCTATATTTCTGAAATCAGGGCCCTGGATATTCAATCGGACCGCATGCGCTTCAGAATGAATATTGAACGCATTGGCGGGATCTTAGGATATGAACTGAGTAAAGTGTTAAACTATACCTCCTCCACCTTTAAAACCCCCCTGGGGACTTCACAAATATCTATCCCTGATAACGATTTGGTCTTGTGCTCGGTTTTAAGGGCGGGTATTCCATTACATCAGGGGCTTTTAAATTGTTTTGATATGGCCGATAGTGCTTTTATTTCGGCCTACAGGCATCATAAAAAGGACTCCGACGACTTTACCATTAAAGTGGAATATTTGGCGTCTCCTTCCATTGAAGGTAAAACACTGGTGCTGGCAGATCCCATGCTCGCTACCGGAAAATCACTTCAGGCCACTTTTGACGCGCTTAAGCGCTATGGCTCGCCCAAAACCATTCATTTGGTCTGTGTGATAGGAGCTCGGGACGGTGTGAATTATATTAATGACACCTTCCCCAAGGACACGCATTTATGGATTGCTACCATTGATGAAACCTTAAATGCCAAGGGATATATCGTGCCGGGCTTAGGAGATGCCGGTGATCTGATTTTTGGAGAAAAATTACAACAGTAACAGCAAAAAGGGAACGACGAAAAAGACCATCAGAAATAGTTCCTTGAACCATTTTTCCTCAATAACTTCTATATAATTGGTCATGATAATCGCCAGGGGGGCAAACATGAACAAAAATTCGGCACTGTTTTTTTTCGGAGCTAAAACAACGATAAGGAAACTTATTAAAAAAGTGATTAGAATGAGATGAAAGGAGGGCCTTAAGGCCTTTTTTTTCATTTTAATGCTCTTGATATAAAATAGGGTAGACCAAATACCAAAGGAAAACAACAGGGTTATGGCCACCCACAGCTCGGGCAAATTATAATGGTCGAACGCGTAGCTTATGGAGGGGGTATTTATAAAGGCTTCAAAATAATTCCCAAAACAAATAATAGAATAGCAAACCGTAAAAATAAATACGGTCAAAACCCCCGAAAACGGGATAAGCCAATGATTTAACTTGTTATCGGTATACAGCACTAAGGCCAATATAATGAGCACAAAAAACAGAATGGCCCAAAAATAGAACAATGAGGCTATGGCAATCCAAAATGCCGCATCAAACAGTTTTTTATTCAGTTTTAACTGGGTGCGAATACTCAAAATACGCCTTAGGCCAAGCAGCACAAAAAAATTGGCGATTACAATATTGGTGTCCTGTGTGGTCTCCAGCAGGGCCAAAAGAAATAAGCTATAAAGCAATATTTCATAATTGTTGTTTTTGGTTAATCCGTTTTTACTAACCATAAAATTGAGCAATAAAATGGAACTATAGCATACAAAAAATAAAACGAGTTGTTTTAAGAGCAGGGCAATGGTAAAGGGTTCTTTTACAAGCTTTAGGGCAGCCATGACAAAAGCTATGGCCGTAATAAAAAATACCAGAATGAAATTAATTGGTTTAGATTTGCTAAAAATGCTTGTTATCATTAACGGTTTTTGTATTTTTGCCTTGTAAATATACTAACTATAACCGGTTGGAAAATAATAAAATTTCAAGATGAAAGATTTCTTTTACGCCATTGAAGATTTGTTCGTAAATGTCCTTTTTGCACCCTATGATGCTTTGAGAGCTTTGGAACTTGAAAATTGGTTTGCGGCAAATACGGTATCCTGGCTGTTTCTAATAACTGGATTTGCGGCTATGCTGTATTGGTTAAATCAACTTAAAATGTTCAATGATAATAATGAGGAAGATAAAAGTGTGTCTTCCCATTCATTCCTATAAATCGAAACCAATATCCTTACGATAGTACATCTTATCAAAATGTAATTTCTCTATACTTTGGTAAGATTTTTTTATGGCCTCCCGGTAGGTGTTCCCATAGGAGGTAATGGCCATAACCCGCCCTCCGGAGGTTACTATTTTTCCATGGTTTAGTTGTGCCCCGGCATGAAAGGGAATAGAATCCTGTATCGTCTCCACACCGGTTATCACCTTGCCTTTTTCATAGGCTTCCGGATAGCCTCCGGACACCACCATGACGGTGGTTGCCGCTCGTTCATCGATTTCCAGTTGAATCTTATCCAGGGTTCCGTTGGCCATAGCCAAAAGAATATCGACCAAATCGTTCTTGAGTCTCGGAAACACCACTTCAGTCTCAGGATCCCCCATACGCACATTGTACTCAATGACCTTTGGGTCGTCCCCTACTTTGATGAGTCCTATAAAAACAAACCCGACATAGGGTAAATTATCCTTTTTTAAGCCTTCAATAGTAGGTTTTACGATGCGTTCTTCAATTTTGTTCAAAAAGGAATCCGTAGCAAAAGGGACCGGAGAGATGGCTCCCATGCCACCGGTATTCAAGCCTGTATCCCCCTCGCCAATGCGCTTGTAGTCCTTGGCCGTAGGTAAAATTTTATAGCTCTGCCCATCGGTCAGTACGAAACAGCTCAGTTCGATACCATCCAAAAATTCTTCAATGACAACTTTGGTGCTGGCTTCTCCAAATTTGGCATCGACGAGCATGGTTTTTAATTCGGCTTTGGCCTGATTTAGATCTTTCACAATAACAACGCCCTTGCCTGCAGCCAATCCGTCCGCTTTTAATACGTAAGGCGGATTTAAGGTTTCTAAAAAAGCGTAGCCTTGTGCAACGGTATCTTTGGTAAAGCTCTCATAAGCTGCCGTTGGAATATGGTGCCTGTATAAAAATTCCTTGGCGAATTCCTTGCTGCCTTCCAATAAGGCCGCTTCTTGTCGTGGCCCAATAACCTTGACGTCCTTGAGGGCCTCCTCCTTTAAAAAATAATCGTGTATTCCATTCACCAGGGGATCTTCCGGTCCCACTACTACCATATCAATGGCTTTATCCAAAACCAGCGTTTTAATGGCTTCAAAATCATTAACCCCAATAGGGACATTCGTTGCTATTTGTGCGGTGCCCGAATTCCCGGGGGCAACAAATACCTTTTTGCACTTTGGACTTTGGGCTATTTTCCATGCAAAGGTGTGTTCTCTTCCGCCGGATCCTAAAATTAAGATGTTCATAGTAACAGGTGTTAAACCTCCTGTTGATCATAAGCACTGATGCCCTGCCCTGTAGCGGGACGATCCATGACCAACACGAATTACAGATTGCTGTTTTTATCGTATTATTTACGTTTTCCTTGGGTGCAAAAATAAAATTAATACTAGCATTTCACGACTATTTTTTGTTTACTTTACAAAAATTTTTGTCATGTTGAACCTGTTCAACCTTGCTTTAAAACTCAATGGCTATCCAATAGGAAAAGCAAGGCAGGTGCTGAAAAACATTCAAAATAAGAATGAATCCGATTTCAAGGCCTATGTTGAAGCCAAAAAACAGGATATTGTAGCCTTTCACTTAACCCGTAATGCCTTTTATAAATCCTTTGCCAAAAATGCCAATCCCTTGGCTTGGGATACGGTTCCTGTGATGACCAAATCGGATTTACAACACCCCCCGGACACCCTTTGGTCTGATGGTTTCTCGAAACACAAGGTCTATATCGATAAAACTTCAGGGGCTTCTGGACATCCCTTTACCTTTTCAAAAGACAAATTTTGTCATGCCATGACCTGGGCGGTCATCCAGGACCGGTTTGGTTGGTATGATATTGATTTTAATGCCTCCAGACAGGCCCGCCTCTATGGCATTCCCCTGGATGCCCAGGGGTATTTTAAAGAAAAATTCAAAGATATGATGAGCCACAGAACCCGGTTTAATGTTTTCGATTTAAGGGATGCGGCCTTTGAAGATTGGTTAAGGGTTTTCCGGAACAAACAACCGGATTACATCAATGGTTATACGAGTCCCATGGTCCTGTTTGCAAAATATTTACAGCAAAAGAACATCGTACTTAAAACGGAATGCCCCCCCTTAAAGGTGTGCATCCCAACTTCCGAAATGCTCTTCAAAGAAGACCGCACCCTTATGGAAAAGCAGTTTGGGGTCCCGGTGATTAATGAGTACGGGGCATCCGAACTGGATTTGATTGCGTTTGAAAACCCTGAAGGCCAGTGGCAGGTAACCAGTGAGACCCTATATGTTGAAATTCTGGATGAACACGACCAGATGGTCCCTTACGGGGAAGCGGGCCGATTGGTTATAACCGCACTCTATAACAAGGCGCAGCCTTTCATCAGGTACGATATTGGCGATGAAGGCATCCTTTCCCGGCAAAGTACCCTCAAAATCCCTATCCTTGAAAAACTGACGGGACGGACTAACGATATTGCCGTGCTCCCCAGTGGCAAAAAAGCGGCCGGTTTAACCTTTTACTACATCACCAAACGCATTATTGACAAGGACTGTACCGTCAAAGAATTTGTTGTCGAACAACTGACACCGGATACGTTCAAGATCATTTATGTGAGTTCGGAAGCACTTTCCAAAAACGACAGAACCAGGATAACTGCCGAAATGGAAACCTATCTTGAGAAAGGGCTCCGGATCAATTTTGAACGACAGGATCAATTGGTTCGATTAAAAAGTGGTAAATTAAAACAGTTTAGATCCTATTTAAATACAAACCCATGAACATCACCCTTGTTGCCGGTGCCAGACCGAATTTTATAAAAGTGGCCCCTATTATTGAGGCCATTACACGGCAAAAGGCCCGGGGTATGGCCATAAATTACAGGTTGATACATACCGGACAACATTATGATACGAACTTGAGTGCCCGATTTTTTGAAGAGCTGAACATTCCCACTCCGGATCTGAATTTGGAGGTGGGCAGTGGTACTCAGGCCGAACAGACCGCAGCCATAATGATTGGTTTTGAAAGAGAATTACACCAAAACCCGTGTGATCTGGTGATCGTGGTTGGCGATGTGACCTCTACCATGGCCTGTGCCATTGTCGCCAAAAAAGCCCATATACAGGTGGCCCATGTTGAAGCCGGTATCCGTTCCGGAGACCTGAACATGCCTGAAGAAATCAATCGTATGGTAACCGACAGCATCACCGATTATTTCTTTACCACGTCCACTTATGCCAATGCTCATTTAAAACGTCTGGGTGTCCCCGAATCCAAGATCTTTTTTGTGGGCAATGTTATGATTGACACCCTAATGAAGCATGCCCCTCGGTTTAAAAGGCCACCCTTGTGGGAAGCTTTGGGGCTATCGGCAAAACAGTATTTCGTGTTAACCCTTCACCGACCGCATAATGTGGATCATCCGCAGGAGCTCGACCAATTGATCGCTCGAATCGTATCCCACAGTCAGGGCCTTCCCCTTATTTTCCCGGTACACCCCAGAACCCAAACCCTTTTAGGGGGTTTGCAGGTGTCTTATGACAACCTCCATCTCATAGCGCCCCTGGGGTATTTGGAGTTCAACTATTTGGTTAAACATGCCTTGGCCGTTATCACCGATTCGGGAGGCATTACCGAGGAAGCCACGGTGATGCATGTGCCCTGCATAACTTTAAGGGATACTACGGAACGCCCGGAAACCTGCGCCATGGGAACCAATATCCTGGTAGGTAATGATCCAAAACTCATGGAAACCGCCTTCAACCGGTTATATTCGGGCCAATGGCAAGAAGGCGTCATCCCTGAATTGTGGGATGGCCAAACCGCAACAAGAATCGTTGATCATCTCATAGCCCTATTTAAGTCATCATGAAAGAACTCCTCATCATAACCCACTATTTCCC
Source organism: Aestuariivivens sediminis (assembly GCF_022662105.1). Taxonomy (GTDB): domain Bacteria; phylum Bacteroidota; class Bacteroidia; order Flavobacteriales; family Flavobacteriaceae; genus Aestuariivivens; species Aestuariivivens sediminis. The sequence continues at coordinate 155,411 of NZ_JAKMCP010000004.1, read as the reverse complement.
CCCGGAAATAGGCGCCGCTTCCAACCGCATTTTCCAATTGGCCAGAGGTTTGCACAACCGGGGGTTTAAGGTTTCGGTCCTCACCCCTTTACCCAATTACCCCAATGGAAAGGTGTTTAAGGCGTATCAGGGCCGATACCGTAATACCTCCTGGGAAGAGGGTCTCCTGGTCCATCGGTTATGGTTGTATGCCAGTAATTCCAAAAACACGCTATTGCGATTAGGGTCCATGCTGTCTTACAGTATCAGTTTGATCTGGTATGTTCTTTGGCATCGCCTCCCCGACACCGTTATTATCCAGTCGCCCCCCTTAGTGGTGGCCTTTACCTCGGTAGTGTTTTTAAGGTCAAAAAAGCGAAGGCTCATCCTGAATGTAAGCGATCTGTGGCCGCTGGCCGGCCTGGAACTAGGCGCGTTTAAAAAAGGTCTATCGTATCGCCTTTTAAAAACTCTGGAACGCTATAACTACAAGCAGGCGGATCTCATATTGGGGCAAAGTCAGGAAATCCTGAGCCATATCCATTCCATTTTTCCGGAGAAGGCCACGATCCTGTATCGGAATTTTCCGGATTTCCAGCCCCCTAAGCCCGTGGTCCGCCCCATGGACAACGCCAAAATAAAACTGGTTTATGCCGGACTTCTGGGTGTGGCCCAGGGGATTTATACCCTGTGCCAGGCATTGGATTATACCAAAATTGAATTTCACATTTACGGGGCCGGCAGTGAGCAGGCCAGGATAATATCCTTTATTGAAAACCACCCGGATAAGGATCTTGTCTATCACGGTGAGCTTACGCGCGTTGAATTGCATAAGGTCCTCGGGAGCTATGACTTGGGGATCATCCCATTACGCCATAGGATTTACGGTTCGGTACCCTCCAAACTCTTTGAATATGCGCGTCTGGGGTTACCTGTGCTCTATTTTGGCGGGGGTGAAGGGGAGACCCTGGTGCATCGCCATAAATTGGGTTGGGTGGCCAAAGCAGGAGACTATGCCCATTTGAACCGGGTCATTGCCAATATAGACCCTGCCGAACTCGATATACGCCATAAAAGGACTCTGCAGGGTCGGGCGTTGGACCATTTTGATTTTACCCAACAATTACAAGGACTGCTCACAGCACTTTAGTAGGCCTTATCCTCGCCTTTAATGGCATTGGTAAAAGTTTGAAAAATAATTTTCAGATCTAACAGCAAGGACCAGTTTTCGATATAGAAGATATCGTATTTCACGCGATTGATGATGTCTTTTTCCTTTTCAATCTCACCCCGAAAGCCACTCACCTGGGCCAACCCGGTAATACCCGGTTTCACAAAGTGTCTCACCATAAACTTGTCAATGCGCTGGGCATACATATCGGTATGACTCACCATATGGGGCCGAGGTCCCACCACAGACATCTCCCCAAACAACACATTAAAAAACTGAGGCAATTCATCAATACTCGTTTTTCGGATAAACCCGCCAACTTTAGTGACGCGTTGATCCCCTCGCGTGGCCTGGTACAGATGCGCGTCTTCATTAGGCGTCATGGATCTAAACTTATAACAATCAAATTCCTCATAATTAAATCCGTTTCTGGATTGTTTAAAGAATACAGGGCCTTTAGATTCCAATTTAATGATTATCGCTAAAATTGGAGTTAACCAGGATAAAATGAAAAGGATAATGAATAGGGAGAACCCAATGTCAAACAGGCGTTTTAAAAACTTGTTGATAGGCTCTTGTAATGGAATGGCCCTAATGGACAATACCGGAATATAATCGTAATATTCATATTTCAATCGCTTGGAAAATATGTCCTTATTATCGGGGATGAACTTTAATTCCCTGAGGTTATTATCGGCAAAATCTACTAAGCTATTTATTTGCTTATTCGACAATTCGGCCACCGAAAAATAAATTTCATCTATATTATTTTCAATAACATAATTAAAGCATTCCTTTAAAGACGTATTGTCCTCAATAGTAAACTGGTGTTTGAAGTTATACCCATAATCCAATCGCGTTCTAATGGTCTTTATGAGTTGCCGGGTTTTTTCATTATTCCCTATTACAATAACGTTTCTCGAATTTCCTTTCAGTACAGCTCTATATTTTCGCATTAATAAAAACACAACCATTTTGAAGGTAAAAATCAATACAAAGACCAGTATGAGGTATTTGGCCAAGGCCAAGCGACTTATGTTTGGCTGCCTAAAAACCCCGATATAGGCATACAGGATAATCCCAAAAACCAAAAACTGACGAAATAATAAGGGAATGACCTGGATGATTCGCGTATGCCGTTGAATTTCGTAAAAATTGTTTTTTATTGCAATTATGAACCATCCAATGGCTAAATAAGTAATGAATACATAAGGGGAGGTTAAATTGATTTCAAAAAGAAATACACTGGCAATGAGAATGCAAAAATCCACCAATCCCGTTAAGGGTTTGATTAAACTCGAATATCTGCTTTTTTTATAACTCACCTTACAGCTTTATATGCCTTTTAAAATCTTTGTGCTCTGTTTTGTATAATTCTTCTTTGGGGAGATTTCTGAAATAATTAAACGTTATTTTCAAGCCTTTGGCTCTATCTGTAACCGGTTCCCAGTTTAAAAGGCGTTTGGCTAAAGTAATATCCGGTTGTCTTTGCATCGGATCATTAACCGGTAAGTCCTTATAGATCACCTTTTGTTTGGTTCCCGTTAATTTGATTATTTCGTCGGCAAAAGACCGAATCGATATCTCATTGGGGTTGCCTATATTCACCGGTTCAGAATAATTACTAAACAGGAGGCGATAAATGCCCTCAACCTGGTCATCGACATAGCAGAACGAACGGGTTTGGGACCCATCTCCAAAAACGGTTAAATCCTCGCCTCGCAAAGCTTGTCCCATAAACGCCGGGATGACGCGTCCGTCATTCAGGCGCATCCGGGGGCCATAGGTGTTAAAAATACGGACAATGCGTGTTTCCAGTCCGTGCACGCGATGATAGGCCATCGTAATCGCTTCCTGGAAACGTTTCGCCTCATCGTAAACACCCCGTGGGCCAATGCAATTCACGTTTCCGTAATAGGCTTCCGTTTGGGGATGTACCAATGGATCGCCGTATACCTCCGAAGTGGACGCGATGAGTATCCGCGCCTTTTTGGCCTTGGCTAATCCCAGGAGATTATGGGTCCCTAAGGACCCTACTTTTAAGGTTTGAATGGGAATCTTTAAATAGTCTATGGGACTGGCCGGAGAGGCAAAATGTAAAATATAATCCAGAGGCCCTTCAACGGACACAAACTCCGTCACATCATGCCGGATGCATTCAAAATGGGGATGATTTTCGAGATGTTGCAGGTTTTTTTGATCTCCCGTAATGAAATTATCCATACCAATGACGTCATAACCCTCATGTACAAATCGATCGCAAAGGTGGGATCCTAAGAATCCGGCCGCTCCTGTTATAAGAATCCGTTTCAATATACTTGGTTCTTTTGGGATTTCTTTAAAAAACAAATGTAAAGGATTAACTTAAAATATTATACGAATAATGTATAATTTCCAAGTTCATCTTTGGTGGCGAAGTCCATTTAAATGGCCTACAAGGCCTTACTACAGCACGTCTAATGACGTGTAAAATGACGGTCATACGATTAACGGAAGCTTCCAATCCCAGGGTAAATCCCTTGAAACTGGTCATAAACTTTCCCGTTTACTGCGAAAACAAAAATTAGGATCCCTTACCTATGGTGTAACAGACAAATCCAATTGCCCTTAAGGCCGTTGTATCCAGTATGCCACGACCGTCGAACACAAAAGCGGGTTTTGGCATGCTCTCATAAATACGTTGCCAATCGTAGGATTTAAACTCTTCCCATTCGGTTAATACAGCTATGGCATGGGCCCCATGGCAGGCGTCATAAGGGGACGTATATACCTGTACGGCGGCTCTGTTCTCCTGTTCACTTCTTGTATTTAAATGATCCAAATCGGTATACATGCGTTCTGGAGAAACTTTAGGGTCATAGACCCCCAATTTGGCCTGTTCACTAATCAGGTTATCAGCCACCTGGATGGCTGGGGATTCCCGGGTATCGTTAGTATCCCTTTTAAAGGCCCATCCTAAAAAGGTGATTTTCTTTCCGGAAACCGTATTGTATAAGGTATTGACGATCTTTTCCGAAAATCGATTTTTTTGATAATCGTTTATTTTGATGACCTGTTCCCAATATTGGGCCACTTCATGGAGGCCATAGGTTTTGGCAATATACACTAGGTTTAAGATGTCCTTTTGAAAACAGGAGCCTCCAAATCCTACTGAGGCTTTCAAGAATTTAGGTCCAATACGACTATCCATCCCAATAGCTTGTGCCACCTCATCAATATCAGCGCCTGTTTTTTCGCAAATTTCAGACATGGCATTGATAGAGGAGACGCGTTGTGCCAAAAAGGCATTAGCGGTGAGTTTTGATAGCTCCGAGGACCACACGTTCGTGGTTAATATGCGCTCCCGGGGTACCCAATGGGCATAGATGGCGACCAAGGCCTGAATGGCTTGCTTTCCTTCTTCGGAAGATTCCCCGCCAATGAGTACCCGATCCGGGAATAATAAGTCCTGGACTGCCGTCCCCTCGGCCAAAAACTCCGGATTGGATAGGATTTGAAACTGAGGGCCATTGCCGGTGTTATCGAGAATACTTTTTATGGCCTCTGCGGTTCGTACCGGTAAGGTGGATTTCTCCACAATAATTTTATCCTGTTTAGCCACCCTGGCAATTTGGCGTGCACAGCGTTCAATGTATTTTAGATCCGCTGCCATGCCTTTACCCTTACCATACGTTTTTGTAGGCGTATTGACGGAAATAAAGATCATGTCCGCCTCATGGATGGCTTCATCGATGTCGGTTGAGAAAAAAAGATTCCTACCCCTGGCCTCAGCCACAACCTTGTCCAAACCGGGTTCAAAAACGGGTAACTTACTCAAGTCGGCCGCATTCCAGGCGTCTATTCTCGAAGCATTCACATCGACCACGGTGACCTTTATCTGTGGGCATTTTTGGGCAATGACCGCCATGGTTGGCCCGCCTACATAACCGGCACCGATACAACATATGGATGAGATTTTCATTTTTGTTCTATTTTCCATCTTTTTATGGTTCTGTCTGAACTACTGGTGTAAAAATAATCATCATTTACCACAATTTTTACAATTCTTTGTTTGTTGTGCCACTGCTTAACCGGGGACAACGTTTGCAAATCAATAAGTTTTATGATTCCCTTCCAATCTCCTGTCAAGATATACTTATCCTTATACATAGCTATAGCCTCTACAATATCCTTTCCTATACCTATGGTCTGAGCTGGAAAATCTCCATCAATATTAACCTTTATTAATTTACCATCAAATGTGGTTACATATATATTTTTATATTTGTTGTCCGATGTAAAGTTAACTAATAGGGACTCGCCTTTGTATATTCTTTTATTTCTACGCGTCTTCAAATTATAATTACATACTTCTCCATAATCGGTTATATAATACAAATTCCCCTTGCTATAATTTATCTTTCTGGAATAACGGTTCAACTTTAACGAATCAATCTTATGGTATCTGGGGACACCTCCATATTTAAACATATCTATCTGTTTGTCTTTTTTGCTTAAAAAAAAGAGACTGTCCTGAGGGTCTAAAAAAAAATCCATTAATTCGGTCGTGTAATAGACATGGTATAGATTTATTTCCTTTTTTGGAACATCATAAAACCGAATAGAACCGATATCCCTAATCAGTTCATTGGATGCCGTTATGATGTTTTGATTTTTATAGTCACAAAATAATTTCAGACCGTATCCTCCAATAAAATACCCATTGGTATCGATAAGGGTGTCATGGGTTTTTGTGATTAGATTATAATTTTTAATGTCCCTTTTTTCAATATACAATAACGTGTTATCAATAATGTCAAAATCTCTGACGGTAAAACCGGTATTTAAGATGACCTCCTGACAGGCGACTTTCGTAAAGACCAAAATGATGGATATGTATAGGGCGACTTTCATTAATTTTTTTGTGCCTTCATGGACAAATTATGGTAATAATATAATGTTAAACAAATAAACACGATGCCATGGTGTCTATTATACAAGCTCTCAATAAAGGACATACAAAACAATAGTATTAAAAATCCAAGATACTCTTGCCTTAATGGTTTATTGACTTTCATTACTATGTAAACAAATGGAGATAGCACTAAAACAAATCCAACAAGGCCAAACTTTAATAAAAAGGTTAAGAATTGGTTGTGGGTATTTAAATTAGAATCTAAAAAATCATAATTCCCAATTAAAAAATGGCCTCGATTCAAAATAGCATGCTCATTATTACTACCATACCCAAATATGGGATTATGTAAGATGTATTCTATAGCGACAGCCCAAATTCTAGATCTAAAATCGAGAGCGTCTGTGAATAGCTTATGGAAATACGTATTAAAGATTACAATTAATATTACAGCTGCAACCCCTAAACCAACCCATTTCGTCTTGTTTAGCTTAAGTCGTATTGCAGCATGATATAACAGTAGGATAACAGTGGCGACAATTGCTGCCTTACTTTTAAAAAAAATCAAAAAGCAAACCAATATGAAAATCAAAATAACTTTACTTTTCACCTTAAATTGTGTCTCTGTACTTAAGAGAAAATTTATTAAAAATAATATGTATAAGGAAATGTATAAATGATGCATGTCAAAAACTTCCAAAACCATTTCTCTTGTATAGAACGCTCCGTCAAGGAAAGAATTAACTAATATCAAAAAGCATAACGTACATACTCCAATCAATAAAGCCAGTGGAACATGTTTCGTGATTTGGCATTTATTATAAAAGATAGGCATGAGCAAGAATACGAGATACGGCGCATAAGCCCTATCAAAGGTCTTAAAAAAATCTGTAGGGCCGTCCAATATCAACCCCTGAATGATGATATAGATTACGAATAATGCATTTAAGACAATGACCGGTTTTTGATATAGAAACCAGCTAAATGCTCTGGTGTATATCGATTGTATCACTCCTAATAAAATAGCGATGAATAGCAGCTTAGAGCTTAGTTTTATAGAAAGCGGTAAAAGAATTATCGAGAGTATAAAACAAATGTAATCGGCTTGCTTCAGATAGTGTTTTACTAATCCCATATAATGCTTAAAATTTATTCCCCTTTAATTTGAGCTTAAAAACTTCCAATAGAAATAAAGGTGTCGAATACATATAACGTTTAGTTAATCGCCAAGCCGTAAAGCTTCTGTACAACCACTCCATTTTACATACAATGGTCCAACTGGGTGCCCTTTTTTTAGTTTCAGCCACAAAATCGAAAACCGCTCCTATAGAACAAATAATCTTAGCATCTATGTTTTCTTTATTTTGGTGTACCCACTTTTCCTGTTTAGGAGCCGTCATCCCTACAAATAATATATCAGGCATAAAAGAATTAATCCTAGCCAGCATTTTTTTATTATCCCCTCCATTAAATTCCTCTTTAAATGGAGGTGAAAAAAAACCAAATGTAATATTGGGATATTTAACTTCCTGTTTTATTTTTATACTATCTAAGGTGGTTTGACTTGCCCCCAGGTAAAAGCATTTTAAACTTTTGGAATTTGCAAGATCAAGTAAATGCGAATGGATATCTGCTCCGGCTATTTTTTTTATTTTCATGTTATATATCCATTTTGCTAATAAAACAATCCCTTCGCCATCAGGCAGTAAGATATTACTTTCCTCTAGAGCTTTTCTAAACGTCTTATCTGATTTGGCAACAATGTAGGAATGAGCATTAATTGTATTGATAATGGTCTTATTCTTTATATTTCCAATTAATTTAATATGGTCTCCATAAATCCGATAATTATTATGGGCAAACGTTTTCATAAGGAATCCTCATTTAATATTTTTACCAAATTTTTTTCAAAGCTCTCAACTGTATATTTACTTAAAAACAAATTCCTGCACTGGTAATAAGAACTTTCATTTAAGAATTTTTCCATTATACATTTGAAATCCTTAAATACATTGTCTTCATTGGAAATAATACCTACAGTAGGGTTAACAATATCTGCAACTGCTCCAGCATTAAACGCTAAAACGGGTAGCCCATATGACAAAGCCTCCAATACCGATAGAGGAAAGACCTCTTTTTTATATCGAGAAGGAAAAACAAAGACATTTGCTTGCCTAAATAGTTTCATTTTTTTACTTCCATCTACCAACCCATGGTATTCAACTCTACCCCACAAATCATGTTTGGCTCGAAAACTATTAAAAAATTCCATGTCCTTTTTTGAATGCCAGCTCCCTGCAAAGTGGAATTTAATGTTAGTTATATTCTGTTCATTTACCCATTTGGCTAAATTTAAGACTATGTCATATCCTTTGGATTTCATCATATTAGAAAGATATAACACATGAATTTGATCTGTTTGGCTTCTTTTTTTAACCAGTTCTTTAAAACTTTCTTCCTTTAAAGGATCTGGAACACCATTATTTAAAATAAAAATCTTTTTATAGCTATTTAACTTTTTTACTTCATTAAGCATTTTTTCATTAATAAAAATAAGACATGTGTTATTTATAAAAAAGTTAGTTAAATTTTTAGAGATTAAAGATTTAGATACAAATTCATCTATCCCCTTGGCATGATAATGATAAAAAACAGTACAACTCTTAAATATGCAAAAAACCTTGATTGGTATAGAAACTATAAGATCCCTATAAAAGGCAAAGCCCTGTGGTGATGCCGTCAAATAGATGCTCTGAGGCCTAAAAACGAACAATTGATAAACTACTTTAAATAACAAGGCTATTGTATACCAAAGCTTTTTGACTTTTAATGTCCCTATTTCCTGCAGATTATCCGATGACTTTATTTTTACAAATTTTGAGTTAAGGTTATTCTTGATTAATTGACTATTAACAATTGTATCTCCAACCTTGGAAGCACCATGAACCGGAGGTGAAAAATGTAAAACAAATAGGATTCTTTTTGATTTCAACATCAACTAAACATTTAATCTCTTTATAAGTCTAGCCGGGTTTCCAGCCACAACTGTATTAGGCTCTACATCTTTTACTACAACCGCTCCCGCACCGACTATAGCATTTTTTCCAACTACAATTGGTCCTATAATAATACTATGGGGTTCTATGATTACATTATCGTGAATGACCGGACAACCCAAATCCACACCACTCAGTGTTATTTTATTCCCAATAGTAGTATTATGTTTTAAGGTTACATTATTTCCAATAATAACATTCTTGTTTAAAACAGTACCTCTTCCATGATGTATAATCAATCCTCTCCCAATCTTTGTTGAAGCAGGGATTTCACATCCAAGTAAAATATCCGTTATAAGTTTGTAAAGTATTATAATAGGAGCACAAAGAAATAATGTAAATTTATTCTTTGCCTTTTCTCTGAAAAAACTGGTAAACGTAAAAAAGACAACAATAATTCTTCCTTTAAAATTATGATTCCGCTTTATGTCGTTCACAACGTCTTTAAATAAACCCATTTTTTAATTTATTTTTAATAAAGACCATGGGACTTAATACAACCTTTAGACAAAGGGCAAAAACAGATTCAATTAGAGACATTCCCGCTAATCTCCTTGCTAGAAATGCTTCTTTTATTTCTTCATAAAAACCCATTTGTGCACTTATGCCTCCCAATCTAAAATTAACTATTGGTGCAGGAATGTGTACTATTTTATTTTTCCTTCCTAAATATAATTTTAATATAAACTCATAATCGGAATATGATTTTAAATGGGTATTATAGACGTATTCTTGGTATATTTCACGTTTAATAAACATTGAAGGATGTGAAAATGTCATACTGAAATATTTAAATTTAAAAGATGATGATTTAAATCTATACTCTTTTTTATAATTGTTTGAATTTACGTCATACCGATTGGCATGAAATACTTTTGCTTCTTTGTTCTTCTGATAAGATTTTATAACAAGTTCAACTGCGTTCAATTCATACCAATCATCACTATTAATGGTTCCTATAAGTTCTCCATTTGCCATTCTAATCCCTTTATTCATAGCATCGTATAAACCATTATCAGGTTCACTAATCCATTTCGTGATTTTGGACTCGTTTCGTTTTATAATGTCTAAAGTCCCATCCGTTGACTTTCCATCAATAATAATATATTCAATGTTTTTATAGGTCTGTTGATTAACGCTATCTATAGTTTGTTGTAAATACTTTTCGCCATTATAAACAACCGTTATAATACTTACCAATGGATTATACTTCATCTTAATTGTTTTACTACTGAATATATTTCATCATCTTTCATTAACCTATACTTTTTTGGTAAAACGGTACCGATGGCCATCCATAAAAAAATAAAGGTTGGAGCAAATGTTGGTCTTAATGACACCAGACTTAGTAACGTTATAACTAAAATATAATACCCCAATCGTTTCACGAATTTATTGCTAGATTTAAAAAGCGCCAAATATATAGCATTGATGTATATCAATGTATTCAATAAAAATAGCAACATACCTCCTTTCAATATCATTTGTAGGTAACCAACTTCAATGGTGATTCGAACAGAAGAATCACCCCACCAGGGTTTTTTTAATATATTAATAGTATACCATTTAGTATGCTCAAAAAAATGACTGTAATAAGTGCCTAATGAACCCCTGCCAATCCATTTTTCGATTAGGTTTAACTCATTAAATAACTCATAAAAAAGGAATGTTCTAGAGTCCTGAAAATCTATAATACTGGAGATGGTATTTGAAACAAATTCATAGCCCACAGTAAACACAAGAATTAAAACCAAAATAAAAAAACTAATAATATACTTTAAAAAAACACGGCGTATTTTTATTCCAATTAATTTATCCATAATCAGAAAACCCATGGTTAATGACAAAAACAGTAGGTCCATTCGTTGTTTTACAGATATTGCTACCAGTATATATATACCAATAATTACTAAAACAATGCCCTTTTTTATCAATGAAATACGGCTAAGCCCTAGCAATAAAATTAGGTTAACCGACCGAAGTAACCAGGCCCATTGCAAATAACTAGTATTAAAAAGTAAGGAAATTCCAAAAACAGGAATCATTAGCTTAAAAACAAAGAAGATGACCTTGAAAACTATATTCCAATTTTCTAATTTGAGGCCCAAAACCATTGCCAATGGCGCTATCCAAGCTAAACCCATATACACATTTCCAAAATTTGTGACCCAATCTTGAATAGAGAAGGAAAAACTTCTAACTATAGTTATACCCCCCCAAATCAATAACATATAGAACAAAAATCTTGAAAATTGAGGAATTTCTTTGAGTCGATATATGTTTTTAATGGATAAGGAACAAATAATAAGTACAGAGAATAATAATAATGTGGTGATGGATATTTTTACAATATTTATACCATCAGGTCTTATTAAAAAGAATAATAAAACATAGATGGCATTCAATACCAATCCCCATTTTAATAATTTTTGCTCAGCTATAACCATGTGTTAAATGAGGTTTCTTGCATAATTTACAGGTGAAAAACGTTATTCTCATAAATTTGTTATTGTACAAATTTACTATTTAATTTAGGCTGGTTTTTCTTAAGAAACTTTTCAATTTACTTAAAACTAAAAACAAAAAAGGAAGTTTTTCCCTTATGGTTTCCCTAAATATAATGTAGGTGTTAAAATCTAGCGCTGCCACATCCCTTACAGGAATCTTCCAGTCTTTTCCATACAACTCCTTTAGAAATTTTTCGGCTTCAACAGGAATTTGAAAATCCTCTCCTAAGAACTTATAGCTTTTGGTGTTTTCTAAATAGGTGGATTTTGCCTTGAGCCCTAAGTCACATTTTCTGTAAGATGAGTGAGTCTTTCTAAAAAAATAAAAGTCAATATATTCATCGTTTCTTTCAATACTTAACAATTTGTCATTGTATCGAATGATTCTAAAGCCAATATCTATAATTTCTGGCAAAACGTCCAAAAGATCTTCTTTATGCTCATCTAACATGGATAAATCGATATCCTCATCATGCTTGATAAAGTTTCCTTCTCTAATGGCCCCTAACAACGTACCATAAATAAGTCCAAATTTTATCTTATGCTTATCTAGGAGGGCCTTTAACTCCAATAAATTTTGTTTTGCCACCTCTAAATTTAATCGCTTTGTTCCGGAAATTGGTGTAGCCTCAGTGTATGTTATAACTCCTTTTTTTGTAATTATCTCTTTTAGCATACCTCCTTTTAATTCATTAATTTCGTTTTAAACACATAATATATTCTAAATCCTAAACCCGTTACCATATATACTGGAATAGCAAAGACAACAATATAAATATCTTTCGTTACAAACACTGCAATCACAGTATATAACATATAAATAATGGAAGCGTAAATAAGGCTATTGTTTGCATACTTAATATGTCCATATGCTGCCAATAATGGATATCCTAAAATTGTACTTATCACGGCAAAAATAGCTCCGCTAAAAACAATTACAAAAAATAAGGATAACATCTCATTATATTCATCAAAAACAATTTGTAGTAATTCCTGATTAAAATAGAGTAAAGGAATTATAAGTATTAATGATATTCCAGTTATTGTAACCAACACCTTTTTTAAAAATGTAATGTTTCGGGTCCTAGACATATAAGGATAAATCGTTTGTGAAACCACAGAACCAAGGCTCATAAAGGCGTAAAATAGTTTTTCAACCATGGTATAGTAACCAACGATCAAATTTCCAAAATATAAGCCAATTATTGTTGTTGCGAAATATCTGCTACCATTATTGGCGACTCTTGACAAAAAAAATTGAAAACTATCTTTAAGTTCATAAGAGATGGTTGATGTTTTAGGGATGACCAACCTTAATGAAAATAACTTAAATGACAGCCAAAATGCATAACTCGCCCCTATAATAATTCCCAGGGCGTTTAAAACTGGTACATAAATGTAATCTGACGGGTTTTTTATAACAGCAAATATCAAAATGGTAAAAAAGATTTTTGAGAACACATTGACATAAGTAATATACTTCATCTTTTCCATGCCTTGGAATAACCATGTCGGGAAAATATAGTTACCTATAACCACACCAAAAGTCGCATAATATAACAAGGCATTACTTTGAAGAGTATCTATTGTCAAAATGAGAAAAGAGAGCGTTAAAAAAGACAAAAAAAGCAAACACAGTTTAATAAACATTACCGATGAAAAGATCTCAGAAATCTTCTTTGGGTCCTCTCTATGGATAGAAACTTCTCTTGTAGCAGATAATTCAAAACCAAAACTCACTATAATATTAAAATACATAATAATGGACAGCGCAAAATTCACCAGCCCAAATATTTCAACACCCAACACACGGACCAAATAGGGTAAGGTTACAAGTGGCAAAAGCATATTCATCCCCTGTAAAATGGATAATGAAAAAAAATTAGATAAAAGTGCTTTTTTATCTTTTGAAACTTTAGGCCTTTTTATTCCATATTTTGGCATAGATGAACAAATGGATAATTGAAAAAAAACTGGTTTGTATTATGGTGCAATTCTACCGAATTTGGATTTTGCCTTGATATAATCTTCCTCAAAGTCTACTTCGACAAAATTAGAATCTACAATATCCAACGCACAGATAGTATATTTATCTGTTTTGATAGCCTCAGAAATTACGGATTCCATGTAATGATTTAAATCACCCTTTTTAAACAACCTTTCTGCAGTGTATTTGAAAAATGGAATAGTTGATTTTTTGAATTTTGCAATCCCCAAGAACTCTCCATCTGCATGTTCTGATTTCATTTCCTTCGTAATTTGGATCACCTTTTTCTCTCTTAACTTTATTTTCATCTCCTCTTCGCCACATTGTTTACGTTCAAACGGAAGTACCATGTCTCCTTTAGATTTGACCAATTTTTCCCATATCGATTTTTCAGCCAAAGTATCTGCATGTAAAAATAAAAAATCATCATCTATTTTATTTAATGCCATATATAAGGACCCGAGTACATTACAATGGTTCCAAAAGGGATTATACACCAGCTCAATATTGTTGTAATTTGAAATATGATTCTCAATTTTATAACTTTTAAAACCCGTAACTACAATTATTTTTTTTAAATGTAATTGATTTAAGATATCAATGTTATAATCCAATAACGTGTACCCATCATCATCCAAGGGCAATAAACTTTTAGGGAGGTTGGTGGTATAATTTCCTAATCGACTTCCTTTTCCTGCGGCTAAAACAACTCCAATCATATTATAATGAATTAGTTAAAATCTTTTTAATAGTTCCGACATCTCGATAGGATGGATCTGCGCTGACATTACCAGTCACATTTTTTGAAATCTCATCAATTTGATTTTGATGGATACCCAAATCAGTAATTGTGTAGTTTATATCCAGACTGTCCTTTAGGGATTGAATCTTTTTTAGAAACTGGTTAATATTCATTCCTAGATCATTAACCAAGTCCTTTAACTCTGTTAATCTTGAGTCTGCCAAATGTTTTAGCCAACCTTTGTATAAGGCAATTAATCCTTGGGCATGACTTGTTCCTGTTAAAGGACCAATAACATATTGGATTCTATGTGGCAAACAAGTAGAGCTATAGGCTAAATTTATTCCCATTAAAGCAGATGAAATTGCTATTTTTTCCATGGCACATTCATCGTTATCTTTACATGCGAGGGTTAAATATTTAAAAATATTTTCAATACAACTAATTGATTGAATTTTTGCCAAAGGATTGGTCTTTTTAGATATATAAGTTTCTATGGCGTGTGTAAGACAATCAAATCCAACCTCAGCTTTAAGCTTGGGTGGACATGCATTGTGAAGTTTAGCATCAATTATTACACCATTGGGCTGAATAATTTCTCCTCTGAGACCTCCTTTAATTAAATTCTGATTATCATAAATTATTGCTCCAAAAGATAATTCTGCCCCAGTCCCTGCTGTTGTAGGAACAGCAATAACTTTAATTTTCTTGTTGGGCATGAGCGCTTTATTATAAAATACATCTTTATAGCTTACCCCCTCGAAGGCCACCGATAACGTTTTTGCGGCATCTATTACAGACCCTCCACCTATTGCTATAATACTTTCTATGTGCTTTCCATTAAGATCATCAATGACTTTATCTAAATCCTCAAACGGAGCATCGGGTCGAATATGAGAATAGATATAAAGGTTTTGCTTTCGTTTTAATTTATCAAAAATTATGGAAAATTCAAATGTTTCAAATACTGTTTTAGAAACTAAAATTAAAATATGATTCCCAAGTTTAAACTCATTAAGAACTTCGTAAGACAATGGTGCTACAATTACTTTAGGTTTTATAGAGTAATGTTTCATAAATTACTTATGGTTTCGGATGAGAATGATTGGATCTGCTTCCTTAGTATGAAGTGGTCATTATAAATTGGAAGTAATTGTTCATTTAATTTCTTATAGAACGTAAAAAATTCATTGTATATTTTATGATTTTCTTCAGAAGGATTTATGATTTTTCTAATTTTTATTACTTTCGAAGCCGCTTCTTCAATTGTTGAGAACTTATTTAGATTAACCATAAGAAGTATAAGAGCTCCAACAGAGGTACTTTCAAAATTTTCAATAACTTTAATTCTTTTATTCGTAACATCAGCTTTAATTTGATTAATTAAATCAAATCTCGCCAATCCACCACTTACAGTCATCGACTCAATATTTAAACCATTAGTCATAATTAAGTGTAACAAATCATTAGATACATATGCGGTAGATTCAAAAACAGCTCTGGTAAATTCTTTTATTGTACTGCTTCTATTTATTCCAAAAAAAGAACCTTTAGCATTAGCATTCTTAAAAGGTGCCCGTTCTCCAAGCATGTATGGAAGAAAAACGATTCCATGTGCACCCATAGAGATTTCATGTGCATTATTCTCCATAATGTAATAAACATTCTTATCAGCTTCATTATAAAATGCTTGCTTTAACCATTCGATTATCCCTCCGCCAAGATTGTTTGATGCTCCGATAAGAAATTTATTATAATTTCCTAATTTCTGTGATAATATCAAGCCTTCTCTAGAGTTTAGACCATTCTCAGAAAGCACTCTAACTGAAGTCACTGTTCCAGATACATCACAGGCTGTTTTATTATCTCCATCATAGGATCCCAAAACCGCACATATCGCATCATAGGTGGTTAAAACATATTTACAACGGGCAGCAAATTTAAACGTTCTATTAATTTTATTTAAGATTGGTAATTGATACCCAATGTCCTTAACTTTTGGAAGAGTATTGGTATCTAAACCTACTTCATTAATTATATGGTTAAGATATTCTCCATTTTCAAATAATGCTTTACTCGCATTTAGGGAATCTGTAAACACTTCACCAGTAAAATAATAATTTAAAAATTCTCCTGCCCCAATCCAATATTTAACCTTATCAAATACGTTTGGATTATTTCTTTTAAACCACAAAGCCTTTGGAATAACAGAGGATTCTGGACAACTTATACTTGATTGTTTTATATGAGGTTTTATAATGCCTTCAATCTCCTGAGCTTCCAGAAAAGCCCTTTTGTCTGAAACCATCATTACTTTTGTTAATGGTTTACCATTAGAATCTATCCCCAAAATACAAGAAGAGCTTGTTGTTGAAGTGATATATTCTATTTTGCTGTTTAGATAATCAATGGATGAAATCTCTGTTAAAATAGCATCAAGTTTTTCTTTCCATTCCCAAGAATCTTGTTCTACCCTGTGATCAATTAAGTTTGAGTATACTGCCCTGGATGTCGTATATAATTGTTTCCCTTCTTCATTAAAAACAATACCTCTTATAGATTTAAGCCCCAAATTTATTACTAAATACATTCTAAAATCATTTTGTATATTTAACTAGGTATTCTTCAAAAAGCTGAGACAACTGCTCCGTCATCAAATTATTAAAAGAGATTTCATTATAAAGTTTATTCTTGGTAGCATATAACTGTAATATGTCCATAGTGTGTTTTTTTACTTCCGTAGAGACATTAATTTTAACTACACCATAATCAATAGTTTCGTTTATAATATTTTCAGGAAGACCAGTTCCTCCATGCAATACATAAAACTGGTTGTCGTCTAACTTCTTACTCGCTTCCTTTAAAATAGTTGTTTTCAACCCATTCAGATTATTATAAAAACCATGAGCATTACCAATTCCAAGTGCCATTAAATGAATATTGGTTTCTTTTATATATTTTTCAATTTCTTCAATTTCTGCATAAGACGAGCCCGTGTCACCAAAACCATCTTCAACACCAGATACTTTTCCTAATTCTCCTTCAACAAGACATCCCACCTTTGAAGCATGTTTCATTATAATATTAGTGTTTTTAATGTTTGAATCGATATCAAAAGCTGAACCATCATACATCACCGAATCAAAGCCAGAATTAATACAATATTTAATAAACTCGATATCTATACAATGATCTAAATGGAAGTAAATAAATTGGTTCGAGTAAGTGCTCAATAAAAATTCTATTCCATATTTTTCATCTAAAAATCGGAGATATCTTTCTGAAAACTGAATCATTAAAGGAGTTTTTAATTTTTCGGCAATCGATTTTGCAGCTTCTAGATGATAAAGATTTTGGAGATTAAATGCCATTATAGCCCTTTTACGCAACCGAAAATCCATCAATACGTCTTTCAATATTCTTTTCATGGTCTATTTCTATATTATTAATAGAAATTATTTAATTTTTTGGAGCTATAATTTTAATATTTACTTTGGACATACCACTCATACACTTTATTGATACCTTCTACTAACTCCACCTGATGGCTCCACCCTAAAGCGTTTAATTTAGACACATCTGTTAGCTTACGCATGGTGCCGTCTGGTTTTTCCAAATTGAACACTAAATCTCCTTTAAAGCCAACGATTTTTTTAATGGTCTCGGCCAATTCTTTAATGGATATATCAACGCCGGTTCCTATATTAATATGCGTGTTTCTTATTTCAAGATCTTCACTATTATGCGTGTCTTCAAAATTTCGATGCTCCATAAGAAACACACAGGCCTCTGCCATGTCCTCACTCCATAAAAATTCACGCCTGGGAGTTCCGGTCCCCCATATTTCAACCTGGTCCGCACCCACACCAAACCGGGTTAAATACGCCCTGGCCTCATCCATGGTATGGACTCCCAAATCCTTTAAAACCTCCGCATCTCTGTGCTCTGACACTAATTTAGCGAGATGCATCTTTCGAATTAAGGCCGGCAATACGTGAGACTTTTCCAAATCGAAATTATCGTTAGGCCCGTACAAATTGGTGGGCATGACCGCTATAAAATTGGTCCCGTATTGTATATTGTAACTTTCACACAATTTAATACCAGCTATTTTGGCAATGGCATAAGGTTCATTGGTGTATTCCAAGGTATCGGTCAACAGATACTCTTCTTTCATGGGTTGTGGACAATGTTTAGGATAAATGCAGGTGCTCCCCAAAAACAATAACTTTTTTACCCCATGCACATGGCTTTGATGAATCACATTATTCTGAATCATCAAATTATCGTAAATAAAATCAGCTCTATACGTGTTATTGGCCACAATACCTCCTACTTTGGCTGCTGCTAAAAACACATAGTCCGGTTTTTCTGCATTAAAAAAATTTGCTACAGCTAATTGGTCGGTTAAATCTAATTCCTTATGGGTTTTTGTTATGAAGTTATGATACCCTTTTTGCTTTAAATTGTTTAGAATGGCACTCCCCACAAGACCTCTATGCCCTGCTATATAAATCTTTGAATCTTTTTTCATCGCCTATTCAAAGTAATTTTTAATTCTATAGCCCCCTTCTTGGAGATACTGTTGCTTTTGCATCAGTTTTAAATCGCTTTCCATCATATCTTGAACCAGTTCTTGTAGGGAATATTTAAGAACCCAACCCAATTTATGTTTGGCCTTTGAAGCATCTCCCACCAATAAATCGACTTCGGTGGGTCTAAAATAGGCAGGGTCCACACTTAACACTTCTTTTCCAATGGATAATTGATATTTCGGATTACTGCAGGATTTAACAAATGCCTTTTCGGCCACTCCTGTGCCTTTAAATTCCAATTCAATACCCACCTCATTAAAACTCATCCTTACAAAATCCCTAACAGAGGTGGTTTTACCGGTCGCTATGACCCAATCCTCGGCTTCGTCGGCTTGCAAGATCATCCACATCATCCTAACATAGTCCTTGGCATGTCCCCAGTCGCGTTGGGCATCCAAATTACCTAAATAAAATTTATCCTGTAATCCTAAAGCTATTCTTGAAACTGCTCTTGTTATTTTTCGGGTTACAAAGGTCTCTCCCCTTATGGGCGATTCATGGTTAAATAAAATGCCATTACAGGCATAAATGCCGTAGGCTTCACGATAATTCACCGTAATCCAATAGGCGTACATTTTTGCAACAGCATAAGGACTCCTCGGATAAAATGGTGTCGTTTCAGTCTGAGGTACTTCTTGGACCTTGCCATATAACTCGGATGTAGAGGCCTGATAAATACGTGTTTTCTTCTCCAAACCCAGGAAACGAATGGCTTCCAGCAATCTTAGGGTCCCAATACCATCTGCATTAGCGGTATATTCCGGCATCTCAAAGGACACATGTACATGGCTCATGGCTGCCAAATTATAAATTTCATCGGGCTGTACTTCTTGAATGATACGTGTAACATTGGTGCTGTCCGTCATGTCTCCATAATGCAGAAAAAAGTTTCTGTTCTCAACATGTGGGTCTTGATAAAGATGATCTATTCTGTCGGTGTTAAACAAAGAAGATCTCCGCTTAATCCCATGTACTTCATATCCCTTTTTCAACAAAAACTCACTCAAATAAGCGCCGTCTTGACCCGTAACCCCAGTAATTAAGGCTATCTTTTTTGACATCTTTAATTTAATTTTACTTTTGGTTTTTCATATTAAATCTAATCCCTGCAAAAGTAAGCTTTTTCCATACCTAACCACAAGGTTTTAATCCTTTTTAAACGCCTTTATTAATCCTTTCAAACTGTCAACGGTTTCCCATGCTGTATTCTCCCCGGAATTATAGCTGAACCCCGGAGGAACCTTTTTAGCTTTAAAGGCGGTTATAAAATCGTCCACGGGCCAGGGAGGGCTGGAGGGCAGGATCACGTAATACGCACCAAGATCGTAAGTGTAAAACGCATCGCTGGGGGAAATCATTTCTTCGTGTAATTTTTCGCCGGGACGGATGCCCACTATGGGTTTTTCACAGTCCGGTCCAATGGCATTGGCCACATCCATGATGCGATACGAGGGCAGTTTAGGCACAAAAACTTCGCCTCCCCAACTCGTTTCCAGGGCCAGTAATACCATCTTAACCCCATACGGTATGGTAATATTAAACCGGGTCATACGGGAATCGGTGATGGGCAGAACCCCATCTTCCCTTTTCTTTTTTAAAAAGAAGGGGACTACCGATCCGCTGGATCCCATCATATTCCCGTAACGGACTACCGAAAAGGTCGTCCCGGTCTCATTCCTGGTGGTATTGGCCGAAATGAACAGTTTATCCGACACCAGTTTTGTGGCCCCGTAAAGACTGTTGGGCGCACAGGCCTTATCTGTTGAAAGGGCCACCACACGCGCTACACCGGCCTCCATGGACGCTTCAATCACGTTCTGAGCCCCTCCAATATTGGTTTTAATACATTCATCGGGATTGCGCTCGGCAATATGAACATCCTTCATCGCTGCGGTATGGATCACATAGTCCACCCCATCAAACACCCGAATCAGGCGTGCTTTATCACGCACATCGCCAATAACAAACTGTAATTGGGGAAAATGACTTAGCGGCAGTTCTCGGGCCATTTGGGCCTGCTTTTGCTCGTCCCGGGATACCACCCGTATTTGTTTGATGTCCGGGTGTTCCTTTAAGATGTATCGGGTCAGGGCACTCCCTAAGGAGCCCGTGCCTCCGGTGATTAAGATGGTCTTCCCTCTGTAGTCAAGCATGTGTGTGTTTTCAAATCCGTTTGTAACCAATTGCGATTCGGCTAATTTAAGGGAATTATTGCTTTTTTAAGGGGGATGTCACAAATTCTTATTGCCATGGTATGGCATAGGGTGTTGATCAACCATCGCCTTTGGCAGGGCTAAGGACCTGTCGTTTTACATATTATTCCTGTAAATAGTTTAAGGCAGCCTGAGCAATAGTGTCTTTATCGTCTGTGGTTAAGCCGGACCCGGAGGGTAGGCAGAGTCCGTTTTCAAAAATAGAGGTCGCCACGGTGCCCCCATAAAACGGGGCCTCCCTAAAGACCGGTTGGATATGCATGGGCTTCCATATGGGTTTGGATTCAATGCCTTGTTCCTGAAAGGCAGCCGATAATCCCATGGGGCCTTTGCCTGCGGGATTCGTGGCAAACCGGATGCAGGTCAGCCAAAAATTCGCATGTTGGTCCGGTGAGGCTTCCTGTAAGACCTCAATATACCGGAAAGGCTTGAATAAGGTCCGGTAAAATTCATGGTTAGCCCTTCTCTTTTCCATATATCCGGGCAAGGCCTTCATTTGGCCCCGCCCTATCGCTGCCGCCACAGGACTCATCCGGTAATTGAACCCCACATGGCTGTGCTCATACCAGGGTGCCCGGTCCTTGGCCTGGGTGGCCAGGAAGATCGCTTTACGCTTGTGCCTGATGTCCTTACACATTAAGGCGCCTCCTCCCCATGTGGTGATGATCTTGTTCACATTAAACGACAGGATGCCAAATGTGCCGATAGTACCGCATTTTTGGCCTTTATATTCGCTTCCCAAAGCTTCTGCGGCATCTTCAATAATAGGGATGTCATAGGCCTTCGAGATCTCGACCAGCGCGTCCATTTTGGCCGGTATGCCAAACAGGTGAACAACGATCATGGCCCTGGGTTTTCTCCCCTTCTTTAGGCGATCGGTAATGGCCTCCTCCAAGCGTTTAGGACACAGATTCCAGGTATCCGGTTCGCTATCCACAAATAGGGGTCTTGCCCCCTGGTACAAAATCGGAAACGCCGATGCAGCAAAGGTTAAACTTTGGCAAATCACCTCATCCCCCGATTGTACCCCGGCCAAAATTAAGGCTAAATGTATGGCAGCCGTTCCCGAAGACAGTGCTGCGACATGGGTTTGACCACCCAGATAGGCTTCCAAATCCTTTTCCAGACCTTCTATGGACCCGCCGGCGGCAGTTCCCCGGTTGGACTCCAGGGCGTCCTGTATGTGTTTTAATTCGTTACCACTCAGGTGGGGTGGTGACAATGGTATTTTAAATTCCATGAATGCATGTCTTTACTGCCAGGGTTTAAAGATAGAAAAAAGGACCTATACAAATCCTGTTTTTAGGATGGTCCTGTTCTCGATACCCGTCTGCCGTCAGTTCCGGCTTCCCACAGGTCTGAAATCACCCCATCGGATCGTTCCCTGTGGCTGGTCCCCCTCATGGTGAAGGCTCCCTAAACCAAGCCTTCGGGGAACCCTAAAAAACCCTAACCATCCTGAAAGCAGCAGATGCTTCTACCCCTTTTTACCGTTTCCTGAATGACAGCCCTATGGTTTTAAGTATAATCACGATATCCTTATACAAGCTATATTGTGCAATATAGGCCTTATTCAATTCTACTTTTTTGGGCCAGAGTACCGTGTCATTATAGTGTTTGGGATTCGGTTGTGTGGACAGCAATGCTTCTTCATCTTTAAAATGCAAGGTGGCATATCCCGTAATACCGGGCTTTACCGATAATACCATGCGATCCTCACCTTCTAACCGATCGGCATACCCTTCCATATCGGGTCGGGGGCCGACAAAACTCATGTCCCCTTTCAACACATTCCACAATTGCGGCAGCTCATCCCACTTCATACGTCTTAAAAACCGGCCAAATGCCGTGGCCTTTGTGGAACCGCCCGGTGTTTGCCTTAGGGTCCTTATTTTATAAATGTGAAATGGTTTCCCAAACTGCCCGATTCTTTGTTGTTTGAATATCCCGTGTTGTCCGGTATCCAAAAACGCAAGCACCATGAGACCGACCATGGCCCCACCCAGTACCATCAAACCTAACAGGGATAATACGATATCAAAGCTTCTTTTTACGAGGACCTCTCTAGCGCTCAAACCCATAAATCTGTTGATTTCTCATCGTTACACTATGGCTAAACCCTACTATGTGCCCTTTAGGGTTGGTTTACCCCTGTTGTACAGGCATCATGGTAAAAGGTCTATAAAGGTATTGTTTTTAATTGTAAAGCCGCTGCCACCTAGAACAGGGTTTTTTGCTTCTTTTTACAAACCATGGTACTTCCGTCCTTCAAACACACTTTTTGACCCGGATTGGGTTACAAATTCAAGGCACAAAAAAGGGATGCCCAGGGGTTTAAATTCGCTGCCTAGAAAATTTTTTTTCTTGCCTAGAAAATGCGGATTTTATGCGGTGAAAATTTTTTTTTCTAAGCAGGGAATTTCATTTCCTGCGCAGGAAATGAGTCCTGCCTGCCCGGGAAATTTTTTTTCCTGCGCATCTTTCTTAAGCCCTATAAACACTGGTGTTTCGAGAGGGTATCTGAAGCGTTTCAGAGGGGTCTTTAAGAAGACCCCTGGAGGCCCTAAACTATAAGATGACAAGGCTCTCCGGTGATCCATCAATACCATTATACCCATAGGCATGCGTTTCTCCCGTATAGCACACCCGATCCAATTCGCCGGAGCCCGTCATCAGCGGTTGGTCTTAAAGTCTAGCCGTGACCAGCGCTTTGGGAAGCATACTTTTAACATCGTAGATCACGCAATCCTTAGTCGTTCTGAACTTCGTATAATCAATGGTTTTGAACTCGTCATGTCCCACCGCCAGTACTACGGCATCATAATCGTAACTGAGCTCCTCCTCCAGGGTGATGTTATAGGTTTCACGAACCTCCGTGCTCAGGGCATGCGGGTCAAAAACCGCTACCGATGCGCCAAACCCTTCTAATTCGCGGATCACGTCTATCACCCTTGAGTTTCTTATGTCGGGGCAATTTTCCTTGAAGGTCATTCCTAAAATTAATATTCTGGCCCCTTTGATGAGGCTTCCTTTTTCAACTAAAAGTTTAATCACCTTATTCGCCACATGAACCCCCATATGGTCATTTACCCGTCTTCCCGAAAGAATGACATCCGGATAATACCCCAGGCTTTCCGACTTATGCGTTAAATAGTAGGGATCCACACCAATACAGTGTCCTCCCACCAAACCGGGCCTAAAAGGCAGGAAATTCCATTTCGTCCCGGCCGCTTCGAGGACCTCCAGGGTATCAATCTCCAATTTATCGAACACCAGAGCCAATTCGTTAATCAGGGAGATATTCACATCCCTTTGTATGTTCTCTATAATTTTTCCCGCTTCCGCCACTTTGATACTCGAGGTTTTATGCGTGCCGACCGTGACAATGCTTTTGTAGAGATTATCGACTATGGTCGCGGTTTCAGGAGTACTCCCCGAGGTGATTTTTACAATATTATGGACTTTTCGAACCGTATCTCCTGGGTTAATGCGTTCCGGTGAATAGCCACAATAAAAATCGGTATTATACCGGAGACCGCTGCTCTTTTCAAGTTCAGGCACACACACCTCCTCCGTACAACCCGGATAAACCGTAGATTCATAGATCACCATATTGCCCTTTGATAAGTGTTTGCCTACCAATTGACTCGCCTGAACCAGATAGGACAGGTCCGGCCTGTTAAAGGCGTCTATTGGGGTTGGTACCGTCACAATATAAATGTCGGCCTCAGCAATATCCCTGGCACTTCCGGTAAATCTCAGGGTTTTAGCTTCGGCAAAGTCATCTGCAGTCACTTCCCGGGTCTTATCCATGCCTTGCTTCAAGTTTGCAATTCGGTTGGGATCAATATCAAATCCAATCACCTGAAATCCGTTCTTTGAGAATGCTATGGCCAGGGGAAGCCCGACATAACCCAATCCAATTACTGCTATTTTATACGATGTCATATCCATGGGTCTAAAAATAAGAAAATAAACATATACGTTTTATGTAGCTGCCAAAACACTGTATTTTGGGCGCCTTGCCAGGGTTTTATAAGTGTTTACGGGATGAAGTTCTACCTGATCCGTTAATTGCTGTTCCTCCAGAATGCGTTGTGCAAAATCGAACCAGGTCATGGGTTTGGAATGACTAAAATGATACAGTCCAAAAGGGGGTTTGGTCTCTATGATATGCGCCATTAAAAAGGATGCCAGGTCTTCCGTATCGGTAGGGCACCCTACCTGATCTGTGGTAATCGTTAAGGGTCGCCCCTGTTTTGCACTATCCAGAATAAACCTGTAAAAGTTTTGTCCATAGATTTTACTGTACAGCCAGGAGGTCCTAACGATGTAATAGGTTGTTAAATACTGCTGAATGTACTGCTCCCCCAATAGTTTTGACCTGCCATACGCATTTATCGGATTGGGCGTATCGTGAATGGTATAGGGCTGGTTCTTACGCCCGTCAAAAACGTAATCGGTGGAAATATGGATGAGTATAACGGCATGCGCCGCACAGTTCTGAGCCAGGTTTTTAACCCCCTCGGCATTCACCTTAAAGGCGATATCCGGTGTTCGTTCGGCCTGTTCCACATTGGTATAAGCCGCACAATTGATGCAGTAGTCAAACCTCTGTTGATTAAAAAAGGCGTTCAATTGTTTGGGGTCGGTAATGTCCAGTTCAGCCCTGGACACAAAAACAAAATCCATGGCCTTATGGCCCTTGTACAAGGCCTTAATGGTCTGTCCCAATTGCCCGTCAGCTCCCGTAACCAATACCCTAGTCATCATGGAACAAATCGTTAAAGGTGGGGAGACTTAAATCCTTCTCCGAAATAATTAATTCGCTGTCATGAACTTGCCAGTCTATATTCAAGGTCATGTCGTTGTAAATGATTCCGGCTTCAGACTCCTTATTATAGAAGTTATCACATTTATAGGTGAAAATCGTATCGTTTTCCAATACCAAAAACCCATGGGCAAATTGCTTGGGAATAAACAGCTGTTGTTTTTTAACAGCGTCCAGGATGATCGAAAAATGCGCTCCAAAGGTTTTTGAATCCTGACGTAGATCGACACACACGTCCAGCACCTTACCCCGGGTTACCCGTACCAATTTGGACTGGGCATGATCTCCCCTTTGAAAGTGCAATCCTCTTAAAACCCCTTTTTTGGATTGAGATTCGTTGTCCTGAACAAAATTGATGCTGCGCCCCGTTGCTTCCTCAAAATGATTCCTATTAAAGCTTTCAAAGAAATAGCCCCTCTCATCTTCAAATACCCGAGGTGTTAATACATAGCATCCTTGTATAAACGTTTCTTCAATACTCATTCTATCGTATTAATTGTTGAAGATAGGCCCCGTAACCGCTTTTCAGTAAAGGCTTTGCTAATTCGTGCAACTGGGCTTTAGTAATATAGCCCATTTTAAAGGCGATTTCTTCAATACAGCCAATCTTAAGCCCTTGACGTTCTTCAATCACTTCAACAAAGTGACTGGCTTGCATAAGCGATGTAAAGGTTCCGGTATCCAACCAGGCGGTCCCTTTATCTAAAATTTGAACATTAAGCTTGCCCTTGCCCAAATACGCCTTATTGATATCGGTTATTTCAAGTTCACCTCTGGGACTGGGTTGTATCTGTTTGGCTATGGCTACCACGTTTTTATCGTAAAAATAGATCCCCGGCACTGCAAAATTGGATTTTGGCTGACTCGGTTTTTCCTCAATGGATATGGCTTTACCCGTTTCGTCAAATTCAACAACCCCATAACGCTTAGGATCCTGGACATGGTAAGCAAAAATAACGCCGCCATCGGGGTCAATATGGTTTGCCAAGGTTTGTTGAAGTCCGGATCCATAAAATATATTATCCCCTAAAATCAGGGCTACACTCTCGTCTCCTATAAAGGTTTCTCCGATGATAAAGGCTTCCGCCAATCCGTTGGGTTGTTCCTGAACGGCATACTCAAACCGACACCCATAATCCGTTCCATCACCCAAAAGCCCCTTGAATAAAGGCGTATCCTTTGAGGTTGAAATGATTAAAATGTCCCTGATTCCGGCAGACATCAGGGTAGTAAGGGGGTAATAGATCATGGGTTTATCGTAAACCGGCATCAATTGCTTACTCACGACCTTAGTAAGTGGATGTAATCGTGTTCCTGAACCTCCTGCTAATATGATGCCTTTCATGTTATTCTGTATTATAATGGTGATTCTGTATACGGTGATACAGGTTCACCCCTGTTTTATTGCTTTGGTTTGGGTTGACCCCAACACGGACAGTACCATCACTCATCATCCCAAACCGATAGTCTTAATGATATTGTTTGTTGTAATACCCCTGATATGCCCCGCTGGTCACATGGTTTAACCAGGTTTCATTTTGCAAATACCAGTCTATGGTTTTCTCCAAACCCTCCTCAAAAGTCACCGATGGCTTCCAGTCGAGATCATTTTTAATTTTAGAAGCATCGATGGCATAGCGGAGGTCATGACCGGGCCTGTCTTTTACAAAAGTAATAAGTTGTTCGGAAGTCCCCGGTGCTCTGCCTAATTTTGAATCCATCAACCCGCAAAGCAGTTTTACCAAATCGATATTCTTCCACTCGTTAAAGCCCCCGATATTATAGGTGGCTTTAGATGCTCCCCGGTGAAATACCACATCGATGGCCTTAGCATGGTCTATCACATATAACCAATCCCTGGTGTAATGTCCATCACCGTACACCGGAAGAGGGTTATGGTGGATGATATTATTAATGCATAAGGGAATTAATTTTTCCGGAAATTGATTGGGTCCGTAATTATTGGAGCAATTGGATATGACGTAAGGTAAGCCATAGGTTTCTCCATAAGCCCGCACGAAATGATCGGAGCCGGCTTTGGATGCCGAGTACGGTGAATTGGGATCGTAAGCCGTCGTTTCAGTAAACAAGCCTTGCTCTCCTAAGGTCCCGTAGACTTCATCCGTACTAATATGATAAAACCGTTTGCCATAAAAATCCCCTCCCCATAAGGATTTAAAGGCCTCTAAAAGATGAATGGTTCCCAGTATATTGGTCTTGACAAAAGCTAAGGGGTCTGAAATGGATCGATCGACATGAGACTCGGCCGCTAAATGGATAACCGCCTCGAACCGGTGGGTCTTAAAAAGGGAATCCATGCCTTCCTTGTCCGTGATATCCGCTTTGATAAAGGTATAGTTTTTCTTGTCCTCAATATCCTTTAAATTTTCCAAATTACCCGCATAGGTCAGGGCATCCACATTAAAAATATGATACTGCGGATAGGAGTTTACTAACAACCTAACAACGTGAGACCCTATAAAACCGGCCCCTCCGGTAACGAGTATGTTCATGGTTTACAATTTACTTCTAAAACGCTCCAGGAACTTTAGAAATTCAACAACCAATAATAGCACAAAAATCACGAGGGATAAAAAGGCCCCATAGGCCAATGGCCGACTCACCTCTAATCCAAAAACATCTGCCTTGTCCTGTACTACCCCACGTTCCTTTTGAATGGACACGATTTCCAGGATGTTTTCCTTTTCCTCAAGTTCCCTTTGGATTTCCACCAGTTCCCGTCTTAAATTCAAATCACTCTGGTACAATTCAAATTCCTTGGTCACACTTTTGTTCTCCGTATTATCTATGGTGATGCTGGTTTGCCCGCCGGACTTGGCCTCCGCACTTTTTTTGAGAACCTCCTGATATACAGCTTGCAACGAATCGGACTTTACAAGGGTTTCCCGAATGGCGCTTTCCCGACCCTTTAATTCACTCAAATCCCGGTTTTGCACATTCTGAAAGTATGGGGAGGTTTCAATTTTATGGATTATTTCAACAATAACATCCTCAAAAGAGGCATTGGAGTAGGTGTTTACCGTCAATTCCTGCAGAGGAATGTCAAATTCCTCAGAAAAACTGAGGTAATCCTCGTAGGTTATGGTAGAAGCCACAACGGAGTCCAAGTCTTTAATATAAGCGTCATAGCTTTTTATTCTGTTGTTGTCATTGGTTACCGCTTCAATAGACAAGCCCTGAATGGATGCGGCCTTCGATCGGTCGATTTTCAGGTTGTTGGCCAGGGCCAGGGTATCTCTTTCGGTCACTAATTTATCATAGTATTCCACGGCTTCATACAGCACTTCGCCCGTATTGTAATTTTGATTAATGATGGCCGATGACCGATACACGGGCTTGGAGAACTTGGTTTTGAGCAGCCCGAGTCCAAAACCAATGATTGCGGCCACGACAATCTTTATGAGATGCTTTTTAATAAAGAATACCATCCAGACAAAGGCTAAGAACAGTCCGTTTAATAGGCTTCCAATAAACTTAAAGAACCGTTCGAAGACATTGCCAATCATTTTAAATAATTGACCTAAATCGATTTCCTCCGATTGCTGCGGTTGTGGCAACTCTTTACTCATAACTTGTTTTTATTAATTAAATATTTGTTCCAGAATTTTTCTTGTAATCACATAGGTGGGCTTGACACCGGAGGTCCCTAACCCTCCTGAAGCCAGGGTGCTTCCCGTTTCCAATGGGTTGTCACTGGCGTAATAGGCATAGCGCACCTTAACCTCAGGGCTAATATTCCCTCTGATCTTTGAAGCCGCCTGAATGGCCTTTTGGTAATGGGCGCCCTCCATCTCCAAACCAATGACATTCCAGGTGGAGTTATAAAAAAACTTCAGAATATCCTTGTTTTGCAATGAGGTCCCCAAAACGGTTATCATGGCACCTTCACAGACCTGAACGCCCTGACGGTCGAAATCTTCTTTTTTGAGTTCATTTTTAAAGGGATAATTGTCTGCCGTGCCTTCAAAGATATGTGCCGAAGGGATCATAATATCGCCTTTGCCGCCTTCCAAGATACCGGCCTTGCCCATAATGGAAATGGATTTCACGTTTAAATGGACTTTCTTTGATTTTAGGTGGTAGGGTTTCAACAATTCATCAATGGTCTCATAAGCCTGCTCCCCAAAAGCATAATCCATCACCATTAACAGGGGTTTTTGCTCCCGTATGACGGCTTCATTCAAATGGAGGTCTGCCTCAGAACAGTCCATTGCCGTAGCATCGAAAATTTGAACATCAATGTTGGTTCCCGAGGTATCTTTGATGTACAACATCCCACACTGCATGGCCGTTTTGCTTACTTTTTGTTCCAAATGGCTATTTTCTTTTTGACTGAGCATTTCATACACTTCAAAAATATCCTTTTTGGATACCATGGACTTCAAGGCCCTGGGCGCAAAAAGCGTATTCATCACACTGTGCATATTCGCACTTATAATATGGATTTCCCGGTCGAGAAGTTCGTTTTTGTGTAACACGTCCTTAATGGTATTGGCCCAAATTTCCCCGTGTATATGATGTCCTATCCGCTCCCTTAACACGGGGCTGAAGGTGATGGTTCTCTTATTGTGGTTTACCTGTTCTTCAATGGCCAGTTTGCCCAACCAATATACAATATGCAGCAAACGCTCCGGCCGCTGTGGCCTGGCAAAGGATGTATAGATCTCGGTCACTTCCTTAAAGGTCCTTCCCAAAATATAGGCCGTATGGGTAATGGCCACCTCCCGTTCCTCCTGGTTCAATTTCCTCTTAGACCGTACCGCTTTTTCCAGCTTTTCCCAATCCCGGGTTGTCGTACCATCTCCGCTGATCACCACACGCTTGCTTATTTTATGGGATTCTACGAACAAAAAGGTCAGGTGTGTTAAAATGTCATAGATCTCAGAGCGCCCACGCGTGATTTCAATATTCATCTGCTCATCATCAATTCTATAACAGTTCCGGCGGCGTTTTTCAGGGATTATCGGTTTAAAATGTGAGTTTGCGTAACCCTCATCACTGGTAAGGTTAATATAGGTGCATTCCTCGATACCCATGGGTAAACGATCCATAACATACAGCAACCCATTTAATTCTGCCTTTTCCTCCCCTATAGATCCATAAATTTCCGGTTTAAGCAACAGTAAGGATTCCCTTAAGGTTTCTCCCGAAATCCCCATAGGCTTATAAAACCCCCTGTTGAACAAATGCCGCATCGTCACGTACATGCGTTCGATGGCATTAGAGCTTTCCTGTGCTCGTGTTCTTCCCTGTGACTTTTTGTTGCTCATAAAAGGTATTGCTTGGGCAAAGATACTTTATTTCACTAAATTTAGGGTTTTAAAGGCTTCAACAATTTTTCGGTCGTTAGACAGTCGCGGGATTTTATTTTGACCTCCCAATTTACCCACCGATTTCATATAATCGTTAAACCCTCCTTTTAAAACCCGGGTTATTTTTAAAGGCTGCAGAACCTTGCCCTGAATCAAATCCAAATAGTAGGAATTCTGACTTTGAAGGGCGTCATCTATGGCTTTTGCAAATGCGGTAAGGTCTTCCGGTTCATTTTCGAATTCAATAAACCATTCATGGTACGGTAATCCCTGTTCCGGATTGATTTCCGGGGCAACGGTAAATTCCGATATGCGAACCGCCGTAGGTTTTACAGCTTGCTCCATAGCCTGTTCCACTTCCTTGCCTATAACGTGTTCTCCAAAAGCGGAAATAAAATGTTTGATACGCCCTGAGACGATTACCCGATACGGACGGGTGGACGTAAATTGAACGGTATCGCCAATATTATAAGCCCAAAGCCCGGCATTAGATGAAATAATCATCACATAGTTAACCCCCACCTCCACATCCTTTAGCGTCATCCGTTTAGGGCTTGAATTAAAAAATGCATCGGCCTCAATAAACTCATAGAACAGGCCTGAATTCAACTGCAGTAACATGCCCTTTTCACCCTGCTTGTCCTGAAAGGCAAAAAAGCCTTCACTGGCCGGATACAACTCAATACTATCGACTTTTCGACCGATAAGATTTTCAAATTTGCCTCGGTAAGGTTCATAATTTACCCCTCCGAAAATAAAAAGGTTAAAATTCTTAAAGAGCTCCCCCACCTTTTTCCCGGTTTTGTGCTGTAGCCTTTCAAAATACATTTGCACCCACGACGGAATCCCGGAAATTACCGTCATATCTTCGGGCAGGGTTTCTTCAACAATGGCATCCACTTTGGTTTCCCAGTCTTCAATACAATTGGTTTCCCAGGACGGTAACCTGTTTTTCTGAAGGTATTTCGGAACATAATGCGCCACAATTCCCGAAAGTCTTCCTATTTGTATGCCATGACGTTCCTGCAGTATGGGGCTGCCTTGCAAAAATATCATTTTGCCATTTACAAATGCACTGTTCCCGGTTTCATGGATATAATATAATATGGCATTTCGTGCAGCCTGGACATGGCTGGGCATGCTTTCCCGGGTTATTGGAATGTATTTTGACCCTGAAGTGGTTCCTGAGGTCTTGGCAAAATAAATGGGTTTGCCTTTCCAAAGGACGTGTTCCTCACCGGCCACCACCCGTTCCACATAGGGTTTGAGAGCCTCGTAATCTCTTATGGGAACATACTTAACGAAATCATCATGGGTCTGTATGTGCTCAAAATGATGATCTTTCCCAAAGGCTGTTTCTTTTCCTTCCTTGATTAATTCCTTAAAGACCTTTTGTTGCGCTTTAATGGGCTGTCTTACCCATTTTTGGTTTTGCTTATAGATGGCCAGGGCAAACAGCCTGGCCAAAATGGGTTTTAATGAAATCATTTAGTCGAAATCTATAAAATTTGAAGGATTAATGGGATACCCGTCGTTCCAAAGTTCAAAATGTAAATGAGGGCCGGTCGATAATTCTCCCGAGTTACCGGCAGTGGCAATGACTTCTCCGGCCTTAACCAAATCCCCCTGAGATTTTATGAGGGTCCCGTTGTGTTTGTATACCGATATTAAGCCATGGCTGTGTTCAACAATGATCACATTACCGGTAGTGGCCGTCCATTCTGCAAATATCACCGTGCCGTCTGCTACGGCCTTGACCGGCGAGTCTTTAGCCACAACAAGGTCGATGGCATAATGCTTTTCTTTTAAATCGTACGGATCACTAACCGTACCGCTTACCGGAGGAAAGAGCACAAAGCTTTTAGTGGATGTTGCCGATTCGAATAAATTATACTTGTCTTCCTTGTCCACCTTTTCCCGTAAAAGCGAATCCTCGGGAATGGGTTTTAAATCCACTTCACTGGCCTCCAGCTTTACCGCCTGAATGATGGAGTCCTTCCTTAAATCTTCAGCACTAATATCTCCTTTTAAAACATTTTTTATGGAATTGTAGTATTGTTCATTTATGGCAATAACCCGCTGTAATGAATCGGTTTTAAAATTCAGTTCAGTGGCTCGCTTTTTCAGGCTTGTGGATGAATACCCGGGTATGTACTCCCTCAGGGAGGTGTAGGCAATGGTAAAATAAGTAAACACCATTAAGATCATTATCCCTATGGAGAAAAAGACAAAGACGTTAAGGCGCGTTAATTTGAAGGCCAGACGTTCTTCAAAAGTATCTTCATTGAGAATCACCAACCGATATTTATCGAGTAGTTTTTTCTTAAGTTTTACAGATCCTTTTTTCTTTTTATTCATATTACAAACAAAATTAAATAAAATTATGCCATAACGTGTTTATAGAAATGCTAAAGTTATCCTGTAAACGGAATTATTGAACTTTAATTATTAACTTTGTACTATAAAATATTTTAGATATGTGTTTATACATTTTAGCCATAGGTCCCATGCAAATCGTATTAATTGTAGTTGTGGTGTTATTACTGTTTGGAGGGAAAAAAATTCCAGAATTAATGCGTGGTTTAGGAAGTGGGATCAAAGAATTTAAAGATGCCAGTAAAGAGGACGACAAACCAAAAGATAATACGAATAAAACAGAATAATCGTTCCTTGTTAATGACCAAAAGACCAACACCATGTGTTGGCTTTTCTTTTTAAGGGCTCAACACTCCATTAATTGATCTTGATAGACTTGATGATCGCCTCAAGTTCAAACATGTAATCTCTTTTTTCAACGGACGGCGCATAGGCGAATCCCTCTACAACAACCCATCTGTTGTTGCGCTTATCCTCAATGGCGTAATTTATATACGGTCCGGCCATAAAGGCCTTCTTGACTTCCCACATGCCTTTGGTTTCCAGGGCAGGGGTATCGTCCAATATGGTTTCTGTCTGAAAGGGGGTATAGGCATACTCCGTAATCATATAGGTGCCTTCCGTAGGACCTTCAATATAAGCCTTGCCGACCGAATCCCTGATGGCTACAATCTGATTAATCATATTATCATTCCGAATGATCCTGTTGTATGGCAACTCATATATCATTAAATTAAGGGTCCCCGTATTGACATCTTTGCGAATCCAAAAAAAGTGGTCCTCATCTTTGGCCACGCGATACGCGGTTGGGAAATTTATATCAACCCCTATCTTTTCCTTTAAAAAAGCAGTATTATACAAGGACTTCTTGATTAATCGCTGCTTTTCATAGATCTCCATCTTTTTGAAGGATTCCACTATTCTATCGCCATGTTCCTGAATCTGATCAATAATGGCATCCTGTGTTTTTCCCCTAACCACTATGACGCGTTGCGGTTGGGCATAAACATTATTTAAAAATTGAGTGTCGCTGTCCTTACCCGGTTCGATCTTCAAAATCGTTCTGTTCTTGGTGATAAAACCACTAAAGACATTGGAAGGGATTTGATTAATAGTGAAGAGGGGTTCGTCCTGGGGTAACCCATACACCGGTGCTGCTAACACATCTCGTATGGCTTCCCCGATACGTCCTTTCCATGATTCGTTGTCCAGGACCACGGAAACTTCATTAACAATACCGGATGAGTCCACCAGTAACCTTTCTTTGGGATTCGACTCTTTGCAAGCCACAACGAATATTAGGGTTACCAATACTAAAAGAATTTTTTGCATAATTAAAGTTAGGTTTTACAGAACTTAGCTTCTGGATATTTTTAGCTTCATTCCGGGTTTTAACTTTGTGCCACTAATATCGTTCCATTCTTTAATATTTTGAACAGAAACTCCGGGAAATTTTTGAGAAATGCTCCATAAGGAATCTCCACTTTTTACAACATACGTGACATGCGACCCTGTAAGTGACTTATTAACAGGGTTTTGAGATGCTGTTGATACGGGTCCGACATAGGGTTTTCGAGGATATATGGTTAAACGCTGCCCAATCCTCAAATCATTGCTGCGCAATCCATTCCATTGTTTAATTTGGCTCACCCTAACGCCATACTTTCTGGCAATTTTACCTAAATAATCGCCCGATATCACTTTATAGCGTATTCTGTCGTCTGCATTAAAAAATTGCGGTAAGGGTTTTTCTCTTTTGGCGAACTCCTCCTTGACAAAGGCATATATTTGGGCTTCGTTATTTACAAAAATGCCTGCTGCCTGCCGTGGTAAACGCAACACATAATCCTCCTCCTTTATGTATGGAATGATATCCAGTTTATAGGCGGGGTTTAAAAACTGAAGTTCTTCAACCGGTGTCCCCGTGACTTCCGAAACTTGATCCAGGGTAATCATATGCTTTACACGGATGGTATCTGTTTCTATCAGAGCGAATTCTGGTTTTATTTTTTTAAACCCATGCTGTTCTGCATATTCAAAAATGTACATATTGGCTAAAAAAGCAGGTAAATACCCGGCCGTTTCCCTGGGTAAATTATGCCTGATGTTCCAATAGTTTTTATATCCTCCCGATCTTCTGATGGCCTTGGTCACATTCCCCGGGCCGGAATTGTAAGAGGCCAATGCCAAGTCCCAATCTCCAAAAATCTCATACAGCTTGGACAAATACTTGGCTGCCGCTTCAGTAGATTTTACGGGATCACAGCGCTCGTCAACATAACTGCTTACATCCAGGCCATACATCTTTCCCGTAGCAAACATAAACTGCCAAAGTCCTGTGGCGCCAACCCTGGATTTTGCTCTTGGCTTTAACGCCGATTCCACAACAGCGAGATATTTAATTTCCAATGGCAGGTTGTACCGGTCCAATTCGTACTCGAACATCGGAAAATAAAAACTGCTCAGGGTTATTAATTTTTGGAGCAACGCCCTTCTGTCCTTTAAATACGACTTAATGACGCTTTCCAGGGACGGGTTGTATTCTACATTAAAGGGGGTTTTTGCATCTAATTCCTTCAATCGGGCTTTAAGGGTGTCCGTAGGGAGCTCCGGGTAGTCGACCTCCTCATCGAAATTCAGGTCGCTAATTGATTTGTAAATGCTGTCAAATAAATGATTGCTGTACAATTCCTCAAACCACTGTTCATCAAATTGCACCGCAAAAGCATTATCCTCCAATGGTTTACCATCAAGGCTGTCGGCTTGGACCAGGGTCGATTTCAAGGCAAGAGCATTGCGATCTACCAGAGTGTCCTTTACCAAAAATGATGTTGCCTGAACCGTATCCCGGGTTTGGGAGAAACACCAACCCATTTGAAATAATCCCAGTAATAGTAATACCCGTAATGCCATATCAGCAATTCATTTACCTTATTGAACGATTGAATGGCTAAATTCGTGTTTTTTCGGATATTTTTAAAACATAATTTAAATTATTCTAAAATGGCGGCTATTCCGGGAAGTGTTTTACCTTCCAAGCTTTCCAGCATAGCCCCTCCTCCGGTACTCACATAACTCACCTTATCCTGGAAGCCAAATTGCTTGACCGCCGCTACCGAGTCGCCACCACCCACCAGGGAGAAGGCTCCATTTTTGGTCGCTTCTGCAATGGCATTCCCCAAGGCAATGGTTCCCTTGGCAAAATTCTCCATTTCAAAGACCCCCAAAGGGCCGTTCCAAAGGATGGTCTTAGACGCCAAAACCACATCATAAAAGGCTTTTAAGGATTTCGGACCTGCATCAAGGCCTTCCCAACCTTCGGGTATTTTATCAATATCCACTATTTGAGTATGGGCCGTATTGCTAAAAGCATCGGCTGCAACCACATCAACGGGAATATGAACCTGAACCTGTTTGGCCTTGGCCTGAGTTAAAATATCCAGTGCCAAATCCATTTTATCGTCTTCGCAAATGGAATTTCCTACTTGTCCGCCTTGCGCCTTGATAAAGGTAAAGGACATGCCTCCGCCGATAATGAGATGATCTACCTTATCTAAAATATTTTCAATAATGGTAATCTTTGAGGACACTTTAGCGCCACCCAAAATGGCTAAAACGGGTTTTTCTCCGGTTTTCATCACCTTGTCGATACTCTCAATTTCCTGGGCCAACAAGGTCCCAAAACATTTATGATCTGAAAAAAATTGGGCGACTATGGTGGTTGAGGCATGGGCTCTATGCGCGGTGCCAAAAGCGTCATTCACATAAATATCCCCCAGTTTGGAAAGTTGCTCCGCAAAGTTGAGGTCCCCGGCGGTTTCTTCACTATGGAATCTAAGGTTTTCCAGCAATAACACCTCTCCCGGTTTTAGGTTTGCGGCCATCCCCTCAGCCTTTTCGCCCACACAGTCCTCTGCAAATTTAACTTCCACACCTAAAACATCTTCAACTTTGGATACAATGTGTCTTAAGGAGAATTCATCCTGTACGCCCTTTGGACGTCCCAAATGCGACATTAAAATGCAACTTCCGCCATCTTCCAAAATTTTTATTATGGTTGGTTTTGCCGAGACAATTCTTGTGGCATCGGTAACCTGAAAGTTCTCATTTAAAGGGACATTGAAATCTACTCTTATTAAAGCTTTTTTGTTTTCGAAATTAAAGTCATTTAGCGTTTTCATCTGTGTATGCATTTAAGTAATTGGTTCACAAATGTAACTAATTAAAAAGTGTCTAAACAGGTGTTTTTTAACGAAAACGTTTGAATTACGGAAGTTTTTAAAAAAACAGGTTCAAGATCCATGCCTTCTCCCTGATGCGAAGCGTTTTACATAAAAAAGCCCGAAAAATGTATCCTGATTTTTCGGGCTTTTCCTAAAGGGAGTCGTAAAAATACGGTTCTATTTTTTAATCAGTTTTACAGTCTGTACGATATCTCCAGACTTGATTTGTGCCAAATAAATGCCGCTTGGCAGGCCGGTTAAATCGACCGTCATGACATTCAGGCCACTTTCCTGTTTCAAGATTTCTTTGCCGAGAACATTATATATCGAAACCTCATCTAAAGTGGCATTGGCCTTAAAATTAACGGCATGGCTTGTAGGATTGGGCCCAAAAGAAAAGCCATCAATAACCCGGTATTTATTGGACAGGGTTGCCGTTTTAAGCTCAAAATCATCAAATCCCAGATATTCATTTCCATTCTGATAGATGACCAATCGCATTCGAATATAATTATGCCCGGATGGAACCATATAGGACACATCTTCCCAACCGGCTGAATTAAAATTACCCGATTGATCGGTTTTAAAAATATCCTTTCTGTAGTCCGAATAATTCCAATCCGTACCATTGTCGAACCGCAGTTCATAATAGATGTAATCTAACTTATTAAGTCCGACATAGTGCACTCTAAACGCAATTTCGGCAGATAATCCGTTTACGGCAAAAGGTGTAAAGGTGAGAATATGCTCCGGGGAGGCTAAGCCTGTTATTTGTTCGGAGTAAGGATTGTCCAAATCCCTGCCGGCCAAATAGCTCTTTCCCGCAAAAGGTCCGGGAATACGGCCATTGGCTCCGGGTTGATTCATCCAGACATCGGTACCGTTATTATTGGTGTAAAAGGGAATGTTGGAGGTGTAAGTCCAATTATCCTCCGGCTTATTTTCAAAGCCCTGTTTTGCTACCTGGGCATGCAAATACATGACACCGATAAGCAAAAAAACTAATGCAATAGAAGTAGTTTTATTCATGGTTTTAACTTTAGGGTATTAAAACGAATAGATTAACGAGCAATCCAAAGCTAAAACAAAAAGTTTGTCACCCCTATAAAACTCGATGATTCGCCTTTTATTTAGCCTTATTGCACTTTCATTTGCCATTTCTACTATATTTGTGGCATGTTATTCAAGGAGGTATTAGGACAGGACCATATCAAAAAGCATTTAACGCAAAGCGTTGACAATCATAGAATTCCGCATGCCCAATTGTTTGTTGGCCATGAGGGTTGTGGTACCCTTCCCATGGCTATTGCCTACGCGCAATATTTATTATGCCATAATGTAAACGGTGAAAATAATACAGGCCATGAGGCCTGTAATCTTAAATTCAGGACGTTTTCACACCCGGATTTGCATTTTGCTTTTCCTGTGGTGACGAGCGATAAAGCCAAAAGTCATCCCGTTTCTTCTCATTATTTGGAAGAATGGCGGCAATTATTACGGGAACAGCCGTATGGCAATCTGTTTGACTGGTATAAATTGATGGGGGTGGACAACAAACAGGGTCAGATCGGTGTTGATGAAGCCCATGACATTGTTAAATCCCTGGCCCTAAAATCCTATGAAGGGGGGTATAAGGTCATGATTATTTGGATGGCAGAGAAAATGAATGCCGCATGCGCCAATAAGCTTTTGAAGCTTATAGAAGAACCGCCAAACCAAACTATTTTTATACTTATTGCCGAAGACGAAGAACAGATTATGAGTACCATTCGATCTCGCTGTCAAATTTTACATTTTTCGCCATTGGCGGAGCATGTTATTATTGATGCACTGGTCGCACAGTATGATTTGGATATTGGTGAAGCCACTAAAATAGCGCATCAGTCTAATGGTAATTATAATAAGGCCTGTGATTTGGTATATCATGATTCTGAAGACCTTCAATTTGAAGAATGGTTTATTTTCTGGATTAGAAGTGCTTTTAAGGCTAAAGGCAATAAATCGGCCATTCATGACCTCATTACCTGGAGTGAGGATATTGCCAAAACGGGGCGTGAAACCCAAAAGCAATTTTTACATTTTTGCCTGAACTTTATAAGACAGGCCTTACTGTTGAACTATAATGCAAAAGAACTGGTCTATTTAGAACCTAAATCCAAAAATTTTAAACTGGAGAATTTTGCCCCTTTCATTCACAATACTAATATTATAGAAATCAGTAATGAATTACAGGAGGCCATCTACCATATTGAACGCAATGGCAATTCTAAAATTATTTTAACCGATTTATCGATAAAACTTACACGATTACTGCATAAAAAAGCGAAGTAGCCTTTTTAAAATTGCACGCGAAACACGAGGTTAGGGGTTAACCCCAGGGAGGTTTTGTTTATTTCCCGAAGTTCTGCCTCACTGTTTTGGGTGTTTTGTCTGATTTCATAGGTCCGGCTTAACACATTTTCCCTGTTATATATGTTTAATAATGAAACCCCTAATTTCCCCTTCCAGTTATCCTTTTTGGACAACTTAAAGGTATAGGTGGCGGAAAGATCCAACCTGTGATAATCCGGTAGACGTGCCCTATTGGTATCTTCAAATACAATGACCGTGCCGTTAGGGGTGTTTTCTGTACCTGTGGCTCTTGTAAATGGTATTCCGGTCCTTATATTCCATCCTAATGACAAGTTAAAGTGATTCCATTCATAGGTGTGGGACCAAACAAGGTTATGGGTGATGTCTGTATTACCGGGGAATTTTTCTCCGTTGTTAATGGTCTTAAATAAGAAATCGTTGTTAATTAAGGAATAACTGAGCCAGGTCCGGTAGTTTTGAATCTTTTTCTTGATTAAGACATCCAGGCCAAAAACATCACTCTCGCCTATAGAGAAAAAATCCTGTCTTCTATCAAATCCCAGTGTGATGGAGGTCAATCCGTCTATTTTTTTATAATACAGCTCAACATCCAAATTCCATCCATTCTTGCTAAAAATCATGCCTGTGGTTAGCTGCGTGCTTTTTAGGATCGGGATGTCTTCCCCGTCGGACAGCACCCACACCTGATTTTCTAATCCAAATTCCTGGGTGTTGAATTCAACCACCTGACTCACCGTTTGATGTAAGCGCTCTCCTGATATTTTAAACTTTAAAAACGGATTTAAATGCGCACTGAGTTGCACTCTGGGCTCGACAAAAATCTTATCCAAAACCGAAAAATAATTGGTTCTCAGACCCGTGTTGACAAACCATTTCTGTTTCAGCTTATACTGATAGTCCAGATAAAGGGCATGGGCATTATTCGTATCGACCTGGGATTCATTAAAATTCTCTTCCGGACTTTCGGTATCCGAAAAACTAAGGGCATACTCCACATGGTTGGACGAGAACTGATAGCCCAGACCCCAGGTTGACCTTGGACTAACCTCCCCGGTTATATCCCATGAAAAGCCGAAATCATCAATCGTATTGGTCTTATCTAACTGGTCATCCAGTTCGCCGGAAATCCTGTTACTTCCCACATATTCCAAATCGAAATTAGAATAATAAAGCTTAAAATCGTGTGAAAACGCGTCATTATAAACATGACTCCAGTCTAAACTCAAGCCTTGATTTACAATATTCAACTGGTCCTGTGAGGCTTCTTCAAAGGCTTCAATTAAAAAGCCATAATCCAATTTATTCCTGGCGTACAAACTACTTAACTCCAGGTTGTCCTTAGGGCCAATATCGACCATGGCCTTTGCGGTCAGGTCCGTAAAATAAAAAAGGTCGTTGGTGGTGGTGACTTCATCATCTTCGAAGACCCTGTTCCCGTTGGCAATTTTGGTTTCCTGAAACACCCTTTTCGATAAGTTACTAAAGGTTTCTGTTTGAATGGCATCCGTAATGGAGCGTCTGGCAGAACATACCAGTGAGGCGTTCTTCCCCAAAGGTGCCTTTACAAAGGCATCGGCATGGGTCATATTAAAACCAAATCCGCCTTCCAGTTTCTCAGGAATTGAATTGTCGGACTCCATATCAATAACCCCCGCAATGCGGTCGCCATATTTGGCTTTGGTTCCGCTCTTATACAATTTAATTTGATTGGTAATGTAGGGATTAAAAGCAGAAATGGTTCCAAAAAAATGCCCCGTATGATACATCTTTATACCGTCCCAAAGAATTAAATTCTGGTCCGGTGTGCCTCCCCGAATGAATAAGTCCGACGCGGTTTCGTTTGGGCTTTGAACACCGGGGATTAACTGCAGGCTTTGTAACACATCGGGTTCTGTTAAACCGGGCAGGATCCCTAAGGATTGCGGGGAGATGATTATGGAAGAATCCTCCCCGTCGTTACGAATACCTGAGGTAATATATTCCTCAATCAATATTTCATCAAGCTCCTGGGTATCCGTGAGTTGCCGTTTCGTAATGGTAACTGTATAATACCGGTTAGATGCCTTATTGAACTTCAGGAACAACTGGTCTGAAATGGTGAGCAGGAGCTCTTCTAAAGAGGCGTCTACTGCATTAAGGGTAAGGGTCCTGTTATTAACGAGTTCGGCATTGAAGGATAATTTAATGTTGAATGTGTTTTCCAAATCGGAAAACACTTCACTGAGCGGCGTGTTTTGATAATCAACGGTTATGGTTTCTTGAGCGGACAGGCAGACCGTAAAGAAAAAAAGGAAAACCGCTAAGTTATACTTCATTTGCTATTCTAAATTAATCCAGGGACATCCAAATTTAGAATAAAATAACCACATTATGGATTATTGTGGTAGGAATTAAGATGAATAACACCATTTTCCTTGTCTACAGAATACGACAGTCCCATTGGCCCGGAAACCGTCTTTAAGGCTAAACTTAGGTTTTTATGGGTAAATGCACCGGTAAAACGGGTATTCAAATCGATGGCGGATGTGTCAAATTTTATTCCAAACTGATTCTCTAAAGCCCCCAATACCTGTGCAATAGGGGCATTATAAAAGGTGGTTTCTCCCGCGGTCCAGTTAGTCGCATTAACATCAAATTTCCATTCTTCAAGACCATTATTAATAACCCTCACGGCATCTCCCGGCAATAAAATCAAATCCTTGTTCAGCACATTGCTGGTAACGCGTACCTTACCCTCCATACATTGCACTTCAAAGTAGGTATCTCTGGAAATGACATTGAATTCGGTACCCAAAACCTCAACCATCCCTAAATCGGTTAACACTTTAAAAGACTGCCCTTTCTCCACATCAAAAAAGGCCTCACCGGATAACTCTATCGTTCGGTTAGCGACCCATCCTGCCTTTTTAAATGCAACTTGAGAATTGGCATTAAGCTCCACTTTGGAATGGTCCGGAAGCAACACGGCCAATTGTTCGCTATATCCCGTTTCGTAATGGGAGCTCATGGTGGTGACATAGAGCAGACCAAGGGCAATAACGAGAACAGCGGCTGCTGTATAGGCCCAATACGGTATGAGTTTTCTAACTTTGGTCCGGGACTGAGATGAATTGTGTTCTTTTAATTGTATTAATAGTGCTTGATGGTTAAAAGTAGGTGCTTTTAAATTTTGGGACGCATCATTAATCTTTTTAAGAACCGGATAATCTTGAGACGTTTTAAATCGTTCCAGCTCTTCAGGACTGAGTTCACCTGCAATCCATCGTGCTAAAAACGTTTTATCTTTCATAAAATTTTCCATACTATGCAAAAGTTCTTATACGTATAAAACAGTTGGTTTTCGTTTTACCCTACTTTAAATGTTACCTAATTTATCTCTCAGGGCGATTAAGGCCAAACTCATGCGTTTTTCTACAGCTTTAATCGATATCCCTACAATCTCTGAAATTTCAGAATATTTCTTCTTGTCAATCCGACTCAACAAAAACACCTCACGTTGTTTCTCCGGTAATCCGGCAATGGCCTCATTGAGTTTCTCCATAAATTGCTGTTCCTCCAAAAGGAACTCCGGAGTTTGGTTGTTGATGCTCTTATTCGGATTGGATTGGTACTTCAGGACAATCTTTTTATGGGCTGCCTCATTAAAAAAAAGATTCCTGGCAACCGTAAATACATATGATTTTGCTTTTTCAAAATCGACTTTCGAACAATTACGCCAAAGCTTTATAAAAGCATCCTGAACAATGTCCTCGGCCTGTTGCCGATCACCACATTTATAATATATAAAGTTGAATACGGTGGTAGAATGGGTGTTAAAAAGCTGTTCATAGTTTTTTGGATCACAAACAGATTTGGATGTACTAGTCATACGTATAGTAATAACAAGGCTTATTCACCAAAAATAAAAAAATTAAATATAAAAGTAGGGTAATCTGCTTTTAAACTGTTTTACTTATAAACAAGATTGTTAGCGCCCCAATTAACCGTCTTGTTTTTTTAGCCCCAAGCCCCATTTTTACTGTTTTCTTACCTACGAATGTCATGGTAACCCATATCATGCTATGGCTTTGATGTCATAACATGGATGGTATTCAGATCTTGCTGATCTCTTGACGGATAAGTTCGTTTATTTTGTAAAAGCATGCCCCTTTTATGGCTTTGACCAAAAAATTAACGACTTACTAAATTGAATGTTGAACAGAACTAAAGTTGCTATGACTTTATTGACCTCTTATTTTGTGAATAAGCAAAACCGAT
This sequence comes from Aestuariivivens sediminis, assembly GCF_022662105.1. GTDB lineage: Bacteria > Bacteroidota > Bacteroidia > Flavobacteriales > Flavobacteriaceae > Aestuariivivens > Aestuariivivens sediminis. The sequence continues at coordinate 110,874 of NZ_JAKMCP010000004.1, read as the reverse complement.
ATGACGATAAGGATGACGCTTTCCTCAGCCTGACCAAAGGAAAGTCTATGAATGACCATCCCGTATTTGATGTATGGCTTTTTGAAGATGGAACCGTTATCTATAAAGGCATTGAGAATGTTAAAAAAACGGGGATTCATAGAACGACCCTGTCCTTAAACCTACTCGATAAAATAAAAGCCCTGGCACTAAACCTATCGTCCAAGGAGATTGGCGATGCCAAAGGAAGGGACAATCCGTTGAGTATCATTAAATACAATGACCGAAAAATTGTCTACCAATCGGCCAGGGCCAGAGGAAATTTATTGGAATTGAATACACTATTGGAACATGTCGCCAACAGCTTAAACGACAGCGAATAACATTTCACAATACAAATAAAAGAGAATGAGGGTTCAAACTTTATTTGTGAGCCTCCGTAAACCTAACGACGGAGGCTTTTTTTTATCTCTTAAGTTAATCGCGAGGGCCTCTTGTCCCCTTTTGGGGACCACTCACTTAAAGTGGTTTTCAGATGCCATACACCCCCTGAGAAAAATGACAGGTGAATTCCCGAATCGCCTGGTGACCCTCTGGGTTGCACCAAATAGGATCAATTGAAGATTAAGGCCCTGGGTAACCGTTGTTACTGCTTTTGATACGCTGCGTTTAAAGCATCCAAAATAATTTGAGTTAAATTATTTTCATCGGTCCCATAAAGCACAGAAGCGGCCGCATCGCTAGTCCCTAAAATGTAAGTGTAGCCATTGTCCTTGCCATAATTCCGTACAAAGGTCTTTACCTTTATAATTAAGGAGTCTATTTCCGTTTGAAAGGCTTGTGACAATTGTTGTTGCTCAAATTGCATTTGTTGCTGCAGCATTTGTTGTTTTTGCTGTAAACCCTGTATCAGTTCCTGGGCCTTTTTTTGTGACGCCTTTCGCGCATCGATTTGCGTTTGTTGCACTTCCAACTGAAACGCTTTACTAATACTGTCCGCTCGTTTTGTAAAGGCTTCCTCCCTGGCCTGGAATTTGTCTTCTACATCTCTTTTTTCCTGATATTGATTGATGACCGTTCCATTATCGACATATCCGATTTTTTTCTCCTGCTGGCAAGCCAGGGTTCCAAGTGCTACGATGAACACATACATTATAGTTTTCATTACCTAAAAATTTTAAAATTCGAACAAAAGTAATAAAGTAGCACTTGATATGAGGCGGAAAGGCATGAATTTATAGCTATAAGAATAATTTATAGACATATTAAATTTGAATAATTTTTGATTATCATATTTTGACTTAAATAAAGCGATTTAAGAGCGTATTTAATATCCTTAAATACTTATTTGTACGGAAGTGCTAAAATGCCTTCTGAAGTGATTTAAAACGATTTTATTTGTTTTTAATGACATAAATGAAGGACGACGCTTCTTTTGTTTTAAAATAGTTCAAATTGGAAAGGCATCCAATCCAAATGGCCCGTACAACATTCATTTGACCAAACTTATATTTCTCTGACAGCAAGCTCACATAAAACGCATCGAACCACATGGGTTTCATGGCAACCACTTTCATATCGTGCCGTTCTACCAATTTAGAAATGGAGGCTTTATTAAAATGCCATAGATGTCTGGGCACATCATAGGCTGCCCAAAAGTTTTTATAATATGAGGCATCATAACTTTTATAATTAGGTACGGCTATCATTAAAGTGCCCTGAGGTTTTAAAAGTTTTTTAAACAGCCTAAGCTGTTTCTCTAAATTGGGTAAGTGCTCCAGAACATGCCACAAGGTTATGACATCAAAACGCCTTTCATGACGCGTGGCCAACCACTCCGGAGGATGTACCGCATCATTTGTTTTTTGATTCGCCAAGGCTCTTGCGTGATCATGGGGTTCAATTCCGGTAATGCTCCAGCCCTTTATCATGGCCCGCTCCAGAAAATCTCCCGTGCCGCATCCTACATCCAACAGATGATTGCCATCCCCCGACCAACGTCTAACGCATTTTAACTTGGATCTTAGCGTTACAGATTTTACAAGGTGATAGCCGTGTTCAAACCAATTTCGTCGGTTTCCCGTATGCGAAATATAATCCTCGCTTTGGTAATATTCAGACCACCTTTCCTGAGGGGGTTGCGGTACCGTTTCTAAAAATCCGTATTCCCGGTTTTCCATTAACTTGAATACCTCTCCCGAAACGGAATGATCCTTAACTTCTAAATAAAATTGAATTTCCCTTTCTGTTATCACAAATCAACCACGCTTTAATTAAAATTGTAATATCCCCTATAATGTTCCACGTGGAACATATGGGGTCTATCTTCCCATATAAACCAATAAAACTGAAATGTCATTGGGGGACACCCCACTAATCCTGGAGGCCTGTGAAACGGTCTTTGGCCGTACTTTTTTAAGCTTTTCACGCGCTTCGAAACTCATGGATTTGATTTTAGCATAGTCGAAATCCTCCGGAATTTTTACATATTCCAATCGGTTGAGCTTGTCGGCATTGTTTTTTTCCTTCGCGATATACCCGGAATATTTCACTTGAATTTCGGTTTGTTCAATAACCTCCCGATCCAACTGATGATCCTGGATGTAGGCCGCAACGCTCTCCAGCTGTTGCATAGCCTTCATGTCCAGGTTGGGTCTGGCAAAAATCTTAAACAGCTTTCCGGCCTGACTCACCGGGGCTGAATTATGGGATTCTAAAATGGGGTTGATGTCCTCAGGACGCACACTGGTGTTTTTAAAAAAGGACACAAAATGCTTCGAGGATGCCTGCTTTTCCTCCATACGTCTTAATCGCTTTTCAGAGGCCAATCCCAATGCATAGCCTTTAGGGGTTAGTCTCAAATCGGCATTATCCTGACGCAATAAGGTTCTGTATTCCGCTCTTGAGGTAAACATCCTGTAGGGTTCTTCCGTGCCTTTCGTAATTAAATCATCAATCAAAACGCCTATATAGGCCTCATCGCGTTGTAGGGTAAAGGGTGCTTTCCCCTGGACCTTTAAACTGGCATTTATTCCGGCCATTAATCCTTGTGAAGCCGCCTCTTCATAACCCGTGGTCCCGTTTATCTGTCCGGCAAAAAACAAGCCTTTAACTAATTTGGTTTCCAAAGTATGCCAAAGTTGAGTGGGAGGAAAATAATCATATTCTATGGCATAACCGGGTCTAAAAAACTTAACGTTCTCAAAGCCTTCAACAGAACGTAATGCCCGAAACTGAACCTCCTCGGGAAGGGAGGTGGAAAATCCATTCACATAAACCTCAACAGTATTCCATCCTTCCGGTTCGACAAACAACTGATGTCTTTCCCTATCGGCAAAACGATTAATTTTATCCTCTATGGATGGACAATAGCGTGGCCCTAAACTTTTAATGCGTCCATTAAACATAGGAGACCGATCGAAGCCTTCCCGTAACAGATCATGAACCAGCGCACTCGTATAGGTCATGTAACAGGACCGTTGTTTTTCCAAAGGTTTGGTGATATCTAAAAAGGAAAATTTTTCAGGTTGCGCATCACCGGGCTGCTCCACCATTTTGGAATAATCCAAAGAGCGTCCATCCACCCGGGGAGGTGTTCCGGTTTTCATCCGTCCGGCATCGAAGCCTAAATCGACCAATTGTTCTGTAATTCCGGTAGCGGCCTTTTCACCGGCCCTGCCTCCACCAAAATTTTTATCTCCAATATGGATGAGTCCATTGAGAAAAGTGCCATTGGTTAACACTACCGATTTGGATCTTATATCGACCCCCAAAGCCGTTTTTACACCCACGACACGCTCTCCTTCAATAAGAAGACCGCTTACCATGTCCTGATAAAAATCAAGATTTGGCGTGCGTTCTAAAAGGAGTCTCCAATCTTCAGCAAAACGCATTCGGTCACTCTGCACCCGGGGACTCCACATCGCCGGTCCCTTGGACTTATTCAACATTTTAAACTGAATGGCCGAGGTGTCGGACACCAGTCCACTATAGCCTCCCAAAGCATCAATTTCCCGTACAATCTGACCCTTGGCTATACCACCCATAGCCGGATTACAAGACATTTGCGCAATGTTCTGCAAATTCATAGTAACCAGCAGGGTCTTACTCCCCATGTTTGCCGCCGCTGCCGCCGCTTCGCTTCCCGCATGACCGGCTCCAACAACTATAACATCATAAACTTCATTAAACATAATTAATCAAATAAGCATTACATTGTTCCACGTGGAACACCGTACCTTAAAGTTTGCAAATATACGTCGAATTCCTGAATTGTTACCCCCAAAGATTAAGGTAATGGGTCTCCTTAGCTCTCATGTTTGCCTTATCTGTCTCGTGTTTATCGGTATACCCACAGTAATGCAAAATACCATGAATCATAACGCGAAGTAATTCATTATGAAAAGCCACCCCAAAAGTCCCGGCATTTTCTGCTACCCGTTCTACGGAAATATAAATATCGCCTTGTATTATTTTTCCTATAGAATAATCGAAACTTATAATATCCGTCAACGTATCGTGATTTAGAAATTCGACATTCAATTTATGCAAATATGCGTCGTCACAAAATATATAACTGATATCGCCTTCAGAACATCCCTCTAAGCCAATGACCTTAGAGATCCAATTTGAAATCTCCAATTCATTATCCAACTTAAAATCGGTTTCATAATTATAATCAATCATTCACTGAATTAAAATAGGCTTTTACTTTCTTTTTATATTCGAGATGCAAAGGTAAGGCTTGTCGATTCAATATTTCCGTTGTATTAAAATATTGTTTGGCCGACTGAATCGCATTGGTACTCGTGTTCGTAAAGGTTTTGGTATTCGACTCGGATTCCCGTCTATCCTCCTGGCCCTGTTGTAAAGTGGCCTGTTCCAACTTTAAAAGTTGATGCTGCAAGTCCATCATCTTTTGAAGCGTTCGCTGTGTAAACCCTTTATTCAGCAAATCGAGTTCTACCTCTTCCATGTCCTTTAAAATGCGATCTCCAACACCGCGCTGGCCTTCCTTTTCCAGACGTTCTTTCAATGCCTTACGCAATTCCTGCTGTTGCTGATAGATCTCAAACAACTTTTCACTGATAAACTCATCGGAAAAATTCTGACCTTCACCACCTTCCTTTTGACCGTCCTTTTGTTCCCCTTTATTTTTACCATCGCCTTCATTTTCCTCTAATCCATTGGGACGTTCTCCTTCGTTTTTTGGTTGGCCCTCCTCACTGTCCTTCATGCCCTCCTGCATCATTTTCTTAAGTTCTTCCTGACCCATAATAATATCGGGTAACTGCATCTCGCCTTTACCGTTACCGGGCTTCATGCTCAGCGATTCCTGCATATTGTCCAGAATGGAACTTAAAAAATCGGCCAAATTATTAGCAGCAGTAACCGCAAATTGTTGCTTCGACACCCCTTGATAAAGTTGATTTTCGGCTAAAAGACTCAAAGCTTTATCCATATTAAAATACACCTCGGTGATCTCCTTATTCACCTGTTCTGAAATTTTTGGCTGTCGTAATGACAAGGCAAAAAGACTGTCATCAATATGTTCGAAATGTTCTTTGAGGTAATTTTGCTCACGCAGGTAGTTCGCATATTTATTATGATTGACCTCAATGGTCTTGAATTGATGCATCAAGTCCTCTTCATCAAAGGAAAAGAGCAGTAAATTATCTAATATTTGCCTAAGCATTTGGATGTCTTCCTGCATCTGTTCCCCGCCACCCGATTGCATGCTACTTTGCATGCGCTGACTCATCTGCTTCATTTTTTGACCGGCTTTCTTTTGACTTTTCTGAGCATTTTTTAAATTCTCATCTTTCTCTTTTTGATCTCCCTGATCCTCCTCGCCCATAGGATTCGGAGCCATTTCCTGCAATTGTTCTGTAGCCTTATCCTGCTCCTTATCCACTTCGTTTTCATCCAATTTATCGCGTGGGATGTCCAATGGTTTCTTCAGGCCCTTGTTGTCTTTTTCCAATTGATCCAAATCCTTTTTATACGCATCAAACTGCTTGTTGAGTTCTTCCTGGCGTTCTTTTAATTGGTCTTGCTCGGCGCTGTTTGATAATTTTTCCTGCTCCTCCCCTAATTTCATTAAATCCTCATTAAGCTTATTAAACTTTTTTTCAACATAATACCGTTTCGTTAACTCCAATAACTGCTCCAGGCTGCGCTTTTTATTTTTATTCTGCTTGGCCAGCTCTTCCAGTTTTTCTACTAAATCTTCCTGATTAATCTTATCCTGGAGTTGTCTCAATTCCTCCAACAATTTCTCATCCTGTTTTAACTGGGCTTCATTTTCTTCCAATCGCTTTTTCAAATCCTCATTAAACACATCCTTATCCCGGTGTTCCTTTTGAAAATCCTCTAAGTTATCCTTTAACTTCTTGTTAAAATGCTTCATCATTTCATCCTGCTGCTCCTGTCGCTTTAAAAATGATTCCAATTTCTTCTTGTCATTAAAATTCAGCAAGGATTTTTCTTTCTGGGTCCTGGTTAATTCCTCCAGTTGTTGTTCCTGTTTTTTGTAATGGTTTAAGGAATTGTTGATGTCCTGAATGGTTTGACTCTGTTGCTCCAAACGTCTTTTTGTTTCCTCTTCATCGGTTCGTTTTCTGTAGGTAAATGTGCTGCTCTTTGCCCTTTTGAAATGATTAATAGCATCATTGTCAAAAACCTGAAAATACAATTCATAAGGTCGGCCCTCTTCAACCTCCAGACCATCCGGGAACACGCTTACAAACTGGGACACGTTGGACGCAGAAATGGCAATTGATTCCGTTTTTTTATGGCTTGTATCATCCAAAGGATAATACACTAATTCCAGCTTTGACAGCCCGTAATCATCACTGGCCTGGCCATAAAAATATAGGGTTTGCTGGTCTATACTATCCGTTTGCACCTGAAGGTTCAATTCGGGAAATTCATCCTTAATAACGGTGATTCTAAAGGCCAAATTCTCATAATTACTAACGTTCTCATTACTGGTACTAATTTGATAATCGACATGGTTAAACACCTGCTTCGAGGCCTCAAACACGTTGGATTGACCTGATGAAAACCCGAGCGTATCTTTGGCATATAGGTGTACGCTGTCTGTAGATTTGGTTATGACCTTCCAGGTGATTTTAGTTCCCTCTGGCACGGATGCATTTCCCGTGCTTTTGATCACTTCATTGGATTTCTTTGTATGCACAGGATAATCCAAGGCCATTTCAAAATTTACTAAGGCGGGCACCTTAAGAACCGTTAACTCATAGGGTTTGGATTGAATGCCGTTCGCTTCCAATTGAAATTCTACAGGGCTTTGGGGTTTGGAAAATACAAACTCAAAGGTCGTTGCATTGGTCTTCTGTAAAAAATAGGACTCCCCGTTAAATTGGATTCGGGCATTTTCGGGAACCACCTCACCTACCGTCTTTACAATAAGTTTAAAGTCCTGATTCTCAAACGTATTCAACGCTTCGTTCACCACAAAAAACGTAAAAGGAGCTGGCGGTTCGAATGGTGTTTTGAAATGCACGACACGGGTGTAACTGTCACTAAACCAGTTAAAATTTCCAAAAACGAAACTCCCCAAAAGGATCGCCACAGGAATGGCTGCATATTTCAAATATTTGGTATTTTTACGCAGGTTAATGGCCACTTTAAACGGTATGGGCTTCAATTCCAATGATTTTTGTTCAATACTGGCCAATACCAATTCCGACTGGTGCCTGGATTGATTAAGCTGTAAGACATTGAGCAATTTATCATTGACTTCGGGGAAGTATCTTCCAATCATCTTAGAGGCCGCTTCATGGTCTATCCCCTTTTGAAGCTTAAAGAGTTTGGCCAGCGGCAAAACCACAAATTTCGCCAATAACAACAGCTCAACGCTAACAAAGACCCAAAACAAAACCGTTCTGGCCGTGGGGTTTAACCATAACATGTATTCCACAAAGAGCACCACTAACATATACAACAACCCAATGGCAAAAAACAAAATGATCCCCTTTAGCAAGGCATTGAGGTAATACTTCCTAATGAATTGCTCTAACTTAATGACTATGTCGTTAAAATCGCTCATCCTATAAAAACAGTGATACTAAACTACAATTTTATTTAGTACGGGGCTTATAATTATGTGTTAATTGTATCTTTGCTCAAAATAACCAAAAATGACCAAAACCGTACGTGTGCGCTTTGCGCCAAGTCCAACGGGACCATTACATATAGGTGGTGTTCGTACTGCTTTATTCAATTATTTATTCGCGAAAAAACACGGTGGGACATTTGTGCTTAGAATTGAAGATACGGACCAAAATCGTTTTGTAAAAGGCGCTGAAAACTACATTATTGAATCCTTGAACTGGTGCCACATCCCCTTTGACGAGGGCCCGGGTAAAAACGAACGATTTGGCCCCTACAGACAGAGTGAGCGCAAAGCGTTGTACAAACAATATGCCGACGTGTTAATTGCATCCGGTCATGCCTATTACGCCTTTGACACTGCAGAAATACTGGATTTCCATAGAAAAGACCACGAGGCAAAAGGCAAAACCTTTGTGTATAACTGGCACAACCGGTTAAAGCTTACTAATTCCTTATCCTTAAGCGCCAAAGAAACCCAGGCCAAGATACATGCCGGAGAACCCTATGTGATTCGCTTTAAATCCCCACAAGGGCAAACCCTCCATTTGAAAGACCTGATTCGCGGTGATATCAAGGTAGACTCCAATACCTTAGATGATAAAATCCTGTTTAAAAGTGATGGTATGCCTACCTATCACCTCGCCAATATTATTGACGACCACCTCATGCAAATTTCTCATGTTATCCGTGGCGAGGAATGGCTGCCCTCTTTAGCTTTGCATTATCTCCTGTACAAGGCCTTTGGATGGGACATCCCTCAATTTGCGCACCTTCCCTTAATATTAAAGCCAACGGGTAAAGGCAAATTAAGTAAGCGTGATGGTGATAAACTCGGGTTTCCCGTATTTCCTCTGGAATGGGAGGATCCCAAAACCCATGAGATTTCCAGAGGGTATAAGGAAGAAGGGTATTTCCCCCAGGCCGTAGTTAACTTTTTGGCCTTTTTGGGTTGGAATCCCGGTACAGAACAAGAGCTGTTTAGTTTGGAAGCCCTAATCACCAATTTTGACATTGCACGGGTTCACAAAGGGGGCGCCCGTTTTGACGCCGACAAAATCAAGTGGTTTAATCATCAATACATGCAGTTGCAAGATAATGTGAGTCTGGCTGAAGCATTCAAATCGGAACACAATGCCCTGGAGGATATTGACGTTAACTATATCGCCCTGGTGATTGGCTTAATTAAGGAGCGCGCTACATTCATTAGTGATTTTTGGGATCTGAGTTTTTATTTCTTTAAAGCCCCGAAACAATACGACAACAAAGATCTAAATAAAGCAATTAAGGAGGACACTCCGGAACTTATGGCTGAATTGGCAACTCTGGTAAGCACTATGGATGCGTTTACATCAAAGAACCTTCAAATCACCATAAAAAGCTGGATCGCAAGCAAGAATGTGGGGTTTGGTAAAGTAATGATGCCCTTACGATTAGCCCTGGTCGGCGCCCTTCAAGGACCCGATGTTTTTGATATCATGTACATGATTGGCAAAACAGAAACCGTTAGTCGTATTAAAACATTGATGCGCCATTTGCCATAACCCTGTCATTCTGAATTCATACCCACGGGGCAGGGTAGTAGCGGATTAGCTGTTAATCGGTAGTTTCAATGGCTGCTAAAACCCCTCAGGCCCATGCCCTTAAAAAGAAACCATCGCACCAAAAACCAACATGGACTGATTGCCCTTAAAGCGAGCATCCCCTCCGCTAGTATCCAGATTTTGGTCTTCCAGTTTTTTCAAGAGGTTCGTAAATCCATAAATATACTGAGCCTTTAGTCTAAAAAACCCATATCCTACCGAAGCCCCAATTACCCCGTTAAAGTTAAATTGGGACACGGCACTGATATCTTCTACTTTCAGGTTGTCATAATTATTGATATAATACCCCTCTTGATTCTCATTTTTTAGTTCAAGTTTCCCATTATACTGTATCATAGGCCCGGCATCAATAGTCAAATGGCTACCAATCAATTTAATATGCCCCAATAATGCCAATTGTGCTGCAAATAATTTGTATTGTATTAGCTCTTGTTCCTGTCCCCCCTGGGTTGCTCTTCCCTCTATACCGATGTAATTTTCGGAAAGTTGCATGCCATAGCTCATATTGTACCATCTATGGGGAATATCTACCGTAGCGGATGCCCCGAATAAAAATCCGTTGTCCTTCTTTGTGATAAAATTATCGGTTTCGATATCGAGTTGGGTAATTGCCCCAAAGATTCCAATACCGTTGGTAATTTTATACGTTTTATGCTGAGCAAAACTTTTTGTAACAAAAACCAGTAAAAGTGCTACTAATAGGGTGCGAGGTTTGTATTGCATTTGTTGGTTGATTGGTTTGGTATGACCCTCAAATATAGTATAAATTTTGTATCTTAATTTTTTAAACCTAATTAAACACCTATCATGAACTATCTTTTCTATCCGCTGGTTATTTTCCTGATCCTCGTTATTTCCATTTCTGCATTCTTCATAGTAAAACAACAGACAGCGGCCATCATTGAACGTTTTGGCCGTTTTCATAGTATCCGCCAATCCGGATTACAATTAAAAATTCCCCTTGTAGACCGGATCGCAGGCAAACTGAGCCTTAAAATCCAACAACTGGATGTCCTGGTGGAAACCAAAACCCTGGACGATGTATTTGTCCGCCTCAAAGTATCTGTACAATATAAGGTAATCCGTGACAAGGTCTATGACGCTTTTTATAAATTAGATTATCCCCACGACCAAATTACAAGCTATGTCTTTGACGTCGTACGGGCAGAAGTCCCTAAGATGAAGTTGGATGATGTGTTTGTAAAAAAAGATGATATCGCCATTGCCGTGAAGTCGGAGTTAAACGATGCCATGCTGGATTACGGGTATGACATTATCAAAACTTTAGTAACCGATATAGACCCGGATGCTCAGGTAAAATCGGCCATGAACCGTATTAATGCTGCAGAACGTGAAAAAATAGCCGCACAATACGAAGGTGATGCCCAACGTATATTAATTGTTGAAAAGGCCAAAGCCGAAGCCGAAAGCAAACGGCTACAGGGGCAAGGTATTGCCGACCAGCGTCGTGAAATTGCCCGCGGACTGGAAGAATCCGTTGAAGTCCTGAATCGGGTGGGTATTAATAGTCAGGAGGCCTCGGCCCTTATTGTAGTCACGCAACATTACGACACCCTTCAGTCCTTAGGCGAAGAAACCAATAGTAATTTAATCCTGCTTCCCAATGCCCCTCAGGCCGGAAGTAATATGCTGAATGATATGGTGGCCAGTTTTACGGCAAGCAACCAGATAGGAGAGGCCATGAAAGACGCTAAAAAGAAAGGAAAATAATTCGGCTTAAACCTAAATTATCGAAGCCCACAGTCAAAAATATAATTTAAAAAGTGGGACAGCAGGCCTACCTGTCAATAACACGTCCACAGGAGATGAACACGCTATCATCTCCTTATTTTGTTCCATGGCTTATAATTTTTGTAGGCTGGTCCCGTAAGCTTAGAGCGTTCGGATCCAAAAACTATTGATGTGTATTTTACCGTCTTGTTTTTATTCCAAGGTTTCTGGTTTTTAAATGCGGGCCCCGTCAGGTTTTCTTTTTTGGAAAATGAATAAACTGCTAAAGGTTCACTCTTATTTAACCAAGGCTTATAATTTTTATAGGCCGGACCCTTTAACTCACTTCTTTTCTGTGCCATTACGCCATAGGACACCAAACTTAGCGTCAAAAATAAAACTAGATTTCTCATAGGTCCAATACATTAAATTTTGATGTAAAATTAAGCACAGACCACAGTGCTTAACCCTATGAGAAATTACCTATTTTGTATCCGTAATAATACGGATACACATTAATCATATAAGATTTATTTTAACCGCCTTTTTAATAAGTTCTGCGGTATTCTTGACATTGAGTTTTTTAAGTATGTTTGCACGATGGGTTTCTATAGTTCTGGAACTTACATATAATTTTGCTGCAATTTCCTTGGTGGTTAACCCTTTTGATATTAGTTCTAACACTTCGAGTTCCTTTTTCGAGAGCATATCGTTACTAACCGTATGTTCCGACATAAAATTGATCATCTTTTCGGAAATTTTTTGATTGAAATACTTCTTACCCTTACTAACCATCCGTACGGCCTTTAACAACTCTTCCTGATCTGTGTTTTTTAAAAGATACCCGTAGGCCCCCTTTTTAGCACATTTAGCGATATAATTGCCCGCATCGTGCATCGATATCACAATTGGTTTAATTGCATTGTTTAAGTGCTTTAAACGCTTTAAAACTTCAAACCCATCCATGTTTGGCATGGTTATATCCAATAATATGATGTCAATATTATTATCTGTCTTAATAAACTCTAACAATTCTACACCATCACTAGCGCAGTTAACAACTTCAACATCGTTATGATTTTTTAGAAGTTCTTTAAGGCCGTTTCTAAACAACTCATGATCATCCGCAATAATCAATCTAATTTTTTCCATCCTCTATCGGTAATTCTATAGTAAAAGTTGTACTACTTCGCCTGGAATTAATCTCAAAGGTCCCATTACACATTTCCACGCGCTCTTTAATATTAACGATACCTGAACCCAAATTTACGTTGTTTACATTAAAACCAATACCATCATCAAAATAAAAGAGTGAAATAAAATCATCAAATTCAGATAGGGTGACTCGAATGTGTTTTGCCATAGCATGTTTTAAGGTATTGTTTGTAAGTTCCTGGCATATTCTGAAAAGATTAATTTCTTGATCCTTAGTAATATTGCTATGCTTTGGTTTTAATAAATCTTCAAATTCTATTGAAATATCCGTAGATTTTCTCATCTGATTGAAAAAATTACTTAGTGCCACACCTACTCCAAAATCGTCAATAGTAGAAGGCAGTAAGGCATTCGACATTAAGCGCACCTCTGAAATGGTCTCATCAGTCAATTTTTTCAATTCCTGCTGTAATTCCCCATTCCCCACTTTATTCTCAATATAAAACTTTAAAGATGTTAAAAGTGGGCCAATCCCATCGTGTAATTCACGGGCAAGACGACGTCTTTCATTTTCCAGTCCTTCTAATAGTTGCCGTTTGGTTCTCAGACTACGGGTATTTTCATTATTTCTATACTCTAAAAGTTTATCGCGCATCTTAATCAAACTTTTCCCCAATGAGTCATTTTCACCTTTTGGAATGTAGTGTGTATTTAAATTCATTTCACCTATCTTATTCGAAAAATCTACTGCCCCTTGCAATGACTTTTTCAAATGATTTAAAGCATCATACATTTCTTTTATTTCATTTGAGTTTTTGGAAAACACCTCTGTTCCGTCATAATTACCTTCTGCCATCACCTTAAGACTTTTTTTCATCTTTATAATAGGGTCTGCAATTATTTTGGTTAAAAACAAGGAAATAAAAATGGCTAGAATCATAATGACCAACATTAAAATTAATAGCCGCCATTTTAAACTTTTCAATGGTGCCTCTACTTCATCCTTGTCTATTTCTGAAAGAATAATCAATTTCAAATTTGAAAATTCAATTAAGCTATAAACACCATAGACCTCTACATTTCTATAATCCCGGTAAATGCCTTTACCGGATTTCGATCGTATCGCATTTCGCACACCTTCGGTATTTACCATGATATCCGTTGGAGATGATTCTTGAAGGAACCGCGATTGCGTTCGCATTTTAAAATCTTCTCCTACTAAATACGACTCCCCTGTTTTACCCATTCCGGTTCGTTCTAAAAGAACATCCATAATCCTGTCGTATTTAACCATTTTCATAACGGGAAGACTATCCTCAATTTTAACCAACGCAATGCCTAATTCCTTATTCTTTATTAGGGAAGTAAAGTCATAAATTCCAGGTTCACTTATCTGTTCTGGTAATTGGAAATTCAAACTGTCCTCCGGAAATTTTGGAATGGGATTATTGATGAATTCCTGCCACTCCGCCTGAATCAACTTTTCTAACTGGTTTTCCTTTAAAGTCTTTATAGAGTTAAGCTGTTGAAGGATTCGATTCTTTAAAACATCTGAAAACTGATTATAAAAAGTAATGGATAGCAGTATTGCAACGAAAAAAACAAGACTGTTAATAATTATTAATATGAGTGATTTTAAGCTAATCTCTTTTGAAAATTTAAGTTCTCTAAGCTACAAAGATAGGACTAATTGGTTTCAATGAAAGGGTGTCGCTCCTTCCAATTCTGGGTTGGATTCATAAGTTTAAAGACAGGGTACAACATGGCGTTTAGAATGGGATTTGTATGCTTTAAATACATGACCATTGGTACAGGTTTAGCACCTACCGAACTCTTAATGGCCATGGCTGTTCGGGCATAAACTATGGTGGAAAACCGATTCTCAATACCAAACTCGAGCATGTCATACAGCATGTTTAAATACAACTGATTGGGGTATTGGTGTTCGGCATCATAGCCCAAAAAATAAGTTTCCAGGTGTTTTCCGTTTAAAATTAGGGTGTAAAACCCAACAAGGGTCTGGTCCAAAAAGTAACCATAGACCCTAAAGTTAGATTTCAATTGAAGCTTTAGGCTGTAAAAATGGTTTTCAGGTAAGACAAAGGTATTAAATCGTGCATTGTTGGACACATTTAAATACAATTGATGTAATACTTTGGAATTCTTTTGAATGGTTTCTATATCGAGCTCTTTCACTATGATTCCGTTAAATTTCCTTCTCGCACGTTTGTATCGGTCCCTGTATTTTTTATTTAAATCTGCAATGTAATCCTCCATCGTCAACCAGTGATCATCTACAAATAACATCATATTGGGCTGTACCTTAACCTGGTTTAGCTGATGTCTCCTAAAAATACCCGGATCCTCAATAATAGGATCCTCTTTAAAAAAATCCTTAACAATAATGGCCCTGATGGTTTTGTTTTCAGTCTTTTTGATGTCCCGGGTCAAATCCTGAAGCCCTTTAAAAATGAGTTCAAAATAGTCGGCTTGAGTGATTTCATTGGCATCAAAGCAAAGTGCGTGTTGCCCCGTATGCGTTAAGTTACCAACGACCAGAACCTGTCCCTTTAACCCCCGGGACACCATATCTCGTAGGACAGCCCTTAAACGTGATGCCGGGGTTTTTCTAAACATCTCCTTCAGGTATAGTCGTACATGCTGTATTATAGCGATTCCAACAAGATCCTCATTCTTAAAAACTCCCATATAAAAGCATTGCATGTTTTTAGGTGTGGCCTGTTCTAACGCTTTTAAATAAGGGGTTTGTAAAAACAGATCATGGCCTCCGAGATGGTTCCAATGCTCAGGGAGTTCATCATAAGATTTATAAATGCGAACTGTTTTCAATAGTCAAGAAAAAAGACTGAAATTAAATACACTTCAGTCTTTATTTATAAGAATAAATTACAATATTTTTATTGCCATCCACAAATTATAGCTCCCATAACACCCATAGTAACTATCCAATACCCACTGTTGATGAATATATATTTAGCCCCTTTGCGTTCAAAAAGGGCATTGGTGCCCAAAATTGGAAGCGCAATAAAAATACCCCCAAAAACACCATGAAGTGCTCCATGTCCAAAAGTTCGGAAGGCATCACCATAGTCTGCCATAAAAGCAGCATAGGACGGTAGAGCGCCATCTACCTTATCCAAACCTCCAATCATGCTCATAGCTCCCATTTGGTGAATCGTTATTGGCAGTAATGACATGGCCAGTAAAAAAGCAAAAATTAAAGCAAGAATAAAAATTTTAGCCATGTTGGCGCCTTTCATATTCTCCTCTGTCATGCCTGCCGCTTGCATCCATGCATTACCAAATACTTTTGGGTTATACCAAATAAATCCAATTACCAGTGCAGAAATCGCTGCTACCAGCAGTGCTAAAAAATTAATGTCCATAATGATTCATGTTTAGTTAGTTGCTAAATATAATCAAAATACCGCGAAGTGAACTTTTTTTAACAATATGACAAAGGCCATCAAGACGATATAATAGCCTTAACCTCAGCAACTAATAGGTCGTTTTGATCCAACAGGGCTTTATCTATGAAGGCTTTTATGTTATTATTGTTCGACAATCCATTCTCCAGGAGGACTCCTAAGGTAATTGCCACGGCTATACGAGTCCCCACTTTTTTAACAGCCGTGTTAAATAACGGTTCAAGCTCCTGGTAACTCACCGCCTTGGCCAACTCCTGAATCTCTGCTTTAACCTTTTCCCGTTTGGCCTGTGGTAAATTGGTGTATTTCTTGCCTAATTGCTGAATCACATCAATGGCCTTTCGTTTCGGGGCCTGGGCCTTCTGCGTATTCGAATGTTGATTTTGAGGGGTTTTATTGGACTGCTTTGCCCAGGTGTCCCTGAGACCAACCGTTTTATTAAAGACCAGATGCTCCCGGGTCGCCTCCTGATCCACATTAAAGTATCCGAGGCGTTGAAACTGAAATCGGTCTCCTGTTTTAGCCTCTTTCAAGCTAGGTTCGACAAAAGCCTCAATGACTCTTAACGAATCCGGATTTAAGAATTCCATAAAATCCCGGTCCGGATAACTATCGGGAGCCTCATCCATAAACAACCTGTCATATTCCCTAACCTCCGCTTTAATGGCGTGTGCTATCGATACCCAGTGCAAGGTTCCCTTAACTTTTCGCGACGTATCCTCCGAATAGGTACAGTGAATTTCGACACTATTTTGGTTATTATCCTTAACCACCTTTTCGGCCTTGATAATATAAGCGTTCTTAAGACGAACCTCTCCTCCCAACCTGAGTCTGAAAAATTTGTTGCCCGCCACTTCTTTAAAATCTTCCTGTTCGATATACAATTCTCGTGAAAAGGGTACTTTTCTGTACCCGGCATCTTCATCCTCCGGATTGTTCTCCGCATCCAACCATTCCACCTTGCCTTCCGGATAATTGGTAATCACCAGTTTCACCGGATTTAATACGGCCATAACCCTGGGGGCTACCTTGTTCAAATCTTCACGAACACAAAACTCTAAAAGCGATACGTCTATGACATTATCCCTTTTGGCAACACCAACGGTCTCCACAAACTTCTTAATGGCGTTCGGGGTGTACCCCCTTCTTCTAAGCCCTGAAATGGTAGGCATTCTGGGATCGTCCCAGCCACTTACAACACCATCCTCCACCAACTTCAACAGCTTGCGTTTGCTCATAATGGTATAGCTTAGATTTAAACGTGCAAATTCGCGTTGCTTTGGCCGTAACTTCCGGGGATCGACAATCTGGTCCAAAAACCAATCGTACAACTCTCTGTGTGGTTTAAATTCCAAAGAGCACAAGGAATGTGATATTTGTTCAATATAGTCGCTCTCCCCATGGGTCCAATCGTACATGGGGTAAATGCACCAATCACTCCCTGTTCTGTGATGGTCCTTTTTGATGACGCGATACATGATGGGATCCCGCATCAGCATATTGGGATGCTGCATATCTATTTTGGCCCTTAAAATATGTTCTCCTTCTTCAAATTCCCCCTTTTTCATGCGTTCAAAGAGCTCTAGGTTTTCGGCTACACTACGATCCCTGTAAGGTCCCTCCACCCCCGGTTGTGTGGGTGTCCCCTTTTGCTCGGCCATGGCTTCACTGGATTGGGAATCGACATAGGCCTTCCCTTCCTTTATCAATAGGACGGCCCAGTCATAAAGGGTTTGAAAATAGTCGGAGGAGTAGAGCTCCTGATCCCACTTATAACCCAACCAGGAAATGTCTTCTTTGATGGCATCCACATACTCCTGTTCTTCTTTAGCCGGATTGGTGTCATCAAAACGCAGATTAACAGGTGCCTCGTATTTTTCTCCAAATCCAAAACTAATCCCTATGGCCTTGGTGTGACCTATATGGAGATAGCCATTGGGTTCCGGAGGAAACCGAAAACGTAACTTTTCCTTTGGCAACCCATTAGCCAAATCGTCTTCTATAATTTGCTCAATAAAATTAAGTGATTTTCTTTCTTCAGACATAAAATGTAAACTTCCAAAATTAGCAACCGGAAACTCTTGTACTTAAGTAAAAATGTTTGAACAAAATTAGGTAATTTTACCGACTTAAATAAGATTCCATGGGAATTATAAAAGTTGAAAATATTCGTGTATTTGCTTATCACGGTTGCTTAAAGGAAGAATCTAAAATTGGAAGTGATTACCGCGTGGATTTAAGGGTTAAAGCCGATTTACAGCCCTCTGCAAAAAGTGATAACTTGAATGACACGGTAAATTATGTGTTTTTAAATCGTATTATCAAGGAAGAGATGGATAAACCTTCCCATTTGCTGGAAACCGTTTGTCGGCGTATTTTAAATCGTATATTCAACGAAGCCCCTTTGGTGACCAAAGCCTGGGTAAGTGTGAGTAAGTTGAATCCTCCAATTGGAGGCGATGTACAGCGCGTAACCGTTAAAATGAGTGAAACGCGCAAAAATTAGATTGTTTATAGTCTAAAGTCTTTATTTTTTATATTTTTGCTCTCTCTATCAGGGGCCTCTACAAATACAGAGGATTTGGCGTCATGGCCGAGTGGCTAGGCAGAGGTCTGCAAAACCTTCTACAGCGGTTCGAATCCGCTTGACGCCTCAAAAAAGTGACTGGGTATCAATTGTCAGGCTGAGCGCAGTCGAAGCCTTTTTGAAACCAGTCACTTTTTTATTGGGGTAATTTATCTCTAATCGGGTTTATTTTTTCCAGTTTCTCTATATTCTTTTCATAGCTCTTTGGAAAAAGGCCCTGAACCAATAACAATATGCCAAAACCCAAAATAACCATAGCAATTATTTTCTTTGCCTTGAAAATAAGCCTGGGCGTTAGCCTGGCTCTGAGTTTTTTGGCTATTAATATTTTAAACACATCGGTTATAAAATAGGAGGCTAACATAGACACAATAAAAATGAATCCTCCATTTTCAGAACTGGTCAAAGAATCTCCTAAAACAATAAAGCCAAGCCATCCCAATAATACCCCTATATTGATAAAATTAAGTAAAAACCCCTTTATAAATAATTTACCATAGTCCTTCTGTATTTCCACTTTATGGTATTCCTTAACGATGGCCCTGAATGACTGTGACGTTCTTATAAAGGATATTACACCATATACGATCAGCAAAACGCCTCCAAAGATTAAAAAATTGGGGTCATTACTAATTTTTCCTCTCAGGTTATTGGTACTGTAAAAGGCAATGATAATAAATATAATATCGGCAAGGATGACCCCTAAATCAAAAATTAAAGCGCTTCTAAAGCCTTTGGTCGCTCCGGTTTCCAAAAGCACAAAAAAAACTGGACCTATAGTGAAAGCCAGTATAATACCAAATGGAACAGCCGTTAAAATATCATCAAACATAACTTTGTGAAGCTTAATACAAAGTAAAGAAATATTTACGCCTTCTCAAACCATAAAAAAGCGTGTGGGTCTAAACCCACACGCCCACATAGCCGGCATCTCAATTAATGCTTATTGTTTTATCAATTTAAAGGTGTAGGTGCCCTGGTCTGTTGTCATTTGTGCAAAATATAATCCGGATTTTAGACCTAATCCCTCAATTAAGGCCTCATTGCTGTCGGGTTGCAGGGATTGTATTGCATTGCCTAATACATCGAATAGCACTATGGACCGGATTTTACTGTTCAGTGCTTTGACGGTCCAATGCGTATTGGTAGGGTTGGGGTAGGGCCTCAAGGCATTTACATTTCGATCTGCAATCGATAAGCTTGCCACCTGGTATACATCATCAAAATAAAAGATGGAGGTGTTCGACCCATCCCCCAGGTTGCCGAAGTCAAACATAAATACCATACTATCAAAACTACTGATTCCCGCAGCCGAAAAATCCCAGAACAAGGTTTCCCACTGTCCCGTGGTTGAGGTTACCGCATCCCTTTCGGTAGCATTACCCCGATTGGATTGTTGCTCCAGCTTCAGTTTTACAGGGGTCCCAATTGGTGCTTCCGTCCATAATTTTAAGGTCAGGTATCTTTCTGTCGTAAAGTTCAAGGCGCTATTCAAATTCAAATAGGCCCCTGCCCAGGATTTACCGCCATTTCTTACTATTTTTGCAAGTTTTGTACTGCTATTCCCTGTACTCTGAGGGGCACTAACCGGTTCGACCGTTCCGGTCCCCCCGTCGAAATTTGAAAAGTTTGCCGTTGTCGGTGTGGTTTCAAAATCAAAGGGTAACCCCGTGTTCTCTTCGGTAGGTGTACAAACCGTATTGTTATAACTAAAGGTCATTCGCCCCAAATTAAACTCTCCATTGGTGACGACCAATCTTAACACATGAATACCGGCGGTTAAATTGACATTGCTGACCGCTTTTGTACTCCAATTGTTCCAGTTACCGGTATAGCCAAAAACGATATCCGGACTCACTTTAACACCATCCATCTCCAAATAGAAAGGTCCCCCGCCACTCGTGTTCCCCGAGACATATCTTATGCTCAAATCGTAACATCCTGTTGTTTGCACATCAATGGTGTACTCCAGCCATTCTCCTCCGGTTATCCAGCCTACCGTGTCTCCTTCGGTAACATCGGATACGGCATCGACGTATTCACCGGTTCTGAAATTCCCCTGATTATCGATTGAGGAATCGGAATACGCTATATGCTGTCCATTGCCGCCTTCAAAAACATCGTAGTGTGCACTCTCAATGGTTCCGGGTATGCTGCTTGGTGTTCCGGAATACGGCAGTTGATCACCCACTTGAATACTTATGATATTACTGATGCTAAAGGCGGATCCCACATATATTTTCGCATAGATGTTATAAATCCCCAAAGCTAAAGTTCCGGTATTGAGCGTATAGGGAGCCGCAGTATCTTCACCCATATAAGAGGTCCCGTTATAAAATTCAACCCTGGTAATGCCACTTCCCGTAGTTATGGCCGTTAAATTGGCACTACCATTCTCTGCAGTCTGATAGGTGTCGGATTCTACTATTCCCGAGGCACTAACGTCCTTGCTTGTTGCCATCTCATTGGCCGGAACATCGAGCATATAGCCATCTGAAAAGGTTACGGTAATGGACGTATCCGAATAATTGTGTGCCACATAGGTTTTATCTCCCCCGTCATTAAACACGGCGGCGATGGGATAGTTTGCGGTAAGGCCGGCATCCAATTGTCCCATGGCATTCATAGCGTGCAACCAATGGTAGGTTTGCGCATCTGAAATCCCAAATTTTAAATTCCTGTCAGGATCCGCTTCATAACGCGCTATCGCTTCGGCAGGATCTAAAAAAGACAGATATTTCCAAATCGTATCGTGCCATAAATTAGGATTGGTATCATTGGGGTTTAAAATCCCGGTATGGGTCTTTAACTCATCCCAAATTTTCTGAACATAGCCGATGTTCTGTCCCAGATATAACGAGCCCCCGTGCATGGGATAGAGCTCTATGCCATATGATGCCGCAATATCCGACGTCCAAAAGGTGCCGTTGTCATAGGAATTCCCCCAAACGCGCGACACTAAACTATAGGGATGGGAGGGACTGAAATTCCGTTCATACATGTCAAACCAATATTCTTCCACAGCTGTTTGTTCGGTAGTGTATAAATAAATCCCCAAATCCCTTATGGAGTCATTTTCGGTTATGGTCCCCCAGTGAATTAGGGAGGAATTAAATTGCATGCTTTCGGATGTCGATTCCTGGTCATTTCCTTGAGGAAAGGTTGCAAAACCATTGGCCCAGCAATGTCCTGCATAAGGACTGAAATTTCTCAAGTACGGGAATTGGGAATCATTTCGGTTGGAAGTTGCGGCATCTCTTACCAACAGATTGACCATATCACCCCATTGGTTGGCCCATCCGGGTTCAAATTGTTCCATGAATGCGGCTGCATGTATAAAATAGCCCCAATGAAAGTGATGATCGTTAATGTTTGTATCCTGTCCATGACCGGCAGGGTACCCCAGCATGGCCGACCAAACGGTATTATAATAGAAGAGAAAGGCGACCTCACCAACCTGATAGGTGAGCCAATCCTCCAATCGGGCTTTAATGGTGGCCACCATTTTATCCCTTGCCACCGTATTCCCCATTTGATCTGCAATTCTAGCCGTTTGAATCAAGCGATTCATCACCTGACCTTCATTATAGGAATCGGTCCAGGTGGCCAAAACATCATTTTCAAGTTGTGAAATTTTTGTATGCAGATCGGCGGGATTAAAACCCGGGCTGTAAATTCCTAGGTCCGGCATGGTAGGGAGTATCCCCTTAAAGGTGTTTTCCGTTGTAAAGGTATTGCCATCCAAAGTCTTTAATTCCCCTCGAATGACGCTATAACTGTATCCATTAGGCGTGGCCGAACTTTGTGATAAATTATCCCATTGATGCGGCAATAAGCCTTGTAGAACATTGGTATTGGTAGCAGACCCATCCTTAACCTCTACGCTCACACTATAGGTGGTTGATACCTTTGAAGTGGTTTCGTTGAAATTATAGGTGGCCTGGGTATCCGTAGGAAACACATAAGCATAAGTTTTATATTCATTGGCTACGGTGGTCACATTTGAAGCCGTTAGCGGTATCATAGCCATGGACCAGTAATTTTGTCCGTTTAGGGTGGAGGTATAGATATTGCCGTTTTGAGACCACACACTTCCGACCGGTGCATAAATGGCAAAGTCTCCGCCGTTTCTGGCATCTGTAACCGTAATCATTTCCCCTGAAACATGAACTACTCCGGAATTTATGGTAATGGATGCGATCTCCGCATTACCTTTTTGAAAATATATAAACGGCATTCCCATACCTGAAGTCGCATTAAAGCGATCGCCCCAATTCATAGTAACCGTCCAGTCTGAATAATCGGAAACCGTGGCTTTTGTTTCATTAAGGCCCTGAACGCCCACTATAATGGGTTGGATATCGTCAATAACGCCCCATGGTATGTAGGTGACGATTAGCCCCTGATTTATGGTTTTCATGGTCATGGGATAATTGAACAGATTATCGGCATGATTGAACTTAATTAAAGAGGACCACCAGTCGTTGGTCGGAACGGGTTTCCCCGCGGCATTTCCACTTAACTGCGGGGATTCTGTGGGATAACCATTTCTGCCTGCCGCATCGGTTCCGGGAAAAGTGGTGGTGTAGCTTCCGTTACCAACAGCAACTTGCGCACCTAATGGTGAAGTGATTACCATTAAAACAAGTAGCATCCATTGCGTAATTTGCCGTTGATTTGATGTCATTGCTATGTCATGTTTAAGTACAAAAAAGGTGCTATTTCGAGCACCTTTTCTGAGATCAAATACGTTAAATTATTTTATTTTTTTACAAGTTTTAGGGATTCCTGGCCATTGGGCGTATTAATCTTTGCGAAATACATCCCCGGTTTCAAGAGGGATCCGTTAATGGTAGTTTCGTTTTTATTCGGCGCTATAGACAGTACATTCTTGCCAAGTACGTCATATACCCTAATGGACGTTATTATTGCACTCTGGGATCTGATGTTCCAACTGTCTTGAGTGGGGTTAGGGTAGAGTTTAAACTTTGCCAATTGATTACCCTCAATTCCAAGGGTCGTGTTTTTATGTAAATATAAGTTATCATACCATACCACATTTTTTAAGTTACTGGTAATGGCAAATTGCCTCATGGTTGGATGTGTGAAAGCAACTTCTAAATCAAACGAATACCATGTACCAGGAACCGGTGCGGGAGATAAAGCGTTTATGTCTATAGGAATAATGGTGTCATCCGAACCAGTACCAGAAGGCCCTACCGCTTTCAAATTAAATACCTTTCCTACCAAATCGGTGCCGGTCTGGATAAAAAGGTCTACGTGAATGTGTGTCAACCCCGTTATATCTTGTTGATTCGCATCAAAATCTATTCCTTGACAATCTCGATCATTATAGGCTAAAACCGCATTTCCTCCAGCTGTTGTGGCTGTTACGGCATCAGCCCCACACCAACCGGCATCAAGGTTAATAGCCGGAATGGCCGCATATTTATCACTATAAATTGATACAACATCAGCTGCTGCTCTCGTTGGAGGCGTTGGTGCTGCAACCGTTGGAGGCTGGGAACAAACATTTGGACAGGAACCTCCGCAATCAACACCTGTTTCATCACCATCTTGAATACCGTTTGAACATGTATCGGCAGGGCCCTTAATATTATCTACATAAAATGTTCTTGCCGGTGTTGCAATGGGACTGCCACCAGGGAAAAATGTAACTTCTCCTGCTTCCCAGTATGCATGAATAACAAAAGCAGAATAGATTCCATTCGCCATTGCTGCTTGTCCATCTAATGCGGTATCAAAGGTAAATGCAAGCGTTTGCCAAGTATCATCACCATTATGGGTAACTTCCGCTGCTGCTGCGGGTGCGCCGGACAATCCACCATTCACTTTTACTAAAAAGGTAATAGCTGTTGCAGACTTCACATCTATGGTCATGGTTTGGGTACTGCTTAAATTAACATTTGTTGTTAAATTTAAATTTACGCCTTGCCAGGGTTCACCAGCAGTATTCCCAACAATTTCCAATACTTGCGATGTATTAGATCCTGTGCCTGCCATCACAGTTGGTGCCGGCATACCTCCAAAGGTGGCGCCATTAACACCGCCACTTTCCCCAGCTTCGAAGCCTAATACGAGGTCTTGAGAAAACCCAACGGAGGCGATTAAAACAAATAGTAATAATGTAATTTTTTTCATGATAATACAGTTTAGATTAATTTTAATTTCGATGTTCCCCAAGGTAAACCATATTATCAGGGTTGCATCATTTAAGACCGCAACAAAACACATACACACACAGAAATAAATGCACACCTCAAATAAAAACCCTCTAATGCTTTGAATATCATGCTCTTGAGAAGTTAGGGCAGTTCTTGAATCACAGACTTGCAAAAATATAATGATAATGTTGTGGTAATGTTGTGGTAGATAACCATGCATACGCCACAAAGCTGACTTCTAGTAAGTGAATACGTTAAAAAAATTTTAGTTTTTAACGGGTATTTACGCCCTAATAACTACTTTAAACCAAATGCAGAAATCGATGCGTTATTATTAGCAACAAGAATATAAGTCTTGTTCCCTGAACTTAAATACTTAATATCTCTACTATCCAAAGGAACATAAAATCCACTTTCTTGTAAATCTGCCCATTCAAAATTATTACTTCCATCGCCAATAAGAATACTCCCCATACCAGCATCGTACCGGGTGGTTTCAACCTCTACACCAAAATGATTTCCTACGGTAATTATATCCTTATGGCCATCGCCATTCACATCGAAAACCAAAGCTGACTTAATTGGAGAAATTTGTAACTCGTTTGGTAGTGTTTTCCTTATTAGCTTTCCGTTGTCATTTATTAGTATCATACTCTCAAAGCTTTTAATTTCGTAAACGACCGCATCGTCCACTTTATTCTCGGGTAAAATTTCAACCAGCTTAGATGAAGCAAACGTGTGGTAGTCCTTAAATTTTTCTGCTACATAGGGCATCTGTTGGCTAGTGCATTCCCTTCCTCTTACAGGAACATAATCATCTTTATAAAACTTAGCTAAAACCACATCGTTAGTGCCATTTTCATCAAAATCGTTAGCATAAAGCTTAAAAGGATGCTCATTTGATGCCTTAAATTTATTGTTAAGTCCTAAATTACCTAAAATGTAATCGTCGTCGCCATCATTATCCAAATCACTTGCTGTTATAGACCACCAAATACCCCTTGAATTCTCTAATCCATATTTTTCCGTTGCTTTTTCAAACAACCCCTTATTGTTTATTAGAATTTCTATATTCATCCATTCGCCAACGATTATAAGATCCTCATCCTTATCATTATCAATATCTGTAAAAACTGCATCTGTAACCATTCCAATGTCCTTAAGACCCGGTGCCTTATCAACTGATGCCTTCGTAAACTTTCCTTTGTTATTGATGAGTATATAACTAGTAGGAGGGAAGCCATATTTACCAGAAATAAGACGTACACCTACAAACAAGTCCACATCGCCATCATCATCAATATCAGAGGCTTTTACACATTGTGAACTTTCAAAAATATTGGGTAGTGCAGTACTTTTTGTAAATGAACCTGAGCCATCGTTGAGGTAAAGCCTATCTTTAAGTAAGGCATCACCTCTTTGATATTCGCTTCCTCCACTGGCCACATATAAATCAAAATCCCCATCATTATCCGCATCAAAAAATAATGCCTGCAGATCTTCTGCAGCCTTATCTGCTGCCCATGGTTGTGATTGGGCTTCTACGAAGTTTCCTTCTTTGCTTTGAAAATATAATACACCGCTTTGTCCAACCGCACCACCAATAAACAAATCGTCAAGATTATCACCATTTACATCAGAAACTGCCATAAACGGTCCATTTTGTGACACATTATGTGGTAATAAAATCTCACGCTGATACTCGTTAAAATCATTTTCCTTGTGCGAATAACGTATTCCCAGTTCGGCTGGGGGTACATTAGATACAATTGGTTCAGGAGTTTTTTCGCTTCTTACCCCCTTACCAGCCTTCGCGTATTTCGCTGTTAGTTCAATATTTGCCCCAATATCTTTAAAACTATTTGTTTTACCATCCGGCCATATAACCTCAACCTTATCAACATGAGTGTCTTTTCCTAATCCAAAAAACAACCCTGGTTCGACAGAAGAGAGATAACCGCGGCTAACCGTATTCTCTGCTACTTGTTTATTACCGTTATGATGTATAATAACCTTGGTGCCATAGCCAAATTTATTATTTTCAGACCCTTCCAAAGCCACTTTTAAAAAGTTCCCCGATGCATTATTCTTATACACGAATGCAACTGCATCCATGTTAATAATTACTAAGTCTAAATCGCCATCATTATCCAAATCGCCATAGGCCATTCCGCTCGAAAAACCAGGTGAATCGAAACCCCAATCCTTTGCCACCTTCTGGAATTTCAAATCGCCCATATTCTTGAAAGCATAATTGGCCAAAGGAACAGAGGGCGCTTTCTTAGCCATTTCGTAAAATTCTTGAGATCCTGATTCAAGCCTCTGTTTTAATTCCACTAAAAAATCATTATTCCTAACATCTTTTTTAACCCCATTAGAAATAATAATATCTCTCTTACCGTCATTATCCAGATCAACCAATAAACCTGCCCAACTCCAATCTGTTTTCGCAATACCTGCGATACTCGACACATCGGAAAAACTCCTGCCCCCTCTATTAATTTGTAAGGTGTTTGTCATGTACTGATAGTGATTACCGGCGTTAACAAGGCTATCGAACTTGGCGGTGCTCATTGAACCCATGTTTGTTTTAGATCTGTAATGATCAGCCGCCGCCATATCGAGGGTAATTAAATCTGTAAACCCATCATTATTAACATCACCAGTATCTGTACCCATACTAAATTGGGAGATGTGCTTTATTTTTTCATGAATTACATTTTTGAATGTGCCATCGCCATTATTGTAATACAAGAAATCTGGTCCATCATAATCATTTGCTATGTAAAGATCGGTCCATCCATCATTATTGAAGTCGGCAGCACTTACGCTTAATCCATATGTTAATTCCCTGGAAATACCAGCTTTTTCGGAGACATCGTAGTATTTACCTCCCTCATTTTTATACAATTTATCACTGTAAAATTTCTCACGTTCTTTAGGGATATTAATGTAACGCATAAAAAGCCTTGCGTCTGGAGGCTGATTTACCTGATACATATCTAAATCCCCATCGTTATCCATATCGAAAAACACTGCTTGCGATGAAAAGCCCGCATCTGCAAGTCCATAAGTCATTGCAGACTCTGTAAACGTAAGGTCTTGGTTATTGATGTATAATTGATTTTTACGATCTTCGGGAACCATCGATTCCCCATTTCTGGAAACATAAATATCTAAATACCCGTCTGAATTTACATCAGCCATCGTAACACCCCATGACCAACCCGAATTTCGTGCTGCTCTCGATTTCTTTGTTATATTCTCAAATTGAAAATTTCCTTTATTTAGGTATAATCTATCTGATACCTGATTCCCGCAGAAAAAAATGTCTGAAAGACCATCGTTGTTAATATCGCCAATTGCTACTCCAGCACCGCTATAGATTTGATTGTAGTATAAATGGTTGACCTTTTCAGATTCCTTGATAGCATTATTGAAGTCAATTCCTGTGGTTTCTGAATCTAATAAGGTAAAGCCCCCAACCAACGTTTCAGGGTATAAATCTCGAATTGGTTCCTGGCAAGAAACCAAGACCATACCAAATAACACACTTATTTTTAAATAAATGAACCTTATTTTCATTTGTTAAAACCGTTTCTAAATTACAGTAAGGCGCAATATTCGCAAGTAAATAATCTTATAAAAATAACAAAACTATTGAACTTAATGTTTGCCGTATTCTCATATTTTGAGCATTAAACAACCCGGTTTAACTTCTTAATAACACATGTTTTTCATAAAACTTCAGCCTTTCATCTTTATCCCAAAGTCCCCAATAAGCACCAACATCTCCTTCTGTACCAATCTTCCAGGATTCATCAAAGGATGAAAAATAAAAAATATCTATTTCGTCTTCTTTAGACCAAAGTTGAGTGTTGATAAAATATTTGATTGCGTTCTTAGATGATGGAAGCGCTCCATTGAGTCCCACGCCTTGGCTTGGCCAACCCGTTTCGGTGATAATTACCTTTTTGCCATTGCCTGCTCGCTTAGCCTGGTTATACATGTCTTTCATGTAAAGCAATGAATATTCGATACTGCAACCTTCCCAATACGGATAGCAATTTGCCAAAATAATATCGCAAGCTTCCGTAACTCTAGGTTTATGTACAAATTCATAATAGGCATCCACATAGCCCACTGGCACATTTGTTATGTGTCCTTTAACGTCGTAAATAAAATCTAGAAGTTCATCTTCAGATAAGTCCTTTCTATATAAAACTTCATTACCAACTGCGGCAATATCTACATATCCTTCATTAGCTAATTTTTTAAGACCGGCAATTTCTTTATTATTGGTTTTCTCATTGTTTCCCAACCACGCTCCTACAAGGGTTTTAATTCCATACTCCTTCGCAATAATTGGAATAAGTTCATTACCCTCAGTACAGGAAAAAGAGCGTATCCACTTTGTATATGGTCTGATGATTTTCATACGCCTGCGAATTTGCTTTTCGGTAAGATGATCTCCGGGCTCCTGTCCCTCGATGTAAGGACTAAAACAAATACCGTGCATGCCATTTTTCAATACTCGTTTAAACAAATTCTGAAGACCCTTAACGGTTTTTCCTTCCAGCTGTCCACCAGATAAAGACATGATTTTATCAGCTCTATAAGACATTTCTAACTAAATTTTAAATTTTGATTTTTATCCCATAATCCCCATCTCTGGCCCAGCTCTCCCTCATGATGTACTTTCCAGGATTCATCAAAGGAGGAGAAATAGAACATTTCAATACCTTGATTTTTAGCCCAAATATTCGCATTAATGAAATACTTCATTGCATTGTCATTTGAAGGCATCGCATTAGCCGTATTTTCGCCTTTGTTGGGCCACCCCGTTTCCGAAATAATCACGGGTTTACCATTAGCAGCTTTTTTGGCTACTGCATACATGTGTCTGAGTTTAGCGGGAGCACTATCTATGTCATAACCCTCCCAGAAGGGATAGCAATTCGCTAAGACTACATCACATGTCTCGACAAGTTTTGGACGTTCAGAAAATTGATAATAGGCATCGACATATCCTACCGGTATGTGAGGTACGGCTTTTTTAACTCTTTTAATGTATCTTAAAATTTGGATTTCAGATAATTCTTTTCTTAACAAAACTTCATTTCCAACTACAGCTATATCCACATGTCCTTCTTTGGCCAGTTTTATTAAAGTTTTAATTTCCCTCTCATTCCGGGTCCTATCTTTGCTAATCCATGCTCCTACAATTGTATTTAATCCTTTTTCTTTAGCAGCCTTAGGTGTAAATTCATTTCCACCGGTACATGAAAAAGATCGTACCCATTCCGTATAAGGAGCAATGATATTCATGCGTTCCTTAATTTGACTTTCCGTTAAAATATCACCAATACCCTGTCCTTCTTTAT
Source organism: Aestuariivivens sediminis (assembly GCF_022662105.1). GTDB lineage: Bacteria > Bacteroidota > Bacteroidia > Flavobacteriales > Flavobacteriaceae > Aestuariivivens > Aestuariivivens sediminis. Next base: position 80,664 of record NZ_JAKMCP010000004.1, on the reverse strand, counting down.
AGGGACTAAAACACAGTCCAGGCATACCTTCATTTAAAGTCCTTAAAAATACTTCTCTTATTTTAGGACTAGTTTCAGATTGAAAGTCCATATCGCCAAAGGTATATGCCTCCGCTTCAATATTGGCAAAGGACAATAATTTATTAGCGTGATAAAAAGAGGTTTGTGGGGCTAATGGTGGCGGGTTTCTTCTTTCTAATTGCTCTCTAACTTCGTTGGCTCGATCTTCGGTTACATCATAATCCCTCATGACGAAAATAGCTATAGTGGTTCCCAATATGGGTAAACCAGAAAAGAACAGTCGCAGACCTGTTATTGCTCCTTCTGGTTGGACCTGAGCTCCTGAATCAAATCCAACAGAACTCATAATTACACCACTTAAACCCCCTGCTATTGCAAAGCCAAATTTTACCATCCACCAATAGATGGCTCCAAAAGTCCCTTCTCTACGCTTACCCGTTTTAAGTTCATCAAGGTCAATAACATCGGCGGTCATAGACATCATAAGCACAAAAAGGCTACCAATTCCGAAAGAGAATAGGGGTAAAGCAAAAATAAACATATAAGGTTTTCCGGGAACAAACAAGAACCACAGCATAATATATCCTATTAAGGAAATAGCCTGTGCGTAAATAAAAGCTCTCTTCTTGCCTAATATTTTTGACATACGAGCAACAATGGGTATGACGATAAAAGTCGTTACCAAGGCGCCAATAGAACCAAAAAGAGTTGGCCAAATTCCTGCCGCACCAGCGTCCCCCTCAAACAAATGATATACAATGATAAAAAATGAAAAAGCTGCTATGGTATTAAAAGCGTTAAAAACTAAAAATGTGGCAATACATAATTTTCTAAATGGTCTCAAAGCAAAAGCATCCTTGAAACCAGATATTATTTCCAATAAGCTTTTACCAATAGTTTTAAGCTTTAAAGGCGCATAATTTTCATTAAGGGTAGATTTTGATTTTATAAAAATAGCTGGAACCATGGCAAAAAGCATACAAATAACACCGACCCAAATAGCCAAAGTCCTTGTTGCTACATCAGCAGATTCAAATAACGCTTGATCATACATTATTACCCAAAACCAAGGAGCTATTACCCAAGCCCATTGTCCAATCCATTGGGCTACTGCCATAATACTGGTGCGTTCATGAAAATCGTTACTCATTTCATAACCCATAGCAACATAAGGCACACTAAAAATTGTGAGCCCCAAATAAAACACAAAAGACCATAATAAGAAATAAGTAAAATTATAATCTATCCCGTCGGCCCTATAGAGTTGCCACATGATTATAAAGGCCATCCCCATAATAATAGCCCCTATCATGACGTATTGCCGCCTACGTCCCCAACGGGACTTAGTGTTGTCGGAAATAAAACCCATTATGGGGTCTGTAATAGAATCAAATATCCTGGGAAAGAAGTATATCACACCCCACATCCAGCCAGGGAAGCCAAGGTCTTGAACCAGGACAACCATAAATATACCTAATACGGCTGGGAACATTTGATTCGCTAGCATCCCTATACCAAAAGCAACTTTTTGTCCAAATGGAACTTTATTCTTTAGTGCCGTTTTAGTAGCTGTTGACATAATTTTATTATGTGTTTAGAAAAAACCTGTATGATTCTTTTCTAGTTGATTATATACATAAGAATGCATATCTGTTTGCGGTCTCTGTTATAGCGCCTATTGCAAGCAAAAACAAAATTGGATGAATTTTGTTAATTTATTTATTGTATTTCTTCAAAATTTTAGATTCTCATGCTTATCCCAAAGGCCCCAATAAGCACCTACGTTCCCTTCATTTCCAGTTTTCCAAGATTCATCAAAAGATGAAAAATAAAATATCGGAATACTGTTCTCCTTGGTCCATCTAATGGTATCTATAAAATACTTCATTGCTGCTTCCTCGCCTGCAATAGCACCATTTAAATCTCCTCCTTGGCTAGGCCAACCTGTTTCCGTAATAATAATGGGTTTACCTTGAGCTGCATCGACAACAGAACCATACATTGCCTGCATATGGCTCAAAGCATATTCAATAGGGCATCCCTCCCAATAAGGATATAAATTTGCCAAAACCACATCGGTACTTTCAACTAGAATAGGATGTCTTGAAAATTCATAATATGCATCTACATAGCCTACGGGGATATCTAAGCCCGCCAGGGCTTCCTTTACTCTTGTAATGTATCCAACTAATTCTTCTAACGTCAAATCGTTTCTATACAACACTTCGTTTCCGACGGCGGCAACATCGACATTCCCGGCTTTGGCAAGCGATATTAAACTCTCTATTTCCCTTTCATTATCCTCCTTATCATCACTAAGCCATGCGCCCACCAATGTTTTAAGGTTGTTCTTTTTTGCCGCTATTGGGACAAACTCATTGCCCTCAATACATGAAAAGGACCTCACTGCACCAACATAAGGTTTTAATATATTAATACGTTGTTCAACTTGCTCCATACTGATATCATCACCAGGAGATTGTCCATCTTTATACATGCTAAAACAGATGCCATGAAACCCCTCTTGAATGGTTCTACGCCACAATGCCTTCAGATCCTCTAAAGAAAAACCTGAAAGATCTATGCCCTTAGTCGCTATTTGACTGTAATTAAATTTGTAATACGCTTCTTCTCTATAAGACATTTTTCTATTCTTTAATTATTAAACATTATTTGATTATTTCTTATTTATGTTCTAAAATACTCCCCTACAGTTCTTTCGGGTGTAAACTTTAATTCTATCCACTTCATTGGCCCCAGTGGGCAATTCTTCAAGTTGCAATCCCGGATAATCTTCCTTTTCCTTCCATTTTGAAATCGTTTCACTAAAGAAGCTGGATGCCGAGCTATCCGCTTCATAAACGATTAAGTCGTAGGTTTCGCCTAATTCTCCTCCAAATCGTGTAACGACTTGCCATTCTCCGTCTCTTTTGTAAGAGGTATTCGTGTAATCGGACTGTGGGTAATAGCGATCATCTGAGGGGCGAATTAACACCCAAATATCATTTTCATTGGCGTCCGGATAAACTCCCATGACTAAAATTCTACAATCCACAGAATCCTTATCAATAGGAGAAATAACCCTGGTCGACTTCACCGGACCTTCTATATTTAACTTTTTTCCAATTGAAATTTGTTCGATTTGTCTATTGTAGTTCACCAGTTGGGAGGAATAGCTGGCATATATGAGTATTAACACCCCTATTATGCCTGCAGGTATTCCCAGTTTGGCACTTATGATTCTAGCTCCAGTTTTCCTTTTTATGCTACTAAGGATTGCAATTAAAATAAGCACAAATCCCGCAATTATAAGTTTTGTTGACATGGTATTCTTAGTTTAATTAAATCATTGACCCATTTCTATTTACAATACGCCTCTTCTTTCCTCCAATTGTTGTTTAATCTCTTTGGCCCTTTCTTCGCTTAGGCTGTATTTCCACATTACCCAAATGGCGAGTAACGCTGTTACTACTGGAATAACAATATCCGCTATCCTCAGGTTTGTAAGGGTATCGGTTGTTTGGGTAGCGGCATTCCCGTCAAAACCTATTAAACTCAATACAAGACCCCCTAAAACTAAAGCTAAGCCCTGACCAAGCTTTACGACCCACCAATATAAAGCTCCAAAAGTTCCCTCTTTTCTAGGCATGCCATTCCTAAGTTCATCCAAATCACAAACATCAGCGGTCATACTCATCATTAAGGTAAACAGGCTTCCTAACCCAAATGACATTAAGGGAATCGGAATAAAAGAAAGCCAGACATTATCCGGATTAAAGGACCACCATTTTAAAATATATCCGACAATTGAAAGTGCTGTTGAAATTATAAAAGCATTCTTTTTGCCCCATTTGTTAGACATGGCTGTTACAATAGGAATAACTAAAAATGCAGAAACCAATGCGCCTACAGAGCTAAACCAGGCCGGCCAGGTTGCGGTCGCCTCGTAACTCCCATTAAAGATGTAAAAAACGAAAATAAAAAAGCTGAAGGACGCCACAATTTGAAAACCATTAAATACCAAAAAGGTAGCACCGCACAATTTCATAAACGGTTTATTCTTTACCGCCTGACTTATACTTATGAATAAATCTTTCATATTGGCAACTATATTCTTTAAGGTTAAAGGCTTTCTATTTCCCATATTACCCGAGTCCATGCCTCTACAAAAAATTGCGGGCAAAAGTCCCAAAAGCAAACAGGCTATCCCAACATATAGTGCCATTGTTCTAACCCCTTCAGCCTGATCTTTAAAAATATCCGGGTCAGCAATAATAACCCAAAACCACGGTACAATCACCCATGCTATAAGACCTACTGTTTGAGAAAAAGCCATTAAACGGGTTCTCTCATTATAATCGGAAGTCATTTCGTATCCCAAACCTACCAGTGGAGTGGCAAACATGGTATTTCCAATTAGAAAGACCATAGACATAATTAGAAAATACCAAAAATTATAGTCCGCAGAATTATTCTCATCCAGTTGCCAGAGCAGCACAAATGTAATCGCGCTAATAATGCCTCCGATGAGGATATAGGGTCTCCGCCTGCCCCATTTTGAGCTCGTATTGTCCGAAATAAATCCCATGATCGGATCTGTAATGGCATCGAAAAAACGTGGTAATCCTCCTAAAAGACCGGCCAGGAATGGATCCATTCCAAATGCTGTTAATAAAAAGAACATAAAGAACCCTAAGGCTCCCGGGTAAAGATTTAAAACCAAATGTCCCGCGCCAAAAGCAGCTTTTTGACCTAGTGGCACCCTGTCTTTTGTCGCTGTTTTTACTTTAGACATAATTCTGTGTTTAGTTAGTTATTCGTTTTATTTCCATCTATTAAGATGGTCTGAATAGCCTTTCCATCAATTGAAAAATTAGCTGTTCTTCCGTCTAAGTTTAAACGTATAGATTTTGGAGACTCTAAATGATTGAACAATACTAAAGCAATAGATCCATCGGGATTATGCGCAGCGGTAGCCATTACGTTGTCATCGGAATTTTCTAAATCTATTATTGTGGCTCCCGGCCTAATATATTTACTGAAATGGGCCATGACATAATACAAGGGGGTAAAATAAATTTCATCTGCATCTTCATCAACAATTACCGGTGCTACACACCAGTTTTTAAACCAGTTTGGTCCGCCTTGCCTATTTAAAACCATATTCCAATCTACCCATCCATCAACCCAATTATTCAGACAACCAATAATGTCCCTTGCATAACGATTAACGGGAGCATATTTTGGATGTAAATATTTATCTTCTTCTGGTGCCCATGTCCAGCCCCAGTCCGTAGCTTCTTTTTTCCAATACCAGGAATCCTCCTTCCAGACAGGAACTTGGGCGTCTACACAAGCTTCAGACTGGATTAAAAACTTATCTGGTGCTTTGTGGTGTGCATATTGTAATGCTTCAGGAAAATAATGAAACGTACTCGCATACCAATGTATCGCTGTGCCGTCAAAATATTTAGAAGTTTCTTCGTTCTTGTATTGTGAATCTACCCACTCCTTAAGATGTTCTCTATTTTGGTCATAGCCTAATATTTTCAAATCTGCCTTTCCTTCTGCCTCTAATTTTGGGCCCAAATGATTCACTACAAAATTGGTCATTTCCTCAGGAGTAAAGTGCATACTTTCCCAATTATTACCATTTCCTAGAGGTTCGTTTTCCACTGTGAATCCCCAAATATCGATACCTTCGGATTTGTAAGCATCTGCATACTTGGAGAAAAACAAAGCCCAAGTGTCATAATATTCAGGGCGCAATTTTCCACCTACCCAACTATTATTATCTTTCATCCAAGGTGCGGCAGTCCATGGAGAAGCAAAAATTTTAAAGCCATCCGTCGATGCCGCCAAAGCGTCCTTGATGAAAGGTATTAAATCATTTTTATCTTCTTCAATTGTAAAATGATCAAGATTTTTATCTCCTTCGATAGGTGTATAAGAGTAATTTTTTAATGAAAAGTCACAAGAATTCATATGTGTTCTTGTTAAGGAATAATGGGCCCCAGATTCACTGAAATAGGCATCGATTATTTTCTTGCGGTTTTCCTTGCTCAAATTATTTAGAAGGTATGCTGATGACTCAGTGAATGCGCCACCAAAACCTGTTATGGTTTGAAATGTTTTTTCAGGATTCAACTTGAGAACGACTTTCTCGTCTGCCTTTTTAAAATCGGTAATTCTGTTCAATTTATTGCCAGCCTCTGAAGTTTCGAAAACTTCAATTACAATCGTTTTATCTTGGTTCTTACAACTTGTCATAAGCAGCGCAACGGTAATAAATAATATTATATGTCTTAAGCTATTCATTTAAATCGCCTTTTTTTATTCGTGTTGATTGACACTCCATTCCTTAAGCGTTGGAGGAACTTGCACCTCTTTCATCAAGGCATCTTTTTCTCCATTATAGGTCTTGGTGATTGGATTGTCGTTTCTTGTAAGCCCATCAAATAGTCCTTTGTCCACTTCATCCCAAAGTGCATATTTTGCTTTACCATCTACAGTAAACAGGCCAAAATGCTTCTCGGAGTTGCCCGGATCATCACCACCCTTCCAGGGTTCATCAAATCCTTCAAAATAAAAACATGACATACCCGCTTCATTAGTCCAATCTCGCATGTGCTTATAGTAAAGTGCCTGTTTGTACTCATCGCATGCTCTAGACCCTTCGGGACTAAAATGATCTGAGGAAAAACTTGCCCACCCCGTCTCACCAATATGAATTGGCTTATCAGCGCCAATACTTTCCATGTATTTTTTTACATTCTCATATTGAGAAATCGCATACTTCTTTGACCTTAACATAGAGATATCAATTATTTCCCTCTCACTTTTACCTTCTAAACCTTCAGGGTTTAACCAAAAATCCGGATTGTAGTGCGTATCATGCATAGGGTAGGTGTGCATGGAAATAAAATCGACAGCATTAATTAGTGTATTTAAATCCTCAGTATGGTATTCTTCTCCACCGCCACCCCAGGAAGCGAAGTTATCGGAACTTGTTATCCACAAGCTCATCGGTAATTTTCCTTCTTTCTTTAAATCTTGAAGATAATTTACCCATTTTAAGATAATCCAAGGCTCTACATAATAACTCGTCGCCCATTTCACCATCGCTTCATTTCCTACAGCAATTACCTTTACAATATCTGGATATTGGTTTGCCAGTTTCACCACTTTTTCCATTTGTGGTTTATTGGCCTCACTTTCTATATTATGAATAGGCTCTTTGTCCGTCCATGCATTTTTACAATCTATCCACGCTCCAAGCATCACATACATTTCAAAACTTGGATCATTTTGCTTTAATTCGCTAATTGCTTTTAATAAATTCTCGGCTTGGGGTTTGTGAACTTTATATGTTCGAATGATTCTAATACCCAAGGCATGCAAGAGCTTCATATCTTCCTTTAGCTCATCATTAGTGGGTTCAATACTATGATCGGGGTGTCTATATCCACCATAAGACATGGCCAAATATTCAGGATTGCCTAAAATATCTTTGGCAGTTATCTGTTCATTTTCATTAACCACATGGTCACTCTTCTTTTTTGAAGTATTACAAGAAGACAGGAACAAGAGCAATAAGAGTATTAGAACATTCTTCATAATTAATAATTATAGGTAGTTTCTATTTTTAAAGGAGGTACATGAACTTCTCGAATTAAATCTTCCACTTTACCGTTGTATGTTTTGGTAATTGATTGGCCATCTCTTTTTAGGCCCTTAAAAATTCCATTATCCACTAAATCCCAAATAGCATATTTTGCTTCTCCTTTAAGATTTATTAATCCAAAATGATTTTCAGATCCAAATGGGTTTTGAGCGTCTTTCCATTGCTCATCAAAGGCTTCAAAATAAAAGCATGAAATATGTTCCTTTTTAGTCCACTCCCTCATGAGTTGGTAATATCTTCCTGATTTGTATTCGTCCGCTGCTTTTGAACCATCAGCCCCATAATGCTCATTTGATAGGGTAGCCCAGCCGGTTTCTCCGATATGAACGGGTTTATTAATCCCTAAGCTTCTCATATAATTAGCCACACCATCATATTGCTGTTGTGAAAATAACAAGGCTCGTTGCATTGCAGATTCAATTTTTTCAATATCTGGCAAATTTGATTCTTCCTCAGGAACAAGCCAAAATTGAGGATTATAATGAGAATTGTGCATAGGATAAGTATGCATCGAAATGTAATCTACGGCCCTGATTAGGTTATTCAAATCTTCGGTATGATAACTTGGGTCGCCTCCGCCCCAAGATGAAAAATCGTCTGAGCTCGTAATCCAGAGATCTTTATCAAGTTCGCCCTTTTCCTTCAATTCTTGTAGGTAGGTTACCCATTTTAAAATTACGTTTGGTCTTACAAAATAGCTTGTGGCCCATGTTACCATCGCTTCATTACCAACGGCAATGATTTTTACTATATCTGGATATTGTTTGGCTAATGCAACTGCCCGATCAATTTCTCCTGCATTCTGCTCACTTTCCACTTCATGATTTGGTATTTTACCTGTCCAGGCATTTTTGCAGTCAATCCAAGCACCCAACATTACATACATTTCAAAATTGGAGTCTTCCTTTTTAAGATCTCTAATAGCTTTAAGCAAATTAGAAGCTTCTTGGAGTTGTACGTTGTAGGTTCTTAGAATTTTAATCCCCATGGCAGATAAAATTTTCATATCCTCCTTGAGTTGGGATATGGTAGGTTGAATGTCCCTAGTCTTCTCCCGGTAACCCCCATAAGACATGGCTATATAGTTTGGATCTTCTAAAATATCGGCAGCAGTTATGTGCTTTTCCGTGCTTGTCTTTATTGTGTCTTTTATCATTTTTAATAAAAAATGTTGTTAAATAAAACCTTATTTATTGTCTTCTAGCTGTTTATAAGAACTTCGATTTGATTAATTTCTCCTTTTCTTTCAAAGATTAATTTAGAGGTATTTGAATCGAGTCTCAAACTATCTATGTGTTTCTTGTCCCCATTGTTATAACATATTTTTATGCCCGTTTTAGAAGATTTCTTATAAATGACTGGCACTTGGCAATACGTAAAACCTAGTGAGTTACTGCTTAATGAAATTGATTGATTGTCGTTATTAACATTCGTGAAATCAAAAATTGCAGAATCGTTTAAAAACTCACTTGACTGTAGCAGTCTTGGATTGAATTTAAGCTCTCCACCTTCAACAAAAACACCTAATTCTCCAAAACGACTTAAAATATCTTCTTTAACTTGCCCAGTCATTCCTGGTTGTTGCGCACCTTTAGTCGCCGGAGTATGAGAATATGGGTCTGTCGGGAAAGCACCATAAAGCTCAGGAGATTTGTGAACACCTATTCCCGCATTAATCTCATAATAATGTTCTAGTAATTTCCCAGTTACAACCTCACTTTCATTGCTATGAATTGCTCTCCAACAATTTTCTTGTACCGCCAATAATAACTTTGAAACCATATGCCAATAAATTGAGCCTAAGCCTTCATAACCAAAAAATGTCCCTGAACGTCCAGTAAAGGATTTATGATCGAAAATATCTTCAAATATTTGGAGCACAAGTTGTTTTTCGGATTCGATTAAAGATTTGTACTTACTATCAAGGCTGTCAATCGCATCTTTTAGGCTATTGGCGTTATTGAAATTCGCATTGAAATGGTAATTGCCTTTTATGTCCTTTAAGATAATCTGCCTATTGCCATCTTCTATTAGTCTTTGAAGAAGACTTGATTCTTCAACTTTATTCTTAGGAATATTATTCTTCTCATCAAATTTTGGCAGTTCTTTATCCGGATATAAAATATAACTGTATTGGTCTTCCCTAAAAAGAGAGCTCTGTTTTAAACCATCCAACAAATCCAAGGCTTGAGTAGGGGATAGGTATCCTGCACTTAGAGCAGCCACTTGACCTTCCAGCATCTCAGGCAAGTATGAAATAGATACCTCATCATCATTCTCTACAGTCATCAAATTATAAGCGTGATACATATTATCATTGCGCTTGTTGGCATTAATGCTTTGTTCTAAGAAGGATTTTGTTACTTTTATAAATTGATCAATATTTTCGAGACTTAACTCCGATTTATTACTTGAAAATCCTTTCTCATAAATTAGACCTCGATAATTACTTCCAGCATTACCCAAACCGTCTAAAACGGTCTTTCTGTCTTTATCGGAAATCGTTCCCTCTAAAATATGGGCATTATTATTTAAAGTGTTGACCACACTATCATAAAAGGTTTTTAATTCATCAGAAATGAGAACCTTCCCTACATTCGATTTCGCAACTACTTTTTCAAAAAAACTTAAGAACCTGTATAGATAGTAAAGAGTGACCATTGAAACGCCATTACCAACCAAGGCATTGTTGGCATCATTCCATTCCGGTCGCTGCGTATTGAGCCAAATTCCTCCCTCCGGTATAAAATTGGAAATCTTTGAAAGAACAGTCGCCAATAGTTTCTCTATAAGATTTACATGATAGATACTATTGTTTTTATCTCTTAGTATTGCGCCATCAGCTCCCAATTCATTTCGCCTTTCGTTTATCTTTCGATCCAAGGAATGGTCAAAATCAATCGTGTCTTTTGGGTTTCTTATGGTTGCTTCGTAACTCTTAATTATATAAGGTACATTAGCGTAAACAAAAATGTCTTGATTAAATCGTTTTTCTAGAGCTCCTGGGTAGTATTCTTCTATAAATTCTAAAAACTTCAGCAAATAAATGATTTGATGATCACCCCAATAGCCAATATAGGACCAAGGATCATGTTCTTCAATTACTTCCCAGTCAAATCCATCTTTGGTTATGCGATAAGGATTGTACCCTTCAAAAGTCGTCGCATTTAAAAACTTATGGATCATGCCTTCTATAAATTCGGGGTAGGAGATGGCTAAAGCCTCCCAATTTTGAAAAATATCGCGCCAATTACCCTCGTAGTCCAAAATTTTTGATCCATCAATTTCGTTTCTCGTGTTTATAGAGAACCTGTTCCAAGGCCTACTCGGGTCTCCGTGTCTTCTGCTGAATTTAAGAGGTAAATATTCCAAGCATAAGCGCTGAAAATCCTTATTCTCATCTTCTTCAGCAAGCTTTTGAATATGCTTTAAAGAAATAATTCCGGTTAATGAATTTAACGCGCTCTTTCTGCCATTAAAAACATCCTTATTTGCCTTTTGCAGATATTTTATAAAATCTTCCCTTTCAATATTATAGCCATCGTCAAAAATACCACCACGCATGATATTGAAAAGTGTATTGGAAAAATGGCGCATATTGATTAGAGGATCCTTTGTTAATTGTAGTCCATCTGAGGCGGCAACAAGTTTAACAAGATTTTTGGTTCCCAAATCAATGTCATCCTGAACAATTTTCAGTAAATCGTCTGACTTCAATAGCTCTGCAACACCAATCACATCTGAAATTGACTGATTGACATTGGCCGCCAACAACCAACTTTCCTCTGACTCTGTTTGAAGTTCAATCATTGAAGATATAAAATAAGCCCCTTTTTCAGCCTTAATATCAACTTCCTGTTCTACCGATTCCCCTCTTCTAAAGCGGTCCAGTTGCAGCGAAGACAATAAATAAGTTGGATTTTCTAAACCATTGGACCAAGCGATATTAGCTTTTAATGATTCACTGGGTTCTGCTTTATCTACTATAACTGCACTAAGCGCATATATCCCTATCCCTGTCTCTTCGCGCAATTCATTTCTCTTATAGGCATCAACCAAATTACTTCTGCTGTTCTGTAAGTCAGATGTTACATTAGCTGGTAAAATATTTTGTAATCCATCCAAAACGTCAATCTCAAGAGTGTTTCCAGAATGGTTGCTTAAAGTAGATTTTTTTACAAAACCAAAATCATTGCTTGAATTCCATTCATATTTAAATGTTAACCCTAAATCTAAATTGATTTCTTCAAAAACAATTTTGTTGCCATAGATATTTTTATAAAGATTCCTTTTTGTTTTGTAAACACCCATTTGACGAATAGAAAATGGTTCCCAAATTTTTATTCCGTCATTATCCTTTATTTGGAATATGGACTTACTACCTGTAATCTCCGCCATTTCGGTGATTTTGTCATCTGTGTAATATGGAAACAAAGAAGATTCTGAATTCTTTCTACCTGCAGTTAAACCACCATTACTTGAAATAAACATCCAGTGATTGGAGTCGCTCACAATACTCATAAAAAATGGTCGCATTTTATCGCAATTGGAAATCTTATAGAATTGTTCTCCATTAAGATTTACTAATTCTCCCTTTACCTCTTTCATTTGGTTAGAAAATTATGGTTTGTCTTGAAAAACTGTGTTTTTAGTTTTAAATTCTTATCGTTTATATAAAAAAGGCTAGCTAGCAAAATTTAGCTAGCCTCTACTACGTTTTACAATTTATTTTGCAACTACAGAAACGTTATCAATATTTATAGTTCCTCCACAAGTTGCAGCTCCTCCACAAACTAACTCGAATAATAGAGAAACCCCTCCGTCTACATTACCAGCAGTCGTAAACTCATAAGTTCTTGTTGCCCAATTTGCTGTAACACTTGCATCACCAGCCACTAACACATGTTGCGTTGCAGGATCATTAGAACCATCAGCTGGTTCAGAAAATGTAAACGCCTGGAACACTGCGCCATCTACTAATGCCGAACTTGCTTGAATATCAAAAGTTACTACATAAGTGGTGTTTGGCTGTATTGTACCTACTCCAAATCTCTCCTGTTTTAACCCTGGGTTTGCTCCTTGTGCAGTTGTTATTTGACCAGAATTAGTACCTCCTCCGTTGCTTATGCTTGTAGAAATGGTTGTAGTCCCTCCATTGTCAAAAAGACCCCAACAATCAGCATTAGCTTCAAAATCTCCATCTGATATAAAATCTCCAGCTGGTGGTGCTGGACAGGTGCCGCCACCGCCACCGCCGCCACCGCCGCCGCCGCCGGAGCCACGGTTCAGTTTCAAGTCATCGAAATAATATGTATTTGTACTTGCTGTTGCCAAATCGAAGAATATTACAAGCCTGTCGTATATACCGCTATCTCCTGCACCAAAAGGAATGGTTAACTCTTCCCACTCATTTGTTTTTGTTGTAGCTGCAGTAGACGCTCTATCTCCAGAATTTGTAGCTCCACTAGTGGTTTTATCCTCAAGTTTCAGAGTTACTTTGTAACCTGATACAGGCGAGAAGACCTTTATAGTGAAATTATCGCCGTCTGCAAATGTGAACTTTTCGTCGAAATCAATTTGCAAATTATCCCAAGGCTGAACGTTAGATTTGGTTACTTTTCCAACCTTACAGGACGTATTTACCGACCCACTAAAATCCGGGTTGTCAACGTACTCATACGTTACATTATCTTCGAAGAATTTATTTGACTCGCCCCCTTGAGTAGCCGTTGTGCCAGGGTCGTTCATAAAAGTTAAATTAAAATCCGAAGGACTTAAAGACTGCATGGTCTCGGCGGTACAGCCGCCGCCACCGCCGCCACCGCCGAGGTTAAGCTTGATGTCATCTATGTAGTACGCATTCGTATTTGCAACACCTTGTAAATCGAAGAAAATTACCATTTTATCATATTTTCCACTGCTGCTAGCATTAAACGGAATGGTTAACTCTTCCCATTCATTCGTCTTGGTAGTCTGAGTAGTGGATAAGACATCTCCAGAATTTATAGCTCCGGCCGAACCTTTATCTTCAAGTTTCAGGGTAACATTATAACCAGAAACTGGAGAGTATACTTTCATGGTAATACTTGAACCGTCTGTAAATGTAAATTTATCAGCGAAATCTATTTGCAGGTTATCCCATGGTTGCACGCCAGATTTAGTAATTTTACCAACTTTACATGATTTATTTACATCATTGTCTATATCTGGGTTGTCTACATATTCGTAGGTTACATTATCCTCGAATATACTAACCCCGCCACCGGCAACTTCAGGATCGGTTAAAAACGTAATATTAAGGTCCGCAGTATTATAGGACTCTTCGGTTTCTGCTTCACACGCAATAGCAGAAACGATAACGGTTCTCTGAACTTCATCTGCTGCATTACCCTGTGAATCGGAAACATTATACGTTATTACATAAGTCCCCTCTGTACTAGTGTCTACTGTATCGCCTCCAACAACGATATTAGCCGTAATATCCCCATCAACTTCATCAAGTGCTGTAGCACCAGGATCTGTAAACGTATCTCCTAATGTCACATTTATTGTTGCGTCTCCTATTAAAGCAATTAGCGGTGCTTCTTTATCTAATACCATTATTATTGACTCAAACGTATCTGATGCTCCGGCAACATTAATTGCAGTTAATTTTACCGTATAAGATCCAATACCGTAAGCGAATACAGGATTAATTAAACTTGAGGTGGTACCGTTTTGATCACCAAAATTCCAGGTATACTTATTAGCATTCTCTGATATGTTAATAAATGTAGCCACACCCTCATCACTTAACGTATAAGTAAAGCCTGCAGTAACGGTTGGTAAAGTCGCATCATCGTCTTCGCAACCTATAAAGGCAATGGCCAAAATAAGTATTGAAATTTGTTTAAATTTTCTTAATAATTGTTTCATTGTTATTTTTTTTAGTTGTTACTGTTTGTATACTCTTACGTAATCGACAAGCATGGTTTGTGGGAATATCTCATCAGTGTCTGGAGCTCCAGGGAAATTTCCTCCGACTGCTAAATTTAGAATAATGTAATATGGTTTATTGAATACCCATTCGCCTAACTCGCCAGTTTCATTTTCAGGCGTTACTACGAGATCAGCGGGTGTTATTTGGTTGTATAATACATCGTCAACATAGAAATTTATATAGTCTTGACCCCACTCAATACCAAATATGTGAAATCCTGCATCCAAACGCTCTCCTATATCATAACTTTTTGTAATTTGACCTTGAGGCGTGGTTAAACCTGAATACCCTGGCCCATGTATTGTGCCGCTAATTTCTGTGGGTTCTTGTCTTCTGTATTCCATAATGTCAATTTCTCCACATAATGGCCAATTGGAATCAAGCTGCTCTCCAACATTTTCACAATCAGCTCCCAGTAACCAAAATGCTGGCCATAACCCCGAACCTGCAGGTAGCCTTATACGCGCTTCGAAACGCCCATACTGTTGTTCAAATTTTCCCTTTGTAGAAAGTCTTGCAGACGTGTAAGTAGAATTTTGAAAATTCTCTTTCTGGGCCGTAATAAGCAACACACCATTCTGTACGGTTATATTTTGTGGACGACTTGTATAAAACTGTAGCTCACTATTTCCCCAGCCGTTAAAACCAGTTCCTGTATCGTAACCCCAAATATCAGGGTTTGGAGTACCATCTGTATCAAACTCATCTGCCCAAACAAGTTTATTAAAAGTTGCTACTGTTTGTGTTTCATCCGTATCACAACTATAGATAACTAAAACCGCTATCAATAGAAGGGAAATGAACAGAAAGGGTTTTGTGTTTCTTGTATGTTTCATTGTTTTATTCATATTTTGAATTTTAATTATCTCACTTATTCTTAATAGAAGTAAATATTATCTAAAATGAAATCCGGGCCTCCAGCTAAAATAATCGCTCCCAAATTGTTCTTTTGAGCAGCGAGGTCCCCGTCTAAAGGAATATCTATAGATGTCCAGGCCCCAACAGTTAAACCAGTAGCATTATATCTTTTATCCTTGTCATCTCCATCAGGAAAACCAGTGAAGATATTTGTTTCTATCTCACCATTTGCTCCAACATCTCTAATTTGGATGTTAACATTGGTTCCTGGATTCTCAGCATAAATATCGACATGCATATGTGTTAAAGTTGATGCGTCTATTGTGCTATCGAAAATAATACCCGTAAAATTATTATTTGAATATAAGAGTACCTTTTGACCTGTTGCACCTAATTCGGTTGTTTGTGTAGTTGAACCGCCGAAACCAGGGTTAAAATTACTAATAGTAGCAGGTGTATATGCATCGCTAAAAATAGACTTTACATCGGCCGCTGGTCGTGTTGGTACAGGAGCAAGTGCCAAAGCCCCACTAGAGGTTATTGTTATAGATCCCACTGCTTTTATTCCAGCTAATGATGCCGTTACTTCAGCAACACCTTCTCCAATAATAGTTGTAACTCCTTTCTCGTCTACAATTGCAACGTCGGTATTAGATGATATAAAATTAAAATATGCAGGTGCCGTGTTAACTGTTACATCTCTTCCATCGGCGACATTAAATTTTGCCTGTAATCCAGACGCTGCAAGATTAATTTCACTTCCCGAAAATGTTTGCAACACGCTATCTTCTCCAGAAAAGATTATTGGTCTTGGTTGAGAAACCGAGCCTTCGTTTTCAAATTTAAGCTCGTCTATCCAAAACGTATATCCATTTCCGCCTGTCTCTTGTGTCCCCGCAGAATACCAAAACATGCCTCTTTCTTCAATCAATTTAGAAGGGTCTGGAATAGGGATAACATACTTAGACCAATTTGTTCCCAAACTTACACTTGATGCATTAACCTGATATTTGTTACCCAAAAAATCTTGTCCAAAACCCAACTCACCTATAACAACTCCTTGGGATGC
Source organism: Aestuariivivens sediminis (assembly GCF_022662105.1). GTDB lineage: Bacteria > Bacteroidota > Bacteroidia > Flavobacteriales > Flavobacteriaceae > Aestuariivivens > Aestuariivivens sediminis. Next base: position 64,053 of record NZ_JAKMCP010000004.1, on the reverse strand, counting down.
CTTGGCCCAAAAAGTGAGCGCATTATAACCCGTTAAATCCCTTCCTGCCCCATCTATCCTAAAAATGGCTCCTGCATAATTCCCTTCTGGATCATTTGCATTAGGCACATCAAAACGCATGGAGGCATCACTATTGTAGCCTTCATTTTCATCTACAGTCCAGGCTGTGGGCTTAGATCCAGCGAAGGGAAAATAAAAGTCAGATCCCAGTCCTACTGGCGAATCTGAAAAGATTTCAGGAGCGTTTGCGAATTTAGCGAAAACAGCTTCATCTGAAAGCTCTCTTTCGCAACTCACCAAGGCAACAGAAAGAAGCCCTAAAAGGCAGGTCTTATATCCTAATTTTAATTTAATGTTTTTCATTTTCATAATATTTTATTTACCAATGTTGATATGTACATATGTTCTAATTTCCCATTCGCTTCCGTTATCAAATCCAACCGGGCTAAGTGGTGGAACAGGAGGGAAGGTGTTTGGGGGAACTGCCGTTGGTGCATATCTAGGAGAAAACTCATTTAAAGAACGCCAGGTTCCTCTTACTCCAATTTTCGTCTCGGGAAGAATAAACCAATCTGGTTTTCCTATCGAGGTTGAAATATCTATCATATTTTGAACAGGAAAGGTTAAGTTAAAATCTCTGTGATAATCAAAAGGACCCCAGTCATTTACTTTGAAACCATACTCAAATTTCCATTTCTTAAAAATCATTTTTATGTCACCTCCAAATCTATCAATAGTTCTATCGCTATCCCCGTTGGCCTGAGCGGTGCCGCCATATAGGTTACCTATAATCCCTAAGTCAGGACTCACTTTGGAAACGATCCTAGAGCTTATTTCCCAAAGATCCTGTGCGGGAGCTGATTGAGGGAAAGCAAAAAATGTACGATTTGCCAAAAACCCAATAGCAGCATCCTGGGCTGTAGGATGATGTCTATAAACAAAACCTAAGTTAAAAGCAAACTTAGCATCTTCTGCTCGGTCGTTATCCCATTCGTAAAACCACGATCCTGGTGTTGGGTCGTAAGTTAAAAGTAATTCCCCTGCCGTAGTTTCTCTGTTACCTCCTCGGACAGCAAAAGGATCGTCAATAAAGTTTCTTAACCTACCAGGAGCAGAAACATCATTAGGCATTGGGTCTACCAAGGGTTTTTGCCAAAGAAAATTAGGTGCAATTTGCCAATTTCCCATTAAGTAAGTAAACCCAGAAAGTATGTTGGTTTGGTTACCACTTCCCGAATCTTTGAGTTTCCAGCCCGTAAAGGTTCTCGTAGCATCAGCGCCACCATTGGCAACCAAGCCCATATAAGCGGCTTGAGCATACCAATTAAACTTTCCTGCTTGAACAGTTATCTTAGCTTTACCGCCCCAATTATCATCCGAATTAATGATGTCCTGATAAACGACATAGTTTCCTGATTCTCCTCTTACATCTTGAAAAGTACTACCATTAAGAGGTCTGCCCCCCCAAATACCGCCCAAGGACAATCCAAAACTTCCAAATTCTTTCTCGAGGACCAAAGTTGCACGCTCAGTAGGCCATGGTGGAATAACGCCCGAAACAACCTGATTTGCATCCAAGACACGGCGGCCATTTTCATCAAAAGTTAATGATGTATTCAAATCCCTATGGTATATACCGGTGATGTCCCAGTGTTTTAATTGAGTTCTATATTTCACCAAGAAAGTAGGATTGGCTCCCCACCATAACTGAGGTCCAAATGCGGCTTTCAAACCTTTATAAGCCCTTTTGCCGTCAATTTCCAAGCCTAAAATTTCCCCATTATAAATATCTAAATTAGGGCCATAATTTGCTTCGGGATATACGCCAAAGAAATCGCCTTCATAGCCCCAGTGATAATGCCCTGTTCTGTAAAACCCTCTAACATCAGCATGTTTGGCATCCCATTCGAACTCGGCGTTGTAAACTCTTACTCGGTTATTGTCTGTAATAACAACCTCTTCTCCTTGATTATTTATTACAGTTATTGGACGACCAACATTTTCATAAAAAATCTCATTAATCGGATTCTGAGCCACATTACCAAGTATGTTGAAATTTACTTCGGCACGCATATTAGTTGTTGGCCTACCTTCAATACCCACGTAATAGGACTGCATATGATCGAAACCTAATTGATTAGGATATACTTCTGCATCAGGATCTGGGTTATCCGGCGTAGTAATTAAAGACCCTCCAGTATTAAACGTACTAAATTCCGCTCTTAACGTACTAAGTTTAATTTTTCCGCCCTGAGTGGCTTCAAAAGCCGCTTTGTCTCCTCTTGCCTTTAGGACAGCATCCATTAAATTAATATTATTAAAATAATTCTGAACAAATGAAGCGTCTACACCTTCCTCGTAAGGGTTTAGCTCATGGGCATCCTTTAGGGCATAATATGCAGCTCGAGGAAACAAATCGTAAAGACCTCTTGGAGAAGTTGGTCCTTTAGCTGTAATCCCAAACCACTCTTCATTCATATTGTTCTCTCCTTCCCTAAAATCCCTTTGATAACCTCCATTGGCCCAAGATGCATTCGTGTCGTGTATATCCGCATTTTCTCTTTTATCAAAACCATACTTCCACCAGCCATCACTAAATTGAAATGTGAATCCTCCTATTGAAATTTCTGTCTTGCCTAAACCTGCGGCATGAAGATAGATTTCCCTCCAGTTTTCTACCATGTAATAGGCCTGTGATTTTTGATCTTCTTTATTCTCAATAGCATTAAACGCATCGGCGCCAAACTCTGTGAACATAATTGGCATATTCAGTTTCTCCTTCACCGTATCGAACATGTCAGTAAATGAAGGACCTCGATATGAATTAACTCCATAAATATCCACATCTTTACATTCCTCAGCAACAATATCAATAAACAGAACATCTCCATTACAAATAGCCACAGGATGGGAAGCATCCATAGACTTCATCATTTTAGCAGCCTCATTCATAAGTCGATACATAGGGCGACCTCTGCTTTCTCCTATAAATTGTATTCTTCCTTCATCATCAGGAAAGTCTTCGGTTTCAGCTCCCGCCCAGAACAAACCATAATTGTTTTCATTTCCCAATAGATAAAGGAGCAGACCAGGGGTGTTTTTGTAACCCTCGACAAGAGTCTTTACTTCATTGAGTAAATGTTCTTTGGTTTTTGGGTCGTCATATATAGTTACGGGTGTCCAAACACCATCTAAGGTAAGGCCGTAGCGCCCAAAAGAATGGTTAAGCATGGTATATATACCATAATTCTCATAAATGTACTTTATCCATCTTGCAGGTACACCTGTATATTGGCGGATCACATTCACATTCATGTTTCTTAGTAAGGACATTTCGGTATCTAGCCCTGCCCTAATGATGTCATCTGGTTTATTCCAAAAGTCCGCATTTACAGTATTTGTACCTATAGGTATGTAATCCCAGTTCATACCATTAATCATGAAATCCTTGCCATTGACTACCAACTTCATTCCTTGGGAATCCTTAATAACCTCTACTTGTGCTTTCTGAGCAAATATTGAAGTAATAAATAATAAGAGCAATGCATTTAGAAGCTTGTTTCTCATAGTTTCGTATTGTTTAAAAGTTGTTGTAAATAGGCTAAATAACTTATCAGGCGAGAATTGGGTCACCTAAAATAAAATAAATTAAGGGATTAACAACAAAAATCACCACTACAAATTGCATACGTCGAAAATCGTAAGAAAGCTAGTTCTAACGATAGATTTTACTCACTTAAATCCACAAATGTCGTGGTAATGTATGGGTGTTTTTTGTAATTGTTGTACTCATATTGGTTTGCCTCTTGAAACAATCCATCCTCGCACATGCCGTTTTGCTTTTGAATATACGCTACTGGAATCAATAATGGAGGGGTGAACACCAAATCCTTTCCGTTTTCTGTTTAGATTAATATTGGTTTGGCTATTTAGCTACAGGATAAGCTTTATCTAAGATTCTTAATGAAAACGCTCTTCAATTATTTCGCTAGTAGAGAATTTGTATTTCATATTTCTATATACACAAATATCGGTTATATCCTCTGGTGTTCCCTTAGGTACAACTCTAAAATTGGATGATATGCGTATAGACTTTGCAGGTAATACTCTATGAAAACAATGTCCGTGAAGAAAGATAACGGTACCTTTCTTAGGCTTATACAACACCTGTCCTTCCAAATCTTCATGCGGATTACCAACAGGAAGAATTCCTGCCTTGTGCGCTTTGGGCATAATAACAATAGCACCTCCGGTCTCATCGTTAATATCGTGAGTATAAACCAAGCGATTTAAATTAAACTTCAACGGGTCATCCGGTATACAGTCTTGGTGCCATGCTTGCCCTTTGCTTCCCGCCTTCGAAAACATCATCATGCAATATAGATTATCCCAGCCTTTTGTAAGAAGCGTATCTGTAATGTCATTAAACTTTTCATCCTTATCAATTTCGTCAAATCCACCATTATCGTCCCTATATGGAAACCATGGTATTACCTCCGCTGAGGATTTTGAAATAAACTCTTCGCTATGTTCCCATTTAGGATTTAAACCAAAGTGCTTAAGGATTTTTGAGTTATAGGCATCCATTAATTGATCGTCAAAAAAATTCTCAAATATTATATAGCCTTCATCCCAAAATTTATTATAAATATCTTCCAATTTTTATTCCTATTAATTATATAACAAAGATATCATTATTTGAATCAGAAAGTTAATTCCGATTCCAGTTCTTCTAGAGACTTCCCTTTAGTTTCCGGAAGTATTTTTACAAGAACAAAAAAGCCTAACAAGGCAATAATTCCGAATATTAAAAAAGTCGTTGAATTACCAAGCATTGAAATCTCTACAGGAAATATTTGTTGAACAAACCAACTACAAAAAGAATTGACAAATCCAATTATACCAATTGCCAAACCTCTGTATTTATTTGGATACACCTCAGAAAGCATTACCCACATTACGGGCCCAAGTGAAAATGCAAAACAGGCAGTAAAACACAAAATTCCTATTAATACTAAAATGGCGTTCATATTGGTAGCTGCTTCAAGAATAGCGCCTTCATTTTTAGCATATACTTTTGTTCCCAAAGCTTCTTTCATTGCGTTTTTGAAATCAACATCGTTATCAAAAGTTACTGACGCCACAGATGTTAATTTTTCTTGCTCTATACCAGGAAGACCTTTTATATCTTCGTCACTCAATTCGTAAGTTGCTTTTCCAAAACCATAGCTACAAACGATAAGGCTTATAGCTATTCCAGCCATTCCAAATAGCAATAATGGTCTCCTTCCCATTCTATCAATAAGAAAAATTGCAACTACTGTGAATAATACGGTCGTTAAGCTTAAAAAAACTCCAGATGCAAAAGCGGCATTTGTTCCTATTCCTGTCTGTTTAAAAATAGATGTCGCATAAAAGTATATCGCATTAATACCAGTTATTTGTTGCAATATTCCCAGAGTTAAACCTACAAGGAAAATAAAACGTAAACCAGGTTTTAACAAATCCCATATTTTTACTTTCGCTCTATTGGCGTCTCTGGCAATTGCTTCCTCGATAGCCTCAATTTCTAATTTTGCCTTAGAAGAACCGTGCAGTTCTGTGAGTATTTGTTTGGCTTTAGATATTCTGCTTTTCAAATAGAGCCACCTTGGGCTTTTAGGAATAAAGAACAGCATTATAAAATATATAAGTGCCGGTATGAATTCAATGCCCAGCATCCAACGCCAAACAGTTTCATTGCTTAAAAATTCCGCCCCTGATATATTGAGTTTATTTAAATAATAATTACACAGAAATGCCGCGAAAAATCCAAGTACAATATTTAATTGCTGTATCGATACCAATTTCCCTCTATTTTCTGCACTCGATATTTCTGCAATATATGCGGGCGCCAGAATTAGGGCTGCCCCAAATGCAATACCTCCTATCATTCTTGCAATCCATAACATCTGATAATTAATGGCATAAGCTGAAAGCAATGCCGATAGAGCGTAAAGAAAAGCTACAGCAATCAATATTCTTTTTCTTCCTAAAAAATCACTCAGTCTTCCAGATATAAGCATGGCAATCATGGCGGAGAAGGTAGGCGAACTTACTACCCAACCATTTTGTATATCGTTCAGGTCGAATTCGGGGCCCACATAAGACATGACACCCGAAATAATACCTGCGTCGAAACCGAAGAGAAAACCTCCGAGTGATACCACAAATGCAATAAATATTGTTTTTTTATTAGTACGGCTCATATACAAATCAATTTAATAGATTAAAAAATTCTAAATAATTATTATTCATTCCAAATGTCTGGAATCAGTTCATATCCTACCGCTCCAAGTGGTTTTTGATTAAACGGCTCCGCATGTTGTGAGTGTACTTGATAGAGTTTCTTGGCCGTCTTTTTTATTGCATTAACCATATGTTTATAGGGCCGGTCTGTGACATCTACTAATCCACAATTGTAATTTTCGCCATCATAGGACCTACCAGTTAAATCTTGATCTGCCCATTGGAAATATCCTACACCTATCAATCCAGGGTGACTAAATGCATGTTCGGTATAATAGCGATATGCGACACCTCGTTCCTTTTGGTTTTCAACTTGCACCAAAGCTTGAGCCATTCCTCTATTTACCGTTCCTGCGTGATATTCCCCTATAATCATGGGCACATCCATAATATTTGAAACTCTATCCATATCCCTTGTTGGAGGTTTTAAGTCATAGCAATTAAAGCTAAACACATCGAAAACTTTCTTACAAATTTCTAACATGTCATTGTCCGGTATTTTACCAAAACGAATTCCTAAAGTAAGATGATTAGGGTCGTATTTATTAATGGCCGTATCGACAGATTCCAGAAATATTTTAAACGTTTCATAAATAAAAGATTTACGTCTTTCGGCTGAGTCTTCAACAACAAGATACGCTTTTAGAGCCTTCTTTATAGGTAATTCTGCTTCCGAGGCCAAAATTAAATCACATAAGCGTGATTCTTGGCCTAACCACGAGGGTTCATTTCCAGTAAAATACCCAATTAACCAGGGATTGTCCCTATATTCGGATACGGTTTTCTCCACAATAGTCTCTATTCTGGATACAAAATCTGGAGCGTAAACATCAGCAAGCCCCATAATACCACCATCTATTCCCAGGCCATGAAGTTGCAACATAAAAGGTTTTTCATTCATAGCGATTACCTCCTTACTGCTCCAATTAGCAATAGTGTTTATTCCCCAGTTGGACATTCTATTAATAATCATTTTCTTTGATTTCTGGCCATAATCCTCACCAAATCGTCTAAATAAATTCCATTTCCCAAAAGAAACGCTATTAGGATTATTAGGGTTTAATCCAATGTCTTTAGGGGGCATTTCCTTTATAAAGTTTGAGCGTTTATCCAGTCTGTTGACATTTCCTCCTCGGCCAGAACCAATGCAATCGACCCCAAGGGATAAGAACTGATGGCCATCAGGATCTACAAACCACCATTTATTATCGATTTTTTCTGTGCGGAAAAATCCGGTTGCCTCGAATTGAGTGTTCACATAACCTCCAAATTTTGAATAGTTGTAGTCTTCTTCCATATTTAGATCATCATCTTCCGCTTTCCAGTCCGCTTTTAATTGATCTAAAGACTTTATCTTATTTTCAAAATCTATAAGATTAGACTGACCATACTCATCAACGATTGGCTTTTGACCCAAATATTCGTCTCCCGGGTCTTCGACATGTAAGCTTATAGATCGAATTTCAATTGAAGGGTTATCTATAGGAACATGCATTCTAAATCCAATGGAATCAACACCTGTAAGAGGCCCTCTTTTTCCTCCTAAATTAAACCAGCCCGTGTACCTCGGCTTATTCATTGTACCTGCAATATCGTTAGCCGCATCAGGTAATTGGGTGTAAAACCGCAATGGAATGGCAAGTTCATTCCATTCTCCCGGTGCATAACTCATTACCCTAATCTCATTGTAGCCCCAGTCTGTATTAAAGCCTACTTGAAACCTTTGAGGTGTAGTAATTCTTATTTCTAATTTAACGAAATTATAATCGCTCCAATCTGACTCAATTTCAGAATTGATATCTTTAATCGCAAATTTTTTCCCTGAAACTTTCTTATTGCTGTCAAACTGTACGCTAAAGTGTTTTGTGTTATCCGTATTACACGATAATAGTACACAACACATTGCTACTATATTAAAAATAACTATTGGATCTTTGATTTTGAATTTCATTTTATATTCATTGTTTTGGTTTGTTACATTTTCTCATTTTCTATCGTTGAAGAGGTTATTCTGAAGAAATAGAAGATCGTTCTCTTTCTTACTCTTGAACTTATTTGATGCAAGCATACTAAAATTGCCTAACATTAAATCGATATCGCCATCATTGTCGAAATCTCCCTTTTCCATTACCAGCCAATTTCCATTACTTGCAGCTATTGTGGTATGCGCTGTAAAGGAATACTGAGTTGCGTTATTATTTTCTAAGTATACAAAGCCTTCCTCCAATCCATTATCAAAATCTGGGAAAAATGACAATACAGCAAAATCCATGTCGCCATCCTGATCAAAATCATCATTCAATACGCGTGTTGCGCCATTAATAGGGTAAAACCATTCTTCTTTAAATGCATTCTTCTTGTTATTAATAAAAAGCCTAACGCCATGGTAAGGTTTAAGAAACCTAGAATAATCTGCATTATCTCCATTGGCAAGGAGGATGTCTAAGTGGCCATCATTGTTATAATCCAATAATGAAAACCAACTTGAACCATATTCCGGGCCCATAAGTATTACCGGATCTATCTCAAATTCGAAATTTTCCTTCTGATAAAAAATATAAATTCCCTCACGTCCCTGGGCGAACAAGGCTATGATATCTTTTTTTCCATCATTATTCATGTCAACGACTTCAACTTTTATGCTTCCAGGAAGCGCCAAAAGTGTTCGTTTCATGTAGACCCCCTCTTCTTTTTCAAGAAGTGAGAGCTCCCCGGTAATATGTCCGAACTCACATATTATAATTTCAGAATTACCATCATTATTAAGATCATTGCATTCGGTATAAACAGGCCTGTGAAGTTCCTTTTGAAGGGAAATTATTGTATCAGAATGTACTAGGTGTAGCTCACCTTTTGGGATCTCACTCGGGCTCATTATACCAATTTCTGTTGCTATAAGCGAATTACCTGTTGAAACACTAGAAATAATTGGCGATTCTAAATTTAGTATTGGATTTGCTCTACCATTCCAATTAAAAAGCTGGCCGAATACATCACCAATAAGTAAGCTGTTATTGCGACTATCAAATTTCAGATTTACTATACCGCCTTGTGGTTTTTTCGTGTTTATACTGATAAAAGACGTGTCAAATTGTTTCAGGGCGCTGTTCCTGTGTGTTCTATCAGGTAAATTTGACAAACTCTCTGGGGCCATACTCAATATATAATTGCACAACCTAAGCCATTCTAAACTATCGATCATTTGCTTTTTCGGATACGCATTATTTTTTTCGATGTAATACTGTTCTTCTGAAGAATAACTTCCACGGCCATCCATGTAATTCTTTAGCCCCATCCTTTTTGCCATTTCCGGCAACACCCTAGTTTCCCATAAAGGTTTAGGAATATTATTTATGGCTGGTACTAAATGACAACTACCGCAACGCAATTCATATAGATTTTCCGTGTATCGTCTTTTCTCTCTTTTAGATAAATATGAAACCACAAACAGAGCAACTACCACTATAATTAGAATTGAGGTGATTAAAATTATTTTCTTTGGTTTAGTTTCTATCATTGATTTTCAAAAAATATTGGTTAAGAGCGTGTCCCCTACCAAGAAGTAAATTAGTTGCTTTTTTAATTTTCACCCATATCCCCTTTGGCGGTTTCAATATTTGCATTGTGCCGAGGTATGCACCATATATTTCTTTTTAAATCGACCACACCGTCCATCTGCTCTTGAACTACCATATCAATAACTTTTATTCCCTTTTCTGCCATATTCTTAAAATCATCAATACCGTTATTAGGAAAACCTATTCTGGTTCTATGTATATTATATTTACTTGCAAACTTTCTGTCGAAAGCTTCTTCAACACCCTCCTTTCCCAAGAGAAACCCTAATAAGCCGCCCCAAGTGGCGGTAGGATTATCAGAATCCCAGCCTGCCAATGACCCTATCTTAATGGTTTCTTTTAAATCCCCTTCACCATATAGCAAGCTGATTATGCTGGAAGCAAAATTAATTCCAGAAGCAAAACATCCATTACAATATAGGTTTTTAGAAGTTATGTCATAGCCGTCCTCCTGGTTTAATTGATATTTTTCATAGACTTCATCTCTTACCTGTTCCCATGGAATGTCTTTAATATATCTGCTCATTACATAATCAAACATTTTAGCCGAATAAGATTCATGTGGAAGTCTTTTCCTAGCCTCCTGAGCCATATGAAAAATAGTCTCCTTTAAGGAGGTATCGGATTCCACATTAGAAGCTATAGAATGCATAACCACATAAAACTCTGAGGCCCATTCAGCGTTATACCTTGCTGTTGTTTGAATTGGCAAGTGAGCCATTTTTAATGCGATATCCGGGCGAGTAGGAGCAAACAGACCAAAAATTTCCGTAGTCAATTGCGCATCAATCATTTCATAATAAGGATTATTGGTCGGGTTACCCGTCTCCGGCGGTATGATGCCGTTTTGCATTAATTTAAACGCCCTCTCGTTAGAAACCCACAAATAGTTTTCCTCTTCCTTCTTTATATGCCTAAGCCAACCTGCCGCTATTTGATGGCCAGTGAGCATTACTGTCTTATTGGCCAGTACTATTTCCTGATAAATATACTCTATGTCCGTATCGTCGTCAGACCCCCAAACCGAACCCTCATCCCTGAAGACAAAATCAATTGTAGCGGATAAATCGCTTGGAACACCTTGATCCCAAATACTCGGCTCATCAGGTTTTCCCCAATCATCTCTTGTATAGAAAGGTCCTGTTTTAAATTCACCAATATTTCCTACTTTATCCATTTCAGTTACGAGCCCTGTCCAATTCGCTATACATTGTCCCAACCAAAACCCATATAGCTTGTTATAATATTCTTCTCTGGAAATAACAATATGCGTTTGGTTTGAATCATAATTTAAACATGGCGTTTCCAACTTACTTTCAACCTCTGTTTTCACTAACCTGTTACAAGAAGAACACAGCGTAAATGTTGTAGCCAAGATAATAAGATTGGTATTCTTTGTTTTCCAGTCAATAAACCAATTCATAAATAACCTTTTTTGAACCTTGATAATTATCTATTTTAAAAAAATAGGGACCTTTTCGGGTGCCTTTACCATATATATTGGGAGAGACAATATTTCCTCTGCCAAATTAACTTGACAAAAGATATTCGGTGATATTGGGATTAAAATCCATTCCACCTTAAGTTTATGAATTAAATGGTTTATAGTCAAGGTTATCGAAATTTTAAATTAATTTAAGTCTTTACTTTTTAATTTAATTGATTTAAATGAATTCTGCTCCAAATATGAGAGGGCAGATAGGATAGGGCCTTATTGAAGTTAGCTTTAGCTTCGGCTGTATTTTCAAGACCTTGATGAGCTAAACCTGTAATATAATGATTAGTAGCAACTCGAAAATCTTCCGATTGGCCTCCTTCAAACTGTGTAAAAAATGTGCTATTATCCTTCTCCTGAATATACTCGAGAAGTTTTTTAAATAATTCGTCCGCTGCTTTTTTCTTTCCCAACTTTTTTAATGATAGCCCACGATAATAAATATATTCTGAATCGGCACCTCTAAATGGAATATTCATCGCTTCAGCTTTCTTGAAGTAACTCATGGCCAAATCCTGTTTACCCATTTTTTCATAAGTTAGGCCTAATAAGTAATTAAATTGTGCCCATCTAGCCCTTCCAAACCTACCTACTGGATAATCAATAATTTTCTTAAAATCTGCCTCTGCCTTGTCTAGCGCATTAGTGTTGAGGTAATCCATTCCCCTAAGCGTATAAGCGCTCAGGTAAGTATCTTGCATCTCGCGTCCTCCTTCCAGTTGTGGGAATGTGTTGCTTTCAATAATTTCTATAGCCTCCTGGTACTTACCCGCTTCCAATGAACGAGTGGCAAAACGCAGTAAGGTTTCTGTACGCAGGCTAGCAGTCTCCTGGTTCTCTTTGAGAATCTGGTATTTTCTTTCTGGTGATATTCTATTTTTTTCATAAATTTCATCTAATTCAAAAAGTAATCTCGGATCTTTAGAATTTAAGGCTACTGCTTTCTCATAACGTTTCATAGCTTCGTGATTATCCTCTTTCGCCTCCTCATAGGCCAACCCAATATTGCGATGTGCAATATAGAAGGTATCGTCCCTTTCAATAGATTTTTCCCACATCTCTATGGCACGATTTGGTTGTGCTTCATAAAACAGATTCCCTAAGTAGTAAGGGGCTTTGGCATCGTTATGGTTTGTGAGCATGGCATGCTCAAGCACATATATGGATTCCGCTCTAAAAGGATAGCAATAATCATGTGGCATGTTAGCCGCTTTTTTGTAATAATTCAATGATTCATTATTTTCATCCAGAAGATGGCTATAATAGCCCAAATAGTAATACAGCATTGGGTAGCTATTGCCTGTTGCTTCCAGTCGTAATAAAATTTCCTTCGCTTCACTTATAAAACCACTATTGCTGTAATTATTAGCAAGTTCAAGGTACGACTCCACTTCATTTCTCATTAAGGACACCAACTTGTTCTTAGTATCAATATAGTCTTTGTCATCTTCCTCTCTTTGAATTAGCATTAGTTCATTATATGCCCAATGATTTAGTAAATCTTTAGAAATAATCTCTTTTACTATTTCCTTAGCCCTATTGAGGTCGCTGGACTTACGTAAAATCATTGCTTTTAATAACATGCCTTTTGTATTCGATGCATTTGTAGATAAAGCTCTCTCGATATGGTTTAAAGCTTTATTGAATTCATGTCGTTCACAGTCCATTTCAGCGAGTTGGTAATAAGCAGCAGCATGCCAGGCAGAACTCCAAGATGCTCTGTAGAGGTTATCGTAAGCTTCAGTAGATTTACCTAAGGCTCGCTGAGCCAGGGCAAGGTAGTATAACCCTTCACCATCTTTAGGTCGCGTATAATTCATTGTAATTCTGTCCACGGCTCTCTGTAAATATGCTTCTGCCTGCTTCCAATCTTTTCCTTTTAAAGCAAGAATTCCCAATTGAGTATTAACTCTATAGTCATTAGGATCTCTCTTTAATGCCTCATTATAATATGGCATGGGATTGTAAGAACTGTAAAACTGGTTCAGCCTTAAGCCCAGTAGGTATAATTCTTCAATGGTTGCGATTTCTTCAGGAGAATCAGGTGTTTTGAGTGGCTCTGGCATGGATTCTGCTGGGGGATGGTGATTCCTGGGAGCAAATCTTAAAAGGGGAGACCCGTGAGCGTCCACTACTGTAATTTCTAAATCATCTTCCAAAGTATTGTTTGGTATTTTGACGCTTTCTAAGAAAGGTTGATCCGGTCCAATATAAGTGATATTTTTATAGATTGAACTGTCTTTATTACTCAGCGTTACGATTGCATCTTCTTGAGGCATTGTTGTGTTAATACCAATTCTAGCTCTATCTCCTATAATTTCTATGTTTATTGCCCCATTTTTATTCGCATACTTTAAGCCTCCCAATTCCCGTATTGGGAACCATGTCATTACACCATATTTAGATTCATAGGGTTGAATCCAGCTATAATCTGGCTGGTTATCAGTATAGAATCCAGCCATCAATTCAATATATTGACTAGAATTATCCGTAAGGCCCTTATTTATTCTAACACCCGCAGGGTTATTTCCATCGGCCCAATACTTCATGCCGGGCATGATATGATGATTTCCTATCCAGGCCGTTCCGGCTTCCTTGCCGTGGTCATATCCGGCAAAATAATCTTCTTTTGGGTTCCAGGAAAAAAATGATGAGGGCACACCTACGTTTTTCCATTTGCTTATGTCTACATTGGTATAATCAAAGTGATTATAGTCTCCATCAGCAATAGGCCATGTAGTCATTTCCCTTTTGGCGTGTTGGGTAACATATTGAACAGAAGGAGGGAAAATAACCTGATAGGTAGTATCCACATGCACAGAGGGGTTCGCCCAAAACAGAAAAGAATTTGATATCGCTGTTCTGTTTTCAGGTTTAATTGACATCTCTACAATGGACGAATTAGGGTAAATGGTATAACCTACTAAAATTCTCATGCGATGCCTTTTATCCGTATTAGCAATCCATACCGTTTTACTAGCATCTTCATTATTTTCTATCTCGAAATCCATAGGTTTTACAGTGTTGGGGCCGTGATGGTGTGGAAAACCCCAAGCATTCGAACCTGATATCCAATTTCCAACCATGCCAATAAGAGAAGGTTTTACGACATCGTTTTTATAGAACCATATATAATCGTTGGTTTTATCAAGGGCATAATATATACGTCCTCCAAGTGAAGGAATAATACCAAGCTTTATAAACTTGTTTTCCATTGTTAGAATATCATATTCCTTATCTTCCTTGACTGTTGTTAACTGATCATCCATTGGATAGGGATAGACTCTACGTTGTACCCCTTGATGTGTTTTGCCTTCATAAAATCTAGGCATTACATTGGGCTTTCCAATCTTATAGGTAGGTATGTTAATAGTTTCTTTAGTAACTGTTACCTGAGAATTAGCGCTTATGTAAAATGAGAAAATAAATAAACAAATGGTGTGAAATAATGTCCCTTTAATTCTAGTCATAATTATAATATTTTTAGATTGTGGTTATCATTTTGAGGTATAATATTCCCCCAAATTAGTTACTCCAATAAATTTACAGAGGCATCCTATTTAAACTTATAATTATAGGTTTTAAACCTGATTCCTTAGGAATTAAACCCCTAATTTTAATTGGATGCTTTTATAAAATTCGATTCAGGGAAATAGCAGCATCGTTAATGGCTGCAATCACATAAAATGAATCGCCAATTTTAATTTTATTAATTTTCTTACAGTCACCTCTTACGAACAAGCCGGTCTCTGATGGCTTGAGTGCTCTCAAATTCTCTATGTTTTGGGTGAATTTTATAAGACTGCCATAACTTGCATCATTTCTTGTTGTCTCCACCTCAGAAGTATATAGATTTCCTGCAACGATTACGTCTTTTATTCCGTCATCATCAAAATCATCAATAAGGATATCATTAATTGAGGAAATTTGTGCATAATTGGGTAATCTCTTTTTTATGAATTTACCTCCATTGTTTTGCAGTATATACGATGAAAAATTATTCGCGTTTAATTCCAAAGCGTCCTGTAATCCCAAGTCCGCGTATATGACCTCAATATCTGCGTTAGCAAAACTATTGTAGTCCTTAAATTTCTCTTTTAATTCAGGTATTTGTTGTGAAGAGCATTGTTTACCCCGGACGGGATAATAATTACCCCCTTGTGGGTAACTTAATACTATATCGGTGCTTCCAGAATTATTGAAGTCCTTGGCATATAATTTAAATGGTTCGGTGGCTGTTGCTTGATATTTGTAATTATCTCCTAGATTCCCTAATACCAAGTCCATGTCGCCATCGTCATCTAAATCCCCTTTCTCTATGGAATACCACCATCCAGACATATTTTCCAAGCCTAAGTCCTCATTATTAGCTTTTGCAAATTGGCCGTCACTATTTTGAAGAAGTACCCGAGGCTCCATCCATTCTCCCACAATCACCAAATCTATTTTATTGTCTGAGTTCAAATCAACCCAAACGGCATCAGTAATCATTCCGGTACTCTGTAAATCTGGTGCCACTTTTTCTGTAACATCTATGAATTGATTATTGTCATTTTCATAAATATAACTAGACTGAGAAAAAGGGTAATTGTGGGGTAAATGCCTTGTTCCAATAAAAATATCCAGATCCCCATCACTGTCAAAATCATGACTTCTAATTACGCTGCCACTTGTCCTATTATCAGGCAACAAACTGGTACCATCTGAAAAAACACCCTTTCCGTTATTTATTAAAAGACGGTCCTTATAATTAATATTATTAGGTTCAAATTCATTTCCACCCGAGACAATATATATGTCGAGATCATTATCGTTGTCGAAGTCAAAGGCCAGGGCGTCGACATCTTCACTATCTATATATTTTAAAAACAGCTCATTCTCTTCTTTGATGAATTTACCTGCCTCCGTTTGAAAATATAGTGCACTTTCGCTTCCAGAACTTCCCCCTAAAAATAGGTCATCCAAATGATCATTATTTAAATCCGCAACGACCATCGCTGGTCCAAATTGGGACATTTTGTGTGGCAACAGAATTTGCACTTCAAAATCATCAAAATCATTCTCCTTATGTACAAAATCTATAAAATCATTTTCCTGAGCCGTTATACTTTTGAAAAATGCGCCATTAGAATTTGATAAATTCCCCTTTGATTTAACAGCTTCACTTTTGTCTAATATAAGTGTTTGGTTTGCCGCAAGGTTCGTTTTTACGGTTTCTGTTCCATCTGGCCATGTTATCTTTAAGGTGTCGATTTCATTTTCACTTCCCAAGCCAAAATGCAATACATTAGAAACTGTAGATTGATACCCCCTTACCGGCATTTGGTCTAATATTTGGAAACCCTTGTTTGTAATAATTTTTATTCTGCTTCCAATTCCATTTAAATTGCCTGAATCCCCTTTAAGTTTAACTTTTAAATAATTGCTGCCTCCTACTTGAGCAGTAGTGTTTTCATAGACAAAAGCTTCCTGGTCAATATTATTTATTACAATATCTAGGTCCCCATCATTATCCAAGTCTCCATAGGCCATGCCGTTTGAAAAACTAGGTTGGTCAATTCCAGCGTTGCTTGAAATGTCTTCAAAATTCAAATCGCCTTTGTTTCTAAATAGATAGTTGGAGATAGCTTCCGAAGGAATTTTTTTTGATTCTTCAAGAACTCTTTTTGGTGAAGCAAATGCCATTCCCTTATCCACATTATTAAAAAAATCACGATTATTTATATCCCTTCTTGTTCCATTAGTAATGAATAAATCCTTGCTGGTGTTGTTGTCTATATCCAAAGCGAGTACAGACCAACTCCAATCTGTAGATGAAATACCAGTTAGTTGAGAGACATCGCTAAACCTTGGGATACTGTCTATGATACCGGAATTAAGCTGTAGAACGTTATGCATATATTGGTAATGCAATCCATTAGCAACTTGTGCCCAGAATAAAGGAATATTCATACTGGCCATATTTACTTTATTGCGATAATTATCTGGCGGATTCATATCTAGTTGAATAAAATCCATTAACCCATCGTCATCAAAGTCCGCTACATCAGATCCCATGCTATACATGGCTGTGTGGTTGGTTGCTAATGTCGAGACTTCCCTAAACGTTTTATCTCCATTATTTAAGTAAAGAAAATCGGGTGAGCCAAAGTCATTGCATAAATAAATATCCTGTAATCCATCATTATTAAAATCGGAGATACTTGAACTTATTGTAAGGCCGAAATTAGAAATTCCTGCTTCCTCTGTTATATCTATAAATTTACCGTTAACATTTTCATATAAATGATCCGAATCCGAAGGATTCACATTATCTATTTTGTATTTATAGTATTCGGGTTGTGAATTAAAATTTGTTGGCGTGTAATTAATGACTAATAAGTCTAAATCACCATCGGCATCATAATCAAAAAAGGTGCCTTGATAGCTAAACCCCTTATCTGCTATGCCGTAGTCTTTGGCTTTTTCTGTAAAGGTTAAATCGCCATTGTTAATGTATAGTTCGTTATCATGGGGTTCTGAACGTCCTGCTACAGAAAGATAAATATCCATCCATCCGTCTGCATTAATATCGACTAAAGAGACACCGGTATACCATCTATCATCTCCTGAAACACCAGCTTTTTGGGTAATATCGTCAAACCGCCAATTGCCTTTGTTGATAAATAACCTATTCGCATTTTGGTTTGCAGTAAAAAAAATATCTTCCAATCCATCATTATTAAAATCACCAATAGCCGTACCGCCTCCCATATATAAATACGGATAGGTGAAATAATTTACTTTTTCTGTTTCCCTTATTTCATTTACAAAATTAATACCTGTAATTTCTGGAGATAGCAGATTTAAAAGTTGTTTGTTTTCCTTTGTTGGGGCACTGCAGGCTACAAACACTAGCGCTACCAACATAATATGTAGTTTCATTTGCAATATTTATTTAAACCATTAAAAAAACCTTCAGCCTATTCGAATAAATAAGATGAAGGTTTCTAAATAAATAAAAATTAGAACTTATTTATTTTGCCAAATTTGGATTAATATTTACATCATTTGCTGGAATTGGGCTCCATGGAAATGATTCTGTAAGTGTTGGACTTGAACTTAATTGAGCTGGCTCCTCTGATGAACGAATGGCATTAACCTCATCCAATGTCTCGGTTCTTATTATATCATACCATCTTGTCCATTCTCCGGCTAATTCCCAAGCCTTTTCCCAAACAACATCTTCCCAAGTAGCTGAAGTTAGAGGAAGCAAATCGGCTCTTTCTCTTACCGCATTCAGAGCGGTAAGGGCGCTTGAGTCAGAATTATTTCCAGTCGCTCTAATTTGAGCTTCAGCATAAATCAATAACAATTCAGGATAGCGGAGGTAATTAATATCTTTGTTTACACTTCCAAAATCTTGTTCACCAAACTTTTCTTTAGAATACTGAATAACGCCACCGACATTATCAAAAGTGAAATCTTTACGAACGCCTTCAGGGAACTCTGCATAAAACGTTTTTTCTACGACCTTATCACCAAATAAGATAGCCTCAGCCTGGTAGTTTCCAGCACTCCAGCCATCTAAAGGAACGAAAGCGGGAAAGGCTATAATAGCTTCTGTGTTGCCATTTTCGCTAAGATTGTTTTCTCGCTTGCCCATAATACCGCCGTATTCTTCTTCTAAATCATATGGACCGTTGTCAATAACCTGTTTAGCCTCAGCTGCTGCTAATGCATAATTTTCTGTCTTCTTTAATGGAAAACCTGCACTTGTTAAATATACGTTAGCTAATAATGACTGCGCCCACCATTTATTGGCTCTGTAGGTACCGTTAACGGATGTTGGCCCTAAATTATTTTTGGCATACTTTAAATCGTCAATAATTAAAGCGTAAATCGCGTCAAAAGTAGCCAGTGGCTCTTGCCCAGTAATATCCGCTTGAGATGTTATTAACGGCACTGTACCCCAAGTTCTTACCAACTCAAAGTATATCAATCCACGTAAATAATGAACCTCTCCTAAAGATCGTTCCAAAAGTTCTAAATCCTCTCCTTCAACGAAAGAACGCATTTGCTCTTCATTATCTAAAAATGTGTTCGCCGCGCCTATTATTTCCCACAATTGATTCCAACCATTAGTTTGCCATGCATTCGTTGCTAAAGGTACCATTTGGTCAAACTCTAAATAAAAAGTTTTATTTGATCCTGTAACCGCAGTTCTATCATCTGCAGCCCAAAAGTGACAGTAATTTTCACTGTTGGCAAATAATTTGTCCAAAAGAACGGAATACACTCCCAAAGTTCCAGATTCAATATCGGCAACACTACTGTAAAATTGTTCTGCCGCCAGTTCTCCTTTTGTGTCTACTGGGAGATCATCACAAGAAATAAAGCTTACTATAAGAACAGATAGATACACTATTTTTCTTATAGATTTTGTTAATTGTTTTTTCATTTTCATTTTTTTAAAATTTTAAGTTTAAACCTAAAGTAAATGTTTTTGGAGTAGGTAATGCCCCTATATCCACGCCAGCAAGTCTGTCGTCTTGCCCTCCGTTATTAACTTCTGGGTCCAAACCAGAATAATCGGTAATCGTAAATAAGTTTTGTGCACTTACATATAGTCTCAGAGATTCCGCTCCAATAGTGTTAAGAGCGTTAACGTCTCTTAATGTATATCCTAAAGATATGTTTTTAAGTCTTAAAAATGACCCATCTTCAATAAATTCGGAAGATTCATTCTGGACATTAGTTGCTAGCAAAGAAGGAAGTGTTCCAGATGTATTTGATGCAGACCAAGTATTTCTTAACTCTGCTGATGTACCAAAAGGAATTCGACCATCACGACCCAGTATGAGTGCTCTTCCTCTATTATATACATCATTACCGGAAACGCCTTGGATAAATATATTCAAATCAAAGCCTTTATAGGACATGTTACTATTGATACCATAAGTAAAATCCGGGTTTGCATCTCCAATAATAGCTTGATTATTAGGTTCATCAGTGTCTGCATAGATAGCCTCTCCGGTATTTTGATCAACACCATCATAAACAAAACCATAGAATGTCCCAATTGGTTCACCTACTCGTACTATAGTAGGTACTGGAATATTTGGCCCAGCCACTAAGCCAGGGAAAATTTCTGTTTCACCCCCAATTAAACTTTTAACTTCATTCTTATTACTCGAAATATTCGCGCTCATTTCCCAGTTAAAATTGTCGTTTTGTATGATTCTTCCAAACAATGTCAAATCAAAACCTTTATTTTCAACTTCACCCGCATTTACTACCTGATCGACCCTACCTGTAAATCGAGGAACTAACCTTGTTAATAATAAATCTTCTGTATTCTTTACATAATATTCAAAGGACAAGCTAAATCTATCATTTAAAATCCCTAAGTCTAATCCGATATTTGTCTGAGTAGTGGTTTCCCAGGTTAAGTCAGGGTTAGCAAGTCTGGTGCCTGGCAATATTGCAGTATATCCGCCACCATTTCCACCAAAAGGAAGCCAAGGATTATTTCTCAATAAGTTGAGTGCATCACTAGTTCCTATAAGTTCATTTCCGGTTTGTCCCCATCCGCCACGGAGTCTTAAATTACTAATGGTTTCGGATTCGAAGAAATCTTCATTATTTATATTCCATCCTAATGCAAATGATGGAAAAACACCTCCTTGATCTTTAAGAAATACACTAGACTCATCATAACGAATAGAAGCAGTAACTAAATATCTAGAGTCAAAATTATAAGTGGCCCTACCTATTAAAGATCTTAAGTTACGTTCAGAAGTTCCACTTCCAATAGTTTGGGTGTCTGCCAAGCCTAAATTATCAAACCCTGTGCTTCCGGTAAAAAAACCAGATCCATTTGCATTAAAATTAGTACTTGTACTCTGTCTTTCCTCATAAATAGCTGATGCCTCTATATTGTGCTTCTCGTTGAATGTGTTATTATAATTAAGCCTAAAGGCATACTGCGTATTATTGTTATTAATCGCCTCCTGATTGGCTACAATATTTAATGCATCTGTTGCTGGTGGTGTGAATGTAGCAACAGCAATATTGGCGTAATTTATACCTCCGCTAATATTAAAATCTAAATTTTTCAATAAATTATAATTTAACGATACGTTGGCCTGAACTCTATTTACGGTACTTGTGCCATTACTTTCATTCGCTCTAAAAACAGGGTTAGTCAATACCGATGTTTGCACTCCTGATGTAACGGTCGTTTGTCGATTATAGTTGCCGTTTTCATCAAAAATCGGGGTTGTTTTATCGAACCCAATTGCTCCTAATGCCAAATCCGCTCCAAAACCAGGATCATTATTTAATCCTACTTGTCGCGTCAAATTAATAGACGTGTTCAAGGTCAATTTTTCCGTTAAATCGGAGTTAACATTTGCTCTTAAAGCATATCTTTTAAAATTTGTGTTGATTGCAACACCTTCTTGATCAAAATAATTTCCAGAAATAAAATAGTTCATATTTTCTGAACCACCTCTAAAGGAAAGCTGATAATTCTGGGCCACAGCAGCTGATCTAAAAACAGCATCCTGATAATCCACAGAATTTGCAATTCTGTCGCTTATTTTTTGCTGGGTATTAAACTCAGCTAATTCAACGCCTGACTGGCCTACATTCAAGAAGTTTGCAAAATCTATAAACTCAGAGACGCTAAGTAAGTCAACGCGGTCGGAGGGTCCTGAAAAACTCATGTATGTTCCAAATTCAATAATCGGCTTTCCAATTGTACCTTTTTTTGTAGTAATAATTATTACACCGTTTGCGGCTCTATTTCCATAAATAGCTGAGGAACTGGCGTCTTTCAAAACACTTATAGATGCAATGTCACTAGGATTAACAGAATTGATGTCCACATCAATAAGACCATCCACAACGACAAGAGGTGAGTTGTTACCCGTAATGGAGTTGCTACCTCTTACCCTAATCTTAAATCCTGCCCCCGGAGCTCCAGAACTCTGAGTTATTTGAACACCAGATGCTCTACCCTGTAAGGCTTGATCTACGTTAGTTAATGGTGATTTTTCTATGTCCTTGACTCCAACTACGGAAACCGCGCCGGTTAAATCTTCTTTTTTCACTGTTTTACCATAACCCACTACAACAACCTCATCAAGTAAGGCCGCATCTTGCTGTAAGGTAATGTTAATTGTTTCTTGTCCCGTGTAGGGAAGCTCTTGAGTGAGATAACCAACATAGGATACCACGATTATATCTCCTTGATTTGCGGAAATTTCAAAATTTCCATCAAAATCAGTAACCGTTCCGGTAGTAGTACCCTTAATTAAAACATTGGCTCCAGGTACCGGTCCTAAAGCGTCAGAGACGGTACCCTTTACTGTTTGAGCAAAGATAATACTACTTCCAAAACACAGAAACAGTAAGAGCGTTAATTCTTTTAGTAATTTGTTTTTCATAATGTTTAGTTTGAGTTAATTAAAAAAGTGGTTTTTAAAAATTAAAGTTTTAACAATATTTAAGTGGGTGAAAATAACTTTTAAAATTATAGTAATAAAGATTTTAACCTCAATAAAACATATACATTTTAAGAAAATTAAAATTCAATATACAATTTTTTGATAAATTAAGTAAAATTAATGTATTCCGTAGCACTCAAAAAACTGAATTCGATGTTAAAATCATTTAATGTTGTGGTAATGTATAGGTAAATAACGGTATTTTATAGGCCTAAATTTCCAGTATGTAGTCAGAAAGAGATGCCTCATGTTCCAATTGGAGCTTTTTTCTGAGCCGATATCGTTTCACTTCAACACTTCTATGGGAGATATTTAATAGGGGCGCTATTTCCTTGGAGGATAGGTTTAGACGCAAATAAGCGCATAACCTTAAATCATTGGATGTTAATGACGGATGTTGTTCTTTCATTTTCTTTAGGAAATCCTTGTCTGCATTATTAAAGGCCTCCTCAAAAAGATTCCAATCGTCTGTATTGTTTAAGTTATTATCAATAATTTTAATAACACGTTTGAGTTTTTTGGGATCATCCACATGTTGCAATTCCTTTTTAACCGTATTTAGGAATTCATTTTTCTTGATAAGGCTCATGGTAGAGATACCCAACTCCCTGTTTTTGCTCTCAATATCCTGTCTGAGTTTATCGTTATTAAACCGCATAAGTTGCTGTTTATTCTCCAATTCCTTAAGTTCCAGTTCCCTTTTGGTCCTTAATAACAGGCGTTCCCGTTGTTTTCTGTAATAGCCTTTATAGATATGATGCATTATTATAGAAAATAAGATTACGAACAGGACATATGCCCCAATCATGGTGTTGGAGAGTAACCATGGCCTATTAATTGAAAAACTATAAGAGGCCTCATTCTCTGTGATTACATTGCCAATACGCGCCCTTACTTTAAAAGTATAGGATCCATAAGGCAGGTTTTCGAATGTCGTCATAGGATTGCTCGTCCATTCACTCCATTCATTTTGCAACCCAATTAATTGATATTGGTATTCGGTATCTAAATACTTATCGAATTCAACAACATTAAAATTAAAACTAAAGTTGTTCAGTTCATTGTCAAATTCTCCAATAAGGTCTTTCTCTACAATCTCATGTATTTCTCCTTTTAAGGTACTCACACTAACTCCATTTATTTCGATCGTATAGGTTTTATCCTTAATCTTGTCTAAATCCAATAAGGTAAAACCTGATGAGGTCCCAATCAAATATTTGTTATCATTAAGAAAAGACACGTTCTCATACCCCGTAAGTCCCCTGGGAAGGGCCTTAGACCAGGGTATTCTATGTATTCTTTGTGAACCACTTAAACTGCTTAAGGATAGATAGTTTAAATTTCTTTTTGAAAAAGCCCAAAGGGTATTTGATTCCTTGACAGGAATAAGTTTTCCGGAAGCATATTCATCGGCTTCGAAGAGTTCACTAAACACAGAATCTTTAATAAATGCCTTTTGACTCGTGTCATATTTAAAAACTCCCGCTTTAAATCCAAGTAGTAAATCATTATTGAAACCCACTAAACTTGAATGTAGTTCTCTGTCTATAATGGAATCTTTGGTGACCTCAATTACACTTCTGAAATCCTTGTCTGTTTTAATTCTAAAAATGCCCTTATATTCATGACTCACAAAAATTTCATTATCGAAATACTCAAAGAATCTACTGGACAGATCAAAGCCCTCTATTTTATTTCGCAATACCCAATTACCCGCTACTTCGTGTAAAATATACAGTCCGTTATAATTACCTTGTAATATTAAGTTCTTATCCGTTCGCAATGCTTTCAAATTCCAAGCGCCCTGGTTTATGCCTTGCACCTTTTTTGTTGTCCCGTCAATGACTATAGAAGTTCCTGTATCGTGTCCACAAAATAGAACGCCATCGATCTCCGTTAGGCTCCAAACCGCCTCTTGAATGGTTTCAATAGTATTAAAATCGGAGTCCGAGTTATAGTCTTTAAAAAACAAACCCTGGTTCGTGCCCACATAAATATTGCCGTTATGAAGAATAGATGTGTATATGGTCCCTATTTTTCCCTTTTCATCTTTATAAATATGAAATGGTGAAGACATGTTGATACAATTAATACCATTTTCGAGTGCTAACCAAATGTTCTGTTCAGCATCCTCGAATATCCAATGCACGGTATTATTACTAAGCCCGTTAACCACATCGATTTGAAAGTTAATCTCTCCATCTTGCGTCAGGTGAACAATTCCATTAGACCGTGTCCCCAACATATAACTTCCATCTTTTAACTTAATACTCCTAAAAACACTTAATTTCTCCAGAGCATTATTTGCCGGTATGGCCCATTTGTCGAGCTTCTGTCCATCCCAAATAAAAAATCCATCATTTTCTGTTTCGAGTAATAGATTATTGTTTTGAGGGAATACATTTACCAATCTATTTTCCAATAATATCGGATGATTGGACACTAATTTAATTTCCCCTTTATCGATTATGAACAAA
The DNA here is from genome assembly GCF_022662105.1 of Aestuariivivens sediminis. GTDB lineage: Bacteria > Bacteroidota > Bacteroidia > Flavobacteriales > Flavobacteriaceae > Aestuariivivens > Aestuariivivens sediminis. Next base: position 38,723 of record NZ_JAKMCP010000004.1, on the reverse strand, counting down.
CCTTCCTTGGTGTTTTGATAATAGATTTTTCCGTTAACATCAAAAATTTTATAAATAATAGCATTCGAATCAATTATTTTGAACGACTCATTTAAGGTGTTAAAAATATAAATGCGCTTTAAGGATTGAAACAATATATAGCCCTCCACATTAATAATATTCCAAAATTCTTCATCTTCCAATAAAGGCAGATCCAAGGATTTAACAAGTGAGGTATAATCCAGTTTCCCTTGTTCATCCTTTTTCCAATATCCAAAATCACCGTTACATCCCGTATAAATTAAACCATCTATAACGTGCACAGATCGCAATATGGATTCATTGGGAGACGGGTACAAGTGCCAATCCGCACCATTAAATTCCAGTAATCCCTCATTATTAGCCACATAGATATAATTACGATCATCTTGAAAAATAGACCAGTTTTGAGTTTCGGCTTTATAATCTTTAGACGTATAAACCTGAATGGGCGGGTGCTCCTGTGCGCTTAATACTACATTAATGCAAAAGAATAATGGGCAAATAAAAAAAAATCTCAAATTCTGAGTAATTATAAGTTGTTGTGGTACTAAAGTAATAAAAATAAGGTTTAACGCTACACTTGTATAGTTACTAAATGTAAAAAACCAATGCCTTAGCATTGGTTTTTTATCTTTTTACAAGTTGTTGGTTTAATCCATGCGTTTCACACGGCCACCCAGGACCTTGCTCTCGTTTATAGTTTCGGGATCACCATAAACATATACATCACCACCGGCTCGAATTTTTATATCCACTAATTTTGAAGCATTTACGTATGCTTCACCAGCCGCATTAATAGACACATCGGTTTTCTCTGTTTTCAATTCACTTCCCTTGTAAACACCTCCAGTGAACAAGGCTATCTTCTGGTTAACAGCGCTACCATTAGTTTTTATTATACCACCTGTAACCGCCTTAATATTGGCATATTTTACATCTATAGGTATCTGTATTGACCCGCCCTCCTGAGCCTTCAAATCCACTTCAAATTGGTTTATAATGTCCTTAGAATGGACGGTCGCCCCTTCATTGACATCAATAACATCGACATCTGAATAATAGAGCACTACTTTGGTTTTAGCACCATCAAAAATTTCCTCAAGACTCATTTTAATTTTAAGCTTTCCGTTTTTGTTATTCACTACAACATCATCTGTATTTTCTCCGGTAATAATAACCTTATTTTTATTAGACTTCATCATCTCTACTTCTATAAGGTCATACACTTTTAACTCTGTGAACTCGCCTATTTCTTTTTCTATTTCATTTTGGGTAAATACCGCGGTGGTTATCACCATGGTTAATAACGTGATTATGGTTTTCATTTTAATATCGTTTTTTGAATTGATAATTTAACGAAATCAAGCAATAATTATTCCATTTTAGATTATTTTATTTTAATCTTACTTTTTTCCAACTAAATTAAAATCAAGATGTTTTTTTACCAAATCGGTGTTCTTGACTTTCACCAATACTTCATCACCTAATTGGTACATATTTTTAGTGTTTCTCCCCACTAAAGCATATTGACTTTCATCAAAAGCATAATGGTCGTCTGTAATATCTCTTACACTAACCATACCTTCGCATTTATTTTCGATAATTTCAACGTAAATACCCCAATCGGTCACCCCGGAGATCACCCCTAAAAACTCTTGATCCTTATGGTCTTCCATAAAACGTATCTGCATATATTTTATCGAGTCCCTTTCAGCTTTTGTAGCTAAATTTTCCATATTACTGGAGTGCTGGCATTTTTCATCATATTTTTCATCGTCAACCGATTTACCCCCATCCAAATAATGTTGTAATAATCTATGGGCTATAACGTCCGGATATCGGCGAATAGGGGAGGTGAAATGCGTATAATAATCGAAAGCCAAACCATAATGGCCAATGTTATGTGTCGTGTATTCTGCTTTACTCATACTGCGGATGGTTAAAGTATCCACTAAGTTCTGTTCTTTTTTACCAACCACATCCTGTAATAAATGATTCAATGAGGTTGTTATAGACTTTCTGTCTTTAAAATTAAGTTTATATCCAAAACGCCCTACCACATTTTGTAAAGTTGCTAACTTACTGTCATCCGGCTCATCATGAACCCGATACACAAAGGTTTTTTTTGGGGATTGCTTTCCAATGAACTCCGCAACTTTTTTGTTGGCTAATAGCATAAATTCCTCAATAAGCTTATTAGCGTCTTTACTGGTTTTAAAATAAACCCCTTCCGGGTTATTATTTTCATCCAAATTAAACTTTACCTCCACTTTATCAAATGAAATAGCCCCATGTTTCATGCGTTTTTTACGCATAATTTTAGCCAATCTATCGAGAACCAATATCGCCTGAGCCGTTTTAACCTGGGTGTTATAGGTATTTCCCGTAAGCGCTACCTCTTTTGGTATGACAGTATTTATTGTATTTGAATTAGAGATTTCAACGGTATTTAGTTGACTGTTATTTTCAATAATAGCCTGTGCTTCTTCATAAGAAAAACGGGCATCACTATAGGTTACTGTTCTGCCAAACCATTGCTCTTTAATTTCAGCATTCTTATTTATTTTAAAGACTGCCGAAAACGTATATTTTTCTTCCTGAGGTCTTAACGAACATGCATTATTCGATAATATTTCCGGTAACATAGGAACAACACGATCTACTAAGTATACCGAGGTCGCTCTTTGGTAAGCCTCATCATCCAATACGGTACCTTCTTTCATATAATGTGATACATCGGCTATATGAATACCTATTTCGTATAAACCATTTTCGAGTACTTTAAACGATAGAGCATCATCAAAATCCTTAGCGTCCTTTGGATCTATGGTAAAGGTTAAATCCTTACGCATGTCCCTTCTGTTGGATATTTCTTCTTTTGTGATGGCGGTATTTAAAGTATTTGCATACTGCTCGACTTCATATGGAAATTCATTAGGTAACCCATATTCCGCTAAAATGGCATGAATTTCAGTCTGGTGTTCACCCGGTTTACCTAATACTTTTAAAACCTTGCCATAAGGGGAATCTGCATGATCGGGCCAATCTTCAAGTTTCACCAATACTTTATCCCCATCCTCGGCTTTAAAGGTTTTATTTATAGGGACAAAAATATCCTTGTACATGGTATTGCTATCCGGTACAACAAAAGCATAATTGCTGTTCTTTTGTATTTGAATCACTCCAACATACTCTGACTTTGCGCGTTTAAGAACATTGGTAATTTCACCTTCCATTTTACCACGCTTACGACGTTTATAAATATAAAATTCTACTTCGTCGCCATCTAGAGCTTTATTAATATTATTTGAAGCTACAAACACATCTTCATCGAAATCCTCACAAATAATATAACCGGTTCCCCTGGCGGAAAGATCCAGTGTCCCTATATGATACTTGGTATTAATTACCGCTTTAAATTTACCACGGTCTACTTGTACTATTTCCTCCTTTGCGGCTAACTTAGCTAAGGTCTTTATAATCTGATTTCTGCTACTGGCATCATTAACTCCTAATTTGGAAGCTAATTGTTTATAGTTGAATGTTTTGTTTTTATCTTTTTTTATAATACTTAGAAGGGTATTGGTAAGATTCGGGATTCCTTTTTTGGAATTCCTTTTTTTGTTTTTACTCATGTAATTATGTCATCGTTATTAATCCCATAAGATACGGGAAATTAAATTATAAAATAGCGTATTTAAAGGTGAGGTTATTGCTATTTATTTTTTGCAAAGCTACTATTTTAAAATGAACATACATCAAATGAACATTATATTAAATTTAAAAAAGAGTTATTCACACCTATATCATATTCATTTATTTTTATAACTATTTTAAAATAGAAATGATGCTTATTATAGCTTGTTAATATCCGGTATAACTTTTTTTATTTTTATTTTGATACTATTAAATTTACATCCCATTAATAGGTAATCAACACGGTTTTCTGAATTAACATCTTCATTTTTAATGGTTTTAATATTTATATTCACAATTGTTAATAATAGTAATACCGGGTAATTACTCATAACTTTTTTAAAAGGAGGTGTTTATTTCCGGTATACTTGTATCTCATAATTTACTTAAAAAAAGGGGTTTAATTGTTTGGATAATTTCGAACTATTTTTGCTTATATTTTTTTTTTGATTTACCTAATTTTAATTTCATAAAACAGTTACCAGTTATCAACACGTATTTAAAAGGGTAATACACAAATTATTTTACGATTTGGATTTTAATATTTAAATATTAAGATTCAAATCAATACCTATGTTAATAGATAGATCTGTTTCATTTATTATTTTAAAATCATCTAATGAAAAAATTGATGTATTTTTGTACTACTTTCATAAACACCTAATACAATGACTATTTCCATAGGAAACGATCACGCAGGAACGGATTATAAATTCGCTATTAAGGACTTTTTAGAGGATAAAGGTTATGAGGTTATCAACCATGGTACCGACGACAGTAATAGTGTAGATTATGCCGATTTTGTTCATCCTGTAGCCCTTGATGTCGAACACAATACGGCTACATATGGTATTCTTATATGCGGTAGTGCCAATGGTGTGGCCATGACCGCTAATAAACATCAAAAAATACGTGCCGGTTTGTGCTGGAATAAAGAGATTGTACATCTTGTGCGCAGTCATAATAATGCGAATATCTTATGTATTCCGGCTCGTTTTACTGCTGTTCAACAAGCTGTCGAAATGGTTGATGCATTTTTAAATACCGAATTTGAAGGCGGTCGTCATCAGGCACGTATTGATAAAATCCCATTTTCCTGTTAAATGGGGCATCGCCATTCTCATAATCATTCCCATTCCCCCTCTGATTTTAAAGGTCGGAATCTTTTTATTTCTATTTTATTAAATGTTCTTATTACGGTTTCTCAAATAATAGGGGGTATAATATCGGGTAGTTTAGCGCTGCTAAGTGATGCCTTACATAATTTTAGTGATGTTTTATCTTTAATTGTAAGTTATGCTGCCAATTTATTGGCGAAACAAAAAGCATCAATTCACAGAACTTTTGGTTATAAGCGTGCTGAAATATTAGCAGCTTTTATCAATGCCTCCACCTTAATCATTGTAGCGGTTTTACTCATTATTGAAGCTATTAAACGCTTTCAAAATCCTGAAACCATAGAATCTAATTTAGTTATTTGGTTATCCTTTATTGCTATTATAGCTAATGGGTTAAGTGTGCTTTTACTAAAAAAAGGCTCTAAATCCAATATGAATATTAAAAGTGCTTATTTACATTTACTCACCGATATGATGGCCAGTGTGGCTGTTTTAATCGGTGGTCTGTTGATGAAGTACTATGCCGTTTACTGGGTCGATAGTGTTTTGACTTTCGTGATTGCGGTCTATTTGATCTGGATGGGCTTCGATTTGTTAAAAGATTCTACAAAAGTATTGATGTTATTTACACCTGCCACGATTCCAATTCGGCAAATTGTCCAGGAAATTAACACTTTTAAATCCATTAAAAACGTACACCATGTTCATGTATGGCAATTAAACGAGGAGGAAGTACATCTTGAAGCCCATATTGATTTTAATGAGGACATCACCTTATCTCAGTTTGATGTCGTATTACGCCAAATAGAAGATTATGTTTTTGAAAAATACGATATCAACCATGTTAATATTCAACCAGAATTTGGTAAAAATGACTCCAAAGATATGATTGTACAGGATTAAGAACATAGGATTAGCAATAATATTTTTTTAGATGTTGCACATACAGGTAAAACCCTTTTCAGAACTAAATACACAAGAATTATATGACCTACTCCAATTACGGAGCGAAGTATTTGTCGTTGAGCAGAATTGTGTATATCAAGATCTGGATGGTAAAGATCAAAAGGCATTACATGTCTTAGGGTATAAGAACGACGCGTTAGTCGCGTATACACGTGTATTTAAACCCGGAGCTTATTTTGAGCATGCAAGTATTGGCAGGGTAGTAGTAGCCAGAACCGAACGTCAACACCAATATGGATATGATATCATGAAGGCTTCCATAGATGCTGTTAAGTTTCATTACCATAAAAAGGTAATTAAAATTTCAGCCCAATGTTATTTAAAAAAATTCTACAGTAATTTAGGCTTTAAGCCTATAGGAGAGGAGTATATGGAGGATGGTATTCCACATATAGCCATGATTATATCTTACTAATATGGGTGATTAATATTTCAACACGTCTGTCGTATTTAGGATCACCACCTAATGGAAATTTTCTTCTCATACCCATATAGCGCATGCGTTTTTTATCAACTCCCTTTTTAGCCAGATAATCGTAGACATATTTAGCACGCGCTTCTGATAGATTTCTTTTTTTTGTCTTTCTATCAACAGCATCTCTACTGTATTGTGTACAGCACACATGGCCCTGAATGGTAAAGTATATGTTCTTTCGCTCCACCAATGATTCAGCTATATCTTGCAGTATTTTTTTAGATTCAGGGGTAACCGTGCTATAGCCGGTTTTAAATAAAATATTTTCAAAACGGATTTTATCTCCTACTTTAACCTCACCTTTAATAACCTCGGCAGTTGCTTCTGTTTCTTTTGCGGGCTCTTCAATAACCTCCTCTTTTTCGATAATAGGAGGTTTTGGATTGATAATAATTTCCACTTTTCTATTTAACCCTCGTATTTTAGAGATGTCTTTCTCATTTACAATTTTTAGTAAGATCTCCCCTTTACCATCTACATTGGTTATTAGAGACTCACTTATTTCATGATTTGAAAACACAGCCTTAATGGCTTCAGCACGTTGTTTGGAAAGAATTAAATTATAACTTGGGGCGCCAACATCATCGCAAAATCCAAAAATGGCAATGGATTCTATATCGACATCCGAGAGACTTGAAATAAAGAGCAATAAGCGGTTTTCCTCTGTAGGGATAAGCGTGAATTTGTCTGTCTCAAAATAAACGTCATGCGTTATATTGTGTTGAGCAGAACTTAAACCGCAAGTTGCTATTAATATAAAGGTAAAAAGCCTATTCATGTTTAAAACAAAGGAATAAGTCTGTAAATATACTATTTTTAATCAGTTGTATGAATTTACAAAATATTACCTTAAATAATTAGAATACGTAGAAGGATTTTTTAAAATTTCAGTTGCTTTTTTAATGGGTTCATCGTGAATTTTATAATAGTCATATAACCCTTCTCTGTAAACATATCGTTTCACGATTTCATTAGTCAATAGCTTAAGTAAATAATCCTTGTTTTCATCAAGGACAACCGTTCTTACGGTATTCAATTGCCGGATCAATTGTTGAAATTCTTTTTCGATGTCATCATCCAACTCTTCTTTTTGAGCCGTTTCCAATACCTTGTATAATTTTTTTTCGGTTTCTGTTTCAAATGAAAAGTCATTGGTAATCAAATAGTTCTTGAAATCAGAAAAAACGGAGTCGCCAAGTTCAAAAGTATTTATACTGTCGATGGTATGGTTATAATAATAGTTGGTAGCATAATCAAAAATTAAATTGTCGTTGGTAAGTGAAGTAATGATGGGAGTATTTTTGGAATTCCCTAAATTAACATCTGGAAAAACACCACCACCATCAAAAACTTTACGGCCATTTTTTGTTTTAAATTCGTTATAATTTTCCTGTTTTACCCGTACTGCTTCACCTTTTTCGTTTCTATTCCAATAATCCAAAGATTGTATACAGCGCCCTGAAGGCGTATAGTATCTGGAAATGGTTATTTTTACCTGGGTACCGTAGGTTAATTGTTTAGGGCGTTGTACCAATCCTTTACCAAAACTGCGTGAACCAACGATAACGGCACGATCTAAATCCTGTAAAGAACCAGATACGATTTCACTTGCTGAGGCGCTTCCACCGTCTATTAAAACCACCAAAGGAATACTGGTGTCGACAGGTTGATTTTTAGTGTAATAGGTTCTGTTGTATTTTTTCACTTTAGACTTCGTGGTAACGACCAATTGGCCTTTAGGAACAAAGAGGTTAACAATGTTTACTGCTTCATGCAACAGACCTCCGGGATTACCTCTTAAATCGAGAATAATTTGCTCAGCACCTTGTGCTTTCAGATCCCTTAAGGCATAGCTGGTTTCAACAGAAGCCTTGCTGTTAAATTGACTTAAAACAATATATCCGGTTTTGGTATCCACTAATGAAAAATGGGGTACTGCTTTTAATTCTACCTCAGCTCTATCTATGGAAGTTGTTTGTATTTGCCCCTGTCTTTTATACGTAACAGATATGGAAGTTCCCGGACTACCCTTTAGCAAGTTCCCGGCATCTTCTTCATAGTCGGACACAAGGATATCATCTACCTTGATGATTTCATCACCTGCTTTTAAACCGGCTTTATCCGCAGGATAATCTTTATAAGGCTCTACAATAACCAATTTATGATGATGGGTTCTCACTTTAGCACCAATACCCGTATAATCCCCCGTATTGTTAATTCTAGCTGCCTCAACATCTTGTTCGTTCATGAACCTGGTGTAGGGATCCAAATCCTCTAACATACTCCGTATGGCTGTATCCATTAAATCCCCCGGATTGGTCTCATCGACATAGTTCATGTTAAGTTCCTTGAAAAGGGTTGTAAAAATTTCTAATTGCTTAGCGATTTCAAAAAAATCATTCTTAAAAGCGGTTGTCGTGAAAAAAACAATACATGCCAAAGCAGCTATGATTATTCTTTTTCTTAAAAAAAATGGTTTCATGGTACTCGTTTATGTTCAGAATAGTTCTTCAAAAAATTAGCCATTAATTGCTTCATTTTGGTTTCAATTAAGGAATAGGTAGGTTTATCTTTACCAATGTACAAAATCATTAACGCACATTGTGTTGTGATGTTGTTAAAATAATCGGTTTTATGGAGTCGGTATACCTCCCGTATTAGGCGTTTAATACGGTTTCTATCCACAGCTTTTTTAAAATGACGCTTGCTTACGGAGACCCCAATTTGCATCTGAACATCCATTTTTAATGGTGTTTCTAAATAAACCAATCGGAGCGGAAATGCAGATACGGATTTCCCTTCTAAAAACAATTGTTCTATTAGCGTTTTGCTTTTAAGCTTTTCTTTTTTTGGAAAAGTGTATGCCATAAGTTGTGTTAAGACTACAAAAATACTAATAAGTATTTGATGATATCCCCTGGAATACAATAAACCATCTGCATCATGTGTCATAGGATATCTAATGATAAATGTCATTGTTTAAAGGCTTGATCCACAATAATTTTAATAACTTTAAATAAATTTGGTGATTATGGGATATTTAGATGTTAGTAACCTCTCTAAAAAAAAGGACAGGGCAAATTATATACATCATCTGTTAAACGATATCAGGGCACTCGAGATGATGATAGAACGGAACCTGATTGAAGAAAGTCCTATTAGAATTGGAGCAGAGCAGGAATTTTGCCTGGTAGACGAGCAATACGAACCTACAAGCAGCTCATTGGACGTATTAAAGGATCTCAACGATCCCCATTTTACAACCGAAATAGGCAATTTTATTCTTGAGGTAAATCTTGATCCCATTATCCTTAACGACAGGTGTTTTTCGTCACTTCATAAGCAACTAAAATCGGCCATGCAAAAGGCGAAAACCGTTGCTAAAGCCCATCAATCAAAGATTGTATTGGCCGGTATAATGCCTTCAATTATACTTGAAAACATTAGTTTGGACAAAATGACGCCAATGAAGCGTTATGAAGTGCTTAATGAAGCCATTACCAAAACAAGACGTGAAGACTTTAACATTCATATTAAGGGAGTTGATGAATTAAATTTATTACATGATTCGGTAATGCTTGAAGGTTGTAATACCAGTTTTCAGATGCACCTACAAGTTAATCCCCATAATTTTGTGGATACCTATAATTGGGCACAGGCTATTGCCGGACCTGTGTTAAGCGCCTGTACGAATTCACCAATATTATTTGGAAAAGAACTTTGGAGTGAAACCAGAATTGCATTATTTACACAAAGTATAGATACCAGAACCAATTCTTATGTTCTTAACGAAAATCAATCTCGTGTTAGTTTTGGGATGGATTGGCAAAGGGGTACGATAACGGACATTTTTAAAAACAACATATCCAGGTTTAGAAGTTTTTTAACCACCGCATACATTATGGACAGTGTGGATATGATACATAATGGCGAAATCCCTAAACTTAAGGCCTTGAATTTACATAACGGCACCATTTATCCTTGGAACAGAGTGTGTTATGGGGTTTATAATGATAAACCCCATTTACGGATAGAAAACCGATACATACCTTCAGGACCAACATTGGTAGATGAAATAGCCAATTTGGCATTTTGGGTAGGTGTTATGACGGGTAAACCAAAGAAGTACAATGATATTCATAAAATATGGGATTTTAAGGATGTAAAAAACAATTTTTTTAACGCAGCGCGTTATGGTATGGCCACCCAATTTTATTGGAATGGGAAATACATATCCAGTCATGATTTAATATTAGATGAATTATTGCCTATGGCCTATAAGGGACTTTATAGTGTTGGAATTTCTCCGGAGGATGCCGAATTTTATTTAAAGGTCATTAAGGACAGAGTAAAATCGCATAACGGTTCGGAATGGGGCATCAGGAGCTATAGAAACTTATTAAAAACCTACAAACGGTATGAAGCCATGCAGCTATTAACCTATCACATTTACCAAAAACAACAGAAAGGATATCCTGTTTCAACCTGGGAGGTGTTGAAACCGAATACCTCAAAATTGCCAAAATCAAAACAAACGGTTAAACACATCATGAATACCGATATTTTTTCTGTGGATAAAAAAGATAGCATAGAGTTGGTTTTAAACATTATGAAATGGAAAAATATCCATCATATGCCCGTTACGGATAACACCAAAAAACTTCAAGGCATATTGTCATGGAAGGATGTTGAGGGGTATCTGAATAAAAAGGAAAAGGAAACCATTTATGTGAGCAAGTTAATGCGGAAACATGTTATCGTTACCGACGAGCATTGTTTGATTGAGGATGCAGCAAAAGTTATGACCGACAATAATATTAGTTTATTACCGGTTTTAAGACGAGGCAAGTTAATAGGATTGATAACAACCAACGATTTATAGTTTTTTATGCCTCGTTATAGCAGAATTATTAGACAAATTACAAGCTCTAAAATTGGTCCCACTGTAGTCTTTTTTGGTGGTATTCACGGTAACGAAAAATCTGGTGTCCAGGCTTTGGAAGATACCTTAAAAGGGCTTTCAGACGACATAATAACCGGGAATATTTATGCTTTGGCAGGTAATTTAAAAGCGCTTGAAAAAAATCAACGCTATCTCAATTTGGATTTGAACCGGATGTGGTCATCTGAAGACATTAATGCTATCAAGACCAAAAGCTCCCTCATCCATGAAGAACGGGAATTATTGGAGCTTTATGATCTTATAGACGCTATACTAAAGAAACATGAAGGGCCATTTTATTTTTTTGATTTGCACACCACCTCGAGTAAATCCTTGCCATTTATAACCATAAACGACGCCATTATAAACCGTTCCTTTTCCAAACAATTTCCCGTACCCATAGTATTAGGCATAGAAGAGTATTTGGATGGAGCACTATTAAGCTACATCAATCAATTAGGTTATGTTTCCCTGGGATTTGAATCGGGTCAGCACGATGATATTCAATCCGTAAAAAACCACATAGCCTTTATTAATATAGCTCTGGTATTTACAGGGCTTGTGGACTCATTATATATTAAGGGATTTGACACCTTTTATAATCAATTAAAAAACGAAGGCAAGTACAATACACGGTTTTTTGAAATTATTGACCTGCAACGTATTACCAAAGACGACGAGTTCAAAATGTGTAATGGATTCGATAGCTTTCAAACCATACATAAGGGCGAGAAGATCGCCACCAATAAGAATGGTATTATATCCTCCCGATATAATGCCAAAATCTTTATGCCTCTATACCAACAAAAAGGTTCTGAAGGATTTTTTATCATCAGAAGTATAAATACCTTATTTTTAAAACTGTCTGTTTGGTTACGATTATTGAGAGCAGATAGCTTACTGAGTATGTTACCGGGTATAATTTGGTATAATAAGCAAAAAGGCATTTTAAAGGTTAATTTAAAAGTGGCCAAATATATGGCTAAGCCGATTTTTCACCTACTAGGCTATCGAAACAAACAGGTAGGAAGCACCAATCTTTTACTTTATAATAGAGAGCGCGTGGCTAAGACAAAAATGTACAAGGGCGAAAAATGGTATAGATGAACGTATCATACCTCCTCAGCCATAAGACCATTACTTTTTATTGTTGGTCATATTAACATCTGCCATTAAACCACTAGGGTCTATTTCGACAGACTTTATGGGTTTTGTTGTTTGAAAGGTATAGGTGGGGTAGGCCCATGCCCAATCGGCTAGAACTGTCGCATTGGTGGGTTTTTCGCCACGCATCATTTGTAAAGGAATATAAAAGTCTTCGAAAGTACCATCCGTATAATCTACTGTAATATCAATAGGCATAGGCATTAATCCTAAGCGCTCCAAGGTAACGGTTTGGCCTGCAATATCTTTAATACCATAGTCAATAGTATTTGTGGTTTGTGTAAAATCCATCAGGTACCAGTCAAGCTCCAAACCAGAGACCTTCTCTGCGGTACGAATAATGTCGTTAGGCACGGGATGGGTAAAGGCAAAATCCTTAAAGTACTTTTTAATGGTTTTTTCCTGATGTTCCTGACCTATAATATAAGCCAACTGAGCTAAAAACACATATCCCTTGTAATACGCAGAAATAGAATAGGCCTGTCTGTAATTAAACCTGTCTGCATGAGTGGTCTGGGGTTGTTCCCTACCCGTTTTAACCACATAACGGTAAATATCATAAACGCTTTTTGTTTTATCCCTGAAGCTGTAATTTAAAATATGACTTCCTGCCAACTCACCAAAATATTCCGTAAACCCCTCATCCATCCAATAATGTTTTAACTCATTGGTTGCCAATAAAAACTGAAACCAGGTATGTGCCATTTCGTGGGCGGTAACCCCAAATAATCCGTCAAATGTCCCTTCTCCTAATATTAAGGTACACATGGCATATTCCATACCGCCATCACCGCCCTGAATAACGGAATACTGATCGTAAGGATACTTACCAATATGATTGCTGTAGAACTGCATGAGTTCAACCGCTTTAGGCTGGAGCCTTTTCCAGTTCTCCAAATTTTCTTTGGGCATGGAACTTTTATAAAAAAAGTGTATTAATGGACCATCGGGAACCTGAGCTGTTTCATGAATAAAATTAGGATCTGCCGCCCATGTAAAATCATGAACGTTGGGCGCAACGAAACGCCAGGTTAATGTTTTGCCTTTAGGCCGGTTAACCTTGGCGGTTTCATAGCCATAGCCTATTTCGTTAGGGTTTTGCAGATAACCGGTTCCCCCCACTATATAGTTTTTATCTAAAGTTAAACTCACATCGAAATCACCCCATACCCCATGAAATTCACGTTCTATATAGGGATCGGCATGCCAGCCCTCAAAATCGTATTCCGCTAATTTTGGATACCATTGTGCCATGGATAGCGCCACCCCTTCTTTATTGTTTCTCCCCGAACGCCGAATTTGAACAGGCACTTGGGCTTCAAAACGCATATCAAAAGTGACGCTTTCACCTGGTTGAATGGGTGTATCTAAGTCCACTTCCAATATGGTACCCACCGTTTGATAGTTTAAATCCACACCATTCTGCTTGAGGGAGTTCACCTTTATATACCCAATCTCATTTGGTTTTAGCTTATTAATTCTAGCACCAATTCTCGAGTCCGGATCGGGAGCGTTCAAGGACCGCACATCCATTTCACTTCCCGGTTGAAAGGCGTTAAAATACAGGTGATAATATACGTTATTCAAGACATCGGGAGAATTGTTGGTGTATATGAGTCGTTGTTTGCCGTGATATTGATAGTTTTTGACATCCATATCAATTTCCATTTTGTAGTCGACATGCTGTTGCCAATATGCCGGTTTTATGGCTGTGATGTTTGGGTTTTGACTGTTGGCGCAAAATGCAAATATCAACAGATACATGGAGGAAAGCAAAGGCGTTCTCATAGGGATGCATTAACAATTCTGGAAGCCATAATTAATGCGTTATAGGCATTGACTATTCGTCCTGATTTACTTAATTCTGAAAATGGTTTTATATTACTGGAATCTCCTCCAACTATAACTTTGGTTTTGAGTGGCAACCCGGAATCCATTAAGATTTTCTTTACCTGGGGAGCTGTTAAGGTTGGAAAATAGGAACGGATTAGAGCTGCTATACCCGTAACACCGGGAGCAGCCATTGAGGTTCCATCCTTGGTGTGATATTCGTTTTCGGGTGTAGTGGAATACACACTTGCTCCGGGAGCAAAAACATCAACATTGTTCTTGCCGTAATTTGAAAAGCTGCCCACCATATTAGAACCGTACTTGGGAGTTAAAGCCCCGACTCTGATGTAATTATCCGACACCTCCACACCATTGACATTATCGTCAGGAAAATTAGGCTCTACGTCAACGTTCTTGCTATCGTTACCTGCCGCATGTACAAATAAGACATCGTTTTTACCGGCATAAGCAATAGCCTCTCTTACCCAATCACTATGTGGTGAGTAACTTTTACCAAAGCTTCCATTAATAATTTTAGCCCCATTGTCTACCGCATATCTAATCGCCAAAGCGACATCTTTATCATATTCGTCTCCATTGGGTACTGTTCGTATACACATTAATTTAACATTATTGGCCACACCATTATCTCCTAAACCATTATTGCGTTCGGCGGCAATAATGCCGGCCACATGTGTGCCATGACTTTCACTTTTCTTAACAGGCTTTACATTGCCATTCCCATAATATTTGGTGCTCATATCATCCGGGTCGTCCCCGTTAACGCGGCCTTCAAAATCTTTATTGAGGTTATAGTTGATCCTATCATTTATACTCACCAGACTGTCGGATATTTCTTTAAGAGCATCGGCCATGGTATCCAGACCATTACTAAACATATAGTTGGCTATTTGAGCAGCCATATTTAATGCTTCGTCCTCCGTTTTTATGGCTGCAACTTCCTTTTTGGTATAGTCCTTTTTACCAAAATGTTTGGTTAGGATTTCGTCTGCTGATTTTATTTGCTGGTAAAGTTGGTCATATTGTACTTTTCTTTCCGACCATATTTGATATTCTTTTTCATATTCTGCCTGAGCGGCCGCATAATCGGGATTATCGGTGTCACCGCTAACCAAAATACGGACCATTTCCAGTTGCTCGTTATAGCCATCTCCTAAAAAGTTCCAACCATGAACATCGTCAATATACCCGTTGTTGTCATCGTCTTTACCATTATTTGGGATTTCATCTTCATTGGTCCATATCACATCGTTTAAATCCTCATGATTGATGTCTATTCCCGAATCTATAACCCCCACAATAACCGATTGTCCTTTTTTGTTCTTAATAATTTCGGCATAAGCCTTATCAACGCTCATTCCTGGAACGGTGTCTTTTGCTAAATCCAAATGTCCCCAATGGTGTTTCTCATCTTCCGTTAGTTCAGAAACTTTTAAAGGAGAAGAGTCAATATTTTCTATAGGAGTGGATATCACCAGGGGCGTGCTACCACAAGCAAACAGCAATATTGATACTCCAACAATAGCTGTTAATGATTTTAATTTTTGCATCTGATATAATTATTTTAAATAAATATTTCTGTTGTTTTAAATGTATGCTTTAGGCGCACTCCTTTTTCGGTATGCTCTACGGTAATAATTTCGTTATGGGCATCATGTTCCAAAAACATGTAATACCCCCTCGTAGCCGCCAGGTCAAGGAATTTTTCTTTTTCATTCAATGTTAACAGTGGTCTTGTATCGTAACCCATAATATAGGGCAGGGGCAAATGTCCTACCGTAGGCAGGAGGTCGGCCATAAAGGCAATCGTTTTATCTTTATAGTGTATGAGCGGAATCATTTGTTTTTCGGTATGGCCATCAGCTAAAAAAATATCAAAACCCAATTCGGAATCCGCAATACTATCATTGTGCGGCAAGGGGATAAAATGAAGTTGGCCACATTCTTTCATGGGCCATAAATTTTCTTTTAAGAAAGAGGCCTTTTCCCTTCTATTGGGTTGGGTTGCCCATTGCCAATGGTTTGTATTGGTCCAAAAGCGGGCATTTTTAAATGCCGGCTCATAACCGGTTCTGTCTTTGTTCCACTGGATACTACCCCCGCAATGATCGAAATGAAGGTGCGTCATAAATACATCGGTAATATCGTTTTTATGAAACCCATATTTAGCCAGTGATTTATCTAAACTGTCCTCACCCCATAAATAGTAATATCCAAAAAACTTATCGGATTGCTTGTCGCCCATACCGGTGTCAATAAGTATTAATCGATTGCCGTCTTCAATCAACAGACAACGGGTTGATAAATCGATCATATTATTGGCATCGGCAGGATTGGTTTTTTGCCATAGCGATTTCGGGACAACACCAAACATGGCACCACCGTCGAGTTTAAAATTACCGGCTTGAATGGGGTATAAATTCATAAGTAGCGCAAATTAACAAATATCTATAAAACCGTTAACAGTGTTAAGAATATATTAAGAGTTGATTTGACAAAGTTCATGCCATGAAATTTGTTTACGAGACCAGTTCGGATCAGTACGCTATGGATAACAGGACTTCATTAAGGCGTTTTCCAAAGTCTAATAATGCCTTTATTTCCTTAATGCTTGCCAGGCGTTCCTTTGCAAAAACCAATATACTATTTCCATTGGATTCTATGTGGTAATAGGGGTTGCTTTCAAAAAAACGGATGAGATCATCCTGGAAAAATCGACGAATAGCATCTTCGTTGTCTCCTAACACATAAAAGCGTTTGGAAAAATCGGCATGCGTTTCAAAAGGGATATCCTTAAATCCAGCAAAGGCATACATTTTCTCTAAGAAACCCTCTCTGTCCAATGTAAATTCAGGAATACTCTTTTTTAGGTTAATATGAAGCATGGTAGCGTGTATGACTTCTTTTGCTATAAATTCTCCTTCAGAGAATTCAATATCAAATAAGCTTATAGTCCTGTCTTTATAGGATAATTCATTATAAATGTGACTGATGCTTTTGGTGTTAAAAAATAAAAAATCATTTAAAAAATGTACGTGCTTTTGTTTTTTAAAATTGTAAACCAGGTTGTAATTCTTTGCAAGATCCTCCATATTGGTTTGCCTGCGTGTTAAGCTGTTTTTTATAAGATTTGGAACCGGTAATAAACGCCTAAGTGCAAAGGGGTGTTTCGAATCGGTATCGTGCATATCCAATCCAATGACATCAAAATGACCACCTCTTTTGTGAAACAGTTCCTGAAAGCTATGCATATTTTCCATGACGGTATGGTCCACAAACTCACAAAGTGAAAAATCAACAATGATGTCCTGGTTTTCCGGAACAATATCAAGGTGTTTTTTAAGGCGGTAGTAATTTAAAAAGCTGCAAAAGTGTTTTACACTAACATAATAGGTATTGGTGTTTTCTTCTTTGTACATGAGTACATTGGGTTTTAGTACATTTCTGAAAAACAGGCCTACGCTTTTGCTAATAATTACATGGATGATAAAGGTGGTTAAAACCCCCGCCAATATGCCTGTAATTAGTCCGACCTTTAGGGTTATAATAAGGGTTAAAAAGAAAATAACCAGTTGTTCCTTGCCAATGGAAAAAATTTTTGTAATGACCTTTGGGGAGGCCAGTTTGTAACCAGTGTATACCAAAATAGCCATTAAAGCCGGTAAAGGAATTCGCGTTAATTGTGTACTAAACAGGACAATGAATAAAATTAAAAATACCGAATGAAAAAAATTTGAAGATCTATTTGTAGCGCCATTATTTACGTTAACAGAGCTACGTGCAATGACCGTTACCACATTAAGCCCTCCCATAAACCCACTACCAATAGTGGCCAGACCAAGGGCTTTAAGGTCCCTATTTACATTTGAACGCCGTTTTTCAGGGTCCAATTTATCTACAGCTTTAATGCTCAACAGTGATTCTATACTTGCAATTAAAGTCAAGGCCAGAACACTTCCTAAAAACGACAGGGTGCCTATATTGCCAAAGTTAAGATCGGGAATATCAGAAATGATGTGTTGGAGTGTGGGTATACCTGTAATCATATACTCTCCGGATACAGGATTGTGTTCATGCAGCACGATTTCGAAATAGTAACTAAAACAAATGGATAAAATAACAATCCACATCGGGGCTGGAATGAGCTGTAAATATTTATTTCGGAGCCTTGAATAAAATAACATGATTGCCAAACTAATGGTACCGGCTAAAGCGGCAAAGATGAGCCCTTTATTTTCATAGTGAAGGGCGTCATTAATGGAAAAGGGTATTTCAATGAGGTAATCCAGGGTATCTTCCCTTTTAATACGATGGGCCAACATGATATGAAACTGCTTTCCTAAAATAATGAGCCCTATGGCTGCTAACATACCCTGAATAGCTGACGAGGGAAAAAAATCAGCTAAAGTACCCATCCTAAAAAACCCCAATAAAATCAATAGGAAGCCCGAACAAATAATGGCCACATAGGCCGATTCAAGTCCTAAAGTAGTAATCGCAATTAAAATAACACCTACCAAACCATTTCCGGGACCTGCAATGGTAATATGGCTACCTCCCAAAACAGCCACGACCACACCGCCAATAATGGCTGAAATGATACCTGCTATGGGGGGCGCTTCGCTAGCCATGGCAAGCCCAAGTCCTAATGGTAAAGCTATTAAACTGACCACAAAACCAGAAAATATGTTTTTTGGTAAAGCTTTAAAAAACGATTTAATAGTGCTCTTTTTCGGACTCATTGAAGAATTAGGACATCGGTTGGCAATTCGGTTAAAATATGTTCAATATCGTGCGGAAACAAACGGTCCCAAAAGGTCATTTTGCTCGGTGCATTCATGACCAGCAAATCTGCACGTGAGACTTGCGCATAATGCCCGATGGTATACCCCTGTTTCCCAAATATAGGCTGTGATTTTATGAGTAGGTTTTCGGTATATTGTTTTGGGATGCTTTCAACAATCTCTTTCACCCTGGAGTTTTCTCGGAGCTTAATACGCTCCTTAATAATATTCGCCCGTCTTAAGGATTTGTCATCATCAACTTTAACGGCAATGGCCTTTTGATTGATTTCCTCAACAATGGTCACTTTTTCCGCGTCCAGCATTTTTGCAACATAAAAAGCACAGGTTATGGTGTTTTTGGTTTTTGGATCTTTTAAACCGTTTACTACAATGTGCTTACAAGGCACTCTTTTAATGGAGGGTTTTATGAGCAATAACACAGAGCAATTGGCTCGTCTGGTAATTTTTCTTGCAATAGATCCCACATAATATGTTAAGAACCGTTCCCGTTGAACGGCTCCGAGAATGAGTAAATCTATTTTTTTTGATTCACAGGTCGACAAGATAACCTCTACCGGATCTCCTTGTTTAAAAACAACTTCATAGTTTAAATGGTCTTTTCTAAACGTATTCAAAATGATTTTCAAGGCCTTTATCTTATCCTCTGAAACCTCTCCAACATGTATTAAATATAATTTAGAGCTAAAAAAAATGGACAATCTGGCAGCTTCAAACAAGTTAGCTTTTAAATTAGGTGAGAATGCAACACCAATACCAATGCTTTTAAAGGGCTTCAAAGTCAAAATAAGAGGGTCTTTAATTCCAAAAATTGAAAGATACTATTTTTTAAAAACATAAAATCAACCGATTTGTTTAAATTAGTGTTTTTAAAATTTCAATCTACTCTATGTTAGAACTCGCAGGAATAATTATTTTAGGCATATTGGCTCAATGGTTTGCTTGGAAATTTAAAATTCCTGCTATACTTCCGTTAATTATTATCGGGTTATTGGTAGGTCCTGTTGCTGCAGAATATATTTCAGAAGACGGATCGAAATGGATAGAGCCCATATGGAATGGAGAAAAGGGCCTTTTTCCCGGAGAAGGGTTGTACTATTTTGTTTCTCTGGCGATAAGTATTATTCTTTTTGAAGGCGGATTGACCTTAAAGCGAGCAGAAATCAAAACATTAGGTCCCGTAATCACCAAATTAATCACTTTAGGGTCTGCCGTTACCTTCTTTGGTGGAGGGATTTTAGCACATTTTATTTTCGGACTCAGCTGGCAGATTTCCTTTTTGTTCTCGGCCTTAATAATCGTTACCGGTCCAACGGTAATCACGCCAATTCTTAGAAACATACCGCTTAAAAAGGACATATCGGCCGTGTTAAAGTGGGAGGGCATATTAATTGATCCAATTGGAGCCTTGGTAGCCGTTTTGGTATTTGAGTTTATTAGTGTTGAAGGCGATAGTGGTTTTACAAAAACAGCCTTGATAGAGTTTGGTAAAATTATATTATTCGGAACGACTTTCGGATTTACCTTTGCCCACGCCCTGGCCTTCGCCATTAACAAGAAACTCATACCCCATTATCTGTTAAATGTCGTTTCCCTGTCTACAGTGCTCCTGGTATTTGTTGAATCTGAAATATTTGCTCACGAATCAGGCCTTTTGGCGGTTGTGGTTATGGGTATGGTTTTGGGCAACAGTAAGCTTATAAATATTAAACAATTGCTTTACTTTAAGGAATCATTGAGTATTTTATTAATATCCATACTGTTTATTCTGTTGGCGGCTAATATTAATATAGAAGATTTAATGTTAATATATACAGGCAAAACAGTGACGATTTTCCTGGCGGTAATTTTTATAGTAAGACCCATAGCGGTGTTTTTGAGTACATGGGGGTCACATCTTAAATTTAATGAAAAGCTGTTTATTAGTTGGGTTGGGCCACGAGGTATAGTAGCTGCGGGTATCGCTTCCCTTTTTGGGAGCAAGCTCATTATGCAGGGCGTCGAAGATGCCGAATACATTACCCCCTTGGTTTTTATGATTGTTTTGGGAACGGTGTTACTTAATGCGACAACAGCTCGGTTTTTTGCTAAGCTTATAGGAGTGTTTTTAGTAAAATCGGAAGGCATCCTTATTGTTGGCGCTTCAAAAATTTCGAGATTAATAGGACATTATCTGGAAACCAATGGACGACACGTCGTTTTAATTGACAGTAATGAAAGTAATGTGGAAAAAGCCAATGAAATGGACCTTGAGGCCATTACTGCAGATATTTATTCTGATACTTTATTGGATAATATAGAATTAAATGACATGGGATATTTAATGGCGCTAACAGGTAATTCGGACATTAACAAATATGCCATTAGTAAATTTGGAGACCAGTTTGGTGAAAATGGATCTTTTCGACTGGTGACTCCCCAGGAGATCCTAGATGATAACAATAACCCAAAGGAGGGATTGTTTTCTCATAAGGATGATTATAATTCGCTAATGGAATTAACCAGTAAGTATCCGTCTATTCAGGAAATGGAACTCGAAGATAAGGAACATTACCTTAAACTTATTGAGATTACCAACAAGGATAAAGATATTATACCCCTGTTTATAAAGGATTTGGATGGGGAATTGCATATTATCTCGTCCTATAACCTGGATGTGGAAACTATTGAAAAGGGGTTCCAATTGGTTTATTTAGGGAAACCATTTGATGTGGAGATCGTCCAAAATATGAGTTAAGTGCAACAAAAAACCAATGAGGCCGATTGCTGCTTTTGCAATATGGTTTTATGGTAATCCCGCGCCAATGAGCCCACTTTAGAATAACACAGATGCTTGGGTTTTACAAATACTTCCATGAAAGACCGTCTTGCAAAGACAGGGTCCTTTATGAAGCCAGATGCTTCTTATGACAGGGATGGCTTTTATCTACCACTGAAGCAGACCTGTGTGGGTATGGCAGTCTAGCCGCCGCATTTAGCATGTTTTATTTAGATGGGCGTTAGAAGCACGTAAGCCATTTGTCATGGGAGACATTTACCTGAACTGATTTCCGAATTCCTGGCAAATTACCAATGAAAATGCCCTTTTAAAACCTTGTTTATTGGATTTCTTAGGCCATAATATGAAGTTCCGTAAATTCTTTGGTCAGTACGAGCGTATTATCACCATTAAGTTTTATATCCTTAAACTTAATTTCTACATTGTCAACCTGTACTTTCGAGATTTTAAACGGCAACCCATGAAGGTCCAATTTAAATGTTTTATAAGTGGTAATAAACTTACCGGATTTGTGTTGTTGGATAATCAATTCTTCCTTTTTTCCCAAGAGTTTAAAGGTTCTTAAACTATACCTTCCTTTTATGTAATCGTAACCGTCTGTAGCGTCTTCGTAGACCTCCGAGGTTTCGCTGCCGAGTTTATAATACACATCGAGTAACAGTTCATCAATATCTTTTTCGCCAACATATTGTTGAATCGGATATTTAGGGATAATAGCCCCTTCTTTAACAAAAATGGGCATGCTATCCAAATCGGCATCGACCCATAACTCCTGTCCTCCAATAACCACATCGTCTGACCAGAAATTGTACCAAAGCCCCCTTGGAATATACATACGACGCCCCTTTTGGTTAGGCCCATTTATAGGACAAACAAGCATTTTTTCACCAAACATAAATTCATCATTTCTATAATGCGTTTGGGGATCATCCTGGTCGTACAATACCAGTGACTTCAAAATAGGAATTCCTTCTTCGGCATATCGCCAAAAAGCGGTATATAAATACGGTAGCAGCTGGTATCTTAGTTCAATAAATTTTTTAACCACATGGGTAATAGTTGGTCCAAAGGCCCATGGTTCCTGATTGCCATGGTCACCAGAGGAATGTGTTCTACAGAAGGGATGGAATATCCCCAGTTGAATCCAACGGGCATATAACTCGCCATTAGGTTGTTCTGCAAACCCACCGATATCGGATCCCACAAAAGAGAAACCGGACATGGCCATACGCTGTGCCTGTAAATTAGCAATATTGAGATGATCCCATGTGGCCACATTATCACCTGTCCAACTCGAGGTGTACCGTTGAGTACCTGAATAGGCGGCTCGGGTTATTACAAACGGACGCTTTGGATAGCTGAATTTTTTTAATCCCTGATAAGTAGCCCGGGCCATTTGCATGCCATAAATATTGTGCGCCTTTCTATGACTACATGGATTGCCCTCATAGTCATGGCGGACATCATTCGGGAAGGTTTTACCCGGAACGTCCATTACAGCGGGTTCATTCATATCATTCCACACGCCTTTGACCCCAATATCTTCGATGAGTTCTTTAAACAGGTCAGACCACCATTCCCTGACCTCCGGATTTGTAAAATCCGGGAAGTAGCATTCACCCGGCCAAACTTTACCTTTCATATAAGGACCATCGGCGCGTTTACAAAAATAATCATTCTCAAGCCCTTCTTTGAACACGTCATAATCCATGTCAATTTTAATACCGGGATCTATAATAACAATGGTTTTAAACCCGTCTTCCGCCAATTCTTTCACCATGCGTTTTGGATCCGGAAAATACTCTTTGCTCCAGGTAAAGCATCTAAACCCTTCCATATAATCAATGTCTAAATAGATGGCATCACATGGAATTTCCAATTCTCTGAATTTGGCTGTGACTTCCTTTACGTTGGATTCGGGATAATAGCTCCATTTACATTGATGGTATCCCAATGCCCAAAGCGGTGGCAGGGCATGCGGTTTTCCGGTTAAATCGGTATAATTGGCAACCACTTCGGTCATTTCCGGACCATAAATAAAGTAGTAGTTCATTTCACCGCCATGCGCCCAAAAACTGGTTATATTTCGACGCTCATGACAAAAATCAAAAAATGTCTTAAAGGTATTATCGAAAAATATGCCGTAAGCTTTCTTATTATGAAGTCCCGTATAAAAGGGAATGGCCTTATAAATGGGATCGGTGTCTCTCCCGTAGGCATAGGAATCGGTTACCCAATTTTCAAAACGCTTCCCTTTTAAGTTATTGTCTACAGGTTTATCACCAAGCCCGTAGTAACTTTCGCCAGGCTGGGCCGTTTTAGACATCTTAACCACATTACCACCATATTCATAACTTTCTTCCCAATGGAAACCAAGTTCATCCTCACAGATAAGTGTATTGTCTTTAGCATCAAATAGGGTCACCCTAAGGTCTGCCTTTGAAATATGGCAGATCAGTTTAGTGGTTGTAACGATGTATTTATTCTTACTTTCGGTAACCTCGAGAAAATTATATCCTCTACTGGCATATTTCGTAATGGCATAAGAGAAGTCATTTTCAAATATACCGGTGGTGGTATATCTGAAACGAAGGATACTATCGCGACGAACAGTAACCTGGAGAATCACTCCATTTTCTGTTTTAAAAGAGAGGACGTTAAGGTTTTTTTCGTATGAAATTATTTTGGCAGGAAATATATTCCCTTTATGTTCTAATTCAGTGTTTAATATCATATATAATGATTTAATGAATTAGCGAAAATAATAAATATTATAGGTATAATATCCTTTTATTTTGCAAAAATATCACCGATTATTTGTTTATAAATGAAATAATCGGTGATATAATTATAAAAGCATCAATGAGTTAAGGCTGAAACTGGAAAATGGTAACAGCCAGTGGCGGTAGCGTTAATTTGGCGGAATAGTCTTTCCCGTTCCACGGCTCTTTTTTAATGGCAATGGCACGTTTATTATGTACTGCACTTCCACCATATTTGTTATCGTCACTATTAAAAATCTCCTTTAGTTTTCCTTTTCTTGGGAGTCCAATCCCATAGTTTTCCCTAATTGAAGGCGTTAGATTACACACAACAACAACATCATTTTCAGGGTCTTTTCCTTTTCTAATATAGGATATGACACAGTTTTCGTGGTCTCCGTAATTAATCCATTCAAATCCGTCATGACTAAATTGTTTTTCGAATAAGGCAGGAGTCTCTTTATAAAAGGTGTTCAGGGCCTTAAAATAGGTTTGAAGGTTTTTATGCGGTTCAAATTCCAACAAATTCCAATCCAGACTTCCTTGAAAATCCCATTCGTTATATTGTCCAAATTCACCACCCATAAACAATAATTTTGCACCGGGATGTGTGAACATATAACCATATAGGAGACGAAGATTTGCAAAGCGCTGCCAGTCATCTCCCGGCATTCTTCCTAATATGGAGTTTTTGCCATACACCACTTCGTCATGCGACAGTGGTAGCATAAAGTTTTCCGTAAAAGCATAAGCTAAACTAAAGGTAATATCGTTTTGATGATATTGTCTATAGATAGGATCTTTTTTAAAGTACTCCAAGGTATCGTGCATCCAACCCATCATCCATTTCATACCGAAACCAAGACCGCCTAAAAAAACAGGTCGTGAAACTCCTGAAAAGGCTGTAGACTCTTCGGCAATGGTTTGTACATCCGGAAAAGACCGGTAAACTTCTTCATTGAGTTCCCTTAAAAAGGCTATGGCTTCCAGATTTTCCCTGCCACCAAACATGTTTGGTTCCCACTGACCATCTTCTCTTGAATAATCTAAGAACAGCATGGACGCCACGGCATCAACACGTAAGCCATCCGCATGGTATTGATCCATCCAGTAAACCGCATTACTAATTAAAAAGGATTTTACTTCATTTCGACCATAATTGAAAATTAAACTTTTCCAATCCTGGTGATAGCCTTTTCGGGGATCGGGATGTTCATACAAACATGATCCATCGAAAAAACCTAAACCATGGGCGTCTTCCGGAAAGTGAGATGGCACCCAGTCCAAAATAATTCCAATATCGTTCTGGTGTAGTTTATCAACCAGATATTTAAATTCTTCCGGATAGCCAAAGCGTGAGGACGGCGCAAAATAGCCCGTTACCTGATAGCCCCAAGACGGGTCATAGGGGAATTCCATTATAGGCATGAGTTCTACATGTGTAAAATTCATGTCCTTAATGTAATTTACCAGGTCGTCAGCCAGTTCGTGATAAGACATAAAACGGTTTTCCTCCACATGTTTTTTCCAGGAGCCCAGGTGCACTTCATAGACCGAATAAGGCGCATCTAAGGCATTGTGCTCCATACGCTTTTTCATCCATTTGGCATCCTTCCATTTATAGCTGTCATCCCAAACAATGGAGGCCGTTTTCGGGGGATGCTCGGAGCGTCTGGCATATGGGTCTGCTTTTTCCGTTTTAATATTATTGTGGTGGCTGTGTATTTTATATTTATAGATAGCGCCTTTGCCAACTTCAGGGATAAAACCCTCCCAGATACCACTACTGTCCCATCGTACATTTAATTGGTGCTCCCCTTCCAGCCAATAGTTGAAATCTCCAATGACTGAAATCGATTTTGCACTTGGGGCCCATACTGCAAAATAAGTGCCTTTAACACCATCTACAGTGACGAGGTGCGATCCAAACTTTTCATATAATCGATAGTGTTTTCCTGCTTTAAACAGATTAATATCGAATTCAGAAAACAAACTATAAGGTGTAACGTGTGCCATAAATTAATGATTTATAATATTAGAGATTCCCTTGAGTGGAATGACTGCCCATTCAGGCCGTGAATTAAGCTCATAGCCCAGTTCATAAACCGCTTTTTCCAACAGACAATATTTTAAAATAAAAATGCGTTCCTGGTTGTATCCTATGTTCAGGTTAGCATTTTGAGTCTCGGTAACGTAAGTGCCCAAAAACAACCCCGTAATGTACCTGTACAACACTTCTCCAGCCTTAAACAACTGATCCCGATTAAAGGGGTAATGTTCAGGGTTATTGAATATGGTGGCATAAATGGCATAGTGAAACGATCTAAAAATACCTGCCACATCCTTAAGTGGGGATTGTTTTACTTTTCTGTCCCTTATGGTACTTTCGGGCTCACCTTCAAAATCAAGAATGTAAAAATCGTTTTCTTTTACCAGTACCTGACCCAGATGGTAATCGCCATGAATTCTAATGCGCTCGCCTTTAAGCCTGGTCCAATCAAAATCCACAAAACGTTTTCTAATCTCATTTTTTTTATCCAGAAACTCATGGGCTAGTTCCAGAGCCAGACCTTCCAACTTATGGATGTTGTTTTCGACCGCATTCAACCTGTTTTGAAACTGATACAATACCTTATTTTTTAGCCATACGGTATAATCGCCGTTATAATGTGCTGGTGTAAAAGCGGTTTCTTCAAACTCCGAACCTAATGCAATATGCATTTCGGCCGTGCGTTTTGCTAAAGTTTGTACTTGCAAAAACAAATGTAATCCCGCCCAGTCTATTATTTGCGGGGGGATATCCCTAATATCTAGATCCAGATATAAATTAACGATGGGTAAATTCTCGATCGAAATATTTTTATATTCCAAATTTGAAAACACTTTGTGTAATTCCTTTAACGTATATTCCCAGGCGTCTCCCTCATTTGGAATCATTTCCTGCATCAGGCCAATGGTGATATTGACGTCATCCGAATCCACCAAGTTGATACTACCCAGATACGAAGGCGTGTTTTTAAACCCCTTTTTTTCAGACAAAAATCGACTCATTTCATAATCCGGATTCTTATCTGCAAAAATTCTTCTAAAAAATTTAAGAACATATTTCTCGTTGTAAATTAATGAGGTATTACTCTGCTCTAAACCCATAAATCTTGAGGACTCATAGGAGTTATCCACAAACAAGTGACTTTTATGGTACTGTACTTTTGTTGTATCTATGGGTTCGGCTGTTACAATGCGCTCGAAAACTAATTTTCTAAATGATTCCAAATTTGTCGCATCAATAATATGCCCTTTTTGTCCATTAATTTCAATGGGCAAAATCCTGTCCTGCTGCGCAAAGTTTTCGTCGGTTACAAAAGCGATGGGTAAAAAGTAATGCTGATAAAATGCTTCAACAAAATTAACCTCTAAAATAAGGCCGTAATACATTTCTCCTTTTTGCTGGATTTTAAAAAATTCGGCAAGTTCGATGTACTTTAGCTTACTGGACTTCCCACCATACCAACGTTGTTGGACGATGTAGTTTTCTAAAACATCAGATAAAAAGATATTAACAAAATCAGCACTATCCAGTAACTCTTCCCAGTTCTTTTGAAACTGAAACGTAGATTCCGATCCGGATACGGCTTTTTGGTCTGTCATTCTATTTATTTATTTTAAAGATATGGAATGGCAAGCTCGGATGGAGCTCAACAAAACTCCACTCGTTAAACCAATCGTAATGGCTGTCTGTAATTAAGTCGTGCATGTCCAAACGATGTCCTGCATGCACACCCAGGGCCTCGAGCGGTACTTGAACAGTTCCTTGTTGTGAACTGTGCTCATCTAAACTTATAATCACAAGAAAGTGGTTTGTTTTGGCGTCATTCCATTTATGAAAGGCTATTAGGTTGTCATTATCAATATGACAGAACGTTATATTGTTGGTTTGCTGTAAGGCCTCGTTATGATTTCTAATATAATTTATTTTGGCAATTATCGTGGTAAGTTTATTTTCGACCGTCCAATCGTAATGCGCGATCTGAAATTTCTCTGAATTTAAATACTCTTCTTTTCCGAGCAGGGAACTGGATAACATAAATT
This sequence comes from Aestuariivivens sediminis, assembly GCF_022662105.1. Taxonomy (GTDB): domain Bacteria; phylum Bacteroidota; class Bacteroidia; order Flavobacteriales; family Flavobacteriaceae; genus Aestuariivivens; species Aestuariivivens sediminis. The sequence continues at coordinate 10,058 of NZ_JAKMCP010000004.1, read as the reverse complement.
CGAAAACCGGGCCATAGATTCCAATACAGGAACTTAAGGTGGCGGCAAGCGCATAACGCTGCATGTGTTTGGACTCTCCTGCACCCTGTAAATGAAAAGGATTGATATCCGGAGTATTGGGCCAAAAATTGGGTTGCATGTATTCACTTAATTCGCTTTTGGTCAATTCTTCGACATATTCGACAAGTTCATGTTTCGTATTGCGCCAGGTAAAATAAGTATAGGACTGGGTATAACCCTGTTTGGCTAATTGTTGCATTACCTTGGGGGCAGTAAAGGCTTCTGCAAGGAAGATGACATTAGGATGCTTGGCCTTTACCTTTTCAATAATCCAATTCCAAAAATAAAAAGGCTTGGTATGTGGGTTGTCGACTCTAAATATTTCAATGCCACAATCGATCCAATAGAGCAAGATATCCAGGCATTCATTCCACAGATTTTTGTAGTCCTGACTCTCCCAATAAATGGGTAATATGTCCTGATACTTTTTTGGCGGGTTTTCGGCATACTGTACCGTTCCGTCTGGTCGCCATTTAAACCATTGCGGATGTTCTTTTACCCAGGGATGATCGGGAGCAGCCTGCAGGGCATAGTCCATGGCAATTTCCAGGTTATTGTCCTTTGCTCGCTGGATCAATGATTTAAAATCATTAAGAGTTCCTAAATCGGGATGAATCGCTTTATGACCTCCAAACCTTGATCCCACGCCCCATGTGGAGCCTACATCTCCCGGTTTGGCTTCCGTAGTATTGTTTTTTCCTTTTCGGTTCACTTCTCCAATAGGATGAATTGGAGGTAAATACACCACATCGAACCCCATGTTTTTAATGCGCGGTAAGAGCCGTTCGCAATCCTTAAAGGTACCGTGGACACCTTCTTTTTTTGAAGCTGAGCGTGGAAAGAATTCATACCAGGTACTGAAACGCGCTTTCTTTCTATCCACATAAACCCGATATTCATCAGAGTGGTTTTCCAGTAATTTAATGGGGTGCTGGTAAAGCAAGTCCTTAAGTCTTTCGGAAGTTGCTTCAGTTATGGCCTCACCATAGGCGCTTTCATCTCTAAAGATATCATAGAGATGCTCGAGATAAACTTTATCGCTTGTTGAGCTGATCTCGTCCAGAATGACCTTGATATATTCTGCGCCTTCAAGCAATTCTGAGGACACATGTTGGTTGTCGTCAATTTTTCTAACGATGCCATATCTCCAATTCAGGGCGTAATCGACCCAAGCCTGAACTTTATAGCTGTAAAACCCCTGTTTTTGAACGGTAAAAGCGCCATGCCATTCGTCGTTAACAACCAATCGCATTCGGGTTTCCGTCCAGTCCTTATCGTCTTCGTATTTATATAAAATGGAAGCCCCCAATACATCATGGCCATCGGCCAGTACATGGGCATTTATTTTCACGGTTTCGTTTACGACCCTTTTTATATAGTATTGCCCACAATTAACACTGGGCGACACATAATCAATGACAACTCTTCTTTGGTCTTGCATACGTTTGGTTGGATAGAAATATTTTAGAAATGAAAGGCAATCTAAATGACAAATCCTTTTGGTATCACTGCTTCTTTTTTAACCACAACAATACCATCTTTAACAAAATAGGTATCCGTTTCGGTGTCTTCGAGATGCTTACCGCCATTTATTCTCACGTCATCCCCGATACGACAGTTTTTATCAATAATGGCGTTTTTTATAAAACAACGCTCCCCGATACCCAATAGGATATCAATCTTTTTCGAATCAATTTCGGCAAGGGTTTCATAATAATCCGATCCCATCATATAGGTGTTTATAATAGTAGATTCGTTTCCGATTCTAGAACGAATTCCAATAACCGATTGCTCTATTTTGGCGGCACTAATAATGCAGCCTTCCGAGATGACGGCTTTTTCCAGCATGGTCCCGGCAATTTTTGTAGTTGGCAACATCCTGGCCCTAGTGTAAATCCGTTTACTTTTATCGTATAAATCAAATTTCGGGATATCATCGGTTAGTCCTAAATTGGCCTCAAAGAAGGAATCGATGTTTCCAATATCGGTCCAATAGCCTTCGTATTGATAACTTAAGGTTTTATGCTTATCAATATTTTGTGGAATGATTTCTTTACCAAAGTCGTTAGTATTGGCATCGGACATTAGTTCAACCAATAAATCCCGGTTAAAGACGTAAATCCCCATGGAGGCCAAATAATGCCGGTTTTGCTTCTTCATCTCGTCACTCACTTCGGATGTCCAATCGGGTAACAAACTGGAATCCGGTTTTTCTATGAAGGAGGTTACCACATTTTGATCGTCGGACTTCATAATCCCAAACTCAGTGGCATCTTTCGCATTCACGGGAATGGTGGCAATAGTGATTTCAGCATTATTTTTTTCATGGGCTTCAATCATTAGATCGTAATCCATTTGATAGAGTTGGTCTCCCGATAAGATCAGGGCATAATCAAAATCATGTCTCATAAAGTGATGCATGCTTTGCCTTACCGCATCGGCGGTACCCTGGAACCAGGTTTTGTTTTGCGGGGTTTGTTCGGCGGCTAAGACATCCACAAAAGCACTGCTAAAAAAACTAAAGTGATAGGTGTTTTTTATATGACGATTCAGTGATGCCGAATTAAACTGGGTTAACACGTACATGCGCTTTATGTCTGAGTTGATACAATTTGAAATAGGGATATCCACCAATCTGTATTTTCCGGCAATAGGGACTGCCGGCTTTGATCTGTCTTTTGTTAAGGGGTATAATCTTGATCCTTGTCCACCACCTAAAATAATGGCTAAAACCTTATTATTAAGCATATATTCAGTTGTTTTTAGTTAGTATTTGGTATTATTTATATTAACGACTTATAGAGAGACTCAACCTGTTTGGCAATTGCAGCCCAATCAAAATAGTCCTCGACTCGTTTTCGACCATTTTCGGCCATTTTATGCCTGAGGGCTTCATCATGAATAAGGGTATTTATACCGGTGGCCAAATCTCTTGAAAATGCATCGGGGTCCACCGGTTCAAACGGGGCTTCTTTCTGCTGTTCTAAAGGGATAAGAATTCCGGTTTCATTTGGCACAACCACTTCTTTAATCCCTCCAACCGCACTGGCCACAACGGCCGTGTTACAGGCCATGGCTTCAATATTAATGATGCCAAAAGGTTCATAAATTGACGGACAACAAAACACATCGGCATGGGAATACAATTGAATGATCTCTTTTTTGGTCACCATTTTATCAATCCAGATCACATTATGACGGGTTTTCTTCACCTCATTGACACTGTCTTCCATCTCTTTGGCAATTTCAGGGGTGTCCGGGGCACCGGCACAAAGTACAATTTGCGTATCGGGGTCGATATATTTTATGGCATTTACTAAATGGATGATTCCTTTTTGGCGTGTTATTCTGCCAACGAACAGGACATAAGGTTTGGTTTTGTCGACACCATAGGCATCCAGAGTTTCGGACGCTGAAGTAAGAACGTACTCTTGCAAGTTTATGCCATTATAAATGACTTTAACTTTTTTTTCGTCTACATTAAAATGTTTTAAAACATCAACTTTGGTTTCTTCGGATACCGCTATGATGGCATCAGCCATCTCAATGGCTGTTTTTTCAACCCAGGATGATGCATCATAACCCCGTCCCAATTGCTCACGTTTCCAGGGGCGAAGCGGTTCTAAAGAGTGTGTGGTAATAACCAAGGGAGTTCCATAACACAACTTTGTAAGAATACCTGCAAATTGGGCATACCAGGTATGGCAGTGAACCACTTGTGCATTTACCGGATCTACATTCATCCGGATACAGGTACTTAAGGTTTGAAACACGGCTTTTAATTTTCCATCAGCCGATTCGAAAACGGGATGGTCGTAAGGAAACCCTTTAATGCTCAGATTATGGCGTGATTCGTCCTGATCTCCAAAGCAGCGCACATCAACCTCCATGAGCTTTGAAAGCTCTTCAGCCAAATATTCAACATGAACTCCCGCGCCTCCATAAACGTATGGCGGGAATTCCCGAGTGTAAAAAAGTGCTTTCATATAAAAAATTTATATTTTAGGTTTCCAATACAGCATTACAGGAAAATCCATGCATAACCATATCACCTGGCTTCATTTATTATAAGAATTACAGAACCGTTTTTGCTTAACAATCCATTTTTGGGATCATCAAACACGTATCAAAAATCACAAAATTGTTAATAACAAAAAAGGGTTATAACTTAAAATTAATGCTTTATTGATATTAAATAAACATAATGATAATAAGCGTTTGTTGTAGTTTAGGACACTAAACATAACTACGATGTTATAAACATACAAAATAATTATTAACAATTTTGGCGCAATAAAATTTTTACGAAAAAAAAAGCTTTTTTAAGCTAACCAAGAATTATTGGTAATAAAAATGAGCTTATCACCTAAAACATTAAACATATTTTTACGCAGTCGCTCATATAATAGGTATTTGGCATTAAATAATCAAATGAAATTACCTAAAATTAATCATTTAGTTTCAATACTGCCATGAATGCTTGTTGAGGAATTTCCACATTACCCACCTGGCGCATCCGCTTTTTCCCTTTTTTCTGCTTTTCCAACAGTTTACGCTTTCGTGAGATATCACCACCATAGCATTTGGCTGTAACATCTTTACGAAGGGCCTTTATGGTTTCCCTGGATATAATTTTAGCACCAATGGCCGCTTGTATGGGTATATCGAATTGCTGGCGCGGGATGAGCTCTTTTAGTTTTTCACACATTTTTTTACCGATATGCTGGGCGTTATCGGCATGTATTAAAGCCGATAGCGCATCGACAGGCTGAGCGTTCAATAAAATATCAACGCGAACCAGTTTGGATGGCCGCATGCCAATGGGGTGGTAATCGAAGGAGGCATATCCTTTTGATACGGTTTTTAGGCGATCGTAAAAATCAAAAACGATTTCTGCCAGGGGCAAATCGAAATTAAGTTCCACCCGGTCCTGTGTGAGATAAGTCTGGTTCGTAATCATCCCCCTTTTTTCAATGCATAAACTCATTACATTACCCACAAAGTCTGCTTTTGTAATGATGGAGGCCTTAATATAGGGCTCTTCCACCCTGTCTAAAGTGGAAGGATCCGGTAGATCCGACGGGTTATTAACAATGACAACCTCATCGGGTTGCTTTTTAACAAACGCGTGGTACGATACATTAGGGACTGTTGTTATCACGGTCATATCGAATTCGCGCTCCAGGCGTTCCTGGATAATTTCCATGTGGAGCATTCCCAAAAACCCACAGCGAAAACCAAAGCCCAGAGCCGCTGAACTTTCGGGTTGAAACACCAACGAGGCATCGTTAAGTTGTAATTTTTCCATCGACGCCCGAAGTTCTTCATAATCTTCTGTATCAACGGGATAGATTCCTGCAAATACCATTGGTTTAACATCTTCGAAACCGGAAATGGCGTTTTTAGTTGGGTTTTTGGCATCGGTTATCGTATCTCCAACCTTAACTTCTTTTGCTTCTTTAATACCGGTAATGACATACCCCACATCCCCTGCTTTAATTTCGTTTTTAGGAAGTTGTTTGAGTTTGAGGGTGCCTACCTCATCGGCAAAATAGTTTTTACCTGTTGCAATAAATTTTATGTGTTGCCCCTTTTTTATGGCTCCATTTATGACTCTAAAATAAGTTTCAACACCACGGAATGGATTGTATACCGAATCAAAAATTAAAGCCTGCAAAGGCTCATCCGGATTGCCTTTTGGGGGTGGAATACGTTCAATAACGGCTGCTAAAACCTGATCCACCCCAAAGCCTGTTTTGCCGCTGGCATGAATAACTTCGTCCGGACTACACCCTAATAAATTGACGATATCATCGGTGACTTCCTCAGGGTTGGCACTTGGCAGATCTACTTTATTTAAAATCGGAATAATTTCCAAATCGTTTTCCAGAGCCAAATAGAGATTAGAGATCGTTTGTGCCTGTATGCTCTGGGCGGCATCTACAATGAGCAGGGCGCCTTCACAAGCTGCAATAGACCGTGATACTTCATAGCTAAAATCGACATGACCCGGGGTATCGATAAGGTTTAAAACGTACTTTTCCCCCTGGTACACATAATCCATTTGAATGGCATGTGATTTAATGGTGATGCCTCGTTCACGCTCCAAATCCATATTATCAAGCAACTGATCCTGTTTCTCACGTTCGGTTACAGAACCCGTAAAATCCAATAAACGGTCTGCGAGCGTACTCTTACCATGATCTATATGTGCGATAATGCAAAAGTTTCTAATGTGCTTCATACAAAAATCTATGCCGAGATTGAATTTGCAAATATAGCTGATTTTTTGTTCAGACTTGTCTGGTTTTCAAATCCTGTGAGTTCTTTTGCAGAAAAACCTTAATTTTGCTCCAAAATTGTTGATTTGGTTAAAATAGATCACATAGAACTTTCAGATTTCCCCTTGCTTTTAGCTCCCATGGAAGATGTAAGCGACCCCCCTTTTCGAGCCCTCTGTAAGGAACAGGGTGCCGATGTCGTCTACACGGAGTTTGTGTCGAGTGAGGGTTTAATACGCAATGCGGCCAAAAGTGTTATGAAATTGGACATTTATGAAAAGGAACGGCCGGTGGGGATACAAATATTCGGAGCCAACCTGGACAGCATGCTGCAAACGATTGATATTGTGGAGCAGTCCAATCCGGATATTATTGACATTAATTTTGGTTGTCCGGTAAAAAAAGTAGTGAGCAAGGGAGCCGGTGCAGGCATTCTAAAAGATATTTGTCTTATGGAAAAGCTCACTGCCGAAATGGTTAAGCGCACCAACCTGCCCATTACGGTTAAAACACGTTTGGGATGGGACCATAATTCCATAAAAATCGTGGAGGTGGCGGAACGCCTTCAAGATGTGGGGTGTAAAGCCATAGCCATTCATGGGCGTACCCGTGCCCAGATGTACAAAGGGGATGCCGATTGGAGGCCCATTGCGGAGGTTAAAAATAATCCACGCATGCATATTCCGGTATTTGGAAATGGTGATGTGGACACTCCCGAAAGTGCTGCGAAAATGCGGGACAGTTATGGTTTGGATGGTGCTATGATTGGCAGAGCGAGTATAGGGAACCCCTGGTTTTTTAAACAGGTGAAACATTTTTTTAAAACCGGACAACACCTAGACCCCGTGTCTTTAGAAGCGCGTGTTGAGGCTGCCCGAAGACACTTGAAAATGGCTATTGATTGGAAAGGTGAAACCTTAGGTGTTTTTGAAACCCGCAGGCATTACACCAATTATTTTAAAGGGATTCCACACTTTAAGGAATATCGCACCAGAATGGTTACCAGCGACAGACCGGAAGACGTGTTTGCTACCTTCGATGAGGTCCTGGCCCAATTTTCCGACCATCAGTTTATGCATTAGACAGAACTTTTGCAAGAGCGATAGCAGTGGCTAGCTTTTGCAAAACCCGGGCCGGGATTTGCAAAACTAATAACGGATAGCGCGCTGTGCCACAGGCACACTTGCCCTAAAAAATCAATAATTCTGAACCAGGCTTTTTGTAATCCTGGAGGACGCTATTTTTGAAGCCAATATGCCTAATATGGCAATGGTAAAAAACACAATAAAAACGTTGATGATTTTAATCCTTACGGGATAAGGCAGGGTTGGTGTTATAAATACTTTTAAGGCTAAAGGCCCGTACAATTGATTTAGAGTTAAGGTCAATCCGATTACAATACCAAACAGGCCACCAATAATACTCATTAAGCTTCCTTGTAAAAAGAATATTTTTCGAATATCGTTCACATTTACCCCTATGTTAAACAGGGTATTGAGCGATTTCCTTTTGTCCAATATCATCATGATAATGGAACCGATAATATTAAAAAGTGCAATTATTAAGACCAGGGTAAATATGAGATAAACCGCAAGATTTTCGGTATTCAACATTTTGTACAAGGCATCGTTGAGCTGCACCCTGTTTTTTAGAACGACTTTATTCCCTAAAACCTGTTTTATGCGAGCTCTAACGAGCTCTTGATCGGCACCGGAACGCAATTTAAATTCAATGGCCGAAATTTGATTGGGCTTGTAATTCAAAAGACGTTGTGCGAGACTCAATGGCGAAAATACATAAGTATCGTTTAGTTTTTCATTAATAGAAAAAACCCCCACATTCACTGCGTTGACTGTGTTGAATGCTTTTTCGGCAGAAGTTATCTGTCCTTTTCCGGGCTTAGGCACATAGATGCTTATGGCCTTGTTGTAATCTAAAACACCAAAGGACAGATTAAATGATATGCCGGAACCCACTACAATCTGATTCGTTTTATCTTGAAACCAACTCCCCTGGTCCAAAATGGAATCGACGGTGTTGACCTTTTTAAAATTATTGTCCACCCCCTTGATGTAGGCACTCGGATAGGATTTGTCATCGGACATGATGAACACCCGTTCTTCCAAAACTTTGGAATAAACGGTAACATCCTCAATAAGGTCCAGTTGCCTAGTTTCTTCTTCGGATAAAAAGAAAGATTTTCCTTTGGCTGTTTCAGCTTTAAGGTCCGGGTCTATGATCGTCGAAAATTGAAGCGTGAAATCCTTTAAACCTGCGAAACCCGATAGAACGACAAACAAAGATGCGGCACCCAGAATCACACCGACCAGTGCTATAATAGTTATGATATTTATAGCATTGTTACTGCTTTTGGCACGTAAATAGCGTTTGGCTATGTAAAGGGGGAAATTCAATTAGGTTTTTTTTCTTTTATCGAGTAAGTCGGGCTGGTTTATAGGGTTGTCCTGTCTCTTAAGGGACTGTTCTATTTTGTCGATGTATTCCAGGGAATCATCTAGAAAAAATTCCAATTGCGGCATACGGCGTAATTGATGTTTGGTTCGCTGTGCCAATTCATGTCGTATGAGCGGGGCATTGGATGTTATGCCTTTGAGTATCTCATCTCCCTTGTTGTTGGGAAAGACGCTTACGTATATTTTTGCAAGGGATAAATCTACAGTGACCTTAACTTTAGAGACAGAAATTAAAATTCCCCGCATACCGCCCTGAGTAGCTGCATACTGAAGCACTTCGGCTAGATCACGTTGTAAAACCGATGCTATTTTTTTTTGTCTTTGACTTTCTTCCATACTGCAAAAGTAAATGATATTTAAAGATTAATTACCTTTGATATTTAAAATTTACAACATTAAAACTTGGTTACTAAATGATTAAAGTAGAACATATAGGCATAGCCGTTAAAAGTTTAGAGACTTCAAACGACGTATTTTCAAAATTATTTGGCGCATCTAATTATAAAATGGAAAATGTGGAAAGCGAAGGGGTCAATACCTCTTTTTTTCAAGTCGGCCCGAATAAAATTGAACTTTTGGAGGCTACCAGCTCCAGCAGCCCTATAGCTAAATTTATAGCTAAAAAAGGGGAGGGCATTCACCATATTGCTTTTGAAGTTGAGGATATTGTTTCGGAAATAAAACGCTTAAAGGAAGAAGGGTTTACCGTTTTGAATGATGTACCAAAGCGGGGAGCAGACCATAAATGGGTTGCTTTTTTACACCCTAAGTCCGTAAATGGCGTTTTAATAGAATTGTGCCAGGAGATAAACGATTAAAAAATCTTGTAGAGTTATAAAATATGTAGTAATATTGCACACTCTTTAAACGAGAGTACAGTGGTAAAATGCCGAAAAAGGGCTTATACCCGGCTACCTGCCGGTGAGGCAGGCAGGGAGTATCTGACGAAGTAGATACTATGTTTGTTTACGTTCTTATTAGTGAAAAAGACAGAAGGTTTTATGTAGGCATGACCTCTAATGTTGAAAAGAGGTTAAAGGAGCATAATGCTGGAAGGACGAAAAGTACAAAGGGTTATTGCCCTTGGAAATTGTTTTTCTTTGAAGATTTTAATACAAGGGAAGAAGCTAGGAAGCGAGAAAAGTATCTAAAATCTGGATATGGGAAACAATGGATAAAAGAAAAATATAAACGGTCCTATAACTCAGTTGGTTACCTGCCTACCTGCCGGTGAGGCAGGCAG
>NZ_JAKMCP010000003.1 GCF_022662105.1 Aestuariivivens sediminis | reverse complement strand
TCCGGAAGGGATAAGCGCTGAAAGCATATAAGCGCGAAACCCACCACAAGATGAGATTTCTTTAAAGGGCCGTGGGAGACGACCACGTTGATAGGCCACAGGTGTAAGTGCGGTAACGTATGCAGCCAAGTGGTACTAATAGCCCGTAGGCTTATTGTACGCCTGTTTTTTTTAAATGAAGGATTTTCTGAATTATTCGTCCATGTAATTTTTTCAATATGTTAAGATATACCCTTTCTAAGGGAAAGGGATCCCGCAGATCTTGCGGGACTAAGGCTTAAGGTGGTTATAGCGACGGGGCTCACCTCTTACCATTCCGAACAGAGAAGTTAAGCCCGTTAGCGCCGATGGTACTGCATTAGTGGGAGAGTAGGTCGTTGCCTTTTTTGGGGCCCTGCATCGAAAGATGGAGGGCCCTTTGTTTTTTATAGATACCACCCAAAGTGCACTACATCCTCATCCTTGGATGGCTTGATGCTAAGGATAAATCCATAGACTAAGTGGTTAAGAATAGGAAAGCACCTCTTTAAGTCGTTGTGCCACTAACCTTTCTTGACCGGGGGTCATCATCCAGGTTGTGATACCAATTTCTTTGTCGTTTCCGACGGTTTCTATAGAAGGATGACCCTCTTTCAATTTTTTTCTTGCTTCATTGGGAGTGATTTTAACCCTATCTTGATCCCATCTCACTTTTAAGGATGGTACATGATTGGCATATTTGGGCGTATGAATTTCTGTGTCAACCCCCTTAACGGACTTCGCGCTATCACTAATTAATTTAATCTGTGATTCCCACATTTCCCATTCTTTATGATGATCTTTTTGCAGATAAAGTTCTAAAGCAACCAACATGCCTAACACCTCTTCTTTGTTTACTTTCATTCCACGTCCAATGGTGTGTCCTCGCGGAGGCGTATGCTGGCGGGCAGCAAGTATGAGCTCCTTATTACCTAATAGTAACCCTGCACTCTGAGGACCTCTTAGTCCTTTGCCTCCTGAAAAAGCCACCAAATCAAACCCCATTTTTGTGAATTTGAAGAGATTTTCTACGGGTGGCACATCAGCTGCACAATCGATAAATGTGGGAATACCAAATGTTTTCCCCATTTCAATAAACTCTTCGTGTTTAATCTCTCCTTCATCTGTGTTGGCATTTAAAAACCATAACATTGCCGTCTTTGGATTGATGGCCTTTTTTAACTCTTTTGCCGTTTTTACCGTTATTATTTTCACACCTACGTTTTTTAAGGCATGGGTGTACACAATGTTATGGGATTCTTGAAGAATGACTTCATTTTTAAGTCCCGTTGTATCAGGAAGCTGTGCAACTTTATCCTCATCCATTCCGGAAATAACTCCGGCAAGCCCTATCGTCATTGCCCCAAAAGCTCCCGAAGTTACCGTGGCATATTCACAGTCCAGTAATTCAGCAATTCGCTCACCAACCCTATCATGCAATTCGTCGAGATTAACATATTCGGACGCACCATAAGTTATGGCTTGGGTTACTTCTTCTGGCATTAACGATCCAGTCATTGAGGTATAGGTCCCTGCTGCATTAATAAAAGTTCGAATACCTAATTCTTTAAAAAAATTGCGTGATGCTGTCGCTTCCAACACCTTTTTGGTCATGGACTGTCCATGCAACCATTCCGAGCCAAGTACCGTACCCGCCAGAGGAAGAAGGGAAAGCGATTTTAATAGTTTTCTTCGACCTACCATAGTTTATTGTTTTATTCATCGATTGCTGCAATACAGTCCATTTCTACCAATGATTTTCCCGGGACGCCGCCATAGGTGGCAACCGTAGTTCTAACGGGTGGGTTTTTACCAAACCGTCCTCGATATACCTCGTTCATTCCTTTATAATCTTCCAAATCATGCAGATAAACATTAACTTTTAAAACTTGTTCCATAGAGGAACCGTTTCTTTCAAGCTCTTTTTGAAGTTCTTTTAGAACATGATCGGTGTGGGCTTTAATGTCTCCTTCAAAATGAGCACCTTTCCCCGCTATATATAGGGTGTTTCCATGTCTTACCGCTCCTGAAAACAGAGGAATGTCCTGTTCATTTTTTGGTGAATCCAGCACTTCTTTTTTGGGTTTTGATTCTTTAGCTATGGCCTTGTTGGTCATGCCTAATCCAAAGGCCCCAATAAGAGCCATCCCCATTTTTTTTATGGAGGATCTTCTGCTTGTTTTGATATTTAAGTTGTTCATAATTAAAAAATTTATTGATTATTGGTGTTATACGGTGCTGTTCCATGGATAAAAATACGATTTACCACATTCTGTTTTTTAATAATTCTTCAATTTGTTCTTTAGGTACCGGTAATTCGTCTATATGGTCGTTAAGCCATTTTGAAAAATCTTTTTCAATGTCATCGGACCATTTATTATCTATTTGTCCCGGGCTGTATTTACCCTCTTTAAGTCTTGTGATTCCAAAAAGATCGCGAAGTCTTACAATTTCAGAGGTGACCACAATTTTTTCAGCCAAGTGAGCAGGAATAAATATAACACCTTCTCGTTTTGCCAAAACGATGTCACCGGGTAAAACAGTAGCCGCTCCAATTCTTATAGGGGTATTTAAGCTTAAAAGCATGACTTCGGTTAGAAACGAGGGATGCCAATCTCTTACAAAGGCATTAAACCCTTCAATTTTAGAGAGCCCTTCCATATCGCGACTGGAAGCATTAAAAACGACACCGGTTTTTGATTTAGCATAAATGGCATTGCCCAGGTTATCCCCTATTAATGTCCCATCAACAATTTTTCCAAAGCAATCGGCCACATAAACATCTCCACTAACGAGCATATCTATAGGCCAGGAATTGGTATTTCCAACACGACCGTCTTCTTTTCCTTTCTTTGTAATTTGATGGGCAACATCCGGACGATTGGGCATGTATTGGGCTGTAAGTGCTCTACCCACAAAGGGGACATCATCGTGTAGGGGCTTCCATCCACCTTCAAACTGATTGTGATACCCTTCATTTCTGAGAACGCCCCAGGCTTCTTCAATGGACACACTTTTCATTCGTTCCAAAATATTATCCGGGACTTTAGGTCTGCCATCCAAAAATCGTTCTCCTTCCCATAATGGGGTTAGGAATATGGTTTGTTCTTTAGTTATGGTTTGCGAAATGACGGCATTAAACATAAGTAAGCAGAAGCTTATTAAAACCGTTAAATGTATTCTTTTCATATATAATTTGTTTGATGTTTAGTGTTTATTGGGAATATCGGAACGGACGTTCTTAAGAGCATCTTTATCTCTCCACCATGTCGCAAGTGAGGATCCGGATATATTCATCCATGGACCGAACACTGCAGGAGCTAACCCTACAGTAGACACTTTACCCATTTCAAGAGCAATACCGGAAGCCAGTCCACCATTTTGCATGCCTACCTCCAATGCAATTGTACGACAATCTTGTTCACTCATTTTTAAGGCCCTGCCAGCCCAGTATCCTAAAAAGTACCCGGCCATATTATGAATAATAGCAGCGAGTACCAATAATAAACCAATAGTAAGTAAACTATCTCTTCCGGCTGCAGTAATGATGGTGATTATCAATGCAATTCCCGCCATTGAAATTATAGGCATTGCTTTATCGAGCCATTTGGCTTTACCATGGAAAAAGTGATTAAAAACCAGGCCTATTATTACAGGCAGAATGACAATTTTTAAAATACTAAGCATCATCGGCCAGAATTCGATCGGTACAAATTGTCCTGCAAAAAATTTCATTAAAAGCGGTGTCATAATAGGGGCAAGAACTGTAGAAACTGCCGTTAAGGTTACCGATAAGGCTAAGTTCGCCTTTGCCAGATACGCCATAACATTAGAAGCTAAACCGCTGGGTGAAGATCCAATTAAAACAATACCTGCTGCAATCTCCGGGGCAAAACCAAAAAGGTGTGCTATGCTAAAGCCTAATATGGGCATTATGGTAAACTGGCAACAGATACCAACCAAAACCCCTTTAGGCATTCTTACCACACCTGCAAAATCCTTGATGCTCATTGCTGTTCCCATACCAAACATGATAATCTGAAGTAGTGGAACTATTAATTTTTTAAGGTCAAATCCTCCAAGGCTCGAAAAAAAGGTAGGATAGTACATGGATATTGTAACAGCGGCAAAGATTAATATGGTAAATGAAAATCCTTTGAATTTTTGGGTATACCGCACTGATAAGGCGAGTAAAAAGAAAAATAGCATAAGAGGAATGCCTGTTTTTGATCCCATTCCCAAAATAATCAGCAGGATCGTAATGCATAGGCATAACAGTGCACTAAGTAATAATAATTTAAAAGTGGATTTCATATATGGAATGGTGTTAATCGTTTTAAGTCAAAATACATGTCTGTACAGTTTTAATATTATTCATTCCATAAGGGGGATGCCATGCCATTTAGGTCCCAAACTATTTCGCCCTCTCTAAGCGTTAATTCGCAAATTAATTTTTGATTGCCCATCATTTTTAAACCTTCAGTATCAATAAAGCCAAAATCGCCATGACTTAATTTTAACAGCGTAATATCGGCAACAGCCCCTTCCGATAAATGTCCCAAATCCTTTCTTTTGATATATTGAGCCGGATTCCAGGTCACACTTTTAACGACCTCTTTTAAAGGCATACCCATATTTAGAAATTTAGACATAATATTGGTAAGGTCCTTCATGCCTCCATTCATGCTTCCGGTATGTAAATCTGTACTAATTGAGTTTGGCCAGAAGCCTTGTTCTGTAGCCGGAATAGCTTGTTTAAAGGAGAAACTGCCGCCACCGTGACCGACATCGAATATGACGCCTTTCTTTTGAGCTGCAAAAACATATCGCCTAACCTTTCCCTTGCTATCCACAAGAGGTGTTCTGCCTTTAACCCGGGCATAACAATGAGTAAATATATCCCCTGGTCTTAACTTTTCTAATAATAAGGTTTCCATATTTAATTCCGGATCACTACCTCCAAAATCAATCATTACCGGAATATCCGCCAAAGTTCCGGCTTGTATGGTTAGATCTGTGGGCGTCCATGACGGACCTGAATAATGAGCCAATTTAATACCTATTATAATTCCGGGATATTGTTTGGCTTTATTGGCAGTGGCCTCGGCATCCATATCGGTGATATTTTGCTCGATGGCACCACCTTTCATGCCGGAACCAATGATATTTATAAAAGCTAATACACGGGTTTGAGACCGGTCAATGGTTTGTTCTTTAAAAGTTTCAAAATTTTTCCACCCTGAACCACCTGCATCTACAATAGTGGTGACGCCGCTTTTAAAAGTAAATCCATCTGGAGGAAGACTACTAAAACTATTACTTAAATAAGCCTTGGGTTGGGTTCCAAAAAAATTATGACCATGGATGTCCAATAAGCCCGGAGTAACTATGAGTCCTGAAGCATCAATTGTTTTTTTTGCACGAGTCTGTAAGATACTGGGACTGACCTGAGCTATTTTTCCATCGCGAATGGCAACATCCATAACCTTGTTGATATTGTTCCTCGCATCTATTACAACCCCTCCTTTTATGAGGATATCATAATCCTGTCCTAAGGCTAAAGAACCTATAAAAAACAATGAGCAAATACTTAAGATGATGGATTTATTTAATTTAAACATGACTTATTTTTAAAGTGTAACTAATATGGTGTGTTATTTTAGCATTTAATGCTTATGAGCCTTATCTTGGTTTAACATTTTTCTTACCTTACTTACTTCATGGATCTCTATTGCAGAGGCTTCATTTCCAAAATTTGTTCTTATATAGGTTAAAATGGTGGCTATTTCATCATCTTTTAAAAAACTGTGTTGGGGCATTAGACCACTAAAAGATAAACCATTTACTTCAATTGTACCTTCTAATCCTTTTAAAACAATATTAATCAATCTCGTTTTATCTCCTGTGACCCAATCCGTATTGACCAGGGGTGGGAATCTTCCACCGGCTCCATGACCGTCATCCTGGTGACAAGCACTGCAATAGCGGAAATATAAGGTATGCCCTTCTGAAAGGTTTTCATCTTTCATTAAGTTATCGTTTTCTTCATCTGGAGTTTTAATATGGTTTGCCAGTTTTCGCAGTCTCATATTTGCGCGTTCATTTTCTCCAAAATTATTTTTATCCCCTTTATACATAACTCTCCAAACCTTTCCCTGATTGGAATCGCTAATGTACATAGAACCATCGGGACCGGTAGATAGTCCCATAGGCCTGTTGACCGCCCGATACACACTTATGATGGGGTCAATTTGAGCAAATCCATCTGCAAAAACCTCCCATTCTCCCGTGGCCTTCCCATTTTTAAATGGAACAAATCCTACAAAATATCCGGCTTGTGGATAAGGCGCTCTATTGGTAGAGCCATGAAAAGCAATAAAGGCTCCATTTTTATAATATTCCGGAAGCTGGTCACTCTGGTAAAACATTAAATCGTTGGGAGCCCAATGTCCTGGAAAACCAATTAAGGGATCATCAAAAGATTCACATCGTCCTATTATTTTTCCATCACCTCCGTATTCTGGAGCCAAAACTTTCTTTTTTTGAATTTGATCATAATAGCAATAAGGCCAACCAAAATCTGATCCTTCTGTAACTCTTATGAATTCTTCGGATGGCAGCATGGCACTCTGCCATGGGGTATATTTTTCAGGGAATAAACGGAATAAATCGTCTCTGCCATGAACGACAGCATACAGGGTTTCATCTACAGGATTCCAGTCCAATCCTACCACACTTCTAATACCAGTAGCAAATTTATAGCCGTCCTTTTGTGTTTGATTGGTTTTGTTGGCATCGAATCGCCATATACCACCATGGTCCTCTAACTGCGGACAAGGATCCATACCTGGAGATCCGGGGGTTCGTCCCTCTACTTGACAAGCATTGGAAGGTCCTCCAAAAGGGACATACATATAGCCTTTATTGTCAAAAGCTATGGGCTTACCAATATGTTGATGTTGTCTGTGAGGATGATCATCGGTCATAATGACTTCGGGTTCACCGGGAACGATTTCCCCATGTTCATCCAGTTTGTGTCTGTAGACCACTAATTCCGTGCTAAAATACAGGTAGCCATTATGAATTTTCATTGCAGTGGAGTAACTGCCTCTTGAACCTGATTCTTGCTTTTTTATATTACCATGGAGTTCAATGAGGTCGGCTTTTCCATTATGAGTAGTGTCTTTTAATATCCCTATGGTTTCTCCGTTTTTGGAATATCTTAAATTTACGAAGATGGTTCCGAAATTATTAACAGCAAGATGCCTTGCTTTACCTTCAATACTATCGGTAACCACTAAAGCTTCAAAATGATCCGGTATAAAAAGACCTCCATTATCGGAATCACCCGGAGGTAGGATTATTTTTGATTTTTGCGAACATTGAATACTACTAATAACTACGACGATAGCAAATAGCAAGGACTTTAATTGATCATTCATACATATTATTTAATAGCGTGTTGTTGCCAGGAGGATTATGACAAATTTTCCATTAGCTAAATACGTTTGGAGCTTTAATTTTTTTTAGATATAAACCTCAAATAAAATCCATTATTCTATATGCAATTTGTCTTGAAAATCAAGATTTAGACCTTGACTAAATGTACTAAAAATTAAAAAGACAGTTAAACTTTTTCTACGAATGCAAGGGGTGAGGTCATGTTGGAAGTATTTAAGCCTACGAACTACAATTGTAATTATAGTGGTCTTACTAAAAAATCAAAGCAAAATACATCATGCTACCCCTCCACTAATTTACACAAGGTATCTATCTGGTTAAAATTCACCGCCCTTTATTAGTCTACAATAAATGTTTTTAGCATTCCTTTGGCTTTACTTTGAGGGACTTCTGAAATAAACGCATAGAGACCGGGTGAGAAGTCGGCCGAAAAATAACCTGTTTTACCTGCCGAAAGATCGTTAACCCCTCCCAAAAAAGTAACACCATGAGGAGCAGGTGTTCGAAATTGGTTAATATCTGCAGCGTTAATCCATGAATTTAAACTGTCGGTGAGGCTTAGATTTTCTAATCTCACTAAATTAACATCATGACCTAATAAGGTTTCATATTGCTGTTGATCTTTAAAAAAAACTTTAATCGTATGATACCCTTGAGTAATTTCATCATGAAATGAAATGCCTTCTAACGTTGAAATGGTGATGTCTACATCTGATTCAGGTTCCTTGTGCGCCGTAGACTCTTTTAATACCACAATTTCCTTGAGCATGCCCATAAAAGCATGGGCTTTCCCATTAGGCATCCTAATATAACATTCCATGGCATAATATCCAGGGTCTAAAAACAGGGTTGATCTGGCCGTATGTTTTGGCGATACCAATCCCACGCCACCGTATAATTCAACATCATAGAACCACTTCGGAATTTGCTCAAGCGCTTTCATCCCCGATTCGATATTGCCCTCCAGAAACTGTTCAAAGGCGAACTCGAAGGGAGGAACGAGTTCATTTTTATAATTTTCTAATCGAATACCTTCAGGAAGTTTTTCAAAAATGAAAAAATGAGTTTCGTTTGATAAGTTATTGTAAACAAATGTATTCCAACCGGATTTTAAGGTGTCGACGATTTGAAATTCCATACTGCGGGTAATAACGTCAACAGCATTTTTTCGATCTCTATCAATTTTATTGCCCTGCTGAATTTCGGGTACCTCAGCTGTTTTGGTTTCCGATTTACATGAAATTAAGAGTATAGATAGTATGGCAAACGGCAAGATAATCCATTTAAATAAATGCATAATTTAGATTGTAAATACCAAGTAGGCATAAGTGCCCTAGTGGTTTGGTTTGACCTTTAATTAACTTAATCTACAGTAAATGTTTTAAGCAAGCCTTTAGAACTAGCTTTAGGAACTTCGGAGATAAAGGCATAATTTCCGGGATCGAGATCCACTTCGAAATAATGCGTGCTTCCCGGTAAGCCATTATTAACACCACCCAAAAATGTCACACCCGTGGGTGTGGGGGTTATTAATCCTTTAGGGTTCATCCAATCCATCCAGGCTTCCAAGTCCTCTAAATTTGCAGTGTCATCGAGTTTTACCAAATTAACATCATGCCCTACGAAATTCTCGTAAACCGATTGGTCTTTATAATGTACGGAAATGATATGACTCCCTTTTAAAATCTCCCCGGTATAAGTGATACCTTCGGTGCTGGATATTGTAATGTTTATATCGGATTCTGGTGGTTCATTACCACTGTCTTCTTCCAAAACAAAGAGTTCCTTTACCATTCCCATGGAAACATGGAACATGCCATTAGCCATTTTTACATAACATTCCATGATATGAGGACCAGGTTCTAAATTCACGGTCATAATGGTTTCCCGTTTTGGTGAGATTAAACCGGTCCCGCCTACAAATTTGACTTCTGGAAACCATTTCGGAAGTTCCCCGAAGGCGCCCATGGCCGCATCCATATCTCCTTCCATAATAAATGCCATACCCTTGTCGAATGCAGGCATTACACGGGCTTTAATAGTATCCAAGGTTTTGCCTTCCGGATAATCGTCAAGTAAAATAAAATGGGGTTCGTTGGATTTGTTGATGTATTTAAAGGTATTCCAACCGGATTTTATGGTATCTACAGTTACGAAATCCATAACATTGGTGACCACTTCAATATAATCCTTTTTCTCCTTGTTAATTGTGGCATAATCTTCTTTTTCTTTTTTATCAGATTTACAGCTTATAATTACAATTGCGACGAGAAAGGTTAAAATCTTTAATTTCATAATGTTTGTTTTTTTAGCAGATAATTGGTATCACTTGGGCTTTACCATCATACCAAACATAAAAGTAGTTGTTAGGTAGGAATTCCGGGCATTAAAATCATTTCGGTCAATGATTTACAATCAAGGAAGAATGATTTTAAAAAATGTAATAACCATTAATTCGTTATAAAGATAGAAAAAAAATAATTGAGCCCAAACCAAATTTATCCGTCTAACAAAGGAGGAGGTGTTATAGTTAGTTGAGATTCTATATAGGTCATTATAATCTCTCAAAATAGGTCTCGAGATTACCAAAAACATATTTTAATCTCTCAAAATAGGTCTCGAGATTACCAAAAACATATTTTAATCTCTCAAAATACTTCTCGAGATTACAAAAAACATATTTTAATCTCTCAAAATACTTCTCGAGATTACAATCTTCTGGATTTCAGAGGTGCCTTCATATATTTGAGTGATTTTAGCATCCCTCATGAGCCGCTCTACATGATAGTCTTTTACAAATCCATTACCACCATGGATTTGTACAGCTTCAACAGAGGTCTCCATAGCAATTTTTGAGGCATAGAGCTTGGCCACGGCACTAGACCTGTCGTAATCATGACCATTGTCTTTATCTTTTGCGGCTTTAAAGACCAATAATCTAGCCGCTTCAATAGCGGTATACATGTCAGCCAATTTGAATGCAATGGCTTGATGATTGCAGATTTCGGTACCAAATGCTTTACGTTCTTTAGAATATTTTAAGGCCAATTCGTAGGCACCTTGGGCAATGCCCAAGGCTTGAGATGCAATGCCGATACGTCCTCCGGATAGGGTTTTCATGGCAAACCTAAATCCGGAACCATTTGGTCCAATTCTATTTTCTTTAGGGATTTTTACATCATTAAATTGGAGCGTATGAGTGTCACTGCCGCGAATGCCTAACTTGTCTTCCTTGGGACCTACATGAAATCCTTCTGTACCGCTTTCCACAATAAAAGCATTAATGCCATGAGAACCTTTATCCCGATCTGTTTGAGCGATTACGATATATACATCGGCCCTTCCGCCATTGGTTATCCAGTTTTTAGTCCCATTAATAATATAATGGTCACCATTATCAATGGCCATGGTCTTTTGCGAGGTGGCATCGCTTCCAGCTTCGGGTTCACTCAAACAAAAAGCACCTATATATTCACCGGTGGACAGTTTGGTGAGGTATTTTTGCTTTTGTTCTTCACTCCCATAAGCTTCAAGTCCATAACAAACGAGAGAGTTGTTAACGGAAACAATGACTGAGGCTGAAGCATCTACTTTCGACAATTCTTCCATAATAAGAACATAGGAAATGGTATCCATACCACTACCTCCATATTGAGGGTCTACCATGATGCCCATAAATCCAAGTTGCCCCATTTTTTTAACTAATTCATCAGGGAAATGTTGTTTATTGTCACGTTCAATAACCCCTGATAACAATTCCGTTTGGGCGAAATCACGAGCAGCATCGCGAATCATCATATGTTCTTCTGAAAGATGGAAATCCATAACGCATTAAAATTATTAATATGATAAAATATACTAGCAAATATACTATTTTAATGCGTTTTTTTTAATAAAATTTGCTAGTTTTACTTAATATGATAAAACCTGTATACCATGTTATTGGAGTTATGTCGGGGACGTCTTTGGACGGTATCGATTTAGTTTATGTTAAGTTCGATATGAACAACAACTGCAATTTTGATATCATTCATGCCCAAACGGTAAGCTATGATAAGCTATGGCATGATAAATTAGTAGATTTAGTCTCTTATGATCTGGAACAGTTAAGACAAATTGACAAGGAATACACTTATTTATTGGCTAAAACCATAGAAGAATTTATTGATAAGTATACGATAACATCCATTGATGCCATATGCTCCCATGGACACACCGCTTTACATAGACCGGAAGAAAAATTGACTTATCAAATTGGAAATTTACCCACCCTTTCAAAGGTATTGAAAAAAACAGTGGTCTGTGATTTTAGGGTTGGAGATGTCGAATTGGGAGGAGAGGGTGCTCCGCTGGTGCCCATTGGGGATAAACTCTTATTTTCTGATTATGATTATTGTTTAAATCTTGGAGGATTTGCCAATATATCTACGGATGTAAACAAAAGCAGGATAGCATATGATATATGTCCGGTGAATATTGTATTAAATCACTATGTAAAAAGGTTAGGTCAAGAATTTGATGATAAGGGTAATATAGCCTCTAAAGGAATTTTAAATACCGAATTGTTAACGCAGTTAAATCACCTCGAATTTTATAAACAATTGTACCCAAAATCTTTAGGATTGGAATGGGTTGTGTCTCATGTTTTTCCTTTAATTGATGCTTTTAAGTTGGGCGTTAAAGATGTTTTAAAAACCTTTTGTGAGCATATAGCCATGCAGATATCTAATGAAATCAATGAAGTAAACCAATCTTCAATTTTAGTAACAGGTGGAGGCGTGTATAACACGTACTTGATGGACAGGATTAAAAATTATTCAAACGGAAAAATTGTTATTCCTTCCCAGTACATCATTGAATTTAAGGAAGCACTGATCTTTGCTCTACTTGGTGTCCTTAGGCTGAGAAATGAAGTCAACTGCCTAAAAAGTGTTACAGGAGCTAGCAAGAACCACAGTTCCGGTCGCATATTTCACCCATAAAATTGGGATTAATTTAATCTTTAAAACTTTAGTTTTCTATATTTGTTACTTTATAATTCAAAATTCATTTTTAGTATGACCCAACTTTAGCTACACTCCATATTCTCGAATTTGACATTAAATTTAAGCTAAACCAAGATTTAACACCTAACTAGAAATGAAGGAATTATTAAAAAAATATGAAAAAAAACCTCCCGAAATTGTTTTTAATTGGAAAGATGCTGAAACTGAAGCCGAAGGGTGGGTTGTTATTAATTCCCTTCGAGGTGGTGCGGCAGGAGGCGGTACGCGCATGCGTGAGGGATTGGATATGAATGAGGTGCTTTCTTTGGCCAAAACAATGGAAATAAAGTTTACCGTGTCCGGACCTCCGATTGGCGGTGCGAAATCCGGTATCAATTTTAATCCCAAGGATCCTCGAAAAAAAGGAGTACTCGAACGATGGTATGCAGTGGTATCTCCATTACTGAAGAGTTATTATGGAACGGGTGGGGATCTAAACGTTGACGAAACCCATGAGGTGATTCCAATTACCGAGGAAAGCGGTGTTTGGCATCCACAAGAGGGTGTTTTTAATGGGTATTTCAAACCAACTGAAGCCGATAAAATTAACAGAATAGGACAATTGAGACAGGGGGTTATAAAAGTTATAGAAAACCCACTTTATTCACCCGATGTCACAAGAAAATATACCATTGCCGATATGATAACGGGTTTTGGAGTAGCTGAGGCTGTAAAGCAGTATTATAACATTTATGGTGGTACCGTGAAAGGTAAACGAGCTGTGGTTCAAGGCTTTGGTAATGTTGGTGCGGCGGCAGCTTTTTATTTATCACAAATGGGAGCTAAAATTGTTGGCATCATTGATAGCGTTGGAGGGCTAATTAATGTGGAAGGATTTTCATTTGAAGATATCAGTAACTTGTTTCTTGCGAAAAAAGGTAATACATTAGAGAGCGATATTTTAATTCCGTTTGAAGAGATAAATGAGGAAATTTGGTCAATTAAAACTGAAATATTTGCCCCTTGCGCCGCTTCAAGATTAATTACCATTCATCAAATTGATGAAATGATAGATAGTGGTTTGGAAGTGATATCCTGTGGAGCGAATGTACCATTTGCGGACAAGGAAATTTTTTTTGGACCCATAATGGAACATACGGACTACAAGGTGAGTTTGATTCCAGATTTTATTTCCAATTGTGGGATGGCACGGGTATTTGCCTATTTTATGGAACGTAGGGTGCAGATGACTGATGAAGCCATTTTTAATGATACCTCAAATAGAATTAGACAGGCATTAGAAAAAGTATACAATAAAAATAAATCTAAACAAGGACTTAGTGCAACAGCTTTTGAAATAGCACTTAGTCAATTAATTTAAAGAGCATATGGAAGCAGCAATTATTTTGGTATTCGCCATGGGGTATTTAGCCATAACCTTAGAACATAGTTTAAGAATAGACAAGCTGATTCCAGCTTTGATAATGATGGCTCTATGTTGGGCATTAATAGCCTTTGGATTAGATAGTTTTGCACAATGGTTCGATTCCGGTGAGCATAATTTGTTGGAAAGTTTTGGATTGATGAACTATCAAGAAAAGATGGACCTTATGGAGGAGACCCTGCTGCATCATTTGGGTAAAACCTCGGAAATACTGGTTTTTCTTTTAGGTGCCATGACGATTGTCGAAATTATTGATTATTTTGATGGGTTTTCTACAATTAAAAGTTTTGTAAAAACAAAGAATAAGGTTAAAATCCTATGGATTTTTTCCATCTTGGCCTTTATTCTTTCTGCCATAATTGACAATCTTACAGCAACGATTGTACTTATTTCCATTTTACAAAAAATAGTTAAAGATAGAGATGTGAGGTTATGGTATGCGGGATTAATAATAATAGCGGCGAATGCCGGGGGAGCCTGGTCTCCAATCGGAGATGTAACGACAACCATGTTATGGATTGGCAAAAAAGTTACCACAGGGCACTTAATAGGCTATCTGTTTTTTCCCTCTTTTTTGTGTATGGCGATACCATCGTTAATCGCTTCTTTTTTACCTGCTTTTAAGGGTGATTTGGAGGTTGATGATACCCAGGAAGTGAGTAAGTCCAAGTTTAGCAGTACCATGCTGTATTTGGGATTGGGGGCGATTGTCTTTGTTCCCATATTTAAAATGATAACCCATTTACCACCATATGTTGGTATGATGCTGTCTTTGGGCGTTGTTGCTGTTTTTGCCGAAATTTATAGTAATTCAAACTTCAGTATGACCCAATTTCATTCAGAAGAAAGTGATGCCCATGCACATCATAGTCCGGTCCATTATTCGTTGTCCAAAATTGAGTTGCCTAGTATATTGTTTTTCTTGGGAATTTTAATGGCCGTAGCCTCTTTGGAATCATTGGGAATATTATTTGATTTTGCCGGCATTTTGCAAGAAACTATGCCCATGTTAGGTACGGAATTGCATTATTCATATGAACCTCAAGGCGGAGTTTCAGATATCGTAGTACTTCTTCTTGGGGTAGCTTCAGCTGTCATTGATAATGTGCCTCTGGTAGCTGCCAGTTTGGGGATGTTTCATGAACCTATAGATAATGAACTTTGGCATTTCATTGCCTATTCAGCGGGTACAGGAGGAAGTATGCTTATCATTGGTTCGGCGGCTGGCGTTGTAGCAATGGGAATGGAAAAAATTAATTTTTTCTGGTACTTACGAAAAATTGCATGGTTGGCCTTGGTAGGATTTCTTGTGGGAGCAGCAGCTTTTATGTTTACCAGAACCTTATTTTAACAAGCAAGATATATTATTATACAATAAAAGATTAGTTGATAAGGACTGATCTTTTTTACTATAAGAAAGTGTGCTTAAATATAGTTGAAAACTATTTTTATTATACTTTAGCAAAAAAAGATACGTTATACAGTTGCAATAATACATTTAATTTATGCTAAATATACTAATACAAAATGCCCAGGTTGGCGAGGTTGTGACAGAGGAAGAATCTGTTGAAAAGTCATTGTCAATTATTGAATTAATAAGTAGCGGTGGTGTTGCCGGTCAGGTCATCATTGCAATATTATTCCTATTGCTTGTTGTGGCAACCTATATTTATTTTGAACGCCTGTTTGCCATAAAAGCGGCATCGAAGGTTGATGCTAACTTTATGAATCAAATTAAGGATTATGTGAGCAATGGCAAAATTGATTCGGCACAGGTGCTGTGTGCACAGATGAATTCTCCGGTATCCCGTTTAATCGGAAAGGGAATAACGCGAATAGGAAAGCCTTTGGCAGATATCAATACCGCTATTGAAAATGCCGGGCGTTTAGAGATTTATGGCTTAGAAAAGAATGTGAGTATTTTGGCAACAATTTCTGGAGCAGCGCCAATGATTGGATTTCTTGGTACCGTAATTGGCATGATTTTGGCCATATTTGAATTGGCCAATTCTGGAGGAACCATAGAAATGGATGTATTGGCAGGTGGATTATACACTGCCATGACCACAACGGTTGCCGGTTTAATTGTGGGTATTGTAGCTTACATGGCCTATAACCATTTGGTGGTAAAAACGGATAAAGTCGTATATCAAATGGAGGCCAATTCGCTAGAGTTTTTGGATCACTTAAACGAGCCTACATAATATGAATTTTAGAGGAAGAAATAAAGTTACACCAGAATTCAATATGTCGTCCATGACGGATATTGTTTTTTTGTTACTTATATTTTTTATGATTGCATCGACCTTGGTTACGACCAATGCCATTGATATTTTATTGCCAAAAGCTAGTGGCAAGACCGAAAATAAGCGTTCCGTGGCGGTAAGTATTAAAAGGGATCTCACCTATTATATTGATCAGCAAAGAGTTGGCGAGAGCGTGTTGGAAAATGAATTGTTAGCCAAACTTGCAGGTCAGGATAAGCCGACCATTGTATTGAGGGCCGAAAAATCTGTGCCTGTTGAAAATGTCGTAAAAGTAATGGACATAGCCAATAGAAATAAATTTAAAGTGATATTGGCCGTTAAACCCAAATAATGAAGTACTTCGAAACGAAACATGAAAGAAATTCTGCAAAATTAACAGCTTTAATAACGATTATTCTTTTGCTGTTATTGTTTGTTGTCGGCACCACTTACATGGACCCTCCCGAAGAATATGGAGTTGCTGTAAATTTTGGAACTACCGATTTTGGTCGAGGTACCGTTCAACCGAAGCAACCGGTTAAGTCAGAACAAAACAACATACCGGAACCATCCCAACCCGAAGTATCCCCATCACAACCGGCACCATCAGCTGAATCCCAGGAGGATGTGTTAACCCAGGAAAATGAAGAGGCGATAGCCCTTAAAAAACAAAAAGAGGCCGAAGCCAGGGCTAAAGCAATAGCAGAGGCTAAGGCAAAAGCTGAAGCAGAGCGGATAGCTCAGGAAAAAAGAGAACAGGAAGAGAAGAAGAAAAAACTGGATGCACTTATTGGCGGTGTTAGCAAATCGGAAGGGTCGGAAGTTGGTAGTGAAGGTAATGATACTAAAACCGGTGATAAAGGCCAACTGGATGGAGATCCATATGCACCAAGTTATTTCGGTGGTCAAGGTAGTGGCAGTGGCGGTGTTGGATATGGATTGAATGGCCGTGGCCGTGCATCATACCAAACTATGAAACAGGACTGCAACGAATCGGGAATGGTTATCGTTAAAATTGTTGTGAACCAAAATGGAAATGTTGTTGAAGCCCTGCCTGGTGTTCGAGGGACCACAAACACAGCTCAATGCCTTTTGGAACCAGCTCAGAAAATAGCGTTATCTCACAAATGGCCTGCAGACCCCAAAGCACCAACAAGACAGATTGGATTTGTGAGCGTTAATTTCAAATTAAGCCAGTAGTTTAAAATGACCTATAAACAGACGGTTGATTGGATGTTCTCGCAACTTCCAATGTATCAACGCCAGGGGCCATCGGCTTTAAAAAAAGATTTATCTAATACCCTTAAACTCTCTCAGCATTTAAATTTTCCAGAACGCCACTTTAAATCAGTTCATGTAGCCGGAACCAATGGCAAAGGTTCCACCAGCCATATGATCGCTTCGGTTTTACAGGAGGCCGGATATCATGTGGGACTGTATACATCTCCCCATTTAAAAGATTTCAGGGAACGTATTAAAATTAATGGAGTACCCGTTAGTCGGCAATTTGTTGTCGATTTTATAAAGCAAAATCAATCTTTTTTAGAAGTTAACCAGCTGTCTTTTTTCGAAATGACCGTAGGCATGGCCTTCGATTATTTTTCGAAGCACAGCGTAGATATAGCTATTGTTGAAGTTGGTTTAGGAGGACGATTGGATTCTACTAATGTTATTTTACCTGAAATTTCCATAATCACCAATATTGGCCTGGAACACACCCAGTTTTTAGGAAATACATTAGAGGAAATTGCACATGAAAAAGGAGGTATTATAAAACCCAATACCACTGTGGTAATTGGTGAAACCCAAACGGAAACCCAACCTGTTTTTGAGCGTTTGGCGGTTAAACTGAATTCCAAAATAGTATTTGCAGACCAGGAAATTAAAAGGACGTTAAAGAGTGATTTAAAAGGAGCCTATCAAACAAAAAACATAAAGACAGTAATTCAAGCCATTGAAGAACTAAGATTAAAAGGTTTAAAGGTAAGTGATTCGAACCTAAAAGAAGGGCTTAAAAATGTTGTAAGAAATACAAGGTTATTGGGGCGATGGCATGTTTTAAAAAAACGCCCAAAGGTGGTTTGTGATACAGGTCATAATAGGGAAGGATTGATTTATGTGATGCGTCAGATAAAAGATGAATCCTTTGAAAGGTTACATATAGTTTTTGGGGTCGTAAATGATAAAGATATAGGTACCCTTGCAGATATATTGCCGAAGGAGGCCATTTATTATTTTTGTAAACCAAATATTCCAAGAGGTAAAGAGGCTATGACATTGAAGTGCGATCTAGCTGATTATGGTATTTTTGGTGAAGCTTATAATTCCGTAAGCGAAGCGTATAAAGAAGCATTATCCAAAGCGTCTTCGAAGGATTTCATTTTTGTTGGAGGCAGTACATTTGTGGTAGGAGAAATAATTTGAATTTTTACAAAAAAAAGTTTTGCCAATAGAAAAACTGCTTTATATTTGCAGTCCGATTACAAGGGGCGCGTAGCTCAGTTGGTTCAGAGCACTTGGTTTACACCCAAGGGGTCAGGGGTTCGAATCCCTTCGCGCCCACGTTTTTAGGAAGGCTATTCATTGACGATGTGAGTGGCTTTTTTTATTTATGGTACATAGGTTTACATCTGGTATTGAGGTTAACGGGTTAGGTGTTAATTCGGGGTAACAAATGATGTGGAGTGTATAAGCGCTGTAAAAAGGCTTATTACGGAGCCTCCTTATTTGTAAAGGGCATAAGGGTAGGAATGTCTCAGGAATCATTAAATCTGGAACATCTCGGTGCCATTGGTGTCGTTGTTTTTTATTTTTAAGGCATTATTTTTTTTTATAGATTTACGCTATAATTGGGGTTTTACTCAGTTTTGAGCCGTAGAATTTATAATGGAGTGTTAGCTCAGTTGGTTTAGAGCATCACCTTGACAGGGTGGGGGTCATTGGTTCGAATCCAATACACTTCACTAGTTTAGGAGGGGTTGGGTAGATGTCCTCAAGGGACTATTCAAATTCCTTTAAGCTAAATAAAATACTTTTCATTATTAGACCCAGTGTTCGAGATATCCCTTGGAATGGTGTTTAGAATTTACATAAATTTGAACTTATGTGGTTAGTAATTCGTTTGTTCAATACTCAATTTATTTTAATGATTTAACTTCTTTTATATTGAGAGTAGAATAAAGGATTGCCATAACTAAAACTTTTGAGAGAAAGGTAAGTTTAGTTATGGCAAAAAAAGGACATCACTACAACACTTCGATATTGATATTATATCGTTTAATTATTAAAATGTACTCTTGGATCATTACATGTAACCTATCGATAACCTTATTACTTCATTTTTATGAGTTTAAGAATTTTAAAAATAATTACATCTAGATCCACAATTCTTGTAATTTCATCTAAAAAAGTGAAACGGATTTAAACATTTTCTTGAATCTTATTGGACTATTCAAATATCGTGATGCCATAAATATTTTTTTTAAAATAGATTTCATGAGACAGATCACGCTTTGTGAAAGCGTTATTAAATAAATTATTATTTATAACTGATTAGCTCATAATTAGTCATCATTAATAAATTGCATTGGTTTAGGCTGAGTCATAGCACTACATATATGAGCTTGTTATCTGCTTCATTTTAAGAGTTCAAAATAGGGTTCGGATTTGTTAACGGTGTCCCAAATTAAATTGTTATTTAGCCAAACTTTTTGAATTTTAACGAAGGTATCCGATCTGTTCATTTCGTTTTTAATGGTATCCGTATCCATTTCGTTCCATTGTATGTATGTCACTGGAATATTTTCAGTTTCGGAATGGTTCAAAAAGACTCTTATCCTGTATTGGTCGTAATACTGATAGATTAAAAAGTGTCTTGGATAATCCAAATTTCCATCATAAACTTCTTCGGTATTGCCATTAATTACATAAAATAATTTTATTTCGGATTCCTTAAACGCATTAGGGTTTTCAGGATTGAGCAAATCATTGCCTTCACTATCCTTTATGCCAAATTCAAAACTCACATCAAGACTAAATTGCCCACCCTCATCTGAACTGCAATTAAAAAGTGCTATTAGAGCTATAATGGATATTAAAGTTTTCATAAAACATCATTTTTTAAGGATTTATATTATATATCATTTTTACCTCATAATTATAAGAACTGTCTCCCGGGTTGAAATTGTTAAAAGCATACCATCCATTTTCATTACCTCCCCAACCCCAATTCATATGAAAATACAAATAGCCGATGGATCCTATTAAATTACCGTAATCATCAAACATACAAATTTTGTTTCTTCTAAAACCATCACAGACCCACATATGGCCATGCGCATAATTATGGAATATCCACCACCCCTCATCTTTTCCGCCACTGAGAATTACGGGTCTATTCCATCGCAACTGTTGTTTTACGGTTTCATGGTCATAATTACTTCTAATAGCGGAGGAATAACCAAAATGGTCTGTAAAAATACTGGCCGTATCATAGTCTGTACTAACACCGGTTCCATCGCAATCGTAATTGATGGCAGATACCTCAACACCCTGAAAGTTAACGGTTATCGCATCGTGTATGTCTTTAATAAATGCTGCAGTCGTCGTTGTTCCAAAACTGTTGGCCATATCTGACCAATTATAACTAATGGGATGATTATAAAACTTCATAACTTGGGCAATGGCAATAGGGACACATCCAGCATAGGCTCTTTGGTTGTAGTAACATCCGGCTGTGCAATCTAAAATGGGCATGTAATCATTATAGCTACAAGTTTGGTTCCAAGTCGTTGTTAATAAAGGGTCAACTTGTTCAAATTCGTCCTCACAAGTGTTAATGGGATCTAATGGGTCTTCGGTCTTTAGAAGAGTGACATCAGTTTCGTTCTCTTCCATTAGCTTGTTCCAGGCCATTTGCACGGCCTTCGATTGTTTCTCATTATTCTGTCTTACCGCTTTGACCTTTTCTTTGACTTGAGAAAGCCATCCAACAAGTCCTGACGGATAAGTGTCGGCATCCGTTCTAAATTCATTGCTATTTGAATATGCTAAAATGGGAGCAATCCGGCTATCAGCTGATAAAATTAAAAAGCCATCACTGTCGTAATTGATGATATAAAATACGATATTATTATTTTCATCCTTAACAGGTAATAGTTCCTTGATCTGAGATTTTACTTTTGAAGAAGTTCCTTTTGCAAGCAAGGTTATTGAATTGGAGCCAATAGACATATTTTCCGCTATTGCTAGAGCCAATGTTTCTTGTACCATAAATGGAACTTCTTGTTGAAGATTGTTAAAAATGTGTTCATCATCATGGCATGAATTCAGCGCCAATGTCAGGATCAGTAGGCTTGTTAACCATTTCATGTTTTTAAAGTGTTTCATAATAGTTTATTATTTAGTTAATTGATGGTTTGTAATTTTAAGTACTCGTTTTGTTAGGTTTAGGCCTCACGCAAGAAGGCTAATTGGTTTTGAACCCCGTGCTAATTCAACTCAAATGAGGTAGTGAAAAACAAATATTTGAACGAAAACGATTAGGGCTATAAGGCATTAACCAAAACTCCAGTATGATTTCTCCTGTTGCTTTTAAACAAATGTTCAAGGGGATATCGCGACATAACTTTGCGAGTTGAATAATTTGCTGCTTCACCATAGGTAAATGGATTATGATTATCTATCCATAGGGACTACCATATTCATAGGATTGATGAACAAAAAGCGTGGGCGTTTGAAAAATAGCTTTAATTCCATCTTCAATTCTCTTTTGGTAATCTGCAATTGTTTTGGATTTATTTTTAATTGATATAGGGTTGTTGATTTCCATGTTGATATGATAATTGGGGTTATAAAATGCTTAGCTTATTTTAAATTATCCTTTAGTTTCTGGGATAACTCCTTGTATTCGGTAGCAGTTTCTATAATAGAATTAAAAATGATCAGATTTTTTGAGATACCGCATTTGGTATTTCTTACGGATTGCGAATCGACCTCGATGTGATTTGCTCTTAGCTTACCTATTACTATGGCAGTGTATTCTTTTGGGAGGTGGTTTGTGAGTAAATCTTTTAAGGCTTTTCTTTCCTGAGGATCTTGGACATCATAAAATTTATATAATTTATTTAAATTTGTCATAACTTGTTTAGATTTGTATAGATTTGATTATGCTTACACAGTTTGATGAATTTACATACAAATATATATAAATAATTAAATAATATCAAAATAATATACCTATAAGTATAAAAATAGTGTTGAAATATGGTATTTGAAGAAAAATTGAAGCAATTAATTAAAAGTAAATACAACAGGTTGGGAGATTTGGCGGTGAAGTTTGATATGAATTATTCCCAATTGTCCCAATATGTTAACGGCAAAAAAATATCCATAGATTTTTTGAAGAAGATCATTCAGGAATTTCCGGAGGTTGACCTTAATTGGTTGCTAAGGGATGATGATCAATGGACCGAAAGGGCCGTTAATGAGTTTTCCGAAGAGTATAAGACGGTTATGAATAATGAACAGATCATTGTTAAAATGGAGAGGTTGCTTCAGGAACTTAAAAATCAATTACCGGAAAATAAGTGAGATGGATCTTCCAGAGTACCTCTGTTTGCGACATTCCATCGTGCATTGTGAATAGGTACCTTTTCCTTTAATTATACCGTACCATTAGCCGTTTAACATTGTAAAACTGTAGTTAAGGCTGACTTTTTTTTTTATGACTTATAGAATTCTTATTTTTCTTTCGTCATAATATAAACAAATTACACTCTTTACCTCAATATAACTCGACCTATGCAAATTACAGATATCAAAAGCAGATATGAAGCCATTTTTGAATCTTTTGGAAGTCCTTCGTTAGATGAGCATATCAACAAAATAATAGAATTGGACTATTTTCTGCCTTACTCATCAACTTTTTTTTGTATTACCAATACACAAGATTTAACTTTTCAATATGTGAGTAAAAATGCAAAAGCATGTTTAGGTATTGACGCCAAGAAATTGCACTCAAAAGGAATGCGCTATTTTTGGAGCCGAATTCATCCGGATGATATCGATAAATGGTTAAAGGCACTTAATGATCTTATGGGGTTTACCCTCTCGGAGATTCCAATATCGGATAGAAACAGAATGAACTATACCTGGAACTACAGATTTATGAATAGTAAGGACGAATATGTTAATATAATACAAAATACAACGCCTTTGGATTTTGATAATAATATGAAACCCATAATTGGGTTGGCTCATTATACGGTATTGCATTCCAAAATAACCTTACCCGTATCAGCTTCCGCTAAATTTTTAAATGCTAAAAATGAATATGAAACGAAGTATTACAGTAATTTTTCCCAGAAGTTACTCATGGATGGTATTAGCAATAGAGAACGAGATATTGTTAGGTTATTAGTGTTAAATTATAGCAGTAAGGACATTGCGGATAAATTGAATATTAGTCCTAACACCGTTGATACGCATCGAAGAAATATTCTTAAAAAACTTAATATTTCGTCAACCGGGGAACTCATAGGCTTATTGAAAATGAATGCCCATTGGATTTAAATCTGCGGAAAATTACTCAATTTGAGTATTGTAGGGTATGTCTAAAAGTTGGATCTTGAGCCTGCTATTAATTAGTACTTAGGGAGAATTATTTTAAGTGTCTGTGGATTTTAAATGCACAGGCACTTTTTATTTATCCCCATGACACATTCGTGCAGATCATTAATAGAAATGGATCTTTTAGTGCAGGACTTTTATTGGAATGGAATTCGAAAACGGTAATTATGAACTCAGGTTTATGTCAACCATTATAGAAAAAATATATAATAATGGAGGAATCCGATAGGTTTTATGAAACGCATTGGTAAAGTGAAATGGTAGATTGGAGTAAATCCCATTGGCATATAAATACCACTTCAATAGATAAAAGTAGCACCATGATGGCCCCGGTTCGATTGGACATTAATTTTGGAAAAGGTTTAAAACCCGCTCTAAAGCCATACCCCTAGACCCTTTGATTAAGAGGGTGGATTGTCCAATTGATGAGGGATGAAATTGATTCAAAAATTCTTCAAAGGAAAGGTAGCTGGTTATGTTTTGATTCGAAAGGATGGTTTTGCTAAAATTTTCGCCAATTAAAATGATCCGGTCTAAATGTAAAGAAGTCGCTAAATCCGCAATCATTTGATGCTCCATTTCTGCATAATCCCCAAGTTCAAGCATGTCACCAAGAATGGCTATTTTTTTACCTGATTGTTTTTCTAAATTCAATAAGGCTTCACGCATACTGGTGGGGTTGGCATTATAGGCATCTAAAATAATACGACTGCTTCCTTTTTTAATAATTTGTGAACGGTTGTTATTCGGAACATATTGTTCAATAGCTAATTTTATCTTTTGGTCCTCGACCTTGAAATAATGCCCAATAGCAATGGCTGCTGCAATATTAGTGAAATTGTATCCACCAATCATTTGACTGCTAATTTCCAAGGCGTTATACCTTAGTTTAACAAAGGGATTGGCACTGGTAAATTCGATGTTCACCTTTTGGTTAGAGGATCCAAAGGTGACAATGCTACCATTTTTGGTTTTATCAATTTGAATGGGATCATTGGCATTAACAAAAATGGTTTTTCCATTGGCTATTAAATATTCATAGAGTTCACTTTTCCCCTTAATAACACCTTCAACACCTCCAAAACCCTCCAGGTGAGCCTTGCCAAAATTAGTAATATATCCAAAATCCGGTTGACAAATACTGCATAAAAACGCTATTTCTCCTTGGTGATTGGCACCCATTTCAACGATACCTATGTCTGTATCCATTGCCATGGAAAGTAAGGTTAATGGAACACCAATATGATTATTTAAGTTACCCGAAGTTGCAGTTGTGGTATACTTTTTAGATAATACGGCATTAATGAGTTCTTTAGTTGTTGTTTTTCCATTACTGCCGGTTAAGGCTATAATTGGTGTTTTTAGATATTGCCTGTGAAAAGAAGCTAGTTCTTGCAAAGTTTCAAGAACGTCTTTAACAATTATTGTTTTTTCGTTTAATGCATATTGTGGGTCATCTATGATCGCATATTTGGCACCCAGTTCAAAGGCTTTTTTTGCATATTCATTTCCATTGAAATGTTCTCCTTTTAGGGCAAAAAACATATCTCTTTCAACAATTTTGCGGGTATCTGTACAGGCCGAACGACTCTGAAGAAATAGGGAATGAAGTTGAGCTATTTTCAATGGATGAATTTCTGATTAAAATTGAAACTAAATGTAACAAAAAAGTCCTAACCGGAGCTAGGACTTTTAAGTATTTGAAATCAAATTAATTTTTCGTTTTGTTTTTTCTTTTCGTTTTGGAGCCGACTCTGGACATAGCACATCTAAAACCAATATAGTCCGTTGCCATATCTTCCGGGTAGTAGCGTCTTTGTGCCGGATCTAACCAGTATTCTCTATCTTTCCAAGAGCCACCTTTATAGACCCTAACATGATCATTAATTAAAGATGTTCTGGTATTGCTTTTATCGTATTCTCTAATTAAATTTCCTAAAGAATCACGCTCTATACGATGCTTTGGTGAATTGTACATTTGTCGCGTAGCGGATTCGGCACTACCTTCTTCTTCAAATTCATTGAAGCTTTCAAAGTAACGTGAAGATCGTTTGTCTCCATCTCTAAAATTAATTTCGTTACTCTTATCAAAGTTAGTTCTTAAATACGTTTCTTCTTGGTCCACGGGAACTTGTAAAATTTCGCCAGGTAAGTTTCTCGC
Source organism: Aestuariivivens sediminis (assembly GCF_022662105.1). GTDB lineage: Bacteria > Bacteroidota > Bacteroidia > Flavobacteriales > Flavobacteriaceae > Aestuariivivens > Aestuariivivens sediminis. The sequence goes on along the minus strand of NZ_JAKMCP010000003.1, from coordinate 779,266 downwards.
GACAAGTTTACCGGTTGAAAGGGTATCATAAACGATGTCTTCCGGGGTTACAACTTTTACCATACCTTCTTCATCAATGGCATTTTTGGTATAAACGTTTCCTCTGAAATAATTAAAATCGTTGAATTCATCATCTACAATAGGTCGGTAAACATCAGCAACCCATTCCGCCACGTTACCGGCCATGTCATAAAGGCCATAATCATTAGGATCATAAGATTTCACTTCATTGGTAATATCGGCACCATCATCAGACCAACCTGCAATTCCACCATAATCTCCTTTTCCTTGTTTAAAGTTAGCTAATTGGTCGCCTCGTATTCTGCGTTTTCCGGCACGCGTATATTGTCCGTCCCATGGATATTTTTTACGCCCTCTATAGACGTTATAGCTTCTAATTTCACTTAATCCAAGAGCAGCATATTCCCATTCTGCTTCAGTTGGAAGTCTATATTTTAAAGGAATGATACCGGATTCTCTTTTAGCAAAAATATTTACGGGATTACCGTCGGCATCCAATTGGGCATTTCTGTTTCTTCCACTTTCTGGATTAATCACTTCTTCATTGCCGCCATAAGTCATTGTTGGGGCATTGATATAGGTGTCAATGTTAAAGGTCGCATCGGCCGAAACATCTGTAAGGTGAGACCCTCGTTTAGTATATCCGGCTTTTTGTAAAGCCATTTCACCTACACGATCCGATCTCCAGTTGGCGAACTCCACGGCCTGGATCCAACTAACACCCACAACCGGATATTCTGCATAACCTGGATGGCGTAAGTAGTTTTCGGTCATAATTTCATTAAAACCTAATCGATTTCTCCATACCAAGGTGTCTGGTAAAGCACCATGATAAATGGCTCGAAAGTTTTCATCAGTTGGAGGGTAAACGCGTTTTATCCAATCCAGATACTCCAGGTACATCACATTAGTAACCTCGGTTTCATCCATATAAAAGGATTGCACGTGTTGTTGATTTGGGGTGTTGTTCCAATCATGCATGACATCGTCCTGTACACGTCCCATGGTAAAGGTACCCCCTTCAATAAAGACTAATCCCGGCGCTGTTTCTTGCTCTTCAAAGCGTGTATTGTATTGAAATCCACCTTCACGATCATTGATTTGCCATCCTGTAGCTCTGGAAGTGTTCTTGGAACTCGTAGACTTTTTACAGCTAATCGCTGCTAAAGACAACCCCAGTATCAGCAGAGTTTTGAACGTTATTACTTTTTTCATATCCATATCTTTAAGTAAGCTAATTATATTTTTGGTGCTGCAATATAAGAATTAAACCGAAGATTGCAAGCGTTTTTTGCTATTTTGACTAAAAAAATGTGTATTTCACCTTATTTTTTATGCATTTCATCGATGTTTTTGTTAGTTTTTGGCATCGTTTTACGCTGTATTAACGCGTGTTTTACAAATTTATTATTGTATTTTTGATGCGATTATAAAAATTTATGTTTTTTAATAATAACGCTTTGCTAATAACGTTATTCTTGCAATGAAAGAGAATTTTTTGATTTTATTATTTTGTTTATCCGGGATAGTCTTTGCGCAACAAATGCAATTTTCAATTAAGTGGGAAGGTACTCAAAAGATGTCTACAAGCTCTTCCAGCATCGAAATACCTTCTTTTAGTAAGAAAAATTTAAGTTTCGACTTTGAATCAGGGTTATGGTTTGTAGCTCAGTGGGAGATTTCTACGGCTATTAATGAATCTTCAGTTATACTGAGTAACATTACCTATGCCGCCATCTCCAAGGGGGAATTAAAAGATTTAGATCCCAGTAAAATAGGAACAAAACTAAATTACAGTTTGAAGAACTCCTATGGTAGAAATACACAATATGCCTTCTTTGAATTGTCTCCAATTATTAAGGATTCCAAGGGCAACTTTAAAAAGATAACTTCATTTCAAGTGGATTACAAGTACGGGGTTAATACTCGTAAAGTGACATCCAATAAAAGTTTTAACACCTCAAGGGCTATAACAAATTCCGTTTTAAGTTCAGGAGAATGGTATCGGTTTTATGTGGATACTACCGGCGTTTTTAGGTTATCCAAAAGTTTTTTACAACGTTTGGGAGTTGATGTTAATAATGTCGATCCGAGAACCATTAAACTTTACGGTAACGGAGGAAGGATGATACCATATGCCAATAATATCCCTTACCCTTTTGACGTTACAGAAAATGCCATAAAGTTTGTAGGCGAGGAAGATGGGATATTTAATAATGAAGATTATATTTTATGCTATGCTGAAGGGCCCAAGTTATTTGACGCCCAAAGCAATACTAACATTAATTGCTATACGGATAAGACGTATTACTATATTAACGTAAGTAACGGTAATGGTAAACGTATTCAACCACTAATTGAACCGGAGGGTGAAGCTTCCATGATTATTGACACTTTTGAAGAGTATCAGTTCTATGAAAAAGATGTCTATAATATAGCGTCTTTGGGAAGAAGATGGTTCGGCGAAAGATTTGACATAGAAAACGAAAAATCTTTTGAATTTGAATTTCCGGATTTGGTTACCACCGTACCTATTCAATTAAGTGTGCATGTTGCCGCAGCTTCTTCATCATCAAGTTCCATGGAGATAAGTGTAAACGGCACTTCGATTTCCAATTTGAATATGGCCGGTTCTTCCGAGACAAACTTGGCCAATGGTGCTCAATTCAATGGTCCTGTAAATGTAAGTAGCTCTAACGTCATTATCAATGTGAAATTCAATAATCAAGGGAATCCAAGTGCTTTGGGGTATTTGGATTACATTTCCATAGAAGCCACTCGTGGGCTACAATTCAATGGAAAACAGTTTCAGTTTAAAAACAGCAACGTTATCTCTGCATCAGGGATCGGACAATATACAATATCCAATGCCTCGCAAGTTTCAGAAATTTGGGAAGTCACCGATAATTATAATGTTTTGAGTCTTGAACATAGTGAGTCGGCTTCTGTATTAAGCTTTAAATCTAACTTGGGAACTTTAAAAACTTATGTTGCCGTAACGCCACAAGATTACTTTGAACCCAAGATAGACGGAAACACTTCAATACCAAATCAAAACATTAAAGGTACTATTTTCAATAATGCTCAAGGTGATTTTCAGGATGTAGATTATATCATTATTGCTCGCAATGACATGCTAGCTCAAGCCGAACGATTGGCCAACATTAACAGAAGCACTTATGGGTTAAATGTAAAGGCTATTGGTTTAAATGAGGTTTATAACGAGTTTAGTTCAGGAAACCAGGATGTGGGAGCGATTAGAAATCTTGTAAAATATGTGTATGACAATGCCAGTACACCAGAAAAAAGAATAAAATATTTGTGTTTGTTTGGTGATGGATCTTATGACTATAAAGACCGAATTAGTAACAATACCAATGTTGTACCATCCTGGTACTCCTTAAATAGTTTTAATCTTACCAGTTCTTATGTGTCCGATGATTTTTATGGTATGATGGACGATAATGAAGGGATGATGTCCAATAGTGATAAATTGGATATTGCTGTAGGTCGTATTCTGGCCGATACACCGCAACGTGCCAAAGAAATGGTAGATAAAATAGAACTGTATTATTCTAAAGAGGCCTTTGGAAGTTGGAGAAATAATTTTATCGCGGTTTCAGATGATGTGGATCAAGATTGGGAAGGTATTCTGCAACAAACAACCAATGATTTAGGGGATATGGTTGCATCCGAAAAACCATATATAAACGTGGTGAAAATCCATAGCGATGCCTTTAAGCAAGAAGTTTCGTCAGGAGGTGAGCGATACCCGTTGGTGACCGAAGCTTTAGTTAATGGTATTAACAAAGGGGCTTTAGTAGTTAATTATTTTGGACATGGAGGTGAGGATGGGTTAGCAGGAGAACGAATTTTTCTTAAACCTGATATTGAAGCACTTCAAAACCTCTGTAAGCTAAATTGTTTTGTAACAGTAACTTGTGAATTCACAAAGTTTGATAACCCCTTACGTGAGACTGCAGGAGAGTTAACCTATTGGAATAAGGAAGCTGGAGCCATCGGGTTAATTACTACTACACGTCAGGTATTTGTGATTTTTGGTACAGACATTAACAATGTTCTGGAGCAATACTTGTTTTCTTTTAGTGATAATGATAATTACAGTGACTATGAATACCCGACGGCAGCAGAGGCTTTGCGTTTAACCAAAAACGACCCGGCCATATCGAATCAAGGGCAAAGACGATTGGTGTTTTATATTGGCGATCCGGCCATGAAGTTAACCTTTCCCAAACCCAACATCAGACTAACAAAAATTAATGACACGCCCATAACTCAGGCAACAGATACACTAAAAGCATTAAGTTATATTAAACTTGCTGGGGAGGTAACCGATATCAATGGTAACCTTCTAACCAACTATAATGGAACTCTGTCTACAACGATTTATGACAAATATATTGATAGGCAGACCTTGGCCAACGATAATACAAGAGATTCTGACAATCAACTGATAAAACTCGATTTTACAACTTTAGGAGTGGCCATTTTCAGGGGGCAAGCATCCATTCAAAATGGACAATTTGAATTTGATTTTGTAGTTCCCAGAGATGTTGGTATTCCTGTAGGCTATGGTAAATTGAGTTTTTATGCTAAAAACGAATCATCAACAGAGGATCAAACCGGAGCCAGTATAAATGAAGTTAGAATTGGAGGTCTAAATGAAAATGCGGAGGAAGATAATACGGGACCAATTATCACTCTGTACATGAACGATGAAAATTTTGTTTCGGGCGGAATAACAAATGAATCACCTACATTGTTGGCAAAATTGGAGGATTCGAACGGCATTAATACCGCAAGTGGAATAGGGCATGATATTGTGGCTATAATTGACGGTGACGAAACAAACCCTTATGTATTAAACGATTATTATCAAACCGAGTTAGATAATTACCAAAAAGGTGTAGTTAGTTTTCCTTTCAGAGATTTAGAACCGGGATTACATACCTTAACTTTAAAAGCTTGGGACGTGTACAATAATTCCGCAATTGCGGAGATTCAATTTATTGTTTTTGACAAAGATCAAGAATTGGTCATCAATAATGTATTAAATTACCCCAATCCCTTTGTAAATTACACAGAATTTTGGTTTAATCACAATAGTTCGGCTCCTTTGGACGTTTCAATACAGATATTTACGGTGTCTGGTAAATTGGTAAAGACTATAAATGGTCAAACTAATGCGGGATCAAAGGTAACAAGCTCCTTGTCCAGAGATCTGATTTGGGATGGCCGGGATGACTTTGGTGATAAAATTGGAAAAGGTGTTTATATTTATAAGCTTACGGTTAAGTCGGCACTTTTAAACAAAAAAGTAGAAAAAATCGAAAAACTGGTCATTTTATAACCCCTATCATGAAAGGTAACCGAGTATTTTTGCAGCTTGGGGGTAAAGACTGTAACAGTTTAAAATAAAATTTATATTTGTTAACTAAACTTAATTCATGAAGAATAGATTATTATTTATAATGGTATTTACCATTATTTTAAAATTCGAAGCCCAAACAACAATTATACCTAACGAGAATGATTCCAGAGTCATTACAACGGGAATACCATTTGTTTTAATTGCTCCCGATGCAAGGGCAGCGGCCATGGGGGACATGGGAGTAGCGACATCGGTTGATGCCTTTTCCCAACAATGGAACTCCTCAAAATATGTATTTTCTGAAACAAAATCTGGTATAGCAGTGAGTTATACGCCCTATTTAAGTAAATTAGTTAACGACATCTTTTTAGGAAATATCACTTATTTTAATCGACTTGATGAACGCAGTGCGTTTGCGGCAAGTTTGAAATATTTTTCCTTGGGAGATATTGAATTTGTTCCGGATGAATTTGCTACACCATTAATCCAACGACCAAACGAATTGACTATTGATGCCTCATATGCCCTAAGGTTGAGTGACCAGTTTGCGATGTCTGTGGCTATGCGTTACCTGCGTTCGGATTTAAGATTGCAAGGTGTTGATGGGGATATTACGGCAGCAAGTACTTTTGGCGTGGATATTTCAGGGTATTATCAGAGTGAAGAAGAAGCCTATAATGATTTTAATGGCCGTTGGCGATTAGGATTTGCATTACAAAATATAGGCCCCAAATTTAAGTATGATGAAGGAGGGCAAGAAAATTTCCAACCTACCAACTTAAGATTGGGTGGTGGATTTGATTTTATTTTTGATGATTATAATAAAATCGCTGTTACTGCAGAAGTCACCAAGTTATTAGTACCGACACCTCCCATATTAGGAGATGAATATAACTTCACGGATAATAATGGAAATGGTACATATGAAGAAGATGTGGATGACTTAGGAACCCTTGTACAAGAAGATGTTATTTATGATGGACAGTCGCAAGACGTAAGTTTCTTATCGGGTATTTTCCAGTCTTTTGGAGATGCTCCCGGGGGGTTCAGTGAAGAGTTAAAGGAATTTACTTATGCCCTAGGAGCTGAGTATTTGTATCAAGACTCTTTTGCATTGAGAGCAGGGTATTTTAATGAGGCCGAAGAAAAGGGAGCCAGGAAGTTTTTCGCTCTAGGAGCTGGATTTAAATACAATGTGGTTAATATTGATCTGTCCTATTTGTTTTCAGCGTCAAAAGTGCAAAGCCCCTTAGAGAATACCCTTCGTTTTTCATTAACGTTCAATATTGGTGCCGGAGAATACACAGAATATTAGATCTGTTAGCTAAAGATAATATAAAAACTATTGTTCAGGGAACAATAGTTTTTTGTTTAACTTAGTATCATAACTTTATTACTGCATTATGACGGAAGTTAACATATCATGTGTCATCCAAGTATTTGATAATCTGGATGAGCTTGATCCAGATGTGAAAGATTTAATGCAAAACGCAATAGCTGCCAGGGATATGGCTTATGCGCCCTATTCAAATTTTAAAGTAGGTGCGGCATTGCTTTTGGATAATGGAGAAGTGATATCAGGAAGTAATCAGGAAAATGCATCTTACCCTTCCGGATTGTGCGCCGAGCGCACCGTTATTTATTATGCAGGAGCGAAATACCCTAAATCTAAATTTTTAAGAATGGCCATAACAGCAGCGTCAAAAAAAGGAACCACTCTGGAACCTATTCCGCCATGTGGGGCCTGCAGACAGGCCATAGTTGAATATGAAATTAAACAACATAAACCTATAGAACTATATTTCATGGGAGCATCCGGTAAAGTTATGAAATCCAATTCTGTAGCTAATTTATTGCCTTTGGTTTTTGATAAATCGGTATTATAGTTTATGGCTTGAACTTTTGTTTGAGTTCAGGATTCGACTTTTCGAATTTAACTTGCGCACTCGCATGTCTTATCCTCTAATTTATGAATTATCAGTCTTGCGGTTTATGTAATTTTACTTACCCGGGAGTCACACCAACTGAAACTTTTAACTTTTAAACATGAAAAATTATGAAATAATCAATGTTCAACCTAATTGAATATTTTTTTTATTATTTTAAGAGTTTAATCCTTGTGTATTTTCCCAATATCGCACAAAGTATTACTTTTGTATCTCGCATTAATAAAACCAATTTAAGTCGATGCAAAAAATAACAAAAGAGGTTTACCTTAAATGGTACGAAGACATGCTGTTCTGGAGAAAGTTTGAAGACAAACTGGCTGCGGTTTATATCCAACAAAAAGTGAGGGGTTTTCTTCATTTATATAACGGACAAGAAGCTGTTTTGGCAGGCGCCTTGCATGCCATGGATTTAACAAAGGATAAAATGATTACAGCCTACCGTAACCATGTTCAACCCATAGGGATGGGGGTTGACCCCAGACGGGTTATGGCTGAGTTATATGGCAAGGGAACCGGTACCTCACAGGGCTTGGGGGGCTCTATGCATATATTCTCAAAGGAACACCGTTTTTATGGAGGTCATGGTATTGTAGGGGGTCAAATCCCATTGGGTGCAGGAATTGCCTTTGGAGATAAGTATCATGGCAGTGATGCCGTAACCCTGTGCTGTTTTGGAGATGGGGCCGCAAGACAAGGATCTTTGCATGAAACCTTCAATCTGGCCATGCTGTGGAATCTACCGGTCGTATTTGTATGTGAAAATAATGGATATGCCATGGGAACGTCTGTGGAACGAACGGCAAACCATGAAGATATTTGGAAATTAGGTTTAGGTTACGAAATGCCATGTAGCCCTGTGGATGGTATGAATCCCGTAAAAGTGGCTGAGGCATTTGATGAAGCGATTCAGCGTGCTCGTAAAGGGGGCGGACCAACATTTTTGGAGTTGAAGACCTATAGATATAGGGGGCATTCCATGAGTGATGCCCAACATTACAGAACCAAGGAAGAGGTTGAAGAGTATAAAAAAATAGATCCAATAACTCAGGTTAAAGAAGTCATTTTAGAAAAGAAATTCGCTACTGAAGAAGACCTAAAGAAAATTGATAAAATAGTAAAGGATAAGGTTTCAGAATGTGAAAAATTTGCGGAAGAGTCCCCTTGGCCAGAAAAAAATGTCATGTACGATGTCGTGTATGAACAAGAAGATTACCCGTTTATTCAACATAAATTATAAACTATGGCAGTAGTAGTAAATATGCCGAGATTAAGCGATACCATGGAAGAAGGTACTGTAGCGACTTGGTTGAAAAAAGTAGGAGATAAAATCGAAGAAGGTGATATATTAGCCGAAATTGAAACCGATAAAGCCACTATGGAATTTGAATCTTTTAATGAAGGAGTGTTGCTTCACATTGGAGTTCAAGAAGGAGAAACCACAAAAGTGGATGAGCTACTGGCCATTATAGGAGAGGAAGGCGAGGACATATCAGATCTAATAAATGGAAAGAATGACACTTCTTTAGAGAAAAGCCACGAGAAGTCTCAAGATAGTCCCGCGTCTAAAGAGCCTTCTGAATCTGATAATCAGGTCGAAGAGTCTCAGGAAGGTGAAGCATCTTTACAAGGTCTGCCGGAAGGGGTTGTAGTGGTTACTATGCCTCGGTTGAGTGATACCATGGAAGAAGGAACGGTAGCAACCTGGTTAAAGAAAGTGGGTGATTCGGTTGAGGAAGGTGATATTTTGGCTGAAATTGAAACCGATAAAGCTACTATGGAATTTGAATCCTTTCAATCGGGAACCTTATTGAAAATTGGTTTGCAGGAAGGCGAATCAGCCAAGGTTGATTCGTTATTGGCCATTATTGGTCCGGCAGGAACCGATGTTTCTGGAGTTGCAGCAAACTTTAAAGCCCCGACAGCCTCAAAAAAAGAAGAGGCTCCTCAAGTTGAAGCCAAAAAAGAAGCTGCCGTCGTTTCCAAAGAGCGCAGCGATGAGACATCTCAGAAACCAGCACCAACTCCGGTAACTACTAATGGAAGGTTGTTTGCTTCGCCATTGGCTAAACGGTTAGCGGAAGAAAAAGGAATCAATTTAAACCAGGTTCAGGGGTCTGGTGAACATGGACGTATCATAAAACGAGATATAGAAAACTTTACCCCAATGGCGTCAGGAGGCGTAATTGGTAAATTTGTCCCTGCGGGGCAGGAGGATTTTGAGGATATACCCAATTCCCAAATGCGTAAAGCCATTGCCAAAGCATTAACAAATTCTAAGTTTTCAGCACCACATTATTATTTAGCTGTTGAGTTTGATATGGACAATGCTATTGCATTTCGACAACAGTTTAATTCATTACCAGACACCAAAATATCGTTTAATGATATCGTCGTTAAAGCCTGTGCTTTGGCATTAAAGCAGCATTCACAAGTAAATTCACAATGGTTCCCTGATAAAATGAGATTGAACAATCATGTGCATATTGGTGTTGCTGTTGCTGTTCCAGATGGTTTGGTAGTGCCCGTGTTACGTTTTGCGAATGAGCAAAGTTTACCCCAAATTGGAGCCGCTGTTAAAGAATTGGCTGGAAAAGCAAGAAATAAGAAATTAACACCACAAGAAATGGAGGGTAGTACCTTTACAGTGTCTAATTTAGGCATGTTTGGTATCGATTATTTTACGTCAATAATCAATCAACCTAATTCAGCCATATTATCTGTAGGTGCCATTGTTCAAAAACCTGTAATTAAAAATGGTCAGGTTGTTGTGGGTAATACTATGAAATTAACCCTGGCCTGTGACCATAGAACGGTTGATGGTGCAACTGGAGCTGAATTCCTTCAAACCTTAAGAGGTTACATAGAAAATCCGGTAACTATGCTCATTTAATGGGTTTTAGTATGAATTTTTAAATTAAAAAAGCCTTCAAAGATAAATTGAAGGCTTTTTGTGTGTGTCCTTAATTGTAATAAATCAAATCTTAGTTTAGATTAGCGGTAGAAGGGTCTATAATGCTTTTTACTTCGGCGACAGAATTTGCCGGGAATCCGCCTTTGGCTGCATGTTCTTTTACCAGCTCCTCATTTTTTGCCCTGTAAACACAGTAAATCTTATCGCCAGTAACATAACTGTGCAGCCATTTAATATTATCTTCACCCATTTTTTCCAAAACGCCACATGACGTTTGTGAAATAGCTTCTAGTTCCTCTGCCGATAAATTTCCTGCACCGGGAAGTTCACGTTCAATAACATAAACATGGTTGTCTGTAACGTTGAGTTGATCTCTCAATAAATTGGGTACTGATGTTTCTTGTGACATAACGTTAAAATTTACAATGGCCATAGCCAAAATTAATACTGATTTTAAAATTTTCATAATGCATTGGTTTTTGTTGGTGAATAAATGCTTTTTAGTATTTCTAAAGTTACGCACACAGATTTAAAACAAATGCGACAAATAATTCAAATGTTCAGAATTTTAAATCATCAGAATATTAAGACGTTTTATGTGAATACATTAAAAGGTGTGTTGCTGGATGTATTTTGACGGCAGGATTTTGAATTTTCGTTTAAAACATTCTGAAAAGTAAGCCAAACTATTAAAGCCGGTTTCAAACGCAATTTCCGAAACATTACCACGTTGTTCATGCAATAATTTTAAACTTTGATTTAAACGATAGTCCTTTATAAAAATATTGGGTGATTTTCCGGTTAACGACTTTAATTTTCTGTAAAACTGCGATTTGCTATACCCTAAAGATTTACTGAAACCGGATACATCCAATTCCGGATCACGCCAATGGTCTTCTATGAAATCCATTAATTGGGTTAAGAATTGTTGTCCGTCGAGCGACAACGTATAAATAAGATCATTATCGACAAATGCATTGCGATTTTCACTTTCATACAAGGATTTAATCTCCTGTGTAATAACAATTTGACGATGTACATGTTCACACATTCGGGTAGCCAGGTTTACCGTTTCCTCAAAGATAGTATTATGTGCTGTAACCGGAACTCCCGCATTGATGGCCATTTTTAGAATGCGATCATGGTCTTCAAATTTCGGCGTTATATATTTAAAATTGGATCTCACCTTAAGCGCACAAAAAACAGCATTGGTTACAGATTTAAACGAGGTTATATAAACGTTGTTATTCTGTTTAACAATGCGTCCTTCAAATTTATCGAAGGTCTTAGTAATGCTCTTGTGGAATTTTTGATTAAAAATAGAGTATTGATTGGCTTCAACACGATTTAAATAATTATTAGTTTCAATGACCATAATAACTCTGAAAGCAGGATCATTAATAATATTTAATGTGGTGTTTTGTGATTTTTCTGGATCTGAAATCCGTCCTAAAAAAGACGTTACTATGGTAGGATCTACTTCAATAATTCGATTGGGAACATCGCCATGAGCTTTACGATGCATGTCAATAATGGCTTCCTTATTAGGGGCCTCTATAAGACAAAAAGCCTGTTTTCTATCATCATCATACCAATACGTAAATCCACGACAACCGAATTCGTGTTCAATTTTTAAATCTTCCTGATGTATCGTGGCTAAGGTTTCAGCTGTTGTTCCAGCCGGAACTTCATGCCTATCCATAAAAATGGGCATAAATAAAAATTTTTATACAAGGTAATAAATTTTGAGACATGTTGTAAATGAGAACTTTAAAAAAAAGAAGTAGCTTTTAAATGATAAAACCATAGTTTTAAGTGTTGAACTTCAGGTTTTTTTTATCTTTAAAAATTTCAATGTTATCTATGAAGGAAATCATAATAATACTATGTCTTGTACTTTTTTTAGGATGTAAAGGCACAGCATCAACATCTGCACAATTGTCCGAGATAAGGCGAAATCTATCCTATTTGGCTTCCGATAATTTGCTGGGAAGACAAACAGGATCAATTGGGCTTGAAAAAGCTGCAGTATATATTGAGGAAGTGTTTAAAGACCATAACATAGAACCTTATTTTGAAACGTATAGGGATAGTTTTCATCTCAATGATTTAGTGGGCTATAATTTAGTGGGTTATATCGAAGGGAATGATCCTACCCTAAAGGATGAGTTTGTGATTTTAGGTGCACATTATGACCATATAGGTCAAGGAAGCGAAGTGAACAGCGATGTTATTGCCAATGGAGCCAATGATGATGCATCTGGTACAGTGGCAGTGTTGGAATGGGCCAAATTCTTTTCAAAAACTAAACAAACTAAAAGAAGCATTTTGTTTACCTTGTTCGATGCTGAGGAAATGGGGCTTAAAGGCTCAGAGCACTTAGCCAGAAGATTAAAAGCTGAAAATTTAAATCTATACACCATGATTAATATTGAGATGATTGGTGTACCAAGAGCTAAGACCCAAATTATGGCCTATATAACAGGTTTTAATAAATCCAACATAGCTGATAAATTAAATAGCTATGCAGGACAGGATATTATCGGGATTTTTCCTCAGGAGAAACAATTTCAGTTGTTCATGAGGTCTGACAATTATCCTTTTTTTAATGAATTTAACATTCCGGCTCATGCTATTTCTACCTTTGATTTCAGTAATTTTGATTATTATCATCATGTTGACGACGAGGTCGATAAAATGAATTTTGGCCATATGACTAGTTTTATTAATACTATGATTCCAGCGTTAGAAGGTATGATCAATGCTCCAACACAAGAAATACGATTAACAGATGAGTAAGAATGTAATTATCACAGGAACCAGTAGAGGTATAGGATATGAATTGGTGCAGCTTTTTGCAAAAACTGATCATCAGGTCCTGGCCCTTTCACGTAATGAAAAACCGATTAAAGATTTAAAATTGACCAACGTCACCACCTTTTCCTTTGATTTAGAACATCAAGTCGATTATGAAAAGGTTGAAAATTTTGTTAAACACCATTGGCAACACGTCGACATAGTCATCAATAATGCCGGACAATTAATCAATAAGCCTTTCTCTGAATTAACGACACATGACTTTGAAGCGGTGTATAGAACCAATGTCTTTGGTGTAGCTCAATTAACCAAAGTGGTGTTGCCTTTTATGAAGTCAGGAAGCCATGTGGTTACGATAAGCTCTATGGGTGGAGTTCAAGGTAGTGTAAAGTTTCCCGGGTTAGCGGCATATAGTTCCAGTAAAGGAGCCGTTATCACCTTAACCGAAGTATTGGCCGAAGAATATAAAGACTCAGGAATTGCCTTCAACGTTTTGGCCTTGGGAGCTGTACAAACGGAGATGCTTGAAGAAGCTTTTCCGGATTATCAAGCCCCAATTACAGCAAAAGAAATGGCACAGTATATTTTTGACTTTTCATTACATGGCAATGCCTATTATAATGGAAAGTTGTTACAGGTTTCGAATTCTACACCGTAAACTGAGTATGGTTGCTTTTTTAAATTAAAGGTCAAATGTTGCTATCATGCGTACTGCACCCTACATTTTTTGATTTGACCCGGTTTGAAGCCCATGGAGGGGATCACCGGAACCCTCACTCTACTTCTTTTTGAGAAATTAATTAAGGATTTTCATTTGACGAGCGATCTATTTTTATAAAAGGACTGATAAGTAAAAACCAAAAGGTCTGTTTTTTATCGGTATCAAATTCTTTTAAGCCATAGCGCATGTCTTTTACCGGTAAATATTTATAGGTTTTAAATAATTTGTCCCAAAAAACAAAAATATCGGCAAAATTCGAGTCTGTATAAAACTGGTTTTGCTCATGGTGAACTTTATGGATATTGGGTGTTATAAATACTTTGCCAAAAAATTTATCTGTCCAATCCGGTAATTCAAAGTTCGCGTGCTGTGCCACCAAAAAGGGCAATAGTACAATAAAATAGACGCCTAAAATGGACAGGTCAAGACCAAAAATAATACAAGCCACAACACTTGATGTTCCAAATACCAAAACCTCCAAAGGATGTCCTCTAAAAAAGGTAGAGGTATCCATTTTGGTATCACTGTGGTGAACACGATGTAACCTCCATAATAATGGCGAATTGTGAGCTAAGCGGTGGAACCAGTATGAGGATAAATCCAGGCACATTACGCCAATAATGACTTTTAGCCAAAGTGGGATTTCAATCCAATAAAAAAGACCTATTTGATTTTCAGACGACCATGAAATCAGGCCCACCTGAACAATAGCGAAGGCAAGGTTGGCAAAGTAAAACGTAATTTGGAATAGGAAATTGTTAAAAAAGTGATTCAGACGCCTGTCAAATTTGAAGGGAGAACCTAATAACCGTTCAAGACTGTAAAATAAAGCAATTAAAAATACAATAAGGTAATTCTCATTAATCGCATTAAGTAATTTGATAATGTTTTCCATGATGAGTTAGTTAATGTTTGTAATATAGTATATTTATTTCATATTAAGGAAATAAATCTAAGGCTTGAGTAGGGTATTTCCACAGATAAAGACTCGCTCCATTGGATAACTTAATTGTTAGTAACTGTCTATATTAATGTTAGTTACGGATAAAGTCAGTGGATTTAAGTTTAGTACTGAGCTTACTTATTCTTGAAAGACACAGAGGGTGTCCTAAGTGAACTTCTAGAGTCTTTACTTGGATAGAATTAAAGTCCATCATGCGTTAAAAGGCAACGATTCTAGGTTGTTTATAAGAATTAATAGCTGCCCCCATCCTGTTTGTTAAACCTCTTTGCTGAATTCAGTTTAAATATATTATGGGTGTTAAGTTGTGAATAATATGCACATAATCGCAAGGAGATATAGACCAATTAATTGAAGATTTCCTTTATTTTTGCCTCAATGCAAAACACACTTCAGGACTATATTCCCAAACTGTCGGTTTCCAAAGTCTTAGAGCTTTTGGAACATGAACATTTGGTTGTTAAAATTAAAAGAGAGCGCAAAACACGTCATGGCGATTATAAACCTTTGGCTAATGGGAAGCATCAAATTACCATAAACTCAAATCTTAATCCATATCGGTTTTTAATAACCCTTATCCATGAAGTAGCCCACTTTGAAGCATTCCGCACTTACGGGCCCACAATTAAACCACATGGTTTGGAGTGGAAGCGTACGTTTCAGCATCTGATGTTGCCCTTTCTAAACCCCGAAGTATTTCCAAACGACCTGCTACCACTATTGGCAAAACACTTTAAAAATCCTAAGGCAAGCAGCGATACGGATGCTAAATTAGCATTAGCTCTCAAACAATTTGATGAACCCAATAATAAAACGTATATTTTCGAAGTACCATTGGGCAGCCATTTTAAACTATACAATGGTAAAGTCTTTAAACGAGGCAACAAACGTGTGAAGCGCTATGAATGCGCAGAGGTAAAGACAGGAAGGTTATATTTGTTTAACCCCAATGTAGAAGTCGAGTTAATAAATTAAAATAGAAGTCATATAGAGCATTGTTGAACGATAATTATTACCATTTATCACTTTGTTCTGAATGACCCACAAAAATTATGAATGAAAATTATTATGCCATACTTATGGCAGGAGGCGTAGGATCGCGATTTTGGCCGGTGAGTACACAGGATTTTCCAAAGCAATTTCATGACATGTTGGGAACTGGAGATACCTTAATTCAAAAAACATTTCAAAGATTATCCCGCTTCATACCAAAAGAAAACATATACATCTTAACCAACGAGCGTTATAACAATTTGGTACTGGAACAATTGCCGGAAGTGACTCAAAAACAAGTAGTATTGGAACCTGCCATGCGCAATACTGCGCCTTGTATTTTATATGCATCCATGAAAATTCAAAAGGAAAATCCAAATGCCGTGATGATTGTGGCACCCAGTGACCACTGGATTGAGGATGAATTAACCTTTTCCAAAAACGTTCGACAGGCATTTGAGTTTTGTGCAAAGGATGATGCCCTCGTCACTTTGGGTATCCAACCTACATTTCCCAATACCGGATATGGCTATATAGAATATGATAAAAAATCTGATACCACCATCAAACCGGTAAGCCAATTTAGGGAAAAGCCGGATTTAAATACTGCTAAGGAATTTTTGACACAGGGCAATTTTTTATGGAATGCCGGCATCTTTATGTGGAGTGTTAAAAGTGTAATCAAAGCATTTCAAAGTAACCAGCCTAAGTTGTATCAACTTTTCGAAACCGGGATTGGGGTCTATAATACGTCCGAGGAAGGTATTTTCATTAAGGAAAATTATCCAAAAGCCGAAAACATATCCGTCGATTATGCTATCATGGAGAAATCGAATAATGTCTTTGTGATTGCAGCAGAATTCGATTGGAACGATCTCGGTACCTGGGGCAGTTTATACGATAAGCTCGAGAAGGATAATGACAACAACGCTGTGGTAAATGCAAGAACCTTGGTGGATGAGGCCTCGGGTAATATGATACGAACCAAAACCAATAAAATTGTCGTTTTGGATGGGATAGAGGATTATATTATTGTCGATAAAGACGAAGTTTTGCTTATCTTTCCTAAATCAAAAGAACAGGATATTAAAATAACGCTTCAAAAGGTTAAAGACCAATTTGGGGAACAATATGGTTAAGTATGAAAGAGTCCAAGTTTAACTTTTCGGAAGAAGAACCGTCTAATGCTGATAATGTCGAGCAATCCAAAGAAGCGGTCAGACAAGACGCCAAAGGGTTACTTAAAAGTGTCAAACGATTTTTCAGAGAATTGCTGGACTTTCGAGAAGATACGGATAGGGAAGTTACTATAGCAGCTATCAAGGGTGATATTTCCTTTAAGGGTGCAACAGCTTGGATTTTGGTATGCTCCATTTTCGTGGCATCTATTGGATTAAATGCAAATTCAACTGCAGTAGTTATTGGTGCGATGTTAATTTCCCCCCTTATGGGTCCCATTTTAGGGGTTGGTTTATCAATAGCAATAAATGATATTGATACGCTCAAACGCTCCCTCATCAATTTGGCCATTATGATTTCCCTGAGTTTAATAACGGCCTTTCTGTTTTTTTGGCTTTTTCCACTTAGTGAGGATACATCAGAACTTTTAGGTAGGGTGCGTCCAGATATTCGGGATGTACTCATTGCCTTTTTTGGTGGATTGGCCCTTATTATTGCCCGGACTAAAAAGGGTACTATAGCTTCAGTTATATTCGGAGTGGCCATTGCAACGGCATTAATGCCTCCCTTGTGCACAGCAGGTTATGGCCTATCTAAAGGTAATTTAATCTATTTCGGCGGAGCGATGTATTTGTTTACCATTAATACCATATTTATTGCTCTGGCAACCTTTCTGGTATTGAAATTATTGCGTTTTCCCATGTTGAAATACGCCAATTCCAAGAAAAGGCATTTTGTTTCGAGAATGGCAACCTTGTTGGCCTTTGTGGTTATGGTACCGGCGGTCTGGACTTTTTTAAATGTATTAAATGAAAGTAATTTCAATCGCGATGCCCGAAACTTTGTGGATAATGAATTAAGTGCTTTGCCTCATGCTGATTACCTTAAGAGTAATGCCAGCTACAATTACCAAGGAGAAGAGGGATCGGTGATAGAAATAAATACCTTTGGGTTAGATGAAATACCCGAATCCACCATAGCCTTGTTACAAAACCGTTTAAAAGATTACAATGCTTTAGCAAATAGCCGTTTACAGATCAATCAGAATAAATCCAAAAATTTAGATAACTTACGTTATATGGAAGAATTAAGAACCCGGGATTCTTTGGACTTGTTATCTCAAACAGAAAAAATAAAATTTTTGGAAAATAAAGTGAGGCAGTTATCTAAACTTGAAAAAAATTATATCGCCTTCGAAGAATTGATTAAAGAAGTGAAAATTAACTATGAAACTATAGAGCAGTTTTCTTATGCCAATGTGATTAATTCTAATTTTTCCAAAATGGATACCCTCTCGGTATTTACGGTTAAGTGGGTAGACTCTTTGGCGAATGAGGACCATAGAAAAAAGGATAGAGAAAAGTTGGAAAGGTGGTTAAAGCAAAAGCTAAAATTGGACACCTTAATAGTAAGACGGGACAATTAGTTCGGACTATATTGGTTACTGGTTTTCCTCCAAATACATTCTTCTCACTTTTTTGAATAAGTTCGAGGAGTAGACAAAGTCGGTAACCGCTTCATTATCCGTTTTAAATATGGTGTCTTTAGAACCTTCCCATTCTTTAAACCCATTTTTTAGGAACACAATTTTTTCACCAATTTCCATGACCGAATTCATATCATGGGAGTTGATCACTGTTGTTATTTGATATTCATCCGTAATCTCCTGTATAAGATTGTCGATAACTATAGCTGTTTTCGGATCTAAACCTGAGTTTGGTTCATCACAAAACAAATATTGCGGATTGTTAACAATGGCTCTTGCGATAGCTACGCGTTTTTGCATACCGCCAGAAGCCTCACTGGGCATTTTTTGGTGGGCATCGGCTAAATTAACCCGTTTTAAAACAAAATCGGCACGATCTTCCATTTCACTTTTGCTCATTTTGGTAAACATCTGCAATGGAAACATGACGTTTTGTGCTATGGTCATAGAGTCGAACAAGGCACTGCCTTGAAATACCATCCCTATTTTGGATCTTAAATCCCGTTTTTGGTCTTCACTTAATTGGGAAAAAATTTTTCCATCGTATGATATGGACCCCGATTCATAATCAAATAGGCCTAAGAGGCATTTAATAAAAACGGTTTTACCAGAACCACTTTGACCAATAATCAAGTTGGTATGACCTTTTTCAAAGGTTGTACTAATACCCTTTAAAATATGAGCTTCACCAAACGATTTATGTAAATCTTTAACTTCTATCATTAGCCTAACATCAGATCGGTTGAAATATAATTTAACAAAATAATGGCCACACTGGTCCATACAAAAGAGGTCGTACTCGCTTTGCCCACTTCAAGGGCACCGCCTTTCATAAAATAACCATGGTACGATGGTATGGTTGCTAAAACAAAGGCAAAAATAAAGGTTTTTATAAAGGAATAGAACACATGAAATGAGTCAAAATCAGTTTGAAGTCCGAGTATATAATCAGGAACGGATGAATACCCTCCATATATACATGCCGCCATACCTCCTAAAATACCTAGAAACATCCCAATAGCTATGGCAAAAGGATAGAATAATAGGGCTATCACCTTAGGGAACACCAAATAGTTTATGGAATTGATACCCATAACTTCCAAAGCATCAATTTGTTCTGTGACTCGCATGGTACCAATGCTAGAGGTTATGAACGAACCTACCTTACCCGCCATGATAATAGAGGTAAATGTTGGAGCAAATTCCAGGACCACGGATTGCCTGGTAGCAAATCCAACTAAATATTTTGGAATTAAAGGGTTGCTAATATTTAATGCCGTTTGTATGGTAATAACGCCGCCAACAAAAAAGGAGATAAAGGCAATAATACCTAAGGAGGAATTGATCAAATCATTAATATCTTTTAAGATTAATGTACGCATCACTGACCACTTGGTTGGTTTGCGAAACATTTCGGCAATCATTAAAAAATAGGCCCCAATATGATGAAGGTATGTCATGTGAAAATTTGTTAACGCTAAAGTAAAAAAAACTTAGAGGTATTTTACTTTAAATTTTAATTTTGGCAATCAAATTTTTAACCCTGATGAAATATACCGCGCTACTTACTATTAGTTTGATTTTTTATTGGTCCTGTCAGGTAAAACAAAGTCAACCCATAAAAGAGGGCAAAACTAAATT
The DNA here is from genome assembly GCF_022662105.1 of Aestuariivivens sediminis. GTDB lineage: Bacteria > Bacteroidota > Bacteroidia > Flavobacteriales > Flavobacteriaceae > Aestuariivivens > Aestuariivivens sediminis. The sequence goes on along the minus strand of NZ_JAKMCP010000003.1, from coordinate 759,195 downwards.
AGTAGTAGGCATTGTTGTAGATCAAATGCGTTACGGTTATTTGCCCCGTTTTTATATCAAATAGGTTGAAGGTGGATTCAAGCGCATGATACGTGAAGGCTATAATTGTAATAATAATCACTTTAATTATATACCTACCAAAACAGGACCTGGTCATGCTTCGATCTTCACCGGAACCACTCCAAAATATCATAGTATCATTGGGAATGACTGGTTTGATAAACCGTCCGGAAAAACCGTGAATTGTGTTCAGGATGATAGCGTAAAGGCATTAGAATTTGTTTTAAACTGAAAGGTGAACTGACGGGGGATTAAGATACTTGTAATAGGATATCATAAAAGAGCTATAACGACTTATCGAAAATATCTGCATTTTAAATCATAAATAGGGATCAATCACCTATTTTTTTGTATTTTATTCTATTCTATTAATGTATAAATCAAATAGTTATGAAAGAAAAAATACACGTTTTACCCTCAAATCTTTTTTATTCAGAACCCCAAAAATTACTACTGATTTTTTTACTCACATTATTAGGAATTTTTGCCTTACAAGCACAAAATACAAACGCAAGTGATACAGGTCATGAGCATGCCGACGAAAATGCTACGGTATATGGTGGCGACCTCACCTTTGCCGATGGTGAAACCTATACCAGTGTTTGTGTTGGTGATGGGGAAGCGGATTATATCTGGGTGCATCTTGAAAATGAATCAGGTCGTGTAAAGCAGTGGATTATAACTGATGAAGCCGGTAATATTGCGGCACTCCCAGATGATATTGAGTCCTATGATTTTGATGAAGATGGTGTAGGCATTAGCTTAATTTATCACCTCTCTTATAATGGGATAAAACCTTTAGTAGATCCATCGGGTCAGGGCAAGTTTACCATTAATGTAGATGACATCGTCGGTAAGTTTGATTTATCAGATCCCATAACGGTGGAACGCTTTTTGCAACCTGTTGGAGGTACTTTAGAAGGGGGGCCATTTGAATTTTGTGTTGGTGATGGTGAAGCCGATCATATACCAGAAGGAGCCATTACTTTATCAGGAAATATGGGAACTAACTCGGCATGGGTGGTTACCGATATAGACGGAAACATTTTAGGCCTTCCAGAAAGCCCTTATGATGTTAATTTTGATGAGGCTCCTGCGGGAACCTGTTTGGTGTGGCATTTAAGTTATGAGGATAATGTAAGCTTGGATATTACTAATGCAAGTGAATTAATGGGTTGCTTTGCACTAACAAATCCTATTGAAGTATTTAGATATCAACAACCAACCGCAGGTACCCTGGAAGGAGGACCCTTTAATTTTTGTGTTGGGGATGGTGAAGCCGATCATATACCAGAAGGAGCCATTACTTTATCAGGAAATATGGGAACTAACTTGGCATGGGTGGTTACCGATATAGACGGAAACATTTTAGGCCTTCCAGAAAGCCCTTATGATGTTAATTTTGATGAGGCTCCTGCCGGAACCTGTTTGGTGTGGCATTTAAGTTATGAGGATAATGTAAGTCTGGATATTACAAATGCAAGTGAATTAATGGGTTGCTTTGCACTAACAAATCCTATTGAAGTATTTAGATATCAACAACCAACCGCAGGTACCCTGGAAGGAGGTCCCTTTAATTTTTGTGTTGGGGATGGTGAAGCCGATCAAATTGAAGAAGGAGCCATCACCTTATCCGGTAATAGTGGAACAAATGCTGCATGGGTGGTCACAGATGCCGACGGCAACATACTTGCTCTACCCGATAGTCCCTATGATGTTAATTTTGATGAGGCTCCTGCCGGAACCTGTTTGGTCTGGCATTTAAGTTATGAGGATAATGTGAGTTTTGATGGTGTGGCAAATGCGGCCGATTTAATGGGCTGTTTTGCACTCTCTAATCCTGTTACAGTTAACAGAACAAGTGTCAATGGAGGTACCTTAACAGGTGGTGAGGAAAATAGTTTTAGCTTTACGGTGGGAGACGGAACATCCGATACACTTGCTGATGGGGCATTAACTCTGGAAGGTAATGTAGGAACCAATTCTGCTTGGGTATTGACCAATGAGGATGCAACGGTAATATTGGCTTTACCAACGAACTACACCGATATTGATTTTGATGGTACTGGAGAGGGTGTGAGTAAATTATGGCATTTAAGTTACGAGGATGGGTTGGAAGGATTAACACCTCCTGATGAAGGAGATCATTTAGTGTCCGGACTATCAGGAGCTTGTTTTGATTTGTCCAACGCCATTACCATCAATAAAGTAACTGCAAGTAGTATTGCCATTTATCCAAACCCAACCGAAACATCGGTTAGTGTGGACCTATCACATTTTTCAGGTGATTATATCAATATCAGTCTGTTTAATTTAAAAAGTTCGAGATTATTTAATCAGCAATATTCGTTTAAAGGGTTATCCAAAATACAATACTTAGATGTTAGCGATTATGATGCAGGTCTTTACTTTGTTAAGGTTACTAACCTACAGACGGGTGCTACGGCGGTAAAACCATTGGTGATTAACTGATAATGTTGTTCTTTATTTAGATTCATAAAGGTATCTAAAAGGTTTATATTTTTATTTGTTGTATGGAGTCTTTTGACTATCCCTCAAGTCAAGTTTAAGTCGAATTCCCTTGGAAGGTCTTCATTAGCCTATCACATTTCGACTTTCCTCCATGTGACTTATAGATTACTTTTTAGATACCTTATTTTCGTTTTAACATTCCCTTCCATCTAAGGCGTCTTATAAATAGGCCTTGATCTTTGGTGACGAGATAATCGAGACGTTCTTTTTTGGCCTTAATGAACCCGCTCATATAATCCCTGAATAATTGGAAACTATTTTTCCTAAAAGCAAGTTTAAGAGCAGAAATGAGAGTGATAAAAAAGCCGTAGCGCATTTTATACATAGCTTCCCCTTGTAAATATTTTGAAGCATTAGTATAACCGTTTCCCGTGGGTCTTAAATGTTTTACTTTTAAAGAGGGGTCGGTTAAAATGTCCCATCCATAAAATTTGGCCAGTAATTCATCCACAGTGTCCCAGCCCATAGAGGACTTCAATTTACCTATCTGCAGAAAGCAATCTTTACGATAGGCCTTAAGTGCTCCGCGAATATGATCTTTCCTGGTTAAGTTTTCCAAAATCCATTGTCCGTTTTTCTCAATATAACAAAACCCCGAAGCCATTCCCAGGGCATCATTTGCCATAAAATGACCTGCCAAATACTCCAAATAATATTTAGGAAAAATCAAGTCAGCATCAAATTTACAAATCACATCATAATTAAGGTCTAAAGTATTATAGCCTGTATAAAAGGCATTAATAATTTTGGCTCCAGGTAAATGGACCTGAGATGATGTTGAATCGACAGCAGTAATCCAGGAATATTTATCGGTATAGGTTTTAACAATGTCGGGAGTTTTGTCGGTAGAGTTATCATTGACAACAACCACATGCTTTGGCAGTAAAGTTTGATTTACCAAAGAATCCAAAGTTAGTGCAATGGAACGTGCTTCGTTGTGAGCTGGAATGACAATATAGAAATTCAAGTTATAAAATTATAATAATATTCAAAGTTAAGGGTTTTTGAAATTAGAAAATTAGGCCTTGGAATAGTCTATCCTCTCTGCATATATTATATAATATCTCGGTGTTATCCATCTAAAAAACGGACGAATACCTATTTTATTTATAGGGTGTGTCCATTTTTTACGATCAGTAATCGTCCAACCAGATTTTTCCAATAACCAATCGAATTGCCAATCTTCAAATTCGTGGTAATGTCTGTCCCAAATATCTGTTTGACTTCTGTATGCCGAAGAGAACCACAAGCGAAGTGGTACACTTGCCACTAACTTTTTAGCTTTTATACATTTCAAAACAGTGAACGGAGAAATGAGATGTTCAAAAATCTCAAAAGCAGTCACAACATCAGCATTAGAATCTTCTATAGTTGAGGTGTCTAAATCCAGATCTTCACCTTTGGTGTTTTCGACTTGATAACCATGGGAAGACATGATCTGAGAAAAGGGATTTTCCACACCCAGGTCCAATATGGATTCAGATTTGGAAATATGTTTTTCTAAAAAATCTAAGGTTAGTTTATAGCGCTTATTTGGATATGTTTGTTCGTACATATTAGCACTTGTAAACAATAGCATTGATATGCATGCCGGCACCTACACTGGCAAAAATAACCACATCACCGGTTTTAAGAGTATGGTGTTCTAGCTTATTGTTTTTAACCAAATCAAACAATGTAGGCACGGTTGCGACCGAACTGTTGCCAAGTTTTTGAATGCTCATGGGCATAACATGTTTAGGGATATCGGTTTTATAAAGCCTATAGAACCGTTTTAAAATGGCTTCATCCATTTTTTCATTAGCCTGATGGATGAATATTTTTTTAACATCCTTAATGTTCACACCACTGCGATCCAGGCAGGATTTCATAGCTTTAGGAACATGGTTTAAGGCAAATTCGTATATTTTTCGTCCATCCATTTTAATGTAACGGGTATCCCTACAAAGCTCCTGCTTGTTCGAATTTCCAAAATATAAATAATAAGCCTCATCATAAGTAAAACTGCCAGTTTCATGAGTTAAGATACCACCTTCATCGGGTGTCGCTTCAATAATGGCAGCACCGGCACCATCAGAAAAAATCATAGAATCCCGATCGTGTTTATCCACAACTCTCGATAAAGTCTCAGTCCCAATAACCAAACAGCGTTTTGCCATACCTGATTGGATAAATGCCTTGGCTTGAATAACGCCTTCGATCCAACCCGGACACCCAAATAAAATATCATACGCAACACATTTAGGGTTTTTAATGCGTAAACTATGTTTTATTCGTGAGGCCAAAGAGGGGAGTATATCACTTTGAATAGTGTTATGCTTTACATCACCAAAATTGTGTGCGACTATAATATAGTCTATAGTCTCACGATCCATTTTGGCATCTTCGATCGCTTTCTCTGCAGCAAAAAACCCCAAATCGGATGCATTTAAATGGGGTTTGGTATATCGTCTTTCAGAAATTCCGGTGATCGACATGAACTTTTCAACGATAATTTCATTAGGATCAGTTATGCTAGATCCATCGGTATTTAAAAATTCATGTTCGTGAAAACTTTCGTTTTTTTCAATAGTATCCGGTATATAACTTCCGGTACCTGTAATCTTAATGTTCATTTAATTAAGCTTAAAAAGCTAATATAATTGCTTTATTTATAATATCAATTTTTAATGGAATGACTTTACGATGTTCAGCGACGTAATTAAGCCTCCATAAAAGCTTCAATAGGGGTACAGGTACAAATGAGATTCCTGTCTCCATAAGCATCATCAACACGCCGAACACTGGGCCAAAATTTATTGTCTCTTACGTAATCCAAAGGGAAAGCCGCTTTTTCCCGAGAATAGGGAAGTAACCATTCATCTGCAGTTACCATGCCCAAAGTATGAGGAGCATTTTTTAAGACGTTATTCGTGTCTTCCTTAGAAAGGGCGTCGATTTCTTTCTTAATCGACAGTAATGCATCACAAAACCTATCGATTTCCGCTTTACTTTCACTTTCTGTGGGTTCAATCATTAATGTTCCGGCAACGGGAAAGGATACAGTAGGGGCGTGAAAGCCATAGTCCATAAGACGTTTTGCGATATCAGACACCTCAATACCTTTAATTTTGAATGGACGACAATCCACAATCATCTCATGAGCTGCTCTACCACATTCACCTGAATATAAAGTGTCAAAACTGCCTTCCAAACGCTTTTTCATGTAGTTGGCATTTAAGATGGCAATTTTAGTTGCTTGAGTTAAACCTTCGGCACCGAGCATTTTTATGTAACCATATGAAATTAAACACGCCAACGCGGATCCATAAGGTGCTGCGGAAATAGCGGTTATGGCTTTTTTCCCTCCAACTGGCTTAACAGGATTGCCCGGTAAAAAAGGCACTAATTGTTCTGCGACACAAATAGGGCCTACACCAGGACCTCCACCACCATGGGGAATAGCAAAGGTCTTATGGAGGTTTAAATGACAAACATCTGCTCCAATATGTCCCGGGTTTGTTAGTCCTACCTGTGCGTTCATATTGGCCCCATCCATATATACCTGTCCGCCATTATCATGTATTATTTTAGTGATTTCTTTTATGGCAGATTCATAAACACCATGTGTAGAAGGATAGGTGACCATAAGTGCAGCTAAATTATCTTTATGCAATTCTGCTTTTTCACGTAAGTCATTGACATCCATATTTCCTTCTTCTGTAGATTTAGTAACAACCACCTGCATACCTGCCATTACCGCACTAGCCGGGTTGGTCCCATGTGCTGATGAAGGGATTAAACAGATATTTCTATGATGTTCACCTCGGGATTCATGATATGCCTTTATTACCATAAGTCCTGCGAACTCACCTTGAGCACCGGAGTTGGGCTGTAAAGAAGTGGCAGCAAAGCCGGTGATTTCCGTTAATTGATCTTCTAAGGCTTTTAACACGGTAATATAACCTCTGGCTTGATTAAGTGGGGCAAACGGATGTATATTCCCCCATTTAAACCAGCTTAAAGGAAGCATTTCGGAGGCGGCATTTAACTTCATGGTACAAGATCCCAAGGAAATCATAGAATGGTTAAGGGATAAATCTTTGCGTTCTAATTGCTTAATATACCGCATCAATTCTGTTTCAGAGTGATAGGTGTTGAATACGGGATCGGTCAAGAATGATGACTTTCTTCTAACTGAATTAGCAATATTGCAAGCTTCTTGTACGGATTCTATTATTATGGTTTTCTTTTGAGCCGCTTCAGCAAAAATGGAAATCAAATAATTAATATCTCTAATGGAAGTGGTCTCATTAATTGAAATGGTAACCGTTTCAGAATCAGGATAAAACAAGTTTACTTTTTTCGCCTTAGCAATTTTTCTGATTCGTTTTGCATTTGTTCTTATTTGAAGCGTATCAAAATAGGAGGTGTTGACTTGCGAGTAGCCCAAGGTCTCTAACACTTGTGCAAGTTTAGATGCCTTATTGTGAATTTTATTAGCAATAAATTGCAACCCATGAGGACCATGGTAAACGGCATACATTCCTGCCATTACGGCCAATAATACCTGTGCTGTACAAATATTGGATGTCGCCTTATCACGTTTAATATGTTGTTCCCGTGTCTGTAATGCCATTCGTAAAGCTCTATTTCCATTGGCATCCTTTGTTACGCCAATGATACGCCCTGGGATATCCCGTTTATAGGCTTCTTTAGTGGCAAAATATGCTGCATGGGGTCCACCAAACCCCATAGGAATCCCAAACCGTTGGGTTGTACCTATTACAACATCCGCACCAAATTTACCGGGAGCTTCGAGTTTTATCAAGCTTAAAATATCGGCGGCCACGGCCACTTTTATATTTGAAGTATTGGCATGTTGTATAAACCACTCAATATCGGTTATTTGTCCGTTTTTCCCCGGGTATTGCAATAAGGCGCCAAAGTAGGTTTCAGAGAAATCAAAATGGGCTTCATTACCAATGACTAATTCAATACCAATTGGTGTGGCTCGGGTTTTTAATAAAGATAACGTCTGGGGTAATATTACATCAGAAACAAAAAATTTATTTATTCCAGCTTTTTTCTGCCCGCGATCACGGATGGCAAATAATAAACTCATGGCTTCGGCTGCAGCCGTACTTTCATCAAGTAAAGAAGCATTAGCAATCTCCATACCTGTAAGTTCCGTAATCATGGTTTGGAAATTCAATAAAGCTTCCAATCTCCCCTGGGCAATTTCAGCTTGATAAGGTGTGTAAGCGGTATACCACCCCGGATTTTCCAAAATATTCCGTTGAATTACTGCTGGTAAAATGGTTGGGTGGTAACCTAAACCTATATATGTTTTTCTTGCTTTATTTTCTTTGGAAAGATCATGAATGTGTAACAAATATTCATGCTCAGTCATGGGGTCATCCAAATGCAAACCATTTTTTAATCTAATATCATCAGGGATGGTTTCATTAATAAGTTCATCTAGTGAATTTAATCCTAGAACTTCCAGCATTTGATGTTGGTCATTTTCATTAGGTCCTATATGACGCAAGGCAAAAGCATTCGTATTCATTAAAATAATGTTTAATTATATAGTTGGCAAAAATACGTAATAATTCATGTTTTTTATTTAAGATAAAATAAAGTTTTTAACCATATAAAACCGTTATTAACACATTGGTTATTTTTGTTCCATGAACTTATTGAAACAACTAATCAATTTTTATATTAACAGCAGCATCCATGTTGCGTTATCGGTTGTTTCATTAACCGGCATCACCATGTTAGAGTACACCATGTCTATTGATTATAGCATTCTAATGTTTGTGTTTTTTTCGTCAATTATAGGGTATAATTTTGTTAAATATTATGGATTGGCAAAACTTCATCATAGAAGCTTGGTCAATTGGTTAAATTCGATTCGAGTAGTTTCAGTTTTTTCGTTTATTTTGATGTGTTATTATGCGCTGCAATTAGATGCCAAAGCGCTAAGTTTAATTGGGGTATTGGCGTTGTTTACATTTTTGTATGCAACTCCGTTTTTACCTGAGCGTTTTATTTATGATAATAGGCAAAACCTCAGGAGCATAAGCGGACTTAAAATATACATAATTGCACTGGTTTGGACAGGTGTTACGGTATTTCTGCCCTTAATTGTAGTTAATTTTGATATAAATTTGGATGTACTTATAACAGCATTTCAACGTTTTCTGTATGTCATCGTTTTAATGCTTCCGTTTGAAATTAGGGATTTAAGATTCGATAATTTAAAACTTTCCACAGTCCCCCAAAAAATTGGAATTAAGCAAACTAAATATGTTGGCAGTGTCCTTTTGGGGGTATTTCTTTTCTTGGAAATTGTTGTTAAAAATGAATTTATTCGTAATGACCTTATGCCCTTTTTAATCATTACTTTAAGCACATGGTTGTTTTTAATTTTTGCAAAAATTGATCAAGGAAAATACTATAGTGCTTTTTGGGTGGAAGGGCTTCCTATTTTTTGGTTTGCCATACTATTAATCATTCATTAAGTCCTGTGTTCATTGATGGCTTCTTCCAATTTTTGTTTCATTTTTTCCTTATCGCATTTATCCAAACATTCAACTTTTGATTTCGCAATGGCTTTTGAAAGCTTGGTATTGTTTTTGGTATATTCCCTGCAGGCCCTGCAATACAGTAAGTGAATGTTGAGTTTAATCTTTTCCCATAATGTTGCATTTTTGTATTGTGTTTTGTCACAAACATGGTTTGCTTCATCACATGGGATGACAATTCTTATCTTAGCCATAATCAAAACCAGTTTTGTTTTAAACATTCTGCCATTGCAGTACGTGCTCTATGGATAATTACCCAAAGGTTAGACGGTGTTATATCGAGTTCATTACAAATGACTTCGGTTTCAAATCCTTGAATGGTCTTCATTTTAAAAACTTCGGCTTGTTTTGGAGGTAATTTACTTAAACAGTTAAGTATGGCATCCCCAAGTTCACTATTTTGCAATTTATCTTCAGCATTTTTATCAAAGGGGTCGGCAACGCGTTCTTCCAGCCAATCGCCTTCATTTTCAGTATCATTGTAGATCATTCTAACCTCAGCTTTTCCTTTTTTGGAATTTATTTTACGATAATAATCTATAATTTTTCTTTTTAAAATAGAGATTAACCATGTGCGTTCACTGGCTTCACCTTTGAAGTTATTCATTGATTTTAATCCGGCCAAAAAAGTATCCTGAACTAAATCTTGAGCAATTTCCCGGTCACTAACCCTTGAAATGGTATAATTAAATAAGTAATCGGAATATAAATCGATCCACTTTTTAGGGTTAATTTGGTGGTTGGGCATGAGTAATCCTTCTTTTTAGAAATCAAAAATAGGATAAAAAATCGAATAATTACTTTTCGATTAATCCCGCTCTTCTCAGTAACGCCTCAGGTTTGGGTTCATGACCTCTAAAACGCTTGTAAAGTATCATTGGATTTTCAGTGCCACCCTTTGAAAGAATATGATCTTTAAATTTTTGAGCTATTGTTTTATTAAAAACGCCTTCTTTTTTAAAATATTCAAAGGCATCAGCATCCAGTACTTCAGCCCATTTGTAACTGTAATATCCCGATGAATAGCCCCCTTGAAAAATATGTGAAAATGCGGTGCTCATACAAGTTGATTCTGTTTTTGGAAATAAATTGGTATTCCTAAAGGCTTCATCTTCCTGAGTTTTAACATTAGTTATATTGGATGGGTCATGAGCGTGCCAGCTCATATCCAATAGTCCGAAACTTAGTTGACGTAAGGTCTGCATACCTTGATGGAAGGTGGCGGATTCTTTTATTTTTTCAACATAATCCATGGGGATGATCTCTTCAGTTTCAAAATGCGTTGCAAATAATTTTAAGGCCTCTTTTTCGTAACACCAATTTTCCATTATCTGACTTGGTAATTCTACAAAATCCCAATACACACTCGTTCCTGATAAGCTGGGATAGGTGGTATTTGCCAACATGCCGTGGAGAGCATGACCAAATTCATGAAACAAGGTGGTAACTTCATTAAAAGTTAATAACGAAGGTTTGGTTTTTGTTGGTTTTGTGAAATTACATACTATTGATATATGTGGTCGGCTATTTTCTCCATTTTTTATATACTGTGGTTTGTAGGAGGTCATCCAAGCACCATTGCGTTTACCTGGGCGTGGAAAAAAATCGGTATATAATATGGAGATGAGTTCACCTTTTGAATTATTAACCCGATAAGTAATCACATCATCGTGGTATTTATCAATAGTATCAATGGCTTCAAATTGTAAATCATACAGCTTATTGGCAATAGTGAAGGCACCATTAACGACGTTTTCTAATTTGAAGTAGGGTTTTAATTTTTCATCATCTATACTAAAGAGCTTTTGTTTTAGCTTTTCCGAATAATAAGCACTATCCCATTTTTCGATTTGATAAATAGGGTCCAACGCTTTTGCAAAGCTTTCTAAATTTTTAAATTCCCGTTCAGCAGCGGGTTTGGCTTTTCCCAGTAAATCATTTAAAAATGCCAGAACTTTTTTAGGCGACTCTGCCATGCGTTCTTCCAGAACAAAATGGGCATGGGTTTTATATCCCAGCAAATTAGCACGTTCGTACCTTAATTTTACGATGTCCAAAACATGTTGCTGATTGTCTAATTCATTACCATGAAATCCTTTACTGCCGGCGGCTAGAGCCAATTGTTTGCGCAGAGTCCTGTTATCGGCGTAGGTAATAAAAGGAATGTAACTTGGATAATCCAGGGTAAAAAGCCATCCTTCCTTGTCTTTTGATTCTGCCAATTGTTTCGCTGCTTCTTTAGCGCCTTCAGGCAATCCCGATAAATCCGATTCATTACTAATGAGCATTTCAAAGGCATTGGTTTCGGCCAATACATTCTCACCAAATTTGAGTTTCAACTGGCTAAGCTTTTTATCGATCTCACGAAGCTTTAATTTTTTCTCCTCAGAAAGGTTGGCGCCATTTCTGAAAAACCTTTTGTATTTTTTTTCAAGCAGGGTTTGTTGTTCGGGGTTTAAATTCCATTTGGCCTTATTTTCGTAAACCGTCTTAATTTTATCGAATAACGTTTTGTTTAAGGTGATATCATTATTGAATTCTGACAATAATGGAGACACCTCTTGCGCGATTTTTTGAATGGTATCGTTCGTTTCGGCGGAATTCAAATTAAAAAAAAGACTGGAAATTCTATCCAGTTGTTCCCCTGAAAATTCTAAAGCTTCAATGGTGTTTTTAAAGGTAGGGCTTTCCGAGTTTTTAATAATGGCATTAATTTCTTTTTTAGCGTTGGTAATGGCTGTTTTAAAAGCAGGTAAGAAATCCTGATCTTTTATTTGTGAAAAGGGGACTGTAGAGTATGGTGTATTGAATGTTTGATTAAGGATGTTTTTGTGCATATTTAATATGTTAATTTTTTAATTTATTATGCATGCATATAAAAATTTTATATATTTACACCTCATTACAGAGTGACTAACTCAAAAGAATCATTGTTTATAAGAAGAAACCTCAGGGAAGCTTGAGGTTTTTTCATTGTAAACCTTTAGCAGATTCGTTAACCTTAACCTTAAGATTTTCTTTAAAGGCCACGATTTTATCAAGTGTAAGACTATCATGGGCTCCAATTATCTGAGCGGCTAATATTCCAGCGTTCTTTGCTCCATCAAGAGCTACTGTGGCCACTGGGACACCACCGGGCATCTGAAGAATAGAAAGTATCGAATCCCAACCATCTATGGAATTACGACTTTTTATGGGTACACCGATTACCGGCAGTGGGGACAGTGAGGCTATCATACCGGGTAAATGAGCTGCACCTCCAGCACCGGCTATAATTACTGAAAATCCTCTGGTATGGGCGTGCTTACCATAGTCGAACAATTTATCTGGCGTACGATGAGCCGATACAATGTCGACTTCAACTTCTAAATCGAATCCTTTTAAGATGTCTATAGCATCTTGCATAATAGGTAGATCACTTTTGCTACCCATAATTACACCTACTTTATTCATAAATTCCTATTTATTATGTCCAAATTCCAAAAGTATCTCATTTTCGGATTTGATTACAATGGTTTATTCACTTATAACTCTAATAGTTTGTTTTACTTCTTCAGCAATTCTTCTTGCTTCATTTACATCTTTATTAACTATGGTAACATGCCCCATTTTTCTAAATGGGCGTGTTTGTTTTTTGCCATAGACATGTGGTGTTACACCATCCATTTCCATAATTCTTTCGATGTTTTCATAAACCACATTTCCCTTATGGCCTTCAGCACCTACTAAATTAACCATAACTCCGCTAACCTTGCTGTCTGTTTTCCCAAGTGGTAAATTTAAAATTGCCCTAATATGTTGTTCGAATTGTGAAGTGTAACTTGATTCAATAGTGTGATGCCCTGAATTATGCGGCCTGGGGGCTACTTCGTTTATTAAAATATCATCGTCTGGGGTCCGGAACATTTCTACGGCCAATAATCCCACATGGTTAAACGCCTCCGATGTTCTTAATGCAACATCTTTAGCCTTTTGCGCTATACTATCTGAAATTCTTGCGGGGCAAATAACATATTCCACCTGATTAGCTTCAGGATGAAACTCCATTTCGACAACAGGATAACTTTTTGTTTCACCGGAAGCATTACGGGCAACAATAACGGAAAGTTCATTTTTAAAAGGAACGAGGGCTTCGGCAATGCATTCAACATTGGGCAAACCCTCCAAGTCGTCAATAGATTTCACAATTTTGACACCTTGTCCATCATATCCAAATTGGGCAGCTTTCCAAACAAATGGGAAGGACAATCCATCATGTTTTATCACTTTCTTTATTTCCGAAGTAAATGCAAAACGAGAAAAAGATGCTGTTGGTAACTCGTTATCAACATAAAATAATTTTTGTTGAGCCTTGTTTTGAATGATGCGTAATGTTTTTGAAGATGGATACACTTTTACGCCTTGCTTTTCAAGGGTTTCCAGAGCATCAACATTAACGTTTTCAATTTCAAAGGTCAACACATCCACCTGTTTTCCAAAATTATATACAGCGTCATAATCCATTAAATCCCCCAGATGGAACTCATCACAGGCAATTTTACAGGGGGCATCTTCGCTAGCCTCTAAAACACATGTGCAAATATCAAATTTTCTGGTATTGTATAGTAGCATTTTACCCAACTGACCGCCGCCTAAAATACCCAGTTTGAAATTTGAAGAGAAATAATTCATTTTAAATAAATTTCCTAGGACGATATTAAGATTAGGCAAAAATACATTTTAATATGTAATTACTTCGTAAATCGTAATTCAAAAATCGCAAATCATAAATCATTTATTATCTTTGCAACTTTAACAATAAGTTATAGTGATAAAGCTTCACGATAAATATTTTAAACCATTTATTTCAGCTCAGCAAATTAACGATGCCCTAGGGCGGATGGCGAATGATATTGCTCAAGATGTTGGTGACGAAATACCTGTATTCATAGGAATTTTGAATGGATCGTTTATGGTAGTAAGTGATTTTGTTAAGAAATTTCCAAAACCCTGTGAGGTCACCTTCATAAAATTAGCGTCTTATGAAGGGGTAAAGTCTACTGAAGATATCCAACGTTTAATTGGGTTGACACAAGATTTAACGGGACGTACGGTTATTGTTTTAGAAGATATTATTGATTCTGGGAATACCCTGGCCGAGGTCCACCGCATTTTTAAAAATGAAAAGGTAAAAACGCTTAAAATAGCAACCCTATTTTACAAGCCTGAGGCTTATAAAAAGGATTTCAAACTCCATTATATCGGTATTGAAATTCCAAATAAGTTTATTGTTGGCTTTGGTTTAGATTATAATGGATTGGGGAGGAACATCCCTGAAGTATATCAAATAAAAGAAACACAGCATATGACAAACTTTGTACTTTTTGGCCCTCCAGGTGCTGGAAAAGGAACCCAGGCAGAATTTTTAAAGCAAAAATATAATTTAGTACACATCTCAACAGGGGATGTGTTTCGCTATAATATTAAAAACGAAACCGCTTTGGGTATGTTAGCCAAATCCTATATGGATAAAGGAGATTTAGTTCCAGATAAGGTTACTATAGATATGTTAAATGCGGAAGTTGAAAAAAATGCTGATGCCAATGGATTTATTTTTGATGGTTTCCCACGTACCAATGCTCAGGCCCAAGCGTTGGATCGTTTGATGGACAGTAAAGATTCACAAATTAATGCAATGATTGCCTTAGAAGTAGAAGATGAAATATTAGTTGAACGTTTACTGAAAAGAGGTAAAACCAGTGGAAGGCCTGATGATGCCGATAAGTCCATTATTAGAAATAGGATTACTGAATACTACAACAAAACGGCCATTTTAAGAGACTACTATTCCACTCAAAATAAATATTTCGGCGTTGATGGTGTAGGAAGTATTGAAGAAATTACACAGCGATTGAGTGCAGTTATTGATGCGTTGTAGATAAAAGTGATTGATGAAGTGAAGGAAGATTGATTTTCAATCCTTAGCAAATTAAAGTTGAAAACGTAAGTTGGTCGGCATACAATTTAAGTCTGCAGGATTGAATTCGTTCATATACTTTGCAAATTTTTGATTTGACCGAAATTATTCCAAAATCTATAAAAGTTAAGGTCGTTATTGCTTCGAATATTATTACAGGAGTTAAAGTAAAAGAATTACATAAGAAGAGTATGGAGTTGTTTGGAGTATTTTCCAGTTTGACAAAAAGCGTGTTAAATATTGGCAAAAGATCAAACAATCGACCCAATAATTCAGTCTTTATCAATCTATTACAACCTCAATCTATCTATTACAACAAACTAAAAAAAAATGACTGAAGGCAATTTTGTAGATTATGTTAAAATGTATGTCGCTTCTGGAAATGGAGGTAAAGGCTCGGCACATTTACATCGGGAAAAATATGTTGCCAAAGGTGGACCTGATGGGGGTGACGGCGGCCGTGGTGGTCATGTTATAATTAGAGGCAATGCAAACCTTTGGACCCTGTTTCATTTAAAGTTTAAAAAACACGTTCGCGCAGGTCATGGCGAACACGGTGGCAGCAGTAGAAGTACCGGAGCCGATGGTGAAGATGTCTATATTGATGTTCCCCTGGGAACTGTCGTGCGAGATTCTGATACCAATGCCATAATTTTTGAAATTACCGAACATGGGGATGAAGAAATAATTGCAACAGGAGGAAAGGGCGGACTTGGAAACTGGAATTTTAAATCATCCACCAACCAAACACCACGTTATGCACAGCCCGGATTACCACTCGAAGAAAAATATATTACTCTAGAATTAAAGGTGTTAGCCGATGTTGGATTAGTAGGCTTTCCTAATGCTGGTAAGTCCACTTTATTGTCTGTTATGACCTCTGCCAAACCAAAAATTGCAGATTATGAGTTTACTACACTTAAACCTAATTTAGGTATTGTGGAGTATCGCGATTTTCAAAGTTTTGTAATGGCCGATATTCCAGGAATAATAGAAGGTGCTGCGGAGGGCAAAGGATTAGGCTATTATTTTTTAAGACATATTGAACGCAATTCGGTGTTGTTATTTTTAATACCTGCAGATGCCGATGATATTAAAAAGCAATATGATGTTCTGCTAGATGAACTTAGACGGTATAATCCGGAAATGTTAGATAAGGAGCGACTTATTGCTATTTCGAAATGTGATATGTTAGATGATGAGCTAAAGGCCGAATTAAAAAAGGAGTTGGATATCAAACTGCCCATTCCTTATGTGTTCATTTCCTCAGTGGCCCAACAAGGCATTCAAGAACTAAAAGACAAGCTATGGAAGGTCTTGAATGATTAAGCTTTTCTTTGTACGACCTCATACACTTCATTATCATCGCACTTTAAGGTTTTACTCGGGTATTTTAGCAATAAAGCATAGTCGTGAGTTGCCATTAGAATGGTATTGCCATTTTTGTTGATATCCTGAAGAACTTCCATGACTTCAATACTGGTTTGAGGATCTAAATTACCTGTGGGTTCATCGGCTAATATAAGTTCCGGGTTATTTAATAAAGCTCTGGCGATGGCAATACGCTGTTGTTCACCACCAGATAACTCATGGGGAAATTTAAATTCTTTTGTTTTCATATCTACTTTAGCTAAAACCTCCTCAACACGTTGATTCATTTCATTTTTGTCTTTCCATCCAGTTGCCTTTAAGACAAACAATAAATTATCATTAATCGTTCTGTCAGTTAACAATTTGAAATCTTGGAAAATCACCCCGAGCTTTCGTCTTAGAAATGGGATATCTTTTTCTTTTAAGGTTTTTAAATCGTAGTCAACAATATGTCCTTCGCCTTCAGTCAAGGGTAAATCACCATAAAGGGTTTTCATAAAACTACTTTTTCCTGTTCCCGTTTTTCCAATTAAATAGACAAAATCACCTTTATTGATCTCCACGTTGACATTAGAAAGTACCAGACTTTCGCCCTGATAAATGGAGGCATTTTTTAACTGTAGAATTGGGTTGGACATGTTTTGCAGACGTTAATTGTTAATTGTCCAAAGTTAATTTTTTTCAGACAAATAGTATAACATCTGCGCATTATAAATCGTATTATGTATTGTCAAAAAAATGTATTTAATAACTCCGTTTATAATTATAGCACGATTGTTGCGTTATAAGGTTTAGATTAAATTATCTTTGATTTTTGAATTTAAACCCAATCGTTAATGACTATCAAAAACATTGCAACCCTCGTGTTGGTCCTACCTCTTAGTATACAGGTTTTTGCCCAGCAATCTGCAGCCTATACCAGTAATTTAGTAGATTATCAAAAAGCCCTTTCCTTATATAATAACAGACAGTATTTAGCCGCTCAATCCCTGTTCAGGGATATTAAAAAGACTGCGGATGAAGACAATGTACAATCAGATTGTACCTATTACATTGCCAATTGTGCTGTACGTTTAAATCAGCAAAATGCCGATGGCCTGGTGGAAGACTTTGTGGCTGATTATCCAACAAGTACGAAGCGGAATACAGCCTTTGTCGATGTTGGGGACTACTATTTTGAAAACTCTAAATTCGCTTATGCCAAGAAGTGGTATGACAAAGTGGACGAAGGGGCCTTAAGTAGAAATGAAAAAGACAAATTCTATTTTAATAAGGGGTACACTGCATTTTCAACAAAGCGTTATAAGGAGGCCAAAACCTATCTAAGCCATGTTGAGAATTCCCAAAAATATGGCTCTCAAGCTAAGTATTATATTGGATTTATGGCCTATGAAAGTGACGATTACGATCAGGCGAACGAATATTTTGATCAGGTAAGTGACCAGGAACGTTATCAGGAAAAATTATCATATTACCAAGCTGATTTAAATTTCAAATTGGGAAAATTTGAAAAAGCTATTGAATTGGCAAAAGAACGTTTGGAGACCAGTGATGAAACAGAAGTTTCGGAATTATCGAAAATAATTGGGGAAAGTTACTTTAACTTGAAGCAATATGAGGAAGCTATTCCTTTCTTAAAATCCTATAAGGGCAAACAGGGGAAATGGAGTAATACCGATTTTTATCAATTGGGTTATGCCTATTATAAGCAGGGCGATTTTGAAAGTGCAGTGTCCGAGTTTAATAAAATTATAGGCGGTAATAATTCCATTGCCCAAAATGCGTACTATCATTTAGGGGAGAGTTATATAAATCTAAATAAAAAACAAGAGGCATTAAATGCCTTTAAAAATGCCTCTGAAATGGATTTCGATTTAAAAATCCAAGAGGATGCCTGGTTGAACTATGCCAAAATTAGTTATGACATAGGAAATCCTTACCAACCTGCACCGCAGGTATTGGCAGCATATTTGGATAAATACCCCAATACGAATTACAAAGAGGAGATAGAAACCCTTTTGATAGACTCATATATCACATCAAAGAACTACAAGGAAGCGTTGAAACTTTTGGAGGGCAAACGGAGTTTTGAAAATAAGTTGGCCTATCAAAAAGTGGCCTTTTACAGGGGTATTGAACTTTATAATGATGGGCATTATCTTGAAGCTATTAATTTATTTAATGCCTCCTTAAAAGAACAAAGGGACCAAACATATACTGCAAGAGCCACCTTTTGGAAAGCTGAGACCGATTTTAATTTAACTAATTATGAAGATGCTTTAGTCGGTTTCAAACAGTTTCAACAGCAAGGACAATCTGCCTTACCAGAAATGGAAAATATAGATTATAACATAGCTTACACCTATTTCAAACAAAAGAATTATGAAAAGGCTGTCGCACATTTCGATACTTTTATTCGAAATAAAAAAGAGGATAAAGTAAGGTTGAATGATGCCTATCTGAGATTGGGTGACGGGTACTTTGTGTCCAGTAATTATAAAGATGCTATGGACGCTTATGAGCAAGCAATCCGTTTAAATGAAATAGAATCAGACTACCCATTTTTTCAAAAAGCATTAAGTGCCGGTTATTTGGGTAAGTCCTCAAAAAAAATAAATGAATTGGAAGCTTTTATTGATACGTACCCGAAATCTAAACTAAGAGATGATGCTATGTATGAACTTGGTAATTCTTATGTAAAAGAGGGTCAAACCGATAAAGCCATGATCCTTTACAACCGTTTAAGTAGTGAATACCGAATGAGTTCATTTGTACCTAAAGCATTGTTGCGTCAGGGATTGGTATATTATAATGCGGGGCAAAATGAACAGGCGTTGGTTAAATTTAGAAAAGTAGCCAATGACTTTCCAAACACACCTGAAGCTCAACAAGCCGTATCAACCGCAAGGCTCATCTATATAGACTTGGGTCTTGTTAATGATTATGCTGCCTGGGTAAAGACTTTGGATTATATTGAAGTCACTGATTCCGATTTGGATCTTGCAACCTATGAAGCCGCAGAAAAGCAGTATTTAGATAACAATGTTGACAGAGCTATTAAACAATTTAATGGGTATCTGAATGAATTTCCAAATGGTTTACATGCCTTACCATCACATTTTTATTTAGCGCAATTATACTTTAAAAAAGACTTAAAAGGAAATGCCGCACCACACTATCAGTATGTGTTGGATGCCTCCCAAAGTGAGTTTACTGAAGAGGCTTTATCCCGGTTATCACAATATCATTTAGAAAATAAAAACTGGAATGAAGCCGTACCTTTGTTGTTGCGCTTGGAGCAGGAGGCCAACTTTCCGCAAAACATTGTATTTGCACAGTCTAATTTAATGAAAGCCTACTACCAGATGCAAAATTATAATCAGGCAGCTACCTATGCCGAGACGGTTTTGGGTCATTCAAAAATAGATAACAAAATTAAAAGTGATGCCTTTATCATCATTGCGAGGTCTGCTATAAAAACGGGCGATGAACCTAAGGCGAAAGCAGCATATACCAAGGTTGAGGGTGTAGCAAGTGGAGAAACTGCAGCCGAGGCACTATATTATAAGGCTTACTTCAAACATAAAGAAGAGCAATTTGAGGCCTCTAACAAATCGATACAAAAATTAGCTAAGGACTATTCGGGATATAAATATTATAGTGCAAAAGGACTTGTACTAATGGCAAAGAATTTTTATGCTTTAAACGATGCATTTCAAGCCACTTATATTCTGGAAAGTGTTATTAACAACTTCGAAGAGTTTAAGGATGTCGTTGAGGAAGCTAAAAAAGAATTAACGAGAATAAAGCAAGAGGAAGCCAAAACTAATTCGTCCATTCTATCTGATAATTAGGCATAATCAAAATAACAATACATGTCATGCTAAGGTTAGTTGCAGCATTGCATCAATCAATAAGTCAAAATCAAAATTATAATTATGCGTAAGCACATGAAATACACAGTTGTAATCATTTTAATAGGGATGTCATCGGCATTTGCTCAAAGGACGAAAAGCGACACTTTAAACACAGGTGTAATAGATGTTGTAAAACCCTATCAACCATCAATTTCCGATGCATTTAAGGTTAAGGAGACACCAACTCTGAAAGATGAGGTGACCGAAGCTAAAAAAGAAATTAAGTACAATATTTTCTCTATACCTGTGGCATCAACCTTTACTCCTGCTAAAGGAAAGGCTGCAGTTGTTGAAAAGGTACAGCCCGCTAAGTTATATGATAATTATGCGACCTTTGGTGTTGGAACCTACACAACCTTTTTAGGAGAGTTATATTTAAACCATGCTATAAGCAGGACGGAAAGTGTAGGGGGATATTTAAGTCATCATTCGTCTCAAGGAGGTATTGAAGGAGTACAATTTGAAGATGATTTTTCTAATTCTAAAATTAATGCCAATTACTCGTCTCAATTACGTGATTTGTCTTGGAATGTTGAAGGTGGCTTTCAAAGACAAACTTACAATTGGTATGGTGTTGAAGAGGCATTGGTAAATGTTGCCCAATCAAGTAATATTCAAGTAGATCATTCTTACTACAGCGCCCATTTTGGTGGTGATATCTCTTTTGAAGACACCTACATCAATTCGGGGAGTTTCTTTTTCAGACGTTTTGGTGATAATAGAGGGTCAGGTGAAAATCGGTTTAAGTTTAAAACCACTGTTGACATTCCCATTAATGGAGAAGAACTTTCGACGGATTTAATTTTTGATTATATAGGAGGGACTTTTGATAGAAGTTATGATGTAGATGAAGAATTGAGCTATGGCAACTATCAAATAGGGGTAGGGTCACAGTACGAATTGAAACAGGATGACCTTACTGTTAATTTTGGAGCATCTCTATTTTATTTAAGTGATAAAGAAAATGGGGATAGCAAGTTTTACATTTATCCTAAAATTACCGCTACCTATCGTTTGGTAAATGATGTGTTAATTGCATATGGTGGTATTGAAGGAGGACTAATACAAAATTCGTATTACAATTTTGCAACAGAAAACCCTTTTGTATCTCCAACGTTATTCATTATGCCAACAGATCAGCAATATGATGCCTATGTTGGATTAAAGGGAAAATTGTCAAGTCATATGAGCTATAATATTAGTGGGCATTATTTTGCCGATCGTAATAAGGCTTTATACAGGCATAATACCACCTTTTTTGATTTTACTGATGCGGAAGATTATCAATATAGTAATTCTTTTGGTGTGGTTTATGATAATGTAGATACTTTTAGTATTGCAGGAGAATTAAATGTGGATGTAAACAGAAATTTTACCTTAGGTCTTAAGGCAGAATATTTTAATTATTCAACAGGTAATCAGGCAGAAGCTTGGAATTTACCCGATATTAAGGGATCGCTGTTTTTCGATTACCAAATTAATCAATCCTGGTTTGCGGGAGCTAATTTGTTTTACATAGGGGAACGCAAAGGTTTGCTAAGTTTGATCGACCCTATTGAAGGGCCTAATTCAATGATGGTTAATTTAGACAGTTATTTTGATGCTAATGTGCATTTGGGGTATAATATAAACGATAAAATGGCAGTATTTGCAAAAGCTAATAATTTGGTAAATAACACTTACCAACGCTGGATGTTTTATCCCGTTCAAGGAATCCAGTTTTTGGCAGGGGCAACTTTTAAATTTGACTTCTAAACTCATTTCCGAGTTTGGGGTCATTGAAAATCCATAATAAAAGAAAAAGATTTCCTAACAAATCAGGCAGATCATCTTATTGTATCCTTGCTAAATAGTCAAAATGTTCTCCCTTCATCACCAATTCACAGTTCAGGTTAACGGTGTTACAAGCTATCTGTAATGTATCGAAATCGAGAAATAACCATTTCATTTCCTGTTCATTTTCACCCTTATAAGACAGATAATATTCGAGCTCACCATAATACCCCCCGTTGGTATTCAGCCAAAATCCTCCATCGTCATCTTCGTACATATATTTAATATCGGAAGAGTCAATTAAAATTTGTCCTTTCGGATTTAAAAGAGTTCTTAAATGGCTTAAATATTGAGAGACCTGAGCTATTTCCTGAAAGATTCCCGTGCCATTCATTAGCAGTAAAATGGTGTCAAACAATTCAGTTTCCTCCAGGAGGTGCTTTTCTTCAACTAATTTAACACCACGTTGTTTAGCCACTTGAATTGCTCCTTTGGAAATATCAATGGCTTTTACAACGAATCCTTTTTTCTGTAAATATAAACTATGACTTCCCGCACCGCAACCTACATCCAATACCTTACCTCGGGTGATTTGCAAGGCCTTTTTTTCAAGTTGCGGCATGCCGTTGAAATCCCGAAATAAATAGGGAAGGGGTAATATTTCGTCATCGGAAATACTGGTGGAGGTAACGATATCCGCCGTATAATTTCCATTGTGATAATCCAATAAGGCCTTTCCGAATAGGTCTTTCAAAATTAATGGTTTAGGTCATGTAACTTAGCCCATCTTAAGGACGGACCACATTTCTTTTAATAGTTTAGATTCTTCGCGTTGCTCAAAATGAAAGAGATTAAGTATTTTTACATCATGCAAGAAATCATTAAAAACCTTCCAAAGCTCGCCAAAGATAAGCATAACGAGAACAAAAAGTATTTCACTAAGCTTAAAAAGAAACCCCCCAGGAATTTGGATTATGTTATGCAGAAACTGCATGAGGCTGAATTTAAACAAACCAATTGTTTGGATTGTGCCAATTGTTGTAAAACTACCGGACCTTTATTTACTGATAAGGACATAGGACGAATTGCGAAATATTTTAAACTCCGCCCCCAGCAATTTATAGAGCAGTATTTAAGAATTGATGAGGATAAAGATTACGTATTGCAGGAAGTGCCCTGTACCTTTTTGGACGCAGATAATTATTGTTCCATTTATGACGTTAGGCCTAAGGCCTGTCGCGAGTTTCCTCATACCGATAGAAAAAAGTTTCAACAAATTTCAAATTTAACCTTAAAGAATGTGGCTATTTGTCCTGCAGCTTTTAACATTGTCGAAGCCTTGAAGAAAAGCTTGTAATAACTATTTCACTTTTAATTTGGAATTTTTTTATGGAAACACTTTTACATTACTTCGAAACCATCCCAAGACATCATCGTGTTGTTTTTATTGTTGGTGGATTATCCTTGTTTTGGATTATTGAAGGGCTTATACCCTTATTCCGGTTTAAGTACAATAAATGGCGTCATGCCATGCCGAATTTGTTTTTTAATCTTACCTTATTGTTGATCAATTTACCTCTGGCTTTTATGTTGTTAAAAACGGCCGATTGGGTTGTTATGAATAATTTTGGAATTTTAAATTGGCTTCCGGACATACCCTTATGGTTATATGTTATTTTAGGACTGGTTTTTTTGGATTTTTTTGGAGCCTATTTACCCCATTTGATAGAACATAAGGTGAGACCACTTTGGATGGTACACCTGGTGCATCATACCGATCATAAAGTTGATACCACAACAGCTAATAGACATCACCCAATAGAAAGTGTAATCCGATTTTTTTTCACCCTTCTAGGTGCCTTTATTGTTGGAACACCAATAGGATTGGTCATGTTTTATCAATCGCTGTCGGTAGTGGCCACCCAATTCACCCATGCCAACATAAAATTGTCAAAAAGGATAGACAATATATTGAGCTATGTTTTGGTTTCACCAGACATGCACAAGGTTCATCATCATTATAGATTACCTTATACGGATTCGAATTATGGAAATATCTTTTCTATATGGGATAGACTGCTAGGGACTTATATGAAATTGGATCCTCGAGATATTATATATGGTGTGGATGTGTTTCCCAATGAAAAACAAAATAGTAACATTAAGGATTTACTCATACAACCTTTTCAAAAATATCAAAAACCGACATACCATCCCAAAAAGAGTTAATATCCATTATGGATATAATAAATATTGCTTTCTCACTTTTGTAAAAGCTTCAATATCCTCTCGCCAGGTCGCCCTAATATCTTCTTCCGCTAATCCAGCTTCAATTTGCTGCTGAAGCTTATCCGTGCCAGCATGTTTTGTAAAATTTGCGGTATTAAACACCAAAGATTTGTCATTGGCATTCCAGTAAGATTTCATAATCCATTTTAGAGACATTTTGCCGCTTATTTTTTCGTTTCTGAGGTCTTCCCCATAACATAATTCATTCTTGTGTTTTGGGTTTTTTGCACCAAAATTCTCAGTTGGGGTATAGTTAAATGTGAAAGTTTCCTTGTTTAAAAATGGTGCACCATAGCATTGAAATTGATATGCTGTTCCTCGTCCAGCATTAATGTTAGTCCCTTCAAAAAGACCTAAACTAGGGTATAGTTTTATAGCTTGATCGTTAGGCAAATTAGGTGAAGGTCTAACGGGCAAACTATAAGGTGTTTGGTGGTTATAGTTTTTTACCGGAATAATGGTAATTCTACATTGGATTTCGTTTTTCAACCATTTTTCACCATTAATCATCTGGGCATATTCACCTATGGTCATGCCGTGAACTAAGGGTATGGGGTGCATTCCCAAAAAGCTTTTGTTTTTTGGGTCTAGAGTGGGCCCATCTATATAATGTCCGTTGGGGTTGGGTCTATCTAAAATTAATACAGGAATATTAGCTTCAGCACAAGCTTCCATGATATAGTGCATTGTCGAAATGTAGGTGTAAAAGCGCACACCAACATCTTGAATATCAAAAATCACAATATCTAATCCTTCTAACTGTTCTGGACTCGGCTTTTTATTGTTGCCATAAAGGGAAACAATGGGTATATTGGTTTTAACATCCACTCCATCTTTTACGACCTCACCAGCATCTGCAGTTCCTCGAAAACCGTGTTCAGGAGAAAATACTTTAATAATGTTGATATTTAATGCTAATAAGGAATCAACAATATGGACATACGTTTTTAATCCCGGAGTTGGTTCCTGGGTAAAAATAACTGAGGTTGGATTGGCCACAATTCCCACCCTTTTGGATTTTAATAGAGGCAAATAGCTCTCAGTTTGATTTGCACCCACAATAATTGGACTTTCAGTCGGGTTGTGTTTTTCCTGAGTAAAGTCTATGTTTTTTTTCTTCATTTTAGAACCACATGAAATCATTACTAAAACAAATAATAAAACTGTATTTTTGAACATATTAATAGTCATACTAAATTTTGAATTACGAATATTTCATAGCTAAACGCATTGTTGCTGGTAAAGTATATAAAAGTAGTGTTTCGGCTCCAATAATAAAAATTGGTATTGCTGCCATTACCATTGGAATTGTGGTTATGATGATTGCTATAGCCACCGGTATAGGCCTGCAACAAAAAATACGTGAAAAGGTAATAGCATTTAACGGGCACGTGACCATTGCCAATTATGACAGTAATAATTCGCAGGAAAGTATGGTGCCAATTTCAAAAAAGCAGGATTTTTATCCCAAATTCACATCGGTTGAAGGAATTAGTCATATTCAAGCCATAGCCACTAAATTAGGGGTTATCAGGACCGAAGATGATTTTGAAGGTGCTATTTTAAAAGGTGTAGGAGTAGATTATAATTGGGATTATTTTAAAGCGTTTTTAATTGAGGGACGAATACCGGATTATACTAAGGAGCGCAATGAAGACGTATTAATTTCCCAATATTTGGCAAATCGCTTAGGCTTTATATTAGGAGATCGTTTTCAGATGGTCTTTGCAAAAAAAGATCTTAACAAGCCACCAAGTATCATAACGTACAGGATTGTTGGGATTTATAATTCTGGTTTTCGAGATTTTGACGCAACTTATATAATTGGAGATATACGGCATATTCAGCGTATTAATAGGTGGGATGAGGATCAAATAGGAAGTTTTGAGGTTTTTATTGAGGATTTTGATGATTTGGAACAAATGGGCATTGAGATCTATAAAAACACACCTTCTGATCTAAATACACAAACGGTTTCCGATAAATATTTTTCCATTTTCGAATGGATTAAAATTTTTGATACGAATATCTATGGCATTATAGGCATTATGATTTTAATTGCAGGGATCAATATGATCACAGCTCTTTTGGTTTTGATTTTGGAACGTACTCAAATGATAGGTATTTTAAAAGCTTTAGGAAGTAGCAACTGGAGTATTCGAAAAGTATTTATATACAATGCATCCTATTTGATAATTTTAGGCTTAATTTGGGGAAATCTTTTTGGTTTGGGATTACTTTTTACACAAAAATATTTTAAACTGTTTCCTTTGGACCCCAGTGTATATTATGTCACGGAAGCTCCCGTTTATATAAATTTAGGGTACATCATGGCATTGAATTTTGGAACCATGATTATGTGTTTGTTGATGCTATTGGTGCCGTCATATGTCATTACAAAGATATCTCCCGTTAAGGCCATTCGGTTTGAGTAGATAAAATAAACTTCATCTGGCAGGTCCTAGAAAAAGTAAAGTTTAGCCTGTAATTTCCTTAATAAATTCTGAAATGGCACTTGTTCCATGATCTGTTAAATGTTTCACGAAGGCACTACCAATTATGGCGCCCTTAGCAAATTGAGTAGCTTGTGTAAACGTTGGATTGTTGCTAATGCCAAAGCCTACAATTTGAGGATTTTTTAAGTTTAATTCTGCAATACGCCCAAAGTAATCGGTTTGTTCCTTGCCAAATCCTGACTTGGCCCCAGTGGTACTTGCACTACTTACCATATAAATAAAACCATTTGAAATGGAATCTATGTATTTTATACGTTGGTCACTAGTTTGAGGGGTAATTAAAAACACATTGATTAACCCATATTTTTCAAATGTAGATCGATATTCCTCGTCATATACATCAATGGGCAGGTCGGGGATAATTAATCCATCTATTCCAATTTCTTGACATTTTTTACAGAATGCCTCTACGCCAAATTGTAACATGGGATTAAAATAGCCCATTATGATTAAAGGTATGGAAACCGATTTTCTAATACCGCTTAGCTGATTGAAAAGAATTTCGGTGGACATGCCATTTTTCAAAGCTTGGGTAGAGCTGTCTTGTATGATCGGACCATCAGCAAGAGGGTCACTAAATGGTAGGCCAATTTCGATTAGGTCAACACCATTGTGTTCTAAGCTTTGAATGATGGAAACGGTGTCGTTAAGCTTGGGAAAACCCGCTGTAAAGTATATGGATAGTAACTTTTTGTCTTCTTTTAATTTAGTTTGAATACGATTCATAGCGCTGCAAAATATGATTTCTATTAATGTTTGAAATGACCTTAAATTTTAAAATATTCAATATAATTTTGCAAATCCTTATCACCACGCCCTGATAAACTAACTACGACTATATCATGGGGGTTAAACGTTTTTTGTTCGAAAATGGCCAGGGCGTGCGAGCTTTCTATTGCTGGGATAATACCTTCAAGTTGGCATAATTCTAAACCTGCTTTCATGGCCTCGTCATCTGTTATGGACATAAATTCAGCGCGACCTGTTTTATATAGATGGGCATGCATTGGTCCTACACCCGGATAATCTAATCCAGCCGAAATGGAGTAAGGTTCTGTTATTTGTCCATCATTGGTCTGCATCAGCAATGTCTTACAACCATGAATAATGCCTTCTTTTCCAAGGACTGATGTAGCGGCGCTTTCACCGGAATCTATGCCTAAACCAGCTGCCTCGACGGCTATAATTTTTACCGATGCTTCGTGTAAAAAATGATAATAGAGGCCTGCGGCATTGCTACCCCCACCAATACAAGCCACCACATAATCCGGATACTCACGGTTTTCTTGATCCTTAAGTTGCCATTTTATTTCTTCCGAAATGACAGCTTGAAAGCGGGTTACCATATCTGGATAGGGGTGTGGTCCAATGGCCGACCCTATAATGTAATGGGTATTTACGGGATTATTGATCCAATCCCGTATGGCTTCATTGGTTGCATCTTTTAAGGTTTTACTTCCTGAGGTTGCAGGAATAACAGTAGCCCCTAACATTTTCATTCTCGCTACATTGGGTGCTTGTCTGGCAATATCTATTTCTCCCATATACACGATACATTCCATTCCCATTAATGCACATACGGTAGCAGTAGCAACACCATGTTGTCCTGCACCTGTTTCAGCAATAATTCGTGTTTTTCCTAAACGCTTGGCCATTAAGATTTGCCCAATGGTATTATTTATTTTGTGTGCTCCAGTATGGTTAAGATCTTCCCGTTTAAGATAAATTTTGGTATTATATTTTTTCGAAAGACGCTTAGCAAAATACAATGGCGACGGGCGACCAACGTAGTCTTTTAAGAGTTGGTTAAACGATTTCTGAAATTGGGGCTCTGCCATTACCTTTAAGTAGTTTTGACGAAGCTCTTCTACATTCGGATACAACATTTCGGGAATATATGCCCCGCCAAATTCACCATAATAACCTTTTTCGTTTACATTGTAGTTCATATTCTTGATATTATTATCATTACTTTGTTTGGCATATCATCAATCAGAAATGTGCCAATGAGACATTTATTTTTTATTGTAAAAATCTGTAATTGATTTCACTATTCATACTTCACTTCAGTTAATAATATTGTTTTTAAACTCTTTCAAGAATTCCAAATTCTTTAATCCTGGCTCAATTTCAAATTTACTATTCACATCAATGGCATAGCAATATTTGGATTCTTTTTTACTTAAAAATGACAAGACACTTGGAACTTCATTAAGTCCAATACCACCGCTTAAAAAAAACGGTTTATGAGAAGGATACTGGGTTAAAACATTCCAATTAAAGGTATAGCCATTTCCTCCGGGTAATTTACCCTTAGTGTCGAATAAATAATAATCACATACGGTTTCGTAAGGATATAAAACCTCAAAATTAAATTCATCTTTTATAGAAAACACCTTAATAATTTCAATCTGGTGGTCATCCTGGACTCGATTTAGTTGGGTATGTGTTTTTATGATTTGGCTATCTCTGTCTGCAGTAAAGGCAGTTTCTTCGGATTGACCATATAATTTTAATTGCTCACAAAAAGCAGGCGATTCATTACCATGCAATTGCACAGCCTGGAGATCATGTTTGTTAATAGTTTCAATAACAAAATCTAAATTAGGGTCTACAAAAACCCCGACTTTTTTTATTGAAGATGGAAGTTTTGGGATTTCACGATCAAAATATCTTGCCGATTTTTCGTAAAATATAAAACCAAGATAATCGGGTTGCAACGAAGCAACGTCTTCAATATTGACCTCATATTTCATGCCACAAATCTTTAGTTTCATTCTTCTTTCTTATTGTATAATGATGGGGAAAATGAACTCTCATGATGAGATTTCACAATCGCATTTGTCATCATTTTAATTTTCTAAATTATGTATAAATATTTTAGCACTATACCCCGGATCATCAGTTTTCATAAAGTTTTCTCCTATTAAAAAGCCTTGATAGCCATAGTCTTTTAATTCTTTAATAGCAGTAATGTTACTAATACCACTTTCAGAAACCTTTATAAAATCGTCCGGAATCAATTTACTTAATGCTTTACTGGTATCTAAACTTACATCGAATGTTTTTAGGTTCCTGTTGTTCACACCCAACATATCCACACTGGACAATAGGGATTTGTGCAATTCTTCTTCATTGTGTACTTCTAAAAGAACATCTAATTTTAAGCGTTTTGCAAACTCTGAAAAGGACTTTAATTCGTTCTTATTTAAAATAGCAGCAATCAGTAAAATAACATCTGCACCGTAGGCTTTTGCTTCAAGGATTTGGTATTCATCTATAATAAATTCTTTACGTAGTATAGGCAGATTAATACTGGCACGTGCATGTAGCAGGTCATCCAATGACCCTCCAAAATATTTGCCATCGGTAAGAACAGACATACCACAGACTCCGGCATTTTCATAACCTTTCGCCACTTCAAAAACGTCTAAATTATTATTGATAATTGATTTAGATGGGGAACGTCGTTTGTGTTCTGCAATAATACCAGTGTTGCTATTTTTTAGTTTGTTTGACAACGAAACCGTTGCTCTTTGAAATAAAACGGATTGCTCCAATTGTCGAGTTGGGATTAATTGCTTTCTAAGGGCAACTTCCTTGTATTTATCTGATGTTATCTTATCTAATATATTCACTTTACAATACGTCAATTACTTACTCAATTCAATCAATTTATCTAGACTGGTTTTAGCTTTTCCGGAAAGCAAAGATTGTTTAGCCAATTCAAACCCCTCTTTGTGAGTAGTTTGCATGGTTGTAGCAATGGCTAACCCCGCATTGGCACACACCACGTTGTTTTGTGCTTCCGTTCCTTTACCACTAATTACAGTAATGAATATTTTAGCAGCATCTTCAACGGTTTTACCACCAAATATCTCTTCTTGTTGGATTTCCTGGATACCCAAATCGTCTGCATTAAACATGGTTTCTGCCTGGTTTGAAATGATTTTGGCTTTACCGGTAAGGGAAATTTCATCATAACCATCCAATGCGTGTACAATACTATAATTTTTATCAGTTTGCTGATATAAATAACCATACAAACGTTGCAGTTCTAAATTAAAAACACCTACCAATTGGTTATTGGGAAATGATGGGTTTACCATGGGCCCCAACATGTTAAAAAAGGTTTTTACACCTAATTCCCTTCTAATTGGAGCAACATTTTTCATAGCTGGGTGAAATAATGGAGCATGTAATACACAAATCCCTGCTTGATCTATAGAACGCTTTAAGAAATCTTCATTATTTGAAAATTTAATACCAAGATATTCCATGACATTTGAAGATCCACAAGCTGAGGATACACCATAATTTCCATGCTTTGCAACATTAACACCGGCACCAGCAGTTACAAAGGAAGCCAACGTGGAAATGTTAAAAGTGTCTTTGCCGTCACCACCGGTACCACATAAATCAATAGCATTAAAGTTTTTTAAATCGATTGGAATGCAAAGCTCCAATAGCGCTTCTCTGAACCCTTTTAATTCCTCAATGGTAATGCTACGCATCATAAATACCGTAAGAAATGAGGCTATTTGACTTTGGTTATACATACCATTGGAAATGTTTACCAATACCTGTTTAGCTTCTTCTGTGGAGATGCTTTCATGATT
This sequence comes from Aestuariivivens sediminis, assembly GCF_022662105.1. Taxonomy (GTDB): domain Bacteria; phylum Bacteroidota; class Bacteroidia; order Flavobacteriales; family Flavobacteriaceae; genus Aestuariivivens; species Aestuariivivens sediminis. The sequence continues at coordinate 727,590 of NZ_JAKMCP010000003.1, read as the reverse complement.
TATAAGCCTATTAAGTAATTGTTTCATGATTAGTGTTTAACCCAGTTTTCTAAAATTTGCCTTCCTCCAGGTGTTAATACCGACTCTGGATGATATTGCACCCCTTTAACATCATAAGTTTTATGACGTAAAGACATAATTTGCCCATTTTCATCAAAAGAAGTGGCTTCCAAAACATCTGGTAAATCTGGATGAACTACCCATGAATGATACCGACCAACATCTATGCTTTTCGCCAATCCTCTGAATAAAATTTCATCCTCAACACAAATGTTAACTTTGGTTGCCACACCATGATACACCTCCTCTAAATTTACCAGTGATCCCCCAAATACTTCTCCAATGGCCTGCTGGCCAAGACATACTCCTAAAATACTTTTGGTTGAAGCGTAGGTTTTAATGATAGGCTTTAACAGACCGGCTTCATCTGGAATACCCGGACCAGGTGATAATACAATTTTATCAAATGGTCTTACATCCTCTAGTATTAACTTATCGTTTCTTAATACAGTGACCTCACAGTTTAAATCTTCTAAATAATGTACAAGATTATAGGTAAAACTGTCGTAATTGTCTATAACTAATACTTTTGCCATATTTAAATCTCCTCCGCTAGTTTTATGGCTTTTGTTAAAGCCCCTAATTTGTTATATACTTCTTGCAATTCATTTTCTGGTTTTGATTTTGATACTAATCCAGCTCCTGCTTGCCAATGCAGTCTGTGGTTTTTACTTAAAAAAGTACGAATCATAATGGCATGATTAAAATTGCCCTTAAAATCCATAAAGCCAATGGCGCCTCCGTAAAAAGTACGACTTGTTTTTTCATATTGCTCAATAAGTTGCATTGCTCTATGCTTTGGTGTACCACTTAAGGTGCCGGCGGGGAAAGTGTCTGCAACAACTTGCATGGTTGAGGTGTTGATGTGTTTTTTGCCAGTAACTTTACTAACCAGATGAATCACATGGGAGAAAAACTGAACCTCTCTATAGGTGTCTACAGTGACATTATTCCCATGCCTACTCAAGTCATTACGAGCGAGATCGACCAACATGACGTGCTCTGCATTTTCCTTGTCATCTTTGGTCAATTGCTGTGCTAGCTCTGCATCCTTAATGTCATTTCCGGTCCTTCTAAAGGTTCCAGCTATCGGATGTATCTCTGCTTTCCCATTGCTAACAATCAGTTGGGCTTCTGGTGAGCTACCAAAAATCTTAAAATTACCATAATCGAAATAAAAGAGATATGGTGAAGGATTTATGTTACGCAGTGCGCGATAAACATTAAATTCGTCACCTTTAAAATGTTGATTGAAACTTTTGGAAAGTACCAATTGAAAGACATCACCACGCCCACAATGTTTTTTTGCAAGTTCAACATGGTTTTTAAATTCAGCATCAGTTAGGTTGGATTCAATAGGGCCCTTAGAAGTGAAATTGTATGAGGCATAATTTTTTACTTTTATTAAATGATCTATTTCATCAATATTGTTTTCAGTGTCATAACAATGAGCAAAAATATAAGCTTCGTTTTTATAATGATTAATAGCAATAATGTTTTTGTAAACAGCGTAATACACATCCGGTATTTGCAAGGAGCCCTCTTTTTTAGCAATGTGTATATCTTCAAAATACCTTACGGCATCATAAGCTAAATAGCCAAATATACCATTGTTAATGAACTTAAATTGTTCATCTGAATTTGTTTGAAATTGCTGTGTGAACTCATGAATTACTTCGGTAACATTTGTCTGCTCATTTATTGGAATACTCGTATGATTTCCATCTGGAAAAGTTTGCGAAATAATGTCGTTTTCAACCTTTATTGAAGCTATAGGATTAAAGCAAATGTAGGAAAAGCTATTATCATTAGCATGGTAATCGCTACTTTCCAATAAAATACTATTAGGGAATTTATCTCTAATTTTTAAATAGATGCTTACAGGAGTTATCGTATCTGCAAGTATTTTTTTGTAATGTGTAAATAAATTAAAAGTTTTCATCATGCTGAATTTATTTCAGTATCTGGGTTTTATTTAATAAACGTGTTCTAAACAAATAAAAAGGCTTGTCGTGAATGACAAGCCTTATTTATATTTTTAGTTTTAAATATACTAGGTTTACTTCACGAAATTTAGTTTCGAAAACACCACCACCAAGTATTATTTAAAAAAGTATTCAACCGTTTTTGTTTTTAATGGCTCAAATATAGACATGAAAAAATAATTACACAATAATTAAAGGCGTTTTTTTATGTCCTTTAATAAAAAAACTACCACACAAGTATGGTAGTTTTTAGATCATTAGGCTTCATATGAATTTAGTTTGCTATTAACCTTATTTTGCCTAACAATCGAATTAATTTTTGAGCCTCATCATTGCTGAGTGTTTTTACAATGTTTTGCTCAGTACTATCAATCAGTATATCTATGTCATTTAGAAAATTTAACCCTTCTTTTGTAATCGTAACATCAATTTTTCGTTTATTGTTTTTGTTAATTTCCTTTTCCACATAACCTTTTGTAATAAGTTTATCAATTAACCTTGTGGTGTTGCTCATTTTATTTATCATCCGTTCTTGGATTGATGATAGCGTAGCTGGTTTTCCTTTTTGTCCTCTTAAAATTCTAAGGACGTTAAACTGCTGTATTGAAATATCGTGAGGTTTAAGAACGTCGTTTAGTTTACCATTTATAATGCCATAACTAAACAAAAGATTTACAACGACTTTTTTAGAAACGGGCAAATTAGCATTAGTTAGGATTCTTTTTTCTATGTTCATTTACCCATTGTTGTATATACAAATGTACAAAAAACCTGGATAATTAAACTTTTGTTAAAAACAGTGGAACTAATTAATGATTCTTTAAATTTAAAGTGAAAAACTATATAATCATAACCAGTAATAGTCATTAAGATGAGGATTTATGTTGTTGTAGCATCGGTATTAATGTTATTTAATTGCAATAATGTTAGAAAAGAAACTGTTGCTTCGGGAAAAATAGGGGGCTTAAAAAGTATAGATTCTGAAAAGGCTTCTTCTATTGAATTGGAGGTTTACAACTTCTCTGAATTTGAAAAGTTCTTAACCAAACGTGACGATACGATATATGTTATTAATTTTTGGGCGACGTGGTGTGCTCCCTGTGTTAAGGAACTCCCTCATTTTGAAAAGTTAAACAATGAGTATGGAAATAAGAATGTAAAGGTAATTTTGGTAAGTTTAGATTTTCCGCATTTATACGAATCCAAATTAAAACCATTTATTGTTAGTCATAAAATAAAGTCCAAGGTTGTGGCTTTGGATGACCCAAATATGAATAGTTGGATCCCAAAAGTGGATAGTAAATGGTCGGGTTCCATACCAGCTACTGTGATCTATAAAAATAATACTAAGAAGTTTTTTGAACAGTCCTTTACTTATGACACATTAGAAAACGAGTTGAAACCATTTTTAAATTAAAACTATGAAACAGATAAAAAATACTATTGTTGCAGTTGCCGCAGTGATTCTACTAAGCGCCTTTTCATTTGTTAATACGGAATCAAACGACGGTTATGAAATTGGTGATGTGGCCAGCGATTTTGAATTAATGAACATAGATGGTGATATGGTCTCATTATCAGATTATAGAGAAGCCAAGGGTTTTATCATAACGTTTACGTGCAATACTTGCCCTTATGCTGTGATGTATGAGGATAGGATTATTGAACTTAATAATAAATATACTCCCAAGGGTTATCCTGTAATCGCAATTATGCCAAACAATACGCTTGCCAAGCCAGGGGATAGTTTTGAAGCGATGCAAAAGCGTGCCAAGTCAAAAGGATTTACTTTTCCCTATTTGATAGACAAGGAACAAACCGTTTATCCAAAATTTGGAGCAACAAGGACTCCTCATATTTTTGTTCTTCAAAAAACAGACAAAGGAAATGTAGTTCAATACATTGGCGCCATAGACGATAATTATAAAGATGCCTCTGCAGTTAAGACAAAATATGTCGAAAATGCAGTTGATGCATTGCTCGAAGGAAAAGAAATAGAACAAAAAGAAACAAAAGCTATCGGTTGCTCTATAAAGTCTTAACCCTTATTTGGTGATAATAAAAGTATCCGAGTAATATACTCGGATTTTTTTTGTTTATTTTTAATTAATAAATATTAGTTTTGTATTGTATACTAATCACTAATCTATGGAAGATTTAACTCATGAAGAATGGTCTGAACAATTAGCTAACGATGATAATGCTGTTGTGTTGGATGTTCGTACAGATGATGAAGTTGCTAATGGAATTATTCCAAATGCTATTCATATAGACATTTACAAAGGACAAAACTTTATTGACGAACTTGAAGAATTGGATAAGAGTAAAAATTACTATGTATATTGTCGGTCCGGCAACAGAAGCGGACAAGCTTGTCGAATTATGGATGAATTGGGTTTTAAGAATGCATATAATCTTGAAGGAGGTATTCTTGAATGGCAAGGTGATATTGTAGATATAGATTAACATAACGTAAAAATGAGATTGATTTTCCTTTTATTTGGTATGTTAATTTTGGCAGGCTGTGAACAATTTACCGATAATCAGGCTAAAATTGTTACTCCTGAAGAAATGCAAATTTTATTGCAAAATGAAAGGGTGCAGTTAGTAGATGTAAGAACACCGGAGGAGTATAATGATGGTTATATAGAAAATGCAATTAACATTGATTATTATTCTCCAACCTTTGTGGAGGACATTGAAAAGCTGGACAAAGAACAACCCATTCTTGTTTATTGTAAAAGTGGAAGAAGAAGTGCTAAATGCTCTAAAATTTTAGAGGAAGCCGGATTTAAAAAAATTTATGATTTAAAAGGAGGTTTTTCTACGTGGAAATTCAAAGGTTTTAAAATTGAATCAAAATAAAAAAAGCTCTCATAATGAGAGCTTTTTTTAACCTGCATATATTTGTTATATTTAGTTCTCCAAAAGATGTACCTTTATCTTAACTGAAACGAAATAGTTCTCAGTTATTATATGGTATTACTCCCTATTATTCTTTTAGCAACCATATGGCACAATAGTGTGCTATATTTTAACCAATCTAATTTTTTTATTATGATTAAAAAATCGATTTCTCAATTTTTGGTGTTCCTTTTAATATTAGGTGCCAACTTTACTTTGAATGCACAAGATGATTCAAAGAGTTATGTCATGTTAGAAAGCATGATGCTAACACCAGATTATACCAAGTTAAAGACTCTAGGAGACCACATGCGGTCACATAATGAGACATATCACAAAGATGGCCCTTTCAAGGCGGCGGTTTATACTATATCTACCGGGCCAAATTCAGGCAGTATGGTGTGGATGATGGGACCTACAACATATACTCATCTCGATTCTCGTCCTTCTAATAATGGGCATGATGAAGACTGGAGAGATAATGTTATGCCATATATTAAAAAAATCCATACTACAGAATATTGGAAAATGGATGGCAAATTATCCAACACTGCAATGCTGGATGGGGATAATTCCAAATACCCAATAGTTTTCGTTAGGTATGGTGAAGTTGAAGATGACCATGGTTATTCTATGAATACGTTTTTTGAAATGATAAGTGAGACTGTTAAAGCTATGGAAGGTGAAAATCCATGGGGCTTGTATTACAATGAATTTAGACAAGGAAATTTGGGAAGGCATGTGGCATCTGTTAGCTTTTTGAAAAATTGGGCCGAGTTGGATGATGATTCTGTGAGCTTTAAGGAAACATTTAATTCAACTATTGGAGAGGACAAATGGCAGAACTTTATTGATATGTCTAATAGTATATTTTCAAATACTTGGGATGAAATTTGGTCTTATAATGCTTATATGAGTGGCAATTAACAGCTGAAAAAAACAGATGATCCTATTAAAAACACTTTATCGATAATTTTGAATATAGTTTTTGTTTTATCTTGTTTTTGAGCTGTTTAGCTTAAATATTTTTAAAGTTATTTACTTATGTGTAAATTTGTAAAGAACTTAAAACGCTGAGTTATGAATATGATGAACGGTTGGGTAATTCTGTCCATTGTTGCTTTACTTTTTATAGGCATGTATATTTATGCCAATATTTTCGTTTTTTTAGAAAGAATTAGAGAAAAGAAAAGAAAAAAGGAAGAACTGCATAATCTTGAGTTGCTTGAACAAGAAAAGGAAAGAAAAAATCAAATTAGAGAGGAAAAGTTCAAAAAGCTAAGAGATAGGAGCGAAGAAATCAAACAGGAGCTTAAACGCTTGGAATTGATGAAGGCCAATAGAATGAAATCTCAAAAGGCGCATTAATAATTTTCAATTAAAATATAAAGCACTCAAGTTAATATATTAACTTGAGTGCTTTTTTTGTAGTTTAAACTTTATGCTCAGATTAGAGATCAGTCGTTGTGATTCTAACATTCGTAAAGGTTAAATTCCAATTATTTTCTATATTCTTATGATCCAAAGCGATTTTAATACCATTAAAATCATGGTAGTTTTCGAATGTATTTATTAATGAGGGCTCTTTACTGTTCCCTTTTCTAAAAATCCATTCTTGAATAATAAAGTGGTCGTTATAAAATAAATCATATGCATCTCCCGGAGTATAACCTCCTTTAAGGGGGTAAGTGACCGTGATCATATTCATTTTAAGTTTACTAATAGGAGCTTCCGTTTTTATCGGGTTAGAAATGGTAATGCCCTTATCCCATATTAGTTGAAAAGGAACAAGAAGCCAAAATTTATCATTAATAAAGGCCCGGTCAATCGGAATAATCGCAGAATCTAACTTAGATCGGTTATATTCTATCGTAACGGTATCCCTGGTATAGGTAACTGCATTGGTTTTGGGATGCCATGTCCACTGTCGGTCATTGTTAAAATTAAATGATATTTCCTTAACTTTTTTCCATGTTTTAAAACCATGAGCATTGGCTATTTTTTGTGCAGTTGTAAGTACAATTTCTCTTTTTGTGTTTTTTAGGTCTTTGCAGGAAAAAAAAAGAAAAATTAGAGTTAAAGTATAAAGGAAGTTGTGCATACATTAAGATTTTTGTAAATATAAGGGTTCACGATGAATGTAAATGACAATTATTTTAAAACCTCAGGCATTTTCTCTTGAAATCGTTTTAATCTGGGAATGGAGACATTTCTAATGTAGCTATTGTTTGGGTGAAGGCGTTCGTAGTTTTGATGATAATCTTCAGCCTTCCAGAACTTTTGGAAAGGCAAAACTTCGGCTGCAATTTTGGCATGCAGCATTTTGGCCAGTGCTTCTTTTTTCTTAAGTATAAGTTGTTTTTGGTCTTCATTTTGATAAAAAATAATGGAACGGTATTGCGATCCAAAATCTGGATATTGCCCATTGACTTGTGTAGGATCCTGTGAAGCGAAATACACGTCAACTAAGGTTGCAAAACTCACTATTTCAGGATCGTAAATGACTTCTACCGATTCCGCGTGACCTGTTCTTCCCGTATTGCTGGCCTCATACGTTGGATTTTTGGTATGACCACCCGAATATCCGCTAATAGCTTCATCAACTCCTTTTACACTTTCATAGATGGCTTCTACACACCAAAAGCAACCACTGGCAAAATAAGCTCTTGCCTTTCCATTTTTTAAAGGGACTTCAACGGGTTCAGCATGGATACTTTTGTCTTGATTTGCATTGTCTTGGGCATTGTTTTTACAGTTAAGAAGTAAAGAAACTAATGTTATTATTATTAAACGATTCATAAGCATATGTTTTTTCGTTAGACGAATTAAAAAACAGAACCTTATTAAAATGACATAATTTAACATATGGTAAGTCATGAGTATTTGTATTTTAGTTCCTGATACATTAATTTTAGGATGTAAATTTAGAAATAAATAGGCTTTTCGATCAAACATTATTGATAGCAAACCGTATTCATAAACTACTTATACAAATCATGAAAACGATCTTACCATTATTAGCAGCTGTGTTTTTTAATATATCTTTTTTTGCTCAAGATCTAGCCTTATGCGGAACGGATGCCGTACACAAGAAATTAATGAAAACAGATCCTTCTTACAAGTCAAAATTTTTGCAAAGTCAGGAAAAAATTAATGATGCTATGCAGGCTAAAATAGCCGCTGGAAAAATGAGTACAACACAGTATACAATTCCAATCATTGTACATGTTATTCATTTGGGAGAGTCTGTTGGTACTGGAACAAATATAAGTGATGCACAAGTTCAAAGTGCTATTGATAATTTGAATGTGGCTTTTTCCGGTTCAGGCAGTTATTTGACAGATATAAATGTCGATTTCGTATTGGCTCAAAGAGATGGAGAGTGCAATGCTTCAACCGGTATTATCAGGGTTGATGGATCTAGTACATCAGATTATGCAACTCAAGGACTAACGTATAATGGATTTGGAAGTGATAATGAAGAGGCCGTAAAAAGTCTTAGCAAATACCCTGGTGATGAATTCTATAATATTTGGATTGTAAGCGAGATAAATGATAATGGAGCAGGTTCAGGTACACAAGGATACGCGTATTTTCCAGGGGCATCGCCCGATATTGATGGTGCTGTAATTGTTTACAATGCTTTCGGGTATGATCCTTCAGGTGTACTAGGTTTTGAGTTAAAATCATACACAAATAGAAATGTTACTGCCATTCACGAATTGGGCCATGCGTTTAATTTGTTTCATACGTTTGAAGGCGATGATTCAGATGACGACGATGTTGCAGACCAATGTCCGATAAATACGGATCCAACCAGTGATGGTGATGCATGTGCCGATACCAGTCCCCATAGAAGAGATGATGGCAATTGTGGTGACAGTGGCGAGACCTGTGCAGGGATCGGTACGGATTTAGCTGACGTGGTAACTAATTTTATGGCGTATTCCAGTGATGTCTGCCAAGTGAAATTTTCGGTTAACCAAAGGGATAGGATAAGGACTGTTTTAGAGGGAGTACGCTGGTCTTTAATAAATTCTTCTGGTGGATTACCTCCTGAAAATCCACCCTCGGCGGCATTATCTTCAACGCCAACTACCCAAAGTATTGCTGTCAATTCTGGCATAGGTGTATATGGTTTGTCCTTGGATTCCACAACATACAGTTCCGGAGATGCAGAGGATGATGGTGGATACCGGGATAATTCTTGCAGCAGATTTAATTTAGGAAGTAATACGATGTATACTATTTCTGTTAGGACAGGATCAATTAATAATGAACATGTTAAAGTTTATATTGACTATAATAATAATGGAGATTTTAATGATTCAGGTGAGGAAATTTTTAGCAGTACCAATAATTTAGAAATCCATTCAGGGAATTTTACTATACCAGCGATTTCTCCTAATGTCATTGCCAATACCCCGCTATGGGTGCGAGTAATTAGTGATTTTGCTTCTACACCAACAAATACTATCACCGGACCAGATTTTTCCCCTCAATATGGTCAAGTTGAAGACTTTTCAGTATTCATTTCCAATTCTCTGAATGTTAAGGATCATGCACTGACAAAAGACTTGATAACAATTGTTCCCAACCCAAATAGAGGAAGGTTTTCCCTTAAATATGATGGAAATTTAAGTTTAAAAAAACTAAGCATTTTTAATATGATTGGCAGGGAAGTGATGACGTTACCATTACGGGACTTTGAAAGGAGTAAAACAATTGATTTGTCGTATATCCAATCTGGAATGTATTTTATTACAATAATGTCTGATAGTTCTCAAGCTACCAAAAAAATTAGTATTAAATGAATGAGGCGGTCCAACAAAATGGCTGGTCTTTTTAATAGTCCTCAATAACCATCAGAATTCAAATTGAAGTATATTCTAGAGTTAAAAAAAAAGCCTCCACTAAGTATAGTTGAAGGCTTTGCAATTTATAAGTTAAAAAGGACTAGAGTTTTTCAAATAGCTTATCCATTTTAACCTTTTGCTCTTCAGCCAGGGCAGCATCAACTAAAATACGTCCACTGTGCTCATCGGTAATTACTTTTTTTCGTGAAGCAATTTCAACTTGTATTTGTGGGGGTATTGTAAAGAATGATCCTCCGGAAGCACCTCTTTCAATAGGCACTACTGCCAGACCATTTTTGACACTTTTACGGATTCTATTATACGCTGATACTAAACGTTCTTCTATCTGATTTTTATATTCTTCAGATTTTTTCATTAAAGCTTGCTCTTCTTTTTCTGTTTCTGCTAAAATGGCTTCAAGCTCCCCTTTTTTATGCTTTAAATGAGTTTCGCGCTCTTTTAAACGTTCTTTGGTTTCTGCAATAACTTCTTTTTTCTGTTCAATTTGTGCCTTAAACTCTTTTATATGCTTTTCGGCCAGTTCAATTTCTAATTCCTGAAATTCAACCTCCTTGGTAAGGGAATTGTATTCTCTGTTATTTCTAACATTTTTTTGTTGCTCATTGTATTTTTTTATGAGCGCTTTGGCTTCTTCAATAAGGTTCTTTTTTGAAGCGATATCATTGTCAATTAACTCCAAACTCGAGACCAATTTTTCAAGTCTGATGTTTAATCCAGCTACCTCATCTTCTAGATCACGAACTTCCAAAGGCAATTCACCACGAACATTTCTTATTTCATCAATTCTGGAATCGATTAATTGTAAATCGTATAAGGCTCTTAAACGCTCTTCTACGGTTGCTTCTTTCTTTTTAACCATATTTTAAAAATACTTAACAGGGTTGGTATTTGTGTTCGATAAAACGACTGCAAAATTAGTAATTTTTTTTGTAAGATGTGCTACTAAAAGATTTTTTGTGAACTGTTCACTTTCATAATGTCCGATATCTGCTAATAGGATTTGATTCTCTGCGGTGAAAAAGTCATGATATTTTAAATCGGAGGTAATAAATACGTCTGCACCAGCCTGTTTTGCCGCTTGGATTGCAAAACTTCCGGAGCCTCCTAAAATAGCCACTTTGTTTATAGGTTTACCCAAAAGCATTGAGTGTTTGATGCAATCTGATTTCATGGTCTTTTTTAAATAATTTAAAAAATCCATCTCATCCAAGGGTGAATGCAATTCACCAACTATTCCCATACCTATTTGCTGGTTATTATTATCAAGGGTAATAATTTCGTACGCCACTTCCTCATAAGAATGGGTTTCAAAAAGGGTATTCAGAATTTTTGATTCTAAATGTTTGGGGAAAATTACTGTTAGTTTGGTTTCTCTTTCTGTATGGGTCTCTCCTTTATTCCCCTTTGTTGGGTTCGATTCTTCATTACCACAAAAAGTGCCATACCCTTCAACATTAAAACTGCAATTTTTATAATTACCAATATGACCCGCCCCGGCCAGAAACAGTGCTTCACGCACATGACTGACTTCTTCAATTGGGACATAAGTCGATAATTTTTTAATGGTATCGTTTTGAGGAATGAGTATGCGCTTATTTGTTAGCCCCAATTGCTTAAAAATCATATCGTTTACACCATGAAAAGCGTTATCCAGGGCAGTATGCATGCTGTAAATAGCGATATCGTGCTTAATGGCTTTAATGACGACACGCTCAACATATGTGCTTCCGTTTAGTTTTTTTAATCCTTTGAAAATAATTGGATGAAAGCTGACTACTAAATTGCATTTTTTTTCAATAGCTTCGTCAATAACAGGTTCTGTGGTGTCTAACGTGACCAAGATACCTTTAAGCTTGGTGGTTTTTTGGCCAACCAGTAGACCGACATTGTCAAAATCTTCAGCATAATTTAGGGGAGCCAGTGTTTCCAAATGGTCTATGACATCTTGAATAATCATATTATTTTCATTTATTGATTATTAAACAAATATAAAATATTTACTTTGCTAACATGAAATTTTTACGGGCCATAGCAATTCCTATCATGCCATTTTACTATTTGGTTACCAGTTTTCGAAATTGTTTGTATGATTGGGGATTAAAAAAATCGACATTTTTTAATTTTCCGGTGATTTGTGTTGGGAATTTAAGTGTTGGTGGTACGGGTAAAACACCCATGATTGAGTATTTAATTAGGTTGTTAAAAGATGATTATAAGATAGCAACGCTTAGTCGGGGTTACAAGCGTAAAACCAAAGGATTCTTGTTAGCTAACGATCATGTTAGTGCGGAGGAACTTGGCGACGAACCTTTTCAATTTTATAATAAATTTAAAGGAAACATTCATGTTGCGGTAGATGGTAATCGGATTCACGGTATTAACCAATTAATGGTGTTAAATCCTAGGCCTGAAGTTTTTTTATTGGACGACGCTTATCAGCATAGACGCGTAAAGGCTGGTTTGAATATTCTACTTACTTCTTATGACAATTTGTATGTTAATGATTATGTACTTCCTGTGGGGAATTTAAGGGAATCGCGGAGGGGTGCGAATAGAGCAGAGATTATTGTTGTAACAAAATGTCCAAAACATTTGGATAAGGATAAAAAGATATCTGTTATGGAACAGATTAATATAAAAGATAATCAACGGCTGTTTTTTAGCTACATCAAATACGCCCAGCAAGCTCAATCTTCGAACTCGTATATTAAATTAGAAGGTTTGAAGCCCTTTACTTTAGTGACGGGTATTGCAAATGCGCATCCTTTGGTCAAGCATTTAAAGGAAATGGGCCTTGATTTTGAACATCTCAATTTTAAGGACCATTATGAGTTTTCATCCCAAGATGTTAAACGATTTGAAGCCTTATCCTCCCCTATAATAACTACCGAAAAGGATTATATGAGATTAAAAAAGTATTCAACAATTGCAGATAAGTTATATTACTTACCAATTGAAATTGGTATAGATAAAACTGAAGTTTTTAACAGAATGGTATTGGATTATATTAAAAATAACTAGGCAGATTTGGTTTTCTTTGAATTTAAAGCGTTGAACAGTTTTTTCTCGAATTCTTCCTGTTTAAAAGGTTTTGGGATAATATCAGTAAATCCGGCCTCTTCAAATTCATGCATTTTGTCTTCGATCGTTACAGCAGTTAATGCAAAAATGGTTAATTCCTTATCAAATGTCCTAACGATTTTCGTAGCTTCTATTCCACTAATGCCCGGCATATGAATATCCATTAAAACAATGTCGTAACTATTGGTTTTTATTTTATCTACGGCATCCTCCCCGTTATCCACGATATCGCATTTAAGATTCATTTTGGTCAAAATCTTCTTAGTGATCATTTGGTTAATTTTATTGTCTTCGACCACTAGTATCTTGACCTTACTTAAATCAATTTCATTGGTTTCATCTGAAAAATAAGAGTTTTTATTTTTATCAATTTTACCCTGATCTGTATATTCTAATGGAATTTCAAAATAAAAAGTGGTTCCCTTACCCAATTCACTTTTAAGATAAACTTTTCCTTTAAGTATGTCTATTAATCCTTTTACAATGGAAAGACCAAGGCCAGTACCACCATACTTTCTATTAATTTGTATGGAACCTTGAGAGAAACTCTCAAACATATTATCTTGTTTCTCCTTACTAATTCCAATACCATTATCTTCTACTTCAAAACGCAGGGTATAAGTATTGTTTTCTTGATTAATTTTATAAACTCTTATCCATATGTCGCCATCCTTAGTAAACTTAATGGAATTACCAATCAAGTTTATTAAGATTTGGGAGATTTTTAATTGATCGGCGATAAAACTTTCAGGTAAAGTCTCAGGATAATCAAAATGGATTTTAATATTGTTATCTAAGGCCGAATTATTTAAGGCCATAACAATATTGTTTATTTTATTTTTTAGGTTAAAAGGTTCTGGTTCTATATTTACTTTATTGGCTTCAATTTTGTTTAATTGTAAGATGTCATTTATGAAAGTTAGCAGGTAATCTCCAGAAAATTTCAACGATTTTAAGTGCTGTATTTGTTCAGGTTTTGGATCCTCATCCAATAACATGTTGCTTAAACCTGTAACAGCATATAATGGTGTTCGCAATTCATGAGTAACAGTAGATAGGAAATTCGCTTTTGTTTTGGAGGCCAATTCGGCTTTTTCTTTGGCAATAATGAGTTCACTATTTTTTTTGTGAAGCATATTATTGGTTTTTAATCTTATATTATTGTTTTTGTATAACGACAAGGTTAATAGGGATAAAATTGTAATTAAAGCTACACTTAAAATGGATATAAGAGTGCCCAAATCATTTTTACTATTGGCTTCATCCAGTTCGGCTTTTTGTTTTTTGGTCTTTTCTAATTCCTCACTCATTAAAAATTGCACTTTTTTTTCTGGAGAAAGATTCTCGTGTTTTAACGCCCTGAGTGAATCGGATAATTTTAAATGAAGATTGAGGTAATAATATGAGTTTTTATAATCGTTAAATTTGTGGTGTATATCGCTTAAAACCAAATAACAATCATTTAAAATGTCAATGTAATTATGTCGTTTGGCAATGTTTAAACCTTCATTGGCCAAGGTCGACGCTCTTTCAATATTTTCAAGTTCAAGATAAACTTTACTCAGATTAACGAGACCATTACTTTGTGTAAGATATAGGTTTAATTTTTTGGATAAATTAATGGATTGATCAAGATGTATTCTTGCATTATTATAGTCCTCTAATTTGATATAAGTTATGCCTTCGCAAATTAAAACCTCAGCCAGCTTTTCCTCTAAGCCTTCTTCTTCAAATTTTGATTTTGCTGCTCTATATTGATCAAGTGCAAGACTGTAATCCTGTTTTTTAAAATAAATGTCTCCAAAAGTTTTATATGAACTTCCTATATTATGATTATCATTAATTAAGCGCTGTACATCAACAGCTTTAACTAAGGATTTTATGGCTTCGTCTTCCTCCTCAACGATTAATTGTAGTTTTCCTTTGGCCGTGTAAATTATACCTAATCGCTCTTTATTATCCACTTTTATGGCAAGATCTAACGCCTTATCCAATTCTTTTTGCGCTTCTGGATAATCGAAATTCTCAATGTCCTTTTTGGACTTTAGAATATGAAAATCAATACGATTTTGGATTATTTCGGGATCCTCGTCTATTGAATTTTGAGTAAAGCAAACTAAGCCTATACACAAAATAATTGCAGTTATGTAATGTTTTATTTGGGGCATTATAAATCAATCTTACCGACAAATATAATTATTTTATCGACAAAACACACTTTTTTTCCGATAAATTGCATATTAAATCAATTATTCTTTGTGAATATCCCGTTTCATTGTCGTACCAACCTATTATTTTAACCATATTTCCTATAACAGAAGTCATCTGGGAATCGAAAATACAGGAATGCGGATTACCTACAATATCTATAGAAACAATTGGGTCATCTGTGTATTGGATGATATTTTTATAATGGTCTTTTGATGCGTCCCAAAAGGCATTGTTAATAGCTTCAATTGAAACAGATTCTTTCACATTAAATGTAATATCGGTTAAAGACCCATTAATTACAGGCACTCTAATACCACACCCACCAATAACCGCTGCTAGTTCTGGAAAGATTTTTGTCAGTGCTTTGGCTGCCCCGGTGGTCGTTGGAACAATTGATTGACCCGCAGCTCGTGCACGTCTTAAATCAAGATGGGGTTGATCATGTAAACTTTGATCGGTAGTATAAGAATGTACGGTGGTGATATAGGCTTGATTAATGCCACAAAGTTGATTTATGATATCGATCATTGGAGCGGCATTGTTGGTGGTACATGAGGCATTGGATATGATGGTTTCCGTTCCGTCTAAAATACCATTGTTAACTCCCATTACAATCGTTTTTATGGTATTGTCGGTTGGAGGGACACTTAAAATTACGCATTTAGCACCATTTTTTAAGTGATGTTCTAAATCTACCGTTGTTTTAAATTTTCCAGTACATTCCACTACAAAATCAACATCATAGGTATTCCAGTTTATTTGCTTTGGATGATTTTGATTAATTAGAGGTATCGCTTTCTTATTTACTATAATGGAATTACTATTGAAAGAAGTTTCAGCTTCAAAAATACCATGAACACTATCATACTTTAATAAATGGCTCAAGGTATGACTATCTGATAAATCATTAATAACAACGACTTCAATATCTGTATGGTTCTGAAGTAACCGAAATATACGCCTACCTATCCTGCCAAAGCCATTCAGAGCAACATGAATCATGATTTTTAATGAATATGTTTTTGAGCATGATAGGATGAACGCACCAATGCGCTGCTTTCTACATGTCTAAAGCCTAGCTCAAGTCCTATTTGTTTATATTCTTTAAATTGTTCGGGACTTATAAATTGTTTTACGGGCAAATGTTTTTTACTAGGTTGCAAGTATTGCCCAATAGTAACTACATCAACATCATTATTTTTTAAATCATGCAAGGTTTCTATTACTTCCTGTTTAGTTTCACCAAGTCCGAGCATAATACCAGATTTGGTCCTGCGTTGGCCTTGCGTTTTTAAGTATTTTAAAACACCTAAGCTTCTATCGTATTTTGCTTGTATACGCACTTCTCGGGTTAAGCGGCGAACGGTTTCAATATTATGTGATACCACTTCGGGAGCTACCTCAATAATTCTATTAATATGTTGTTCAATACCTTGGAAATCTGGAATTAGGGCCTCTAAAGTGATTTCTGGATTCATTCTACGAACTGCTTTAACCGTTTCTGCCCACATAATACTTCCCATATCTTTAAGGTCATCACGGTCTACACTTGTAAGTACAGCATGCTTAATTTTCATTAGTTTAATGGAACGGGCTACTTTTTCAGGTTCATCCCAATCCACCATTTCAGGTCGACCTGTTTTAACCCCACAAAAACCACACGAACGGGTACAAATGTTCCCTAATATCATGAATGTAGCTGTTCCCTCACCCCAGCATTCACCCATATTCGGGCAGCTACCCGAAGTACAAATGGTATTTAATTTGTATTTGTCCACCAGGCCCCTAAGTTCAGTATATTTCTTGCCTGTTGGCAGTTTTACACGTAACCAATTAGGTTTTGGAACTCTCTCTTTCGGTAAAATATTTGAAGCCGTTTCAGCGTCCATAGGTTATAAATAAGGCTACAAATATACAAAGTATTGATTTAAAAGCAGGGCTTTTAAGTTGTATTGCTATTTCGTTTTTTTAATAACATCGGCAAGTAGTTTTTTAGCTCTTAATAGCTTCACTTTTATGTTATTAATAGGTTCCTTCAGTTCATTAGATATTTCCCTGTAACTTAATTCTTGGAAATACCTTAAATGAATAACTTTTTGATAATGTGGTTTTAACTTTTTTATGTCCAACAACAATTTGGCCAGATGTTGCTCGGTTATTATTTTATCTTCTGGGGATGGTGATTCATCTAAAATTTTGTAGGCTTTATCATCATTATGGGAAATAACCTTAGAAATGGATTTTTCCTCTTTTCTCAATAAATCAATATGGATGTTCTTTGAAATAGCTATGAGCCAGGTTTTGAATTTATAAGATTCATCAAATGTTTCAATTCGGTCAAAAGCTTTGGAAAATGTTTGAATGGTGACATCTTCCGCGTCATTTTCATTTTGTATACGTTTTAATTGAAAGCCATAAACATCATCCCAATATAAATCCAGCAAAAAATTAAATGCTTTTTGATCGTTTTTTTTGGCCCTTTTAATAGCTTCCTCTATTTCCAATGATTAGGTTTTGAAACAAGATTAGTTATAAATATAAATAATTGAATGCTAATTAAGAAAATTTCAAGAACGGGAATTAAATGGATGATATCTTTACTATCTAGTTTTTTAGCTGCCATTCCAAAAATAACATATTGAAGCAAAAGCCTAAACATGACTAAAGCACTCACTGTGATCCATAGGGATGAACCTATAAGTAAAATTATGGTGAGAAGCCAAAACAGGACTTGCAAACAATAAATTGTGGTGAGCAAAACCTTATGTTCTAATTTATAATATTTAGCTGTAGTAATGTGACGCCTTTTTTGATTTATCCAATCTTTAAAACCGGTTTTGGCAGGGGATGTCGTAAAACTATCTTTGCAGACTGAAATAGCCGTATTATTTGCTGATGCCACTTGATTAATAAATAAATCATCATCACCAGATTTTACTCTAATATGATTTATAAAACCATTAGATTTAAAAAAGAGTTCTTTTTTATAGGCTAAATTCCTGCCAACACCCATATAGGGTAAACCCATATTGGCAAATGAAAAATAGCGAAGACCTGTTATTAAGGTCTCAAATCGTATAAGCTTATTTAAAAATGAATTCTTAATTTTGGTATGTGCACCAAATCCCAAGACAATAGATGTTTTTTCATTAAAATGCCCCACCATTTCGGAGATCCAAAATTTAGAAACAGGTTTGCAATCAGCATCAGTGAATAATAGCAAATCGTATTTGGACGCTTTAATGCCCAAAGTCAATGCATATTTTTTATTACCCCAAAATGTTTCAATGGCTTTAACATCTACAATTTTAATGTTTGAATGGCGTTTCGCAAACTTTTGCATGATTTCTAGCGTTGTGTCGCTTGACGAATCATTTATTAAAACAACCTCAAATTCAGGGTAGTTTTGATGGAGTATGTAAGGTAAGAACTGTTCTAAATTACCCCCTTCGTTCTTAGCACAAACTAGTACCGAAACAGGAGCTTTTTTACGAGAAATTTTAACGGGTTTTAAAAATGAAAATTTTCCGTAAACTAATAGATAAATAATAACTTGAAAAAATACTACAACTAAAAAGATGTAGAATAGGAAATCAAGAATTGGCATAAAATTTTAGGAATGTAGAGGTTCATTACATTCACTATACTGGTCCGGAGTTCTTCCACAAAATCCACAGGTTTCGCCATTTTCGTTGAGCATGGGATTTTGGCTTGCACAAGTACCCGAAAATTTCCCATCTTTTTTTGCCCAGATTTTAATAGCAATACCTGCAATGCCCAAACCTAATAAAACAAGTGTAATTAATAGAAGTTTCATATATTAATTATTTGTGCAAAGATAGCAGTTTAAAAAGATATTTTAAATTTATTAGAACACTTTATTGACAACAAGGCAGTGTTCCATTTTTTATGATATTAACAGAAAAGTCCCATTGCATTGAAGCATTGGGACTTTGATAAAATTTAATTTGGTTCTAAAAAAATTATTGAAGGCTTATATGTGCTACGGAGTTTTCCAAAGAGGCTATGGAGTTTCCTCCTTTAGGTTCAATAGTTATATTTAGTGCCAATGCATCTTCGGTATAAGGAATTGCCCGTAACTGTCTGTCTTCTTCTGATAAAATGCCAAGACTTACCATTTTGCCTTGCAGTTCTGCCCAGATTTGGTAACATTGCTCTTGAGGCAGTTCAGGAAGGGAAACTACATCAATCATAGAGGTTTTTTCTCTTGGATTAATGTAGGCTACAGTTTTTAACTCACTTGCCCGACTGTTGCCTTGAATAATGTATTTGTAAGTTTCAGGGTCGTTGAGTTTAATGAACTGTTGCATTACGGCATCTAATTTCTCGTTATTCTTTTCAATATCGCTCCTTAAATCAAAAATTTCATCAACCACAACCTGGTTTTCATCATTTAAACGATGGTTATAGTCAATAAGCTTTTGGTTTTGTTTATAGAATAAAAATGTTGATCCCGCAAAAATAATCGATGCCACACATGCCGCAACACCAATTTTATACCAAGACTTGTATTTTTGAAAGGCACTTAAACTTATAACCGGCTTATCCAGTTCCTCCAATATGTCGCTTAGGAGTTTTTTTGGGGCTTCAACGGCATTGCTCTTAGCAACAACCTCTAAGTTGAACTGCAAAGTATTGTATGCATTCTGTACTTCTGGATATTTTGAGATGTAGGCCTCAACTTGTTCTGATTCTAATGTGTTAGTTGCACCTATTAAGTATTTTTCTAATAGTCCAGATTCTAAAAAAGTATTTATTTTCTCATCCATGACTTGTTTTATTGAGGATCGTAAATTTTTTTCAATTCACGTAATCCGATTTTTAATCTTGATTTTATGGTACCTAGTGGAATATTTAATTCATCACTAGCTTCTTGTTGCGTCATGCCCTCAAAAAAGAGTGCATTAATTACGATTTGATATTTTTCGTCTATTGTTCTTAAATGTTTTTTAATATCTAAAACGTCTTGATTTAACGTGTTTGATGTAATTCTATATACGGATGAAACGTCAATTTGGACTTCTTTTTCGTTTTTATTTTTAAGGGATCTAATTTTATCTATAGCGGTGTTGTAGGCGATTCTATAGAGCCAGGTAAACAGTTTCGCTTTTGAAGCATCATATTTTTTGGAATATCGCCATATTTTTACAAAACTTTCTTGAAGAACATCTTGCGCAACATCGTCGTCCGATATTATTTTTTTTACCACACCATAGAGGGCATCAGAATAGTTATCAAACAGCAAAGTTATCGCACGTTTATCACCTTTTTTAAGTAATGTAACTATTTCTTTTTCTATTGCTGAAATCAATATTTGATGATTTAAAGTTTTGTTTTAATATTGGGTAGATTGTTCCAAAAGTAGAAATTTCTTTTTACACTTTATAGAATATTTACTTCGGCGTCAATAGAAATGTCGAACAACCTTTTAACGGTTTTTTGAATTAAAATGGAAAGTCTTAAAATATCTTTTCCCTTAGCATTACCATAATTCACCAAAACCAAAGCCTGATTTTTATGTACTCCATAATCACCAAATCGTTTACCTTTAAAACCAGCTTTTTCTATAAGCCAGCCCGCTGGAATTTTTACTTCATCATTCGAAATGGGATAATGTGGCATGTCATTAAAACTATTTAATAGGTCATCATATTGAGCCTTTGGTATCACTGGGTTTTTAAAAAAACTTCCACTATTACCAATATCTTTAGGATTAGGTAATTTACTACTCCTAATGGCAATTACCGCTTTTGAGACATCAACAATGCTAGGTTGAGTAATCTTCATAAAATCGAGTTGCGATGCTATGGCTCCATACTTAATATTAAGTTTATGGTTATTATTGCTCAATTTTAGGGTAACGCTTGTAATAACGTATTTTCCTTTGGATTGTTGTTTGAAAATAGAATCTCTATACCCAAAATCACAATCTGCTTTCGAAAACGATTCTATTGCATTGGTTTGTATAGATAAGGCCTCGCAGGACACAAAAACATCTTTTAGTTCTACACCATAAGCACCAATATTTTGTATGGGAGCACTACCTACATTTCCTGGGATTAAGGCTAAATTTTCAATTCCGCCAAACCCTTTATCAAGACACCACAGTACAAATTCGTGCCAATTTTCACCTGCATTCGCTTTGACAGTTACATAATCTCTATCTATTGACACGATTTCTATGCCTTTTATATTAACATGAATCACTAAGGCTTCTAAATCTTTGGTGAGAAGCATATTGCTACCACCCCCAAGGATGAGTTTTTCTGGATAGCCTTTAAGGTTTAAAACAGCTTTTAACTCATTAATATTGGATACGGAAACAAAATATTTTGTAATTACGTCAATACCAAAGGTGTTATACGGTTTCAGTGATATGTTTTCCTGTATTTGCACTAGTATTTATAAATTTTTAAGGCTTCCTTTAAAATATTCACCGCTTTTATTAAACTTTCCTTTTTAAGTACGTATGCAATTCTAATTTGGTTTAAGCCTACATTGGGTGTTGAATAAAAGCCTGCGGCAGGGGCAACCATAACAGTTTCATTATTAACATCAAAATGCTCCAGAAGCCATTGTGCAAAATGGTCAGCATTTTTGATGGGAAGTTCGGCTACACAATAAAATGCACCATTAGGTTTGGCAACTTTAATACCTTCGATTTTTTTTAATTCTTTAACTAAGGTATTGCGCCGATCTACATATTCTTCAATAACTTCATCAAAATATTGTTGAGGTGTATCTAAGGCAGCCTCACTGGCAATTTGGGCAAAGGTAGGAGGACTTAATCTGGCCTGTGCAAATTTTAAAGCTGTTCGAATGACTTCTTTATTTTTCGATACTAAACAACCCACTCTGGCTCCACACATGCTGTAGCGTTTTGATACTGAATCAATCATTATGGCATGAACTTCAATATCTTCTTCTTGCATCACCGAGTAATGTTTGCGGCCATCATAGGTAAACTCACGATAAACTTCATCGGCAATTAAAAATAAATCGTGTTTTTTAACCAATTTGGCTAATTTTTTAATTTCATCCTTTGAGTAAAGATAACCTGTAGGATTTCCCGGGTTACAGATAAGTATTGCTTTGGTCTTTGCTGTGATGAGCTTTTCAAATTCTTCAATCGGAGGGAGGGCAAAGTTGTCTTCGATTTTAGAAATTACGGGTACAATCTTAACCCCTGATGACGTAGAAAAACCATTATAATTTGCATAAAAAGGCTCAGGTATGATAACTTCGTCATCCGAATCCATAATGGAACCAAAGGCAAAAAGTAGTGCTTCACTACCACCGGTTGTTACAATAATATCTTCATGATTTACATCAATATTATTCTTTTTGTAATAGTTTGCAATTTTAACCCGATAGGCTTCAGAGCCTTCAGAGCGTGTATAGGCCAATATCTCTAGGGAATGCATTTTTACTGCATTAAGAGCAATTTCAGGCGTTTTTATGTCGGGTTGTCCAATGTTTAAATGAAATATGGTTTTGCCTTTTTTTATTGCCTTTTCCGCAAAAGGCACCAATTTTCTTATTGGTGATTCTGGCATTAAGGCTCCTTTGTTTGATATGCTTGGCATTGTTGTAATTTTAATTAAAATGCAAATTTGAGAAAATTATCTTAAAGTTTTTTTAAAAAACAGGGTTAAATCATGACTCTATTTTAAAGATTCGTAAATTGTTGAAGTAAGTTTGTTCATAATTTATGAAAAGAGTCTTAAGTTTCATTTTTATTGTTTTCCTGATAACCCAATATGTTTTTTCACAGGGTAAATTTACTATTCAAAATAAGCGAAACACCGATAAAATTAAGTTTAAGTTTATTAATAATTTGATCGTTATTCCTGTTGAAATTAATGGTGTGGAACTTTCCTTTTTATTGGATACAGGTGTTAGTAAACCCATAATTTTTAATATTTTAAATGTTTCAGATTCTTTAAAAATCAGGAATACAGAAAGCATTTATTTGCGAGGATTAGGTGAAGGTGAATCGGTTGAAGCATTAAAATCAACGAACAATGTTTTTAGAATAGGTGATGCCATTAATTTAAACCAGGACCTTTATGCTGTTTATGATTCAAATTTAAATTTTGCGCCAAGATTGGGAATTCCAGTCCATGGTATTTTGGGATACGATTTGCTAAAGGATTTGGTAGTTGAAATTAATTACTCGCATAAATATATTCGACTAACAGAGCCACGGCAATACAGTTATAAGGACTGCAGAAAGTGTGAACGATTGAATTTAGAGTTTTATAATAATAAGCCATATTTAAACGCTACAGTCAATATTAACAATAAGGATATTCCAATAAAGCTGTTAATTGATTCTGGAGGAAGTGATGCCTTATGGCTTTTTGAAGATGACAATTTAGGTATTACATCCGGAAATAAATTTTTCTATGATTTTTTGGGGCATGGATTAAGTGGAAGTGTTTACGGCAAACGGTCTAGAATTAAATCATTTTCTCTAAAGGGCTATACCCTAAAAAATGTTAATGTTGCCTATCCTGATTCCATGTCCATTTCACACGCAAGACGAGTTAAAGACAGAAATGGAAGTATCTCTGGTAATATTTTAAAAAGATTTAATCTCATAATTGATTATTCTCGTGCTATTATTACTCTCAAAAGGAATGGTTATTTTAAATCAAAGTTTACCTACAATAAAAGCGGTATAGAATTGGCCCATGACGGCGTAAGGTTGGTCAAGGAAAAGGATGAGGCCGTTCAATTAAGAGATATTATGTCAAGAGCTGAAGATAGAAATGGAACTCGTATTGTATTGGATACTCGATATAAATTGTCTCTTAAACCAGCCTATAGCATTGTGGAACTGAGGCAAGATTCTCCTGCCGAAAAAGCAGGACTTAAAATAGGGGACATGATTTTATCTATAAACGGAAAACAGGCCTATCAATTTTCGCTTCAGGAAATTATCCAAATGTTTTACGATGATACTGGAAAGCGGATTAAGTTAAACATAGAAAGAGATGGCGAGACACATCACTTTTCATTTGTTTTAGAAGATGTGTTTGCTGAAATTTGAAGACTTAAAAGCATACCTCATGGGTGTCATTGGCTCTATCAGCTAAAAGTTAAAAAAAAACCCAAATAGTTTCCTATTCGGGTTTTTACAATTTATATCTTAAAAAGTATTACTGTTGCACAATACTCTTATCTTTCTTTTCTAATACACTTTCTTTACTGGGATCTACCACCAATCCTTTAATTTTTAAAGCTACAGTTGGAGTTTCTGCATTAGAAATGACGGTTATTGTTTTTCTAATAGGATTAACTCTATTGGTATCATACTTTACTTCAATTTCACCAGTTTGACCAGGTAAAATTGGATCTTTGGGCTTTTTTGGAATAGTGCAGCCACAACTTGACTTTACCTGGGATATGATAAGAGGCTCATCTCCTGTATTTGTAAATTCAAAAACACGAACTCCATTAGAACCTTTATCGATCGTACCGTAATCAATGACATCGGATTTGAACTCTATTTTAGCCTGAGCAGTTAATGATAGACTCAAAAACCCAATACATAACAGTGTAATTAATTGTTTCATCTTTAATTTATTTTACAGTTAAATAATTCAATTTTCTAAAGCCAATTGTATAGCTTTTCGTTTCTAACGCTAAGTCAAACATACTTACTTTTTCATCAATCAACAAAAATATTAGACATAATGCACAAGTATTAACATATTCAACTCACTTAAAAGTACGTAGTGCTTAAACCAAATTTACCAGAAATTCAATCTAATCTACAAGCTTGTTGAGCCCCATAACTTGATTCATATCCTAACTTTTTTTGTTTATGTGTTAGTTGTCAAATCGCAAAAGTCATCAAAACAACATGAAATATTTTATTTATGCCGATTTCACAACTTAAGAAATATGAGTACTTTTGCAAATCAATTGTCAAAAACTATTCCAAAGTATGCAAATTCCGTCAAAATATGATGCAAGTAAGATAGAAGGTAAATGGTATGATTACTGGATGAAACACCATTATTTCCATTCTACACCAGATGATAGAGAGCCATATACTATAGTGATTCCACCACCAAATGTTACCGGAGTCTTGCATATGGGGCATATGCTTAATAATACTTTACAGGATGTTTTAATTAGACGTGCTAGGTTAAAGGGTTTTAACGCGTGTTGGGTTCCCGGTACAGACCATGCATCTATTGCTACCGAGGCTAAAGTAGTTGATAAACTTAAAAGTGAGGGAATAGACAAAGCAAATATTTCAAGAGAGACCTTTTTAAAGCATGCTTGGGATTGGACTCATAAACATGGTGGTATTATTTTAGAACAACTTAAAAAATTGGGTTGTTCGTGTGATTGGGAGCGTACAAAGTTTACTATGGACGATGATTTGTCCGAATCCGTTATTGACGTTTTTATTGATTTGTACAGGAAAGGATTAATTTATCGTGGATATCGAATGGTGAATTGGGACCCCAAAGCAAAAACAACACTTTCTGATGAAGAGGTTATTTATATTGAAAGAACCGATAAACTTTACTTCGTCAAATATAAAATTGAAGGAGAAGATCAATATCTCACCATAGCTACGACAAGACCAGAAACTATTTTGGGCGATACTGCAGTTTGTGTTAATCCCTCGGATGAGCGTTTTAAAAAATTAAAGGGTAAAAAAGTTGTAGTGCCAATTTGTAATCGTGTGGTACCCATAATTCAAGACGATTACGTGGATATGGAATTTGGTACGGGATGCTTAAAGATTACACCTGCACATGATGTCAATGATAAGGACATAGGAGAACGCCATAATTTAGAAGTAATTGACATTTTAAACGATGATGCTACCTTAAATCATTATGGACTGCATTATGAGGGAATGGATAGGGAATTAGCAAGAAGGAAAATAGCCATGGAACTGGAAGATTTAGGTGTTATGGTAAAAACCGAAGATTATACCCATAAAGTCGGAACCAGCGAACGAACAAATGCCATTATCGAACCAAAAATTTCTATACAGTGGTTTTTAAAGATGAAGGACCTGTCCAAACCAGCATTAGAAAACGTCATGGATGATACCATAGAATTTCATCCCAAGAAATTTAAAAATGCCTATAGAAATTGGATGGAAAATGTTCGGGATTGGAACATATCACGTCAGTTATATTGGGGACATCAAATTCCGGCATATTATTTTGGTGATGGAGTAAACGATTTTGTTGTGGCCAAATCCATGGATGAAGCTTTACAGTTAGCAAAGTTAGCTACTGGCAATTCTGATTTATCCCACTCCGATCTCAAACAGGAATCTGATGTCGTGGATACATGGTTTTCCTCCTGGTTATGGCCAATTAGTGTTTTTGATGGCATTAGACACCCGGAAAATGAGGAAATAAAATACTACTACCCAACAAATGATTTAGTAACAGCTCCGGAAATTATGTTTTTTTGGGTTGCTCGTATGATTATTGCCGGTTATGAGTATCGTGGTGAATTCCCTTTCAAAAATGTGTATTTTACAGGAATAGTTCGCGATAAAAAAGGACGCAAAATGAGTAAATCATTGGGTAATTCCCCAGATCCCATTGAATTAATGGATCAGTATGGAGCTGATGGGGTGCGCGTTGGAATGTTAATGTGTTCTCCGGCCGGTAATGATTTACCATTTGATGAGTCGTTATGCCAACAAGGAAAAGCATTTTCCAATAAAATCTGGAATGCCTTCAGGTTGATAAATGGATGGGAAATAAAGGATATGGAACAACCAGAACATGCCAAAATTGCATTGCAATGGTTTGATAATAAATTCCACAAGACGTTAACGACCATTGAAGATCACTTTAATAAATATAGGTTAAGCGATGCCTTAATGGAGACTTATAAATTAATTTGGAACGACTTCTGTTCATGGTTACTAGAAATGATAAAACCTGAATTTGGAGAACCTATAGACCAAACGACATATAATGCAATCATAACCATCTTAGAGAATAACTTAAAAATATTGCATCCTTTTATGCCTTTCCTCACAGAAGAAATTTGGCAGTGCATAACGAAGCGTTCTCCAAAAGAAGCATTAATTATAGCACAATGGCCAAAAAGTAAGCCAGTAAATGAGGATATAATTCAAGCATTTGATTTTGCTTCCGAAGTTATTTCCGGCATACGTACAATAAGAAAACAGAAAAATATTGCGTTTAAAGACGCTATTGCGTTTGCTGTGATTAATAATGAAAACACTAGTATATTGCTAGACCCAATACTTATCAAGTTAGGTAATCTGGATTCTATTGATTATGTGACTCAGGCGGTTGAAGGATCTTTAACATTTAGGGTGAAGTCTAACGAATATTTTATTCCCACACCAGGATCTATAGACATCGATTTAGAAATTCAAAAGCTAACAGAAGAATTGAATTATACCAAAGGCTTCCTTCAATCTGTTCAAAAGAAACTCTCCAATGAACGATTTATAAATAATGCACCAGAACAAGTTGTTGCAAATGAAAAGAAGAAAGAAGCCGATGCCCTGGCAAAAATAGAAACCCTTAAGGCTAGTTTAGCCAGTTTAAGCTAGTTGTTTTCAATATCGCTTATATGATGTTCTAATGCTTTTACAGAAATTTGTATTTCAATAATTAAAAGGGTAAGGGAAAGAATTAACAGGAGTAAGGCAAAACCAAATACCCAAATGGCAATAGTGTGTTGCTGTATGTAAATTAAAAACATGGTTAGCACACAAAACAATAGACTGGTTATGCCAAAAATCTGCATTGAGCGGGTTAAGTATAGACGACGTTTAATGTTTTGAATCTGGGCAATCAATACAGAATCCTTTTTTTGAATATACTTGTCATGTAAATTTCTAATTACATTGGCATAAGCTAAAAACCTGTTTGTATAGGCTAACATAATTAATGATATTGCTGAAAAAAGTAATGCTGGGGTGGTTAAGGTGAGCTGTTCCATGAAAATAAATTTTTACAAATGTATTGATATTATAAAATAAAGGGCGTTTTAGATTTGGTACTTTTATTTGTAGGTTTTATCTTTCCATCATGAAAGAAGATTTTTTACATTACTTATGGAAGTATAAAAAATTCGGATCTTCCACTTTAAAAACTGCTGAAGGGGAGTCTATTATAATACGATCTGCCGGTCAAACTAACCATAATGCTGGTCCTGATTTTTTTAATGCCCAACTGCAGATTGGGGAGCAACTTTGGATTGGCAATGTTGAAATCCATCTTAAGTCATCCGACTGGTATTTTCATAGTCATGAAAAGGACAAAAGTTATGATAATGTAATTTTACATGTGGTTTGGGAACATGATACCGATGTTTTTAGAAGTGATAATTCGGTTCTGCCTACAATAGTTCTAAAAGATTATATTCCAAAAAATATTTTGACTAATTACGAGGAACTGTATTCAAAAAGGAATCATTGGATTAATTGTGAAAGTAATTTTTCGGATATAAGTGATTTATTGATTGATAATTGGTTAGAGCGTCTGTATTTGGAACGCCTGGAGAGAAAGTCTGAAGCTATTCGGTTTTTATTGAGAGATTTAAAGAATGACTGGGAAGAGGTCTTATTTAAGATGTTGACAAAGAATTTTGGTTTGAATATCAACGGTGAGGCATTTTTAAGTATGGCAAATGCCACTCCTTTTTCGATAGTAAGAAAAACACAATCTAATTTACAAATGCTGGAGGCCCTATTTTTTGGACAATCTGGATTATTGGAGGATACTCATGAAAATGGATACTATAAAAACTTAGTTTTGGATTATCAATTTCTTAAACAAAAATTTGCATTAGATAATATCAATATAATGCCAGTACAGTTTTTTAGGTTGCGACCCATAAATTTCCCGACTATCAGGCTTTCGCAATTGTCTAGTTTATACCATAAGCATCAAAATTTGTTTTCTAAGATTATGGACGCTCAGACCCTTGAGGCTTATTATGAGTTGTTTAAAGTTTCTACAACCTCATTTTGGGAAAACCATTATACCTTTTTTAAGGAATCTAAGGCATCTGTCAAATTTGTTTCGAAGGCATTCATCCATTTACTTTTAATAAATACCATCTTACCTTTAAAATTTTGTTATGCAAAACATAAAGGAGAACCGGTTGAACATGAAGTTTTATATATTATCTCAAACATAGAATCTGAAACCAATGGTATTGTTAATGCTTTTAATAATTTAAAACCTTTGTCAAAATCGGCGTTACATTCCCAAGCCTTAATTCAGTTAAAAACGGAATATTGTGATAAACATAAATGTTTGCAATGTGCAATTGGAAGTAAGCTATTATGCCGTTGATCGAAATAGACAAAAAGAATTATTGGATTAGTTTAAGGTAGTCCTTAAATTTAAACTAATAACTTCTTCGTTAAGAAACTTTTAAACTAGAAAAGGAAGTATTAAATTGCAGCATGAATATTTACCGACCAGTATTGTTTTTTCAAAAACACGGATATTATGTATGCCAGCGTATTGCAGATCGCTTGGGTATCAGGGCTAAAGTAGTAAGAACCTCATTTATGTATCTAACATTTGTTACGCTGGGTTTTGGGTTTGCATTATATTTATTTTTGGCTTTTTGGATACGAATCAAAGATTTAATTTATACCAAGCGTTCATCAGTATTCGATTTATAATTCTATGACAAATCCATTAATACGTTTTTTTAGGACCAAAATATATACAGCTTTATTTTTATTGGTATTGATTATGTTAATTGGCATCATAGGATTTATGATGATATCTAACTACTCTTGGATCGATGCCCTTTATATGACGGTAATTACCATGACCACAGTTGGATTTGGTGAAGTGGTCCCACTGGATCAGGAATCTAAAATATTTACAATATTTTTAATATTGGCAAGTGTGGTTATTGTCGGGTATGCTTTATCAGTGATCACAGAATATATTTTAAGTAAAAATGATATTGAAGAATTAAAACTTAAGAAGATGCAAAAAAAAATAGATGGCTTTAAAAACCATGTTGTGGTTTGCGGTTATGGGCGAAATGGTAAACAGGCGGTTAAAAAATTAATGGCACATAAAAAGGCATTTGTGGTTATCGAGAAAAATAGAGATATGGAAGAGCGATTACAGATGGATAATGTACCCTATATTATTGGAAATGCCAATGAAGATGAGGTATTGATTCGTGCTGGTATTGATCGGGCTTCAAATTTTATTTCGGCCCTCCCTAATGATGCAGATAATTTATTTGTTGTGTTATCCACAAGACAAATAAATAAGACTATTAATATAATAAGTCGTGCTTCAAATGAATCGTCTTATGATAAACTTAAGTTTGCCGGAGCCAATAATGTGATACTGCCCGATAACATAGGAGGTAGTCATATGGCCTCCCTGGTGGTGGTTCCCGGTTTGATGGAGTTTATAGACAACCTTTCTATAGTGGGTAAAAATAATATCAATATAGAAGAAGTGGCAGTGGAAAAATTATACTCTGGTAAATCCGTTAAAACCATTAAGGATTTGGATTTGAGGAAAAAAACCGGTTGTACCGTTATAGGGTACAAGGATGAAAATGGGGAATATATTGTTAATCCTGAAGCAGAATTAGAGTTAGCGATAAATTCTAAAATTATTGTTTTAGGTCGTCCAGAGCAAATAGAAGCCTTAAATTCTACTTATGATATAGATTAGCATTTTTTATTTTAACAGCTTATGTTTTATATAATCAATAATTTTTAGCATCTTGCTGGCTTTTAAAAAATTATCAGCTAACTAATTTTAATTCTACATGAAAAAATTTCTTCTGCCTATTATAGCAATCATTTTGCCGATACTTACATTTGCCCAGGAAACAGTCAACAAAGGTATAGATCAACGAATAGATGAAGCTTTTAAACCAATTTCAGATTTTTTTTCAAATGTTATTTTTTTCCCTATTTACCAACACGAATTAATTGTTGACGGACAGAAGATCCAGATTTATATACCATTTGTTTTACTGCTGTTGGTTTTTAGTGCGGCGTTTTTTACACTCTATTTTAAATTCCCCAATTTTAGACATTTTTGGACTGCCATAAATGTAGTAAGAGGAAAATATGAGGATATAGAGAAGCATGGAGCAAAAATTCTGTATGGTGAGGACGGTATTGCTCAAGGTCAGGATATTAACAAGGTAGATGATATTGAGGAACATATAGAGAATATAGAGAGCCTGCACAGTGATCTCGAGATAGATGGTGATATTAAGGAGACTATTAGGGATGAAAGTTCCCATGGTGAGGTTTCTCACTTTCAGGCATTGGCAACCGCTGTATCTGGAACCGTAGGGAATGGAAATATTGCGGGTGTGGCCTTGGCTATCGCCTTGGGAGGACCTGGAGCTACCTTTTGGATGATAATTTGTGGACTCCTTGGAATGTCAACTAAATTTGTCGAGTGTACCTTAGGGGTTCATTACAGAGACGTTGGTGAAGATGG
Organism: Aestuariivivens sediminis; assembly: GCF_022662105.1. Taxonomy (GTDB): domain Bacteria; phylum Bacteroidota; class Bacteroidia; order Flavobacteriales; family Flavobacteriaceae; genus Aestuariivivens; species Aestuariivivens sediminis. The sequence continues at coordinate 695,964 of NZ_JAKMCP010000003.1, read as the reverse complement.
TACTGTTTATGGTGGACCCATGTATTATTTAACCAAAGGACTTAAGGAAAAAGGATTTAAAACATTGGGTAAAATTGCAGCAGTGCTGTTTGCCATTTTTTGTATTGGAGGTTCTTTTGGTGGTGGTAATGCGGCGCAATCCAATCAGGCAACAATTGTTGTTAAGGAGCTTTTAGGTCTTGAAAGTACTATGGCTGGTACTGTAATAGGTTTGGTTATTGCGTTTTTAGTGGGTATAATAATTATTGGTGGAATCAAAAGGATTGCTTCAGTAACTGAAAAAATAGTGCCTTTCATGGCAGTCCTGTATATTATATGTTGTCTGTATATCATTTTTAGTAATTTCTCATTACTTGACGATGCTATTGCCTTAATTGTAAATGAAGCATTCAATCCCAAAGCTATTGGAGTGGGTGGTGTTATAGGAGTTCTTTTGGTAGGATTTAAACGTGCGGCTTTTTCTAACGAAGCAGGTGCTGGTTCAGCTTCAATAGCTCACTCCGCAGTAAAAACTAAATACTCAGCTAGTGAAGGGTTGGTTGCCTTATTAGAGCCATTTATCGATACCGTTGTTATTTGCACGATGACCGCTTTAGTAATTGTTATTTTTAACTTTGGGGGCTTTTTTGAATATGGTGGAGATGGCTCTGGTTCTGTCTTTATTGACGGTGTGGCCTACGAAGGTGCAGGAATTACATCCATTGCATTTCATGAATATATACCCTACTCAAAAATTTTCTTAACCATAGCGGTGTTCCTGTTTGCCATTTCAACGATGATTTCTTGGTCGTATTACGGACTTCAATCATGGAAATTTCTTTTTGGAAGAGGTAAAAAAGCTGACCTAACCTATAAGATTTTATTTTTAACCTTCGTAGTTATAGGGGCCGCTGCAAGTATGAAATCCATTTGGGATTTTTCAGATGCCATGATTTTTGCTATGGTGTTCCCTAATATGGTAGGATTATATTTGTTAATGCCCGTGGTGAAAAAACAACTTAAGCGCTATGTCGATGCCATTAAAATGAAGAGAGAGGCTTTGAATGGTTAATTAATTTGTAAAACATTATAAATATGAAATCCCATTTTCTGTTTACCAAACAACAGCGACATGGGATTTTTTTATTGGTTTTCATTATTGTGGTCCTTCAAATAAGTTATTTACTTTTTGATTTTTCTTCAGAAAAAGTGCCTTATAATCAGGAGGCCTATACGCTGTATTCAAAGGAAATTGATTCATTACGACAAATTGAAATTGCGTTTCAAAAAACTAAAATATTTCCATTCAACCCTAATTTTATCTCTGATTATAAAGGCTCTGTTTTAGGAATGAGTAATGAGGAAATTGATCGTCTGTTGGCCTATAGAGAGCAAAATCAATGGATTAATTCTGCCAAACAATTTCAAGAAGTCACCAAAGTATCAGATTCCTTGCTTGCGCTTATTTCACCTTATTTTAAATTTCCAGATGGGGTGAAAAGCCCGCGGTTGTCAGCTCATCGTTATGATCTTAATGCCAAACCCAAAACGGTATCACAAAAGCTGGATTTAAATACGGCAACAGCTCAACAATTACAGAAGGTAATCGGAGTGGGAGAAGTACTTTCACAACGCATTATCAAATACAGGAATAAATTTGTTGGAGGATTTATAGCAGATGTCCAGTTAAGGGACATTTATGGTCTGTCTCCAGAAGTTATTAAAAGGATTACAAATGATTTTGCGGTTAAAACGCCGAGACCTGTTCAAAAAATAGATTTAAATACAGCAACCATAGAAGAATTGGTTACCATTCAACATATCGACTATGATGTAGCCTCATCAATTATAGAGGAACGGACGTTACGAGACGGATTTACAGACCTAGAGGAATTGAAAAAAGTTAAGGGCTTTCCAATAAATAAATTAGAGATAATTAAATTATATTTGTCGCTCGAAAAAGAAAATAGATGAATAGTATATACTTTACTGAAGAGCATAATCTTTTTAGAAAAAGCCTTCAGGATTTCTTAAAAAAAGAAGTTGTACCCCATATTGAAAAGTGGGAAAAGACCGGAACTATAGAACGATTCATATGGAAGAAATTTGGCCAAATGGGTTATTTTGGAATTAATTATCCGGAAGCCTATGGAGGTCTAAATCTAGATTTGTTCTACACTGTTATTCTTTTAGAAGAACTTCAAAAAATTAATTCCGGTGGTTTTGCTGCAGCGATCTGGGCGCACGTGTATTTGGCTATGACGCATCTTAATGCAGAGGGAAATGAAGCTTTAAAACAAAAATATTTAGTACCGAGTATTAATGGTGATAAAATAGGAAGTCTTTGTCTTACTGAGCCATTTGGTGGAAGCGATGTCGCGGGAATGCGTACTACTGCTGTTAAGGATGGAGATTACTACATTATTAATGGTTCTAAGACCTTTATTACAAATGGATATTACAGCGATTATCTTGTTGTAGCAGCTAAAACAAATCCGGAATTAGGAAATAAAGGAATGAGTCTGTTTATAATCGACCGTGAGACCAAAGGGTTATCGGCCACTAAACTAAATAAACTGGGGTGGCGGGCTTCCGATACAGGAGAAATTGCATTCGATAATGTTAAGATTCCCGCAACACATCTTTTAGGAGAGGAAAATAGAGGGTTTGGTTATATCGTACAACACTTTTCATTGGAGCGTTTGGTTATGGGAATCAATGCACATGCCCGAGCAGAATTTGCTTTAGAATATGCCCTGCAATTTATGTCTGAGAGGAAGGCGTTTGGTAAAACAATAGATCAGTTTCAGGCCTTACGTCATTCGGCGGTAGAGTTATATGCAGACATAGAATTATGCAAAACATACAATTATTCGGTTGCCGCTCGATTAAATCAAGGCGAATATGTAGTAAAAGAAGCGACCATATCAAAGCTAAAATCTACTAAAATGGCTGATGAAGTAATCTATCAATGCCTGCAGTTTTTGGGCGGCTATGGTTATATGGAGGATTACCCATTAGCGCGATTATTGAGAGATAGCAGGTTAGGACCTATTGGAGGTGGTACCTCAGAGATTTTGAGGGAAATTTTAGCCAAGATTGTCATAGACAAGAAGGAATATAAACCAGCAACTTAGTTTTAATGAGTTGCCTACTTATTGATTTAAAATGACCTTTTGTTTTAAAGCTTTGCTGCTATCAATGAGCTTATTACGTTTAATTTCATGGCCAATGGTGTAGAGTTATATTTTATTAACTTGTTCAATTGGACCTGGACTACGCAGCATAAAATTTATGGGAATATCGTTTATTTTGAATCCGTCATGGGGCAATTAAAATATTTGTTAAAATTTTAATTGTTCATTTTTAATTATTAATTATATTTGCACCCACAAAATCTAAAAGAGAGGAGGTTAAGACACTATGTTAATTATACCCATTAAAGAAGGTGAGAATATAGATAGAGCGTTAAAACGCTTTAAGCGCAAGTTTGACAGAACAGGAGTGAAACGTCAATTACAGCAACGTAAACAATTTACAAAACCTTCAGTTGAACGCAGGGCGCAGATTCAAAAAGCGCAACATATACAAAAGTTAAGGGACGCCGAAGAAATTTAAAGGGTTCCTAATAAAATTCAATCCTGCCTTATGGCAGGATTTTTTTTGCCTTAAACTGAAGGATATTTTTAGGATTAGTTTTTAAGCTTAGTTTTTTCTAACTTTAAATTCAAATCTATGACACAGAACTATTGAATACTCTAAAACCTTTTACAGATTATTTGTTACTAGAAAAAAAGTATTCATCCTTAACGGTAAAGGCTTATACCAATGATATTGAAAGTTTTTCAGGATTTATAAAGGATGAATTCAGTTCGATGGATATTGTTAGTGTAAACTATGCTCAAATAAGAAGTTGGATTATTAGTTTAGTAGAACAAAATATTTCCAATCGCAGTATCAATAGAAAAATATCTGCATTGAATACGTTCTATAGGTTTCAACTTAAAATTGGAGAAATAAAAACCAATCCTTTAACCATACACAAAGCCTTAAAGACAATAAAAAAGGTACAATTACCATTTTCGAAGGCAGAAATAGATAAGGTCCTTGACGATATAATTTTTGACGATAGTTTTGAAGGTATCAGGGATAGAGTGATTGTAGAGCTCTTTTATTCAACAGGCATCCGAAGAATTGAATTGGTCAATTTAAAGCTCAACAGTTTAAATTTTCAAAGTAAAACATTAAAGGTATTAGGCAAGAGGAATAAAGAGCGTATTGTTCCGTTATTAGATTCTATATTAAAGACTTTAGAGATGTATTTAGTAAAGAGAAGTCGTTTGGAAAATATCCAGGATTCGGATAGTTTGTTTTTGACAAAAAAAGGTGCAAAAATTTATGAAACACTTGTTTACAGAATAATAAATAATTATTTTAGTAAAGCATCTTCAAAAGTAAAAAAGAGTCCGCATATTTTAAGGCACTCTTTTGCAACTCATTTATTAAACCAAGGTGCCGATTTAAATGCTGTTAAAGAACTTCTTGGACATTCCAGTTTGGCCGCAACTCAGGTGTATACCCATAATAGCATTGCAGAGTTAAAGAAAGTACATTTAAAGGCACACCCAAGAAGTAAAGAACAACATTAAATTATTATTGTCTAACCAAAACATGAGAAGTATGAAAGTAAACACGCAATCGGTAAATTTTAGTGCAGACAAAAAATTGTTGGATTTTATCCAAAAGCGAATGGATAAATTGGAATTATTTTATGACAAAGTCATTAAATCGGATGTTTATTTGAAGGTAGAAAATACCAGTGACAAGGAGAATAAGATTTTTGAAGCCAGAGTAAGTGTTCCAGGAGATAGTTTAGTAGTAAAGAAGCAATGTAAATCTTTTGAAGAAGGAGCAGATATAGCCGTATCATCCTTAGAAAGACAACTCATAAAGAGAAAAGAAAAACTACGAGCACATTCATAACAAAATTTTTCAAAAAATGTTTTGAATAAGAAAATAAATATATACATTTGCAGTCCGTTAGAAATAGCGGACTTTTTTTATGAAAAAAAAGTAGTGAAATGCCTCCATAGCTCAGCTGGCTAGAGCAGCTGATTTGTAATCAGCAGGTCGTGGGTTCGAGTCCCTCTGGAGGCTCGTAAAACTTAGATTTTTTTTTGTAAAAACGAATATAATTTTTTAATATAAGTTCTTATAAAAAGCTGAAATAAAATTACCGGGGAGATACTCAAGCGGCCAACGAGGACAGACTGTAAATCTGTTGACTATGTCTTCGCAGGTTCGAATCCTGCTCTCCCCACCAGTTGATTTAAGGTTGTATATCAATAATGTTTGATTTGATCAAATCAAAATTATAAGTAATCAATCTGAAATCACAAATGCGGGAGTAGCTCAGTTGGTAGAGCGTCAGCCTTCCAAGCTGAATGTCGCCGGTTCGAACCCGGTCTCCCGCTCTAAAATTTACGAGCTACGAAGTGCGAGATTAAAAATCGTAAATCTAAAAATCGGTAATCGTAAATGAACTGCCGGTGTAGCTCAGGGGTAGAGCGTTTCCTTGGTAAGGAAGAGGTCACGGGTTCAAATCCCGTCATTGGCTCAATTAAAAGTACATAAATTAAAGACACTAATATTATTATATAACTAAGATTAAAATTTTTTAACATGGCAAAAGGAACTTTCGATCGTTCAAAACCACATTTAAATATAGGTACAATTGGACACGTAGATCACGGAAAAACAACTTTAACTGCTGCTATTACTAAAGTATTGGCTGATGCAGGTCTATCAGAAGCAAAATCTTTTGATCAGATTGACAATGCTCCGGAAGAAAAGGAAAGAGGTATTACAATTAATACTTCTCACGTTGAGTATCAAACAGCTAATCGTCACTATGCGCACGTTGACTGTCCAGGTCACGCGGATTATGTAAAAAACATGGTTACCGGTGCGGCTCAAATGGATGGTGCTATTTTAGTAGTTGCTGCTACTGATGGCCCAATGCCACAAACTCGTGAGCACATCTTATTAGGACGTCAAGTAGGTATTCCACGTATCGTTGTATTCCTAAATAAAGTTGATATGGTGGATGATGAAGAGCTTTTAGAGCTGGTTGACATGGAAGTTAGGGATTTATTAAATTTCTACGAATATGATGGCGATAATGGTCCTGTTATCTCTGGTTCTGCCTTAGGTGCACTTAACGGTGAGCAAAAATGGGTGGATTCTGTTATGGAATTAATGGAAGCTTGTGATACATGGATTGAAGAACCTGTTCGTGATATGGATAAACCTTTCTTAATGCCGATCGAAGATGTATTCTCTATCACTGGGCGAGGAACGGTTGCCACCGGTAGAATAGAAACTGGTATTGCTAAAACTGGTGATCCTGTTGAGATTATTGGTATGGGAGCAGAAAAATTGACTTCTACAATAACAGGTATCGAAATGTTCCGCCAAATTTTGGATAGAGGTGAAGCAGGTGATAACGCTGGTATCTTGTTAAGAGGTATTGAGAAAACACAAATCTCTAGAGGTATGGTAATTACTAAGCCTGGTTCTGTAACCCCTCACAAACAATTTAAAGCTGAGGTTTACATCTTGAAAAAAGAAGAAGGTGGTCGTCACACACCATTCCACAATAATTACCGTCCACAGTTTTATGTTCGTACAACTGATGTAACCGGTAATATTACTCTACCAAGTGGTGTTGAAATGGTTATGCCTGGTGACAACTTGACAATTACAGTAGATCTAATTCAATCCATTGCTATGAACGTTGGTTTGCGTTTTGCGATACGTGAAGGAGGTAGAACTGTAGGTGCTGGTCAGGTAACTGAAATTTTAGATTAAACGATAGATTAATATAAATTCTTTAAGGTATCACGCTAAAAGCGTGATGCCTTTTGACTTATATTTACGGGTTTAGCTCAGTTGGTAGAGCACTGGTCTCCAAAACCAGGTGTCGGGAGTTCGAGTCTCTCAACCCGTGCAAACGAAAAGTTGAGAGCAACGAATACGATTATCTGGATTAGGGATTATGATTTGGGATGACGTATTTAAAATAGCTAACAAAAAAATTATAGAACCCTGGAAAGAGAAAATAATTCTCAATAATTACGCTTTATATGTGTAAAAAAAATAATTAAATGTCTGGAATTGTAAATTATATTAAGGAATCATTCGAAGAATTAAAGAATAATGTTACTTGGACACCTTGGGCAGAAGCTCAAAAATTAACTGTTCTGGTGGCTGTTTTTTCAATTATCTTCTCCTTAGCAATTTGGGGTGTAGATACAGTTTTCAGCAAAGTTATTACACTTTACTTTGATTGGATTAATGGTTAAAAAGAAATTATGTCAGAAGTAAGTGAAAAAAAATGGTATGTCGTTAGGGCTGTAAGTGGTCAGGAAAATAAAATCAAGACCTACATCGAGAACGAAATAGCTCGTTTAGGCCTTCAGGATTATGTAGATCAAGTATTGGTCCCTACGGAAAAAGTAATTCAAATTAGAAATGGGAAAAAAATAAGTAAAGAAAAAGTTTTCTTCCCAGGTTACATTATGATTCAAGCTAACCTTTCTGGTGAAGTACCACACATCATTAGGTCGGTCACTAATGTTATTGGATTTTTAGGAGAAACCAAAGGAGGAGATCCGGTACCATTAAGACCATCCGAAGTTAACCGTATGCTAGGTAAGGTCGATGAACTTTCTGTTGAAGAATCAACGAATGTCGCCATACCTTTCACAAAGGGTGAAACTGTAAAAGTAATAGATGGGCCATTTAATGGTTTTGATGGTACTATCGAAAAGATAAATGAAGAAAAGCGTAAACTAGAAGTCATGGTGAAGATTTTTGGAAGAAAAACACCATTGGAGCTCAGTTATATGCAGGTTGAAAAAGTATAATAATTGTTACACTATATATAAAGGTATAATTTTCGCTTCCAATATTAAAGATTGTACCAACTTAAATTATTAAAAATGGCAAAAGAATTAGGTAAAGTAGTTAAGTTACAAGTTCGGGGAGGTGCTGCGAATCCATCGCCACCGGTTGGACCCGCTTTAGGTGCTGCTGGAGTTAACATTATGGAGTTCTGTAAGCAATTTAATGCGAGAACCCAAGACAAGGCAGGTAAAATATTACCTGTTGTTATCTCAGTTTATAAAGACAAGTCGTTTGATTTTGTTATTAAAACGCCTCCAGCTGCAGTACAATTATTAGAAGCGGCCAAATTAAAGAAGGGTTCAGGAGAACCAAACCGAAGGAAAGTAGCTAAAGTTTCGTGGGATCAAATCAAATCCATAGCAGAGGACAAAATGCAAGATTTAAATGCATTTACAGTGGAATCTGCTATGAAGATGGTTGCTGGTACCGCAAGATCCATGGGAATAACTGTAACGGGAAAATTCCCTTCTTAATCTATTAAAGACATTAAAAATGGCAAGATTAACAAAAAAGCAAAAGGAAGCTTTGGCTAAGATAGAAAAGGGGAGATTATATTCATTAGTTGAAGCATCTGCCTTGGTAAAAGAAATCACCAATACAAAGTTTGACGCATCAGTTGATATCGCGGTTCGTTTAGGGGTTGATCCCAGAAAAGCTAATCAGATGGTAAGAGGTGTGGTTTCACTTCCTCATGGTACTGGTAAAGACATGAAAGTTTTAGCTTTGGTTACTCCGGATAAAGAAGCAGAAGCTCAGGAAGCTGGAGCTGATTATGTCGGATTGGATGAATACCTTGATAAAATTAAAAATGGCTGGACCGATGTTGACGTGATAATTACCATGCCAAGTGTAATGGGAAAATTAGGTCCCCTGGGACGTATATTAGGTCCTCGTGGTTTGATGCCAAATCCCAAAACAGGTACGGTTACCATGGACATCGCTAAAGCTGTTAGTGAAGTAAAAGCCGGGAAAATTGATTTCAAAGTTGATAAAACTGGTATTGTTCATGCTGCAATTGGTAAAGCATCATTTAGTGCAGATAAAATTGCGGGTAATGCAAACGAATTAATACAAACATTAATAAAATTAAAACCAACTGCTGCAAAAGGGACATACGTAAAAAGTATTTACTTATCGAGTACTATGAGCCCCAGTGTTTCAGTTGACCCAAAAGTTGGTTAATAAACTTTTATTATGACAAGAGAAGAAAAATCACAAGTAATTGAAGACTTAACTGCACAATTAGCCAGTAGCGCAAATATTTATTTAGCGGATATATCAGGGTTAAATGCAGGAGCAACTTCTGATTTACGACGTGCCTGTTTTAAAGCAAACGTAAAATTAGCGGTAGTTAAGAACACTTTACTTGCAAAGGCAATGGAAGCGTCAGACAAGCAGTTTGGGGAACTTCCTACAGTTTTAAAAGGTAATACCTCAGTAATGTATTCTGAAACCGGAAATGCACCGGCTAAGGTAATAAAAAACTTCAGAAAGAAATCTGAAAAACCTTTATTGAAAGGAGCTTTTATTGAAGAAGCTATTTATATAGGGGACAATCAATTAGACACCTTAGTGGATATCAAATCTAGAGAAGAATTGATAGGAGATATTGTCATGTTATTACAGTCTCCAGCTAAGAATGTGATTTCCGCGCTTCAATCGGGTGGAGGAAAATTAGCAGGTATTATTAAAACACTATCAGAAAAAGAAGGATAGTACTAAAATAAGTTCGCACTTTATTACACATATTAAAATTAAAAATTTATTAAAACGATAGAAAAATGGCAGATTTAAAAGATTTCGCAGAACAATTAGTTAACTTGACAGTTAAAGAAGTAAATGAGTTAGCTACTATATTAAAGGAAGAGTATGGTATCGAGCCTGCAGCTGCTGCAGTTGCAGTGGCTGGTCCTGCCGCTGGAGGTGGAGACGATGCTGGTGAGGCTCAAACTGAGTTTGATGTAGTATTAAAAGCAGCTGGAGCTTCTAAGTTAGCAGTTGTAAAATTAGTTAAAGAATTGACTGGTTTAGGATTAAAAGAAGCTAAAGAATTAGTTGATGGTGCACCTAACGCAATTAAAGAAGGGGTTTCCAAAGATGAAGCAGAGGCTTTAAAATCACAGTTAGAAGAAGCAGGAGCTGAAGTTGAGCTTAAATAAGCTTAACGCTCAATCAATACAAAGGTTTAGGTTTGTCTCGATAACTCGGGATAAGACCTAAACCATTTTGCGTATATAATATATACCGTAAAAATGACTAGATGGCATTGTTATTTTAATCATGTTATTTGGCCCATTTAAGTAGTGTTTACAAACACTATCACTATTTTTTAATCAAAATTTCGTCCATTGATGTTGTCAACACAAGCTGAAAGATTAAATTTCTCCTCCATTGTAAACAGAACCGAATATCCAGATTTCTTGGATATACAAATTAAGTCATTCCAGGATTTTTTCCAATTGGAGACTAAATCTGAAGAACGAGGAGACGAAGGGTTATATAATACCTTCATGGAAAATTTTCCAATAACAGATTCACGTAATCAATTCGTATTAGAATTTCTAGATTATTTTGTAGATCCACCCAGATATGCTATTGAAGAGTGTATTGAAAGAGGGCTTACCTACAGTGTACCTCTTAAAGCAAGGTTAAAACTGTATTGTACAGATCCTGAACATGAGGATTTTGAAACGATCGTTCAAGATGTGTATTTAGGGACCATACCATACATGACTCCAAGCGGTACTTTCGTTATAAATGGTGCAGAACGTGTTGTTGTATCACAATTACACCGATCACCCGGCGTATTCTTTGGTCAGTCGTTTCATGCTAATGGAACTAAATTATATTCGGCGAGAGTTATCCCATTTAAAGGATCTTGGATTGAATTTGCTACAGATATTAATCAGGTGATGTATGCCTATATAGATAGAAAGAAGAAATTACCTGTTACCACACTTTTCCGTGCCATTGGATTTGAGCGTGATAAGGATATATTGGAAATATTTGACTTGGCAGAAGAGGTTAAAGTTTCTAAATCCGGCTTAAAAAAATATTTAGGCAGAAAGTTAGCCGCTCGTGTCCTCAATACTTGGCATGAAGATTTTGTCGATGAAGATACTGGTGAAGTTGTTTCTATTGAACGAAACGAAATTGTTTTGGACCGTGATACCGTTCTTGATAAGGACAATATAGAAGAAATTCTAGAAGCGGAAGTAAAAACTATTCTTTTACATAAGGAAACTTCGGAGCAAGGTGATTATGCCATTATTCACAACACCTTACAAAAGGACCCTACGAATTCAGAAAAGGAGGCTGTAGAACATATTTATCGCCAATTGCGCAATGCTGAACCACCAGATGAGGAGACCGCTCGTGGTATTATTGATAAATTATTTTTTAGTGATCAACGTTATTCATTAGGAGAAGTTGGACGTTATAGAATGAACAAAAAGTTAGGTCTTGATATCGGAATGGATAAGCAGGTGCTTACCAAGGAAGATATCATAACTATTATCAAATACTTAATCGAGTTGATTAACTCTAAAGCAGAGATTGATGATATTGACCACTTGTCAAACCGACGTGTGCGTACTGTAGGTGAGCAATTATCACAACAATTCGGAGTTGGTTTAGCACGTATGGCACGTACCATCCGTGAGCGTATGAATGTAAGGGATAATGAAGTGTTTACCCCAATAGACCTGATTAATGCGAAGACGTTATCGTCAGTTATAAATTCGTTTTTCGGGACTAATCAGTTGTCTCAATTTATGGACCAAACCAATCCTCTAGCGGAAATTACGCATAAGCGTCGTTTATCCGCATTAGGTCCAGGTGGTTTATCTCGAGAAAGAGCCGGGTTTGAAGTACGTGACGTTCATTACACGCATTATGGGCGATTATGTCCTATTGAAACACCAGAAGGACCTAACATTGGTTTAATATCATCACTTTCGGTATATGCCAAGGTAAACTCCATGGGATTCATTGAGACCCCTTATCGTCCGGTTGAAAATGGTGTGGTAGACATTAAGGGAGCCCCTGTTTATTTAAGTGCTGAGGAAGAAGAGGAAAAACTCATCGCACAAGCTACAGTAAAGGTTGATGACAAAGGCAAGATTTTACATGATAAGGTCATTTCCAGAATGGAAGGTGATTTCCCTGTGGTTGAACCTATAAATGTTCATTATACAGATGTCGCTCCCAATCAGATATCGTCTATATCAGCGTCATTAATTCCATTCTTAGAGCACGATGATGCGAACCGTGCATTAATGGGATCAAACATGATGCGTCAAGCAGTACCTTTGTTATTACCTCAATCACCCATTGTAGGTACCGGACTGGAGCGTCAAGTTGCGTCCGATTCAAGGGTATTAATTAATGCTGAAGGTAATGGCGAAGTACTTTACGTTGATGCAAACGAGATTAAAATTAAGTATGAGCGTACCGAAGATGAAGCCAAAGTAAGTTTTGATAGTGATATTAAAACTTATGAATTGGTGAAATTCAGAAAAACAAACCAAGGCACTTCCATTAATTTAAAACCAATTGTAATTAAGGGAGACAAAGTAACCAAAGGTCAGGTGTTGTGTGAAGGATATGCTACTCAAAATGGTGAATTGGCCCTTGGTAGAAATATGAAAGTGGCTTTTATGCCGTGGAAAGGATATAACTTTGAGGATGCTATTGTTATTTCTGAAAAAGTGGTTCGTGAAGATATCTTTACATCCATTCATATCGATGAATATTCTTTAGAAGTTAGGGATACCAAGCTTGGAAATGAGGAGTTAACGAATGATATTCCAAACGTTTCAGAAGAAGCTACCAAAGATTTGGATGAAAACGGAATGATTCGCATAGGTGCCGAGGTAAAACCCGGAGATATACTTATTGGTAAGATAACACCAAAAGGTGAAAGTGATCCTACACCTGAAGAAAAATTGTTACGTGCCATTTTCGGAGACAAAGCCGGGGATGTTAAAGATGCATCTTTAAAAGCCTCCCCTTCATTAAATGGTGTAGTAATTGATAAAAAGTTATTTGCCAGAGCCGTAAAAGACAAAAGAAAACGCGCTCAGGACAAAGACGATATTTTACAGTTAGAAGGCATTTATGATGCTAAATTTGAAGATTTAAAAAATGTTTTAATTGAAAAGCTTTTTGCAATTGTTAATGGTAAAACAGCTCAAGGTGTATATAACGATTTAGGTGAGGAAGTGCTTCAAAAGGGTAAGAAATTTACGCTTAAAATGTTAAATGCGGTAGATGATTATGCACATTTAGTATCTGGTAAATGGACCACAGACGATCATACCAATCAACTTGTTGCCGATTTAATTCATAACTATAAGATTAAGGAAAATGACTTACAAGGGTCATTGCGTCGTGAGAAATTTACGATTTCAGTAGGAGATGAATTACCTGCGGGAATTATAAAACTTGCCAAAGTTTATATTGCCAAAAAACGTAAACTTAAAGTAGGTGATAAGATGGCTGGACGTCATGGTAACAAGGGTATTGTTGCCCGAATTGTTCGTGAAGAGGATATGCCTTTTCTTGAAGATGGAACTCCTGTAGATATCGTTTTGAATCCATTGGGAGTACCTTCACGTATGAACATTGGTCAGATTTATGAAACTGTTCTTGGGTGGGCAGGTCAAAAATTAGATCGTAAATTTGCTACTCCTATTTTTGATGGGGCAACGATCGACCAAATTAATGAATTGACTGATGAAGCTGCCATTCCACGCTATGGCCATACCCATTTATACGATGGGGGTACAGGTGAACGTTTTGATCAAGCAGCAACAGTGGGTGTGATCTATATGCTTAAGTTAGGACACATGGTTGACGATAAAATGCACGCCCGTTCTATAGGACCATACTCATTAATTACTCAGCAACCACTTGGTGGTAAAGCACAGTTTGGTGGACAGCGTTTTGGTGAGATGGAGGTATGGGCACTTGAGGCCTATGGAGCTTCAAGTACATTACGTGAGATTTTAACCGTGAAGTCTGACGATGTTATTGGTAGAGCCAAAACTTACGAAAGTATTGTTAAAGGCGAACCAATGCCAGATCCTGGACTACCTGAGTCTTTCAACGTATTGATGCACGAATTGAAAGGTTTAGGATTAGATATCAGATTAGAGGAATAATTAAAACAGTTGGTGGTAATTAGCCCGAAGTAAGCACTGATAGCTGATTATTGAATACTGAATACAATAAAGAAATGGCAAGAAAACAAGATAAGAATGCAGTAAAGAGGTTTAATCAAATCTCAATTGGTTTAGCGTCACCAGAATCTATTTTAGCAGAGTCTAATGGAGAGGTACTAAAACCAGAAACTATAAATTATCGTACACACAAACCCGAACGTGATGGTTTGTTTTGTGAACGTATTTTTGGCCCAGTAAAGGATTATGAATGTGCATGCGGTAAGTATAAGCGTATACGTTATAAAGGAATTGTTTGCGACCGATGTGGTGTAGAGGTTACTGAAAAAAAGGTACGTCGTGATAGAGTTGGACATATCAATCTCGTGGTACCTGTTGCCCATATTTGGTATTTTCGTTCGTTACCAAATAAAATTGGCTATTTATTAGGATTACCATCTAAGAAATTAGATATGATTATTTACTACGAACGTTACGTAGTAATTCAACCCGGTTTAGCTAAGAATGAAGAGGGTGAACCATTGCAAAAGATGGATTTCTTAACAGAAGAAGAATACCTTAATATTCTGGAATCGTTACCACAAGATAATCAATACTTAGACGATACTGATCCAAACAAATTCCTGGCTAAAATGGGAGCTGAGTGTTTGATAGAGTTATTGGCAAGAATAGACCTGGAATCATTATCTTATGAATTAAGACATAAAGCAAACACAGAAACTTCCAAACAACGTAAAACAGAGGCTTTAAAACGTTTACAAGTTGTAGAAGCATTACGTGAAGCTAACAATAACCGTGAAAATCGCCCCGAATGGATGATTATGAAGGTTATACCGGTTATTCCGCCTGAATTACGTCCATTGGTGCCGTTAGATGGCGGTCGATTTGCAACGTCAGATTTGAACGATCTTTATCGTCGTGTTATTATTCGAAACAACCGTTTAAAGCGTCTGGTTGAAATTAAAGCACCTGAAGTCATTTTGCGTAATGAAAAGCGTATGCTACAGGAATCTGTAGACTCTTTATTTGATAATACACGTAAATCTTCAGCGGTAAAAACAGATTCTAACAGACCCTTAAAGTCATTGTCTGATTCACTTAAAGGTAAACAAGGACGTTTTCGTCAAAACCTCTTAGGAAAACGTGTAGATTATTCAGCTCGTTCGGTAATTGTTGTTGGTCCGGAATTGAAATTATATGAATGTGGTTTGCCAAAAAATATGGCAGCAGAACTATATAAACCTTTTGTAATAAGGAAATTAATCGAAAGAGGAATTGTTAAAACGGTTAAATCTGCAAAGAAAATTATAGATAAAAGAGAGCCTGTGGTTTGGGATATTCTTGAAAATGTACTGAAGGGACATCCCGTATTGTTAAACCGCGCTCCCACCTTACACCGTCTGGGTATTCAAGCCTTTCAACCAAAATTAATTGAAGGTAAGGCGATTCAATTACACCCTTTGGTATGTACTGCATTTAATGCGGATTTCGATGGGGATCAAATGGCGGTTCACTTACCATTAGGACCGGAGGCTATACTTGAATGTCAATTATTAATGTTGGCATCTCATAATATCCTAAATCCTGCAAATGGTTCCCCGGTTACAGTACCATCACAAGATATGGTTCTGGGCTTATACTATATGACCAAGGAGCGTAAAGGTACTCCGGAAATGCCCATTAAGGGAGAAGGACTGACTTTCTACTCTCCAGAGGAAGTGGAAATAGCTTTCAATGAGAAAAAAGTAGAATTAAATGCCGGTATTAAAGTTAGAACTCTTGACATTAACCAAGACGGAAAGTTACAACCAATGATTATTGAAACTACTGTTGGGCGTGTGTTGTTTAACCAACATGTACCACAAGCAGCAGGATATATCAATCAGGTATTAACTAAAAAGTCGTTAAGGGACATTATTGGAGCTATCCTTAAAGTAACTTCAGTTCCGGAAACCGCTGAATTCTTGGATGCTATTAGAACTTTAGGTTTCCAATTCGCTTTCCAAGGCGGGTTATCATTTAGTTTAGGTGATATTATTATTCCTCCGGAAAAGCAAAGCATGATAGAAAGCGCCAATAAGCAAGTTGATGGTATTATGGCCAACTATAACATGGGACTAATAACTAATAATGAGCGTTATAACCAGGTTATTGATATTTGGACTTCCACAAATGCTGAATTGACCGAGCTTTCCATGAAACGTATTCGTGAAGATCAGCAAGGGTTTAACTCGGTATTTATGATGCTTGATTCTGGAGCTCGTGGATCGAAAGAGCAAATCCGTCAGCTTACCGGTATGCGTGGGTTAATGGCAAAGCCTAAAAAATCTAATGCTGGGGGTGGAGAGATTATCGAAAACCCAATTCTTTCCAACTTTAAGGAGGGACTTTCCATTTTGGAATACTTTATCTCAACTCACGGTGCGCGTAAAGGTCTCGCGGATACTGCACTAAAAACTGCGGATGCAGGTTATTTGACCCGTCGTTTAGTAGATGTTTCGCAGGATGTAATCATTAATTCCGAAGATTGCGGTACCCTAAGAGGTGTGGAAGTAGAGCCCTTAAAGAAAAACGATGAAGTTGTAGAAACTCTGGAAGAAAGAATAGTAGGTCGTGTTTCTTTAAATGATGTATATAATCCTCTTACGGATGAATTATTGGTTTCTGCTGGTCAATTAATTGAAGATGATATTGCGAAATCTATAGGAGAATCTCCAATTGAATCCATTGAAGTACGCTCTGCGTTAACTTGTGAAGCGCTACAAGGTATTTGTGCAAAATGTTATGGTCGTAATCTGGCAACCGGTAAAATGGTTCAGCGAGGTGAAGCCGTAGGTGTTGTGGCAGCTCAGTCCATTGGAGAACCCGGAACACAGTTAACACTTCGTACGTTCCACGTTGGTGGTATAGCCGGTAACATTTCAGAAGAAAATAAACTAGCGGTTAAGTTCGATGGTATTGCCGAAATTGATGACCTTAAAACGGTAAAAGGAAAAGATGGAGAAGGAAACGATATTGATATTGTTATTTCTCGAACAACAGAAATTAAGTTAATTGACAAGAAAACAGGTATTACTTTAAGCACCAACAACATTCCTTATGGATCAACATTATACGTGAATAATGGAGATGAACTCAATAAGGGTGATGTTGTTTGTACTTGGGATCCATACAACGGGGTAATTATTTCAGAATTTGCGGGTAAAGTTCAGTATGAAAATATTGAACAAGGAGTTACCTACCAAGTTGAAATTGATGAACAAACGGGATTTCAAGAAAAAGTAATCTCAGAATCAAGAAACAAAAAATTAATTCCAACGCTTCATATTGAAGATGGCAAAGGCGAAGTAATCCGTTCCTACAACCTACCGGTAGGCGCCCACTTGATGATTGATGATGGTGAGAAGATTAATGTGGGAAAAATTTTGGTTAAAATTCCTCGTAAATCGGCAAAAGCTGGTGATATTACAGGTGGGTTACCACGTGTAACCGAGTTGTTTGAAGCTCGTAACCCTTCAAATCCTGCTGTGGTTAGTGAAATTGATGGTGTGGTATCCTTTGGTAAGATTAAAAGAGGGAACCGCGAAATTATTGTAGAGTCTAAATTGGGAGAAATTAAGAAATACCTGGTGAAATTGTCTAATCAAATTCTAGTACAGGAAAATGATTATGTGAAAGCAGGTATGCCATTGTCTGACGGATCAGTGACTCCCGATGATATCTTAAATATAAAAGGGCCTTCTGCCGTACAGCAATATTTAGTAAATGAAGTACAGGAAGTATACCGATTACAAGGCGTGAAGATTAATGATAAGCACTTTGAGGTTGTTGTTAGGCAAATGATGCGTAAGGTACAGATTATCGATTCTGGGGACACCTTGTTCTTAGAAGATCAATTAGTACACAAATCAGACTTTATTAAAGAAAATGATGATATTTTTGGAATGAAAGTTATTGAAAATCCTGGAGATTCCGAGAACCTAAAGGCAGGGCAAATTGTTTCACCGCGTCAATTAAGAGATGAAAATTCTATTTTACGACGTGAGGATAAAGAATTGGTTGTTGCAAGAGATGCCCAACCAGCAACGGCTACCCCAATTTTACAGGGAATAACCAGAGCGTCGCTTCAAACCAAATCTTTTATCTCTGCGGCTTCGTTCCAGGAAACAACTAAAGTACTTAATGAAGCGGCTGTTGCCGGTAAAATTGACACCTTGGATGGATTGAAGGAGAATGTCATTGTTGGACATAGAATTCCAGCAGGTACAGGTATGCGAAACTATACCAATATCATTGTGGGCTCTAAGGAAGAGTTTGAAGAGATGATGCAAGTTAAGCAAGAGTTAAATTACAATTAATTGACATTCCTGTGAGATCAAAAATTCACAAATACCTCAATTGAAGGTGAGTATGAATGTGTGATTTAGGAATATAAAAATAAAAGCCTTCATGTTATTTACTTGAAGGCTTTTATATGTAAAATGTAAAGATTATGGCAAACGAAAACGACAATAAAAAACAAGGGCAGATCAATATAGAACTGGATGAAAAAGTTGCTGAAGGTACTTATTCCAATTTAGCGATAATAAATCATTCAGTTTCCGAATTCGTTATTGACTTTGTAAATATTATGCCGGGTGTTCCAAAGAACAAAGTAAAGTCTAGAATCATTCTAACCCCCCAGCATGCCAAGCGATTACTAAAGGCCTTAGGGGATAATATAGCTCGATTTGAAAATGCCCATGGTGAAATTAAGGATTACGAGCAACCTCCCATACCTTTAAATTTCGGGCCAACGGGTCAAGCCTGATTCTACCTAAGGAATTTTTTATTAACTGAATCTTTTAACAGGGATTTGCTCGAAATGCTTAATCGAGCAACCTCCCATACCTTTAAATTTTGGGCCAACGGGTCAAGCCTGATTCTACCTAAGGAGTTTTTTATTAACAGGTCCTTTTAATAAAGGTAGGTGCTACGCAAAATGTTTTATTAGACAAGTACAAATATCAATGAATTTTAAACCGGTAGCATAAAAAAATCCCCCGGGAATACTATAATTCAAAGGGGATTTTAAATTAACACTTATTATCGAATTCAAACTGCTTGTTTTTCTTTTTTCAGAAAATATTGTAACGCACCAGAGGGACATTTTTTTATCTGTTTTACAACTTTGTCAGTCTCCGAATTGTCCAAATTAATCCAGGGAATAATGGTGTTACTAAAAACATCTGAAAGTTCTTTGGCACATTTTCCGGAAAGCTTACAAATACAGGGGTCGTAGGTCACCGTAATGTCATCATTACTAAATTCTTTGGCATTTACTTCCATAATTCAATCATTTTGGGGTTATGATTTTATTTTAAATTTAATAAGCAAGGCGTTCCGAATATTAAAATATTAGGTCAAAGGCCTTAAAAACACGATTAATAGATGAACAACATATCAACCTACTTAAATTCAGATGTGAAGTGGAACTTAATACTCGGGTATTTTTGTTGGGTCATTTGTAGTGAAAATGGTGAGTCTGCTAAAAATACCAATTGATTTTGTTTGTCCTTTGCCAGGAAACGCTGCTTCACCCTAAGAAAATCCTGATACTCTTCGCTTTTTTCATCTTCGGCTTCAATCCAACATGCCTTATGTACATTTAAATTTTCATAAGAACACTTCGCACCATATTCGTGTTCCAGACGGTATTGTATGACCTCATATTGTAGTGCGCCGACAGTACCAATAACCTTACGTCCATTGAGTTGCAAAGTAAATAATTGCGCGACACCTTCATCCATTAACTGATCAATACCCTTATACAGTTGCTTGGATTTAAGAGGGTCGGCATTATTAATATACCTAAAGTGTTCAGGAGAGAAACTTGGAATACCTCTATAATTTATGGCTTCGCCCTCAGTAAGGGTATCACCTATTTTAAAATTACCGGTGTCATGTAAACCAACAATATCGCCAGGGTACGATACATCTACAATCTCCTTTTTCTCAGCGAAAAAGGCATTTGGACTGGAGAATTTCATTTTTTTATTATTTCTAACATGTAAATAAGGCTTGTTGCGTTCAAACTTTCCTGAAACTATTTTCACAAATGCCAGGCGATCCCTATGGTTAGGATCCATATTGGCATGTATTTTAAAAACAAATCCGCTAAATGATTTTTCATCGGGATTAATAAGGCGTTCTTCACTTTGTTTTGGCCTGGGTTTTGGAGCAATTTCGATAAAACAATCCAACAACTCCCTTACCCCAAAATTATTCAGGGCTGATCCAAAAAATATGGGCTGTAAATTGCCCTTTAAATAGGCTTGTTTATCAAATTGAGGATAAATACCTTCGACGAGCTCAAGGTTTTCACGTAAGATATTTGCAGGATTATTTCCAATTAGCTTGACCAATTCCTCAGATTGCAAATCTGAAATCTCTATAGTTTCTTCAATATTCTTTCTGCCATCACCACTAAACAAATTAATATTATTTTCCCAAATATTATAAATGCCTTTAAAGTCATAACCCATACCAATTGGAAAACTCAGCGGACAGACTGTTAATCCTAATTTTTGCTCAACTTCATCCAGTAGGTCAAAGGCATCTTTGCCTTCTCTGTCTAATTTATTAATAAAAACGATCATCGGGATATTACGCATTCTACAAACTTCAACCAATTTTTCGGTTTGTTCCTCGACCCCTTTAGCCACGTCTATAACCACAATAACACTGTCTACCGCGGTGAGTGTCCTATAGGTATCTTCAGCAAAATCTTTGTGACCGGGAGTATCTAATATATTAATTTTAATGCCTTTATATTCAAATGCCAAAACTGAGGTTGCAACAGATATTCCACGCTGTCGCTCTATTTCCATAAAATCACTGGTAGCTCCTTTTTTGATCTTGTTACTTTTTACAGCACCGGCCTCCTGAATGGCACCTCCAAACAACAGAAGTTTTTCTGTTAAAGTGGTTTTACCAGCATCTGGGTGGGATATGATACCAAAAGTACGTCTGCGTTGTATTTCTTTTAAAAAGCTCATGTTGTCCTTCTTGAATGGGTGCAAAGATACTCCATAATTTAAGAAATCATAAGTCCCGTTTTTAGTTTTTATGGGATTCATTACAAATATTAATTTATACTTGGTATTTTTGTTGAATGGAAGAAGAAAAAGTGATTTTAGTAAATGAAAATGATGAGCAAATAGGTTTGATGCCAAAAATGGAAGCTCATGAAAAAGCAGTATTACACCGTGCTTTTTCAGTGTTCATTTTTAATGATAACCATGAATTGATGCTTCAACAAAGAGCCTTAAGCAAATACCATTCACCAGGACTTTGGACCAACACCTGCTGCAGTCATCAACGGGATGGCGAAAGTAATGTTAGTGCCGGAAAAAGACGGTTGCAAGAAGAAATGGGATTTGTAACCGATTTGAAGGAATCCATATCGTTCATTTATAAAGCGCCTTTCGATAATGGATTAACAGAACATGAGTATGATCATGTGCTTTTAGGTAAGTACAATAATGATCCGGTGATCAATACAGATGAAGTGGCCAATTGGAAATGGATGCCTTTAGAAGAAGTGAAGTTAGACATTAAACGTCATCCGGAGTTATATACCGAGTGGTTTAAAGTTATTTTCAATAAGTTTAACGAACACATAAATGTAAACCAATGAAGGTAACCGTTAGTAGAAGAGCGCATTTTAATGCAGCACATAGGCTGTATCGAAAAGACTGGAGTGAAGATAAGAACCTTCAAGTTTTTGATAAATGCAGTAATCCAAATTATCATGGACATAATTACGAATTGATAGTCAGTGTAACCGGAGAAATTGATAAAGAGACCGGTTATGTAATAGATATTAAGGTGCTAAAGGAAATTATAAAGCAAGAAGTTGAAGATGAATTTGATCATAAAAATTTGAATCTTGAGGTTGATGCTTTTAAAGAATTAAATCCTACTGCCGAAAATATTGCAGTTGTAATCTACAATAAGATAAAAGGAAAATTAAAATCTCATTTGGATTTAGAAATTACCTTGTATGAAACGCCCAGAAACTTTGTAACATATTCAGGAAAATAAAATATTACATGAATCATACCTTATACCCTATCAAATTTAAACCCATTTTAAAAGATAAAATATGGGGAGGACAAAAATTAAAAACCCTTTTAAATAAGGATAATGACTTACCAAATGTCGGGGAAAGTTGGGAAATAAGTGATGTAGAAGGGGATACGTCCATTGTTTCAAACGGAAGTTTGAAAGGATACTCATTGCGGGACTTACTGGAAACTTATAAAGCTGATTTAGTTGGACATAAAAATTATAAAATATTCGGCAACAAATTCCCATTGTTAATTAAGTTTATTGATGCAAGAGAAG
The DNA here is from genome assembly GCF_022662105.1 of Aestuariivivens sediminis. GTDB lineage: Bacteria > Bacteroidota > Bacteroidia > Flavobacteriales > Flavobacteriaceae > Aestuariivivens > Aestuariivivens sediminis. The sequence continues at coordinate 673,447 of NZ_JAKMCP010000003.1, read as the reverse complement.
ATCTGTCCATTCAACTTCACCCTAACGATGAGTTAGCTTCTAAACGTCACAATTCCTTTGGGAAGACGGAAATGTGGTATGTCATGCAGGCTGATGAAGGCTCAAATTTAATAGTGGGATTCAATCAAGAAATGGATGCAGAAAAATACCTTCACCATTTAGAGAATAAAACCTTAACCGAAATTTTAAATTTTGATAAAGTTAAAACCGGAGACACTTATTTTATTGAAGTAGGACGTGTACATGCCATTGGTGCTGGAGTTATGCTCGCTGAGATACAGCAAACCAGTGATATCACATATCGGGTTTACGATTGGGATAGGGTAGATGATAAAGGCAATGAACGGGAATTACATAACGATCTGGCCATTGATGCTTTTGATTTTAACATGCCAGATAATTTTCGGGTTGATTATGCCAAGACCAAAAACAAATCTAACCTAATGGTGAGTTGTCCATATTTTACAACAAGTTATTTGAAGGTTACCAAACGGCTTAAGAAAGAAAATAACAAAGATTCTTTTTTTATTTATATGTGTGTTGAAGGTCATGCTGAAATAATTGTTAATGGTGTTACCGAATTTTTAAAACAAGGAGAAACCGCTTTGCTGCCAGCCGGTATAAAGCATTTTGAAATAGACGCTGAAAATGCAACACTATTGGAAGTTTATGTTTAATTTTAATCCGTAATTTAAAATATATAAAATGGGAAATGTAAGAGATCTTAAAAAGGATATTAATTATGTATTAGGAGATATTATTGAAGCGGTTTACATTTGGGAATACGAAAATACCGATAAGGATGCTAAACAAAGTGAGGCCATTATAGATGAAGCCATTGAAATCTTTGATGAACTAATTGCAAAGGTAAATGCTAAAGGGATAGAAAACCCTAAGGCCCATTTCAAATCTATAAATCAGGAACTCGAGGCTCGAGGAAATGCTTTGATTGCAAAGATTGGTAAATTGAGTTGAGATTTATGACTTTTTAGCGTCATTATCGACTCTACTACAAATGGTATTACATGTTTTTGTTTTACTGGCGCGTGAATATGATGATGCCATGATGAGATTATGGATTCCAAATATTGATACCGAATGATTTAATGCTCTTCATTAGCCTTAATACGTTTTATAAAAGCATCCAGTTCCTTCCCATATTTGGAAGCCTTTACTTTTGGGCTAAGGGAATTGTTTATGGTATCCAAAAATTTAATTCTAGCGTTATAGATTTCTGTTAGGGCCAAATAGGGTGCCACTTCACTGTCACTATGGTTAATGGCAAAATTAACCGTTTGCAAATATTTACTTTTCATCAGGTTATTTTGTTTTTGTTCATAATTTTTGAGAGCAGAAGAGTCCCCATTTTTTTGCGCCTCAAAACTGGCTTTTATCAAATCAAGTCTCCTGCTATTTATTCTGGACATTAGCAAAAGGTATTCTTCGAGAGTCTTTTGTTGTTCAGATCCAGTTATTTTAGCGTCAAAAACAAAGTTTTTAAGGGTGGTATTGATTATGGTTACACCTTTGTCTGCAAAAAATGTAATTCTGTCCTCCTCAGAGCTATTCTTGTCCAACGCTAAATAAAAAACTTCGGGAGATTCAAGGTCACTCTCTAGTTCAATTTGGGAAATGCCATTCACAACAACAGAATCTACTGTAACTAAAGTAGTATCCTGTATTCTTTTTAAAAACACCGTGCCTTTTTTTAGCCCTTTAATAGAAGCCCTTACAATTAAATCAGGTTGCTCGTTGCTACAGGAAAAGGCTAAGAAAGTAATCAGTATAAGTGTTATTTTTTTCATTTTAAACCATCAATTATAGGCGCAAATATCTTAAAAAAATAGTTAAAATTACCTTTTTAAAATTAAATACAGTAATACTTTGAAAATACCTGGAACGGGCACTTGAAATGGATAGAATTTACACTTTTATTTATTAAAAATTATTCCGAAAGTCGAGTCATCCATGTAAAGCTGTTTTGCTTATCAAAGTCCCTAAATATTATATATTTGATTTAGGGTATTGTAGTACCCATATTAAATGTTTTGGCACGATTCTTGTATATTACAAAGTGTTGCAATCTACCATGTAAGTTTATGGAGTGGTTACCTTAAACTTCAAGACTGTAACATTCATATTTTTGGTTGGTTAGTTAGTAAAAAAGCATCCTTTTATTCTTGGATGCTTTTTTTATACTTTTTTTTAATTCGTTTTAATAGGGACATCCACAGTTTCCGTCATTTTTAAACAAGTCTGAAATTTTTGTACCGTCTGTTCTAAAAATATCTACAGAAAGACTTAAACTTAATGTTTTTGGGGTATATGACCTTAAACCTGCTAAATTAACCCCGAAGGCACTGTTGTTTATGTCTAAGAGTTCTTCCTGGGTTGCCTTGGTACCCAATTCATACCTTAAGTCTAAATGAAATTGATTGTAATGTACCATCTCTCCAAAATTTATACTCGTGGTGTTTCTTTCAATATCGGGTCCCCCATCTCTAAATGAGGTCACCTGTAAATCGTCTAATGCAATGTCATTAAAGAAATTTAAACTTGGGCCCGCATAAAGGGATAAAGGTTTAATAATGTCGATTCCTATTAATAATGGAATTTCCAATTTTGAAGCAGATCATTTCGATGTTCTATTAGGAAAATCGTAATGATTCTCTAAAGTGACATAGTTTAATTCGGGTCTTAGGAAAACATGTTTAAATTGGACCATGAAATAAGCGCCGAATTGATATCCAATGTTGTGTTTAGGAGAAAATGTTTTATCTGGTTTTCCTGCAGCAATCGATACATCACGTGAGTTTATGTCTCCAATGGTATTGGTGTTTAAGCCAGCCTTAACTCCAAAAACATATTCTTGGGAAAATAACCCTGATGAATATAAATAAACACAAGAGGCTAATAGTAGGGAAATAGCTTTCATATAGGATAGATTTGGTATTACAGGATGAAATATATAATTTTAATACCAGAATCTTCATGAATTTACGATAGGCGGTACATATTTACTTTAAAATGTGAAATGGCATTCAATTTTTGGCTAATGGTTTGATTTTATGAATGTTGTAATCGAATTTATAAGCTCTGTAGAAATTTCCCTGTAAGGTTCGTTATAGGATTTCGAATTTTCCAAGTCATCTCCCATAATAGGAACAAGGACATGATTCATATATTCTATTATTATTAGTGTTGACTCTGGAGCGGCAGCTTTCAGTTTATGAGCCTCTTCTACACTTGTTTGTAAATCTTTTGTGCCATTGGCAATTAAAATGGGTATTTTTAAATGTGTTATGACTTGGCTTGGTTCATATTGCATCCAATTGATCATAAAAGGTTGCAGCTCCATACTAAAAACAGAGGCTAAAGCCTGAGGATAATTATGCACTAATTCCCCTTTTTTAAGGTGTTCTATAATTGTTTTGCTTTCTTCAGCAAACTGTGGTGCGGTTTTACTTATTTGTTCATCCAAGACATCGCCAATATTTTGTCCAGCTCCGGCCACTGAAATAAATCCATCAACTCGATCTTTTGAGGCGACCATACCAACTAAACTGCCTTGACTATGACCCAATATATATATTTTATTATAAACATCTGTTTTTTTAAAATATTCAATAACGGCAATGGCATCTGTGATGAAATCGTCAAAGGTAATATTGGGATCTACATGACGTTCTCTTATTTGTTTAACAATTCGTTTATCATATCTAAAGGTTGCTATACCATTTGCCACTAACCCCCGAGATAGCTTTTTAAGAGCATTATTTTTTAAAAAATTCTGATTACCATTTCTGTCGGTTGGTCCCGAACCACCAATAATAATGACTAAATCTAGGTCATTATCATCATTGGGAAGGGTGAGAGTCCCGTCAATATATCGATTAATACTAATTTCTTTTTCATTAAATAGTCCATTTTGTGAATAGAGAATGCTTTGGAAACAGAGATATAAAATAAATAATCTTAATTCCATGATTGATTTTTGAGTAAATATAAATTAATAATTCTACTTATTGGTAACTGTTTAAAAGAGTATATTAGTATTTAATCTTAACATATTTTTAGGCTCGCACAACACAAACACTATGCATTTCATCGATTATATCGATTATTACACCTTCAAATGTTAAAAAAACATGTATTTAAACGATTATATGTGTTTTTAATCGTTAGATTTAATTTGTATTTTTACATTTGACATGTACTAAATAATATACTTTTTAGTTCAATGGATTAATTAATTAATATTTGCATTATGTTGTTGATATAGAGACCCTAAATCTACTGCATACAAAAAGCAAATTAAAAAGAGACCGAGTTTGAGGGAACTCGGTTTTTTTATGCCTTAAATCTTACTTCAACTCACTTTTTTATACCTTAGCAATTTACTGGTTCCCATGAAACTTTATGTTTTTTATTTGTTGATTTTACTAAATGGCACTTGTTTTAGTCAAATGCCCGTAGGCTTTGTTGATGCCTCTCGGGCCATCCCAAATATAAATGTTGAATTAAGATATTACGGCTCTAATAATTTTGTAGGCAGGCCTATTAATGGGTATCATGCGAATAAGCTTATACTTACCCAACCAACTGTTCAAGCGCTTAGGAGTGTCCAAAAAGAACTCCTACAAAAGAATTTATCCTTAAAAGTTTATGATGGTTATAGACCACAACGTGCCGTAAATGATTTTATATATTGGGCACATCAATTAAACGATACCATAAATAAAAATATCTTTTACCCCAAAGTCCATAAAAAGGATTTGTTTAAAGAGGGCTATATTGCATCGAAATCGGGTCATAGTCGAGGCAGTACAGTAGATTTAACTATCGTAAATCTTAATACGGGAGAGCCTTTAGATATGGGAAGTCCTTATGATTATTTCGGAATCGATTCTTGGGTAGCGTTTAAATCAATAACAGAAGCCCAAAAGTCTAATAGAATGTTATTGCAAAACGTGATGCTAAAGCATGGTTTTAGGAATTATCCCAAGGAATGGTGGCATTTTACCTTAAAAAATGAACCTTATCCTGATAGGTATTTTGATTTTCCTATTGAATAGAAAAACCCGTTCTTCAAAATCTTGAAAAACGGGTTTCATATTTTAAATGTTGGAAAAGTTAGGCTTTGTCTAAATTTTTAGTCATAAAAAAACCTACGAATAAAGCAATACCAGCCATTAAAAATATAGTACCGGGTTGGGCAATATCATCATCCATTCCCATCATAACTAATAGACCCGATAAAAATACCCCAACACCAATACCCATAAGTAATAATGCAATATTTAGAATTAGAACTTTCCAAATGGGGGATGTATTATTTTTGCCACTCATAAAGATACTGGCATCTGCCCCTTTTTCAATTAGAGCCAATCGTTCTTTGTTTCTTGTAGATAAGTAGAGATAAACTACCCCAAAAATTGCTAAAAAAAAGCTAATTGGTATTAATACTTCTGACATAATTGTTTGTTTTTAATTGATTATTTTTAATATGTTTATTGTTTATGACGACTGGTACTTCTTTTCGGTTACACTTTTTTAATTATTTTTTTTAAATCAAGCTGTAACCTAAATTGCCAACCAGGCGTCTCACTTAGAGAATGACCACCAACGAGGACCAATATTATATCAATCTCATTATTGAAGGTCATACTAATGCATTTAAAGTATTGGTGGATCGTTATAAAGACATGGTTTTTACACTTACTCATAGAATTCTTAAAAACAGGGAAGAGGCTGAAGAAGTATCTCAGGATACTTTTGTTAAAGTCTATAAGTCGTTGAAGAAGTTTAAAGGGGATTCCAAATTTTCAACATGGATTTATAAAATAGCCTATAATTCAAGTTTGGATCGTTTAAAGAAAAATAAGAAGTTTCAACATCATGTGGCTATTAATGAATTTACGGCCCATGAAGTGAAAACCATGGACAATGCTTTGAAAACCATGGAAGAAGATGAAAGGAAACAAGCTATTCAGGACTGTATGGCATTATTGCCCGGAGACGATGCCTATTTATTGACCCTATACTATTATGAAGGATTATCTTTGGAAGAGATTTCAAAAACTATGGGGTTGAAACCAAATCATATGAAAGTTAAGTTGTTTAGAAGTAGAAAAAAATTAGCAACTATTTTAAAACAAAACCTGGAACCAGAATTAATTACAGATTATGAAAGATGATGCCAACAATCCATTAGATGTTTTAATTAAAAACCTTATTAAAGAGGATACAATTGAAAGGCCCTCCCTTAATTTTTCGGAAGCTGTCATGTCAAGGATAGAAATCTTAAAGGAAAATAAAGTGACTGTCTATAAACCTTTAATATCAAAGTGGGGATGGACTGTTGTTGTTAGTCTATGCGTAACTGTTTTGTTCTATGTTTTGTTTTTCGGAAACCAATCCGAATCAATGGTATGGTTCAATACATTGGATTTTAGTGTGATTGGAGATGTAATTTCTGGCTTTAGGTTATCCAAAGTGGGGATGTATAGTGTCTTACTTTTTGGTATTATGTTCTGCGTACAAATTTCCTTTTTAAAACAGCATTTTGAAAAACGTATAGAATAAATTAATGTTTCGTGAACTTAGTAATTATAGATGAATATTGCGGATATTTTGCCGATAAAGCTACGCTATTGGCCAATTCAAAATCCCTGAAATCAAAACCTGGAGATACTGTACATCCAACAAGCGAATAGGAGTGGGCATTTATAACCTCTGCAGCAAACCAGCTTCTGGCTTTAACTATAAATTGGGGGACATCTCCTTTTTCAAATTGATTTCCAATACGCACTGTTGAGTAAATACCTTCTGAGGAAATAATATGCAGGTTTAAGGCAGATCCCTTATAAAAATGCCAAATTTCATCTTGCTTAATCCTATGAAATGCCGAAAAGTTCTTCGAGGTTAGAAGGAAGTATATGGCGGTAGAAAAATGTCTTTGTCCTTTAATATCGTGGTCTAGGTTAACCTCATTAATAATTCCATCACTTCTGTAGGTTTCTTTGAAAAATCCACCTTCCGGATGCGGCTGTAAATGAAGTTGTGCTACAATTTTTTCAGCTTCTGTCATTTTAAAAAGGCATTAAGTTGCTCCCTTTTTTTCAAAGGAAGAGCATCATTGTTCACCACCAATTGTAACCGTTTTTTGTTTTTATTTTTAGCGAATAATTCGCGGTTAAGTTCAAAAATGCTTAGACTGTTATTTGCTTGGTTTACCAATTCCACTTTATCGCCTGTACGAACATGGCCTTCTTCTAAAGTGCGTACATAAGTGCCTGAATAACCATGATCTATGAATTGTTTAAGGATTTTCTGAGAGCCAAACCGAACTCCTAATTTAAAACAGGGTTCACGGGGTTGCGTTATTTGGACTAAGGCATCTCCTATTTTGTAAACATCACCAATGTGTATCTTTGTCTCATCTAATCCGTCGACGGTTAGGTTCTCTCCAAACATCCCCCAATGCCAATCTAAATGCGGATATAACTTTTTCCAATAAGGGTACTGGTTTGATGAAAACAAATAACAAGCCTTAAATTCACCACCATGATATTTTCTATCCGTGACTTCATCTCCTCTTACATCGTTTTTAGTTAAAAAAACAGGGTTCTGGACAGGGGTTTTATAAATTCCAGTAATCACCTGTTTGCCATTCCAACGAATGGTTTTGGGATTTGCAATGTTAGTAGAAATGATTTTCATGTATTCTGGAGTTGTGACTGATAATGTGCAAACTAAGGTAATTGGAATTTTGAAGAATTTCAATAAAAAAACCACTTTGTTTTATGCAAAGTGGTTTTGTATTGTGGGATGCTAAAGAGGCAGTCAGAATCACAATTCCTTTACTTTATCATATCGTAACTCCGCTTGATAAAGTTTGTGAGTTCTTCTCCTTTAAGAAGACCTTGTGACAATCGCGCCAAATCCAAACTTTGATTTATTAACCGTTCCTGTTTCTTTTTTGTTTTAGTGTTTAAAATATCACTCACCAATTCGTGATTGGTATTAACGATCAAGTTATACATTTCCGGCATGCCACCCATACCAAACATACCGCCACCACCGGTTTGTTGCATTTCTTTCATACGACGCATAAATTCAGGTTGGGTAATGATAAACGGAGAGGCATTACTGTCCATAGCTTCTAATTGTACCATAAATTTTTCTGAAGGGATAACCTCTTTTAATAATTCATCTAAAGCTTTCTTTTGGTCATCATCCAATTTAGAAATGGTGGTATCGTCCTTCTTAATTAAATTGTCAATATGGTCAGCATCAACTCGTGCAAAAGAGATCTTTTCTTTAGAAGTTTCCAGTTTTTGCATTAAGTGTGACACAATCGGTGAATCTAAAAGCAGTACCTCATAACCTTTGGCCTTTGCTGCGTCAATATAACTGTGTTGAGCGTCCTTATCGGCTGCATAAAGTATAACCAATTTATCATCCTTATCGGTTTGGTTTGCCTTTATTTTATTGTAGAGTTCTTCATAGGTATAGTATTTGCCATCAACGGTAGGGTAAAGGGCAAAAGCATCAGCTTTTTCAAAGAATTTTTCTTCGGAAAGCATTCCATATTCGATCACGATTTTTATATCGTCCCATTTCTTCTCAAAATCTTCACGATTACTATTGAACAACGATTTTAATTTATCAGCCACCTTACGGGTAATGTAGGACGATATTTTTTTAACTGCACCATCAGCTTGCAAGTAAGATCGCGACACATTTAATGGGATGTCTGGCGAATCTATAACACCGCGTAACATGGTTAAAAATTCTGGAACGATACCTTCTACATTATCGGTTATGAAAACTTGATTTTGATATAGTTGAATGCGATCCTTTTGGATGTTTAAATCGTTGGTCATTTTTGGGAAATACAAAATCCCTGTCAAGTTAAATGGATAATCAACATTTAAGTGAATATTGAATAACGGTTCTTCGAACTGCATAGGGTATAACTCGCGATAAAAGGCTTTGTAATCTTCATCCTTTAAATCCGTGGGTTGTTTGGTCCAAGCCGGATTGGGGTTATTAATTATGTTGTCTACCGTTATTTTTTTGTGGGGTTCTGTAGTCTCCTTACCGTCTTTATCGGTAGTTGTTTTTGGTGTAAATTCGGGATCATTAATTTCCTTGGTTCCAAACTTGATTGGAATGGGCATGAATTTATTGTACTTTAACAGTAACTCACGGATTCGGGATTCTTCTAAAAACTCCTTGTCGTTGTCCATGATATGAAGAATAATTTCCGTGCCCCTTTCCGTTTTACTGTGAGGTTCTAAGGTGAATTCCGGGGAGCCGTCACAAACCCAATGGGCTGCTGGTTCATCCTTGTAGGATTTAGTAATAATTTCTACTTTATTGGATACCATAAAGGCAGAGTAAAATCCTAATCCGAAATGTCCAATAATACCGGTGTCCTTCGCAGAATCCTTATATTTATCCAAGAACTCTTCTGCCCCAGAGAATGCCACCTCGTTGATATATTTTTCAACTTCTTCAGCAGTCATCCCAATACCATTATCGATAATATGAAGTTTTTTTCCTTTCTTATCGATTTTCACTTCAATTTTTGGGTCACCATATTCAATTTTGGCATCACCCACATTTGTCAAGTGTTTCAACTTTAATGTCGCATCTGTAGCATTACTAATTAGCTCACGTAAAAAGATTTCGTGGTCGCTATACAAGAATTTTTTAATAAGCGGGAAAATATTTTCAACCGATACATTAATATTTCCTTTTGTCATGATATTTATTTTATAGGTTTAAAGGTCACACCGAATAGTATCTCATCGAAATGACGGAATTAATTTTCATTAGTATTAACCCGTAGGTCAAAAAAAATACCAATTCATTAAATGTGACAAACTGACATCTTTTTTAATATTAAGAGGCATTATACGATCAGCTAAACAATTTGTATTGGATTTTAAGAACAGTTATTGTACTTTGTAATACTTAAAACAAATAGCTATGTACAATTCCAAAATAATAGGCTTGGGTAAGTATCTGCCGGACCATGTGGTAACTAATGATGACTTATCTAAAATGATGGATACCACTGATGAATGGATACAGGAGCGTACAGGAATTATTGAACGCCGTTGGATTGTAGAAGGAAGTGAGGACACTTCTGCAACAATGGGGGCAAAAGCTGCTAAAATTGCTATTGAACGTTCTGGTTTAACCAAGGATGACATTGATTTTATTGTTTTTGCCACTTTAAGTCCGGACTATTACTTTCCCGGTTGCGGCGTCCAAATCCAGGACATATTAGATATGCCAACAGTAGGGGCATTGGATGTTAGAAATCAGTGTTCCGGTTTTATTTATGCCGTTGCTGTAGCCGATCAATTTATAAAAACGGGAATGTACAGAAATGTATTGGTGGTTGGTTCGGAATATCATTCAGGAGGCTTGGATAAAACGACCCGTGGTAGGGGAGTAACCGTTATTTTTGGAGATGGTGCAGGAGCAGCGGTTTTGAGTAGAACAGAAGATAATACCAAGGGTATTTTATCTTCGCATTTACACTCCGAGGGTAAATATGCGGAAGAACTCACTGTGATAGGGCCTAGTATTAAACATTGGGTTCCGGAAATTATAGAAGCTAATGATGCTGAAGATACGTCCTATTATCCCTATATGAATGGGACTTTCGTATTTAAACATGCCGTGGTTAGATTTAGTGAGGCCATTATAGAAGGACTGGAGGCCAACAACCTGAAAAAAGAAGATATAGCGATGTTAATTCCTCATCAGGCTAACCTCAGAATTTCCCAGTTTATCCAAAGGAAATTTGGTTTGCGGGATGACCAGGTGTTCAATAATATTCAAAAATATGGGAATACTACAGCAGCCTCTGTTGTGATTGCCTTAACCGAAGCTTGGGAAGAAGGAAAGATACATGACGGTGATACAGTTGTTTTGGCCGCCTTCGGCAGTGGATTTACATGGGGCAGTGTAATCATGAGGTGGTAAAACCAATAATTAAAAAACCCGAAATATGTATTTCGGGTTTTTCAGCTATTAATCAACTCCAACTAACACTAATTTTTGTGAAGTAAATCTATATATATAGACGTCAGAATCTTTAATATATTGTATCTTTAACAAAGTTTAACAATAAAAAATAAAAAACTCGGAATAATACCATCCGAGTTTTTAATTTGAAGTACTCTTCATCATACGAATTTTTTACTAGGTGACTAACTCTAAATAATTAATTTCGTTTGTATTATACCCATAACGTATAATATTTTTTTTTATTGTATTGCAAATAAAAAAAAATAAAAAAACTCCAAAATATTGCATTGGAGCTTTTTTCATTAACCTAAAATTACACTAACCATCAACGTATTAGGTTACTGAAACTTTTATAGGAACCCGCCGTTATTCGATTTCACATTGTTATCTCGTTGTTTTCTTGATTTGGCACGATATTTACCTCCTCCAAATCGATAGCTTAAACTTACATTCCAGGTGTTACTTTCCCAATGGAAGGCCCCTATTTGAGCATATGGTCTAATTCCGTTAAATGCAAATCTCATGGTATTAAAAACATCGTTGTAGTTGAATGCAAAAGTGGCCTTATTGTCTTCCAGAAAGCTGTATCTCATCCCTAAGTTTACAAAATACATGGGTTTTACATCGAACTGTAAATTTCTATTCTTGCCTCTATAAAAACCGAAGGCGGTTAAGGTTAGATTTTTGTTTAAACTATAATTGTTAAACATTCTAAGATTCCATGCAACATTGTCCACTTCGGTTACATCGGTTTCAATGTCTGTAATGGTTGCATTTTCAATAAGCACACCATCTCGAATGTTTTCAGCAATTCCCTTTTGAGTCTGCGAATATAAATCGAAGCTACCATTGATACTCCACCATTTAAAGGGTCTGTAATTGCTTGATACTTCTAAACCAAAGGCTGAAGTATTATCAAAATTATCATGGGTTAATATTACACGACCAGAGGTCACATCGCTTCTGTCGATAAACAGGGCTCTATTAATTTCATTCGAAATGGCCCGATAAAATATACCTGATGTAATACTCCCTTTTCTATTGTTTAAGTTTCTCGTATAGTTTAATTCGACGGAATTGGTGAATTGTGGTTCTAAGTCTTGTTTACCATAGGAGGATACTAATGGGGTGCTCCATTCTTTTATAGGGTTTAATTGACCAATCCCCGGCCGATCTACGCGACGGCTATAACTCATTTGATATGAATTTTTTTCGGAAGGGGAATAGGTAATAAATACAGAGGGATATATTTGAAAATAATCATTTCTAAAAGGTATTTCTGTGATATCATTAGTTAGCACATCCTGTTGAAGGGCAATGGCATCCACATTAACATTCTCTATTCTAGTGCCAATCTGGTAGGTCCATTTTTCAAGCTTTTTGCTCAATGTTGCGTATGCCGAGTAAATGTCTCTTGTATAATCAAAGTTTGTACTAGGTGTAGGAACTAAAACACCGGACTCATTATAGGACTCACCGGTGGAGGCATAAGCAATATCGGTATTAAATAATCGCGCTTGAAGACCTAATTCTAACTTAGTGTTTTCAGACAACGGATTAACATAATCCAGGTTTACCGTCGTATTTGAGCGATCCGTTTCATTAAAATCGGTATAATCACTTAGAGGACCGGCAATTTGATCGAAAAACACTGGATTTTCACCTTCATATACATTATGATCTATTTCTAACTCAATATTCGAACCTTCTTTGGCAAAATCTATTTTATAATCGAAGTTATATTGAGAGGATGTGTTGTCGCCAAAATTGATAAATATCTGATCTTGATTAAATACGGTATTATCATAAAATAGTGCTGTGGTTCTACCTGTGGTACTATTATCCGTAATATTTTGATTGGTGAAAAGAGAAATGGTTTGTTTTTCGTTTAGGTAAAAATCGATACCTAATTTATACTGATGGTTTTCTCTTTGGTCCAAAAATTTAAAAAATTGTTCAGAATTATTTTCCGGTCTATATACGTTACCGTGATTTTTGTTTTTGGATATATTATTACTGTAATTCCCGTAAAAATTGAATTTTCCATTCCTGTAGTTCATGTTTAACGAACTGTTAAATTTGGCCTCTATTTCCTTACTAAGACCAACAGTTACATTCCCATTGAACCCAATGGTCGTATTTTTGTGCAGCACAATATTGATGATGCCACTCATCCCTTCTGGATTATATTTTGCGGAAGGGTTTGTAATGAGTTCAATAGATTTTATGGCCGTCGATGGAATCTGTTTTAACAATTGGGCTGTGGGAATGGTGGATAGTTTACCATCTACCATAACCTGTACGTTAGAGTTACCTCTTAAGCTAATATCTCCTGTTTGTGCATCAATACTAACCGAAGGGATGCCTACCATAAGCTCTGATGCTGTGCCGCTAGCAGCCAGATCTTTACCAATGGTAATTATCTTTCGATCAACTTTCTGCTGAATGGTAGACACTTCGGCGATAACGATAACCTCATCTAAACCTTCAGCTTCTTCTACTAAATAAATAGACCCTAAATCTATTTTGTAATTACCTTTACCAACAGTGAAATTTCTTTCGATCGTTCGGTATCCAATATACTGTATACTAACAATTATTTCCCCTTCATTAATTTTTTTAATTTCAAAATGGCCATCCTCCAGGGTTATACCACCTGTAAGTGTTTCACCCTTTGCGTCTTTAACTATGATGTTCACATAGGGTAAGGGTTGTTTCAAGTCAGCGTCTAAAACCACACCGGATATAGTACCTGTTTTATCGATGTCATTTTCGGGATCCGTGGTGTAGGCTTGTGCAAATACGCTAAAGCATATAGCACAAATGAAGCATAGTTTATTCATTTGGATGGATTGATTTTTTGATTGATGTTTTTAATGTAGACGGCGGGAATAGATTTCTGTTACTATATTTACCGGGTATTAACCTTTTTTTAACATATGAATAAAAAGACATTAGTTTTTGGTGCGTCGTTAAAGCCCAACAGATACAGTAACTATGCAGTTCAACAATTAATTGCTAATAATGTTACCGTAGTCGCTTTTGGGAATGAAAAGGGAGAAATTAATGGTGTGAGCGTTGTATCAGATCTCATACCATACCTTGATTTGCATACGGTAACGCTATACTTAAACCCAAAACAACAAAAGCCCTATTATGACTATATACTATCTTTAAAACCTGGACGTGTTATATTTAATCCGGGAACCGAAAATACAGAATTCTATGAATTGCTGCGGGAACATAAAATTTCTTTTGAAGCGTCTTGTACCTTAGTGTTGCTTGCTACGAATCAGTATTAACCCTAAAAAGGTAAGTAGCCCATTTATTATTAAAATTTCGAATCCTATTTGATATCCATTAAGTAATTCAACAGAATAGGCGTTTAATAAATAGGATACTATTGGAGCAATACAGGCAATAATCCAAACCCATTTATCTTTTAATTGGGCCTTGGTAAAAATTCCAAAAGCAAATAACCCTAACAATGGGCCATAGGTATATCCTGCCGCTTTAAAAAGTTCCCAAATAACCGAAACATCTTTAAAGATCGTATCAAATAACACGATAACGGCAACCAGTACAAAACTAATAAAAACATGTGCGCGCTTTCTAACTCTTTTTTGTGCCTCTTTAGGTTTTTTGTCCAATTCAATAATGTCGATACAAAAAGAAGTCGTTAAAGAAGTTAGTGCGGAGTCTGCACTTGAATAGGCCGCAGCAATTAATCCCAAAAGAAAAAATGAAGAGGTTATAGCCCCAATTTCGGGTAACATGGCAATCGTTGGGAACAAATCGTCTTTACTTGCAGTTATATCATGTATTTCAGCGTATTGCGTCAGCATCAATCCTAATGCCAAAAACAAAATGTTTACAAAAATGAGTACAATACTGAAGGAGATCATATTTTTCTGCGCTTCCTTTAAATTTTTACAGGTTAAGTTCTTTTGCATCATATCTTGATCTAGCCCGGTCATGGTAATGGTTATAAACATGCCGGCAAGGAAACTCTTAATGAAGTATTGTGAATCGTTAATATCATCAAAAAAGAAAGTTTTGCTCATAGGACTTTCCTGGATATTTGAATATATGTCCTGCAGGCTATTTAAATCTAAAGCCGAAGCTAAAAAGATAATGGTAACGACAACAGATATAAGCATGAAAAGGGTTTGGAGGGTATCGGTAAAAATAATGGTTTTAATGCCTCCCTTAAAGGTGTACAGCCAAATGAGTCCGATGGTGACTATCACAGTTACGGTAAAAGGAACATGGTATTGCTCGAATACCAAAAGCTGAAGAACTTTTGCAACCAAAAACAACCTAAAAGCGGCACCGATTGTTCTGGAAATTAAAAAAGCAACAGATCCCGTTTTATAACTTGTATTTCCAAATCGATCTTTTAAATAGGTATAGATTGACGTTAAATTTAATTTGTAGTAAATCGGCAGTAATACGTATGCAATAATTAAATACCCAAAGAAATACCCCAATACAACTTGCATGTAACCAAATTGTTTGGCTTCAACAGCCCCGGGAATTGAAATAAAAGTAACACCGGAAAGAGAGGCTCCTATCATCCCAAATGCTACCAAATACCAGGGGGCAGATTTGTTAGCCTTGAAAAAGGCATCGTTAGAATCTTCTTTACCCGTAAAATAGGAGATCACGATTAACCCGACAAAGTAAGCGGCAATTAATAAAATAATTTGAGATGCGGTCATGGGTATCGTTATGGTGATCAAAATACAAATATTAAATTTCAAAATCCAAACCGAAATACGTTTTATTTAAAAAAGTAATTAAATTAGTGAAATTGAGGTCTAAATAGTATTTTCGCAGTAATGGAATTTTCATCTAAATTACTTGAAAACGCGGTAAATGAAGTGGCGCAGCTACCCGGGATTGGAAAGCGTACGGCCTTACGTTTGGTATTGCATATGCTTAGACAACCCAAGGAGCAAACCATGTCTCTTTCATCGGCATTGCAATCCATGCGTAACAATATTCAGTTTTGTAAATCGTGTAACAACATAAGCGATGGTGAGTTTTGTGAAATTTGCACGAATAAAAACAGAAATAATCAAATAATTTGTGTGGTTGAAGATGTACGGGATGTCATGGCTATTGAAAATACAGGGTCGTTTAAAGGCGTTTATCATGTCTTAGGAGGTAAAATTTCTCCTATAGATGGTATTGGACCTAACGATTTGCATATTGAATCCTTAGTCAATAAGGTTAAAAAAGGAGCGGTAAAAGAATTGATTTTTGCATTGAGTTCTACTATGGAAGGTGATACTACGAATTTCTATATCTTTAAACAATTACAGAACTGTAATGAGATCACCATATCAACTATAGCAAGGGGAATTTCTGTTGGGGATGAATTAGAGTATGCCGATGAAATTACCCTGGGCAGAAGTATATTGAACAGGGTACCATTTGAGTCTTCATTCAAGTTGTAGGTTAAACGTATAAGATGGATAGCCGAATAGCTGTATTATTACCTCATTATAACAACCACGTTGGGTTACAATTGACTTTACAATCCTTAATTGAAGAAACAGAAAGATTTACAGTGTTTATTATTGAAGACTGTAGTGAGGATCTGATGGGAGTTGAAAGAATCATAAAGAGTTTTAACCATCAGTTGGACATCGTTTTATTGATCAATAAAATGAATTTGGGCATTGTTAAATCTCTCAATAGAGGGCTCGAGCATATCATTGGGTTGAAATCATATGACTTTATTGCGAGATTAGATGCAGGTGATATTTGTCTGGATAACCGATTTAAGCAACAAAAAGAGCTATTAGTAAACCATAAGGATATTGGATTGGTAGGCAGTTGGGTCAGATTTGTAGACATGGAAAGGAATAAGCTGTTTGATTTTAAACCACCCTGTCATCATGATACATTAAAAAAGTTCATTCATAAATATAATCCCTTTGTGCATCCTTCCGTCATGTATAAAAAAGAGGTTATAGAGAAAACAGGTTTATATCCTTTGGAATATCCTGCATTAGAAGATCATGCATTTTTTTTTAAAGTTCTAAAATCCTTTAAGGTTTTTATTATACCAAAAATTTTGTTGGAATATGAAGTAAATCCCTATGGCGTTTCGGCAAAACAAAGAAAATTACAAACAGCAAGCAGGGTAAAATTGTTCCTACAGGAATATAATTTTACGATTATTGCAACCTACGGGATTTTGAGATCTTTGATGACACATGTGTTACCAATTTCCATATTAACCCTGTTTAAGAAAAAAGTCTTTTATAAGTGAAAGTAATCACCCTAAATAAAAAATCATTTTTGGAAAGCACCCGTAAGTTGATCGATAAGATAGATTTTAATCCGGACATGATTGTAGAGGTTCTTAATTCAGGTGTGTTTCTGGGACGCGAATTAAAAAAGGGAAACCAAAAATTTGAAAAGGCTTATTATACGAGTGTGAAGGTTCAGAGAGCAAATGAATATATGAAACGCAGTTTAATTTTTAGAATGGTTCTTAAGGGGTTGCCCTATGGGATTTTAAATTACCTAAGAAGATATGAATCTAAAAAAGCCGTTAAATCACTGCTAAGGATTGAAAAGGACATGCCATCTGTGAAGAGCCTGGTAATCCCTGTGAATTCCTCCCAAAAAATAAAAAATGTTTTGATAATAGACGATGCCATAGATACCGGTAAAACCATGCTTTTGGTAAAAGACAATTTAAAACTCCAATTTCCTGAAGCCAATATTAAAACCGCTGTTTTATCATGGACCTTGGGAAATTCCATAGTTAAACCGGATTATTATATATTCAAGAATGTTTTAGTAAGATTTCCTTGGTCAAAGGATTATAAAGGGGAAGATTTTGAATAAAGAAGTTTTAGTGGTTGATTTAGACGGAACGTTATATGCTACCAATACATTTCATCGATATATTAAATATCTGTTCTTAAGGAGTGTAGAAAGTATGGATTTAATACTGTCTTTTCAAATATTGATATGTGTTTTCTTTAGAATTTTAAGGATAATAAGTCATTCTAAATTCAAATACTATGTATTACTTTTTTCAACAAACAAGTCCTATATCAATTCTACAGAATTTATTCAAAGCATAAATGTGTATGCAAGGGATCTCTCTGGGTTATATGATAAAACATACGATTTAAGAATCCTGGCCACTGCTGCCCCGGCGTCCTATTCAAAAGAAATAGCTTTTAAATATAAATTTGATGTTTGTATAGCAACAGAAATGTCAGATACCGAGTATTCGCCAGCCTTTGAGAACGCTAAAGAGAATAAAAGGGAGAACGTGGTAAATTTTTTAAATTCAAGAGGGTTAAAGACTATCGATCTTTTAATAACGGATCATAGCGATGACTTAGCATTGATTAAAATCTCAAAAAATAACATTATTATTAATCCCGATGAGAAATTTAAAAAAGAATTACAATCTCTTGATATTCAATATAAAGTTGTTAATATTCTTTAAGTGATAAGACTCTTATTTTAAGTATTTGTAAAGAATAACCAAAAGAAATAGGTCTTTTTTTGTTAATTTTGCAAACGGAATTCAGAAATCTAGCATTACATTGAATATATGGCAAAGTTTAAACTTAGATTACCAAAAATGGGAGAAAGTGTTGCGGAAGCGACCATTACTTCGTGGTTAAAAGAAGTGGGCGATACTATTGAGATGGACGAGGCTGTCGTTGAAATTGCAACCGACAAGGTAGATAGTGAAGTTCCATGTGAGGTAGACGGTATTTTGATTGAAAAACGATTTAATATTAATGACGTTGTGCCAGTGGGTGAGGTTTTAGCTATCATTGAAACTGAAGGAGACGATATTCCGAAAGACACGGTTAATGATGATGAAGAATTACAGTCAAAACAGGCAGTTGAAGAAATTGAGAAAAACTTATCCTTTGCTCAGGATACCACAAGTGCTCCGGTAACCTCAAGTGATTCTCGCTTTTATTCACCTTTAGTCAGGAATATAGCGAAGGAGGAAGGCATAGCACAAGAAGAGCTGGATGCCATAGTGGGTACGGGATTAGAAGGACGCGTTACTAAAAATGATATTTTAAGTTATCTTGAACGCAGAAGCGATACGCGTACCGGTACACAGGTTGAAGACACCCCAAAAGCATCCATACCCGCTGCAACAGAACCTAAGGCCCCTCCTGCTCCGGCAATTGTCTCTGGTGGGGAAGATGAAATTATTGAAATGACCAGAATGGGTAAACTCATTGCCCACCACATGGTAGAATCGATTCAAACTTCGGCCCATGTACAAAGCTTTATCGAGGCCGACGTTACCAAAATATGGAATTGGAGAAATAAGGTGAAAGAGGCATTTATGAAGCGTGAAGGGGAAAACTTAACCTTTACGCCAATATTTATGGAGGCTATTGCAAAGGCTTTGCGAGATTTTCCAATGATGAATATCTCGGTTAAAGGAGATACGATTGTAAGAAAGAAAAATATAAACCTTGGTATGGCTGCCGCCTTACCTGATGGGAATTT
This sequence comes from Aestuariivivens sediminis, assembly GCF_022662105.1. Classification (GTDB taxonomy): domain Bacteria; phylum Bacteroidota; class Bacteroidia; order Flavobacteriales; family Flavobacteriaceae; genus Aestuariivivens; species Aestuariivivens sediminis. Next base: position 653,875 of record NZ_JAKMCP010000003.1, on the reverse strand, counting down.
AATAGTACCGGTTATAAAAAATGCAGATCGACTTAATTTAGTCGGTATGACCAAACAAGTTAATGATCTGGCAAATCGAGCACGATTAAATCAATTAAAGCCTGATGAGATCCAGGATGGTACCTATACCGTTACCAATGTCGGTTCTTTTGGAAGCATCATGGGGACTCCAATAATCAACCAGCCACAAGTGGGAATTTTAGCCCTTGGAGCCATTCGTAAAGTACCGGCGGTCATTGAAACCTCGGAAGGCGATTTTATTGGTATACGCTATAGAATGATTTTATCGCATTCCTATGATCACCGTGTGGTTAATGGGGCTCTCGGGGGGCAGTTTGTCAAGGCCGTTAAAGACTATCTTGAATCCTGGGATATCCATAGAGAAATATAAATCATGTATGATATACCTTGAACCAACCGGAAAGGGTTGTTACTCGTGGGGTAAACTTTTGAGTTCTGTATATTTGCAATTAAAAAAAAATAAATGCAATTAAATCTTTCAAGGCCCATCTGCTTTTTCGACTTAGAAACCACTGGGGTGAACATCACTTCCGACCGTATTGTAGAAATTGCCATATTAAAGGTTTTTCCTAATGGTAAAGAGGAAAGTAAACGGTGGTTAGTCAATCCCGAAATGCCCATTCCTAAAGAAGTTACTGCCATACATGGAATAAGTGACGCCGATGTAGCAGATAAACCCATATTCAGGGAAATTGCCAAAGACATTTATAATTTGATTAAAGATTCCGATTTAGGTGGCTTTAACTCCAATAGATTTGATATACCCTTACTGGCAGAAGAACTCTTACGTGCTGAGGTGGATTTCGATATTAAAAACCGATTGACTATTGATGTTCAAACCATTTTTCATAAAATGGAACAACGTACCTTAAGTGCAGCCTATAAGTTTTATTGTGATAAGAATTTAGATGATGCTCATTCTGCTGAAGCCGATACCCTTGCTACTTATGAGGTATTAAAGGCACAAATAGCCAGATATGAAGAAATTGAGAATAATACAAAGTTTTTGGCAGACTTTAGTTCTAGAAAGAAATTTGCGGATTTTGCCGGTTTCATAGTCTTCAATAAAAAAGGGGAGGAATGTTTTTCCTTTGGAAAGCATAAGGGAAAATTAGTAACCGAAATTTTAGAAAAAGAACCCGGCTATTTTGGATGGTTGCTCAATGCCGATTTTCCTTTATACACTAAAAAGGTATTAACAGCCATTAAGTTAAGAAGTTTCAACAACTAAAATGAAGGAATGAAACTCATTTGTATAGGTAGAAATTACACCGACCATATTACAGAATTAGAGAATGAGAGACCTGCAGAACCAGTTGTTTTTTTAAAACCGGATTCGGCTATTCTCTTGAAACATCAACCCTTCTTTATTCCCGATTTTTCACAAGAGGTACATCATGAGGTGGAAATTTTGGTTAAAATTAATCGAATCGGGAAATACATCGATAAAAAATTTGCACACAAATATTATAATGAGATCGGACTGGGTATTGATTTTACGGCACGCGATCTTCAGGCCAAATTAAAATCCAAGGGCCTGCCGTGGGAGAAGGCCAAAGCATTTGACGGAGCGGCTGTAATTGGTAATTGGATTGAGAAAAAGGAGTTTAACGATGTCAACAACATTGCATTTTTCTTAAAAAAAAACGATACAATTATTCAAAATGGAAATACAAGCCACATGCTTTGGAAAATTGATGAAATCATAGAATATGTATCAAAATATTTCACATTAAAGATTGGAGATATTATATTTACTGGCACACCGGCTGGCGTTAGCAGAGTTGTAGCCAATGATCAACTAACAGGATTTATAGAAAACAAACAAATGTTTTCAATAACAGTTAAATAAAATGGAGCAACATTATAAGTTATTTAGAGTACGGGAATTAGCCGACAACGATGAGGATTTTATACTCACTTTAGCCGAAACCTTTGTGGAAGAGGTATCGGAAGATGTAGAACGATTAAAGGTGGCAGTAGCGGAAAAGGATTACCATAATACGTATCAGGCGGCCCATAAAATGAAACCAACCATTGACTTGTTTGAATTGGGTATTTTGGACGATTTAATTGAAGTTCAAGATTGGGGAAAATATCAAAAGACAGACATGGATATCACCTCCAAATTGCAAATAGTTACCACTGCCGTAGACAATGCCCTGGCAGAGATTAAATCTGATTTTAATTTGTAATGCAAGCAGAAATAATTACCATTGGCGACGAACTTCTAATAGGTCAGGTAATTGATTCAAATTCTGCGTACATAGCTAAACAACTTAACAAAATAGGGATATCGGTTTATCAAATTACATCGGTTCAGGATGACAAATCCCATATTTTAAAAACATTAAAGGATGCTGAAAGTCATGTCGATATTGTAATCATTACCGGAGGTCTTGGCCCTACCAAAGACGACATAACAAAAAAAACAATAGCAGAGTACTTTAACGACAATTTGGTTCCGGACGATACTGTTCTAAAAAATATAAAGGCCTTATGGAAACAGTATAATAGGCAAAAACTATTACAGGTAAATAAAGATCAGGCATTAGTGCCTTCAAAGGCTAAAGTTTTAATGAATGCTTTGGGTACTGCTCCCGGTATGTGGTTGGAAAAAGAAAACAAAACATTTATTTCGCTTCCCGGAGTGCCTTACGAAATGCAGGCACTGGTATCCCAACAAGTCATTCCAAAATTAAAAGATAAATATCATCGTCCCTTCATTCTTCACAAAACGTTATTGGTATATGGATTGGGCGAAAGTACTCTGGCCAATCGTATTGAATCCTGGGAAGATGCATTACCAAGCCATATTAAACTTGCCTATTTGCCCAATTTGGGAAAAATGAGATTGCGTTTATCGGCTAAGGGTTATGAGGTAGATAAAGTTAAAGAGGACGTCGATATACAAATTAAAAAACTTCTACCTTTAATAAAAAAAGAATTTTTTGGTTTTGAAGATGAGGAAGGGAATGAAGAAGCGGTTATCGCTAAACAGCTTACCAACTTAGGGAAGTCACTGGCTATAGCAGAAAGCTGTACCGGCGGACGATTGGCACAATTATTTACCTCAATAGCAGGGGCTTCACAGTATCTAAAAGGTGGTGTCATAACCTATTCAACCCAATCTAAAATAGATGTATTGGGCGTTTCAGAGCAGTTAATTCATGAACATTCTGTTGTAAGTGCACCGGTGGCAGAAGCCATGGCAAGCAATGTCCTGCAGTTGTACAAATCCGATTACGCCATTGCAACTACGGGTAATGCGGGACCAACTAAAGGGGATTCGGAAGTGGATATTGGTACTGTTTTTATAGCAATCGCCACCCAAAATAAGGTGTATTCCAAGTCATTTAATTTTGGAAACCATCGTGCCAAAGTGATAGGAAAAGCGGTGAGCAAAGCCTTGGAAATGCTCCAGAAAGAAATTTTTAAAAATTGACAAAAAATTAGATTGCTAAAATATAAAGATTTAGTATATTTGCACCTCGTTTTTAAGCAACAACAAATTTAAAGGTAGAAATAATGTCAAGAGTTTGTGAACTTACAGGAAAGAAGGCCATGGTTGGAAACAATGTGTCTCATGCATTAAATAGAACAAAACGTAAATTTGATGCAAATTTAGTTAAGAAACGTTTTTACATTCCGGAAGAAGACCGATGGGTGACTTTAAAAGTTTCGACTTCTGCCCTAAAAACGATCAATAAAATTGGGATTTCTGCGGCAATTAAGGAAGCTAAATCTAAAGGCTTTTTAAAATAATAGCTGTATTTAATAAATAAGATTAAAATGGCAAAAAAAGGAAATAGAATACAGGTAATTTTAGAATGTACAGAACATAAAGAGTCCGGACAACCAGGAACCTCTAGATACATTACAACAAAAAATAAAAAGAATACGCCGGATAGAATGGAAATTAAAAAATTCAATCCGATTCTTAAGCGTATGACCGTTCATAAAGAGATAAAATAATAAGTCATGGCAAAGAAATCAGTAGCATCATTACAGACAGGATCTAAAAGATTAACAAAGGCTATTAAAATGGTTAAGTCCCCAAAAACCGGAGCTTACATGTTTGTGGAGTCCATTATGAGCCCGGATTTGGTAAATGACTATTTAAACAAGAAATAAGTCGTAAACTTCTTAATATATACAAAGCTGCTTTCATTTTTGAGAGCGGCTTTTTTTATATTTACAAACTATTAGAATATTTCGGATAGCGCAAGTAACCTTATAACGCATGAGTTTTTTTAAAAAAATATTTTCTTCAGAAAAAAAAGAGACCCTGGACAAAGGTCTGGAAAAGACGAAATCCAGTTTTTTCAATAAATTGAGCAAAGCTGTTGCCGGGAAATCGAAAGTGGATGATGACGTATTAGACAATCTTGAGGAAGTTTTGGTTTCCAGTGATGTTGGCGTAGATACAACGCTTAAAATAATTGATCGTATTGAGGACCGTGTATCTCGAAATAAATATCTGGGAACGGAAGAATTAAACCAAATTTTAAGAGAGGAAATTGCTGGATTGTTAAGTGAGACTAACGTTGGTGAGGAAACGGAATTTACGGTACCTCAAGATAAAAAACCCTATGTAATTATGGTGGTGGGGGTTAATGGAGTGGGCAAAACTACCACTATCGGAAAGTTAGCCAGTCAATTTAAAAAGCAGGGTTTAAAGGTCGTTTTGGGGGCGGCAGATACGTTTAGGGCGGCGGCAATCGATCAATTACAGGTTTGGGCAGATCGCGTTGGTGTTCCAATTGTAAAGCAATCTATGGGTAGTGATCCTGCTTCTGTGGCTTTCGATACCCTTAAAAGTGCCATGACCCAAAATGCCGACGTAGTCATTATAGATACTGCAGGACGTTTGCATAACAAGGTAAATCTAATGAACGAATTGACAAAAGTAAAGCGTGTAATGCAAAAGGTGGTCATCGATGCACCACATGAAGTTTTGTTGATATTGGATGGGTCCACTGGCCAAAATGCTTTTGAACAAGCCAAACAATTTACGGCAGCGACCGAAGTTACTGCTTTAGCGGTTACCAAACTGGACGGTACGGCTAAGGGTGGCGTGGTTATTGGCATAAGCGACCAGTTTCAGATACCCGTAAAATATATTGGTGTGGGTGAAGGCATAGATGATTTACAGATATTTAACAAGTATGAATTTGTCGATTCGTTTTTCAAGTAACCATTTTGCGTTTACCCTAAATACTAAAATCGTATTTTTGTATATTAGTGATATCGGAATAAAACATGAGTCATTCAATTTATCATAACCTCCTCATCAAAACTTCACCGGAAGTCGTTTTTGATGCCGTATCACAACCTCGACACTTAGATAACTGGTGGACACTCAAAAGTTCAGGAACGCCTCAAGTAGACGAAACCTATAATTTAAATTTTACAGATGAATATGATTGGTATTGCAAAGTGTCCCAATTAGAATTAAATACATCCATTCATTTTAAAATGACCCAATCGGATAGCGATTGGAACCCAACAACCTTTGGCTTTGATTTAGAAGAAAGGGAGGAAGGGACTTACCTGCGATTTAGCCATATTAATTGGGAAGACACCAATGAGCATTTTAAAGTTGCTTCGTTCTGTTGGGCCATGTTATTAAACGGCCTTAAAAACTATTTGGAAAAAGACCTTGTTGTTCCTTTTGAAGAACGATCCTAAAGGTATTCGATAAGCGCATCAGTATAGCCTATTCAAATCAGGTGAATCGATCTGTTTTTGGATGAGGTTTTGCGTGCATCTATTTACACCTCACTAAAAAATATCAGCACACTATGTTTCAAGGATAAGCAAAAAATGAAAATTTTCTGGTTATTGATACATCATGCCGTAGGCATTGACAATGAAAAAACTCCTGTGAATTTTGAAAAAACTCCTGTGAATTTTCAAAAAACTCCTGTGAATTTTGAAAAAACTCCTGTGAATTTTGAAAAAACTCCTGTGAATTTGGATGCTTTCTAGCCAGATAATTAAATTGGAATAGGGATCCAAAATAATTTTGTAACTTAAGTTATTGCTTTTCATAATGAAGACGTTGTGTTCCGTAACATCGCCTTTTTATTGGTTTGTTTCAGCGTTCATGGTAAAGCATCCTTTTACTTGGATCTCCCTGATGTTCTATCTTAGAAGCATACCCTGTGTGATGGATCCTAATGGCCGTGGTCAAGGACTTGTTTTACTCGTTTTAGTTAATTGTCAATTAGGACCATGAGATTTTGGAACCCATTAAATGACTCTAAAACAAGGTAGTCAAAATGCCAAGCTTGTGTAATGGGTAAGTTATTAATCCTTAATTGCAACGCATTCAATCCAAATAATATTCCAAAGGTTTCTGTATCTTTGCGGCCTTACAATAAGAGATGAGAACAAAATCACTAAAAAAAAATAAAATTAATGTCGTTACTTTAGGCTGTAGTAAAAATGTTTACGATAGCGAAATCCTTATGGGTCAGCTAAGAGCCAATGGTAAGGAGGTTGTTCATGAAGAAGAAGGTAATATCGTAGTAATTAATACCTGCGGCTTCATTAATAATGCCAAGGAAGAAAGTGTGAACACCATATTGGAGTATGTTCAAAAGAAGGAAGAGGGAGACGTTGATAAAGTTTTTGTTACAGGATGTCTTTCCGAACGCTATAAGCCGGATTTACAAAAGGAAATACCTCATGTGGATCAGTATTTTGGAACTACCGAATTACCGGGATTATTAAAGGTGCTCGGTGCCGATTATAAGCATGAACTTATTGGAGAACGCCTTACAACAACGCCAAAAAATTATGCCTATTTAAAGATAGCGGAGGGTTGTGACAGACCCTGCTCGTTTTGTGCTATTCCTCTGATGCGAGGTAAGCATAAAAGTACACCCATTGAAGACCTGGTGATTGAAGCTGAAAAACTGGCCACAAAGGGTGTTAGGGAATTGATTCTTATTGCTCAGGATTTAACCTACTACGGACTTGATCTATATAAAAAACGAAATTTAGGGGAACTCCTCGAAGCTTTGGTTAAGGTGGAGGGCATTGATTGGATCCGTCTACACTATGCTTTTCCAACAGGATTTCCTTTGGACGTGTTGGAGGTTATGAAGCGCGAACCAAAAATCTGTAATTATTTAGACATTCCACTGCAACACATATCGGACAGCATTTTAAAAAGTATGCGCCGTGGAACGAATAAGGAAAAGACGACTAAACTATTACAGGATTTTAGATTAGCAGTTCCTAATATGGCAATTCGCACCACACTTATCGTGGGATACCCTGGAGAAACGGAAGCCCATTTTCGGGAATTGAAACAATGGGTACAAGACATGCGCTTTGAGCGTTTGGGTTGTTTTACCTATTCCCATGAAGAAAATACACATGCCTTTAATTTAAAAGATGATGTTCCGGAGGATGTTAAACAAGAACGCGCTAACGAAATCATGGAAATCCAGTCTCAGATTTCCTGGGAATTGAACCAGGCAAAGATAGGTAAAACGTACAAAGTTATCATCGACAGAAAAGAAGGGGGCTATTTTGTGGGGCGTACCGAGTTCGATTCTCCCGATGTCGATAATGAAGTACTCATAGATGCATCCAAGACTTACCTGAAAACAGGAGAATTTGCTAACGTTAAAATCACCGAAGCTGCAGACTTCGATCTTTATGGCATAGTGATGCCCACTTAGGTTCTTTTAAGTTGTCGCTGGATTTTTTTAATGGCCGACTCAATAGATTTTTCAGGTTCAATGATATTGTATTCACCCCAGAAGCCAGGATCTGAAAATCCTGAGGCTTTGTCCGTTAAAATGGTACTTGGACGAATTAACTGGGAACGAATATTTGCCAATTTCGTATCCTTTAATTCCCAATCGGTAACAGCCATTTCACTGCTTAAAGTGTATACACTGTTAAATAGTTTTCCTTTCCAGTTCACCTTAAAAGTAAGTGAGATGTTACTATAAGCATAATGCCATTTTCCATTACTGATTCTGTAGTTCACTCTGTATGACGCTTCAGTAGGGTAAACATCGACCTTTCTGGGTTTTTTACGAATGTACATCTGACTGGATAGCTCTTTATTTTCGACATTTAGACTAAATACCGCACTGGTTAAGGCCAGTGTATTGGCATCTATATAAAGTTTGCCAAAATAGAGGGGAGTCCTAATATGTTTCTTGGGTTTAAAATTTACAACATAAATTAAACTGTTGTTAATTTGGGTGGATTCACCGTAACTAAAATCATAATCCTTAATGTCGTCCTCTGTAAAAATATATTCAGGGTATTTTATGATATCGGTATATAAATTACAAAAAGGACCACCCTGTAATTTCAGCGCAATAGTATCAAGTTTTGAATAATCCGTATTTTTACGAGCTTTAACAAGTTCTATATGGTCATTCTTGTAACTGCTGTAGGGTTCCTTATGTATTTTAACCACGGCTTCAGACAATGATGCATTTCTTCTCCTTTTTTTAATCGTTTCCCGGTAGAAAGCCGTCATCAAAGTGTTTTTGTCTATATATGAATTTTTTTTCTTTAAGGTTTCGATCACAAGTTCACGAGCAGACCTGTTAATTGAGGTTATACTTATAGGATTAAGTTCAGTATAACTAGGGGTTAATTCAATTTTAGAATCTGTTTTAAAATTCTTTATTGCAATTGTTTTATCTTGATAACCCAAATAAGAAATAATTAGCGATTCATTAAGGTGTGAATTGGGTATTTTTAAGACGAATTCACCGTCGCTATTGGTTACGGTACTAACATTGGAGTTACCCACTGTTAAGTCGGCAAATATTAGAGGTGTTTTTGTGGTTTCATCGATAACAATACCTTCAATTTCTGTAAAGGATTCCATATCCTGTGCAACACATAACGTTATTGGCAATAACGAAAAGAGGCAAAGTGTCATTAATTTTAAAAAGGCTTTCGTTTTCATAACTAACATAAAAATAGGTTTATAGCGGTATTAATTTACGAAATTTTACTGAATTTTTGAAATTTTAAAAGGCTTTTCATTTGGTACTCTTAACTAAATTTTTAGAATTTCAAGATTGAATAACTGTATATTTACACAATTTTTAATTGAAGCATGCAAAAAGATTATATACCGTTCAAGGATACCGGCTATTTCTCATCGATTATATGCGACTACCTGGATAAAAAAAGTAACCTGACATCATTTTACAACCATTTTCCCAATGTCGATAACTTTAAAAAACAAATAAGGGAGAAAAGTCGGTCTTCATTCGTTTCAAAATCCCAAAGAAAGGTATTGGTGTCTGTTTTAAACAAACAATATCAAAATAATATCACTTCAGAAAAGACATTATCCAATATTACTAGCTTGGGAGCCCTAAACACTTATACCATTACCACGGGACATCAATTAAATTTATTTACCGGGCCTTTATATTTTTTATATAAAATCATTTCAACCATTAATCTTTCAGAAGTATTAAAACAACATTACCCCAATTATAATTTTGTGCCTGTTTATTGGATGGCCACCGAGGACCATGATTTTGAGGAGATTAATTATTTTAACTTTAGGGGAAAGAAATTTCAATGGAATCGAGACAGCTCCGGTGCGGTTGGGAATTTATCAACAAATGGATTGGACGAGGTGTTTAATTTATACAGCAAGGAAATAGGGCTCGGAAAAAATGCCGATGCCATAAGGAACCTATTTGAATCAGCCTATCTGAAAAATGATAATTTAACCGATGCCACACGATATTTAGCTAATGAATTGTTTAAAGATTATGGCCTTGTAATAATTGATGCTTCACATAAAGACCTAAAGGCGCTTTTTGTGCCCTTCATTGAACAGGAACTGGTTAAACAGTCTTCATTTAAGGTGGTGTCCAAAACAAATGAGCGCATTAGTGAATTACAAGAGGATTATGACATTCAAGTAAACCCAAGAGACATTAATTTATTTTATTTAAAGGACAATTTAAGGGAGCGCATTGTTGTCGAAGACCATACCTTCAAAGTGTTAAAGACGGAGATGACGTTCAGTCAATTGGAAATGTTAAACGAAGTTTCGGAACATCCGGAGCGGTTTTCTCCCAATGTGATTATGCGTCCGTTGTATCAGGAAGTTATTTTACCTAACTTATGCTATATAGGAGGAGGTGGTGAATTGGCTTATTGGCTCCAGTTGAAGGATTATTTTGATAAATCCGATGTGGTCTATCCCTTGCTTTTATTGCGTAATTCGGTCTTAATTCAATCTAAAAATCAGTTTAAAAAACTTCAAAAATTAAAACTTTCAACACGTGATATCTTTTTAAGACGAAGTGACTTTATTAATAAAAAGGTAAGAGAAATTTCAAATATAGATATTGATTTTTCTACCCAAAAGGAGCACTTAAAGCAACAGTTTGAAGCTCTATATAAGCTTGCTGAACAAACGGATAAATCCTTTTTGGGAGCCGTCAAGGCTCAGGAAGTAAAACAGTTAAAAGGATTGGATCATCTTGAAAAGCGCTTGTTAAAAGCTCAAAAAAGAAAGCTTTCCGAAGAGGTGTCACGCATGACGGACCTTCAAAATGAATTGTTCCCCAATCAGGGATTACAAGAGCGTAATGCTAATTTCTCTGAATTTTATTTGGACTATGGAGAAGCTTTAATACCAACACTAATGCAACATTTGGACCCTCTGGCGGATGAATTTGTGATTCTAAACCTTTAACAATGCATAAAATAGATATTGAACTGGTAGAAATGACGCTAGATGTTATGAAATATGCCATTGATCGAATTTCATCTACCAACCCCAAAATTGGGAAACCCAAAAAAGAAGAAGCCCTTAAAGCTTTGGTTGGTGAAACGATCACCAAAGAAGGAATAGGTGGCGAGTATGCTTTTAATCTTTGGAAGAATTACTTAATGAAGGCCACTGTTCCCATAGACCACCCAAGACATTTGGCATTTGTCCCTGCTTCTCCAACGCGGGCAGCCATCATGTTCGATTTGGTTACTTCAGCGTCCAGTATTCATGGGGCCTATTGGATGGAAGGGGCTGGTGGCATTTTCTGTGAGAACGAAGCCATGAAATGGATTGTGTCCTTAACGGGATTACCGGAAGGGGCCTTTGGAGTATTTACCAGTGGTGGTACCGCTGCAAATCTATCCGCTATAGTTACGGCAAGGGAACATTGGCGGGAGGATGGAACCTATAAAGGAGAAAAGGGATTGATCATTACTTCCATTGGCGCACACTCTTCTATTAAAGCCATGGCCCAGGTAGCCGATGTTGACATTTTATTGGTAGATTCGGAGGAAAAACTTACAGGAAGTGATCTTCGGCAGACCATAGACAACTTAAATCCTCATCAACGCAAGCGTTTGTTTGCGGTAGTGGCGACTGGAGGGACAACCAATGCGGGGATTATAGATGACCTGGAAGGTATAGGACACATTTGTAAAAATGAAAAATTATGGTTCCATGTCGATGCCGCTTATGGTGGTGGTGCTTTGGCAGCAGATTCGGTGAGACCTTTATTTAATGGCATAGAACAAGCCGATAGTATCACCATTGATCCGCATAAATGGATGTTCTCCCCATATGACTGTGGCGCCGTTATTTACAAAGAACCGGATTTGGCTAAGCGGGCACATTCACAAGAAGGCTCCTATCTGGAAATCTTTAAAGACGAAGGTGCTCAAGGGTTTAATCCTGCCGATTATCAAATACAATTGACAAGAAGGGTAAGAGGCCTGCCCTTATGGTTTTCACTGGCCACTCATGGTACAGATAAATATAAAGTAGCGGTGGAACGTGGACTGGAATTGGCTCAAATTGCAGGTAAATTGATAGAAAAAATGTCACATGTCGAATTGGTTAGGGAACCGAGTCTGTCTTGTGTGTTATATCGAAGAATAGGATGGTTGCCAGAGGATTATAAACAGTGGACCTATGAAAATCATAAAAAAGGTTTTGCTTTAGTTGCACCTACCAAGTGGAAAAAGGGAGAAGATTTTGAAACCGTATCTCGCTTTTGCTTTATAAATCCGCATACCACCAAAGAAGATATTGAGGATATTTTAAATTCCATGATCTAAAAAAATAAAAAAATAGTGAATCGCATCTCGTCAATCTAAAATCAATTATTACTTTTGCGCATGCAACACGATAAGGTATTAATTTTAGACTTCGGATCGCAATATACCCAGCTTATTGGGCGTCGAGTTAGAGAACTCAACATTTACTCCGAAATACATCCATTTAACAAAATTCCAACTAAAATCGAAGAGTATAAAGCCGTTATACTTTCTGGAAGCCCTTATTCTGTAAGGGGTAATGAGGCTTTGCATCCCGACTTATCCGATATTCGTGGTAAAACACCCCTTTTAGCAGTTTGTTATGGAGCACAATATTTGGCGCATTTTTCGGGAGGCGAGGTGGCACCATCCAATACCCGAGAATATGGTCGGGCCAATTTGTCTTTTATAAAACAAAATGAAATCTTCTTTAAGGGAATACATGAGGGGAGTCAGGTTTGGATGAGCCATAGTGATACTATTAAAGATTTACCTGCAAACAGTATCTTGATGGCCAGTACTAATGATGTTAAAAATGCGGCATTCCGCATTGAAAACGAACCCACTTATGCCATTCAATTTCATCCTGAAGTCTATCATACGACGGATGGCAAACATTTACTCAAAAATTTTCTAGTTGATATCGCCGGATTAAACCAGGATTGGACTCCGCAATCTTTTGTAGAAGAGACCGTTGAGGCACTTCAAGAGAAATTAGGAAATGATAAAGTCGTCCTCGGACTATCAGGTGGTGTTGACTCTACTGTAGCGGCGGTTCTACTGAATAAAGCTATCGGTAAGAATCTTTATTGTATTTTCGTGAATAACGGATTACTTCGGAAAAACGAATTTCAAAATGTATTGAATCAATATGAAGGCATGGGGCTTAATGTCAAGGGAGTGGATGCTTGCGATAGATTTTTGGAAGCTTTGAAGGGGATTCATGACCCTGAGCGAAAACGAAAAGCTATAGGGAATGCATTTATTGAAGTTTTTGATGATGAGGCCCATAAACTGGAAGACGTACTTTGGTTGGCCCAGGGGACCATTTATCCTGATGTAATAGAAAGTGTATCGGCTACCGGAGGCCCGTCGGCTACCATTAAAAGCCATCACAATGTAGGGGGGTTACCTGATTTTATGAAACTCAAAATTGTTGAGCCTCTTAAAGCACTATTTAAGGACGAAGTAAGAAGGGTCGGTGCTACTTTGGGCATTGATCCGGAACTTTTGGGACGACATCCCTTTCCTGGTCCCGGTTTAGGCATCCGTATATTGGGCGATATCACCGCCGAAAAAGTACGTATCCTTCAAGAAGTTGACGCGATTTTTATAAATGGTTTAAAGTCCTGGGGACTCTATGATAAGGTTTGGCAGGCAGGAGCAATGCTATTGCCCGTAGATAGTGTTGGTGTTATGGGTGACGAACGTACTTACGAAAAGTGCGTGGCACTAAGGGCCGTTGAAAGTACCGACGGCATGACTGCCGATTGGGTCAATTTGCCCTATGAGTTTCTACAAAAGACCTCAAATGATATAATAAATAAAGTAAAAGGCGTTAATAGAGTAGTATACGACATAAGTTCCAAACCACCAGCTACCATAGAATGGGAGTAGTTTGGATTGTTTTTTCAAACCTTTTTGTCTATAGAATTTACTTTTATTAACTATTTTTATGGCTTCAAGGATTTGATCGTATCAAGGACACCGTGAGTAAAAAGGTATTAAAAATTGGTATGATGGATGTTTTGGCACATTATGTGCGTGGTAATTACCCATACCGAATAACATCCCAAATGCAAAACACATACGTATATAAACTATTTACAAATGGTTTAACAAAGCAAAAGCTAATGAATAGGTTAATCATTTCTTCGATTTTAATAGTCTTATTTTCAATAACTGTAACGGCACAGAACTTTAGTACCCATAAGGTTAAAAAGGGAGAAACCGTTGAGGACATAGCCGATTTATATTTTGTAACCCCCTTTGATATTTATAGTTTAAACCCGGATGCCAAAACAAAACTTAAACCCAATACCATTTTAATTATCCCAATTTCAAAATCTAAGAAGCCTAAGATCACTAGGGTTAAGGAATTGGATGGATTTAAGAATCACAGGGTTAAGAAAAAGGAAACCTTGTATAGTTTGGCTAAACAGTATGAGGTTACAGAGGCCGATATAAAAAAATATAATACTTTTTTATATGCCAATCCATTGCGGAAAGGAGATAAACTTCAAATACCAATATTTAAAATTACCGAGGTCGTTGAAGAATTAAAACCAACAAAAACCTATAAGGTATTGCCAAGGGAAGGTAAATGGCGTATAGCCTACAAATATGGCATAACCATCAAGGAATTGGAGGCCTTAAATCCAGATATGGGTGAAGTTTTACAAGAAGGCCAAGAAATTAATGTTCCAAATCTCGAGACGAATAAAGAAAAAGAAATTGATGACCGATTTAGTTATTATAAGGTATTGCCAAAAGAAGGTTTTTATCGGTTAAAGGTAAAATTAGGAGTTACCGAGGATGAGTTGGAAGCCCTAAATCCCGGATTAAAAGAAAGTGGTTTAAAAGTTGGAATGATTTTAAAAATCCCATATTCTAAAACCTATTCATTAGGGGAGGAAAGAGACCGTATTAATCTATTGGACAGTATTAGCGATTTTTCACAAAAACATATTGCAGTCATGTTACCCTTTCGATTGAATAGGGTAGACTATGATTCTATCGCCGGAACAAAAAGAAGTATAAAAAAGGATCCTTATTTAAACGTGTCTTTAGATTTTCATTCGGGAGTGTTAATGGCTATCGATTCTTTAAAAAAATTAGGGATTTCACTTAAGGTTGATGTTTATGATACTAAAAATGAAATCGGAGAAATATCGAGAATTATAAATCAACATGATTTTGAAGATGTCGATGTTGTTATAGGTCCATTGGTTTCCAATAATTTTGATAGAGCGGCCACCGAATTGCAAAGGTACAACATACCCATAGTGTCACCTACCAGTTCCAATTTAAGATTATTGGATAATGTATTTCAAACCAGAGTTCCAGATGAGTTGCTTAAAGATAAGATTATACGATTTGTAAGATCCGATACCTTAGCAAAAAATATCATTGTTATTGCAGATTCCAAGAACCAAAACATAGCCAATGAATTAAAGCAGGAGTTCAATCGGGCCAGAATAGTATATTCACGTAAGGATAAAGAAGGAAAGGATAGTTTTTATGTTATTAAAGAGGATATTGAACAGGTTTTGAAAGCCGGTGATAACTTGGTGTTTTTAGAAACTCAAAATGAAGGATTTGCCTCCAATGCCATAAGTATTTTGGCTTCTTTAATTAAGAAGGAGGATTTAGAAGAAGGTATTGAAGAAACAAAAATCAGGTTGATAACAACAAATTATAATAATGCTTTTGAAGGAGATGAGATATCTAATCAACACCTTTCCAAACTTCAATTCCATTATGCCAGTGGTGCAAGAGTATATAACGAAAATGACCAAAGTCTTTTTGTAAAAGCGTATGAAAAAAAATATTTTGTAATGCCGAGTAATCGGGCTGTTAAAGGCTTCGATTTAACCATGGATCTTGTGTTACGATTAGTGTCTTCTGAAGACTTATATGCTTCGGTTAACCAATCACCATTAACAGAGTACCTCGAAAATAAATTTGCATACAAAAAGAAACTGATTGGAGGGTATTATAACGAAGCTTCGTATTTACTTAAACATGAAGACCTTACGGTTGTTGAAGTGAAATAATAAGTATATTTTATACGGTTTTGGTATACTTCTCAACTTTCCTTTAATAATGTCTAAATTAATTCTTTTACTTTTTTGATTCTTTTGTATTCAGGAAGAGCATGGTATGGTATGGCATGAAAGTCAAAGTTTAATGGGGTTTGATTTTAAGGGAATAGCTATAAAATTAGGAGATGCATTCGCCTTTACCACTTCTGGTATAACCTTTAAATTTTTATAAGACAACAAGGAACTCAAGTGATAGCTATACAACCTAATGTAGAAGCCCATTTCTGTCCTCGTCCATCTTGGTATAAATGGGAACAGGTTAATAACCATATTTTAGGAAATGAACAATTACACTATAATATAACTGAATTAAATGCTGGGAAATTTAGAAAAAAGATTAACGAATTATCATGAGAAAACCATATCAATCAACAATAAAAAAAACGCACAAAAGTAGTTTAAATATCTGGGCTGTATCCCGGGATATGTAAGATGATGAAACCCACTTTTCAAGAGATTGTGAAAACCTATTAATTGGACAAAAAACTTTTAAAAGCGTACGCGATCAGTTTAAGGCGTTTACGCATCAAAATTCAAAATAATGACTCCAAACAAAGCATTTCTTATAGAATTGGCACATACAAAAATGCCCTTTGATAAATACAAAGGCCGTTACTTAATAGATTTACCGGAATATTATGTGATTTGGTTTCACAATACAGGGTTTCCAAAAGGAAAACTGGGTGATATGTTAAAAGAGGTCTATGAACTAAAGTTAAACGGACTGGACAATTTGGTGAGAACTATTCAAAGTCAATACCGGAAATAGTATCAGATAGTTTTGTTTATTGTTGTTGATAAAGTGCGATAAATTACTAAAAACTTATTCTGTTATAACTGTTTTAATTTTGTAAATTTGCTTGCGTTTATAAGCGCATCATGACAAGTACTACAAAATACATTTTCGTAACAGGAGGGGTATCCTCGTCTTTAGGAAAAGGAATAATAGCAGCATCTTTAGCGAAATTATTACAAGCCCAAGGGTATCGTGTTACCATTCAAAAATTTGATCCCTATATCAATGTTGATCCAGGAACATTGAATCCTTATGAACATGGAGAATGTTATGTAACGGAAGATGGTGCAGAAACCGATTTGGATTTGGGACATTACGAGCGTTTTTTAAATACTTCAACAAGTCAGGCCAATAATGTCACTACGGGGCGCATATACCAAAGTGTCATACAAAAAGAGCGTCAAGGTGAATTTTTAGGAAAGACAGTTCAGGTGGTTCCCCATATCACGGATGAGATTAAAGAACGCATACAAATATTAGGTAATTCGGGCGATTATGATATTGTTATTACGGAAATTGGTGGAACTGTAGGCGATATTGAATCTTTACCATACATCGAGGCCGTTCGTCAATTGCGATGGGATTTAGGTCATAAAAATGGTATCGTTATCCATTTAACGCTGGTGCCTTATTTATCGGCTGCCGGAGAGTTAAAGACCAAGCCGACACAACACAGTGTAAAAACCCTCATGGAAAGTGGAATCCAGGCAGATGTTCTGGTTTGTAGAACAGAACATGATTTACCTGTAGAATTGCGCAGGAAACTGGCATTATTTTGTAATGTTAAGGAAGATGCCGTGATTCAATCTATTGATGCCTCGACAATATATGATGTCCCTAATTTAATGCTGGAGGAAGGCCTGGATAAGGTGGTGCTCAGAAAGTTAGGTTTGGAAAGTAAAAAACCTGATTTTAAGCGTTGGAACGAATTTTTAACACGACATAAAAATCCCAAGACCGAAGTTAATATTGGTTTGATTGGAAAATATGTTGAATTGCAGGACTCTTATAAATCTATTTTGGAATCTTTTATTCATGCAGGTGCAGAAAATGAGGTGAAAGTAAATGTGGAGGCCATACATTCCGAGTATTTAAACACAGATAATATAAAATTAAAATTATCACATCTGGATGGTATATTAGTGGCACCGGGGTTTGGAGAGCGCGGTATTGAAGGTAAAATAGATGCTGTAAAATATGTTAGAGAACACCAAATTCCATTCTTTGGAATATGTTTGGGCATGCAAATGGCTGTTATCGAATTTTCCCGTAATGTTTTAGGAATTTCGGATGCCGATTCAACTGAAATGAACCCCAATTCTCCAAATCCGGTTATCGATTTAATGGAAGAACAAAAATCTATTACAGATAAAGGTGGAACTATGAGGCTGGGAGCATGGTCTTGTAATTTAAAAAAGGGAAGTAAGGTTTACAATATCTATAAGGAAGACACCATAAAGGAACGTCATAGACACCGATACGAATTTAATAGTCAGTATAGGGCGCAAATTGAAGCGGCAGGTATGATTGCTACTGGATTGAATCCGGAAACGGGCTTAGTTGAAATTATAGAAATACCTGAACACCCTTGGTTTATTGGAGTACAGTACCATCCGGAATATAAAAGTACGGTAGCGAAGCCTCACCCTTTATTTGTAGCATTTATAAAGGCGGCATTAAAACACAAGATAAAACGTAAAGGTGTCAGTATGGCACAAAATTAAGTTTGGTTAGCTTATTGCTAAGCTAATTGCATTCCCTAAAAGGTAGTTGAGCAACGTCTTGGTGGCTGGGAGGTATCGATACCGGGGATCATTTTTATTGATTCAGAAACATATGGAAGAAAAGAAATTAGACATTAATTCTATAATAGGGTTTGTCCTTATTTTTGGAATTTTAATGTATATGCTTTGGCAAAATCAACCAAGGCCAGAAGAACTTGAAGCTCAAGAAGAAGCGAAGCAAGAACAGGTTAAAGCAACGCAACAAACTGAAGAACCGGATCAGCAAGTACATATAACCAGCACGGAATTACCCTTAGGGGAGACTACAGATTCATTGCAATTGGTAAACATGCAAAATAAATGGGGTGCGTTTGCTTACTCAGCTATGAATTCATCGGATGCTGAGACCAGTATAGAAAATGAGCTTTTGGCCTTAAAATTTAGTAATAAAGGGGGGTATCTTTCTGAAGTGAAATTAAAGGAGTTTGTCGATTATAACGATAAGTCCATTTATTTAATTAAAGAAAATAATGCCAATTTCAATATAAATTTTGGGACTACGGATAGTAGAATTTTAAACACCAAGGATTTATATTTTGAACCTACAATATCAAAAAATGAGGATCATACGATTGTTTCCATGAAGCTTAAGGTTTCCGAAACTAAATTCTTGGAATACCGTTATAACATCCAACCAAATAGTTATATGATTGGTTTTACGGTACGCTCTCAGGGATTGAACGATGTTGTCAACGGTTCGCAGGATATTGTACTGGATTGGGACCTCAAAGGCTATCGTCATGCTAAGAGCATATCCTATGAAAATAGGTATACAGATATCCATTACGAATATGAAGGGGGAAAAGATGACTATACCGGAGCGAGTGATACCGATGAGAATATCCAAGATGTAAGTTGGATTGGTTATAAACAGCACTTCTTTTCGTCGGTATTGCTTACCAATCGCCCATTCAAAACCGTACGCATTAAAGCTGAAAATTTAGTGCAGGATGAAGATGTTGATACCCTTTATACTAAAAATTTTGCAGCACGTATCCCCTTAGAATTGGAAGGGGGAGAGTTCAACCAAAACATGGACTTGTTTTATGGCCCTAATGATTATAAAGTAGTAACAACATTTAATAGAAATTTAGACGAACTCATTCCATTTGGGTGGGGTATTTTTGGTTGGATAAACCGCTACGTTTTTATGCCATTATTTGGTTTTCTGGGTAGTTTTTTACCTTATGGTATAGCCATAATTGTTATGACCATTTTGGTTAGAATTGTGATGTCTCCGGTGACCTACAAGTCTTATGTTTCGCAAGCTAAAATGAAAGTTATCAAGCCAGAGATTACTGAGATCTCTGAAAAGTATAAGGATAATGCCATGAAAAAGCAGCAGGAAACTATGGCCTTGTACAATAAAGCCGGAGTGAGTCCTATGGCTGGTTGTCTGCCGGCTTTAATGCAGTTACCTGTATTTTATGCCTTGTTTCAGTTTTTCCCCTCAGCCTTCGATTTAAGACAAAAAAGTTTCCTATGGGCGGAGGATTTGTCGTCTTATGATACCATTGCTGAATTACCGTTTCGTATTCCACTTTATGGAGATCACGTAAGTTTGTTCCCCATATTGGCATCACTGGCAATTTTCTTTTACATGCGCATGACAACCGGTCAACAAATGGCTTCGCAACCTACCCAGGAAGGGATGCCGGATATGGGTAAGATGATGAAATATATGATTTATTTTTCACCCCTAATGATGTTGGTTTTCTTTAATAATTATGCTTCCGGTTTGAGTTTGTATTATTTTATATCGAACTTAATTACAATAGGTATTATGTTGGTAATTAAGAATTACATTATTGATGAGGATAAAATTCATGCTAAGATTCAAGAAAATAAAAAGAAACCTAAAAAGGAAAATCGGTTTCAGCGAAAAATGAAAGAGATGATGGAGCAGGCGGAAAAACAAAAGCAGGTACAAAAACGCAAATAATAACAGAAGAGAAACCAAAAGCTGTCATTTATTTGACAGCTTTTTTGTTTCAAATAATTTAAATATCTTTTTCACGTTCTTGTATGTAAATCTTTTTCGTATGACTTATCAAAACATTATTATCATTTTTACGCTACTGAACGTTGGTATGTCCTGGGCTCAAAGTATAAACCAATTTGATGCCGATGGTGAGCGACATGGCCGGTGGTTAAAACGTTATGATGGTACTAAAGTGTTACGATATGAAGGTGAGTTTTTTCATGGAAAAGAGATTGGGACTTTTAAATTCTATAAGAATGATGAAGGAAAACCTCTTTTAGCAGCTACAAAGACTTTTAATGACTCGGATAATAAGGCCTCAGTACAATTTTTTAATGATCATGGCAAACTCCTGAGTGAAGGTATCATGAAAGGTAAAGCTTATATAGGAACATGGACTTATTATCAAAATAATGGACAAGATCTTTTAACCGTAGAACATTATGACCATAATGGGAAATTGAATGGAGAACGTTTGGTATACTATGATAATGGAGAGGTGGCCGAAATTCAACATTATAATGGAGGACTATTAGATGGTAAATCAAAGTGGTTTTCGGAAGACCAAATAGTCTTAAAGGAATATATTTATGTTAATGGAGAACTTCATGGACCGGCTAAGTATTTTGATCCAAAAGGAGCACTTATCGCTGAGGGAGAATATAAAAAAGGAAAGAAAACAGGTATTTGGAAATTTTACGAAAAAGGAAAGTTGGTTGAAGAAAAAGATTTTAACTATAAGCCGAAATACATTAAAGTAGATGGTAAATACAAGAAAGCTCCTCACTAATGAGGAGCTTCTTTTTCATAAACAATTTTGAGAGAACAATTAAATTGTCTATGATCATCAACAAACCAAACTAAAAAATGAACTCTTAAGGCATCGGTGGTAAAATGACTTCGTCAATAACATGTACCACTCCATTGATAGCCTGAATATTAACTAAACTTGTAACAATATTCGACACACGATTATTGGCATCGGTAATGGTAAAATTGTTGGTATCAACAGTAACATCCCCTCCAAGGGTTGAAACCATTCCCGATTGCAACTGACTTGATTGTACGTTGGCATTAACAATGTGATATAATAATACCGCATCGATCGTGCCTGTGGGGATATCTGTGAGTGCCGTTTCATTTAGATAATTCAATGCTGAACCAAAAGCCGCATTTGTTGGAGCAAAAACCGTAAATGGACCCGCTTGGGAATCGGAGACGGTATTTATATAGGGAACTGTAGGGGATCCGGTGTCGGCATAGACCAAGGCATCCACTAAAACAGATAAAGCATCATTTGAAGTGGCAAATGTGGCAATAGTAGGTAAAGTGATTACTTGGTCCACGGCGTGAATAACACCATTAGACGCTACAATATCGGCTTCTGTAACCTCAGAAACACCGTTAAATACGACACCATCGGTAGTATTAAAATACAGACTCAAATTGTTCATGCCAGGTCCTGTGGCCAGAGTAGTCGTATAACCTGATCCCAATCCTACAAGGTCTGTGGATAAAACCACTGCATCCAAAACGTGGTTTAACAACACATTGACGAGGTCATCACCGGTAGGTATGCTGGACAGCGCTGCGAAGGCATCGTTGTCCGGCGCAAAGACGGTATAGGTCCCTGAAGAACTTAATGCATCGGTTAAATCAGGTGTAAGCGCCCCTACTAAAGTGCTAAAACTAGGGTTTGAGACTGCAAATGTGGCAATAGTGGGCAATCCAATAACTTGATCTACGGCATGAATTGTACCATTTTTAGCTAAAATATCGGCACCGCCCTGTAACACGGATGACGATCCATTAAATGTTACACCGTTGCTTGTATCGAAATAAATACTCATTTTCTGGCCTCCTGAACCATCGGCATTCGTTTTGGCATATCCTTTACTGGCTGAAATTAAATCTGTTGATTTTACATCAGCAGAAATCACATGGTTCAATAGGACCTGTTGCAAAATTGAAGAATCGATGTCAGAAATTTGGTTCCAGTTAGGATTACTGGCAAGTAAAGCCTGAAATGCGCTGTTGGTAGGAGCTAAAAGTGTATATGGTCCATTACCATTTAAAAGGGTCGCCAAATTTCCATCGGCATGGCCAAGAGCTTCAACCAGCGCGCTAAAATCCGGAGTGAGAAGTGCAATTTCTGTAATGGTTAATTCTTCCGTATTAATAGGCTCGGGAGCATCATCATTACTACAGGAAACATGTAACACAGTAAGTGAGAAAAAGAGCAGGATAATTTTAAGTACATTAATAGATTTCATAGTTTGAATATTTAAATTGTTCAACAAAAATAATAAAAAGTTAAACAATAATCCAAATTTTGTTTATTAAAATTAACTTAAAATTAAACAAAAATATAATTTAATGTTTTTCTATACCCTTTTATTGGAATACATTTTTCCTATAATATCTGTATCTTTGCAGTCAAATTTGGTTATGAAACGGGTAGTAATAGGACTTTCGGGAGGGGTAGATTCTAGCGTTGCGGCTTATGTACTGAAGCAGCAAGGTTACGAAGTCATTGGCCTATTTATGAAAAATTGGCATGATGATTCGGTGACGATATCCAATGAATGCCCGTGGTTAGATGACAGTAATGATGCGATGCTGGTGGCCGAAAAATTAAAGATTCCTTTCCAGACCGTTGATTTAAGCCAACAATATAAGGCACGCATTGTCGATTACATGTTTCATGAATATGAAAGGGGTAGAACGCCAAACCCAGATGTTCTTTGCAACAGAGAAATTAAATTTGATGTATTCATGAAAATAGCCATGGAGCTAGGTGCGGATTATGTTGCTACGGGTCACTATTGCAGAAAAGGGACCCTTATGAAAAATGGCCAGCCTATTTATCAATTGCTTGCCGGTATGGATAAAAATAAAGACCAGTCCTATTTTCTGTGCCAACTATCACAAGACCAATTGGCGAAATCGCTATTTCCCATTGGTGAATTGACTAAACCCCAAGTTCGTGATATCGCTGCCAAATTGGATTTGGTAACTGCTGAAAAAAAGGATTCCCAGGGATTATGTTTTATTGGGAAAGTTAAGTTGCCCGATTTTTTGCAACAGCAATTAAAGCCCAAAGAAGGACTCATTGTTGAAATTCCAAAAGATCAGTCTATGTTTAAAAACATGGAAATGCGTTTTGACTCTGAGGAGCACAAATTAGAATATTTATCACGGAAATTAAAATATAAAGTGACTGATGGCAAAGTGGTAGGAAAACATCAAGGAGCGCATTATTTTACAAAAGGACAGCGCAAAGGGTTGGCCGTAGGAGGAACACCTGATCCTTTATTTGTTATCGATACGGATGTAGTTGAAAACGTTATTTTCACAGGACAAGGTAAGGAACATCCCGGCTTATTAAAAAAAGCCTTATTTGTGAGCAATGATGAATTACACTGGATTCGAGAAGATCTGGCACTTGTAACTAATGAAACTATGAGCGTTTTAGCGCGAATACGGTACCGACAAGCCTTGGAAAAGGCAATCTTGTATAAAGTAGAAGACGGACTTTATGTTGAATTCGAAAATTATCAATCTGCCATTACCGAAGGACAATTTGTGGCCTGGTACTTACATGATGAGCTTATAGGATCCGGCGTAATCTCATAGGATTTGAAGGGCGATTCGATCCCATGCCTATTGTATAAAAATTTCTCATTAAGGATTTGACCATAATTTTTATCCTAGTTATAAAATCCCTAAATTTCAAATTTAGAAGTTTACCACCTTATGACGAACAGGATTACCCAACTTTTTAAGATAAAATATCCCATAATTCAAGCCGGAATGGTATGGAACAGCGGCTGGCGTTTAGCTTCTGCGGCTAGTAATTCAGGTATTTTGGGTCTAATTGGATCGGGATCTATGTACCCCGAAGTACTTCGAGAACATATTCAAAAATGTCAACAAGCCACACATAAACCTTTTGGTGTTAATGTGCCTCTGTTATATCCCAATATTCAAGAGATTATGGATATTATTGTTGAAGAAGGTGTGAAAATAGTCTTCACCTCGGCAGGAAACCCTAAAACTTGGACGACTTGGTTAAAAGAAAAAGATATAACCGTTGTACATGTGGTTAGTAGTGTAAAATTTGCATTAAAAGCGCAAGAAGCGGGAGTTGATGCGATTGTAGCAGAGGGCTTTGAAGCGGGGGGTCATAACGGGAGAGATGAAACTACTACATTGACATTACTGCCTATGGTTAAAGAGCAAATACATATTCCCTTAATTGCAGCGGGAGGTATTGCCACGGGACAAGCCATTTTGGCTACAATGATATTAGGGGCAGATGGTGTCCAGATAGGGAGTCGATTTGCCGCAAGCGTAGAGAGCTCTGCGCATCAACGCTTTAAGCAAGCCATAGTTGAGGTTAAAGAAGGTGGAACCCAATTGACCTTAAAAGAATTGGCTCCGGTGCGTTTGATTAAAAATAAGTTCTATGATCAAATCCAGAAGCTCTATAAAACGGGACCGACGGTCGAACAACTTAAAGCACTACTTGGAAGGGCCCGAGCCAAAAAAGGTATGTTTGAAGGCGATTTGGATGAAGGAGAGTTGGAGATAGGTCAAATTTCCGGATTAATCCACGATATTAAACCTGTAGCACAAATTGTTGAGGACTTGTTAAAAGAGTTTGAAGCAGCAAAAAGTCGGGTTCTTGAACTTTAGCAAGCTTTTTTAATATGGCTGGAAAATTGGGCGAAGAATGGTTTATAACAGCGACAGAATATGTTTCTCAATCATCCTTTTTAAGGACTTCATGTGGGTCATCCGGACTAAAGTCAATTTTATAAAGTCTGCTGGACCCGTTATCATATCTGTTTAATTCGATCAGCAGTTCCTCAAGGTTCACTGGGTTATCAAATTGAGCATTGGTGTTATCCCGTTTACTTGTAAAATAGAGGGTATTGGTTTTGGTATCAACGAACGGGCAATAATCCATTTTGTCAGAATTGATTGTGTCGCCCATATTTTTAGCCTTTGTCCATTGATTTCCAATATTATAACTAATATAAAGATCACCACTACCATAACCATCAGTCCTGTTATAGCAACCAAATATCAAATAAGATTCATCTGGGGCTATAAAGGCGTTGTATTCGTAGCCCTCCGAGTTAATACTATCCGATAATGCCACGGGTTCAGAATACCCCCCGTTATCATATTCACTAAAATAAATATCATCCTTTCTTTTTAAAGTAGTGTTATCCCGTGTAAAGTAAAGATTTCCATTTTTCGAAAGGGACGGGTAGAATTCGCCATGCTCTGTGTTTATTGGAAATTCCATGTTTTTTGGTTCAGACCATTCGGAGTTTAGGGATTGACGTTCTGTGTACCAAATATCAAAATCTTTGGGGTCGTTATAGTGTGAAAATAAAGGTCGTGTGGACACAAAATAAAGCCTTAACCCGTCCTTGGAAAAACAAGGTTCTAAATCAAAATACTTTCCGGAAAAAGGTGCAATTTGTAATTTCCCCCAGACGTTATTTTCTTTTTTCAAAGAAATAATAGCAGAAAGATTTCCCATTACGCTTTGAGCGGTAAACATAATTTCATTCCCGTCGGGCGACATGGTCAAGTCTCTGACATTGGGAAATTCCTTTAGATATCCTGGTAAATATGGTTCCGCTAGTTGTGATTGAGAAAAGACAATACTATTGATCAATAGTATACCTAATAGATTCAAGTGTGTCATCTTTTATTGGGTTCATGTTAACTGCTCTAACCATGGCTAAAGATAACAAAAAAGGGGAAAATTTTACTTCCCCTTTTTAAATATCGAAACCTTTAAGCTGTAGTATTATTTTTAATCCCTATAAAATAAAAGCTAAATGTTTCTATATATATTTTAATAAATATCCGTTCTTAAAAACTTGGGGAAATCTTAACTATTGTCAAATTTATAAAAATAAAACTTTGGTTTTAAGTGGGTTGCAAAAATTTATTAACAAATCGTAATGGGTATCGGTCAAATCTTTTATTAAAACTTGGTTATAACCAAGGTGTAAAGTTTATTTTTGTTTGATGCTTATAAAAAATTACACCAAAGAGTTTAGATATAATTGGCAACTGGCAGCACCAGTTATGCTAGGTATGTTAGGGCATACCTTTGTTAGTTTTATAGATAATATTATGGTGGGGCAATTAGGAACTGCGGAATTGGCAGCGGTATCCTTGGGCAATAGTTTTATGTTTATTGCTATGTCTTTGGGTATTGGTTTTAGTACGGCCATTACACCTTTAACTGCCGAAGCAGATTCGGCCAAAGATTTTTTAAAGGGAAAATCCGCTTTTAAACATGGACTGTTTTTGTGTACGGTTTTAGGGGTATTGTTGTTTTTGATGGTTTTTTTTGCCAAACCCTTGATGTATTTAATGAATCAACCAATTGAAGTGGTAGTGTTAGCCATTCCATATTTAGACTTGGTGGCCTTTTCTTTAATTCCATTAGTGGTTTTTCAAGCTTTTAAGCAATTTAGCGATGGCTTGTCCATGACTAAATATCCCATGTATGCTACAATTTTGGCAAACATCGTTAACGTGTTACTGAATTATGTTCTCATTTTCGGAAAGTTCGGTTTCCCGGAATTGGGTATTGTTGGAGCTGCTTATGGGACCTTGGTATCTCGATTTATTATGGTAGGGTATTTATGGTATTTATTAAAAGGAAAGGAAAAATCGAAAGATTTTGTTACTCACATTAAATTTTTTGTTTTAAACAAATTAATGCTGAGAAAAATAATAAACTTAGGAGCACCGAGTTCCATGCAAATGTTTTTTGAAGTTGCCATTTTTACAGCAGCCATATGGTTAAGTGGCCTGTTGGGGAAGAATCCGCAAGCTGCCAATCAAATTGCACTAAATTTGTCTTCTATGACCTTTATGGTTGCAATGGGTTTGAGCGTGGCATCCATGATTAGAGTGGGAAATCAAAAGGGATTAATGGCTTATTTTGAGTTACGGCGAATAGCATTTTCACTATTCTTTATGGGAACCTTGTTTGCCATAAGCTTTGCGGTGCTTTTCTTTGCATTTCATAATCAACTCCCTAAACTGTATGTTGATTTTGATGACCTTAAAAATTTAAGTGATAACACCACCGTAATAGAAATTGCCTCAAAATTGTTAATTGCAGCAGCTATTTTTCAAATCAGTGACAGTCTACAGGTTATTGTATTAGGGGCCTTGAGAGGATTACAAGATGTTAAGATACCGACCATAATAACCTTTATTTCTTATTGGCTGATTGGATTTCCGGTGAGTTGGTTTTTTGGAAAGGAAGAGGCCTATGGTAGTTTTGGAATTTGGATGGGTTTGCTGGCCGGTTTAACAACTGCTGCTATTTTATTGTATATTCGGTTTAATTATTTGACTAAAAAGTTAATTTTGTCCAACAACTAATTCAGAATGAATGGCCTTACCAAAATTTATATTAGGGGATAACACTGAATACCCCAATGCTATTTTTGTAATACATACCGAATTTCCGAGATTTATTATCAATCTGGAAAATGATGAGGTGGAATGGTTTGAAGATTTTGATGAAGATGATAAAAAGGAACTCGATACCGAAACAGAGTATGCGATCCGACTGGCTACCCAGTTTTATGATGATGAAATAGCGAAATATGAAGAATAAATTATCTTATGCTTGACCACATTTTAGAGTACGACACCGAACTTTTTTTATACCTAAATAATCTAGGATCTGAAACCTGGGATAACCTATGGCTATTAATCACCAATAAATTGATATTTGGTAGTCTGTATGGGGTGTTATTGTTGTATTTTTTTTACAAAAAGTTCGGTTTAAAATCCGTAATTCTTTTAGTTGTCGTGGCGGCATTAATGCTAACATTTACAGATCAGGTCACGAATATTTTTAAACGTGGCTTTGAACGTACACGACCTTGTAGGACCGAAGGGGTCATGGAGTCTATGCGGTTTATTGCCGTACGTTGCGGATTATACGGTTTTTTTTCAGGGCATGCTTCTAATTCCATGGCAGTTGCCGTTTTTGGAGGCTTGTTGCTTAGACCGCAACATAAAAAGCTTATTTATGTGTTGCTGAGCATTAGTTTACTGGTTGCTTATAGTAGAATTTATGTAGGAGTTCATTACCCATTGGATGTATGCTGTGGATTGTTGTTCGGTGTGATTTCCGGAATCCTATTTTATAAACTAGCGAGCTATTTATTATTGCTTTTGAATAGACCTAAAATTAATATTAACTGATGAGAGTCTTAGTAACCGGTGCAGCTGGTTTTATTGGTTCCCATGCTGCTGAAGCACTTAATGCTTTAGGTCATGATCCTGGGTGTGGATAATTTTTCATCGCACTATGACGTGGCGTTGAAGAAGTTAAATGCTGCTAGTCTAAAAGCACAAAATATTCCCATAATACACAAAAATTTAAATGATTCCAATCTTGCCGAAAGGTTACCGAAAGATTTAGATTATATATTTCATTTTGCTGCTCAACCCGGAATTTCAACAACGTCTACATTTAATGATTATCTGGAGAATAATGTTCTGGCCACAAAAGCATTAGTGGATTATGCCTTGGGATTGTCGAATTTAAAATTGTTTATAAACATTGGGACCTCTTCAGTATATGGCCTTGAGGCTGCTTTTAAAGAAGATGTTCCCCCAAAGCCGGCCTCCTTTTAAGGAGTAACTAAATTGGCAGCAGAACAATTGGTGCTTCAGCAAAGCAGAGAAGAAAAGCTAAGATCGTGTTCTTTGCGTTTATATTCTGTAATTGGACCCCGTGAACGCCCAGAAAAGATGTTTGCCAAATTAATTGCTTTAGGGTTAGAAGGAAAACCATTCCCATTGTTTGAAGGTAGTGACAAACATTTGAGAAGTTTTACCTATGTTGGAGATATAGTGGAAGGCATAGTAAGTGTTATTGGAAAAGAATCGATTTTAAATGGAGAAATAGTTAACCTGGGAACCGATAAAGAGTATACTTCACAACAAGGTATTGAGGCCGTGGAACAGGCTATTGGTAAATCCATTCAATTGAACATTATGCCAGAAGGGCTGGAGATCAATTTCGAACCAGAGCCGTTATAGATAAAGCTAAAACGCTGCTCGACTACAATCCGACAACAACGCTTTTGGATGCTGTGAAGTATCAGGTAGGGTGGTACAAGGAAAATTTTTTATAAAATTAGAGTTTATAGAGAAGTTAGGATTTAATAATTCCAAGCATATAATCCGCTGCAGCAAAAGGAGTTGTTTTGTTTTGTTCGATTAAATCCAGTTGTTTTTTTAATTCCGTTTTGATGATGTCTAAATTGAAAAAGTTGGAAGTTAACTGTGATTCTATGGTTTGAACCAACCAAAACTTATTTTGTTCTTGTCGTTTCTTGTTAAAATAGCCGCTCCTTTTGGTAAAATGAACGTATTCTAAAATGTTATCCCAAATGGCATCAATGCCTTCATTGTGCAAGGCGCTGCAGGTGGTAACATTGGGCTGCCAACCTGAAACTTTTTTAGGGTAAAGGTGAAGTGCTCTGCTAAATTCCATTTTAGCCAACTTAGCCTGTTTTAAATTGTCTCCATCCGATTTATTAATGGCTATGGCATCTGCCATTTCAATAATACCTCGCTTGATACCTTGTAGTTCATCACCTGCTCCGGCCAATTTTAAAAGCAGAAAAAAATCGACCATACTGTGCACGGTGGTCTCGCTTTGCCCAACTCCAACGGTTTCTATGATAATGACGTCAAACCCGGCAGCCTCACATAGAATTATACTTTCTCTTGTTTTTCTGGCAACCCCGCCAAGCGTATTTCCCGATGCCGATGGTCTTATATATGCATTTTTATCTTTAACCAGGTCTTGCATCCTCGTTTTATCTCCCAATATGCTCCCTTTGGTAATTGAACTACTAGGATCTACAGCCAGCACTGCAACCCGTTTTCCAAGAGCGGTTAAATGTTTACCAAAGGTTTCAATAAAAGTACTTTTTCCGACACCCGGTACTCCAGTAATACCAATGCGAATAGACTTGTTCGCACGTGGTAAGCAGGCCTTAATCACTTGTTTAGCTCGTTTAAGGTGCTCGGGGTTTTTACTTTCAATAAGCGTGATCCCTCTACTTAATGCTACAATTTTCCGGTTTAAAATATCTGTAATTAGCGCATCTACATCTAAAGAGGTTTTTCGTTTATTCTTTAAAGAGTTGATCGATGCTGCTTTGGAATTTTCTTGTTCAGAAAAGCCATTATTGTTATCTTCTGAAACCGATGTTGTTTTTTTAGCCACCTGAAATCGATTGTTTGACTAATTTACAATTTTAGTTTTAAAGTTTGTATCAGGATTTAATAGTTAGTGTTCTATAGTGGATTAAATCCATAATTCCTTTGAGTTTTCCAAGATTTGTGCAAAACTCAAGGTTATTTCAGGGGAACCTCAATTTTAACATTATCCCATGCCATAGTTAAAAATAAATTATCAGTAGAATTATCAAAAGCTATGGTAAATTGTTCTACGGTGTTATCTATTTTTTCAACCGGTACAACAACATTTACGACATCATATTTAGGTTCACGAAGGGCTTTTAAGGTTTCGTGGTCTACGCCCCATTCATATTGTTTGGAGTTAAAAATGACTTGCCACGCTGTATCGTTTGGAATAGTCCATAATGTATACTTACCGGCATTTAGTGAATCGGTTCCTATTTTAAGGGTTTTGTTGGTAGCAAATGTTGTCGCTTCATTTGCACCGGTTCGCCATACTTCGTTATAGGGCACTAAAGCTCCAAAAATTTCTCGCCCTCGTTTTGAAGGCCTGTTGTAAAATACTTCAAGTTTTAAATCATCGACTTTAAAACTAACTGTTTTTTTGGGACTTTTTCTTTTTTGGAACCCGTCGTTGAGATAGGAGTAAACAAAAATACCAACAGCAACAATAATTAATATTGCCATTAGTCGTTTAAAAAGGGTATTCATATTGAGCAATTTTTGGAGCTGTAAATATACTTTAATTAGACGCAATCTATAAATTACAAGGGCATATTTATTTAGCTTTGTTATATTTTAAATAAAATTCACTGTTTTTGCAACACATTCATTTTTGTGTCGTCTTTTAATACGAACTAACTGAAATCAAAAAGTAGACCAAAGCATGTTTCACATTGGGATTATTGAAAAATGTAAACAAAATAATCGCAAGGCACAACTGCAGTTATACAACCAGTACTGCGATGGGATGTATATTGTGGCTATGCGGTTTTTGAACAATCCAAATGATGCTGAGGATGTGGTACAAGAAGCTTTTATTAAGGCTTTTACCAAATTGAATCAGTATAAGGCTGAGGTTACTTTTGGAGCTTGGTTAAAACGTATTGTTGTCAATAAAAGCATCGATTTCTTAAAATCTAAAAAACAAAGGATGGTTGAATTAGAAGACGTGCACTTAAAAGTTATTGACGCTAATGTAGACGACAAATGGTTTGTAGACGATGCAACAACATTAGAAGATGTTAAGGGTGCAATAAACAAGTTACCAGATAAATACAAGTATGTGGTTATGCTTTACTTAATTGAAGGTTATGATCACCGGGAAATATCGGAAATTATGAACATATCTGAGGTATCATCCCGAACGCAATTATCCAGGGGAAAATCAAAATTAAAAGAACTGTTAACACGCAAAGGCTATGGCACAGGATATAAGGAAAATGTTTAAAAACGATAAAATTTCGAGCTTAAAAATGCCAGATAATCACCAGGTAAGGTTTCTTGAAAAATTGGACAAAGCCTTACCGGAAGCCAGGCGAAAGCCATTTAAATGGTACAATATAGCGGCCAGTGTGGTATTGCTTTTGGGCATAGGTTATGGTGCTTTTACTCATTTTTTTTCATCTGATGAAGGTTCTTTAACCCATGGAAGTCAACCCTCTAAAATCAAAACTTTAGGTGATGTGTCGCCGGGATTAAAAAAGGTTGAGGATTATTATTTAGCCAGTATCAATTTAGAACTTTCAAAAATAAAATATACTCCGGAAACCAGAGATTTATTTGACGGTTACTTAAAGCAACTCGAAGAACTCAATAAAGAATACAACCAATTATCAAAAGAGTTGACCGAATTAGGGCCCACAGAGTTAACGGTTAATGCCCTTATAGATAATTTGAAACTTCGTTTAAACTTATTGTATCGTCTTAAAGAACAATTAAATGTCTTAAAAACAACAGAAACTGATGCTGATTTACAAACACAATCAGTTTAAAACATCAATCACAAAATGAAACAGTCAATTATATTATTAAAGCTATTACTACTGTGCTGTTCTATGCTCACTACATTATCGGCACAGGAAAAATTAATCAAAGTATCTCAATCCATAAAGGTGGATAAAGATGTTACTATTGATTTAAATACGAGCTATTGCAATATAGAATTTGATACCTGGAATAAGAATACGGTAGAGATCGAGGCCTATATTGAAGGTGACGATTTGAGCAGGGAAGCATTAGAAAAAGCGTTGGAAAACTGGGTGGTTGAGGTGGATGCCTCAACGGGATCGGTTACCATAAATACTAGAGATAAGGCACATGGCCCATGGGACCATCCGTTTAATCATCCGGATGGTGAGGCAGTCCAAGCCATCTTAGAAGAACTGAAGTTTGAATTGGCAGACTTACCAGAAATAGATTTCGATTTTAATTTTGAAATGCCTGAAATACCCGAAATGCCAGACGTTCCACCGGTCCCGCCAATGCCGCCAATGCCCGAGTTACCGGAATTGCCGGAGGGAATTAACAATTTTCAGTTTGATTATCAAGCATATCAAAAAGACGGAGATAAATACTTAGAGGAATATACCAGACAATTCGAATCAAAATTTGGTAAGGATTTTGAAATGAAAATGGAAATCTGGGAGGAAAAGTTCGGTAAGGAGTGGGAAGAAGAATATGCTAAGCAAATGGAAGCCTGGGGAGAGCAGTTTGGAGAACACTATGGCAAGCAAATGGAAGCCTGGGGGGAACGGTTTGCGGAACAAATGGAACAACGTGCCGAGCAGCGTTTAAAACTGAGGGAAGAACAGAAAAAGGCTCGTGAAAAACTTAAGGAATCTCGTTCAGAACACGAAGCAGAAATAATGAAAGAACGTCAAAAGGTACGTGAAAAACTGCATGAAAAACGTGCAAAACTAGCCGATGAACGGCGAATTAAAATAGAGCGATTGGTTCATGGAGAATCACATTCAAAGTTTAAAAAGACCATTAGGATTAAAATGCCCAAAGGGGCCCAATTAAAACTTAATGTGAAACATGGCGAATTAAAATTGGCAACAAGCATCAATAATTTAAAAGCGGATTTGTCATATACAAATTTTATTGCCCAAAGCATTAATGGAAGTCGAACTTCCATTAATGCTACCTATTCCCCAGTTCGAGTGAGTCACTGGGATATCGGGGAGCTTAACTTAAACTATGTAGCGCATGCCAATTTGGAAAATGTAGGACAAATGGTCCTCAATGCTAACTCATCCAATATTAAAATTGACAATCTGAAAGGCAATGCTATTATAAATGGAAGTATTGGCGATTTGCAAATTTTGAACATCGAGGATACATTTACTAATTTAAATGCCATTCTGCACAATACCAATGCGGTTATTTCACTTCCCAAAGTGGGATATAGTCTTCAATATAAGGGGGATCGCACACGATTTAGTCACCCTCAAAAATTGACCAAGGAGAACGATACCTCATTTTCAATAGGTGATTTGAATTCCGGTAAGAGCATTGTTATAAATGCCAAATACAGCACCGTTAACATGCAGTGATTATTTCCTCTTCTTCAAAAGATAAAGCTTGAATTAAGCCTTTGTCCCTTTTACGACTATCGTCAATTCTATATCATCATTAACATATTTATCACCCAAATTATCAAAAA
Source organism: Aestuariivivens sediminis (assembly GCF_022662105.1). Classification (GTDB taxonomy): domain Bacteria; phylum Bacteroidota; class Bacteroidia; order Flavobacteriales; family Flavobacteriaceae; genus Aestuariivivens; species Aestuariivivens sediminis. The sequence goes on along the minus strand of NZ_JAKMCP010000003.1, from coordinate 619,455 downwards.
AGGTTCTTGATCCATACTTAACGTTCCATTTGGAGCGATCTATGGTGAATGTTTCACTGTTGAGGATAATGGAATCGCCTTTATGGATTACAGATACTGGAAAGGACACATTATTGGTAGTGTCTTTTAAGGTTAAATTTCCAGATAAAAATGTTTTTCCATTAATGTCTTCAATGTCGGTAATTTTGAATGTTGACACGGGGTGCTTCTCTACATGAAGAAAATCATCACTTTTCAAGTGTTTTTCAAGTTTTGCATTGCGTTCCGAGTCTTTAATCGTTGTCATATCTATAGTAAATGTGCCGCTTTCAATAGTACCATCGTTTATGGTAAATTCACCATGGCTTAGGTCTATGCTTCCGGTATGCGACCCTGTAGGCTTATAACCAGACCACGTAATCGTGGATTCGGAAGGTAAAGCCTTATAAGTTTCTGAATATGTCCTGGCAGCAGTAACGGTTTCGGCTTCCCCTGTTTCAGCCTCCCTGACATTTTTACGGCAGCTAGTGCTAAGAATAGTTAAAGTAAGAACGATTTGTACTAAAAGCAAATGGTTTTTCATTTTCATATTTTTGTTTTGATCTTATTGTAGTGAAATATTTTATAGCAATCAAGTGTTACTGATCCCAGAAGTTAGGGGTATCCCTGCAGTGGAATATATTAAAAATTTACACGAAAGCTAACATTTGGCGTTATTCCTAAGGATTGGTTTTCTACGGCAGAAATGGTATTATTGTCGTTAAGGAGGTAATACGTGTTTAATATGTTTTTTTGATTTAATACATTCCAAACTGAAGCTCCAATGGAAGCTTTTACCGTTTTTGAAATATCAAAATTATACAATAACGAAAAATCCGTTCTTAGATAGTCTTTTAAGTTATTACTGTTCGGCGTATCGTATATTATTTCGCGATCCGTAGAACTATCATTAACACCTAAATAATGTGTTGTCGGTCTACCTGTATGCCAATTAATACCAAGCGCTAATTTTATGTCCTTATAGGTATAAACGCCACCGAAGCTCATATTATGTCTTACATCGGCGTTATTGGGAAATGGTTTACCTCCGTTTAATGTGGAAAAGGTATAGTCATTTTTGCTTAACGTATAACTTAACCAAGTACTAAAAATGGCGTCGAACTGTTTATTGAAAAGGAGATCAATTCCTGTGATACGATAACTGCCGGTATCATAAACAAATTGGTATTGATTTTGAAATCCTTGACTCCTACTGGTAATACCATCTACTTTTTTAATGAATCCTTCTGCACTTATCAAAAATTGGTTTTTGGTATAGTGAAGCCCCAGAGAAACTTGCTTGCTTCTCAGGATGGGAACGGGAAATACGGTAACGTTATTGTTGACCGTCACTTCGGTATTATTGTTCGATAAGACCCAACGCCTTTTTTCAATACCTAAAAAATCGTTTTGTAAATCGATAATCTGAGATGTCGTCTGACTTTTTAACTCACCTAAAATTTCAAGCCTTAAGTAATTTAAAAAACGTTGGCTAAAGCTTAAACGCGGTTCCACCAATAGCTTATCAAATTTTGCAAAGTAGTTAAGTCGGGTACCAAAATTTAATTTGGTTTTGGCATTATTGGATAAAAACCCACCCTCACCGTAAATCGAATGACTCCTTACAACCTCTTTGATATAACTTCTAAATACAGGGTTGTTAACGTCCTCCAGATTGCTAATGCCAACCTCGGTAAATTGATAGCCTGAGCTGAAATTAAAGTTTTGATTATGCTTATAATTAATATCCAATTTTACCGAACTGTCATACACTTCGTTTTCCTGAACTAATCTCTGGTTATTAATAATGTCAAAATTAGTGGCATCGAGGTCGTAATTGGAAACGTATAATTGTACACTGGTAGACCATTTGGTATTCCAGTCTCTAAGGTACATCAAACTCGTTGCTAAATTTTGTTGGGAGAGTTTACTATTTAAGGCCTCATTTCTGTCATTACTTGTGGATTGTTCATCATAATCCAAAGAATTATTGACAACCAGAACATTGAAGCGCAGTTTATCCTTAGGGCCAATATCATATAACAATTTTGCCGTAACATCATAAAAAAAGAAATTTTCGTTTTTAGAAATGAAGGCGTCGTTGTTTTGGTTTAAATCGGAATCCTGGAACACTCTTTTAAAATATTGATCGTAGGTTGGAGTAACCAATAAGTCGGTAAGCGAACGCCTTGTGGACAATTGTAATTCTGTTTTACTTGACAATGGAATTTTAGCAAAACCATCGGCATTAATCAAATTGAATCCCAGACCAGCATCAAATTTTTGGTCTATTGTATTTGAAAGTTGCATATCTATTATGCTTGAAACGCCATCGCCATATTTCGCAGAAGTCCCATTCTTGGATACGTTAACCGATTTCGTAGTATATGGATTGAAAGCCGAAATTAATCCAAAGAAATGGCCGGATTGGTACATTTTAATGCCATCCCAGAGCAATAAATTTTGATCATGGGTACCTCCTCTCACATTAATGTTTGAGACGGATTCGTCCACACTAAAAATTCCAGGCAGTGCCTGGATGGTTTGGAGCACATCGGGCTCAATTAGCCCCGGTAATATGCCAAAAGTTTCAGGTTTTATAGTAAGGCTTCCGTCATTGAGTTTGGTTAAACCGGAGGTTAGATAATTTACAACGACAACTTCTTCCAATTGTTGGGTTATAAAATTTGAATCATTACTCAGGGTTTCGGAAGTAACAACAATAAAACGGTTATCCAGTAACTTAAAATTCAATGGAGTCTTTGTACTAATAAAGTTCAGTATATCTACCAAAGTAAAGTCCCTATCCGGTAAGACAAGCGATAGGTCTTTTAGGGTTTCATCCACATATGAAAATTTAACGTTATACAGGTCTTCTAAGGTCTTTAAAATTGTAGTAAGACTGAGTTTTTCTTTTTGAACCGTTTGGGCTGTGGTAAGAAAAATGTTCAAAAAAAATAAGACAATAAAAACGGAAAATATACCTTTTCTAGTCACCCCTTAAGATAATGGAATTATTTTCTTTACTATACGTTAAGTGTAAAGGTAAGGTAATAGATTGTAATGCAACATCTATATTGTCATGAGAAAAACCACCTGTAAATAATTGAGTGCTGTCAACACCCAAAAGTGTAAAATCAACATGGTATTGTCGTTCAAATTCGGCAATAACAACTTTGTAAGGAATACTGTTAAAAAGGCTTTCATTATTTAGCCACGAAGGTGTTGTGAGGTTTTCTTTTTCTTTAGCAATAATTTCCCCATCTATAATTAAAAAACTGTCACCAGGTCTTAATTTAGTTTCATGAGATTTATAGGTAACCCCAACTAAACCTTCGTAGCATATAACTTCAAAATAATTATTTCTTTGTTTGACATTAAACTGGGTGCCATACACCGTTACGGATCCGGATGCTGTTAGTACATTAAATGAGGAACCTTTTGAAACCTTAAAAAAGGCTTCTCCTTTTAGTTCAACATCACGTACTTTTTTCCAATTTTTTTTATTGAATACCAGTGTAGATTTTGCATTAAGTATAACATGAGATGCATCAGGCAATTCTACCATCGATTTTTCTGCAATATCAGTTGAAATGGTCGTATCTAATGTCGTCGTATAATAGTAAAGACTAAAACAAATAGCCAATACAGCCGCAACACGCATTATTGGTTTTAACCAGTGCATCCGTGGTTTCTGTGGTTCCCTTCTAATGTTGGTTAAAACATGATGTAACTCTTCAGAAACCTCATAATCATCAGCTTTAAACCTTTGTAGATGCGTGTTTAACCTCACTAAATCATCATGGTCTTCAAGTGCTTTAAATGCTTGAAGTTCCTGATCGTTTAGGTTGTTATCTAACCATTTTGATATGAGTTTTTCTCGATTCATCATTTCTGTATTCAACTATATAACACTTAGTTTTAATTTTTTCCTACCCTTATTTTAAAAAAATTTAAAATTCAAGTTTCAAAATATAAGTTTTGAGTCTTGAATCTATATTTCCTTTATATCCTTCCTTAACTTTTCTAAGGCCCCATAAATTCTTTTTTCGACTGCCTTAGTGGATATTTCCAGGAGCTCTGCAATTTCCTTAAATCGTTTACCTTCAACACGGTTCATCATAAAAGCGACACGCTGCGGTTCCGTTAAATTTTCCAGGGCTCTTTGTAATTTTTCGCTATACTCCTTCTCTTGCATTAAAAATTCAGGATTTTCATTAGTATGCCTTTTCGGCTTATTCTGCTGATGTTTCAGGACCACTTTTTGGTGTGCTGCTTCATTTAGCATTAAATTATTTGCAGTGGTAAACACAAAGCTTTTTGCTTTATCCGGTGTGACTTTTGCACAATTTTGCCACAACTTTATAAAAGCTTCCTGAACCTTGTCCTTAGGGTTTAAACGATCTCCAAATTTGTAATATAAAAAATCGTGCAGGTCTTTGGAATAGGTATTGAAAATGGATGAAAAAATATGTTCCTCACAAATGTTGTCATGCAGTGGTTTTGCCATGGGTTTTGGTAGTTGGTGCCTCTAAAATAAGGCTTTTTGGAATTTAGGTTTTGCAATTTTTCATATTTTTTTTTGTAGGAGGGTAGGAATTTTTGAAGTTATGCTGTTTTATCAATAAAATGCTATGTTGAACCCAAAATTAAATATCATGAAAACAAAAATCAAATTCTTAATCCTGCTTCCTTTTTTTGCCCTCTTAATGTTTACTTCATGTCAGGATGAAGTAACCGAAATTACAAACCCCAATGAAACTGAAGCACTTGTTGCCGATTCTAATTTAACTGCTTTGGTTAGTGCTACTTCACAACGGGATGGTTCTAAAGACAATATAATTGATAAAGCGAGTTGTTTGTCAATAGAACTTCCTGTTACGGTGGTGGTCAATAATCTTGAAATTAGTATTGATTCAGAAGAAGACTTTAAAACTATTGAAGCTATTTTTGATGAATTCGAGGATGATAATGATCATTTGGAAATAATATTTCCCATTACCATAATTACCGAAAACCATGAAGAGATAGTTATTGAAAATGCAGCTCATTTAGAAGAATTTGTGGCCAGTTGTAAGGGTGAAAACGAGACAGATGACGATATAGAGTGTGTAGATTTTAAATATCCGATTTCATTTTCAGTTTATGATAGAAACTTCCAGGTTATAGATGTTGTTTCTATTGAAAGTGACAGGCAATTGCACCGTTTCATAGAACGCGTTATTGACGCCGAAGTATTGGCCAGTTTAAATTTCCCGGTGACTATGGTACTTGCCGATGGAACACAAATTGTAGTTCACAATAATTTGGAGTTGGAACAAACCATAGAAGAAGCCAAAGATACATGTGACGAAGATGATGATAATGATTATGGAGATGATGACTTTACTAAAGAGCGCTTGGATAACCTGTTGATGTCATGTCCATGGGTGGTTCATGAATTTGAAAGAGACGCTGTGAGTTTGGCGGATAATTACTTTGAATATGTAATGGTATTTAAAGCTGAAAATGTGGTTAAAGTTCGAAAAAGAAATGGTGATATTTTGACAGGAACCTGGACAACCAGAGTAGGAGATAGAGGCGCTTTAATTAAATTAGAATTCGACACCTTAGTAGATTTTACATTGGAATGGTTTGTATACGATATAGAACATGGAAGAATTAAATTGTATCAGGCTGGTGGTAACCGAATTATCCTAAAGAAAAACTGTGATATTACTTTTGATGTAACTAAGGAACGTGTTCTTAATTATTTGCAAGAATGTTTATGGAGAGTAACCCGTTTGCGTATTGATGGTGTGGATAATGAAAAAGATTATATCGGTACCCCTTTAAAATTCTTCCCGGATAATGTAGTTAAAATACGTGTTAACGGAGAATTTGTTCAAGGAACATATGACGTTTTGGCATTCAATACTGGATTTGTACTTCAAATACAATTGGAAGGAAGACCGAACTTACAACTGGAATGGCTCATTACATTCCTTGAACCCGGATTGATAAAACTTGAAAGTTTAGGTAACCCGGACAATAAAATGGTTTTGGAAAGACATTGCCCAAATACGGATGATGATTTGAATTATGTAGATGATATTTTAATAAGTAGTGATTGGGAAGTGGCTAGGTATTTCATAGTGGAAGGAGAATTGGAAAAGGATAACGACTTTTATATGTACACCTTAAGCTTTTATGAATCAGGCAGGGTAAAAGTTACAGATCCAAATAACGGCACCTTTGGCGGATCATGGTTATCTTACAGAAAGTCGGGATTAAACTTGGGGTTGTATTTCGCGGATAATGCGCCATTTAGTGCATTAAACCACAGATGGAAACTAGTTGAAATAACAGAAGGTAGAATTGAATTGAAAGATTTGGATTCCAACGGTGAAGTAGAACGTATTTTGGTTCTCGAAAAGAAAGTATAATTATGTTTTGGTTAAAAAAGGAAGACTTCATAAATCGATTTTAACTAGGTTAGTTAGCTAGGTAATCCTTTTTGGGCTGTCAATGATAAATTGACAGCTTTTTTTTTCTTTATAATATCAGGTTTCAATTATATGCTTCAATTCATTAACTTTGCACTTCCTAAAATTTAGAGAACACATGTTTAGTAATTTAAGTGACAAATTAGATAAAGCCTTACACGTTCTTAAAGGCCATGGGAGCATTACTGAGGTAAATGTAGCAGAGACTTTAAAAGAAGTAAGGCGAGCCCTTTTAGATGCTGATGTTAATTTTAAAATAGCAAAGGAATTTACCAATAGCGTAAAAGAAAAAGCACTTGGACAAAATGTGTTAAAGTCTTTACAGCCTGGTCAATTATTAGTTAAAATAGTAAAGGACGAGTTAACTGAACTTATGGGAGGTGAAGCTGTGGATGTTAACCTTACGGGATCACCAAGCGTTATTTTAATGTCTGGTCTCCAAGGTTCTGGTAAAACAACCTTTTCCGGTAAACTTGCCTATTATCTTAAAAATAAAAAAACGAAGAAACCCTTATTAGTCGCATGTGATGTATACCGTCCGGCTGCAATTGACCAATTACATATTGTAGGGGATCAAATTAATGTCGATGTCTTTAGTGATAAAGGTAACAATGATCCTGTTGCCATAGCAAAAGCAGGGATAGCTCATGCTAAAGCCAATGGGTTTAATGTGGTTATTATTGATACCGCTGGCCGATTGGCAGTAGATGAGGTCATGATGACTGAAATTTCTAATATTCATAAGGCCATACATCCTGAAGAAACGCTCTTTGTTGTGGATTCTATGACTGGTCAAGATGCGGTGAATACGGCAAAGGCATTTAACGATGTATTGAATTTTGATGGGGTAATCCTAACCAAATTGGATGGGGATACAAGAGGTGGTGCAGCCATATCCATTAAATCGGTGGTCCATAAACCCATTAAGTTTATTGGTACTGGTGAAAAAATGGAGGCCATAGATGTTTTCCACCCGTCCCGTATGGCCGATCGTATCTTAGGCATGGGGGATGTTGTGTCTTTAGTGGAACGTGCACAGGAGCAATTTGATGAACAAGAGGCAAGAAAACTTCAAAAGAAAATAGCTAAAAATCAATTTGGTTTTGATGATTTCCTAAAACAAATTCAGCAGATAAAGAAAATGGGAAATATGAAAGACCTCATTGGAATGATTCCCGGTGCCGGAAAAATGATGAAGGATATCGATATTGATGATGACGCGTTTAAAGGAATTGAAGCCATTATTCATTCTATGACACCAAAAGAACGTTCTAATCCATCCATTCTCAATGCCAGCAGAAAAAGGAGAATCGGGAAGGGATCCGGAACTTCAGTGCAGGAAGTCAATCAACTGTTAAAGCAGTTCACTCAAATGAGTAAAATGATGAAGATGATGCAAGGTGGAGGTGGTAGAAAGATGATGCAGATGATGAAAAATATGCGTTAATTGTTACATCTTAAAAGTGTCATGCCAAGTGCAGTCAAAGGATCTTAAACGTAATATACCTATATAAACCATGACCATACTAGACGGGAATAAAATCAGTAAAGATATTAAGGATGAAATAGCCGAGGAAGTCATTCAAATTAAATCCAAAGGAGAGAAAGTACCTCATTTGGCAGCAGTTTTGGTTGGGACCGATGGGGCCAGTATGACTTATGTGAATTCGAAGGTGAAGGATTGTGAAATGGTTGGTTTTGGTTCTACTTTAATTGATTTACCCGAAGAAACAACGGAAGAAAAGTTATTGGAAATTATTCAGGATCTGAATACAAATGATGATATTGATGGCTTTATCGTCCAATTACCGTTGCCTAAACATATCAATGAGCAAAAGGTGTTAATGGCTATTAATCCAGATAAAGATGTCGATGGCTTTCACCCAGTGAATGTTGGAAAAATGACTTTAGATTTACCTGCCTTTATATCAGCAACTCCGTTTGGCATTTTGGAGCTGTTGGAACGATATCAAATACAAACTTCAGGTAAGCATGTTGTAGTGATAGGAAGAAGCCATATAGTAGGACGCCCCATGAGTATTTTGATGAGTCAAAAAAGGAAGGCTGGGAATGCAACTGTAACGATTGCGCATAGTAGGACTACAAATTTAGAGAACCTTACCAGGCAAGCAGATATTATTATTGCAGCCTTAGGTATTCCGGAGTTTTTAACGGGAGATATGGTTAAAGACGGAGTTACTATTGTTGACGTGGGTATTACCCGCATTCCTGACGAAACAAAAAAGCGGGGCTACCGTTTAGCTGGCGATGTCCATTTTGAAAGTGTAAGTCCCAAAGCAGCGTATATTACTCCGGTTCCTGGGGGCGTTGGGCCTATGACCAGAGCCATGTTGCTTAAAAACACCTTGTTGGCAAGAAAAAGGCGTAATTAGCCAGTTGTATTGAAGGGGGTTTGGGATGTTGATTTAAGTTTGGAATTATTTGGTGAATAATTGATTAATATCCTTAAAGGCCTTAAACTCTAAAGCGTTTCCTGATGGATCATAAAAAAACATAGTGGCTTGTTCGCCAACCATGCCCTTAAAACGAATATAGGGTTCAATAATAAAGGTCACGTTTTTGTTTTTTAAGTGTTTTGCCAAGCCATGAAATTTATCCCAAGGTAATATAACTCCAAAATGCGGTACTGGGACATCTTTCCCGTCTACAGGATTCGTATGTAACTCTGAGTGTTCAGATTTAGGTTTGTAATGGATAACTACTTGATGACCAAAAAAATTAAAGTCCACCCAACTAGTACTGCTCCTACCTGCCTCACAACCAAGAATTTCCTGATAGAACTTACGGCTGATTTCTATATTGTTAACCGGAATTGCCAGATGGAAAGGGCTGATTTTGTTTTTCATTTTTCTAAAAGTTTAAAATTTAGAGGGTTTAAATGTTTTGGATGATAATTTCAAAAGATCGTTCAAAGTGGTTAATTCTTTTTGGGTCAATTCTCTATATGTTCCCATAGGAGTATCCAGTACTATGTTCATTATTCTAGTACGTCTTAATGCGATGACATCATAGCTCAAATAGTCACACATTCGCCTAATCTGTCTGTTTAGGCCTTGGGTTAAAATGATTTTGAAGTGGAACCTGTCTATTTTTTCGACCTTGCAAGGTTTTGTGGTTTGTCCTAGTTCTTTTAGATAAATCCCTTTGGACATTCGTTCAATAAAAGTCTGGGAAATGGGTTTATCTACCTGTACCACATATTCTTTTTCATGATTGTTACTGGCCCGAAGAATTTTATTTACGATATCACCATCGTCAGTGAGCAAAATAAGTCCTTCACTAAGCTTGTCTAATCGGCCCACCGGAAAAATGCGCTTGGGATAATTGATGTAATCTATGATATTGTCTTTTTCCACTTGGGTATCTGTGGTGCAAACAATGCCTACAGGTTTATTAAAGGCAAGATAAACAAAGCCTTTTTTAGCTTTTTCAACCGTTTTTCCATCAATAGCAACTTCATCGGTGGGCGCAATTTTAGTGCCTTTTTCTGGAATTTTGCCATTAACAGTAACACGACCTGCTTCAATAAGCTTATCGGCCTCACGTCGTGAACAGTAGCCAATCTCACTTAAAAACTTATTAATTCGTTTTAATGCTTTTTCCATAGTACAAAAATACAATAATCTAGTCGGCAATAAATTCTAAAATGTGCTGGTCAACCGCTTCAGATTTTAAACTGTGGTCTAAATTTTCCGTTGTGATTAGCTTAACATTAGGGTAGAAGGCCTGGTATTCCAATGCATCGCGATACGGAATAATATGATCTTCTGGATCGTGAATAATCAGACCCCTAGTTTTTATGGCTTTAGTAAATTTAGCGGCATGATAATATTCGGGCGAATGTCCAAAATGCTGCAGGTAAAAGGCTTTTAACGCGTTGGTAACGATGGTATTAAATCCCATCATTTTTGTGTAGCGTTTAATAACATCTTCTAGATTAGATGGTGCTCCTAGTAAAACAATTTTTTTTAATAAAGGGACCTGATATTTATATTGAAAGAATATTGTGGCCATTCCCCCAAATGAGTGTGCTATGATTGCTTGGACATTAAACTTATAAGTTACAACCTTTAGGTATTCAGAGTAGTCAATAATATTGAAGGATTTGCTTCCAGATTTACCGTGACCCGGAGCATCAACCGCAACTATATTATGGTTCTTTAATCTTAACCTGTTAATTAATGCTTCCCATCTAAAGGCATTGCTTTCCCACCCATGAACCAATAAAATGGTCTCATGGATTCCGGGCCATCTGTAGGTCATTATGGAGGTTCCATTAAAAAAGACTTCCTCTTGAAATGCAGTATTTAAAAAATCATGAGCTTCTTGGGTGTGTTTGCCTTTTCTTGGTTTAGAAAACAGTGAAATGGCCAGGCGAGCAGCGTCATTTGGTGCAATATAGCCGAGGAGGTTAATATATAATCCAATGCATTTTGCTACAACCAATTTCATTCATTTTCTCTATTAACCAATTCCATGCTAAAAGCAGGCAGACATATAGCAATATACTCACAGGCTTCATTAAATGGATTTGAGTATTGAACCCGGGTATCTTTTTGAACTTTAATGGATTGGCCAGCTTCCAAAATAACTGTATCGCCATCAATTATAAATTGTTTTTTTCCTTTAATAATAAATGTATACTCATCAAATTCAGGTCTTTGAAACGGTTCTTGCCAACCGGCGGGTGCTATCATGTGGGCAATACTTATTTTCGAATTAACATCACTTAACAGGCCAAAGTGCTCTTTAATAAGTTTACCATCACTTGTTGGAATAATAATTGGGTTGTCTTGAATTTGGTATTTTTTCATTCTTAATCTTTTAAGGGCTTTCGCTTTATCGTACCGCCTTTAATATCCTTAACTATGCCCATTACCAAAAATGCTTTTTTATCAATTTTATCAATTTCAGTTTTAAGTTTGGATATCTCAAGTCGGGTCATTACCGTATAAATAATGTCTTTGGTGAAGGAGGTCTTACCGGCTCCATAGCCTCCCTTTCCGGAATAGATGGTACAGGCCCGTTGTAATTTTTCAATGATCATTAACCGAATGGCTTCATGCTTTTCGGAAATTATGGTTACCCCAACATATTCTTCAACGCCATCAACAACAAAGTCAACCGTTTTAGAGGCAGCCAAATAGGTAAGGATAGCATATAATGCAACCTCTATGGACAGGATATAGGCACCAAAAGAAAATATAATGATATTTATCAATAATAAAACATCTCCAACCGTTAATGACAATTTTCTACTTAAGTAAATAGCCAATACCTCTGTACCATCAATAACACTTCCGCCTCGCATGGACATCCCTATGCCAAGACCTAAAAAGAAACCCCCAAAAACAGCAATAAGAAGTTTGTCCTCTGTTATTATTGGATATTCCACGTAATGCACTACAATAGCCAAAAACAGAATGGCTATTATGCTACGAATGGCAAATCTTAGGTTTATGGTTTTGGACGCCAACAATATAAAAGGGAGGTTGATGATAACGAGTAAGAACTCCAGTTTAATATGAGTAATATTCTCTATTAACAGGGAAATCCCTGTGGCACCGCCATCTATAAATCTATTGGGTAACAAAAATCCTTTTAAGCCAAATCCAGCTGAAAAGATACCAATGGTTATAAAAATATATTTTTTTATGGTGTGCGCCAATTCAACCTGAAGGTTCCTGACTACAGGCACAATCTCCCTCTTTCTAACAGGTTGGTTAGGACGTTTATGCGCTATTCTTTTGCGGGCAATATCGACCAATATTTTAGAAAGAAACGGATTCATTTATTACCTATTTATTTGTTGTTCCAGTTTACGAAAAAATATTTGATTTTTGCGTTATCCGGAATGTGGGTGGCTTCTATATTTAATTTTCTATCAAACCTTAGATTGGCTGGCAATTCTTTTTTATCGATGGTGAAAGCGGCATTAATTGTATTAACAGATACGACTATTGAATTTATCAAATTATTAATTCTGGTAATTTTATAGGCATCAGCAATATCTTTAAAAGTACTTAAAGTGGATATGTTTTCTTTAGTCTTATATCTGGAATCCATGATTTGTACATTACTAATAACCGAAGTTGAATCGGAAAATATTCTCGGTGAAAGCACTAACAGTTTATTGCCTTGTTTATCAAAGATTTCAATAGCCTTGATATTACTGGAAAGGGCATTATCACTATCAAAATGTGATATGGAATCATTGCTAAAAATCATCTTTAAATCCTTAACTTGGGTTGAATCCGTTAAGTGACCAACATGATATTTGCCAATCTCAAAATCCTTTGTTTCATAGTTGCAGCTGGTGGCATAAATGGCTATTAGAAGGCTTAAAAGTAGTCTGTTCATTAATTTTTTGATTTATTTGAAGGTTTATATATAGATTAATTTTTCATCATTTTTGTTAATATCCCGAACACACTTCTAATAAATGTGGCACTGGTCAAAACTTTAACAACGGGATGCATTCTCGTACTCCTTCTATATGTTGAAGTGCTTTTTTTCGATGCCGATTTTATCATTGCTTCCCGTTCTTTCTGTGCTTTTTCCCTGGCTTCTTTAGCCTCTGCACGTTCTATTTTTTCATTTAACATCTCATAGGCACTTTCCCTGTCAATAGTGTCATTATATTTTGCCACCAATTTAGATTGGGAAAGTAACTCACTTAATTCGGTATCGGATAACACATCCATTCTACTCATAGGGGCACGCATCATGGTGGCGGACAGAGGCGTGGGACGTCCCTTTTCATCTAAAGCTGAGACCAAAGCCTCGCCAATACCCAGTGATGTCAAAACCGCTGTGGTATCGTAAAATTCGGAATCCGGATAGTTTTGGGCAGTGAGTTTTATGGCTTTTCTATCGTTGGCAGTGAACGCCCGAAGGGCATGTTGTATTTTAAGTCCTAATTGGCCTAAAACCGCTTCGGGAATATCAGAGGGGTTTTGTGTTACAAAGTATAGGCCCACACCTTTGCTCCTAATTAATTTTACTATACTTTCAATTTGATTTAATAAAGGCTTGGAGGCCTCGTTAAAAATTAAATGGGCCTCATCTATAAACAGAACAAGTTCCGGTCTATCACTATCGCCTTGTTCCGGGAAAGTAGAATAAATTTCTCCCAATAAGCTCAACATGAAGGTGGAAAATAATTTAGGCCGATCCTGGATATCAGTTAACCTTAAGATGTTAATATACCCCCGGCCATCTTCGTCAATTCTCAAGAGGTCATCAACCTCAAACGACGTTTCTCCAAAAAATAAATCGGCACCCTGTTGTTCCAATTCAATAATTTTTCTTAGAATGGCTCCCGTTGATGCTGTAGATATTCTGCCATAGGTCCGGGAAAATTCCTCTTTACCTTCATTGGTAGCATAATGCAGGATTTTTTTAAAATCCTTTAAATCCAATACAGGTAATTTATGGTCATCACAATATTGAAAAAGAACAGCAACAACACCAGTTTGAGCGTCCGATAAGTCTAAAATCCTTGATAGGAGAACCGGACCAAATTCACTCACTGTAGCTCTTAGGCGCACACCATCCTGTTCGGATAGCGTTAAAATTTCAACAGGAAAGTCCTTCGCTTCAAATGGAAGGCCTATCTTTTCATGGCGTTCATCAATTTTTGGATGTCCGGGACTTGGCTTGGACAGACCGCTTAGGTCACCTTTAATGTCCATCAATAAAACAGGGATACCTTTATCACTGAGATGTTCAGCTAATATTTGTAATGATTTGGTTTTCCCCGTGCCTGTAGCCCCTGCTATTAAGCCATGGCGATTCATGGTTTTCAAGGGAATCTTTACATGGGCCCCGGTTATCGTTTCACCGTTTAACATGGCTGCTCCAATGGGGATAAAATCACCTTTAGTAGTATAGCCTTCAGTGATATGTTTAAAAAAAGTTTCCTTTTTGCTCATACGTGCGATATTTTGCTAAAAATAACCATTATACGACAATTCAAATGAACAAGATATATAAAATCTTTTGAACATTTCCCTTGCAAATGCGTTATCTTTGCCAACGATGAAAAAAGAGATACAGCAATTGGTGGATCGAGGAGAAATGCTACCCTTAATGGAGGAATTTTATACCATACAGGGGGAGGGCTACCATAAGGGGACAGCAGCTTATTTTGTGCGGATTGGTGGCTGTGATGTAGGGTGCCACTGGTGTGATGTAAAGGAAAGTTGGAATGCCGATTTACATCCTCCAACTCGCACCACGGAGATCGTACACCATGCAAAACAATACAGTGATACGGTTGTGGTAACTGGTGGCGAACCCTTAACTTGGGATATGGCACCCTTAACGGGATTACTTAAAGCAGAAGGGATGCAGGTGCACGTCGAAACCTCGGGAGCCTATAAGTTAACAGGAACTTGGGATTGGATTTGTTTATCGCCAAAAAAATTAAAACTTCCAACCCCGGAGATATATGATAAAGCAGATGAGCTAAAAGTTATTGTTTATAACAGGGCCGATTTCATATTTGCCGAAGAGCAGGCAGCCAAGGTAAATAAAAACTGCATTTTATATTTACAGCCCGAATGGAGTAGAAGGGAAAAGGTCATTCCGGACATCGTAGATTATGTGATGAAAAACCCAAAATGGAAAGTGTCCTTACAAACCCATAAATATTTAAATATCCCATAAAAATAAAGGCTAAAAAGAAATTTGATTTTTAGCCTTTTCTATAACAGGTATATGAAATTTAATTGCTAAAAGGAACATTAACCCTTACCGTACCCCAACCTAAATGCATGGTGCCATTGCTAAAAGCTATGGAAAAGGCTTCCAATTCGGGTCCCGAACTAACCGGTGCTTTCACTCGAATAACATCGTTATCTGCATTGTATGAGTATGCACCCCAAACGTTAATGTCTTTGTTTAAAATAATGGTCCATTCATTTTCTCCTGGAATGGTAAAAAGTGAATATTCACCAGCACTAACTGCTTTTCCACCTATTTCAACGTCTTTGTAAATAATGACATCAGCAGCCTCGTTAGCTCCAGTACGCCAAACCTTCCCATTAGGAGCCAAACTGCCTAATG
Source organism: Aestuariivivens sediminis (assembly GCF_022662105.1). GTDB lineage: Bacteria > Bacteroidota > Bacteroidia > Flavobacteriales > Flavobacteriaceae > Aestuariivivens > Aestuariivivens sediminis. Next base: position 603,862 of record NZ_JAKMCP010000003.1, on the reverse strand, counting down.
AACGTCCTTTTAATTGGGGTCTACTGTAAATGACTTTTGCAATAACAGGTGCATTTCGAGACGTTTTATATAAGGCTGCATCCATAGGACTCTTATCCAAGCCCGCAAAATCCTGAGCGGTGACAGTTGTTGATAATACCAAAATAAATGCAAAGATGATGGTTGAAATAAGTGTCGATTTTTTCATTAGAAGGGTTTTTTAATTACAAAGTCTAAAGTTAAAAGAAAATGGTGTTAATATTATGGTAAAATAAGGTATTAGAATGTTAAAGTTTAAAATTATGGTTTGGAAAAATTAATTAGAGAGATCCATTATGGCTTATTTTTTAATCACTTTTACATTCATTTCCTCAACTTTTTTGTCGGGTAGCGGTGATGGTGATCCAAATAACAAATCTTCGCTGGTACCGGTTTTTGGAAATGCCATGACCTCTCTAATGGACGCTTTTTTCTCCAGTATCATCATTAATCGATCCACACCCCAGGCAATACCACCATGAGGAGGAGCTCCATAATGAAAGGCTTTATACATGGTTCCCACACTTTTAAGCATGTCTTGTTTATTGTAACCCATATTTCTGTAGGTGGCCTCCAAAATTTCCGGCTTATGAGCCCTTATAGATCCTCCACCAATTTCGTAACCGTTTAGGATTAAATCATATTGTTGGGCAATAATAGCCCCTATTTCCTCCTCTTTGCCATCAATATGCTTTTGAATATCGCTAACCACCGGCATGGAAAAAGGATTGTGTGTAAAGGTCCAGCGACCTTCATCCGTTTTTTCAAACATGGGGAAGTCAACTACCCAAGCGGGGCGTAATTCTTTGGGGTTTATCAGTTTAAGCATCCTGCCCAATGCCTGTCTAACCGCGTCTAAAGCTTTATTGGCGGTGTCGTAATCGGCAGCCGAGAAAAATACGATATCACCAACCTGGGCATTGGTGGTTGTAATAATATTTTCTGCAATGGCCTCACCTAAAAATTTGATAATAGGAGATTGGAGATCATGCTCATTCACGATAATATAGGCCAGACCTCCCAAGCCATGCTCTTGTGCAATAGCTGTGAGGTTTTCAATTTGTCCTTTCGACAACCGTTTTTTGCCTTGCTCTTTCGCGGTAACTTTAATACATTTTACAATACCACCATCGTCAATGGGCTTGCTAAAAACCTGAAAAGAGGTTTCTTTAACAATATCCGTAATATCCTGTAATGGTAAACCAAAACGCAAATCAGGGCGATCGCAACCATATTTATCCATTGCCTCTTGATACGTAATGACTTCAAATGGGTATAACATCCATTTTTTACCATAAATTTTGTTGACAATGGCATTAAATAAATTGGTATTTAAATCGATAATGTCCTGCATACTGGCATAGGCCATTTCAATATCCAATTGGGTAAATTCCGGTTGTCTATCGCCACGAGAATCTTCATCCCTAAAACAGCGTGCTATCTGAAAATATTTCTCATAACCACTCACCATTAACATTTGTTTAAACTGTTGAGGAGCCTGAGGAAGGGTATAAAAAGATCCTGCCTTCTTTCTTGTGGGAACAATAAACTCCCTGGCACCTTCATCGGTTCCAGCAGTAAGAATTGGGGTCTCTACTTCCAAAAATTCTTGTTCATCCAGGATATCGCGCATTAACTTAATGACCTTATGACGGTTTACAATAGCGCGACGTACGTCATCATTTCTATGATCCAGATATTTATATTGAAAACGGACCGTTTCGTTCGTTTTATGGGCACGTTTGATTTCAAAAGGCAGGGTTCTCGACAAGTTAAGAATGTCCAAATGAGACGTTTCTAATTCAATGGTTCCCGTTCTAAGGGTTGGATTATAATCATCGGCATGTCGCTTTACAATAACACCGGTTACGGTAATGACCGATTCGGGTTTCAATTTTACCAGTTCATCCAGATTTGGAAATGATTCCCTGCTTAATCGCACCTGAAACGTTTCATGACTGGAATCCCTTAAGTCAATAAAGATCAGTTCGCCGTGATCACGAACACTGGATACCCACCCTGCTAGGGTTACCCTTTCCGAAATTGAACGTTCAGAAAGCTGTGAAGCCTTGTGGGTACGATAATTGTCCTTTACAACAATAGGAATTTCAGGTAAGTTCTCTTCTTCCTGTACTTTTGTTAATTGCTCCTTTTTAGGGGATGTTGGTTTTTCAACAGAAATCGAACTACCTGGTGCTATGGTCGCCCTACTTTGCAATTGATTAATAATGCCTTCGCGTATGACTTTGCCTGAGGCACCCTTTCCAATAATGGCTATCACCTTTCCAACGAGAATTCCGGCTTTTCCTTGATTTCCGGCTAATATATCGTTAGCCACAGATTCATTTTTTGAAAGAACCTGTTGTATCGCATCATGGATTTTTTCTTCGGAAATGGAATTGGACTCAAAATAGGATTTGTAGTCAAATCGAGAATCTTTCAACAGCGATTTAATGGCATGTTGCGCTAATACAGGCGTTACTTTTTCGTCTTTCAATAAATTGAAAATCGCTATAAAATCCGAGACGTTCTTAATTTGAGAATAGTCTTCGGGCTTAATGTTATTGGTTAATGTCTTTGCAACAAAGGACGGGTCTTTTATGATATTATTAATGGTTACAAACGTTTCAGAACGTAAAGCGTCGGCTGTAAAGAATTTTGCATCCTGGGGTAAAACGCCGCCTCTAATTAATATGGATTCTACAGCAAAGGGTAAAGCACTAATATCGACATCGATAGTATCTACAACCGCTTTAATGTTTACAAAAGGCAAATCGGGTTCCGAAATAAAACGATAGTCCGCTTCATATTCCTTTTTACGCATGGTTTTGGTTTGCTTCAAATCGGCGTCAAAGAGAACAGTAGTTTGCTCTGGCCTAAAATCTTTGTGCTCCAAATAATAATGCAGTTGCTTTTCAACCTCTTCTTTTAGGGCCTCCACCATAAACTTAAAGGAGTTTAAGTTCTTTATTTCGGTACGGGGATTCAGGTTATAGCTGTGCTTTTTTCTGAGTGATACCGAGACATCACTTTTAAATTCACCTTTTTCCAGATTGGCCTCAGATATTTTTAAGTTTTGGACTATCCGTTGAATGTATTGCGCATATGTTGAGGCGTCTTCAATATGCCGAATACAAGGTTCTGTAACAATTTCTATGAGAGGCACTCCGGCCTTATTAAAATCTACCAAGGAGATTGTTTTCTCGTGCATCAATTTAGCGGCATCTTCTTCAATATGAACTTGCGTCAGATTAACGGTAAATTGAGAACCATCATTTCTAAAACACGATACTTGCCCATCAGGGATTATAGGATTATGGAATTGTGTTATTTGAATATTTTTAGGATTGTCGGGATATTCGTAATGCTTTCGATCCCAAGAAATCACGTCATTTTCAAAGGTTGATTTCACGGCTTTGCCAAAGTAGATAGCTTTTTTAACAGCTTCTTTGTTAACCGCCGGTAGAACGCCCATTTGTCCGGTACATACCGAACAAATATTGGTATTAGGAATCTCCGATTCTTGGTTGGCACAGGAACAGAATAACTTGGTTTTGGTATTCAGTCGAACATGGGTCTCCAGACCAATAACTAATTCTATTTCGTGAGCCTTTAACAGCTCATTTAATTGTTCCAGTTTCATCTGTTCATTATATGTTTAGAGTTCAGATGCCATACACCAATGAATGTCCTTGCTGGTTTCAAAAATTTTCCTTTTGTGTATTTCATTACATCATATCTTTTAAAAAGTTAGCAAAGGTTAGTACGAGACCATCTTTGTCCTTGGCTGCTGTAATTTGTAAACCTGTAGCAGTCCCCTGAGGTACGGTTAAGGTTGGCAGTTGCCCTAAACTAAAACCGACGGTAAAGGCATCAGAAAGGTACATGGCCAGTGGGTCCTTTAGGCTGCTTCCAATCTGAGGAGGCGTATTTGGAGTAACGGGTGAAATGATAATATCAACAGAGCTAAAATCATTTTCAAAATTCTCTGAAATTTGATCCCGTATCGCTAATGCCTTTAAATAGATTTCATCAGAAAACCCTTGTGAAAGTACTTGGTTCCCACCAACTATCCGTCGTTTGGTCTCTTCTGAAAAATTTTGAGACCGAGTAACGGAATAGGTTTCCTTTAAGTTTTCGGCTTCAACCCGGCTCCCGTAGTTCGTGCCATCCAACCGCGATAAGTTTGAAGCGGTTTCAGCCATAGCTAAGGTGTAATAAGTTGAAACTAAAGTTTCCGACTCAAAAAAATCCAGTGGCTTCACCTCAAAGCCATTGGCCTTTATCTTTTCAATGGTCATCAAAAAATCGGATTTAATCTTTGGATCGATGGCTTTGTTTTCAATAAAATTTTTAAAATAACCAACGGCCTTTATAGTTTTTATATGGGACAGGCTTTCTTTTGAAATTGGTACCGAAGCGTAAGTCGTTTGGTCTTTTGGATCTTTTCCACTCATCGTATTTAGCACAATACGAATATCTTCAAGAGATCTTGCGATGGGACCCACACAATCTGTGGACGATGCGTAAGCCATTAAACCATATCTTGAAATGCGACCGTAAGTCGGTTTCAAACCATAAACGCTATTATAACCTGCGGGCTGACGGATCGAGCCACCGGTATCGCCACCAATAGAAAAAACGGTGTAATCTTTGGCAACATTTACGGCAGAGCCTCCACTGGAACCACCGGCTACCAAATTCGGGTTAATCGCATTTTTAACCGCACCAAAAATGGTGTTTTCACTGGAAGAACCATGACCAAAGCTGTCACAGTTTTCTTTTACAATAGGAATAGCCCCTGCATCCAATAATTTTTGGATGGCTGTCGCCGTATATGCCGATGTATAGTGTTTCAATAAATTGGAGCTCGCGGTAGTCTTTGTCCCTTGAACCATGTATACATCTTTAACACCAAAAGGAATGCCCTCGAGCAAACCGATTGGCTCCCCACTGGCAATTTTGGCATCAACCTTTTCAGCTAAATCCAGTGCCATTTTATCTAACAAGGTGTTTACCGTATTGTGAGTATTCGGTTTTAAAACATCCAGTTTTTCCTGTACCAATGATTTACAGGATATGTCTTGGTCTACCAATTGCTGGTGGAGTTTTTCTATTTGAGAGTCCATAATTATTCTTCAATGACTTTAGAAACGACCAGGTAGTTATTCTTGGATTTCGGAAAGTTTTGTATGATAATTTGTTTTTCCAACTCAGAACTTTCAATAACCACATCGTCTCTCAAATGATCCAATGACGCAACACTATTAAGGGTACTGTTAAAAGCATTATTGTGGGATGGATTAGCCTTTTTAATAACTTCAAAAAGTTTGTTTACAGCCTTACTGGGCTGTGCCCCTTTAATACTAGACAAAATGTCGACCGTCATAATTTTACTCATGTCATAATAGGTTTTAATTAAAAAAAGCCTTCCGAAATCGGAAGGCTTAAATCATATTTTTAAACAATAACCTTCCAGTCCTATATGCTAGGATTATTGAAATTATTATTGTTATTATTACTTGCCATAAAAATTATATGCCCCAAATATATAGAGAAATAACAAACTAAACACTATTTTTTTCCATATCGTTTGCTGTATTGTCAAATTATTAAAAAATGAGGTGAATGATTGATGTTATTTAAATTTTATGCTTTGTTGTACTATTTTTTTGTTGAAAAACTGTTTCTCAGATGTAAAATGGGCCTGCTTTTTATAAAAAAATTTTAAGGATTAAAGCAAAGAATATCGATTTTAAGACCTTTGTGTATTTTATCCAGTTTTAAAGACACCTTAAAACATGTAAAATCGATTTTAAGGCGGTTTTTAGGCGATTTAAGACACTTTCAATTAATTAACAATTGTTGATAATTATTAAGTAAACGCACTAAAATGGTTTTTAACGGCCCTAATATTTCGTATATTTGTTAGTACTGAAAAATGATGCTGATGCGTCATTTTTTTATGTAAGAGAAATTTGAAATTCACAAGGACAGTCAAAGTCAATTAAAATCATTGTCAAAGTTTAATTGAATACAGAAACCATTAAGGTAAAAAATAATATTAAATCAAATCATAATTTATGAGTGACGAGGCAAAAAAACAGAATTATTCGGCAGATAGTATACAGGCGTTGGAAGGTATGGAGCATGTGCGCATGCGTCCTTCCATGTACATTGGAGATGTAGGAACCAGAGGATTGCATCATTTGGTATATGAGGTGGTTGATAACTCCATAGATGAAGCACTGGCAGGGCATTGTGATACGATCAAGGTGACTATAAATGAAGATAACTCGATAACCACAGAAGATAATGGACGTGGTATTCCGGTAGATTTGCATAAAAAAGAAGGTGTTTCAGCCCTGGAAGTGGTAATGACAAAGATTGGGGCTGGAGGTAAATTTGATAAGGACTCGTATAAGGTTTCTGGTGGACTGCATGGTGTTGGTGTAAGCTGTGTTAATGCGCTATCTCAACATTTAAGGGCCACCGTTCATCGCGATGGAAAAATATGGGAACAGGAATATGAGCGCGGAAAGCCTCTTTATCCTGTGAAACAAATAGGGGAGACTCACGAAAGGGGAACTATAGTCACTTTCAAACCTGATCCAATGATATTTACCCAAACCTTAGAATATAACTATGATACCTTAGCCAGTCGTATGCGTGAGTTATCCTACTTAAATAAAGGAATCTCTATAGTTTTAACTGATAAAAGGTCTAAAAATGATGAAGGTGAGTTTGAGGGAGAAACCTTTTATTCGGAAGAAGGTTTAACGGAATTTGTACGGTATTTGGATGCTACACGAGAACCCTTAATGAAAGATATCATTGCTTTTGAAGGAGATAAAAATGGAGTTCCCGTAGAGGTGGCTATGGCTTATAATACATCTTATGCAGAGAATCTACATTCCTATGTGAACAATATCAATACCCATGAGGGAGGGACGCATTTAACGGGATTCCGTCGTGGATTGACCCATACGTTAAAAAAGTATGCGGATGAATCTGGAATGTTGGATAAATTAAAATTTGAGATTTCAGGAGACGATTTCCGTGAGGGTCTGACCGCTATTGTTTCTGTTAAAGTTGCAGAGCCACAGTTTGAAGGACAGACCAAAACCAAATTGGGTAATAGGGAGGTGTCTGCAAGTGTTAGCCAGGCCGTTTCAGAAATGCTAACGGATTATCTGGAAGAACATCCGGACGACGCAAAAATCATAGTGCAAAAAGTTATTTTGGCGGCACAAGCACGTCATGCGGCTCAAAAAGCGCGCGAAATGGTTCAGCGTAAAACGGTTATGAGTATTGGCGGTTTACCTGGTAAGTTAAGTGATTGTTCTGAACAAGATCCTGCGAAATGCGAAGTGTTTTTAGTAGAGGGTGACTCTGCAGGTGGTACGGCTAAGCAAGGACGAGACCGCGCATTTCAGGCTATTTTACCGCTTCGGGGGAAAATATTAAATGTTGAAAAGGCCATGACCCATAAGGTTTTTGAAAATGAAGAAATCAAAAATATATTTACGGCTTTAGGGGTAACCATTGGAACCGAAGATGATAGTAAGGCCTTAAACCTGTCGAAATTACGGTACCATAAAATTGTAATTATGTGTGACGCTGATATTGATGGAAGTCATATTGCGACCTTAATACTCACATTCTTCTTTCGTTATATGAAAGAACTTATTGAGGAAGGGCATGTTTATATTGCCACACCGCCATTGTATTTGATAAAGAAAGGAAACAAAAAACAATATGCGTGGACCGATAAGGAACGGGATGTAGTTGTAGAATCTTTCGGTGGCAGTGCCAGTATACAGCGTTATAAAGGTTTAGGAGAAATGAATGCAGAACAACTATGGGATACTACAATGAATCCTGAGTTTAGAACTTTAAGATTGGTACAAATAGATAATGGTACAGAAGCCGATAGGATTTTCTCCATGCTTATGGGAGATGAGGTGCCTCCAAGGCGCGATTTTATTGAGAAAAATGCCGTTTATGCCAATATTGACGCATAACTTTCGTATGCCCATTTAAAACAAATAAGTTGGTGTAATTTGCATCTTTTATTGTAATTCTTTTAGCTTGGCATAAAGTTTATTTGCCACCATTAGCCTTTAAATCAGCAATACACTGGGCATCTAATTGTGGTACCCCAGTCATATTGCCAATACCGACGGCATATTCCGTGGCCCAATACATGAGGCAATTGTTAACGTTACAATGATTTTCATGTTCGCTGTCTTCATGTGCCGTTTGCATTGGAGAACCTAAGTTCGTAAGACCCAGTAAATGTCCGAACTCATGATTAATAACAGTGGTTTCTAAAAGATTTCGATTGGGTTCCAGGGGACTATTGCTCAATCCTCTTAAGGTTTCTTCAAAAATCACAAAGGAAGTATTCCAATAAGCAGTGCCTAGTGTGATATTATCTGCAGTGTCCTTATCAGATTTACCATCAGTAAAATAAGCCCAAATGGCAATTATGCTGCCATTGTTATAGATCTCTCTCTGTTCTCTTTCAATTTGGGCAATGTCTTCGATGGAATAGGTGGTTTTCCCGGGGGAAGTAATGGCACGTTTGTTTAAGCTAATACCTAGAGGTTTATGAATACGATCTGTTAAAAACGAAATAAAATTATTGACCGCAGTTTCTGTTGGTTCATATCCCTCAACATAAACCAATTCAATACGCATACTAGTAAAGGTATTGTCTGATAATATATCGTGAGCAGAACTTCCTGTACTTTGTCTGTTATCGAATACATTAACGTTATTAGAATCGTTCGGGTCAACTGATTCATCTTTTGAACACGCACTGGTTAAAAAGAAAACAAAGATCAGGGACAGGATTTTAATTTTAAGCATGGGGCTAAGCATATGATATTATTTTTTCACTAACAAAATAACGCAATAACAGGTTTTAATTTAAATAGTGGTTTAATATGTAATATAAACAACTAAAGGCCTAAATATGCTACAATATTAGTCAATTAATCGATTAAAAGTTAAAAATATACGATTAAAAGTATTTTTGTATGAAATATTTTATAGCTTTGTGTGTCTCAAATTTATTAAAAACATAAAAATGAAAAGGAAAACCTCACTTATGTTGCTATGTTTAGCAACAATAATCTCATCCGCCCAAGATATCGATGGTCTATTGGAGGCAGGAGTTGATAATGCTGAAAAATTTGCTAACGATTATTTAATGTCGGGTACAAGCGGTTTAATGCATAGTATGAATGCCAATTGGTTTAACACAGCTGATGCTAAACCTTTAGGCGGTTTTGAAATTTCCATTATAGCAAATGCAGCATCGGTTAAGAATGAGCATAAATCATTTTTAATGAATATTGCCGATTATAATAGTGATCCCGGTCAGGATTTTACGGTTGAATTCGCCGACCAATCCAGTGAAAAAAGGGTAGCCTCTGCCTTAGGTGAAAATGATTCAGATATAGATATTGTTGTTACTTATGATGACCCTATTTTAGGACAGCAGCAAGAGACTATTACTTTGCCCTCCGGGATTGGAGATGCAACAGCAAATTTATTGCCAACCGCTTTTATACAAGGGGCATTGGGATTGAGTAAAGGGTTTGAAATAAAAGCACGTTTTGTGCCTGAAATTAAGACGGATGAAGTTGACATAAGCATGTACGGTGCGGGTTTGCAAATGGAGTTCACCAAATGGTTACCCGCAGATAAGGTCTTGCCTGTTGCTATATCGGGATTAGTGGCTTACACGCATTTAAATGGCACCTATAACCTTGAAGATTCTGGAATAGACGGCGATAATCAACGGTTAGAGTCGGACACCAATACTTGGTTAATCCAATTGATTGCTTCAACCAAATTACCGGTGATTAACTTTTATGGAGGTTTAGGCTACATTAAAGGAAAATCTGAATCCGATTTGTTGGGGACGTATATTATTTCTAGCGGACCTCTTTTGAATGAAACCCTTGTAGATCCATTTACAGTGTCCAGTAAAGTTTCAAATGTGCGTGGAACCATAGGCACCAAATTAAAATTGGGATTTTTTAGACTTAATGCTGAATATCACTTGTCGGATTTTAATGCCTTTTCCGTGGGGATAAATTTTGGATTTAGATAAAATACGTTTAATCACACATCCTTAAAAAAGCACGGGAATTAATCCTTGTGCTTTTTTATTTAAGTGCAATTTATTCTTACATTTGCTATTTAAAATATTTAAGAAAAACCAACAGAAATCATTTTTTAAACCACTGGTTTTCCAGAATTTTGCCAAAATAAAACGTATAAAAAAATAATTTAAAAATAACATTATGAAAGTTACCGTCGTTGGAGCAGGAGCAGTTGGTGCAAGCTGTGCTGAATACATTGCTATTAAGAATTTCGCATCCGAAGTTGTATTGTTGGACATAAAAGAGGGCTATGCCGAAGGTAAGGCCATGGATCTTATGCAATGTGCCTCCTTAAATGGGTTTGACACCAAAATTACAGGAGTAACAAACGATTACAATAAAACCGCGAATAGTAATATTTGCGTGATTACTTCAGGAATACCCCGTAAACCTGGGATGACCCGTGAAGAATTGATTGGCATTAATGCTGGCATTGTGAAAACGGTAGCAACCAATTTAATAGAACATTCTCCTAATACGATACTAATAGTGGTGAGTAACCCGATGGACACCATGACCTATTTGGTTCATAAATCGACGAATTTACCCAAGCACCGAATAATCGGTATGGGAGGAGCTTTAGATTCGGCAAGATTTAAATACAGATTAGCTGAAGCTCTAGGGGCTCCAATAAGTGACGTAGATGGTATGGTAATTGGAGGTCATAGTGATACCGGTATGGTACCACTAACCAGTCATGCCACAAGAAACAGTGTAAAGGTTTCGGAATTTTTAAGTGAAGAACGGTTAAATCAAGTTAAGGAAGACACCAAAGTTGGAGGTGCTACACTTACAAAACTTTTAGGGACTTCGGCGTGGTATGCTCCCGGAGCTGCGGTAAGTGGCCTTGTGCAAGCAATCGCCTGTGACCAAAAGAAAATGTTTCCTTGTTCAACTTTTTTAGAGGGCGAATATGGGTTGAACGATATTTGCATTGGTGTACCCGTAATTTTGGGTAAGAACGGTATTGAGGACATTGTAAATGTCCCAATTAGCGAGGCCGAAAAAGAACACATGAAGGCCAGTGCCGAAGGTGTGCGGAAAACAAATGGATTACTTGAATTTTAAGGATGGGTAGCCATAAATCATATTTATGTAAAGACTGTAGCAATACAGTCTTTATTTTTATATATTTGGCGCATGAATTTTAGAAAGTACGTAGGAGCATTAATAGTATTTCTTACTTTTTTAGGTGTTGTTGTTCAGCAGCAATCTATCTTGCCTAATCAAGAAATTGTGCTTGAATTCACAGATTCTGAAATAACCCCGAACGATACTCAAAGTACCATTGCCCTGGTAAAGGACCAATTGCAGAGTTTAGGTGCGAAAAACATTCAAGTTAAGGAAGGCCGGCAAGGAAAGTTAAGGATAAGTTATCATAGCGCCATTAATGTCACAAAAGTAAAAAATGCGCTTTCCAAGAACAATGCCTTCGTATTTGAATATTCTACGAACGGATCAGAGCAAAAAGGGTCTCATGTACCTTCAGAAGACCATAAAGTTAGCTGTAATCTTGATATATACGAAATACATAATGATGATGGTTCAGCATCCGATTTTAGTGGAAAATCAGTCCTGACAGTCAATTATAAAGGAGATCGCTATAATTGTCCGGATTTTTATAACTTCTGCAATTATTGGAAACCATGTAATGCGGAAGATTGTCGTGTTAACCATAAACGATATCAACAACTTGTACTTGAAATACAAGACCCTTTACACATTATTCCGGAAGTGAGAGCTGGTCCTTTTTGCTGATCAGAATCATAAAGGGTTTAAAGTTTATTCAATTTTATTTGTTTACAACTCTCGCGGGTGATTAAAAATTATTTAAGCGAAAAATCATTTAAGAATTTCATGAGATGAAACAAATTTCAAATGGACTCATGTTTAATTAACTTTCATCAAAAAAAAATCATAACATACTTAATTTTCAAGCGGTAAATTTAATTATGCCGTAAATTTTCAAATTATACGAAATTAAAAATAATAAAAAATGCAAAATAAAGGATTAGTAAAACTATTTGCGCTGTTATTTGGATTGGTAAGTATTTATCAATTATCATTTACATTTAAGGCCAATCAAATAGAAGAGGAAGCTCAGGAGTTGGCCATTAATAAAATTCCTGATACCGAAGATGATTACCGGGCTAAGCGAAGTCAAGAAGAAGCCGATTATTTGGAGTCTATTGCAACGGATACCGTATTTAATATAGGGATAGCCAAATTCACTTATAATGAGGTGAAGGAAAAGGCCATGAACCTTGGGTTGGATTTAAAAGGTGGGATTAACGTTATTCTTCAAGTTTCGGTAAAAGATATCTTGAAGGGCTTAGCAAATAACACCAAAGATCCGGTGTTCAATAAGGCATTAGAAGATGCTACCGAGCTTCAAAAAAACAGTCAGAATACCTATTTAGAGGATTTTTTCATTGCTTTTGATGCAATAAAAGGGGATACCAAATTGGCATCTCCGGATATATTTTACACTAAGGCACTAGATGGTGAAATAGATGGTAATATGTCTGATGAGGAAGTTCAGAATATTATTGGAACCAAAATTGATGAATCCATCGTTTCTGCTTTTGAGGTTTTACGTAAACGTATAGATGAATTTGGGGTAACCTCTCCGAATATCCAGCGATTGGGAACTTCAGGACGTATTTTAGTAGAATTACCTGGTGTAAAAGATGTAGAACGTGCAACAAGTTTATTGCAAAGTACAGCCCAATTAGAATTCTGGGATGCTTATAAGGGTGAACAATTTTTCGGGTTTTTATCTCAAGCTAATGAGACTTTAAAAGAATTGGTCGATGTAGAAGATTCTCAAGAAGTTGCCGATACTGAACCACAAGACCAAGAAAATGCCCAAGATTCCGCAATTGATGACCTCTTGGGTGAAGCTGAGACAGATTCAACTACTGTAGCTACGGTCAATCCGCTATTGGATTTAATAAGAGGTCCGGGGTATCAGGGAGGACCCATAATTGCAAGATTTGAACTTAAGGATAAGGAAACGGTTTTAGAATACTTAAACAAACCGGAAATCAGGGCATTGTTGCCGGTTGAGCAACGTTATGCAAAGTTTGTTTTTGGTAAACCAGAAAGTAATAGTGAAATTGTTGACTTATACGCCTTAGAAGGTAACAGAGATAATATTCCTCAACTTAGTGGGGCGGTTGTAACCGATGCTCGTGTAAATTTTGGTCCAACAGGAAAACCTGAAGTTTCCATGCAAATGAATTCGAAAGGAGCCAAGATTTGGGAGCAAATGACTGGCGAGGCTTTTTCACAAGGTAGCCAGATTGCTATTGTTCTCGATGATATTGTTTATTCTGCACCGGGAGTTACCTCTGGACCAATTGCCGGTGGCAACTCATCCATTTCTGGTAGTTTTACATTAAATGAAGCTGAAGATTTAGCCAATGTATTACGTGCAGGTAAATTACCCGCGTCGGCAGATATTATATCCAGTGAAGTTGTTGGACCTTCTTTAGGTCAGGAAGCCATTGAGAGCGGTACCATGTCCTTTATGATTGCATTGATATTGGTATTATTGTGGATGATCCTGTACTACGGTAAATCCGGAGGCTTTGCAGATATTGCAATGCTATTGAATATCCTTTTGATTTTTGGAATTCTTTCTGGACTAGGAGCTGTATTAACCTTACCCGGTATTGCCGGTATTGTATTAACCATTGGTATGTCCGTTGATGCCAACGTCCTTATTTTCGAACGGATTCGTGAAGAAATAGCAAAAGGGAAAGGACAGAAAGAAGCCATTCAGGATGGATTTAGTAATGCATTATCCTCCATCTTGGATGCTAACATTACAACGGGCTTAACCGCATTAATATTATTTATATTTGGAACAGGACCCATTAAAGGGTTTGCCACAACCTTGCTGATTGGTATTGGTACATCCTTGTTTACGGCTATTTTTATTACGCGATTGTTAGTCGATTGGTATGTGAATAAAGGTGGTAAATTAGACTTTTCAACAAAAATTACTAAAAATCTATTCAGAAATATTAGTATAGAATTCCTGCAAAAGCGTAAAGTTGCTTATGTAATATCCGGTGCCATGATAGTTGTTGGTTTGGGGTCCTTATTTACCGTAGGTTTGAATCAAGGTGTCGATTTTGTTGGAGGAAGAACCTATCAGGTGCGTTTTGAACATGATGTAAACGCCACTGAAATTTCTGCAGGCTTAGCTGATGTTTTTGGCAGTGCAGATGCGAAGACTTTTGGTAGTGCCAATCAATTGAAAATTACTACGAAGTACAAAGTAAATGAAGCAAGCACGGAGGTTGATGAGGAAATTAGGGAAATGCTCTATAATACCTTACAACCACAATTGTCAGGACAGACGTATGAAGAGTTTATCGATTTAAATGATGAGAATAAGCAAGTTGGCTTGTTGGAATCTTTTAAGGTGAGTCCTACTATAGCGGATGACATCAAACAGGCTTCATTTTGGGCGATTTTAGGTTCTCTTATCGTGGTGTTCCTTTATATTTTAATGCGTTTTAAAAGATGGCAATATTCGTTGGGAGCAGTTGCAGCAGTGTTTCACGATGTGCTAATTGTATTAGGGATATTCTCATTAACTTATAAGTTCATGCCCTTTAGCATGGAAATTGATCAGGCCTTTATTGCCGCCATATTAACTGTAATTGGGTATTCACTTAACGATACTGTGGTGGTTTTTGACAGGATTAGGGAATACTTTAATGAGCATACCAGTTGGGAATTTAACCGTGTGGTTAACGTTTCTTTAAGCAGCACTCTGAGTAGGACCTTAAACACTTCGTTGACGACTTTGGTAGTGCTTTTGGCTATATTTATATTTGGTGGTGATTCAATTAGAGGGTTTATGTTCGCTCTTATAATCGGTGTTATTGTTGGTACATATTCATCATTGTTTATTGCCACACCCATAATGTTCGATTCGGTGCAAAAATTGGATGATAAAAAGAAGAAAAATAACTAACTCAAATTTTTTTCTTTTCTAAAGGCCTATTAGCATCTAGCTGGTAGGCTTTTTTTTATAGTAAACAAACAATTAATGGGTTTTCCCCTTATCCATTCCAAGTGCTAAAAAAGGGAGCTGGAATTTAGGATAGAAGTCTTTCTGTTATGTTAAAGTTAGGATTCATAATATACGAAACGTTCAATCCTTTGGGGGATAGAGGAACGTCGTTAATCGATTTAAAAATAAGCAAATTTAATCATATTGAATTCCTAAATCATTGGTTCTAACCAGTTTTAATTTCTTTTTAAGTTGCCTTTTAAAATAGGTAACCGTTTTACCATATTTTTTGTCATTGGCTAAATTGGTATACTGTTTAGGATCGCTTTGCATGTCAAATAATTCTATGCCCGCCGAGGCGTCTTCGTTGTATTGAATATAGGCCCATTTGTTGCTTCTCAATAAAAATGATTGTCCTCCCTGACTCACACTAAAGGCCATATTTCTAACTTGGTGTTCAGGATTTTTAAGGGTTTTAACCAAACTTTTACCTTGTAGGTGTTTCGAATAGTCTAGTCCAGCCAATTCAGAAATGGTGGGGTAAAGGTCTATTAACTCAACAAATGAATGGCATATTTTTGGAGGACTACCCGGAACTTTTATAATTAAGGGTACACGCACGGATTCCTCATGAAGACTTACCTTCATCCAAAAGTCATGTTCACCCAAATGAAACCCGTGATCGGATGTAAACACAATTATGGTATTATCCTCTAATCCTTCAGCTTTAAGTGCTTGTAATACCTTACCAACCTGAGAATCCATGTAGGATACGCTCGCATAATAAGCCGCAACAGCTTTTTTTTGTTGTTCTAATGACATTTCACCGTTTACGCTTGTCACATAATTTATACCGCGTTCAGGAATATCGTCCCAATCATTTTCTATTTTTTTTGGCAAAGTTATGTTTTCATAAGGGTAAGGTTTAAAATAAGACTTTGGGGCCACGAAGGGGACATGTGGCCTCACAAAACCCACAGCTAGAAAGAATGGTTCATTTTTATGGGTTTTAATGAGTTCTATAGCTTTTATCGCGGTTTTACCGTCAGAATGAATGTGTTCCCCTCCATCAGCTTTTACAATAGTCATAACATTACCCCCTTTACGATCTATCGTTCCATTAGGGTTGTTTTGAACCAATTCGGCTTCACCGATGGCTTTCCACTCGGGACCTTGACTATTATAACGTTCCGTCCAGGAAGCCTGATCATCCTGACCATTAGACCCTGTTTCTATGTCTATAGGAACTCCCATATGGAATATTTTACTCACCCTAGCCGTATAATAGCCATTATCCTTAAATAATTGGGACCAAGTTTGGCGTTGAGGACCAATATTTTTGCGCCCACTGACATACCCATAAGTTTTTGTGGCACTGGGGTAGTATCCGGACATGAAGGACGCCCTTGAAGGACCGCAAACGGGAAATTGGCTGTAAGCTTTAGTATAAAGAATGCCTTCAGAAGCCAATTGATCTATATTGGGGGTATGACAGACCTTATTGTCATAAGCGGAAACAGCCGTTGCCGATAAGTCATCAGAAATAAGAAACAAAACATTATACTTTTTGTCCTGTGCATAACCAATTATGGACATAAGAAACATGTATAGTACAACAAGTCTTATCATAAGAGTCTTCCTTTACTGCGTGTAATTAATGGTATTACCAATTTTTAAATCCCATTTATCAACCAGGCCCGCATTAATTTCTAAAACATATTTTGCAGGAGCATGTGATGGGATAGAGGATTCGTCAAATGGTTTGGCATTTTTTTGAAAGCTAACAATCTTATTATTTTCCGATATAAATACGATATCCAGGGGGATATGCGTATTTTTCATATAAAATGAACGAGGGGCTTCATCCTTAAAAATAAAGAGCATCCCTTGGGAATCCTCCATGCTATTTCGATACATCAATCCCGTTTGGGTGTCAAATTCAGTATCTGCAATCTCAATGTCCAGTACAACTAAGGAAGAATCAGATTTAATTATGGTTAGTTCCCCTTCTTTATTAAATGTGATTTCAGTTTGTTTGATGACTCTTTTTTCATTCTTGCAGGAAGCAATAATGAAACTACAACACAGAAATAAAAAAGCAATTCGTCTAAACCACATTTTAGCCCACTTTGGATTTTGTTTTATAAACAAACATAAAGTATAGACCAATCCCAATAAAAGGAACACTTAGCCATTGACCCGTTTGCAAGCCCAACCAGTTAATGTATTCTTCTCCTTGAGGTTCCTTTACAAATTCTATAAAAAAGCGTATCGTCCAAAGCAGTACTAAAAACAATCCAAATAGGAATCCACCTTGATCCTTTTTAGACGTTTTAGAGTATACATACCACAGTATTAAAAAGACAAAAATATAACAAAACGACTCGTACAACTGAGCTGGATGACGATACGGTACGACTTCTAATAATTCAGAAAATTGAGGGTTATCAATCACAGCGTTATAGGCTTTCTGTACATTCTTTATACCCGTTTCCCTTACAATTTCATATTTACTATAGTAATCCTGGACAAAACGAACTCCAAGAGGGAAATCACCCGATGTTTTTCCAATAATTTCTGAATTTATGAAGTTTCCTATCCTTATGAAAACGGCCCCGGATGCAACTGAAATTACAACTCGGTCCAAAACCCAGAGTAGCGATTTGTATCGGTATTTTTTTCGATATAAATACATGCCTATAATAATCCCTATTGCCGCACCGTGACTTGCCAAACCTTGAAAACCGGTAAACTGGAAGCCTCCTTTAAATTTAAAGGGCAGAAATATGCTGAAAAAATCTTGGGTTATTAATTCTGATTGATAAAAAAGGACATGACCCAAGCGGGCACCAATCATGGTAGCGAGTACTGTATAAATAAAAAGTGGATCCAGATATTCTAGTGACACTTTTTCTTTAGTAAAAATGCGCTTCATTATGTACCAACCCACAATAAAAGCGATTACCCACATAAGGCTATAGAAATGGAGTTTGAAGTTGCCAACAATGTCTATCCCGGTAATGGGGTTCCAATCGAATTTTAATACGTGCATATGCGTGTCTTTAGTTAACTAATTTACAAGTTTAAGAATTTCAACTTCAAAGATAATGTTAGATTTTGGAGGAATACCATTACCGCCGGCTTCACCATAGGCTAAATGGTAAGGAATAAACAAGGTGGCCTTATCACCAACATGTAATTGTCTTAACCCTTCTTTAAACCCAGGAATCATTCTGGCATCAGGACCAATATCACAGGTAATAGGTTCATATCTTCCCGCATTTTTTTGTTGTTCATCTATAGCATCCAAGGCTTTAGCAATTTCTAATTTACTGGTTTGTATTAGCTTTCCATTCTCAAAGTATACCGCATAATGTGCTAATACTTTGGAGGTTTCAGATATTTTTGCACCATTACCATTTTCGGTCACGACATATTGTAATCCAGAAGGAAGAGTTACGGCGCTAGATCGTTGCTTTTCGAATTTTTCAAGGGTTGATTTTATAATGGCATGGGCTTTGGCTTCTTTTTCCTCCTTGATACGTTTGGCTTCAATAAAATGATCCTTAAAAATAGCTGGGGCATCAAAATTTTTTGCAGGTCTTCCTTTTCTAATGATGTTAATTGCTTCAATAATATCGTTTTGTTTTATAGAGTCAATAACCTCAAGTCCCATAATGACTTCGCCAAATACGGTATGACAACTCACGCGTCTATTTTCACAATTTTTAAGTTTTCCTTCTTCATCATAGGCATCCAACCAGGGTGTTGCTTTATGAGTGATATAAAACTGACTGCCATTGGTTCCATACCCCGAATTTGCCATGGCCAAAATACCCTTTTTATCATGCGATAAACGGATATCAAATTCGTCATCAAATCGATAACCTGGATTTCCTGAGCCGTCACCTTTGGGGTCACCACCCTGGATCATAAAGTCGGAAATTACCCGATGGAATTTTAGTCCGTTGTAGAACGGCTTGTCTTTATAGGTTTCATCGACCATGGTATTGTTACCTTCAGCAAGCGACACAAAATTAGCTACAGTAACCGGTGTTTTTTCGAGTTCTAACCTGGCAATCATGTTACCCTTTTCGGTAATTATTTCTGCATAAATTCCATCTTCTAATTCAGGGTATTGAACTTTGCAAGACGTTAAGTTAAAAATGAGTAATACGATTGCAAAAAACTTTAAGTAAGCTCTTTTTGATAACATATAATGATTAATTATTGTTTTCGGTTATTGAAAACACTGTAACTTCACAAATTAAAGGGGTATTACTCCCTATTTTATTCTGATCGCCGTAATAACCATATGCCTTTTGGGAAGGAAATAGAAATGTGACTGTCTCCCCGGTTTTCATAAGTTTTAGTCCTTCTCTCAATCCAGTAAACAACTCTTGTTGATCCATAACATAGCGTTGTGCATTAATGTCTTCCTTGGAATAAATCGTCTTTCCACTTAGATTTTTTACATCGTAATTATAATCTATGATATCTCCAAAGTGAGGTGTATGCAACGAATCAACGTCTGTTTTTGTATTGTAATAGTACCAGAAACCGCTTTCAGAAGCGATGAAGCTTTTATCGGGTTGTTGTTTAATAATTTTAAGAATATGTGATTGTTCCTGTGCATTTAGTTTTTTATTGCGTTCTACAGAAGCATCAATAAAAGAACCTGTTTTTACAGAAATGGGCTTTCGGGCTTCTGGAGTTTTACAGCAAAAAACCAAGAGCGCTACCCAAATAATTGGTTTTAATTTATTCATTGTTCAGGGCTTTTTTATAACTAGGCAATATACTAATAAATTTTTCAATGGTATCTTTTAATGATAAATAGCTCTTTCCTCCAGCAGCATTGTTGTGTCCACCACCATTAAAATGGTCTCTGGATAATTCGTTAACTGAAAGTTGTCCTTTAGAACGCAACGAAATTTTAATAATTCCTTCCTGGCTGTCTTCAATAAAAATAGCTGCCAGTACTACATTATCTATGGATAAACCATAATTTACAACACCTTCTGTATCTCCTTTCTTATAGTTAAACCGATTTAACTCCTTTTGCGACAAACTGGTATATGCTGTTCTATATTCAGGTAATACCTTAAGGTTTTTCAAGGCGCAGCCCAAGAGCTGCAAACGTTCGTAGCTGTTCGTGTCGTATACGAAATTGTGAATTTCTGAATTATTGGCACCTTTGTCAATAAGTTGTGCAATAATATGGTGAGTAGTACTTGAAGTACAGTCGAATTTAAAAGAACCGGTATCTGTCATAATACCCACATACAAGCATGTGGCAATTGTAGAATCTATACTATCGGTGTCTTTCAACATGTCCAAAAAATGATAAATCATTTCACAGGTGGAGCTCATACTTACATCAGAAAAAGTAAAATTTGCATAGCCCTCCGGAGTTTGATGATGATCAATCATTATTTTTAATGCTTGACTTTCTTTTAAAGGCTTTTCCATATTACCGGTTCTGTGTAACGCATTAAAATCCAAAGTAAAAATAACTTCTGCTTCTTTTATTTTGACATTAGAAACATCAGATAGGTAATCGTAGATTAAGATGTTATCAGCTCCTGGAATCCATTTTAAAAAGTTAGGGAAATTATTAGGCAAAATAACGGTTGTATCATGATTGTATTTTAATAGATAATGATAAAGTGCTAAGGTTGAGCCGACCGCATCTCCGTCGGGGTTTAAGTGGGATACAATTACTATTTTTTTTGATGTTGAGAGCAATTGCTTTAAGCCTTCTATTTCTTGACTATTCATAAGAAACGAAGATACAATTTTTTTAAAATTGCCAAGGCTTGTTTTTAAATGGAAATAAATTACTTTTGCACAAAATTTAAACGAGAAATGGCAACAAACAGAACATTTACTATGCTTAAGCCGGATGCGGTTGAAAAAGGACACATTGGCGCAATATTAGAAAAAATTATTGCTTCTGGATTTAAGATCGTGGCAATGAAATTGACCCAAATGTCTAAAGCGGATGCACAAACGTTTTACGCTATTCATAATGAACGTCCTTTCTTTGGGGAATTGGTTGCATATATGACACGTGGACCTATAGTGGCAGCCGTATTGGAGAAAGATAATGCTGTTGAGGATTTTAGAACTTTAATTGGTTCCACGAATCCTGCTGATGCTGCAGAAGGTACAATACGTAAATTATTTGCCGCTTCAATGGGCGAAAATGCGGTTCATGGTAGTGATAGTGATGAAAATGCTGCAATAGAAAGTGCATTTCATTTTTCCGGTAGAGAAATGTTTTAATACAGTTCTTATACGGTTACATATAAGGTTTTCAATGAATAACAGAAGTTTTTTGAAAGGAATTCGATATGGTTTTAAACTTTATAATCAAGTATATATCAATTAAAAAAGCCTATCAAATATTTGATAGGCTTTTTTTGTAATGTTAAAGTATATATAATTAAGATTAAATAACTTTTACGTTTACTGCGTTTAAACCTTTTCTACCTTCCTGTAAATCAAACTCAACTTCATCACCTTCGCGAATCTCATCAATTAATCCAGAAATGTGAACAAAATGCTCTTTGTTGTTGTCTTCTTCAACAATAAACCCATATCCTTTGGAGTCGTTGAAGAACTTAACTGTACCTTTACTCATTGTATTTGTATTAAAATAATTAAGTTGCAAAGGTAATGTAAATAATTATATTTTTTTGGATTTGGATGTCTTTTTTCTTTTTTTTGGAAAAAAATGAAACTAGCGTAAAATCAATTTTGTAACAATTTCTTCACCCAGTTCTTCATTGAGCATACGAATAATCTTTTGTTTTCCATAACTTAATTCTTCACGCAGTACGCTGGAACTTAAATGAATATAAAGCGTATGACGCTCCAGATGAATTCCAGTTGTGTAATTGTTTACACCCTTACCCATAAGTTTGGCCCAAGCCTCTGCAACATTAACTTTGTTTAGCCCTTTATTTAATTTATTGGTCTCTACAAATTCTTTTAATGCTTCTTTTATACTTATATATTCGTTATGTCTCTTAGGCACGATGTCTGTATTTACAATTTAAAAATCTCATAAGATTGATGTGCTTGTTTTACTATGCTTTCAGTACGTTCAGCATGGGTGTCACTAATAAAAATTTGTCCAAAACTATCCTCACCAACTAATTTAACGATTTGTGCTACACGATGCTCATCTAATTTATCGAAAATATCATCTAATAACAAAATGGGGTTAGTGCCATTATGCATTTTTATAAAATCGAATTGCGCTAATTTTAATGCTATTAAAAAAGATTTTTGCTGCCCCTGACTTCCAAATTTCTTAATGGGATGTTCCCCTATGTTAAAAGTTAAATCATCTTTATGGATGCCAACACTAGTATACTGTAGTGTTTTGTCTTTGTGTATCTGTTGTTCGAGTAAAACCTTAAGATCCTTTTCAAATAAATCACTGTTGTAAATCAAATCGACATCATCATGACCATTACTAATGGTGTGATATCGCACTTTAAAAATGGGGATAAAGGTTTTTAAAAATTCATGTCTCTTTTTAAAAATTACTGAACCATATTGATTTAGTTGTTCATTATAAACGGCAATAGTGTCTGGATTAAAGGTATGGTTTAACGCAAAATATTTCAAAAGGGCATTCCGCTGTGCTAACACCTTGTTATATTTAATTAATGCCGAAAGATAGGATTTGTCGCTTTGCGAAATAACGCTATCAATAAATTTACGGCGGGTATCGCTACCTTCAATAATCAAATCCCTATCGGCAGGCGAAATTATGACCAACGGTAATAAGCCAATATGATCACTAAGCTTATCGTAAGGTTTATTATTACACTTCATTATTTTTTTTTGCCCGCGTTTTAGGCTAACTACTACCTTCACCGGTTTATTTTGCTTGATATAGTCTCCATGAATAACAAAAAAATCTTCACCGTGTTTTATGTTTTGTGTGGCAACAGGGTTAAAATAACTTTTACCAAAAGACAGATGATAGATCGCATCTAGAATGTTTGTCTTACCTATGCCATTATTTCCTACAATACAATTTATTTTGGTATTGAATTCAAAGGATTTATTGCCCAAATTTTTATAATTGACTAAGGAAAGGGATTTCAAAACCATATAAAATAGTAACTTAAAAAGAATTTAATCCTGGTATTTCGAAAATCTTTAAGATGCGCAAAATATTGAAAATTATCAAATAAATACCCTTTTAGTTATAAAGAAAAATCATATTTTTGCGGCGCATTAATTTAATACATATGGCAACTTATAATAAAAAGGGTTTCAAACCAAAAACTAAAGCAGAAAAGCAACACAATATTGAGGAGGGATCAACTACTGCAGAAGTTTTTAATACATTAGACGAAACGGCGTCCAAGACTGAAGCTTTTGTTGAAAAAAACCAAAAGTTCATTTTTATAATTATTGGTATTGTTGCTGTTGTTGTTTTGGGATACTTGGGCTACAACGAGTTCATTGCTAAACCTAAACAAGTTGAAGCAATGAACGAAATGTTTCAGGCCCAGAAATATTTTGAAGAAGCTGTGAATGGAGTAGAAAAGGATTCTTTATACAATTTGGCTTTGAATGGTGGTGAAGGAAAGTATGGCATGTTGGATATTGTAAATGAATATGATGGAACCCCTGCGGCAAATTTGGCCAATTATTATGCGGGTACTGCATATTTAAGACTAAAGGATTATAAAAATGCTGTGGCCTATTTGAGTCATTTTGATAGTGATGATGAAATATTGGCACCTTTGGCCAAAGGGAATATAGGTGATGCATTTGTCCAGTTAAATCAACCGGAAGATGCATTGGATTATTATGAGGAAGCTGCTGAAATGCGGGATAATACCTATACCACCCCAATGTATTTATTCAAGGCTGGAACGATTGCCCTAGACCTAGGTCAGGCAAATAAAGCATTAGATTATTTTGAAAGAATAAAGAACGACTACCCTGATGCCTCAGAAGCGTCTAATATAGAGGTTTTTATAGGTAAGGCCCAGGTGCTATCAAGCAAATAACATGGCTACTGAAAATAAAAATTTATCGAATTATGATAAATCAACAATCCCAAACGCGAATAAATTTCGGTTTGGGATTGTTGTTTCAGAATGGAACGATACCATCACAGGAAATCTCTATGAAGGAGCGTATAACACCCTTTTAGAACATGGGGTTTTACCTAAAAACATAATCACATGGCATGTGCCCGGTAGTTTTGAACTTATTTATGGTTGTAAAAAGATGCAGAAGCAAATGGTTAATGCGGTTATAGCTATAGGAAGTGTTATTCAGGGAGAAACTAAGCATTTCGATTTTGTTTGTGAAGCTGTTGCACAGGGTATAAAAGACCTCAATGTAAACAGTGAAACACCTGTAGTTTTTTGTGTCCTTACCGATAATAACATGCAGCAGGCCTTGGATCGTTCAGGCGGAAAACATGGCAATAAAGGTATAGAGTCTGCCATTGCAGCAATTAAGATGGCAGAGCTGCGTAAGAACAGTTAGCATCATTTGATTTATAGTTATTTTATTGTTATTCTAACTATTAAGTTGAAAGTTACTCATTCTCCGTGCTTAAACTTCGTATGATAGATAGATGTGTTTTTGATAACTTATTCCTTTAAACTTTTTAACTTCAAACTATAGTTTGTATTTTTGAGAGATAAGCATTACTTAAACTTTGTTCAAACAACGCAGGCATAAAACCTTTAAATATAAGCCCAGGTTTATAAAAAATAAGGAAGACGAATCGCATTTAAACGCTTCGAAAGAAACCGATTTTATCCCTAAGTGGAAAGAAGCCCAAGCCAGGGGTAAACGCAAGTTTAAAGGTGGTATGAAACTGAGTATTTTAATTTTACTTTTGGTACTATTATTGCTTTGTATGTATTTGTTGGACAAGAAATACATGTAAACCGAAACTTTTACATTATGGGACTTTTAAAGTTGCGCAAGAATAAAAGGTATAATTATACACCGCGTTTTTATGACGATAAGGGTGAGGGAAGTCCTTTCCAAATGAAACATAAATTTGATGCCTACAGGAAAACCGTAGGTAGTAACTCCGGTTTAAAGACGAAGATTAATAATGCTTTCGATGATTTTAAAAATAATCCTGATCGAGATGCAAATAGACGCATTTTAATTATAATAGCTATATTGATTTTAGTGTTTCTAATTATCATTGATTTCGATCTTTCCATATTCTTTTCAAAGTAATTCATGGCAGATATCATTCAGCTATTACCCGATCATGTTGCCAACCAGATTGCCGCGGGAGAAGTGGTGCAACGTCCTGCTTCAGTTGTAAAGGAACTTTTGGAAAATGCAATAGATGCAGAGGCTACAACGATAAAATTAATTATCAAGGATGCAGGTAAAACTTTAATTCAGGTAATAGACAATGGTAAGGGTATGAGTACAACTGATGCCCGTTTAAGTTTTGAACGCCATGCCACTTCAAAAATAAAAACAGCTGACGATTTATTTCATTTAAATACCAAAGGGTTTAGAGGAGAAGCATTGGCAAGCATTGCAGCTATTGCTCATGTCGAACTTAAAACCAGGCAGGAGCAGGTTGAAACTGGAACTTCTATTTGCATTGAAGGAAGTCATATGGTATCTCAAGAGGTTGTTGTTACCCCTATTGGTACTTCTGTATCTGTAAAAAACTTGTTTTTCAACATTCCTGCACGACGTAATTTTTTAAAGTCTGATACTGTTGAATTGCGCCATGTTATTGACGAATTTCACAGGGTAGCATTGGCGCATCCCAAGGTGCATTTTTTACTGTATAATAATGGGAGTGAAACCTTCAATCTACCTGTTAGTAATTACAGGCAACGCATCGTGAATATTTTTGGAAGTAAAACCAATGAAAAATTGGTGCCTGTAGAAGAAGAAACCGAAGTAATAAAAATTTCTGGTTTTGTCGGGAAACCTGAGTTTGCCAAAAAGACGAGAGGAGAACAATATTTTTTTGTTAACAATCGATTTATAAGAAGTGCCTATTTAAACCATGCCATATTATCAGCCTTTGAAGGATTAATAAAAACGGGAACACATCCTAGTTATTTTTTGAATTTAACAGTAGACCCTCAAACGATAGACATTAATATTCATCCTACAAAGACGGAAATAAAGTTTGATGATGAACATACACTTTATGCTATTTTACGTTCTGCAGTAAAGCATAGCCTTGGGCAGTTTAATATTTCTCCTGTTCTTGATTTTGAACGTGATTCAAATTTAGATACGCCCTATAATTACTCTAAATCTACAGTTCGTGCACCTAAGATTGAAATAGATAGAAATTATAATCCTTTTCAAGATTCGGAGTCTTTTAAAAGACAGACCTCGTCGTTTAATAAGCGACCTTCAGATTCTTGGGATAGTCTGTATGTGGGATTAGATTCCAAAAATATCACGCCACAAGGGAATAGTGATATGAAATTTGAAGGTGAAGCGTCGGATGGCTCACTATTTGAATCAAATGAACAGGTGAACATGACTTATCAGCTTCACAATAAATACATCATTAGTGCAATTAAATCAGGAATGTTGGTGATTGACCAATATCGCGCACATCAACGTGTATTATACGAAGATTTTCTTCAAAATATGACGGTTAAAGAGGCTGTAAGCCAGCAATTACTGTTTGCCTTAGAATTACACTTTTCATCACAAGAAATTGAAATTATTAAACAATTGAAGGAGGATTTGGAACATACGGGCTTTGTGTTTTCTAAAATCGCAAATGAATCGGTAGAAATAACAGGAGTGCCCTTAAATGTCCCGGAAAGTGAGGTGTCTATTATTTTAGAGCAGTTGATTAACGATGTACAGCATGAAGTTCCTAATTCCAATTTTAGTGCTATCGATTTACTAGCAAAATCGATGGCAAAAAGTTTAGCCATAAAAACGGGACAGATATTAAAAAAGGATGAGCAAGAATATATTGTTAATAGGCTTTTTGCATGTAAAGAGCCAAATATATCTCCTGCCAATCGTTTAATATTTATTACTGTTGGTGTTGATGAATTGGATAAAAAATTTATTTAGATTATGATAAGATTGACAGATTCAGTAAAACATTTGATAATCATTAATGTGATTATGTTTATTGGAACAATGACTATTGGTGGAAATTTGTTTTACGAATGGTTCGCTATGCATTTTCCAAAAAATGAAAGTTTTAATTATTGGCAAGTATTAACCCATATGTTTATGCATGCTGGATTTATGCATTTGGCATTGAATATGTTTGGGCTTTGGATGTTTGGAACCCCAGTAGAGCAAGTATTAGGTTCAAAAAAATTTTTATTTATATATTTTTCAGCGGGTTTAGGGGCTTTGGCGCTGCAATTGGGTGAATATTATTTTAGATTTATGCCCTATTTCAATGACCTGATTGCTTCTGGTTTTTCCAAATCAGAAATTTTGCAAATGCTGGCCAGCGCGAGAGGTGTTGACGGGATGAGTGCTACACAGCATCAGTATTTACAAGAAGCCTATTATTTGTATAGTGTTACTATGGTAGGGGCCTCGGGTTGCCTGATGGGAATATTGGCTGCTTTTGGAATAATGAATCCAGAGGCTCGATTAATGCTTATTTTTCTACCTATTCCTGTAAAAGCAAAATATTTTATTCCAGCACTACTAATTATTGAAGCCATTTTAGGGCTAAGGGGACAATCTATTTTTGGCGGTGCCAATATTGCACATTTTGCTCATGTGGGAGGTGCCATCACCGGAGGTATTATTATGTGGTATTGGAAAAAGAACCAATTCAATAAAAACAGGTGGGATTTATGACATCACTTAATCAAGACATAAAGAATAAGCTGAAACGATTAAATGTTTTTGAGAAAATAATAGTCATTAACCTGGTTGTTTTCCTTTTAGGGTTAATTTACAGACCACTTTTAGAGTGGTTTGAGTTACCGAGTAGTTTTAATACATTCATTTTACAACCTTGGAGCTTGGTAAGTTATGCCTTTGTACATTATGAATTTATGCACATTTTGTTCAATATGCTATGGTTGTACATAATTGCGCAATGGATTTTAAATTTATTTAACCCAAAAATGGCCCTAAATATTTATTTTCTGGGGGCTATATCAGGAGCCGTATTGTATGTGCTGGTGTATAACCTATTTCCTGATGTTTTCATGAATTCTCGACTGGTTGGGGCTTCTGCTTCGGTCAGGGCACTGCTTATTTTTTTATGTGCTTATATGCCTCATAAGGAATTCCGGTTTTTCACCCTGAGTATAAAATTATGGTACATAGGTCTTGCTATTGTAATATTGGATGTTTTAGGTCTTATTTCTGGTATAAAAGATCCTATTTATGGCAATTCCGGTGGTAATATCGCGCATTTGGGAGGTGCATTTCTTGGGTATTTATATGCAAAGCAATTAGCCAGGGGTACCGATATAGGGAAGGGGTTTGAAAAATTTGTCGATGCTATTGCAGGGGTATTTAAATTTTCAAATCGTAAACCCTTTAAAAAAGTGCATAAGAACAAAAACAAAGTAGGCGGTTTTAATAAATCTGATTTTAATGAGTTCAATAAACAAAAGAAGATAGATATTATTTTAGAAAAAATTAGTAAAAGTGGTTACGAAAGCCTAACCAAAGAAGAAAAGGAGTTTTTGTTTAGAGCGGGTAAATGACGTAAAAATAGTTTGAATTGAGTCATAGTATAATATTTTAGACTGGGGAGATCATGAAAAAATTACGTTTTTTCGATAAAATCATTTATATAATAAATGTCCTATTCGCGATACTTCTTTTATTATCTTATATGTTGCCCTTACTTCCTCCCCAAACATTCTCCATTTTATCGGTGATCAATTTGGGAGTTCCATTTTTGATTTTAACCAATGTTCTGTTCTTCCTGTACTGGTTATTTAGAGTAAAAAAGCAGCTATTTTTGTCATTCTTAGTGTTATGTATAGGGTATCTGTTCTATGGGTCTTTATATAATTTCTCAGCATCAGAAAACATTCAGAAAAAAAACAATTTGAAAGTGATGAACTTTAATGTTAGGTTGTTTAATCTATATAATTGGATACCAAAAAAAAACATTGAAGCCAAAACAATAGAATTTTTTAAAGAACAGGCACCAGATATTTTAAGTTTACAAGAATATCATCCACATAAGAATATTGATCTTACTTTTTTTAGGTACAAATATGAAAAATTATCAGGAAAAAAAGTGAAATCGGGACAAGCGATTTTTTCTCAGTTTCCTATTGTTGATAGCGGTTCCATAGAATTCCCAAATACTGGAAACAATGCCATTTATGCCGATATTGTTAAAGGAAACGATACGATTCGGATTTATAATATCCATTTGGAGTCATTACATATCGATACCAATGTGGAAAGCCTTAAGAAAGAAGATTCTGAGCGCTTATTCAAAAGAGTCAGTAAGACCTTTAAAATGCAACAATTTCAAACAGAATTATTCATGGCACATAAAAAACAGTGCAACTATAAAATGGTTATTTGCGGAGACTTTAACAATACCGCTTTTTCATATGTATACCGAACGATTAAAGGTGATTTAAAAGATGCATTCAAAGAAGCAGGTAACGGATTTGGTCGTACTTACGATTTTAAATTTTTTCCTATAAGGATTGATTTTATTTTTACGGATGCCAATATTCGAGTTAATGGATTTAATACCTATGAAGAGCACTATTCTGACCATTATCCAATTATGGCCACTTTAGAAATCTGAAAAACCCCAGTTGCAATAAGTGCATACCGTATGTAATGATCAATGCATTAATAAACAATCTACAGCATCCGATATAATATGGATAACCAAACCAAGGGCAAGTAAGCGTGATTTTTTTGGAATTAAAAGAAACAAATAAATTGTTATCGCAAAAGAGGAGTGTAATGGATGAAAACCAATACCACATCTGTTAGGGTCAAAAATCGGGCTGGCAATTAAGTGGTCTAAATCAATTAAAAATGCAGACAACATTGTTACATATGCTATTTTCCAGTTTGATTTGTACCATAGTAAAGCGATGGCCAATGGAAGCAAAAAATGACAACCGTAATGCACAACAGGCTGTAATATTGAACTCATCGTATCTCTTGTGATTTTAAATATGTTAATGCATTGGGCCCTTCATTAAATAGTAAATCCAATACACTTAAATTGGGAATAAACCCATGTTTACTATTAAATACTTGGGTATAGGGTCTAAAATCTTGAGGTTGCTCTTTTTTAGCTTGTACGAGATAACGCAAGTCCAAGTGACTTTCAATGGATTTTCTGTACATATCAGATTTAGTGGTGTCTGGGTCTAATTGTAAACAATCGCAAAGGATTTCAAAACAGATTAAGTTAAAATCTAAAATGAAATGAAAAGGTTTTTGAAAAAGTATAGCCAATTCATCTTTATAAAATTCAAAAAAAGGTGAGGTACTATAGGCAGAAAGTAAAGATTTCCAATGTACACTTTGCCATTGTTCTTCATTAAAAATTTTTACATCTCTATATTTTTGTCTGTTTTTTTGTGAATGGATTATTGGAACGTTTAATGCCAATTTACCATTAGCACCGTATATATAGGCCCTATTTCTATAGGTTTGCTTAATAAAATTATCCTCCATTTCAAACCTTACTTCCGTAGCCTTTGCAATGGCTACAAAATGAGCTATCGAAGGGAAGTATGTTGGGTGGATGAGGATATTCATTTGTCGATTTGATTTTTAATAGAAATAGATACTAATAGTTTTGAAAAATTCTCAAATAATCAAATCAACATAAACCCATTAAGGATTTAACTTTTGTCTTTTCGTCGTTTTCTCCATTTGCTAATACCGATCCAACCCAATAGTACAATTAAAAAAGGTATAAGATAAGATGTTGCTTTTCCTTTACCATGTACTGTTGTAAAGAAGCGTTCCCAACGCGGGTGTTTGAGTCCATCCCAACTCATCCAAATAAACACCGGCTTACCAACAACATGGTCAAAGGGGACAAAGCCCCATGCCCTCGCGTCAATAGAATTGTGTCGGTTGTCGCCCATCATCCAATAGTAATTTTGTTTAAAGGTATAGGTGTCCGTCACTTCACCATTTATTAAAATTTGATTGCCTTTTACTTGTAACGTATTACCTTCATATTCTGTAATAACACGTTTGTATAAGGGTAAACTCTCCAGGTTAATTGCAATGGTTTCATCCTTTTCGGGAATGTATAAAGGACCGAAAAAATCTATATTCCAATTATAATCAGGATGTTGTGGAAATAGATTGGCATCTCTAACACCCTTTTCAGCTTTTACGGGTGTAATACTCGCTACATTAGGATGATTTTTAAATTTAGCCAAAGCGGCATCTGAAATTGCAGAAAACCTATAGGTGTTTTGGGCATTAATAATTCCAAAATAATCCGTAATATCATAACGATCTTTTAAAAATTTTGCATTAAAACGACTATTTTTTGGCTGTACATAATAGCTAAACTGCAGTTGAGTCCTATCTGGTAATTGGTTTTGTTTTCCATTGATGTAAACATAACCATTACGAACCTCTAATGAATCTCCGGGTAGTCCCACACATCGTTTTACCAAATTGGTTTTTTTATCGATAGGTTTGTAGTAATTTCGATCTGGATGAAAATCGTTCATATTTAATAGCGTATCCGCAGGTTGATTAAATACTACTATTTCATTTCGTTTTATTTTTTCAAAACCGGGAATCCTTAAATAGGGTAGCTGAAGTTTATTTTTCCATGAATGACTCCCTTTGTGGTCATCAAATAGATAGGATTTTACTTTTAACCCAGGAATGGTATCATGCACCATGGGTGCAGCTACCGTGGTCATGGGCACCCTGGCACCATAATGAAATTTGCTCACAAATAAGAAGTCACCAACCAAAAGAGATTTTTCCAATGACGATGATGGAATGGTGAAAGGCTGCATAAAATAAGTATGCACGATAGTGGCAGCGACAATAGCGAATAATATAGAGCTTGTCCATTCTCCAGATCCAGATTTAGGCTGTGTACTTCGGTTCTCAATGTAATTGACATCCGTAACATAGTTTAGATAGTAACTGTAAAACCCAAGTGTAACAACTGCTAAAAAGGTGTCTGAGTAAGAATTCCTGCCAAAACTCCTGGCGGTTTCTACCCAGATTACAATGAACATGATCAGGTTAACAATTGGTAAGAACATTAATATAACCCACCACCAAGGCCGGTTAATTATTTTCATTAGAATAATACCATTATAGATGGGGACAAAGGCTTCCCATGGTTTTCTACCCGCTTTTAAATATAATTTCCAAGTCCCTAAACCATGTACTATTTGTATGACTAGAAGAAATATAAACCATTGTGTTAGCGTCATAATCTTTACTATTGATAATTGCCAAATGGCAAGAAATTAATTTTTAATGTTCAAATTTGCAGTTTTTCTAGATGATAAAAAAATCCTGTTACCTTGGTTGACTTTTTTTAACAAAGAATTATCAAAAATTATGAAAAGGAATCACAAATGCAACATGAGACCGTATAAAGATCAATTCTTAATTGTTTATTTTCAATACTTTTAAAAATTTAAATCCCCAAGACATCCTTCATATTATAAACCCCTGTTTTTCCCACCAGCCATTCGGCAGCAATTACGGCCCCTAAGGCAAACCCTTGCCGATTATGGGCTATATGCTCAATATTTATGGTATCTACCTCACTTTTGTAAGTTATGCTATGGGTGCCTGGAACATCTGCAATACGTTTAGACACAATAGGAATAGTGTTTTCATTACCCATATTTAATTTCCAGTCATCTAAATTGTTATGATTTGCAATGATATCATTAGCCAACGAAATGGCGGTACCACTTGGTGCATCCAACTTTTGTGTATGATGAATTTCTTCCATGCTTACATGGTATTGTTTAAGATTACTCATCATTTTAGCCAGTGTTTTATTGAGTTCAAAAAAAATGTTTACCCCCAAGCTGTAATTGGATGCATAAATAAAGGCGCCATTGTTTTCTTTACAAAGCCTAACGGCATTATCAAAATCGTTTAGCCAGCCTGTGGTACCTGAAACGACCGGCACGTTTTGGTTTAAGCAAAGCGATATATTGTTAAAGGCTACCTCCGGAATACTAAAATCTATGGCTACATCAGCTTTGGTAATATCATAATCTTTGTCATCTTTATCTATCTTTAATACAATAGTATGCCCTCTTTTGAGGGCAATTTGCTCTATGGTTTTTCCCATCTTTCCATAGCCTAATAATGCAATGTCCATTTTCAAAATTTAAAGTTTAAAGTTAACCCGAGGTTACTCCTCGCATCCATCTCATTTAATTTATAATGCGGTGCCAAAGATAAGTTTTTGTCTACATTATATTGCAATAAATGTGCATCAACATTGGCATCAATAATATTTAAGGCATATATCCCAATAGTAACTAAAAGCGACAATTCCTTATTTCTCCTATAAAATTTTTGGGCACGCCGGAGACCATCATCCGTTATTCTTGGAGATGTTAATGGATTACCTTGCGGATCGAAATAAAATTCATCAGTTTTAAATCCCGCTAAGCGACTCTTATAAGCATCCCTATATCTATTATATTCATTGTTGTTGTTGATATAAAAATAGATGCCAGTACCCAAGGCACCATAAACAATGGGTATTTTCCAGTATTTTTTATTGTACGCTTGACCTAAACCGGGTAATACAGCAGAATAAAAAGCAGCTTTTGCTGGAGATAAGGGATTGATATCCTCACTAAATTCAACCGCTCTTTCATCGATAATCTCCGGGAGTTTTTCCCCCTCCTTATCTTGTGCAAGTGTTGGAAAACAAAACAGAAATGAAATTACAGCAGCTGTTATACATTTATTTGGCACCTTCAACTAATTTTTTTATGCGGTTAAAATCTTCTTCCGAATGGAAGGGAATGGTAATTTTTCCTTTCCCATTTTTAGAAACTTTAACGTCAATTTTATGGCCAAAGTATTCAGAAAAGACTGTAATCCCTTTTTTAATATATTCCGGGTTATCTTTCTCTGTAGTGTTGTTATTGGTTGTTTTAGGTTCTTTGGTTGTACCGTAGTTACGCACTATTTCTTCAGTTTCTCTAACGGATAATTTTTTAGAAAGAATACTTTCGTAAATATCAAGTTGAATAGACTGGTCTTCAATAGTAATTAATGCCCTCCCATGTCCCATACTTATAAATCCATCCCGCATTCCGGTTTGGATAATAGGATCTAACTTTAATAATCGCAAATAGTTGGCAATAGTAGAACGTTTCTTACCAACACGCTCACTCATTTGTTCCTGGGTTAAATTAATTTCATCAATTAAGCGTTGATAAGACAATGCAATTTCTATGGGATCTAAATCTTGACGCTGAATATTCTCAACCAGGGCCATTTCTAACGACTCTTGGTCGTTGGCGATTCTTATGTAAGCAGGAATGGTGTCTAAACCAACCAGTTTGGCGGCCCTAAATCGACGTTCACCAGAAACCAATTGGTATTTGTTAAAATCCGATTTTCTAACGGTTATGGGCTGTATGATACCCAACTCCTTTATGGATGAAGCCAATTCTTTTATCGATTCTTCACTAAAATTGGTTCTGGGTTGAAACGGATTAACTTCAATATAATCGATATCTAATTCAATGATATTTCCTATAACCTTATCGGCATTTTTATCTTGAACCGATTTTATGTCGTTTTCAGGATCTTTCAAGAGTGCCGATAAGCCTCTACCTAAAGCTTGTTTTTTAGTCGCCTTAGCCATGTTAATCGTTTTTATTGATAATTTCCTTTGCCAAACTTAAGTAATTCGATGCACCCTTGCTACTTGCATCATAATTAATTATACTTTCACCATAACTCGGAGCCTCACTTAAACGGACATTTCGTTGGATTATGGTTTGAAAAACCATGTTGTTAAAATGCTTCTGAACTTCTTCAACCACTTGATTAGAGAGTCTTAGTCGAGAATCATACATGGTTAATAAGAGACCCTCGATATCTAGCTCAGGATTATGGATTCTTTGGACGCTTTTTATCGTGTTCAACAATTTACCTAAGCCTTCTAACGCAAAATATTCACACTGAATGGGAATCATTACGGCGTCGGCTGCGGTTAAGGCATTTAAGGTTAATAATCCCAGAGACGGAGCACAATCAATTATAATATAGTCAAATTCATCTTTAATTTCATGTAAAGCCATTTTCAACATGTATTCCCGGTTATCCTTATCTACCAGTTCAATTTCAATGGCAACAAGATCTATATGAGCAGGAATAGCGTATAAGTTTGGTGTATCTGTTTTAATAATGGCTTCCTTGGCTGTATTGGAATGTTCCAATAGTTGGTAGGTACCCACTTCAACCGATTCTACGTCAATGCCAATCCCGGAGGTCGCATTGGCTTGTGGATCGGCATCGATAAGGAGCACTTTCTTTTCCAGAACACCAAGTGAGGCTGCTAAATTTATGGAGGTAGTCGTTTTACCGACCCCACCTTTTTGATTAGCAATTGCAATGATTTTACCCATTAAATGATTTGGTTTAATAAGCGGTAAAAATACAATTATTTATGAGGAATAAAAATGGAACTTGTTAACATTAACGACGGGTTTTTCGCCCCGATTGTTTAAAATAATGCTAAGCTTATTCTTCATCTTCAGGATTGTGAATACCTAAAATATAGCCTTTAGTCAAATATTTTTTAGCCACTTCTTGTACTTTTTCTGCGGTCAACGCATTGATTTTGTCCTTGTAGTCAAATATTTCTGAAAGATCCTTATCACTGTAATCAGAATTCTTTAATCTATTCAACCAGTATTTATTTTGTTCCAGATTCTGTTTAGTTTTCAGAATTTGATTTTCCTTTACTTTGGCTAAATCTTCTGGCGTTGGGCCATTATCTATAATTTTTTCAACTTCCTTAATTGAAGCTTCAACCAATTTATCTACATTTTCCGGACCACAAGGGAAACCTATTCTAAATGTATACCATCCATAAGGAATTTTTGTAATGTTTCCACTTGCACCAACTCCATAAACACCGCTTTCAGCTTCTCTTAATTCTTCCAA
This sequence comes from Aestuariivivens sediminis, assembly GCF_022662105.1. Lineage (GTDB taxonomy): Bacteria > Bacteroidota > Bacteroidia > Flavobacteriales > Flavobacteriaceae > Aestuariivivens > Aestuariivivens sediminis. Next base: position 567,493 of record NZ_JAKMCP010000003.1, on the reverse strand, counting down.
TAATTTAATAGTCACTATTTCCCCCAAACTTTTCATAGCATGTGCCTCCTCTTCATCATATTCCGTCTCACCCTGATATATAATGCTCACGCTGCTTTTAGGGTCTTCTCCTTTTTCAATGATTTTGGTGTGACGTCCTGTTAAAGGGCGATGTTCAGGTACTATAAAGTTTTCTTTTTTTCCATCCGATGGTAAGCTAGCCAAATATGTTTTACAAAAGTCTTTGAACTTTTCTTCTTCGATGTTTCCAACAAAATAGAAGTTGAAATCTCCAGCATTTTTAAATCGCTCGTTGTATAGTTTGTACGCTAAATCATAATCGGCATTACTTAAATCTTCTTGGGTAGGAAATCCTAAATATCGTGGATTACCTTCATTTAAGAACTTACTAAATTCATTCTGAAAATAATATTGTGGATTTGCAAGCAAATTACCAATTAGTGCTTTTTGTTTATTAATAAAAGAAGCAAAAGCCTTGTCATCTTTGTTTAATGCTGTAAAATAAAGATGTATCAATTGGAACATCTCTTCCATGTATTTTGGTGAGGCTGAACCAGAAATGGATTCACTATACGTTCCTATGTCTGGCCTAACCGAAACGATTTTTCCGGAAAGCATTTTGCCTAATTCAATGTAGTCAAAGTTGTTGACTCCGGCCTGACTTAAAGCTCCATTTGCATAGGCCGTCGCGCGATAATCTTCTAAGGAGTATAAGGAAGTACCACCGTAACTGAAGGAATCAAACAAAATTTCATCATTTTTAAAATCGGTAATCTTATACGTAACCTTCATACCATTGCTTAAAGTAAGCGTTGTGATGTCAAGCGTACTATCTTTTACTTCATTAATTACTGAACCTTTTTCTGGATCATTTTCCATGAGAGATTGTGCAACTTCCTCATCCTGATAGGGTTCAATTTCCATTGAACCCAGCGTATTTAAAAGATATTGAACTTCTTGCTCTGTGACCTTATTTATACCTTCCTTTTCCGGACCTGTAATTACGATAACCCTGTTGTTGCTTTTCAAATAGGTATTTATAATATCATTTACTTCTTCCAATTCAATATTTGGAAGTTCTTGTTTGTGGAAATTATATTCCCAGGCTATTCCCGGAATAGGTTCGCTCGATAAGAAATGTCTGATATATTCACCAATAATATTTTGAGATAGCGTTTTGTCTTTGTCTTTATAAGCCTTTTCTAGTCTGGCTAAAATATGTTGTTTAGCACGATTGAACTCCCCTTCAAAAAAACCATAGCGTCTCACACGTTCGTTTTCAATAAGTAAGGTCTTTAAAGCCTCTAATTGTCCCGTTTCACTGGAAATGGCAACGGATTGATAGGCTGCTTTTGTTTTTGCCCATGTGTTGCCGTGATATGAGATGCCATAAACAAAAGGTGGATTTTCGCTATTCCTTAACTCATTTAAGCGATTATTTATCATCTGCGTAAACAATGATTTAACTATAGTTTCTCTGTATTGTTCAAGAGTTTTTATTGGTTTTACATCGGTGCTGTCTTTAAATAAGACCTGAACTCTTGAAAATGAAGCTTCCTTATCTGACTCAATAGCTATAAAGGTTTCTTCATGATTGGGTACATAAAAAGTTTCCCTTTTCCTTGGATTTTTTACTGCAGGAATAGTACCGAAGTGGCTTTTAATCTGTGCTTCCAAGGTATCCGCGTCTACGTCACCAACGGCAATAACAGCCATCAAATCCGGTCTATACCAATCTCTATGGAACCTCCTGATGGCTTCGTAGTCAAAATTTTCCAGAATTTCTTTTTTTCCAATAGGTAATCTTGAGGCATATTTTGAGCCATATAAAACTTTAGGAAGGTAGTTCTGGAGCATACGTTCGTCGGCACCTCTACCAAGTCTATATTCTTCTAAGACTACACCACGTTCTTTATCGATTTCTTCCTCATCCAAGGTGGCATTATGTGCCCAATCTTCAAGAATTTGAAATCCTTTGTCAAGCTTATCTTTGTCATCAATTGGAATCGGCAACATATATACGGTTTCATCAAAACTGGTATAGGCATTTAAATCTGCACCGAATGATACACCGATACTTTGTAAATAATGGATAAGATCATTTCTTTTAAAGTTCTTTGTTCCGTTAAAATTCATGTGTTCCATAAAATGTGCTAAACCTAACTGATCTTCGTCCTCAAGAATGGACCCCGCTTTTAAAACAAGCCTTAGTTCTAACTTATCTTCAGGTTTCGAATTGTTCCGAATGTAATAGGTCAGACCATTACTAAGTTTTCCAATTATTACATCTTTAGAAATAGGAATTTTCTGAGTTACATTAGAAGCCTCTTGAGATAAAATCCTATTTGAAATACTAAGCAATAAAAACAGTGAGAAAAAGGCTATTTTTTTCATATGGCAATTGAAGATTTTTTGATTATTCAAATAATTAGCACTGAAAATATTAAAATTAAGAGCAATGAAAATTGACTTTTTAATGCCAGTTTAACTTTAGGAATTATAACGCGTTTCGTTATAAGATTAATCAATCAAAATTTCTAAAATTGTAATGGCCGTATCACTTATTTTAGTACCTGGACCAAAAACGGCAATGGCACCTGCATCAAATAAGTATTGGTAGTCTTGCTTTGGAATTACCCCACCTACAATAACCATAATATCGTCACGGCCATATTTTTTTAGTTCTTCTATTACTTGAGGTACAAGGGTTTTATGACCAGCAGCCAATGACGATATGCCTAAAACATGAACATCGTTTTCTACTGCTTGTTTTGCAACTTCTTCCGGTGTTTGGAACAAGGGACCAATATCAACATCAAACCCAATATCGGCATAACCGGTGGCTACGACTTTAGCACCACGATCATGACCGTCTTGTCCCATTTTTGCAATCATAATTCGGGGCCGTCTACCATCTTGCTCGGCAAAAACATTGGCCAGTTCCTGTGCTTTTTTGAATGATTCGTTGTCTTTTATTGCTTTACTATACACCCCTGAAAATGATTTTATTTCAGCTTTATAGCGACCATAAACTACTTCTAATGCCATGCTTATTTCACCAAGTGTGGCACGTTCACGTGCAGCTTCGACTGCTAAAGCCAGTAAATTGTTGTCTGTATGGCTCGAATTTAATGAATTTTTTGCAGCTTTGGTTAACTTAGTCAAGGCTGCTTGGGCCTTGTTATTATTTCTATTAGACTTTATAATAGCTAATCGTTCAATTTGTTGATTTCTAACGGATTGGTTATCTACTTCAAGTGTCGAAATGAGTTCTTCTTTTTCTAATGTGTATTTGTTAACACCTACTATTATATCTTGCCCTGAATCTATGCGGGCCTGTTTTTTAGCGGCGGCCTCTTCTATTCGTATTTTTGGAATACCAGCTTCAATGGCTTTCGTCATGCCACCTAAAGCTTCAATCTCCTCAATAAGTAGCCAGGCCTTTTGGGCTATAGCATGGGTTAAAGACTCAACATAATAGCTTCCTGACCAGGGATCAACAGTTTTGGTGATTTTGGTCTCTTCTTGCAAGTATAATTGTGTGTTTCTAGCAATGCGGGCCGAAAAATCAGATGGCAAGGCAATAGCTTCATCTAATGCATTGGTATGCAAACTTTGTGTGCCGCCAAAAGCGGCTGCCGCCGCCTCTATAGTGGTTCGGGCCACATTATTAAACGGATCTTGTTCGGTTAAGCTCCAACCGGAAGTCTGGCAATGGGTACGCAAGGCCAGGGATTTTTCATTTTTAGGCTCAAATTGTTTTACCAGTTTGGCCCAAAGCATACGTGCTGCACGCATTTTGGCAATTTCCATAAAATGGTTCATGCCTATAGCCCAAAAAAAAGAAAGTCGTGGTGCAAACATATCGATATCCATACCAGCTTTTATACCGGTTCTAAGGTATTCCAATCCATCAGATAGGGTATAAGCGAGTTCTATATCGACGCTTGCACCAGCTTCCTGCATGTGATATCCCGAGATACTTATACTATTGAATTTAGGCATATACTTGCTTGTAAATTCAAAAATATCGGAAATGATTTTCATGGATGGGGTTGGAGGGTAGATATAGGTGTTACGTACCATGAATTCCTTTAAGATATCGTTTTGAATTGTACCCGTTAGTTGTTCTAGCTCCACACCTTGTTCTTGTGCGGCTACGATGTAAAAAGCCATAATCGGTAAAACAGCACCATTCATAGTCATGGAGACCGACATTTTATCTAAAGGAATCTGATCGAATAGGATTTTCATATCTTCAACCGAATCAATGGCAACACCTGCTTTTCCAACGTCACCAATAACACGTTCATGGTCACTGTCATACCCGCGGTGTGTCGCTAAATCGAAGGCCACGGACAATCCTTTTTGTCCAGCAGCTAAATTACGCTTGTAAAAGGCATTACTTTCTTTGGCGGTAGAAAACCCTGCATATTGTCTTATGGTCCAAGGTCTTCGCACATACATGGTGCTATACGGACCTCTTAAATATGGGGGAATACCGGCTACAAAGTTCAGGTGATTTAGATCCCTGATGTCTTTTTTAGTGTAGAAAGATTTGATCGCAATTCCTTCTGCGGTTTCAATGAATTTTTCTTCATGATTCAAGTTATCGGATTCTAACTTGAGTTCTATATGTTGAAGATTTTTTCGCATTTTAGTGATTGTGTCCCGCGTGCATATCAGGATTTATATCTTTCGGTACTTTATTAAAGTCTACTGCTTCCTTGGGTTTATCCATATTAATTTGGCTAAGGTCAACATCAAACAATTTAGCGTAAAACAGATCAAAAGCTATATAGGTCGCCAAATATTTGTCCTTAATCGCTAGACTATATTGCGAAGTTAATGGTGTTCCAAACAGTTTGGGACTCATACTTTTGGTTGAAACCAAGGCATTGAGTGTTACCTTTAAATCGTTACTTTGAATGTTATCTGCAATACACTTAAAAAAAGGGCTGTTATAGTTTAAATGACTTTTTGGTTGGTTCGCGTCCCATAGAGTATTGTCTTTTTTTAGAGCTTGAAAAACATTAACGGTATGCGGGGACAAAATATCAACATATTTTGCACGGTTATATACGGCCTCTCTTACAAATTGCGAATAGGCTCTTAGTTGATTTGGTCTGTCTGTACCATAAAATTTCAGGATATCATTTTCAAAGGTGTAAAGGGCTTCATTATATAATTTAGTATCCATATTTTCACAGTTTATAACCATACCCTTGTCTGAATACTGATAGTCATTGAAAGGTTGTTCTTTTTTGCAGCCCATTAAGTTTAGTGCTAATAAAAAGGCAATTACATTAATTTTTGTTTTCATCATATTGTTCTTTTTTTAAACGTTCCTTTTCGATTTCTTCCGAAAGTCTGTATTCTATTACAGGTTCTATTAAAGTTTTTCGTGACTTCCTTTTTACAAAAGGATAAAGTTCTAAGTCGTCTTTCATGTGATCTTTGGGATTAGGATATTTATTCGTACCTACTAGAACTTCGTGACCATGTATAAAAGCGTGTAGTTCTTTATGCGCGCTTTCCCTTATTTTTCGTTGAATAGTACCCTCTTTTAGCTGTTTCAAAAAGCCTCCATTAGCTTCAATGTTCTTAAAGAGGAGTAAGGCTTTATGAGCAAGTTGTTGTGTTAATGATTCAATGTAATAAGCACCATCACATGGATTATCAACAACTTTGAAATAACTCTCGTGTTTTAAAATTAATAACTGGTTTCTGGCAATGCGCTCACCAAATGGATTACTCTTATGATAAATAGAATCATAGGGTAAATTCGAAATAGTGTTTGCACCTCCTAAAATGGCGCTCATACATTCTGTTGTGGTTCTCAACATATTGGTGTTGTAATCATACAGGGTTTTGTTACGCATGGTTGGTGTAGCCAATATTTGGCAATCGAAAGGTATACCATACTGAGAGGCCAATGAGTTCCATAGTAACCGAAGCGCTCTTAATTTGGCGATTTCGAAGAAATAATTCGACCCGATTGCCACATTAAACAGTATTGTATACGGTTGCTTAAAAGATGGATTCCCAGCATCACTTTTAGTGCTATTTAAAGAATTTAGGTATTCGTTGGCATGAGCCAGACTATAAGCCAATTGCTGTACCATGGTAGCTCCAGCATTTTGGTATCGCGATGCATTAACGGAAAACGAATGTGTAACTTCAAAAATATTTATGAATTGCAGAAAATCATGATTAAAGTTATTGAACCAGTTTCCTGATTTTACTAAATGGCCAATGATATCATTATGGAAAAGGATTGATTTCGGAGCAGAGGCAATCAATTTATTCACAAAATCGGTGGAAAGAAATTGAAGGTCAAATTGAATAGAGATGTCATCTAAACGGATATCTTTTAATAAGGATTCAATAGATATAGAATCTGATGGGACCTTAAAATTGATGCTTTCGGCACCATGTTCTATTGCATTTTTTGCCCATAGATTTGATTTTTCAGCATCTTGAACAAAAATGGTCTCACAAATCTTCCATTGACTGGCCTTTGTGTTCGAGATTTCTGGAAGTTCACTGAAGTCATCAGCATGATAAAAGGGTTTTACATCAATATCCTCAATGGTATTCCAAATGAGCGTGTTATTATAATCTGCCCCTTTGAGATCGAATTGAATTTTTTGCTTCCACTGTTTAGCTGAAACTTCGGGAAAATCATCAAATAATTGTTTACTCATTTTGTTTGGCCTTTAAACTGTCCTCGTATTCAATTATATAGATTTCTTCGTTCTCACGTTTCATATAATATTCTTCTCTTGCAAATTTTTCCAGACCATCTTCTGTTTTTAAAGTTTCAATAGCCTTATTGTCCGTTTCAATTTCTCTTTGGTAGTATTCTTTTTCTGCCTCTAACGCTTCAATATCATTATTTAATTCATTGTGAATAAACCATGAATTGGCATCAAAGAAAAGCATCCAAATAACAAACCCAATTAAAATTATCACAAACCAGTTTTTAAAAGGATTTAAATATTTTTTTTTAAAAACCCCCATGTTACAATCTGTTATTAATAATGGTTTTTACAATGTCTATGGCCACCGTGTTATATTTATTGTTGGGAATAATGATATCGGCATATTCTTTCATTGGTTCAATAAATTGATCATGCATTGGTTTTAGTGTGGTTTTATAACGAGTAAGGACCTCATTTAAATCCCTGCCACGTTCTGAAATATCACGTTTTAAACGCCTGATTAACCGTTCGTCCGTATCGGCATGTACAAATATTTTAATATCGAATATTTTGCGTAACTCAGGATTTGTTAAAATTAAAATACCTTCAACAATCATAACTTTTCTAGGATGTGTTAAAATGGTATCCCCGGTTCTATTATGTTTAACGAATGAATAAACAGGTTGGTATATGGGACTATTATTTCTTAATGCTTTTAAATGGGTTTCCAATAATTCAAAATCTATAGATCTTGGATGGTCGAAATTTATTTTCTCTCGCTCTTCAAATGGTAAATGAGTGGTATCTTTATAATATGAATCTTGAGAAATTACACCAACCTCACCTTCAGGAAGTTCGTTAAGAATTTGATTGACAACTGTTGTCTTTCCACAACCTGTACCACCAGCAATTCCAATAATTAACATAATTTGTAGTTGAATTAGCTTTACAAAGTTAGTTAAATGAAAAATCTTATTTTTTAATTTTCGAAACTTCTTCTTCAGTAATCATTTTGTCATTTTCATTACCCCAGCTATTGGTAATGTAATTCATGACATCGGCAATCTCGTCATCAGCTAAACCCAGAGGAGCCATGGTATTATTAAATGTTTTTCCATTGACAATGATTTCACCTTCTGCACCATATTTAATGGTCATTATACTTTGTACACGATTTTTCATTAAAAAATCCGATTTAGCCAATGGAGGGTATTCACCATCAACACCTTCACCATTCGGTAAATGACATGTCACGCAAAAATCGCTATAAATGTCACTTCCCCTTTTTATACTTTCTTCCAGGATTGGATCTTGGGTGATGTTAAAAATAAATGCTTGAAGGAGTAAAAAGCAAAACAAAAAAATGAATTTCATGCTTTTTATGATTCGTTAGGAATTATTTTTACAATGCCTTTACCTTCAACAGCAACGTAAATATAGCCATCTGGGCCTTGAATTACATTCCTAATCCGCCCTAAATTTTCTATTAACTTTTCCCGTTTTACGACTTTGTTATTTTCTAAAACCAAACGTTCCAAATAGGAAAATTTCAGAGATCCTACCAAAACGTCTCCTTTCCAATCGGGATAAACATCAGAAGATACAAAGGTCATACCGCATGGCGCTATGGATGGCACCCAATAAAATAGGGGCTGTTCCATGCCTTCTTTTTCTGTGATTTCAGTAAAAGTCGTTCCGTCATAATTAATGCCATAAGAAATAATGGGCCAACCATAATTTTTTCCTTTTTTAATAATATTGATTTCGTCACCGCCTCGAGGACCATGTTCGTTTTCCCAAATCTCTCCGGTCATTGGATTTGTAGTCAACCCCTGAGGATTTCGATGCCCATAACTATAAATAGCTTTTTTGGCATTTTCATCATCGAAAAAGGGATTGTCTTCGGGAATGCGGCCATCATCATAAAGCCTGTAAATTTTACCTCCATCGCGTGTAATATCCTGCGGGTTAACATCTCTATTTCCACGATCTCCAACCGAAAAATATAAATACCCTTCATTGTCAAATGTAATTCTGGAACCCCAATGTTGCCCTTTTTTGGTATTGGGTACTGCCTTGTAAAGTACTTCTTTGTCAACCAAAGTGTTTTCAACCAGTTTGGCTCTCATTAAAGTTGTATTTCCTCCATCTCCATCTCCGTCAGCAGAGCCGTAAGTCATATAAATCCAGCCGTTAGTTTCATAATCAGGATGTAGTTTAATGTCTAAAAACCCACCTTGACCTCGAACATAAATTTCCGGAACTTCTTTTATAGAGGTTTTCATACCATTTTTAAAATGTATGAGTTCACCAGATTTTTCAGTGATTAACAGGCTTTTATCAGGTAAAAATGCCATACCCCATGCAATAAGGATATCCGGCACTACAATTTCTGTCGAATATTTAATATCAGTAGGTGATTCGGCTTTAATCAAGGACTCATTTTGTTGCGCACAGGCAATACAAGTAGAGGAAATAATAAAAATGAGTATCGTTATTCTTTTCACAGGATTTATTTTTTTCATATTCAAAGTTAAATATATTTCATTAAAAAGTATAATTGAATTTTATTCCTGAATAATAGTTAACAGGATTTCCAGGGTAATAATACCTCGGCGCAGTGCCTCCAAAGCCCATAGTGTTAATTAATATTTGCGATGCATATTTCTCATTAAAAATGTTATCCAATCCATAAAATAAGTTAAAATTGAACTTTTTATCTATGTCGAATTTATAGCCAATTTTTAAATTGGTAAGGGTGTAACCCTTTGAATATAAACTATTACTATCTGTTATAGGCATGCTACCCACATATTGAAAGTTGGTATGGCCATAAAATCCTAATTTGGTTTCGAAATCAACACCTGCATTAAAGACATTCCTCGGAACGCCGGTGAGTTCATTGCCCGAATAATTAGCATCATTGTCTGTAAATTCTTTGAATTTATAGTCGTTCAATGCATAGTTGACAAAGGCTCCTAAGGTAAACGGTTCACTGTTAAACCATTTATAACTTAAACTCAACTCCAGACCATCATGTTGAGTACGCCCGGCATTTATGCCTATATATTGATCTTCAGCTGTTCTTCTGGAAACCAATAGGTTTTTTATATTTAACCTATAAATAGCCAGATTGAACAGCAGTTTGTTATGGATTAGCGCACCCCGTGTTCCAATTTCAAAATTCCAGCCAGTTTCAGGTTTCAGGTTTTGATTTATAAGTCCGTCTGGCAACAAGGTCTCTTGGAGTGTTATGGGTGAAAATCCGTGACTTATGTTTGTGTAAAAGGAGAGATGTTCTGAAAATAAATGTGACATTCCAAATTTTGGAGATACAATACCTTTAAACTTGAAGGATCCTGATTGGTCAATATCTTCAGTATTTGAAAGAAAGCGATCATCTAATCTATAGGACGTGTTATTATAATTCAAGCCTACGGAAATCATTGTTTTTTGGGTGAGATTATAATTGGATTCCAGAAATAAATTACCATATTTTCTTTTTTCCTTAAAATGGGTCAGTTGTTCACCTTGGACACTTCCAGTACCATCAGGAAAATCTTGATACAAATTGTCATAGGTCTTGTATTTATAGATATCCCGATACACTTCAGCGCCAACAGTCCAATCTAATCGTTTCTCAAATATTGCAAAATTTCCGATTAGGCGACTTCGAATTCCTATGGCAAAATTATTTTCGTCCAAAACATCAAATGGCCTGGGTTCAAAACTGTTTTTGAAGGATGAAAACAGACTTGTACTATGTTTTAGATTGGCATGATATTGGTGCTCCCATGAAAGTCCAAAAATACCTCTTCGGGTATCTTCGAAACCTTGGGCTTGTTTCCAGGTATAAGCGGCAGCAGATGGATTATTTAGATAGGTGTCTTCGTCTAACGAGCTTGGTATGAATGCCTTTAAATCTATATAGCTCAGCAAAAAGAATAGAACATCTTTTTCCCCGATAAAATGATTCGAGTTTAAAGTTATGGTTTGTCTATCATATTCATTATTGTCTCGATATCCGTCACTATGTGTATTACTATAAAAGGCTTTTAAACTATGATTTAAACCACCTGCATTTATTGCAATAAGTCCTTTCTTTAATCCGAAGGAACCAACAGACAACTCGCTATGTATTGCAGTATTGTCAAGATATGCGCTTTGTGGGGTAAGATGTATGGATCCTCCCAGACCTGCTCCAAAAATGCTAGAAGCCCCTTTAACAATTTCAATACGTGAAATTGCCGCAAGTTCAAAATCTTCTATATTGGTTTCTCCACTACCATTAGTAAGTGGGATATCTTTAAAATAAGCTCTAATTTTAGCGGTACCAAACAGGTTTCTCGCCCCTATACCTCTTATCGTAATTCTATTGGTATTAAGCGCTCCACTTTGCATAAAAATGCCGGGAACCTTATTTAAAACTGGTGCTAAATTGAGGTCATTGGATCTTTTCAAGTCCTTAGAGGAAATGATCTCTGTAGTAATCACCGATTTTTTCAACCGTTTTGGTAATGGATTTGTATTTATAATAACTTCATTTAATTCAGAAGGGTTTACATTTAGCTGTATTATTTGAAAGGAGCCGGAAATTTTTAACACTTTATCTTGATACCCCGTTTTTTTAAAGATATAGGTGCCGGTCTCACTGACTTCAAAAATTCCTTGATCGTTTGTTTTAAAACCCTGATTATTGGATTGGTTTATGATATTAACGTCCAATAATGTGACACCGCTCTCTGAATCGATCACTTTTCCTTTTAACACGTTTTGCGCAAACGTGGTGTAGGGTAAAAGAAAGATTAGAAAAAAGAGCTTATTCATGATAATTTCTTACTTAGAATTTCCTGTGTTTAATTAAGTGCACTAAAATTATATTAAAAAATATAGTCTATAGGTTATGTTAATATAATTTTAGCACAAGAAACGGATTTATAATTATTTATTTATATTTGCAGCCCTTTAAGTTATGCCAGATACGATTGTAGAGGCTTTAGAAGCTTGTATGGTACATGTGTTTAACATCAACTTTTTGGGTTTGCTAGTTCTTTGGTGAGACATTTAGTTGGGAAAAGCGTGTTGGCAGTTTTGTATGGTGTAATTATGGTACAAGTAAACCCCGGTTATTTTGTGACACATGAGATTGGGGAATATCATAGATTTTTTTCACCTATTTAGTAAAGGGGAAACTTTCGGGGTGTAGCGTAGCCCGGTTATCGCGCCTGCTTTGGGAGCAGGAGGTCGCAGGTTCGAATCCTGCCACCCCGACCATAAAAGCCGAACATTTTGTTCGGCTTAATTTGTTTGAACGCGATTGAAGCTTGCTTGTTAATCGAAGTGAAAACAAATAATTTGAAAAGCAAAGCTTTTCTTCTTTTATGAGCAACAACCCTTTTTCAGGATCAACCTTGTTAATCCTGCTACCCAACTATAAAAGCTGAACGACAGTTCAGCATTTTTTGTTTGAACAAGGTGAAAACTTACTTTGTACCGCATTCAAAAAAAATAAAATAAAAAGTTGTGCTTTTAATCTTAACATAGAAAACTAACGATTATTTTTCAAATATTAGACTGTCCAAAAATAGAGTCTAAATTTTCCAGGAAGTTTAATAAAATTCCATAACATGCGTATATTAGTAAGTGTTAATTTAAAACACATTTGCCTTTAATTTTATGAAATATAAATGTATTATTTTCGATTGCGATGGAGTTCTTGTGGATAGTGAGGACATTTCAACGAGGATCCTCGTTGAAATGTCCAGGGTATTGGGAGCCGAAATTGACATGAATTTTGCGGTAGAATATTTTTCGGGAAAGTCACTAAAGAGCATTTTAGAATTTATTGAAAGTTTAATTGATAATAAACTACCAGGTCATTTTGAAGAAGAATTTAGAAGACAAAGTTTTAAGGCTTTCAAAACTGACTTAAAGCCAATTAAGGGCATATATAATGTGTTGGAAAAAATCACTGTTCCATATTGCGTTGCTTCCAGTGGACCTCAGGAAAAAATAAGATTAAATTTGACAACGACTGGATTAATCGAAAAGTTTGAGAATAAGATATTTAGCTGCTATGATATTGGAAGCTGGAAACCTAACCCAGAAATTTTTGAGTATGCAGCTACGAGTATGGGTTTTGAACCAAGTGAGTGTGTTGTAATTGAAGACAGCACTGCAGGGGTTAAAGCAGCAAAAAGAGGCGGATTTGATGTTTTTGGCTTTGCTAATCGTAACAATCATATTGAACTTGAAAATCATGGCGCTAGAATATTCTTCGAAATGGAAAAGCTCATTGCATTATTAAATGAACAATAAATATTTTTAAAGGCTATAATTTTGAATTTAGATTGAAAACTATGCTTTCCCGTTGACTTTCAAAAACTATATGAATATTAAAATAATAACAAAAGTAAAAGGGGTAAGGGACGTTTAATAAATGGTTTGCATATAAGGTTATATAGGATTTAAATCAATCTTTTTAAATATACTGTTCCTGATTTAGTATTCCTATTTATAATTCCAATCACATTCATCCAATGAAAATTCAAAAGTCAATGTCAAGTTCATTTATTTGTTGATGAAATTTCTAAACAATGAAAACTTTCACAATGAAATTTGAGCATATATGGGACAGTGATCCGATAAAAATAAATCGTTAAGTGTTTCAGCTAGTACCGCATATCTTTTTACCTTATTAACATTTCTCAAAAAAATATAGTCAATGAGTTTACGTTCTTCAAAAGGACGGTTATCAAAACCACAGGTTGACCAATCAGGGCCATAGGTAAAAACGGCTGCATTTTTAGAATCAATGAATGCATCTTTTTCCTTTGGCGATGTTAAGGTTTGAATTCCTTCCGATTCTGGAGTAAGATTAAAATCTCCAGTTAGAATAATTGGCATATCACCGGCCAAAGATATTGATTTTTGTTTAATCAATTTGGCACTTTCAATTCGTGCCTGTTTTCCAATATGATCAAAATGCGTATTAATCACAAATAATGTTTTTCCCGTTATTTTGTCTTTTAAAATTACCCATGTGGCAATTCTTTCAAGATCAGCATCCCAGCCTTTACTTACTTTATCAGGGGTTTGACTTAGCCAAAAAGTATCACTTTGCAATGCGTCAAATCGATCTTTACAATAAAAAATAGGGGCATATTCCCCTTTTTCTTTCCCATCTTCCCTTCCAACACCAACATAGTTGTACTTTTTTAAATTTGTTTTTAAATAACCAAGTTGGTTTACAAGTACTTCTTGCAAACCAATAATGTCAAGATCATAAAAATGTATCATCCGCACAATATTCTCTTTTCTATAATTCCAATTTTGATTTCCATCTTTAGGGTTGTCATATCTTATATTGAAAGACATGGTTTTTATATCTTGTTTTACTTGAGAAAATAATGGTGGCAAGAAAACCAATAAAGTGAACAGTACTGTTAGTATTTGCTTTTTCATAAGATGCATGCTTTTAAACGGTAAAGTATTTGATATATAAGGAGTTGTTATTAATTACAAATTAATTAAGTTTAAAATTAACAACGGATTGTTTGGATTTATTTACATTACACTATTTCGTGTATTTTAACCGGTCTTTTTTCTTTTAACGATTTAATAGCGGCTAGTCCAATTTTTAATGATTGTAAACCGTCATTGCCATCAACAGGGACTGGAGTATTCTTCAGCAGGCTATTAATATATTCGGACATCTCCGTTCTATAGGCCGCTTCATATCTCTCGAGAAAAAAGTTTAAAGGTAATGCGGCCTGCATACCTTTACTGTTATATAATCGATGAGAATCATGAAAATTATTATTAGCCTGTACCATACCTTTCGATCCGAAGACTTCTATTCTTTGGTCATAGCCATAGGCAGCTTCCCTGCTATTATCAATTATGGCCATAGTGCCATCTGAATAAGTTAAGGTAATAACAGCGGTATCAATATCACCGGCAATCCCTATCTCAGGATCTACGAGTACAGCGCCCTTTGCATAGACTTCCTCAACCTCTTTTTCAACAATAAAGCGTGACATGTCAAAGTCGTGAATCGTCATGTCTAAAAATAGTCCTCCAGATTTTTCTATATAACTAATTGGGGGAGCACCTGGATCTCTGCTGGTTATTTTAACGATGTGTGGTTGTCCAATAGCACCATTTTTTACAAGTTGCTGTACTTTTTTAAATTCTTTATCAAACCGTCTGTTAAAACCGAGCATGAGTTTAACATTGGTTTTATTAATGGTCGTTAATACTTCGGTTACTCTTTTAAGAGAAAGATCCAAAGGTTTTTCACAAAATATGTTTATACCTTTTTCAGCTGCTAATTCAACATAGTCGGCATGGGTATCTGTGGGAGAACAAATAACAACCGCGTCAAAAGGGGTCACTTTTAAGAGCTCCTCATAAGTATCTACCACAAAAGGAATACCTCTTTTGCGTGCATATTGTTGAGACGCATCCAAAGGATCCATAACGGCAACAACTTCAACATTATTTACCTTTAGCAAATTGTCCAGATGGATCTTACCAATGCGTCCTAATCCAGCGATAGCAAATCTTAATTTTTTCATCTATAAAGAGTTTATAATCCTAATGTTTTTATATAATCTCGGTTAGCCTGTGCACATGCTTTCGGGTTTCCCATGCCTGGTAAAATATCCTGCTCGACAACAATCCAACCGTCATAGTTTTGCTTATGCAGTAAATCGACTATCAATTTAAAGTTCACAACGCCTTTACCCAATTCACAGAACACACCTCTTTTTATAGCATCGAAGTAATCTCCGTTACTTTTCTTGGATAATGCCGCGGCATTAGGGTCGAAGTCTTTGAAATGAATATGCCATATACGGTCTTCATACATTTTTAAAGCTTCAAGAGGATCTCCTCCACCAAAAGCGTAATGTCCCATGTCGAGGCACAATCCTAATAAGTCCGGGTCTGTTAATTTTAACAGTTTTTTCACCTCTTTTGGGGTTTCCACGTAGCCCGCACAATGGTGATGAAAAACAGTGCGCATACTAAAGGTTTCTTTAACAACTTTTGCAATGTTTTCTGCTCCTTTGGCATAATTCTCCCATTGTTTCTTCGATAGTCCCATACCGGGTTGAATTCTTCCGGCATTTATTGTGCGTTCCTTAACAGAACCATTATCATCGGCAAGTATAATAAAGGCATTTTTAAAACCTGCCTGATACATTAATTCGGCTACTTTTAAGGCAGCAGTAATTCCCGATTTGTGGTTAGACACATCGGCCAGTCCAACCGGAACAAATGCGCCCAGTAACTCCAGGTTTCTTTTTTCTATTTCGGTTTTTAACAGTTCAGGAGATGTAGGCATAAAGCCCCAGTCTCCAAGTTCGGTACCCACATAGCCTGTTTCTTTAATTTCATCCAACACTTGTTCAAAACCAATTTCCTTTGATTTTTCTTCAAGGTCAAACTCCAGAGCTCCCCATGAGCAAGGTGCATTTGCTATCTTTATCATATTTGTTCTTTAAAATTTGCGAGACCATTTTTTTGGCCAGCGTTCAATAACAACTTTCGTTTGTGTAAAAAATTCAATAGCATGTTTGCCTTGACCATGTAAATCCCCAAAGAAGCTGTCTTTCCAGCCACTAAAAGGAAACTGTGCCATAGGTGCTGCAACCCCTATGTTTATCCCTATATTTCCAGCATTGGCCTCATTTCTAAATTTTCGCGCACTGGCACCACTTCCGGTGAATAAACATGCCATATTTCCATAATTACCACTATTTACAAAACTTAAAGCATCTTCAACGGTATTCATGGAAATTAAACTCATGACCGGACCGAAAATTTCTGTTCTTATTAACTCCTTGTCAAGAGCCACATTCTCTAATATGGTTGGTGCCAGGAAATTACCTTTTTCATAACCGGAAATAGAAGTTTTTCTGCCATCTAATAGAACATTTGCACCTTCATCGATGCCCTTTTGTATCAGGCCTTCAATTCGGGTCTTGCTATCTGCGGTTATAACAGGCCCCATATCGACACCTTGGTCTAATCCATATCCCGTTGTGCGTCCTTTTACCGTTTCATAAAGGGCTTCTTTAATTTTTCTGCTTTGGTCATCTACGGTAATAATGGTTGAAGCAGCCAGACAACGCTGTCCGGCGCATCCGTAAACAGAATCGGCAATTATTCTGGTAGACATTTCTATATCGGCATCGGGTAATACCACAACCGGGTTCTTCGCACCACCTTGGGCTTGGACTCTTTTTCCATTACTCGTTCCTTTGGAGTAGATGTACCTTGCTACTGGTGTGCTTCCCACAAAACTAATCGCTTTTATTTCAGGGTGTTCTAAAATAGCATCTACCGAATCTTTTCCGCCATGAACAAGGTTTACAAGACCTTTAGGGATATCTAACTGATCTATAAATTCAAAAATCTTCATCATGGTTAACGGTACCTTTTCAGAAGGCTTTATGATAAAACCATTACCTGTAGCAATGGCATAGGGCAAAAACCAGAAGACAATCATGCTCGGAAAATTAAATGGTGTAATACATGCGCAAACACCTACAGGTTGTCTAATCATCATTTCATCAATGCCCGATGCAATATCCTCTATAAAATCTCCTGCCATGAGCATAGGTGTACCACAGGCCACTTCAATATTTTCAATAGCCCTTTGTATTTCGCCTTTCGATTCGGCAAAAGTTTTACCAGATTCTTTAGTGATAATTTCAGCTAAGGATTCTACATTGGTTTCAATTAAGGATTTTAATTGGTATAAGACCTGTACACGTTTTATAACCGGGACATTTCGCCATTCGTTGTAGGCCTTTGAAGCAGACGCAGTTGCGGACATAACATCTTTAACCGTATCAGGTCCGAAAGGGACTTTGGCCAAAATGTCCTGGGAGGCAGGATTGAGTACATCCAGTGTTTCTTTAGAATTGCTTTCTATCCATTCACCACCTATATAATTCTTTAAAATATTCATTTTGTTTATTTATTTAATTATGATTCTCTTTAACTATTATGTCCTAACAATACATATATTAGAATGGTTACTGTACAAAGCCCAATAGAAAGAGGTTTGGTATATTTCCATTGGGTTAAATCCACGGCTTTAACATCTGTTATTTCATAGAGATTTTTTCTGGGGAAATAATAGGATACTACATACATGATAATCACATTCAAAATGAACTCTATACCCCAAAGATGAACAAAGTGAATGCCGTGACTGGTATATATAAATGACATGACAATGTAAAACGTTAGTCCAAACAACAGCGCTGTTTTGGCACCAGTTTCCGATACTTTTTTCATAAAAAACCCCGCTAAAAGTATAGAGGCAATAGGAATAAAAAAGATGCCATTCAGCTGTTGTAACAACTGATATAAACCATCAGAAGCATTCGCTACCATGGGTGCGGCAAAAATAGCGGCAATGGCCAAAATGGTTGATGTGGATTTTCCGATATAAACTAATTTCCCATCAGTTATATTCTTATCGATATGTCTTTTGTAAATTCCAACACTAAATAAGGTGGCAGCCGAATTTAGCACCGAATTGAACGTACTTAACACAGCTCCCATAATAACGGCAGCAAAGAACCCAATAAGCCATACGGGCAAAACTTTTTTAACCAATTCCGGGTATACCATATCTTGTTGGTTATAAAATGTATCCTGAAAATAGTAATAGCAAATAACTCCCGGGAGAATGATAACCAAAGGGATCAAAATTTTAAAAACACCGGTTATTAAGAGACCTTTTTGCGCTTCTTTTAAGTTTTTGGCTCCCAGGGCTCTCTGGATAATGGTTTGGTTCATTCCCCAGAAATACAGTTGGTTGATAATTAGTCCTGTAAATATGACTTCGAAAGGCATTACCGAATCTTTGGCCCCAATAACATTGAACTTTTCTGGTGCAAAATGGTAGACTTTTACAAGGCCGTCCCATACATTGTTATTGCCTATTTCGTATAAAGCCAAGGCAGGAATCAATAAGCCCCCAAGAAGCAGTCCAAAACCATTGATGGTATCCGATAGCGCGACTGCTTTTAATCCTCCAAATATCGCATAAATGGAACCAATAACACCAATAATAATAACTGTCATCCAAAGACCATCGGATTTCGAAACATTGAAGAGTTCTGATATTCCAAATAGACTTTCTAAACTTATGGCTCCCGTGTAAAGGACAATAGGTAAAAGGGTCACCACAAAGGAAACAATCAAGAATCCCGCAACCAAAGTCCTGGTCATACCGTCAAAACGGTTTTCCAAAAATTGTGGAATGGTAGTTAATCCCATTTTTAAATATTTGGGAATAAAGTAAATAGCCGCGATAACGAGTGCTATGGCCGAAGTGACTTCCCATGCTATAATAATAAAACCATTCACATAGGAATTTCCATTCATGCCTATAAGATGCTCCGTGGAAATATTAGTCAGCAACATGGATCCAGCGATAACAATACCTGATAAACTTCGACCACCAAGAAAATATCCTGTAGATGATGCTAAATTCGTTTTACGAAGGTAAAACCAGGTAAAAAAAGCAACCCCACCTGTAAATAAGATAAATGATATTAGTGTAATAGTTAAATTAAAATTCATAAATAATGGTTGGTTAGTTAAAACTTACAGATAATATTTTTGTTTACTTTTATTTTTATGATAGGTTTTTAATGCTTCTTTTACAGGCTTTTTTTCAGAAACCTCGGCAATAGCAACGTCCCACCAGGCAAAGCCGGGAACTGCCTTTTTTCTATCCACATCAATGTAAATTAAAGTCGTTCTTTCAATGGTTTTAGCTTTTTCAAGTGCTTCTTTTAATTCTTTTACATTGGATGTTTTTATCACATAGGCCCCCATGCTGGCAGCATTAGCCGCATAATCTATGGGTAACTTGTCGCCATCAAGTTGCTGTGTTACTTCATTCCTATACCTGTAATATGTACCAAAGCCTTCGCTACCAACAGCATTTGACAAACTGCCAATACTGGAGTATCCGTCATTATTAAGTAAGATGATCGTTATCTTTTGCTTTTCCTGAATGGAGGTTACTATTTCCTGAGACATCATTAGGTAACTGCCGTCTCCCACCATGACATAAATCTCGCTATCAGGCCTGGCCATTTTTGCTCCAAGTCCTCCGGCTATCTCGTAGCCCATACAGGAATATCCGTATTCCAGATGAAATCCTTTTGGATTGGAGGTTCGCCATAGCTTATGAAGGTCGCCGGGAAGGCTTCCTGCTGCACAAAGGACAATATCATCGGGGTTTGAGAAGGTATTTACGGCACCAATGACTTCTCCTTGAAAAGCAGGCGTATTATTTTTTTCCGCATAAATTTCAGAGACAAAAGCATCCCAAGACTGATTCAAAGCTTCTGTTTTTTTCTTATAACCTTGGGGTACATGATAGTCTGAAAGCTCCTCGTTAATAAATTCCAAAACAACTTTGGCATCACCAATCAATGGAATAGCCCCATGTTTGAAAGCATCGAATTCGGCTACATTAATATTAATAAATTGAACATCAGGGTTTTGAAAAGCCGATTTGGATATTGTTGTAAAATCACTATACCGGGTTCCTATACCTATAACGACATCGGCATCATTGGCTATTTCAATAGCTCCGGGGGTTCCTGTTACCCCTATGGCTCCAAGGTTTTGAGGTTCGTTATAGTTTAATGAACCTTTACCTGCATAGGTTTCTGATACCGGTATGCCGGTACGGTTAACTAAAGATTTTAAAACCGATGTTGCCCCACTGTATATGGTGCCTCCTCCTGCAATTATCATTGGTTTTTTACTTGTAAGTATGATGTCTATGGCCTTTTTTAACAACATTTTGTCCGGCATGGTTCTACCTATAACCCAAACACGCTTTTGAAACATTTCAACAGGAAAATCAAAAGCTTCGGCCTGAACATCCTGTGGTATACTTAAAGTAACTGCCCCGGTTTCAGCAGGTGAGGTTAGGACACGCATAACTTCGGGTAAGGCCGTTACAAGTTGTTCCGGGCGATTGATTCTATCCCAATATTTAGAGATAGGTTTAAAACAGTCGTTTACAGATATATCCTGAGATATTGAAGACTCTAACTGTTGTAATACCGGTGCTACTTGTCTTGTAGCAAAAATATCTCCAGGAAGCAGTAAAACAGGAATTCTATTAATGGTTGCTCCGGCAGCGGCGGTAATCATATTAGTTGCTCCGGGGCCAATGGAAGTGGTGCAAACAAATGTCTGCATACGATTTTTTACCTTGGCATAAGCTGCGGCCATATGTACCATAGCTTGCTCATTTCTTACCACGTAAAACGGAAAATCCGGATTTTGATGAAGGGCTTGTCCAATACCGGCAACATTTCCATGGCCAAAAATTCCCAAACAACCTGCAAAGAATGCGGTTTGCTCACCATCTCTTTCAACATATTGATTTTTAAGATACTCTATGGTGGCCTGGGCTACGGTTAGTCTTTTTGTTTTCATTTAAAAATGGTTTTAAAATCCGCCTTTCTCATTGATAAATTGCATAGATTCATTTAATGTAGGCATAAAATTGGCACAGCCTTTTTTCATAACTACCTGAGCACCACTGGCATTTCCCATGCGACATGCCTTATACAGATCCCAACCCTGTAGTATTCCATATAAAAAACCACCGGCAAAAGCATCGCCAGCCCCTAAAACATTTAATACATCAACAGGAAAACCTGGTACATCTTCTCTCGTATTATTTTTTGTATAAATACTCACACCTTTTTCACCTCGTTTTACAAGTAAAATTTCAATACCCAATTCAAGAAGCTGTGCTATAGAATGGTCAATATCACCTTTTATTTCAGGAGCAGATATCTGTTGGTGTTTAATAGAAACCTGTGAGGCTTCATTGAGCGTCGCTGCCAATATTTCCTCCTCGGTACCTATGGCAATTTTCACTTTCGGAAGAATGGCTCGTACCATAAGACCAAATGCCCTATAATCATGCCATTGATCGGCTCTGAAATCCAGATCCAATACGACTTCTACATTATTCTTATTGGCTATTTCAGCTGCACAGAACGTGGCACTTCTACTGGGTTCAATATTCAGGGCGGTACCATTAATGAGCAGTATTTTGTGATTTTCAATGTTTGCATTTAGAACATCATCAATGGTTACCTGGCTATCGGCGGCATTGTTCCTGTAATAAACTAACGGAAATTTGTCGGGTGGTTCAATCCCTAAAACGACCGCGCTGCTTCTTGCTTTTTCCTTCACTGTTATACAGCTTGTGTTGACCCCTTCTTTATTCAGAAAATCTAAAATAAATTCGCCTACTTTATCATCCCCAACCGCGGTAAGCAAACTGGCTTTAACACCAAGTCTGGCACACGCCACGGCAATATTCAGTGGTGAGCCCCCAACAAAGGCATCAAAGCCCTTAATATCATTAAAAGCAGCTCCGATATTCTGAGAATACAGGTCTATGGAAGATCTGCCAAAAGTGATGATATCTAATTTTTTATTTTTCATTTTTTAATGCATCAGGTTTAAATATTGGAATAAAGGCCTTTCATGTTAATTTTATGTTATTCATCTCTGCCGTAACCAGTGGTAATCTTTGATCCTTTGAGCTCCAGGAATTATAAATCCATTCATGATCGGGATCCGTTGTGTTTGCTAGACACTGATCTGTCCCAGCTAAAAAATTGAGGTAATAACAATTAAAGCCATGAGCAGCTACCACGGGATGAAACCCTTTTGGAATTAACACCACATGGTCGTGTTTTGCTCTAACAATTTCATCGAGGGATTTATCTTTGGTATATACTTGCTGTATGGCATAGGCTTCCGGTTTTTCGAATTTATAGAAGTAAGTTTCTTCCTGAATAGGTTCTAATACATGTCCCTGTGCGTCCAATATGCGTTCATCATGCTTATGAGCGGGATAGGAACTCCAGTTACCTGAGGGGGTATAGACCTCTCGGGAGACCAGTCTATGACAACCGAATCCCGGTGGGATTAAATCGTTGAACTGACGAGTAGCATTATCACCTCCAAAAATAACCACAGGCGTCTCTTCCGGTGTCACAAATTTTGCAGGGTAATCCACATCAGATCTGCACCAGCCATAGGCAATATCCAACTCGGTACTTGTTGCTTCCAATACAAATTTTGAATGCCTAGGTAGATATAAGGTATGTGCTATACCGCTAAATACATCTTTTCTGCCATTGATAGTTTCCCAGCTTCCCTTGTCACTTGTCACTTTAAAATTTCCGCCGAGGAGCACAATGGCCATTTCATTATTTTGAGTATCATGTTCCCAAAGGTCTCCAAGTTTCATTTTTCTAGCCTCAAAATTCAGGTAATTCCAATTTGCAGACTCGGGTGTGATCCTATGATAAACAGAGGCGTTTTTATCTGGTTTAATCAATAAATGAGAGTCACTTTTCATTACGTTGTATTTTTAATTATATCTTTAGCTGGCTCACTTGACCCGTTGCTCCCAATAGTTCAAATTTTTCCAGCATAAATGTTTCGCAAGCCTCCATATATGACTTACCCGGGATTATCGGGTCGAATAGTTCAGGGTTATCATTAAAAAATTCCCTGTGTACTCTGGCCCATATTAGCCTGAGGTCGGTGGCAATATTTATTTTACACACCCCATACTTAATAGCTTCAGTGATCTCATCGGAAGATACACCCAAAGCACTTGAATTTAATCGTCCGCCATTTTTATTGATCCGCTTTATTTCAGCTTCATTAACCGCCGATCCACCATGAAGCACAATGGGAAAATAGGGGATACGGTGCTGAATATCTTGTAATATTTGGAACTGAATACCCTGTCCGCCGGAAAATTTGTAGGCTCCATGACTCGTTCCAACAGCCACAGCAAGACTGTCACATTGGGTTTTTTTAACAAATTGTTCTACTTCAGAAGGCTGTGTATATCTAGCGGATTTCTCATCGATAGAAAGATCATCTTCAACACCACTGAGCACTCCTAATTCTGCTTCAACTAAAACATTGTTTTTATGTGCTTTGATAACAACTGCCCTTGTTCTTTCTACATTCTTTTCGAACGGGTCATGTGACGCATCGATCATAACCGAATTAAAGCTGTTTGAGGCAATCGCATCAAAGGCATGAGCTTCATTACCATGATCTAAATGAATGGCAAACGTAGCTTTAGGATATATTTTAGAAGCCGCTTTAATCATGCCCAATAACATGTCTGGATGGGTATAATTTCTCGCTACCGGTGTCATTTGAACAATAAATGGAGCATTGGCCTTTTGTCCTGCTCTAAATAATCCTATAACTTGTTCCAGTGTAAAAATATTGATGGCAGGTATAGCATATTTGCCATAACAATGCGTATAAAATATTTTAGGTGAAACAATCATATAAAAGCACGATGCATTGCACTTTTGTGCATTAAATTTATGTCAAAACAACAACTAAAAATTGATTATAGAAAGGATATAGGAGTAAAGTTTAATGCAAACCTTTGCATTAAATTTGCATTTTTTTGAAGGTATGTTTTGTGTTTATATTTTTTTTGAAGACGCTCGAATTACAAGTTCAGGCTTAAAAATCTCCTCTCGTAGTTTTTGTTTTTCATCGGTATTGCTTATCCGTTTCAATAAGATTCTTGCGGAAAGCATGCCCATACTATAAACGGGTTGCCAAACCGTTGATAATTCGGGTGTAAAATAACTGGAGTGTGGTTCATCGTCGAAACCAATAATAGAAATTTCTTCTGGAATTTTTAGTTTGAGCATTTTAGCGGCATACATAGCGGAAATGGCTATGCAATCGTTAACGGCAAAGATAGCATCCGGTTTGTTTTCTAATTTAAGAAGTGATTTCGCTGGTTTTATTCCATCTTCATGCGTAAATCCTTTAACGTGTTTAATGTATTTTTTATCAATAGGAATATCATTTTCTTTTAAAGCATCCAGGTAGCCTTCAAGTCTGTGCTTCGTGGTCGAAAGATTTAATGGGCCTCCAATATGGGCTATACGCTTACAACCGGACTTAATCAGATAGTCTACCGCCTGAAAGGCACCGTCATAATCGTCAACAAGGACTTTGTCTACTTCTAATCCAGGACAATCCCTATCGAAAACGACTATAGGGATGCCACTTTTTTTAAGTCTTCTGAAGTGTTCGAAATTTTTTGTAGATGATGATGGAGAGACCAAAATACCATCCACACCAACACGCATTAAGTTCTCTACAATCTCGACTTCGTCTTTGTAGGACTCTTCAGATTGACATATTATCATATTATAATTCGATGGCCTTAATATATCCTGAATACCGGTAATTACAGATGAGAAAAAATGACTGGTTATTTCTGGAACCACAACCCCAATCGTGTTGGATTTCTTTTGTAAAAGATTTAATGCTAATAAGTTGGGATAGTAGTTTAGTTTTTTTGCAGTTGATTTTACCGACCTCTTGGTTTTTTGATTTATGGCCGGATGATCATTTAAGGCTCTTGAGACCGTTGAAATAGAAATGTTTAGTTTTGTAGCAATATCTTTAAGGGTTGCTCTGGGCTTACTCATAATAATCGTTTAATAGTTACTAAAGCAACAGAAAAAATCAAATCCAACATTAATAAGTAAAGATTGATATTTGAGCTTATAAATTTATTCATGTCTTCTTTAATTGATATTTAAAAAATAACCTTTGTCAATGGTTGTTTTTTCAATAATTAATTGGATTTATAATTGCAACGAATTAACATTAAAACATTGATTTTCATTCTCGTTTTATTGTAATTAAAATGCAAACCTTTGCATAAATATAAGCTAAATCTAAATAAAAATATTCATTGAATAATTGTAAGTTGCCGAAAAATTAGAATAATATTTTCATCGATTACTTATTTGAACCAAAAGCATATTCAAAATAATATAGAGGGCCTTTTCAATAAACCACAAAATTTTAAATAGATGAAACTGTATAATAAATATGTGATTCTTGTATGCTTCATTTTTTGTGTTATAAATATTTCATGGAGTCAAAATACAAGGACTGTTGATTTTGTTAATCCGCTCATTGGAACATCTACGCAAGGATTCATGGCTGGAAGAGATGGTGGGGGTACAATGCCATGTGTGGGAACACCGTTTGCCATGACCAACTTTGTGGCTCAGACACGGCAAAATATGATAAGTAAAATGCCCTATGCTTATGAGGATAATACCATTCATGGTTTTATGGCGACGCACCAACCTACGGTTTGGATGGGTGATTATGGATATGTCTCTGTAATGCCTCAAACGGGGAAGCTCAGATTGCTACCCGAAGAGCGCGCCATGTCGTTTTCTCACGAGGATGAAACGGTTAAGCCCTATTATTATGCTGTTAGCATGGGAGACAAGAAGAGCAAAAGAATTAAAGGAGAAATTGTGGCTTCCTCTCGATGCGGAATGTTCCAGTTTACTTTTCCGGAGTCTGAGGCGTCCCATATTATTATTCAGGGCATTAATAATTCAGAAAACAAAAAGGACTTTCAGGGGTATATTAAGGTAGATAACGAAAAAGGAGAGATTACAGGTTATAATCCGGAAAGAATGTCATCGCATTTAGGTCCCGTACTTAATAACTTTAAAGGCTATTTCATCATCCAGATGGATAAAAGTTTCGATTCTTTTGGTACGTGGAATTCATTTAGAAATGAACCTCAAATAAAAGTTGAAGGCACGGAGCAATATGGTGCCCGTATGGGGGCCTATGTTAGTTTTAAAACTGTTGAAGGAGAAAAGGTAAAAGTAAGAATAGCAACCTCTTTTATCAGTATTGAACAAGCCAGGATTAATTTGTCAAAGGAAATTGTGGATTGGAATTTCAATAAGGTTAAGGAAACAACCAGAGATATATGGGATGAGAATTTGAATAGAATACAGGTTGATGGAATTACAGATGATCAAAAAACGATTTTCTACACCTCTCTCTTCCACACGATGTTATTTCCTCGTGAGTTTTCAGAGTATGGAAAATATTATAGCCCCTTTGACGATAAGATTCATGAAGGCGTTTCATACAACGATTATTCATTATGGGATACCTTTAGGGCATTACATCCATTGTTACATTTTACGCATCCCGAAAGAGTAGGTCCCATGATTCAATCCTTACTGCAAATGTACCAGGAAGGGGGGTGGATGCCGAAATGGCCTAATCCTACCTATTCCAATATTATGACCGGAACACATGCCGATGCGGTTATCGGGGATGCCTACGTGAAAGGGTTTAGAGACTACAATGTGGATCTGGCCTATGAAGCCATGAGAAAGAATGCGATGTTACCCCCTCCTTGCGATACCGAAAAACATTGGGGCGATAGAGATGAAGGTACACAGTATGAAGCCCGGGGAGGCTTAACCTATTATCATGCTTTAGGTTATGTGGCTGCCGATAAGACCAGGGAATCTGTAACACGTACGGTTGAATTTGGTATTGATGATTATGCCATAGCGCAAGTTGCCAAAGATTTGGGTAAAACCGATGATTATGAACGATTGATGCATAATAGCAAGAATTATAAAAATCTGTATAATCCAGAAACAGGGTTTTTAAATGCGAAAAAATTTGACGGGCGTTGGCATGAAAATGAACAGGAAGGATTTACAGAAGGGGGACGTTGGACCTATTTGTTTGGAGCCATGCACGATATAGAAGGTATGATTGAACTCTATGGCGGTAAAGAAAAATTTGCTGAAAAGCTGAATGAGAATTTCCAAGGGAGACACTATCGTCATGACAATGAACCAGGCCATCATTATGCCTACCTATTTGATTATTGTGGACAACCTTGGAGAACACAGGAGCTGATTCGTAAGCATACCTCATCAGAAAATTTCAGAAACCATCCCATAGGAATAAATGGTAATGACGATTGCGGACAAATGTCTGCCTGGTATGTTTTCGGCGTATTAGGCTTTTATCCAGTAACTCCGGGAACAGAGATATTTGCTATCGGGGCGCCCCAGTTTCCTGAAATTACGATGAATTTAATCCATAAAGGAAAACCTAAAACATTCAAGATTAAGGCGATAGGCCTTTCGGAAAAAAATATGTACATACAATCGGTTAAATTGGATAATACCGTTTTGAAAACACCTTTTATTACTTATTCACAGATCATGAACGGTAACCTATTGGAATTTGAGATGGGCAAAGAACCAAATAAGAATGCATTTTCAGAGCAGTAGAAAGCGTCCAATATTGTAATATCGGCTTTTTAAATCATGGAGTACGACATGAAGAAATTAAGAAGGATTAGCCTAATGCGAATCGATTTAAGAACCCTACTTTTTATTGTTTTATGGCAATGTACTGCTCTTGGTGTTTTTGCGCAATCGGAGAAACCGGATGTGGTTTTAAAGGGCGTTTTGACCGAAGAGGCAGGTGCGTATTTGGAACTTCCTTTTCAGGTGCCCGATAACGATATTGTTGAGATTAATTTTAAGGTCCAATACACAGGAAAAGGTCAGGGGACCATTTTAGATTTTGGATTGTCCGACCCAATGGGGTTTAAAGGATGGAGTGGAAGTAATAAATCAGATTTCACGATAAGGGAAACCGGGGCTACACCGTCTTACTCAGGAGGTAAAATAGTACCGGGTACCTGGTATTTTTGGTTGGGTGTTCCAGAGTCAAGAGGATATGATACCTATAGCATTTCCATTCATTTTAAAAAACGCAATGAGGCGCATCAGGAATTTGCTTTTGGGGATAATCCATTAATAGAAGAAGCGGGCTGGTATCGAGGAGATCTTCATATGCATTCCGGACATAGTGATGGTACCACCTTGAGTAAAAAGGGTAAAAGAATACCCAGTCCGGTTCACAAAGTTTTAGAAACAGCACGAACTCAAGGTTTAGATTTTATTGCTTTGACCGATCATAATACCGTGAGTCATTTTGCCATATTGGATGAATTGCAACCTTATTTTGATGATTTGTTAATAATAGCCGGGAGAGAACAAACAATGCCCTTTGGCCACGCCAATATACTCGGAACAAGGTCATTTATGGATTTTAGGGAGGGATTTCCCGGGGCCCTTACGTTTAATGAGGTATTGGAACATGTAAAAGAAGAACATGGCTTGGTAATCATTAACCATCCGGGGA
Organism: Aestuariivivens sediminis; assembly: GCF_022662105.1. Classification (GTDB taxonomy): domain Bacteria; phylum Bacteroidota; class Bacteroidia; order Flavobacteriales; family Flavobacteriaceae; genus Aestuariivivens; species Aestuariivivens sediminis. Next base: position 538,640 of record NZ_JAKMCP010000003.1, on the reverse strand, counting down.
TTTATGGAGGATGGCGACCTAAAGAAGCGAATATGGCATTAATAAATGCTATTGAGGTGGTAAGTGGAAATACCATAGCACGAAAAGAAGGGAATATAGAAGAGGCACTGTCAGGAATTGAATATTGGACCAAATTCTTAAATCAGGGCATAAGATTAACAGGAGTAGGGACCAGCGACGCCCATCATTTGATAAAGATTAAGACACATGATCAATATATTGGGCAGGTACGGACCTATGTTTATACTAAAAGATTATCTCAGGCCGCTATTCTTGAAGGTATTCGTTCAGGAAATACCTTCGTAGAGATAGAGGGAGGTTCGGAAAGGCGATTGCTGGAAATGATGGGTGACTTAAATGGGAAACACGTTTTCATGGGAGGTGATTTAACAGGAAAAACAGGAGAGCAATTGGATTTAAAAGTGAATGTACAGGGTGTTGAAGATGCTATTGTCGAACTCATTGTTGACGGTGAAACGGTAAGCCGGAAAAAAACAAAAGGAGATTATTTACAAGAGTATAAAAGTGTTCCACTTACTGGGATGCGCCAATGGGTACGGGTTAACATAAGGAACAAAGAAGGAACCTTGGTATTAGTTGGAAACCCTATTTATATAAATTGGGATAATTAGCATGTGTTGTGAAAAGGGGTGATAGATGGCGACGAATTAACCTCATGTAGTTTACTTAAAGAAATGGTATTAAATATTTGGAAAGAAGATTTTTAAGCATTTTAGTCGTGATTATCAATTAAAAAGTAAAATGGATAGTAACCTAAAAAAATATATAAAATATTATCTTTTAAGTCTGTGCGGTTTTGTCGGAATATTTCTTTCGAATGCCCAGGTTAAGGATTTGGTTGATTATGTGAACCCTCTAATTGGTACAGCGCCATCTACGACAATAAGTGCTATAAAACATGGGTTGCATAAAGAAAATAATGCCCAGGTGGTTCCCTTTGTAACACTGCCGTTTGGAATGACCAATTGGACACCACAAACCCAATCGACCGAAACCAAATGCCATGCACCTTATTATTATACGGATTCAATTATTACGGGATTTAGAGGAAGTCATTGGTTAAGTGGTTCCTGTGTTCAGGATTACGGAAGTATGACCATTATGCCAATCTCAGGACCATTAAAATGTTTACCGGATAATCGAGGTTCAAAATTCTCTCATGCAACAGAAAGGGCTACCCCGTATAGCTATGAAGTGCGTTTAGATGATTATAACATCGATGTGGAAATGACCGCTGCAAAACGATCTGGCTTGTTCAAATTTAAATTCAATAATGGAGGAGAAGCTCATTTAGTAGTAAATCCGAATAGTGATGAAGGTGAGGGTTTTATTAAAGTGGATACCCTAAATAATGAAATTTTAGGATACAATCCAGTACACAGGATTTATCAAGGATGGGGAGATTACGCCGGATTTAATGGCTATTTTGTGGTAAAATTCGATAAAGAGGTAAGGGCATTTGGAACCTATCAAAATGATCATATTCATAAAGGAAGGGCGCAAATATCAAATCAGGAAAACCTGGGAGCGTATATTTCTTTTAATACAGAACCAAATGAAACCTTGTACGCCTATATTGGAACATCTTTTACAAGTTTAGCTAATGCCCGTAAAAATCTTGAAGCAGAGATACAAAAGAAGACATTCGATGATATAAAAGTAGAATTAAAACGAAATTGGGAACAGTTACTCTCAAAAATTAAGGTTGAAGGTCACAATGAAGATGCCAAGGTTGTATTCTACACGGCTATGTACCATAGTTATTTACAGCCGCGAACTTTTAATGATGTTGACGGTTCTTACCCAGGATTTGCAGGAACTGGCAAAAGGAATACTATAAGTGGTAAGGATTATTTTGTCGATTTTTCAATGTGGGATACCTTTCGAGCCTCACATCCGCTTTTTAATTTATTGACGCCATCCATAAGTTCCGATATGATGCAAAGCCTGTTCTCAAAAGCAGAGCAAGGTGGTTGGCTACCTATATTTCCATGCTGGAATAGTTATACCTCGGCTATGATAGGAGATCATGGTATTGCCACTATTGCAGATGCCTACATGAAAGATATTATTGAACTTAACGAAGAGCAATATAATTATTTACTTAAAAATGCCTTCGAATCTCCTGAATCGTATGTCGATTATAAAAATGGTAAGGGGAGAAGAGCTTTGGAATCGTATATGAAATACGGTTATATTCCTCTAGAGGAGGAAGTAAAAGAATCGTTTCATAACAATGAGCAGGTATCCAGGACCCTGGAATATGCCTTCGACGATTTTGCTTTGAGCCAAATCGCGAAGAGAATGGGAGATAAAAAACATGCTAAACTTCTTAGGGAACGTGCGTTAAATTATAAGAGGGTGTACAGTAAAAAGGATTCAACGGTTAGGGGTAAGTATGCTGATGGGACCTTTGTTAATGATTTTGACAAATATGTGAGGCAGCCCTATATAACCGAAGGGACACCCTATCAATATACCTGGTATGTCCCTCAGGATGTGCAGGGCCTAATTAATTTAATGGGAGGAACCAAGGCATTTAATGATAATTTGGATCGCTTTCATTCCAAAGGCCAATATTGGCATGGAAACGAACCGGGGCATCAAATTCCTTTTTTGTACAATTATTCCGGGCAGTCATGGAAAACTCAAGCATTGGTTAAGCAAATTATGCAAACCGAATACAGTAATGATGTTGGAGGTCTTAGTGGTAATGATGATGCCGGACAAATGTCGGCGTGGTATGTTTTTGCAGCTATGGGCTTTTATCCCGTTGCACCCTCTGTTCCGGAATACGTGATCTCGGGCCCCCATTTTGATAAGATAACCATTAATCTGGAAAATGGTAAAACACTTGTTTTTATTGCTAAAGGAGCATCCTCTGGAAATAATTTTATACAGCAAATTACATATAATGGGAAACCTTATACAAGTACATATTTTAACCACTTTGATTTTTTAAAAGGAGGGGTAATAGAATTTAAAATGGGTTCAACACCAAATAAAAATTGGGGACTAAAAGATAATAGCAAGCCATTTTCAATGAGCAAATAGCAGGAAAAATAAAAGCATATTATGAAAAGAATTCACAAAATGTTGTTTTTACTTTTGGTGACACTTAGTATGAATTGTGAATCTAAAAAGGATCAAGGTAAAAGTAGCACAGAAACAAATAAGGACATATCTGTTAATGGTATTAATGTAAAAGATTTTGGCCTTGTAGGGGATGGAAAGACTTTAAACACCAAAAAGATTCAAAGTATTATAGATTCTTTGGATCGTTTTGGAGGTGGACAAATAATATTTCCCAAAGGCCGTTTTTTATCTGGAAGTATAGAAATAAAAAGCAATGTCACATTATACCTCCAAGAAGGTGCTGTTTTATTGGGAAGTACAGACCCCTATCAGTATAGAAAAGGAATAGGGAATCTGGCCTTTTTATTTGCAGGCCATGCAGAAAATATTTCAATATTAGGGACAGGGACCATTGATGGCCAAGGTCGAGCATTGGCTTTGGCAATAGACAGCCTTCATCATATCGGAGAAAGAGTAGATCCAAATTACAACCTAAGACGCATGCGCCCCCATGAATCTTTCCGCCCGGAATTGATTAATTTAAAACAATGTAAGGACATCCAAATTAAAGGGGTCACCTTGAAAAATTCAGCCGGATGGCTACAAACCATTGAGCAGTGTAATCAGGTGGTTTATGATTCCGTGACGGTTTATAATAGGGCCTATTGGAACAATGATGGTTTTGATATTGTAGACTGTCATAATGTTAGGATAACGCATTGTAATGTCGATGCTGCCGATGATGGTATTTGTTTGAAATCACATTCCCCAAATCATTTTAATAATAACATTTTTATTTCAAATTGTACCGTAAGGTCCAGTGCGAGTGCCATTAAGTTTGGAACAGCATCTTATGGAGGCTTTAAAAATGTAACCATTGAGCATATTGAAGTTTTCGATACCTTCAGATCTGCAATAGCGATTGAATCTGTTGATGGCGGGATTATAGAAAATATTAAAGTAAATAATATAATCGCTAAGAATACTGGAAATGCCATTTTTATTCGTTTAGGGCATCGTTCGGGGAAACAACCGGGAAGTATTAAGAACATCAGTTTAAAGAACATAAATGTTGAGGTCCCATTTGGACGCCCCGACATTGACTATGATTTGAGAGGTCCTGAAGTTAATTTTTTTCATAACCCTTTTCCGGCTTCCATTGTTGGTATTCCGGATTATAATGTTGAACAGGTGCATCTTGACAATATTGAGATCTCGTATCCGGGAAGGGCCACCAAAGGTATGGCCTATATCCCTTTAAGTCGCTTGGAACAGGTTCCCGAAAAGATGAGTGATTATCCCGAATTTTCGATGTTTGGTGAACTGCCGGCCTGGGGCTTTTATGTGCGCCATGCTAGAGGTATTTCTTTTAATAATATAAGATTAACATTAGAGGATTCTGATTTTAGACCGGCATTTGTTTTTGATGATGTGAGTGATTTACACATGGACCAAATTGAATTGCCGATGGAAAAGAAAGCTCAGATTGTATTAAAAGATGTCGATGATACCGACTTAACTTTAAATAAAGACCTAATTAAAACAACCGATTAACAATTCTAAAAGCATATCTAAATAGTCAAAAAAATGAAATCTATTAAAAATAGTGTTCTAACGTGTTTTATACTATTACTAAATGTGGCGTTCTTGAATGCCCAAAATCACCGTTTTGTCGATCCTATGATTGGATCAGAGGGTCTTGGCAATGTGTTTATAGGACCTTCATGTCCTTATGGAATGATGAAACCTGGGCCGGATAATGCTAAAAATGCCAATAGTGGTTATTCCCCGGATTTGGATAAAGCCATTTACGGATTTAGCCAGGTGCATGTAAGTGGTACAGGGGGAGGTCCTAAATATGGGAATGTATCGGTTATGCCGTTTTCAGGTGAGTTTACATCCATAAAACAGGGATCCTTAAGGGAACAAGAACAGGTGGCGTTAGGCTATTATGGAACAGTTCTTAGTAAGTATAACATACATTCCGAGATAACAACATCAGACAGGGCCGCATTTTACCGGTTTACTTTTAATTCAGGCAATAGAAATGCGGTTAAAATAGATTTAGGTAGATACCTTGGGGAATCGGATATTCCAGATGGTCGTGAAGCCCAGCAATTTGTAGGGTCGCAAATTGAGGTGGTATCAGATACCGAGGTACAGGGATATACCAGAATAAGAGGTGGATGGAATAATGGAAGTGCTTATACCGTTTACTTTTTTGCTGTTTTTGATCAGTCGTTTTCCGATTTTTCCACATGGAAGAATGAACAATTTTATCCTGGTAAAAACGCGCAAGTGGATGACGGTAGTAAAACGGGCGCTATGTTGTTTTTTGATGATTTAAAAGAGCAAAGCGTAAACTTTAAGATAGGAATTTCATTCATAAGCAGTTTAAAAGCAAAACAGAATATTGATCATGAGATCCCACATTGGGATTTTGGTAAAGAACTGGCGGAAACACAACAGAAATGGGAGCGTATTTTAGAAAGAGTAGAAATTGATGAAGATGCACCAATAGAACAAAAGAAGATGTTCTATACCGGATTATATCATACTATGCTCATGCCGGTAGATCGTACGGGAGAAAATCCCCTCTGGGAAAATGACACCCCGTATTACGATGATTTCTATGCTATTTGGGACACCTATCGATCCTCCAGCCCCTTAATTACGCTTATTGAACCTTCACGCGAAGTAGACATCGTAAATGCCATGCTGCAAATCTATAAACTGGATGGATATCTGCCCGATGCACGAAGTGGTAATTGCAATGGACGTACACAAGGGGGGTCGAATGCTGAAGTGGTGATTGCTGATGCCTTTGTTAAGGGGTTGAAGGGGATTGATTATGGACTAGGACTTAAAGCCATGATGAAGGATGCCATGTTTCCTCCCGGTGGTAATGAGGAAAAGGAAGGGCGTGGTGGACTTACCGATTATAATCGTTTAGGGTATGTGTCGACTAACTTTGTGCGTTCGGGAAATCGCACATTGGAGTATGCGTATAACGATTATTGTTTGGCAACAGTAGCAAAAGGGATAGAGCGTAAGGGTGAATACTGGCGTTTTATAAAACAGTCCGATAATTGGCAAAATCTGTGGAGGGATATTGAAGATAATGGCTCAAGAGGTTTTATCATGCCTAAAGACGCCAATGGGAAATGGGTGGATAGCATACAGTGTCATGCAGAAAATGGAAAGGTTAACTATATTCAATATACGCCTCTTGCCCAGGACTGGCCCAATTGTGTGTGTTGGTGGTGTGGCGTTTTTTATGAGGCAAGCTCTTGGGAGTACTCATTGTCTGTTCCCCACGATGTCGCAATGCTTATCAAAAAAACCGGGGGAAAAGAAGCCTTTTTAAATAGGCTGAATACTTTTTTTGATAAAGGGTTTTATAATGTGGCCAATGAGCCATCATTTTTAAGTCCGAATTTATACCATTGGTTAGGTCGACCGGATTTAAGTAGCGACCGGATCCATCAAATTATTGATGCCAATTACAGTAGCAGAAGGGACGGGATTCCCGGAAACGACGATTCAGGAGCCATGTCTTCGTGGTTGGCTTTTCATATGATGGGACTCTATCCGAATGCAGGTCAGTCTTATTACCTCATTAACACCCCTTATTTTAAAGAAACCGTAATACATCAGGAGAATGGAAGCGATTTTATCATTCGGGCCAAACAGCTTAATCAAAATAATAAATACATTATATCGGCAACATTGAACGGAAAGCCATTTGAAAAAGCCTTTATTGAGCATCAAGATATCGTTAATGGTGGTGTGCTTGAGTTAAAAATGGGCAGTACACCTTCTAAGATATGGGGAACGGGAGAACTACCTCCTTCCAAATCGGATGGAACATTTTAAATTTAGCAAAAACCGATAGATATGTTAATAAAGACTATGTATAAAAGACTCGTTTTTAGTCTGCTTTTTCTTCAAATTGTGGCCTGTGGTAATCAGGCTGAGATAAACATTTTAAATTTTGGTGCAAAAGGGGATGGGCAAACAGATAATACGGAGGTAATTCAAAAAGCCATTGACCAGATTTCTCGAAATGGAGGGGGAAAGGTAATTGTTCCAAATGGTCAATTCCTGACTGGTGTAATTCAATTGAAATCGAATATGGAATTGCATCTGGAGGAGGGCGCCGTTTTGTTGGGAAGTGATAAAAGAATGGATTACGGGCCCAGTCATAAGGCCTCACCTTTAATTGTGGCTAATGGTCAACACAATATAGCCATCACAGGGGATGGTGTCATCGATGGAAACGGCCATAAATTGATAAAGGATATTTATAAAATGTTAAACGAGGGAACACTGGAAGATTTGGAATACCAGACCTATAACCCCTGGCACCAAAAACGACCGGAAGAGGGTAACCGACCTAAAATACTTTACATTTATAATTGTGATTCCGTGCAAGTTAAGGATGTAACGTTTAAGAATGGTCTTTGCTGGATTCAAGATTACAGGAACAGCTCGAATATTGTGGTAGATCGTGTAAAAGTAAAAAGTACGACATTCTTAAACAATGATGGTATCGATCTAACAGATTGCGTTAATGCAAGGGTAACCAATTGTATTGTTGACACTGCCGATGATGGCATCTGCCTGAAATCAAGTACCAATAATCTAATGTGTGAGAATATCTATGTGGCCAATTGCAAAGTACGGTCCAGTGCCAGTGCCATAAAATTCGGAACAGCTTCCAGAGGAGGGTTTAAAAATGTTACTATAAAGGATATTGAAGTTTATGATACTTTTAGATCGGCTATCGCTATCGAATCTGTTGATGGCGGTACAGTTGAAAATATAAATGTTTCTAATATCAATGCCTCCAATACGGGGAATGCCATTTTTATTCGATTGGGGCATAGAAGTGGTGATAAGCCTGGAAGTGTGAGAAACATAAATATTAAAAATGTAAAAGTTCAGGTGCCTTTTGGGCGTCCGGATAAAAATTACGAAATGAATGGCCCTGAGGTAAGGGTTCCCCATAACACATTTCCATCCTCCATTGTTGGAATTCCGGGACATATAGTGGAGAATGTGGTGCTTGAAAATATAGAAATAGCCTACCCGGGAAGGGCTTCCAGGGAAGTGGCCTACATTCCTACAGACAGTTTGTCTAAAGTACCGGAAAACATAAAGGATTATCCCGAGTTTTCCATGTTTGGAGAATTACCGGCCTGGGGGTTCTATGTAAGGCATGCCAGGGGAATTGAATTTAATAATGTAAAAGTGACCATAGAAAACGATGACTATCGTCCTGCATTTGTTTTTGATCAGGCCCATGACATTACACTTAAAAATGTAACCATACCTGAAAGCAAGGATGATCAAATAATCGTAAAGGATGCAACTGTTATTAACATCGATGTCAACTAAAATTAAAAGATTATGAATATAAAGAGTAATCGGTTTTTATCCCTTGATGTATTTCGGGGAATGACCATTTGTTTAATGATCGTGGTCAATTCGCCCGGCACCGGGGCCGATCTTTATCCGTATTTGGTGCATGCCGATTGGTTTGGATTTACATTGGCAGATCTGGTTTTTCCAACCTTTCTTTTTGTAATGGGAAATGCCATGAGTTTTTCCATGACTAAGTTAAAGGAGGCCGGCCCTAAGGCATTTTGGAAAAAAGTGATAAAGCGCACGGTTATCATATTTTTATTGGGTTATTTGATGTATTGGTATCCCTTTTTTCAACAAGGAATTGATGGAACTTTGGAGTTAAAACCATTTTCAGAAACACGTGTAATGGGAGTTCTGCAACGTATAGCCATTTGTTACTTTATAAGTGCCGTTATTTTTTATTATGTAAAACAACGTGGTACCTTAATTACAGCTGCTGTTATTTTATTGGCATATTGGGCCCTCTTATATGTATTTGGTGCGCCCGGCGGAGAACTTGATATGGCAATAAATGCCGGGACGCGTTTAGATTTTTTTATTTTAGGTGAGGGCCATATTTATAAAGGCGATAAAATACCATTTGATCCTGAAGGGATATTAAGTACTTTACCCGCTGTTGTAAATGTTTTAGCCGGAATACTGGCGGGAAAATATATTCAAAGAGCAGGAAAATCCTATGAAGGTATTGCAAAACTATGTATGGCAGGATTTGTACTTGCTGCTCTGGCCCTTTGGTGGGATTTAATTTTTCCTATTGGAAAAAAATTATGGACCAGTTCATTCGTGCTATATACTGTGGGAATTGATCTGCTAATAATAGCCGTTTTAATTTATTTAATAGAGATTAAAAAGCGTACGTCTGGTGCTGAAGTCTTTAATATTGTTGGTAAGAACCCATTGTTTATCTATTTATTTTCCGAACTTTTTTTCATCACTTTACGCACTATACCCACGGGTTCGGGACTTGATGCGTTCGAATGGGTCAGTGAAAGGATTTTTCAAGCCATATTTCCCGGAAGTTTTGGGTCTTTGGTTACGGCTATCGCTTTTACTATGTTGTGTTGGGGTGTTGGATGGTGGTTAGATAAAAGGCGAATCTATATAAAGATTTAATTAAATTTATAGACTCTTTGTTTGGGGTCAATTTTTCATGGGTTTTCACAAAGGTGACATACGGAAAGTAATATTTGGTTATGCTGCTTTAAAGGATGTATTTTCCGCCCATAAAATAGTAGATGAATCTTAAAAAAGTAAAGGACTTTGAGCTCAGACTAAGAGGTATTTAAATTTCAATTATCCGTTAAAAGCAAACACCAATTATGATCGTATTTTTTAATAATTTGAAGCGTTGTCTCTCTCTTTTTTTTATGATACTAATCTGTTCCTGTGTCAATGACAATGGAGCAATTGTTCAAAAAGATGTGGTAGACTATGTTAACCCTTATATGGGAAATATTAGTCATTTGTTGGTACCTACATTCCCAACAATACATTTACCGAACAGTATGTTGAGAGTATATCCCGAACGTGCTGATTATACCCAGGATTTAATACATGGTTTACCTTTAATTACAACGAGCCATCGTGGAAGTTCAGCCTTTAATATGAGTCCGTTTAATACATTAACAAACCCTTTAGAACCGGTTAGGTATTATAGTTATGATAATGAAAAGATTACGCCTTCCTCTTATCAGGTCTATTTGGATGACGATCGCATACTGGTCGACTATGCCGTATCCCATCAATCTGCAAAATACAAATTAACCTTTGAAGCTTCTGAAGATGCTTTTTTAATGTTACATTCAAAAAGAGGGGCATTGTCATGGGATGGAACTGCTGTTTCAGGCTATCAGTTCATTGAGAACAACACCAAGGTATATGTTTATTTAAAACCTCTGGTTGCACCGGATAAGGTTTCCATTTTAAAAGAAGGCATCCAGATTCAAGGCACCTTTACAGAAGGGAATCAGGCCGCTATTATTTTAACGTTTCATAATAATCGTGTTAACTTTGCTTTGGATATTGATTATGGGGTTTCCTTTATAAGTGAGGATCAGGCTAAAAATAACATGCTTCGGGAAGTTAGTGGCAAAACCATTTTGGAAATCAAAAACAAGGGTAAGGAAATTTGGAATCAGGCCCTTGGAAAACTTAAAGTTGAAGGTGGTTCTGAGGATGACAAAACGGTGTTTTATACCTCGTTGTATCGTTGTTATGAGCGACCCGTTAATATTTCTGAAGATGGAAAATATTATAGCGCTTTTGACGGCCAGGTACATAATGATAACGGGAGAGATTTTTATACCGATGACTGGATTTGGGATTCTTACCGGGCACATCATCCCTTAAGGGTACTGCTCGATCCTGGGAAGGAAGAGGATATATTGAATTCTTTTATTTTGATGTCTGAGCAAATGGAACATTTTTGGTTACCCACCTTTCCCGAAATTACTGGTGATAGCAGACGTATGAATTCCAACCATGGGGTGGCCGCATTGATTGATGGGTATCGCAAAGGCTTAAGGAATTTCGATTTAAAGAAAGGATATCAGGCCGGAAAAAATGCCATTACTCAAAAAACCTTAGCGCCTTGGTCGGGTAAACCTGCCGGAGAGTTAGACGATTTTTACAAGGAGCATGGCTATATACCCGCCCTCTATGAAGGAGAGGTTGAAACCATTCCGGAGGTGCATCCTTTTGAAAGCAGACAACCTATAGCCGTTACTTTGGGAACATCATATGACGAATGGTGTTTATCGCAATTAGCCCTGGAATTGGGGTTAGATGAAGCATACCATCATTTTTTAAAACAATCATACAATTACAGAAACGTGTTTAACCCGAAAACCGACTTTTTTCATCCTAAAGATAAGGATGGGAAATTTATAGAACCTTTTGATTATGTATTTGACGGTGGTATGGGGGCCAGGAAGTTTTATGGTGAAAATAATGGTTGGGTGTACCGATGGGATGTGCCACACCATGTAGCAGACCTCATAGCGCTTATGGGAGGCAGGGAAAATTTTATTCATAATCTGAATCAAACATTTGCGGAGCCGCTCGGGATGTCGAAATACAGTTTTTATGCAAAGCTTCCCGATCATACAGGTAATGTAGGTCAATTTTCCATGGCCAACGAACCTTCATTACATATTCCTTATTTATACAATTATGCCGGGCAACCATGGAAAACTCAGAAACGTATCCAAAAATTACTAAAAACCTGGTTTAGAAATGATGTCATGGGCGTTCCTGGTGATGAAGATGGTGGTGGCATGTCTGCTTTTGTTGTGTTTTCACAAATGGGGTTTTATCCTGTAACACCGGGAATGCCCGTTTATAATATTGGGAGTCCTACTTTTAAAAGTGTAACGTTACAATTATCAAATGGAAAATCATTTAAAATTATTGCAAAGAATAATAATACGGGGAATAAATATATTCAATCAGCAAAATTGAATGGGAAGGTCTGGGATAAACCCTGGTTCTCCCATGAGGCCCTAAGAGATGGTGGTGTTTTAGAACTTGAAATGGGAGCTAAGGCCAATAAAACCTGGGGCACTGCTCCAGAAGATGTGCCACCATCGGCAAAGCCAATATACCCTGGAAGCGAATAAGCTATCCTGGAGCCATCTTATAACGAGGGATAAGAAATGTAACAGGATGTTTTTAGAAGAGTTTAATTTGGAAAGGAAAAAAATATAACATATGATATCAAGACGAAAGTTTGTTCAAGACAGTATTTTAGCAACGACGGGAGTTACCATTATGGGTAACTCCTTAAGAGGATTTGCGCTAAAACCTCAGGATTTTAAATCGAACCGGCCACTGCCTTCCCAAAGAACATTTACCAGCAAAGCCATTGAGGATATTATCATAAAAGTAAAGCAAGGCATTTCAAATCCCGAATTATCCTGGCTGTTCGAAAACTGTTTTCCAAATACTTTAGATACTACCGTGGATTTTGAAATTATAGATGGTAAACCCGATGCTTTCATTATTACGGGAGATATAGATGCCATGTGGCTAAGAGATTCTACGGCCCAAATTTGGCCGTACCTTCCATTTGTTAATACCGATAATAAATTGAAAGATTTGTTTAAAGGATTGATCAATCGGCAAACCCAATGCATTTTATTGGATCCCTATGCCAATGCATTTTTTAAAGACCTCACAAGGGTTTCCGAGTGGAAAGATGACAGGCCCAAACAAAAACCCGGTGTTCACGAGCGTAAATGGGAAATAGATTCCCTTTGCTACGCCATAAGATTGGCTCACGGGTATTACAAAGAAACAGGAGATATTTCGGTGTTTGATAGTCAGTGGGACCAAGCCATGCGACTGGCCGTACAAACCTTGGAAACCGAACAACGTAAAAACGGTGGTACGCCATACTATTTTGAGCGTGTATCAAGTAATAGCACCGTTACGGCCCCATTTTATGGTAAAGGGCGACCTGTTAAGGCAGTGGGGTTAATAGCCTCCTCATTTCGTCCGTCGGACGATGGCACCCTGTTCCCGTTTTTAATCCCTTCAAATTTGTTTGCTGTTGAGGCCTTGGCCCAGCTTAGTGAAATTTACAAAGAGGTTGTTGGAGACAGTGAGTTTTCAAAACGTTGTGCTAACTTTTCGAGTGAAGTCTTGCGGGCTATCAATAGGTTTGCCATATCGGAACATTTGGATTATGGTAAAATATATGCTTACGAGGTCGATGGGTTTGGTAATAAGGTTTTCATTGACGATCCTAACATTCCTTCGTTGATCGCAATGAAATATTTAATACATGGAGCGTATTATAATACAGAGGTTTACAATAATACCAGACGTTATCTTTTAAGTCAGGATAACCCGTATTATTTCAAAGGAAAAGCAGGGGAAGGACAGGGTGGACCACATGCGGGAATGGATACCATCTGGCCTATGGGTATTATTTTACGGGCCATGACATCAACAGACGATAAAGAAATTGTCTGGTGCATCCGTCAGCTAATGCGTACCCATAACGGTTCGGGCTTTATGCATGAAACCTTTCATAAAGATGACGCCTCTAAATATTCCAGGGATTGGTTCGCTTGGGCCAATACCTTATTTGGTGAGTTGATTCTAAAATTACACAAAGAAAAGCCCCAATTGTTGCAATCCATATAATTCGGGTATTAGGAACACCGAATGTTGATTAAGCTAAATATTATGGATGTAAATCCAATACTTTAAGTATTTTGTGAAACACTTCATTGTTTTCATAAACTCCGGTAAATTCATGCGAATAGGGGCCATATGCAAATATCGGAACCATAGTTCCTGTATGGTCATGAGTCGTAAATGAGCCTTCGATCATTTTGTTTTTAAGATTTCCCTGCGGAATACTATACCCTGAGGTTTCATGGTCTGCCGTAACAATTACAAGTGTATCCCCCGTTTGGTCAGCAAATTTTATGGCCTCGGTAATGGCTTTATCAAAATCAATTCCTTCTGAAACAATACCTGATACGTTGTTATCGTGTCCATAACTGTCAATTTTTGCGGCTTCGACCATTAAAAAGAAAGGTGTATTTTTTGCATGGAGAAAAGTCAAACCATTTCTGGTGGCATCAGCCAATAAATTCCCGCGTCCTTCAAGTATACTTGGTACATCATCCTCAGCCATAAAGTAGCCGATTTTGTCAGCTGTACTACGTGATATGTCATCCGGTTGTTTTATGATGCTAAACCCGTAGCTGTCCCAATTGATTTTAAAAATATTGGCTCCACCACCAATAAATAAAGACAGTTTACTGGTTAACAGATCATTTGCAATTTCTTTAATATGATCACGATCTTTCTGGTGTCCATAAAATGATGCCGGAGTGGCCCCGGTAATCTTATCCGTGGTAATACAGCCCGAAAGAACCCCCTTTTCAGATAGTACCTCGGTAATGTTTGCTATAGGAAGTCCATTGACATCTATCCCGATGGCACGGTTATACGTTTTAGAACCGGTAGCCAGCGCCGTCCCCGCAGCAGCGGAATCTGTGGTAAAATCATCGGCCGATTGCGTTTTTAAAAAACCAATGCTCTTAAGCTGCGTTAAAGTGAGCTGACCTCCATTGGCGAGTACAGAAGAAGAGATCTGAGTTAATCCATTGCCATCCCCAATAAGCAATATAACTTGTTTTATAGGGGTTTCAGTTTTATCACTTTTATAAGTTGGAGTATACACCTTCGAGGATGTTTTATTATAATAAACGCGCTGGCTTAAGGTGTTTAAGTAGGCCGAGGCTCCATATGGGTTATCGGTATTTATAAAATCAACCCCTAAATCGCTTAGGGCCTTCCAGGCCGTTTTAGAGTCTGGTGTAGCCCAGTACCTAAAAGGTTTGTTATAACTGTGCGCTTTGTCAATAGCAGTTTTAACCTTTATGTAATCTGGAGCAGTCAACCGGCCATATCCATTCCAAGCAGAAAACGTTTTAAAACTTAGACTAATCAATGCAATTTTATCCCAAATGGCTTTATCATTGATATCGTTTAAGCTTTGATAGTCAAACTGTATATAATCTGGGTAACTTGTGAAGTCTTTTAATTTTGGCTCATTCCCTGAAATTACAAAAGATACTTTGGGATTATTTATAAGTGTGGGATAGGTATCTAAAATCGCAATTAATTTATTTAACGTAGCATAAGCCTCAGATTTTATATCTATTAACAGTTGTAAATGCTTATGTTCTCCCAATTGCAATGTCAATGCCCGCTTTAAGGGTTGTAAATACAGGGTTTCAATAGTACGGCCTGGTATGATCTCAGATACTCCGTGTGTTGCATAAAGGGTGTCATTCTTTAGATAAATGTCAACTTCAATGGAGTGTAATCCATTAGAATAAGCATTCCAAAATGGAACGGTTTGATGGTAGTCGTTATGCGAATGAATTTTAATGAGATGGGTTTGCTGGGCCACTACAAATTGGAAAGAGGTGCAAAGCAAAAAGGCTAGGATGTTAAATCTTCTGAACATGAATTTTTGATTTATCACAAAATAACAATAAAAAAGCATGGATGGAAAAGTTGAAAGCACAGTTGTTGTGCAAAGGTTTGCATTGTTGGTTAAAAAGAAATATGCAATAAATATGGAATGGGTCATTGTGGTTTATTGATTAATAATGGAGATATTATTTATCAGATAAAACGTCGGGAGTAAATAAAAATGGATTATATTTATTAGAGTTTGTTTCAGGAGTCAAAGGGACTTAAAAATAAGTGATACAGCGGAGTATTTTTAAGATGAAGTAATGCGGAAAAAAGCATAAATTTATGCAAACCTTTGCATAGGGTTTTGGGTGTAAATAATTCAGAATATGACAATTTTGTTGTTATTTCGCTGATAAATAACTAATTTTTAATGATCAAATATGAAAAAAATTACAACTTTAATGGTAATCTTATTGGTCGCATTATCCACAATATCGTGGGCGCAAATCGAGATTACGGGTACGGTAACCGATGAAACAGGTATGCCCTTACCAGGAGCCAATGTTTTACTGGTTGGAACTTCCAGAGGTGTTGTTAGCGATTTCGATGGAAATTTTGCGATTCAGGCCGCAGAAGGAGATGTGCTAGAGATATCTTATGTTGGGATGGTTACACAACAGGTAACAATCGGCACAGAAACTAAACTAAACATTACACTCCAATCAGATGCAAGTGCCCTCGACGAGGTAGTTGTTGTAGGGTATGGAACTCAAAAACGAAAAGACGTAACCGGAGCGATCGCTTCTATAAAAAGCGAAGGCTTTAATAAAGGGGTCGTAGCGAATGCGGGACAGCTTTTGCAAGGTAAAGTAGCCGGTGTGAATATTACGGCTGCCAGTGGAGAGCCTGGAGCCGCTCAGGATGTGATAATCCGTGGTGTAGGTAGTTTACGTTCTGGAACCACACCACTTTACGTAGTAGATGGTTTTGCTCTTGATAATACGGGAATTGGTGTGTCTACCAATCCATTAAACTTTATTAACCCACAAGACATAGAAAGTATAGATGTACTTAAAGATGCCTCTGCTGCTGCTATTTATGGATCAAGAGCGGCCAATGGGGTTATTGTAATTACGACCAAAAAAGGTAAGCAAGGTAAAACACAAATGAATTTGTCGGTATCTACGGCTTTTTCAAACTTATCGAACGAAGTAGATGTCTTTGGCGCTGATGAATTTAGAACTCAGGTGAACGCCATTAACGGTGTTTTGAATGATGGCGGCGGATCGACTAATTGGCAAGATGAATTAACGAGAACGGCCGTTTCTAAGAATATAAATTTCTCAATGAGCGGAGGAACAGAAAATTCTTCATATGCGGCATCTCTAGGGCTTGACGATCAGGAAGGGATATTTAGAAACAGTAATTTAAAGCGTTATTCAGGTCGTTTAAATTTAACGCAGAGAGGTCTTAAAGATAAATTAAAGGTAGAATTCAATTTTACGGGAAGTAAAATAGACAATACCCGGCCAGATACGAATGGCATCATAAACAATATGCTGAGCATGAATCCAACCGATCCTGTTTATACTAATGGAGAGCTTACCTCAGATTTAAGTAATGATGTGGTAAACCCTTTAGTCTCAGAAAGACTCTATGGCGATTTTGCTGATAACTACAGGATTTTAGCAAATATTGCACCTTCATTAGAGATTATCGACGGACTGACTTATAGAATAAATATTGGGGTCGATTATTCGATGACGAATAGGGACATCCAGCTAAGGCCATATGCCACAGAGACCTTTATTACATTAGGTTCTTTAAATTCTTCTACGACAAAAAATCAAAATACATTAGTGGAAAACACACTAACGTATAACTATACTAAGGATTTACACAACTTCACACTTTTAGGTGGACATTCATACCAGGAGACGGAGGTATACCAAAAAGTATTTAATTTATCAGGGTTCCCTGATAATGGTGTGGAACCGAGATATCAAATTGAAACAGCTTCGGAACCAACATTGCAGTCGGCTTATGCGATAAGAAATGAATTACAATCGTTTTTTGGACGTTTGAATTATGCCTATGATAGCCGATATCTATTAACGGCAACCATTAGGGCGGATGGTTCATCAAAATTTGGTGGTAACAACAGGTATGGTTATTTCCCATCCTTTGCCTTGGGTTGGAATATTACCAATGAAGAGTTTATGGCCTCATCCGAATCCATAAACAATCTTAAATTAAGAGCAAGTTGGGGACAAACGGGTAGCCAGGAAATACCCGCAAAAATAACCAAAGCAAGTTTTACGGAAAGTATAACTGATAATGACACATACCCTTTATTATCAGGAGCGAACGACATAAGTGCTTATCCTTATGGTACAATTTACACGCGTTTGGCAAATCCTGATATTCAATGGGAAGTATCTACACAGTTTAACGTTGGTTTAGATTTTAGTCTGTTCAACAATAGATTATCCGGTACGATAGATTACTTTAATAAGGTCTCTGAGAATATTTTATTGGAAGTAACACCAACAGATCCTATCCAACCGACTGATAGATACTGGACCAATATTCCGGATATGGAAATTAAAAACAATGGTTTGGAGATGGCTCTTGATTATCAAAGCGACCAAAACGGGGATTTCTCCTATAACATAGGAGGTAATTTTTCTATAATTAAAAATGAAGTTGTAAATTCTCCATATCAAATACTAACTACAGGAGCAGCACAAGGAGCAGGACAAACCGGGGCCACCATTAATGGCGTGCTTAACGGGGAGGCTATCGGCGCCTTTTATATGTTGGAATTTGATGGAATAGGTTCGGATGGATTAAATCAATTTAGTGATAGAAATGGTGATGGCGAAATTTTAGATGACGACCGTTATGTTGCAGGGAATGCATTACCGGATTTTATCTATTCCTTCTTTCTTAACTTTAATTATAAGAAGTTTGATTTAGGGTTAAATTTTAATGGTGTAAGTGGCAATAAAATATACAACCACGTGGCAATGTCTCTCTTCAATAGAGGAAATTTGGCCAACTCCTTTAATACAACAAATAGGGCTATCGAGTACCCGAATGAGTCTGCATCCAACTCGAACACGGTTTCAGATCGTTATTTGGAAGATGGAGGCTATTTAAGATTAAACAACGCTACATTAGGGTATAGCTTAGATCCAAATGTATTAGGAATAGGAGATATGGTTAATAATATTCGTCTAACAATAACAGGACAAAATTTATTCACCATTTCAGATTATAGTGGATTTGATCCTGAACTTAATACAGGTATCCCAACAAATGATATTAAAACTTATGGTATTGATTACTACAGTTACCCTAGGAATAGAACGGTATTATTTGGTCTAAACGTAGCATTTTAATTAAAAAAAATTTAGGTAATGAAAAATAAAATAATATACACAATTCTTGCAGCCAGTTTACTTTTAAACTGGAACTGTACCGATTTAAATGAAGAAGTGCTTGATGAAAATTTGGAAGGTACCGGTCAAGCAGAAGCGATTACCGGAGCTTTAGCACCGGCCTATGGTCAGGTGTCATGGGTATGGCGTCATACCAACTATTTTGGGCTTCAGGAAATTGCCAGTGATGAAGCCATTTTGCCTTATCGCGGTGGAACCGACTGGTACGATGGCGGTAAATTCTTAGCGACGCACGCACACACCATCACACCTACCAACGATTTAGTGGGTAGCGCATGGAATGAGCTAACTAAAAACATTTCCCGAACCTTATCTGCAATCGAGGTGCTAACACCGTTGGCAGAAAATGGAAATTCAGAAGCAGCTGGAGCGTTGTATGAAATGAAAGCACTTAGAGCCTATTTAAATATGCTTATGTTAGATAGCTGGGGTCTTGTTTTTCAAAAGGAGTCCTCTGCTGAAACCTCTGTAGTACTTCGTGGTCAGGAAGCTATTAATTATATTGAAAGTGAATTACTGTCTGTGGTCGATGTAATCAATACGAACAAAGCACCGGGTCGATTGTCCCAAGCAGCAGTATGGGGCTTTTTGGCACGATTGAATTTAAATGCAGCAGTGTACCGCGACCCTTACGGAACGCCTAATTTCACAACTGCCGATATGGATAAAGTGATTCAATATACCGATAACATTATTAACTCGGGACTGTTTAGCATGTCTCCCGAATATTTTGATTTGTTCGATGATGACAACAATACTAACCCGGAGTTAATTTTTGCTTTAGATCAGCGAGGTGTATTGCGAAGAGAACACAGTCGATGGACTTATTGGTCATTACCAGGTTCCCTTTGGGGTAGACCTGAGTTTCCAAGTTCGGATGGAACAGATGGCCCTGGTATGACTCCGGATTTCTATCAAACCTGGGTAGATGCATATGGTGCTACAGATCCTGCGGATGCCGATTCCAGATTTTATAAGAAGAACCAACAAATACCGCCGGAGCTTGAAGATTTAACAGGTTTATCACCATTAAATGATGAAGATCACTATTACTGTGCATCTGCCGATGATTATGAATTTGACAGAGGTATAATTCGCGGCGTGCCATGGGGACCAAGAAAAGACCCGAACGGAGCATTTTATACCTGTGATGAAGGGTACAGGATTTACCCTGTGAAACAAATCAAAGGTAATGGTCCGGATAAAAATGTGGCCTATGTGGATTTGACTCCGCAAATTGATTTCACTAACGAAGGAAGAGCGCATCACACAGGTTACCGTTTTTCGAAATACGCTTTTAGCCGTACATCGCCAAACGCTAACAACTTTAGTAGCATAGATATCGTGTTATTACGTTACGCCGAAATATATTTGATGCGTGCCGAAGCAAAATTACGAAATGGAGATGCTGCCGGGGCTTTAGCCGATGTCAATACAGTAAGAACATCCAGAACCGCACGATCACCTATCCCTGCTGCACTTTCATCAGTGAATTTGGATGTGCTGTATAGAGAATTTGGTTTCGAATTCTATTGGGAAGGCCTAAGACGAACCAATCAGATCCGTTTTGGTCACTATGAAGATCCGTGGACAGAAAAATCGGATGCCAATCCAAATAACAGATTGTTCCCAATTCCACAGTCTGCTATAGACGGAGCTTCTAATACCCCAGGTTATCTGGAACAAAATAGTGGATATTAAGATTTGAGTTAGTTTATTATAGTTTAGTTTTAGTTTAATTGTATAACACAGGCAGATAATGAAAGTTTTCTGCCTGTGTTTTTTTATTCAAATCTATACCCTGTGGTTTCGCAAAACAACTTTAAGCAGTATTGGATGCATGTTATCAAAACAATTTGTCTACAGGGCATTTGTAAATTTAAGGGACCTTAAATAGGTTCTTTATTAGATTTTGATATCTACTATTTAGGCCTTTTTACCAATATGCGTTTATTTTGGGAGGGGTACCTGAATTTTGTTTAATTAAGGAAGGAATGTCATCGGCAAACCAAGTAGAATTTGTTTGATTATCCTAATAGTTTTAATTATATAAAGACTGTATTTCTCCGGTGTTCAAGTTAATTTCAAAATGAATGGAAGGCGCACCATGCATAAATTTATCAAGTAAAATCATCAGTTCCATCATTTTCTTGCTTAAAGTATTATCAACTGAAGTCATAGCACTCGAGTTTAAGAAAGCATGGGTAAGGCATTCGTATTGTTTTAATCTGCTGGTACCTATGTCATTAAATGCAAGTTGATCTGCACTCCTAAGTCTATAGATGTCAAATATCAAATCTTCACCAGACCAATCTTCAAACTGGTCCAGTGTTAATTTATGTTGTTTTAACATAGTTTCAATTTGTGGCCATCTATTCGAAAAACGGATATTTTCAAATAGCGTATTTTTAGAGTTTTCATCAAACGGTAAACCGCTTTCTAATTGCGAAAGCATTAATAGTTCCTTTCCTGAAAGCGATAAGAGCAGCTCGGTAAAATGAGAAGGCCATTCGGACTTTAAAAAGCGCAATCGCACTAGTTCCTTTAAATGCCAGCTCATTAATTCATGGTAGCTTTTAGAGCTCAGTATGGTATCGTTCCAAATATTTATAGTTCCGATACTTTTTAAATAATCATGTTCCTGTCTGTAGAGTTCAAAAAATGTATCATATCCAGGAACCGAATCGATAACAATGGTTTCTATTTCTGCCAGGTTATTTTCTTTTAAGGTAAGCAATTTATAGGCTGGTTTGTAAGCTGCTAGTGATGGTGTCTGTATGTTTATAAGGGTATGTCCTTCTTTGCTCGTTCGTATTCCGGTGTCATTGAGATGCATGTGACCACCAAAATGGATTCTCAAACCGGCTTGAGCAAACAATTCGGCGACATCTTCATTGGGCACCCTGTTAAGCTGCATTTTACTTCCAATTAGCAGGTTATCGATATTCGATGAGGCATCATTGTTAAAGTCAATCATCGGGTAATGACTAAAAGCAATAAGTGTTTTGCCTCTTAGCTGTGCTTCTTTAACCACTTTTTCTACCCAATCGATAAGATATTTTTTTCGATTTAGTAAATTGTTATGTCCTTCACCGGTATTACGATACTCTGAATTTAGTTCATTCAGATCTCTTTTCAGGTAGGTATTGGCGTCCAGTGCCAATAACCATAAGCCACTAATAGGTTCAACCAGATAACTGATGTCAGGAAGAGGAATATCATTTCCGGGTATTAGCCGGCTTCTGTTTTCCAATGCAGCCATTTGCTGAGCAACTTGAAAATCGTAATTATCATAATTGTAATTGGAAAATGGAGATTCCCAATATAAATTGCTTTCTTGTGGAAAAAATCCGTAATTCCCGAATAGCTTGGTCACCTCCAGATATCCTAAATTTTGAATATCTTTACTTACTATTGGGGGATAGGTCTCATTGGAAGAAGAAGTTTGTAAGGTTGAACTCGACAATATAGGTTGAGCCTTACCTCCAATGCCTAGAAAATCGACCTTGCCATCATCATGACTAAAGGGTTGTACTACGTCATGGTTCCCCGTAATCAGGTAAAAGGAAATATTGTGCAATTTTGAATACCTATCCAAAATTTCTTTTAGACCTCTTAAATGCAGCGGTTGACCATCATCCGAAAAATCACCAGGAAGCAACACGTGCTTGATATTTCTATTCACGACATCGTCCAAAGAAGCCAAAAAAGCAAAATAGTTTTCATTAAAAATTCGAGTGGAACGCAATTGAGATCCCATAGTTCTTATAAGCGCATATTTTCCATTTTTATCGTTTTTTACACCCCTGTAATTATGGTCTGAAAGTGCGCCATACACATCTTGTAAATGAACATCGGCAATAACCGCTATTTGCAGTTCTGCTTCTGGTTTTGACTCGATTTTGGAGTTGCAGGAAACGTTTATTAATAAGAATAGGAATGAGTAAAATAAAAAGCTTATGAATTTCATGCCATAAAAGATTGATTAAAAATATTTATAAGATAATCTCGGGACTTTTCTGAACTTAAAACAAGATGAGTTTACAGTCTTGAATTTTCACGTATTGATGATACTTCATTTTTAGGGATTATTTATGAAATAAAACGCACTGCCCTGAGCTTGTTTGCTCACTTGAACGTTTAACAGTTTAGCAATAGATGCTGCTATTTGGTTGGTATATATTTGTTCAGATCTTGAAACCTCTCCTAAGGATTCAATATGTTTCCCAAAAACAATTAACCATACCTCATCTGCGCCCTTAATGTCTCTTCCATGACTTCTCCAGGTGTCCAATGGTTCAGTTCCCCTGCCATGATCGGTAGTAATTATAAACGTTGTGTTGTCTTTATAAAAGGGGTCATTTTGTGTAAAATCCCATAATTCTTTAATGAAGCTATCGGTCCTATGTGCCGATTTTAAATAGGCTTCATAATTGCCATCATGGGCAAAGTCGTCTGTTTCACCAAATGCAATATAAACGAGATTGGGGTGTTCTTTTTTCATATGCTCTAATGCATAAAGGTGGGTAAACACATCTAAACGCACAGAACTCCAGGGACTATAGGTGTTTTTTTGTATTCTATTTAAATACTGTTCATTCGGTGTTAAATAAAGTCCGGATGCTACATCAAAGCCCGCATTTACGGGTATTTTGCTTCGTTCGCTATTCACAATGTATGGGAAAACGTCCCAACTCCCAAATGCCGCAACATGTCCATGGTATTCTGACGTATTGTTCACGGTTTCTAAAACTGTTGTATTAGGATTGGGTATTTTGTCGTTACTGTTTATTCGGTCGTCATCGGCAATACCACTTAATATTTCGTTGTATCCCGGGTAAGAAAACCAATGGGTGTTTGTTAAGTTCATCTTGCTATTTAGCCGTCTGTTACCGTGAATTTGCCCGAACTGGCTAACAGAGTTCCAAATAAATGGTAAAAGAGTTTCTCTTCGTTCCTTGGCAGAAGATCTCCAAAACAACTTGTTTAAATGCTCTGGTTGCGCTACATATTTTTCGTTGGAAACGAGAGTTTCATCTGCACCTGTAAAAAGTTCCTGCCATCTAAACCCGTCTAAAGTAATTAAAATGACTTTAGAGTCGTTTTCATGCTGACAATAACCTAGTGCTATTGATAAAAAGATGAAGGCAATAAGAGTGATGTGGAATTTTTTCATTGTGTCTGATTTGGAATAAAATTACGTATTATTTGTTTTTGATAATAGCCTTAAACATCTAATTTCAAATTTTAAACAAATAAAAATGGTTAATAGTTAAGTCATGATAAAAAGCCGTAAATAATCATGGTAAAAACGTCAATAAATTCCTCAAAATTTGTTTTTGAAATATGAAATGATTGAAAAATAATTTATTGAACGGGATAAGCGTCATTGCTACTCCTATGAAATTGATAATAGTTGGCAAATATCAAATCCTTGCTCATTATATCATCAGCAAGGATTTGTGGGTTTTAAGTAAGACTGCTTTATAATGGGCGAATTATTCAATGCGTCTGTAATTTTCTGCAAACATCGGATTTCCTTGTTCGTCTAATTGAATTTGTGAAAATTTATCCTCTCCCAGAATTAATCTGAATTCAAATTCTTTGTTTTCTTTAATCACGTTGTTCATCGCCTTTGAACCATAATCTAAAATTTCCGTTAAAACACTATCATTAGCAGTGTAATCACCGTATCCAAACCAATCTATAGAATCCGAAACGCGTAATCTGGACCACATGACTTTGGTAGGAGAATACATTTTAATTTGCTTGAGGGCATTTGAAGATTTTATGGTATCAATAGTACCATCACTTCTGTAGTTAAAATAGCTAACCAATTCCCATGCCCCTTGTAGAGAGTGGCTATCTTCATGGGTTTCTAGCGAGTTATCATCGTTCGCTGTTGAATTTGAATTATTTTTACAAGAAAAAATCAAAACAAGACAGAGGGTGAATACATATTTTTTCATAGTCTCAATATTATTCAATTTAAGTTAGTTTCTTACAAGTTACAAAAAAAAACTTATTCAATATTAAATACCATAACAAGCAGTTATTCTTAAATAAGAACTGTTGATAACTTATAAGTAAGGTTTTAGGCAAAAACTCTACTTTTGTGTCATTAAATGAAATATCATGTCTGAAAAAATAGAAAATGTAAAGTGTCTAATTATAGGTTCAGGCCCTGCGGGCTATACTGCAGCCATTTATGCGGCAAGGGCCAATATGAAGCCTGTTCTATACCAGGGGACGCAGCCGGGCGGTCAATTAACGACTACCAATGAGGTTGAAAATTTTCCGGGGTATCCTGACGGGATTACGGGACCAGAAATGATGATGCAGTTTCAGTCGCAGGCGGAACGTTTTGATACCGATGTGCGTGACGGATGGATTACTAAAGTGGATTTTTCCGGACCTGTACATAAAGTATGGGTTAACGATACAAAAGAGATTCATTGTGATACGGTAATTATTTCAACAGGGGCATCAGCGAAATATCTGGGATTGGAATCTGAACAGAAATATTTAAAACTAGGTGGAGGCGTTTCAGCATGTGCTGTGTGCGACGGTTTCTTTTATAGAAATCAGGAAGTGGTAATTGTTGGGGCAGGGGATTCGGCCTGTGAAGAAGCACATTACTTATCAAAATTGTGTAAAAAAGTAACCATGCTTGTGCGCAGAGATGAATTTAGAGCTTCTAAAATAATGGAAGCTAGGGTAAAAAATACCGAGAATATAGAGATTTTGTTTAATACCGAGACCAATGAGGTCCTGGGCGACGGACAGGTTGTTACAGGAGTTCGTGTGTTTAACAATAAAACCGGTGAAAAATTTGAGATTCCTGCCACAGGATTTTTTGTGGCTATAGGTCATAAACCCAATACTGATATTTTTAAGGATTATTTGGAGTTGGACGAAACGGGCTATATTATCAACAAGCCCGGAACATCCAAAACCAATGTTGAAGGCGTTTTTGTTTCTGGTGATGCGGCAGATCATGTTTATAGACAGGCAGTTACCGCCGCTGGCACCGGATGTATGGCTGCTCTCGATGCAGAACGGTATTTGGCAGCAAAAGATTCGTCGTTTGAAGTTTCAACGTCTACATATAACTAGTGTTAACTTTACTTAAAAAAATAAACCAAAGTATGGAAATGCTTTGGTTTTTTGTTTTGTAATTATTTTAAAAAGTGTTTTCTTTGAAGCCCATAAGACATCGGGATGTGGCGCAGTCCGGTTAGCGTACACGGCTGGGGGCCGTGTGGTCGCAGGTTCAAATCCTGTCATCCCGACTTTTTAAGGTTTAAAATATACAAACCTTTTAACAACAACTAAATAGCTAGACAAGGGATTTAAATGTTTCACAAGATACAACCTGTTTTTTTTACTTTTTTGGGAATAATGGGGTTAATGGTTTTCAAATAATCAATTGCGAAGACAAACCTGTATTTAAGTGAATGGGTATGTTATTCTATATAATTGATTTATATCCTTTTAAAAGTTTTTATGCAGTGGATTAGTTATTTGAGATAGGATATAATTGTTTTACTAAGTATTATTAATTTTCAATTCGATAATAACCAAAAACCCTGTAATAAACTTTATATTATTGGTTAAGGTTGTAAATAGAATAGGGGTTTAAAATTTATATATAAGACTTACAAGTTTAATATTAAGTAAATTTTTATAAGTATTTTAGAAATAATAATTGTTAACTGTATTTAATTGATTAGAAATGAACAAAAAAATCGATCAACAAGCTGCGGATAATATCAGGGCATTGGCAGCCGCCATGGTAGAGAAAGCGAATTCCGGTCACCCGGGTGGTCCCATGGGAGGCGCGGATTTTATGCATATCCTGTATTCGGAATTTTTTAATTACGATCCAACGGATAGGACATGGCCATTTAGAGATCGATTTTTTATGGATGCGGGTCATCTGTCTACCCTCATGTATGCCCAATATTATTTATTGGGTAATTACGAAAAAAACGATATTGAGAATTTCAGACAATGGGGCTCTAATACACCAGGACATCCCGAAGTTGATGTAAAACGAGGTGTAGAGAACACCTCCGGACCTTTGGGGCAAGGACATACCATGGGCGTTGGTGCGGCTATCGCAGCCAAGTTTTTACAGGCCAGGTTTGGAGAATGGATGGATCATAAAATATATGGTTTTATTTCCGATGGTGGTATACAGGAAGAAATCTCTCAAGGAGCGGGTAGAATTGCCGGTCATTTAGGCCTGAGTAATTTTATTATGTTTTTCGATTCGAATGACATTCAATTATCGACGTCTACAGATGTGGTAACCACTGAAGATACTGCGATGAAGTATCAAGCATGGGGATGGAATGTCTTGACTATTGACGGCCATGATCATGATCAAATCAGACAGGCCTTAAAACATGCTAATGCGGAAACTGAAAGACCAACCCTAATCATTGGTAAGACCATTATGGGTAAAGGTTGTGTTGCCAGCGATGGCAGTAAGTATGAGGGACACTGTGAATTGCACGGTCAGCCATTGGGGCATACAGGGGCAGATTATACCAAGACCTTATTAAACTTGGGAGCCAATCCTGAGCAGCCCTTTGATATCTTTGAGGATGTAGCTAAATGTTATGAAGGCCTAAAAAAATCGAAAACATCTCAAGCATCTGAAAAGAAGAACCAAATAAAGGCGTGGCAAAAATCAAATCCTGAACTGGCCAAAAAACTGGATCTTTTTCTTTCCGGTGACCTACCGAGTTTAGACTTTGCCTCAATAGAACACAAGCCGGGATTAGCCACACGAGCAGCGTCTTCGAATGTTTTGGGGTATTTGGCCGACCATGTTGAGAATATGATTGTGTCTTCTGCCGATTTATCCAATAGTGATAAGACAGATGGCTTTTTAAAGAAAACCTCAGCCTTACGCAAAGGGGATTTTAGTGGTTCATTTTTACAAGCCGGTGTAGCCGAGTTAACGATGGCCGCCATAGCCAATGGGATCGCCTTGCACGGTGGAGTAATTCCCGTGGTAGCGACGTTCTTTGTATTTTCAGATTATATGAAACCGGCCATTCGGTTGAGTTGTATCCAGGAGCTTCCGGTTAAGTATGTCTGGACCCATGATGCTTTTAGGGTAGGAGAAGACGGCCCGACGCATCAACCGATAGAGCAGGAAGCCCAATTGCGTTTATTGGAAAAATTGAAGAACCATAGTGGTCATAACAGTTTCCTGGCCTTAAGACCTGCGGATTCAGCAGAAACCTCAGTGGCTTGGAAGATGGCCCTGGAAAATAATAAGACACCTTCAGGTCTCATCTTATCACGACAAAATATTAAGGATATTCCGGCGGTTACCGGGTCGCGCTATCAAGACGCTGAAGCATCGGAAAAGGGAGGCTATTTAGTGAAGCAAATTGAAAATCCCGATGTGGTGCTCATAGCCAATGGCTCTGAAGTGTCAACATTGGTGGAGGCAGCGTCCATTTTAGAGGAGGATGGTTTAAAAGTGAGTATAGCATCCATTATCTCAGAAGGCCTGTTTAGATCACAACCGAAATCTTATCAAGAAAGCATAATTCCCAATGATGTTCCATTATTTGGTTTAACCGCTGGGTTGCCTATTAATTTAGAAGGGCTAGTGGGTGTGAACGGAAAAGTATTTGGTTTGGATCATTTTGGATATTCAGCGCCGGCATCTGTACTGGATGAGAAATTCGGATTCACTGGTAAAAAAGTGAGTGAAGAAGTCAAACAATTCATAGGAAAAACGGCTCTAATAAATTAAAAACATGAAATTTTTTATAGATACGGCAAATCTAAATGAGATTGCCGAGGCCCAGGCCTTGGGTGTTTTGGATGGCGTTACAACGAATCCATCCTTAATGGCCAAAGAAGGCATTACAGGAGCTGAAAACATTTTGGCCCATTACAAAAAAATATGTGATATCGTTGAAGGTGACGTAAGTGCTGAGGTCATAGCAACCGATTTTGAAGGCATGGTAAGAGAAGGGGAGCAATTAGCGTCTCTACATCCACAAATCGTTGTAAAAGTTCCTCTAATTGCGAACGGTATCAAGGCTTGTAAATACTTTTCAGATAAGGGTATTAAAACCAATGTGACCCTGGTGTTCTCTCCGGGTCAGGCCCTGTTGGCAGCGAAAGCCGGAGCTACCTATGTATCCCCATTCCTTGGAAGATTGGATGATATATCCACAGATGGCTTACATCTTATTGCAGAAATAAGACAAATTTATGACAACTATGGCTTTGAAACACAAATCTTATCGGCTTCTATACGACACACCATGCATGTGATTGACTGTGCAAAAATAGGTAGTGATGTGATGACAGGCCCGTTATCTTCCATCATGGGACTATTGAAACACCCGTTAACCGATATCGGATTGGCAAAGTTCTTAGAGGACTTTAAAAAAGGAAATTAGAATACGATAACTTCAAGTAAAAATGGTTGCCTTGTTTGGCGTCGTATTTTTTCCGATCAAACCTATAAAGATATGATCCCTTAGTAGAAGAGGTCATATCTTTTTCTTTTAACTTAATTAAGGATATCCATCGATTTTATTTTATTGATAAAGTTTATCTCATCCAATACTTTATCTAAAATTCCTTTGAAACAATAAAATCTTCAAATTGTCATCATCAAAGCCAAAAATAATACAATCTACAGCAAGGAAGACTTTATCTTTTGGAATATACACTTATTTGTATTATAATCTATGATGGAAACGGTAATTTAAATGGGTCTGGAACTTATTTAATGCTATTGAATAAAAGGATATATTGACCAATTCTAACAAAAAATACGCGAATTTATACAAATCTTTAAGAAAACTGTTGCAGGTTCTTATGGTGATTGCAGTTCATTGGTCTAGTGCTCAAAAAGAGTCTTCCTATTGGTATTTTGGTAATGCAGCTGGTTTACATTTTAATAAGAGTGATGCTGAAGTTGTTTTGAACGGTGCTTTAGTAACCAATGAAGGTTGTGCCACCATATCAAATAATAAAGGGGAACTGTTATTCTATACCGATGGAATTACGGTTTGGGATAGAAGGCATCACATAATGTCCAATGGGACAGGTCTATTGGGGCATTCATCCAGTACGCAATCTGCTATCATTGTGCCACAACCAAACTCTAATTCTATTTATTACATCTTTACGGTCACCAATGTAGGCAACCCGAATGGGTTGAGATATACTGAAGTCGACCTTAGTTTAAATAATGGCTTGGGAGCGGTTACAACGAATAAAAATGTTCCCTTGTATACCCCTTGTTCTGAAAAAATTACCGCTGTACATCATTCCAATGGCAAGGATTTTTGGGTAATTTCCCATGCGTGGAACAGTAATGAGTTTTTAGTATTTAGTGTTAGCGATAATGGGGTAAACACAACACCCATGAAAATAGCGACAGGTAGCTATCATGGAGGCCATGGAAATAACAGCCCTGGGTACTTGAAGGTATCTCCGGATGGTACTAAACTGGCAATAGCTAAATGGTATACAGATAGTTTTGTGGAGCTCTTCAATTTTGACACCCGCACGGGTGCTATTACAGATCCTATTTTAATTAATGGTGTTTTTGATAATGATGGTAGAAGTGGTGCTTATGGCTTGGAATTTTCTCCAAATGGCAATCTACTCTATGTTTCAGATTTCAATTTGGCAAAAGTCTCAAGCAAGTTACACCAATTTGATGTAAGCAATTATGACAAAGACAGCATTTTAAGTTCAGATATCCTTATTTATTCTGGACCGAATTTATTGTCGGCAATACAATTGGCCCTGGATGGTAGAATATATATATCTAATAGTTACACTTCATTTTTGGATGTTATAGATAACCCTAATGTACGGGGAATTGGATGTGAGCACCGAAGTCAGGTGATCAATTTAGGGGATCGAATTACAGTTTTTGGACTACCGTCCTTTATACAATCCTATTTTGTTGGGAGTATTGAAGCCGATAATATTTGCCTGGGGAATGCCGGTCAATTTAAATTAGAGATTAATCAACCAATTGACAGCATCACCTGGGAACTGGGGGATGGACAAATGGAAAATTCTTCCGAAGCCTCCTTGGAGTATTTGTATAAAACTCCGGGAGTATATGAGGTTAATGCGAAGGTAATATCTGGCCATAACACCTATTATTTAAATCAAACTATTGTGGTGTATGACAATCCATCCATTGATATCAACACAGATTGGTTTATATGTGATCAAGAACCGGTAATACTGTATTTAAATTCGAGTCACGATGGCTATTTGTGGTCGACTGGCGAAACTACTAGTGTCATTGAAATCAAACATGCAGGAACGTATGGTGTTACGGTATTTAACAACACTGCAGACCCATCAATCGTCTGTGAGGATACCGTAGAAATTGAGGTTTTTGAATCTGGCCTGGCAGTCATCAATAATATTGAAATTAAGGATTGGACATTTCAGAGTAATTCCATTAGCGTGCATGCTCAGGGTAATGGAGTTTATGAGTACTCCATAGATAATCTGTTTTATCAGGACCAAAATACTTTTAATGATTTACTTCCGGGCGACTATGTTGTTTATGTAAGAGATAAGAAAGGATGTGGTATTGTTGAAAAGAAGGTTTATATAATGAATTACCCAAAGTTTTTTACACCCAATGGGGACGGTAAAAATGATTATTGGCAAATTCAAGGATTGAGCACTTTACAGGCTGATAGCAAAATCTATATTTATGATCGGTATGGTAAGCTATTAAAACAATTATACCCTTTATCTATGGGCTGGGATGGGACCTTCCATGGAGCCATGCTACCCACCAGCGATTATTGGTTTCACGTGGAATTGGCAGACGGAAGATCCTTTAAAGGCCATTTCACCTTGAAGCGATAGCGCAGGAGTAATTCTGAAAAAGTAAATTAAACGGTTCTTTAAGCCTTCAATAATTGCAAATGTAATCGATGGATTTTGTTAAGCGGTACAGTTTAAAACAAAAACTTAATATAGCTTAGCTTCGAGACAACATTAATATGTTATTTTTGTCACTTGATTTTTTACTATGAAATTATCACAGATTAAATTAGTTGTTTCAGATATGGATGGGACTTTACTCAATCCAAAGGGTGAGGTGAGTACACGCTTTTTTAACCAGTTTATGGAATTAAGAAAGAAAAATATTCATTTCGTAGTGGCCAGTGGGAGACAATATCAAAGTATTTTGGAAAAACTGCATCCCATAAAAGATCAGTTATCCATAATTGCCGAAAACGGTAGCATGATAAAATACAAGAATACCGAACAGATTTTGTTTAAACTAACCCAATATGAAGTCCTAAAGGCTATTACCATTTTAAGGGCAGTTAAAGGAAGTTATATTGTTCTGTGTGGAAGAAAATCGGCCTATATTGAGACGGATAATCCTGGTTTTATATCTAAATTAAGTAATTATTATACCGCTTATAACATTGTTAACGATTTGACCCAGGTTGTTGATGATGACTTCTTAAAAATTGCAGTGTATCATTTTGAATCTACAGAGGAACAGGTGTTGCCTTTTTTAATGGAATTGTCCAATGAATTAAAGGTGGTGGTTTCCGGTCAAAATTGGTTGGACATATCACATCCGGAGGTCGATAAAAGTTATGCCTTAGGATTAGTTCAGAAAGAGATGGGAATTCGTCATGAAGAAACCATGGTATTTGGCGATTATAATAACGACTTGAACATGATGCAGTTGGGTTATTTTAGTTTTGCCATGGAAAATGCGCATAAAGACGTAAAAAAAATATCGCGTTATACAACCAATAGTAATGCCGAAGAAGGCGTTGAAGAAATCCTTGAAAAAGTGCTGCAAAACCAAAAAACGATATAGAATTAGTCTGCTCCGATATAGAATGTAAAAATCATCTTCTTGGATAATTTGAGGGAAGGAAATATGGGCAAGGGAAATATTCAGACATAATTCCTAATTCATACCAGTGACAACATCAAAACCTTTTATCAAAAGCGACCTTTTAAGTCAGTAAAGGGATTGAAATTCAAAATTTAATAGGTGGAAGATGACCTCCTGGTTATCCCAAATAATAAGAACAGCAAACTTTCCATTTTATCACCAACCGTTTGGCGTAATATAGAAAACGCTTTAGTGATATGGGCTTCCACTGATTTAATGGAAACATCAAGATATTCAGCAATTTCCATATTAGTAAGACCTTCCTTTTTACTGAGTAAAAAGGTTTGTTTGCATTTCGGGGGCAAATGTTCAATTTCTTGCTTCACAAGGGTGATAAGTCGCTCCAAGGAGTTTTCGTCTTCCGTGTCTACAACATGGTTTAAAGCATCAATATACTCCTTTTCCAAGGCTATTACGGTTTTCTTTTTTCTATATTGGTCAATAAACTCATTGTAAACGGATTTGTATAAATAACTCTTAATAGAAAATAGATCTTTTAATTTTACTCGATTCTTCCAAAGATAAACAAAAACATTTTGGACGATATCTTCTGATATGTCATAGTCATTAGTAAGGCCATAAGCATAAACACAAAGTTTATGGTGATATTGATTTAATAAATAACTATAAGCTTTTGATTCTCCATTTTTTAACGATTGTATCAATTCAACATCATTATTGTATACAACTTTCATATCGAAATCAATAAAATTAGACATCAATTATTGCAAAACTAAAAAAAAACTTATCAAAAAAGTTAGGGTTTTTCGTTTTTGCTTCGCTTTAGTTGAAAAGATTATAATTGAATGTCGTCAAAAAAAATACAAAGAGTAATAGTTAAATACTGCATAAATCAGGCTTCATCATCTGAATTAGATGAATTATATCTTTGGGTAAAGGAAAAGGAGAATAAAGCAGAGTTTATCAATTATGTTAAAACCAATTATTTAATTGACTATAATTTGAAAAGCTTTAATTCCGGTAGAACGGAGCATGAACTTAATAAACTGATCGAAAGTGAAAAAAGAGTGGTTAGGTTAAGACACGTGCAAAGAATGTCCAAATATGCAGCGGCCATTATTATTGGAGTATTGACAACGGTTTATTTCTTAAAAGACAATATATTTCATTCATCCGGGGATGATACAATTAATCCGGAACTGGTAAATACCCATGTAATTGAACCGGGAACAGATAAAGCCACTTTAACATTGGAAGACGGATCCCAAATTGCCTTACAGAAAGGGACCTCTCTAAAAACATTTTATGCAACAAGTGATGGTGAGCAGTTAGTTTATGAATCCAATCAGAAAAGAACTAAAGAATTAGTATATAATTACTTAACAGTACCCAGAGGAGGACAATTTTTTATAGTACTGGCCGACGGGACAAAGGTCTGGTTGAATTCAGAATCCCAATTAAAATATCCGGTTAGCTTTATTGAAGAACAAGACAGACAGGTAGAATTGGTCTATGGTGAAGCCTATTTTGATGTAACCCCAAGTGAGGAACACAACGGATCTAAGTTCAAAGTCCTCAATAATGCACAGGAAGTTCAGGTGATGGGAACGGAATTTAATATAAAAGCTTATAAAGACGACATTTCCATTTACACTACCTTGGTGGAGGGAAGAGTTTCCATACATTCTTCAGGGCAAAATAGGGTATTAAAGCCCGGGGAGCAAGCCATTTTAAACTCAAGTAATAATGAAATGAGTGTTGCATTAGTTAATGTGAACAATGAAATTTTATGGAAAAATGGCATTTTCAGTTTTGATAAAAAGCCATTACGGGATATCATGAAAACCATTTCGAGGTGGTATGATGTGGATGTGATTTATGAAAATAAACAATTAGAGACTATAACGTTTTCCGGCGTATTGGGAAAAAATCAGAACATTGAAGGAATATTTACCACATTAAAAACATTAAGTACAATTAAAAATTATGAAATAAGTAATAAAACAATAACCTTAAAGTAAAAAATGGGGAATAAAGGTTTACCTGATAAGTATTGCGCTTTATTCCCTTTGGAGTCATTAATTAATAAATAAAAACTAACTAATAACAAGGCAAATTTATGGAGTTAAAATGTAAACATGTTCTTTGTTTTTTTAGAAGGAAATGGCTAATTATTATCATGTGTACCTTTATTATATTATGTTGTTTGACCGCTTTTAGCTTCTCACCAAACAATTTACTATCTCAAAATGCAAAGGGCAAGATTGATATTGACCAATCATTGACGGGTGAAGAGATCTTTAAATTGATAAAAGAACAAACAGCATATAAGTTTATTTATCAAGATGGGTTATTTGATGGCTTTACAAAGATAGAGGTAAAAAAGGGCAATATTAATGCAAATCAGTTATCCGAGAGAAGTCTTTCCAGTGGTAAATTTAGTGTAAAATTCACGGCTAATAATACCATTTTAGTTAGAAATAACGACTCGCTAAAGGTTGGACAACAAGCCGAAGTATCTGGTGTAATATCAGATGAGTCCGGGATGCCTTTAGCAGGGGCATCTGTAATCGAGAAAGGAACAAAAAATGGAACTCAATCTGACTTTATCTGCAGTTTTTTTCTAAACATGTCGAGACCTAATGCCACTTTAATCATCTCTTTTATATGAATAAGTTTTACCAATTAATAAGGGCACAAATACCGCAGATCAAATTATCATTAAGGGATATAATAAACCCCTTAGTAATGTTAAACAAAATTTTGGGTTCTAAATGGATTCCGTGCTGTACATGCTAATTATCAACTCGGTGAGGATAAATATCAGGAATGCTTTATTGAGGTATTACAAAACTCTTTTGATGCTGTTGAATTTAGGTTTTCATCTGATCCCTATCCGGAAGTTGAAAAGTTAATTGAATTTCAAAGAGTGAGTACACGTGTTTGGGTCAACGTGCTTTGGCCTGATCATAATAAGGGACATCATGATGACCGGGCCTTAAAAGAGCCTGATGCTGCATTTGGGAGATTGATTTCAAAAGGGATTAATATCATTCAGACCGAATGTCCAAAATTATTGTTAGAATATTTAAGAAGTAAAAACCTTCATGATTAAAGATCACAGAATAAAAACATTAATTCAATGCTGGGTAATTTTAGTATTTGGTTAATTTAAGTTAGTTCAGTTGTTGAAAGGGAAGGCATGGCATTATGCCATGCCATTACCTTTTTTAAAAAATCAGACATTGAATTATTGTCAACTTTTATAGATAGTTCAGATAATTTGAATAATTAATAGTCTATAAAAGGATTGTTTCCACAAAAATAGGGTTGCCAACCATAGATAACTTTAATCGAACATCTAGCCAGGTAAAATATACGGGTCCAAATAAATAAAATAGTTCATGATCAAATATTTTAAGAAATCAAATCCTAAGCAAAATCTAATCTTGGATGTAGAGCAAGACGAATTCTATAAAAAACTAAAATGGGAGGTTTTTCTATCCGCTACCTTAGGTTACGGATTATACTATGTATGTCGAATGAGTCTAAATGTAATTAAAAAGCCCATTGTAGACACTGGAGTATTGACAGAATCTGAGTTGGGTTTAATAGGATCAGCTTTATTTTTCACCTATGCCATTGGTAAACTCACTAATGGGTTTTTGGTCGATCACAGTAATATAAGACGATTCATGTCTGCAGGGCTATTAATATCTGCTTTAGCTAACTTAATTATGGGCTTTACTAGTACTTTTATATTTTTTGCGATGTGCTGGGGGATAAATGGTTGGGTACAATCCATGGGGGCGCCATCCTGTATCGTGTCGCTTTCACGCTGGTATAAAGACAAAGAACGTGGGAGTTTTTATGGGTTTTGGAGTACCAGTCATAATATAGGTGAAGCTTTTACATATATATTAACTGCTGTGATTGTATCTTATCTTGGGTGGCAATGGGGCTTTAGAGCAGCAGCTTTGGTTGGATTGTTTGGAGCGTTAATTATTTCTGTTTTCTTTCATGATACCCCTGAGAGCATGGGGCTTTCGCCAGTTAATGAAGATTTTAAAAAGGATAATTTATCGACTTGGCAAGAACAAAAAGGTGTCTTAAAGAACCCTTACGTTTGGATCTTGGCATTATCCAGTGCCTTTATGTATATTTCAAGATACGCTGTAAACAGTTGGGGCCCATATTATTTTGAAACGGCGAAAGGCTATACATTAACACAGGCAAATTCGCTCGTTGCAATTAGTGCCATATGTGGTATTCTGGGCACCGCATCATCAGGTTTTGTATCAGATAGATTTTTTAAGGGTAGGAGAAAAGCCCCTGCCTTCATTTTTGGATTGATGAACGTGATAGGGATATCACTTTTTTTATTAGGGCCCAAAAATATGTGGTGGTTGGATGCTTTAAGCATGATTATTTTTGGGTTAGCAATAGGTGCTTTAATATGTTACCTTGGAGGTTTAATGGCTATTGATATGGCCTCTAAGAAGGCATCAGGAGCAGCTTTGGGAGTGGTAGGTATAATGCGCTATATGGCTGCAGGGATTCAAGATATTGCCAGTGGGTATTTAATTGAAAACAATAAATCCGTAATCCAGGGAAATACGGTATACAATTTTAATGGCATAACCATCTTTTGGATCGGAGCAGCCATAACATCAACACTATTGGCATTATTAACATGGAAGAAAACCTAATGGAAAAAAACAGGATAAAGTCAACTTTAAAAATGGATAAAACATTGACTTTATTGGTTAAATTTAGAGTGACAGATGAGTTAAGTTTTCTGTCGAAAAGTGCATTTAATGATAACAAATTGTTTTTTTCTTGTATATTTAATTTGATTAGTACCATAGAAAAGTCATTTCCAAGAATAGAAATTAACAAGCAAGAATTGATAAATCTAGGAAGGGAATTGTCAAACACATTTGAATGCACATGTAACAATAAGAATAAGTTTAAAGAGGAGGACGAATTACCGTTTTCCATTCCAATTAAATTTATCCATTCAGAATTTACCCAACTTAAACCCAATACGGGAAAAGAGACACTGTTTACTGAGGATGCCATCCAAAATGATTTACAATGGATTGCGTTAGTTGAAATGGCTGTGCATGACAAAATCATTCGAAATGGTAAAACCTGGAAAACAATTGCAGAGGATTTAAATATGCCACAAAAAAAATTAAGATGTCGTGTAAAAAATATTGTGGGATTGTCTTTAATTGGATTTCAAAATAAAATTCAATTGGAATTGGCACGTGATCTGTTAGCAAAGAATGAAGATGTTTCCATTGCTGAAATCGCCTACATTGTAGGGTTTAGGGATTCAAAATATTTCTCCAAAAAATTTAAAAAACACTATGGGTTGCTTCCCAGCGAATACCGAGATAAATTATACAAATAGGGTTGGTTCAATAGGATCGTTTTACCTTCAAGAAACACACCGATAATATTCACCGATATCACTAAAATTTCCTACCTGTAAGCCTTGTTTTTCACACCTATAAAGTTTTATTAAAAATTTGATAAACAGTAAGTTAGTCTTGATTGAGATGCGTATATCGTTAACGTGTTTTAACACTTTTAAATAGTTACTAAATCAGACTAATTATGAAAAAAGAAATTACATTTTTAACAATTTTATGTGGGGCTATTGTTTATGCCCAAAGCTTTACATTAATTGGTGGTACCCCATTCAAAGGCACCACAGACGGATCAGCTCACCTGGTGGACATAGATGGCGACGGGGACCTGGATTTTTTCAATACAGGAGATCAGGGAGGCTCTGGATTTCAGGGGATAGCAGAGCTGTTCACTAATGATGGCTCAGGTAATTTTACTCTAGTAGCAGAGACACCCTTTAAAGGTGTGGAAAATGTGGGGTCTGAATTTGCGGATATCGAGGGGGATGGTGATATGGATTTAATCTTGACCGGAAGTATTTCAGGCGGTAGGATAGCAGAATTATGGCTTAATGACGGGACAGGAGCTTTTATCTTGGATGCCTCCCAGCCCTTTAAGGATGTTAGTGTTGGCGATGTCATCATTGAGGATTTGGATAACGATGGTGATTTAGATGTAATCCTTTCCGGATATAATACTGCAGCCGCAGCTAGGATAACAGAGGTTTATAAGAATAACGGTGCAAATCCGGCGGTATTCACTTTGCTTACAGCCAGCCCGGCATTCGATTTGGCGAACGAGGGCGATGTTGATGTTGCCGATGTAGATGGTGATGGAGATTTAGATTTGTTGATCACAGGAGATACAGGGCCCAGTGAGTTAACGAGTTTATATTTAAACGACGGAACGGGTGTTTTTGTAAAGGATATCGCGGCTTCTGCCATATTCACAGATATGAGGGATAGTGATGCTGATTTTGCAGATGTTGATGGTGATGGCGACCAGGATCTTTTAATAAATGGACGTTTTGGGACCTCAGACAGGGTGGCCGAGTTATATTTAAATGATGGGACGGGAACCTTTACATTAGATGCCACTCAACCATTTATTGGTGGCAATGCCGGAACTGTAAATTTTTTTGATACCGACAACGATGGTGATATGGATGTCATTATTTCTGGTTATGAGAATTCAACACCTAAAAGAAATACCAGGTTGTACAGCAATGACGGGTTGGGTAATTTTAGAGAAGAGTCATCAGAGAGTATAACGGGCATTAATAATGCAGATATAGCCATTGGAGATGTGGATGGTAATGGTACAGAGGATATCATAATTTTAGGCTATTCCAACACACGAATTGCGGAAATGTATGTAAACAGTGGGGCACTGTTAAGTGTGGACCGGGCCGAACTGCTGGAAGGACTAGAAATCTATCCCAATCCAACAACGGAACAATTGCATGTATCTTCGAAAGAACATAAGATGGTAAGCATGCAATTATTCGATATGCTTGGTAAACCTGTGAAAAATATTAAAGAAAAGGATTCAATACTGGACCTGTCAACACTTCCTGCAGGTATTTATGTGCTTAAAATGGAATTTGAAACCGCATCGGTAGTCCAAAGGATTATTAAAGAATAATCAAAAAATAGATACAGGACTCAATGCGGATGAATATAGTTTTAAATGGTTTAACAATGGTACTATAATTTCAAACGAATCGTCAAACACAATCTCTCCTACAGAAGATGGAGAATATCATGTTGAGGTTAAAAGTAAACTAACAGATTGTTTTTGCACATTTAAAACAAGAGTTGTGTTGAGTCCACCACCGGAAATTATGGTTGAAACAATTTTTTATCCTTTAATTGAGGAAAACACCCTAAAAGTTAACGTATCAGGTATTGGTATTCAAGATTTTGAATATAGATTGGATCAAAACCCTTGGCAAAAAAGCAACCTATTTAGTAATGTAAGCAAAGGAGAGCATCTCATAACCGTAAGAAACTTAGCAGGATGTGGTGTTAGCAGTATAAGAAAAATAGTTATGGACTATCCCAGGTATTTTACACCTAACGGCGATGGATATAATGATACCTGGAATATTTCAGGTCTTGACAATCAACCTAATGCTTGTGTCAATATATTTAATCGTTATGGTAAGTTAATCAAACAGTTTAATCCAAGCAGGGAGAGATGGGATGGTACTGTCAAGGGTGTTCCTCTGCCTGCAGATGATTATTGGTTTACCCTGAACTATATAGAGCCAAAAAACGGAGAAATAAAATCCTTTAAATCCCATTTCACTTTAAAAAGATGAAGCTATGAAAGAACTGAATAAGTTCAAATTGGAACTCTTTCTATTGGTGTTTTATACAATCATTTGTTTCGGCTTGTATTGGTGGCTAGCTTAAATAATGAAATAGACAAATAATAGCAGAATATGAAAAGCAGAAATAAGTTTCTATTAGTTATTCTTTTATATAAGGTTTTAAT
Organism: Aestuariivivens sediminis; assembly: GCF_022662105.1. Lineage (GTDB taxonomy): Bacteria > Bacteroidota > Bacteroidia > Flavobacteriales > Flavobacteriaceae > Aestuariivivens > Aestuariivivens sediminis. The sequence goes on along the minus strand of NZ_JAKMCP010000003.1, from coordinate 497,870 downwards.
GGTAATTTGTATACTCCTGGTCCTAATTATAATTCTAAATTAAAAGTACGGCTTGAATTACCTTAATTCAAGCTAATATTTCCTACCTGTAAGCCTTGTTTTTTACACCTTTTAAACTTTTATTAGAATATTGATAAACAGTAAGTGAGTCTCGTTTTAGATACATTTTCAGATAATGTGTTTCAACACGTTTAAATAGTTACTAAACCAACTTATCATGAAAAAAGCAATTACATTTTTAGTAATTTTAGGCGTGGCAATAGGTTATACCCAAAACGTTACATTAATTAGACTTTAGAATTAGTAGAAGGGTATTATCAATTATTTTAAAATAACAGTGGACCACCATAATCCCAAAACTATTAGGTCTAGAGTTAATCGTTATTTCATCCAAAGACATTTTAAGAAGCTGTCTATCGATCTAAAATCTAGAGTGATTGGCGGATTAACAAATTAAGGTAGCATGTTACGAAAAAGGAATAACTTGTATTTAAGACTCTAAATGTTGACATAATATCAATTTTTCTATATGAAATGTCTTAATTTTATCCAATGATTTTAATTTAAATACGGTAAACACTTCCTCTCAATGGTGGAGAATTGAATGTTTACAAAATTACACAGAACATGTTAAACAGAGAAGAATTAAAACGATACTCCAGGCATATATTATTGTCGGAAGTCGGAATGGAAGGACAGAAAAGGCTAAAAAAGGCATCGGTTTTGGTAGTAGGTCTCGGAGGATTGGGTTCTCCACTCGCCATGTATTTGGCTGCTTCGGGCGTAGGTACTTTAGGATTGGTTGATTTTGATGTGGTAGAAACCTCTAATCTCCAGCGACAAATTATTCATGGTAACTCCTCCATAGGACAGCTAAAAATAGAATCAGCCCTACAGACCCTTAAGGATATTAATCCGGATGTTCATGTAGTTTTACATCATGTTGCACTACATTCGAGCAATGCAAAGGATATTATTAAAGATTATGATATTGTGGCTGATGGGACTGACAATTTTCAAACACGATATTTGGTCAACGATACTTGTGTGTTATTGGGGAAACCCAATGTCTATGCATCGGTTTATAAGTTTGAAGGTCAAGCCAGTATATTTGCGACAAATGATGGGCCTTGTTACAGATGTTTATACCCTAGTCCACCCGGGGCAGGAACAGTACCGTCGTGTTCTGAAGTAGGTGTTTTGGGCGTTTTGCCGGGAATCATGGGAACGGTTCAGGCCACTGAAGTGATTAAACTAATTTTGGATAAAGGAAAGCCTTTAATCGGACGTTTATTAGTATACAATGCTTTGGACATGCGCTTTTCGGAAATTCGTTTACATAAAAATCCAAATTGTGAGATATGTGGGGAGCACCCAACCATTAAAGAACTCATTGATTATGATGTTTTTTGCGGCGTAAAAAAAGACGAATCAAAAATTTCACATTCAACCATTGATCCTCAAGACAATAAAGAAATACAACCTCAAAGTTTGTTGCATTTAATAAGGAAGGATGAAGTTTTTTTATTGGATGTTAGAGAACCCCATGAATATGAAATCGCCAGGATTGAGGGGTCTGAATTAATACCCTTACAACAAATTTCAAAAAACTTGAATAAGTTACCTAAAAATAAATCCATAGTTGTAATATGTCATCTTGGTAGCAGAAGTAAAGCAGTGGTTGACTATCTCCATAGTAATGGGTTTGATAACGTTTATAACCTTCAAGGGGGTATCGACAGGTATGCTTTGGAAATCGATGGTATAATGGAAAGATATTAATTTTACTTCAATTAACATAGTTGTATGCATTAAGGCCCCTATCGATCTCATTCATCCTTTATGGCAGCATGATAAATTCGAAATAGCCAGATATTTTATTACCATGATTAATTATGTTAAATTCATGCGGTGTAATCCCCTTAAGCGAAACACCTGTAGATAAAATATGGGGGAATCAATCATTTAAAAAAGTTCGACCATAATTCAATACAATAATTTTTTTATTTTGAGATCTATGGAATTTGGGTTTCAGCGGGTGTGTTTAAAAAATGTAAGTTTTAAGTTAAAAATGTTATACCATTACCGTCGCTGAAACACCTTGTTGTTAGACAATGACAAAAATCATATTTTAATATTGGTTCGTGTCGGAACTTTGTACCAATAAAAGACAATATTATGGGATCTATAAAAAATAAAAGCACATTAGCTTGTTTTCTGGTTGCTGTTTTCTACATCAGTTTCAGTTTTGGTCAGGTATTTAAATTAGATGCGGGCAACTCATCATTAAAAGTTTTTGGTACGTCCAGTTTACACGATTGGCATATCCAAACCGATTCCTATAATGGAACGGTGTCATTTACAAGTTTGGAAGACTTCAACTTGGATAAATTGCAGGTTAATATTGTAACCGAGACGCTTAAAAGTGGTAAGAAGTCCATGGACAAAAATACCTACAAAGCCTTGAAGACGGATAAATTCCCAAAAATCACATTCCACTTAACACAAGTCAAGGGCGTTAAATCTCTGGGAGAAAATAGGTATATAGCAGATACATCTGGGGATCTTTTTATTTCCGGAACCAAAAGGAATATTTCATTACAACTTAAGGCCGAGGTAAATGGCAACACCATTAAATTGATAGGTGAGAAAACCTTTCTGATGACAGATTTTAATGTTGACCCACCAACAGCTTTACTTGGAACCATTACAACCGGAGATGAAATTACAATAAAATTCGAATCAATATTTAAACAATAACAATTAATAACTATAAAATAGTAAAATCATGAGATCAATATTTAGAAAAGTAATATTACTGGCAGTAGTATTTATGGGGTTGAGCTTTTATGCTCAGAACAGAAGCCTAGATAATTATCGGGAACCCGATAAAAACGGCATAAACGTCTTTGAAGCACCTAAGGATACCGTAAGTACCTTTGAAGGCGTAAAGGTTAGAATAGGTGGGTCATCGACATTACAATACCAATCCTTAGACCATGATAGTGGTTGGATGGCTACGACCGATGAAGATAGCCCATGGTTTGATGTTACTCCTTTGGCAGAGATTGGATCAAACTTTAATTTAGCCACAGCCAACCTGGATTTGGATGTCGCATTAGCAAAGGGTGTTAGGATGCATTTACGCACCTATTTATCCTCCAGACACCACCCAGAACCCTATGTAAAAGGGGGGTATTTTCAAATTGATAATTTGGATTTTATCAGTGAAGGACTTTTAGAGGACTTTATGAAACATGCCACCATTAAGATAGGACACATGGAAAACAACTATGGTGACGCGCATTTTAGAAGAAGTGATAATGCCCAAACCATATTTAACCCATTTGTTGGTAACCTAATTATGGATGCTTTTACGACCGAGGTAGGAGCAGAATTATACTATCAGTGTGACAGTGGTTTATTGGGAATGATTGGTTTTGCAAATGGTAAATTAAACCAATCAACAGAGAATCCTATAAGCAGAAATACCGGTCAATACACCAGTGATAAGACCGGAGGCGCATCATTCCTGGCTAAACTGGGGTATGATAAACAAATTAACGACGATTTTAGATTCAGATTAACAGGGTCATTGTATAACACGGGTTATGTTCCAAGTTTATATTTGTACTCAGCAGATAGAGCAGGATCAAGATATTATCATGTTATGGAACCTGTAGGTTCTTCAGGCTTTAGATCAGGACGTTTTTCACCCAGTTTTAGAAATAGTGTTACGGCTATCATGATAAATCCATTCTTGAAATACAATGGACTAGAATTCTTTGGTACTTTTGAAACGGTTTCAGGCAAGTCTACCGGAGATAGTGATAGTAGAAATGTAACACAGTTAGCCGGTGAGGTGATTTACAGATTCGGTCAATCAGAAAATTTCTACTTGGGAGCACGTTATAACAACGTAGATTCTGAGGAAACCAGTGGTGACGTAAGTATTGATAGACGCCAAATAGGAGCTGGGTGGTTTATGACCAAGAACGTTTTAATGAAATTAGAATATGTTGATCAAAATTATCATGGGTATGCTCCAGGCTCATTACTTAACAACGGTGAATTTAATGGCCTTATGCTAGAGGCAGCCATTAGCTTCTAAGATAAGAATGCATTTAAAAGAGGATGATTTGAGTTAAACAGATCCCCGATTCCGATAATACTTTGGGATTGGGGATGTTGTTAAAAGGGCTGCGATTAATGACTAAATAAAGGATTCAAAAGGAATTGAAATTTTAATTCATTCATTTTTCTTATATTACCTAAACGTAAGAGCTTATAGTTCATAAATTATGTAATAATTTTTAATACGTTAAGTGCCGTGAAAAAGATTTTATTTATTGGGTTAATGCTCAGTTTGTTGGCATTTGCAACAAGTGATGCTGTATTTGAAAGAACTTCGGTAATTGTAACGTCCGAGAGTTCCTTAGAGGTTAGTGGTAAAACCAACATCAATAGGTTTACCTGTGGTTTCGATGTGAATAAACTTAAAAATCCGATTGAGGTAATTTATTATCTTAAGGATAATAAAATGGTTTTTAACAAAACGGTATTGGTCTTGGAAAATGAATGTTTTGATTGTGGAGGGAAAGCCCTGAATAATGATCTTCAAAAAATATTAAAAACCAATCAGTATCCTCAAATTACGCTATTTTTAAATGAAATTAGTGAACTAGAGGCGCATTCCGATAATATTTTGGCAAATATAGATATCACCATTGCCGGCATTAATAAAAACTATAAAGTGCCTTTAACATTTAAAAAGGATAAGGGCATGCTCATTATGGGAGATCTAACTTTAAGTATGCAGGATTATAATTTGGAGGCCCCTAAAAAACTATTTGGATTAGTTACCGTACAGGATGAAATTACAATTGATTTTCAATTGGCCGTAAGAGAAAATTAAGTATTAAAAGATGTATGCAAAAAAGGTCTTCAAATTATTGAAGACCTTTTTCATTTTTATTTGGTTGGTTTTTGATATGTCGCTATTTTTTCCTTATACTACCGGAAGAGTTGTCCTTTTTATCAACATGTTCCGGGTTCCCGTAATAATTTATATCACCCCCACTTGTAGCTCTTGCAGTAAGTTCCTTGGAGGTGTTTATCGTAATATCTGCCCCACTAGTGGCTTTTACCTCGCTGGATTGGGCAAACAATTCCCCGGCTTTAATATCGCTTCCACTGGTTGCTTCTGCAATTAAAGTATTGGTGTTTCCGGATAATTTCAAATCACTGCCACTGGTAGCCTCACAATGCAAGGTCTGGGTGTTAACATCTAACTTCATATCACTGCCGCTGGTTGTTCTTAAATTCAATTGGTTAGCAGTAATGGTATTTGTAGAATACACATCACTTCCACTTGTGGCAATGATTTGGGAAATAGTCTTAAAACCTACTAATATTTTTTTGGCTTTGCAGGATCCAATATTCTCCTTGGTATGAATTTTTAATACACCATCTTCAATATCTGTTAAAATAAGATTGTGGAGGTTCTCATCGGCTTCTACAACAATACTTTCATTATCGCTTTGGGTTAAATAAACATCCAAACCCTCCGTCGCCTTAATCGTAGAGAAATTTCCATTGATCATACGCTCTTTTACAACCACATTTCCATTACCGCGAACTCCCATACCAAAATTGAAATCGAAATTGCAGGAGAAAAGGGTTAAACTCATGAGGGTTGATACTATGATTTTGATTAAAGTTGTCATAACTGTTCGTTTTTAATTGATGATTAATTTTGATTAAATGTCTGATGAAAGACCGGGAAAAAGTAATTTTTATATCTGAGCTGTTATTTTCCGAGGACGAAATGTTATTCGTTAGTTGATTTTACGGAAAGCCCGTCTTTATCCAAATCGACTTTAACAGATTCGGTGCTGCCTTTAATAGCATGACGCTTTATGGAAAGGCTAGAACTATCAACTTTGACTTCCATTCCTTCATCATTTATTTTTAAGCTGGAGTCGTCATCTCTAATATCAACATCTACGTCAAATCCTTCTTCTACCGGACAATCCAAACATTCAATATCACTATCAAGAATTTTCAAATAATGATTGACATCCCCGGATGTTACAATGGTGTTATTATATCTGCTAAAATGCAATATAGATTTCGTGCTTTTACTAAAATTAACAATAGTACCTTCCGGTAAATACAGTATAACAGTAACTTCCTGATCACTAAATTTGTTTTTGGGATCGGTCGTTAGATAAGATCCAAGTTGTATTTCGTTATCACCGATACTATACTTGTAGTTAATATTTTTTGCCCGCGCAATAGCTTTTTCATAACTTCTGCCATCTGCATTTTTATCTATTATTAGTTTACCTATGGAATCTGTTGTTGACCGCACTATTAAGGTAATATCTGATGAATAAATGGTTTTTTCACCATTTTCATTTTGTCCGGTTCGAAATCCATGGTGGTATCTAAAATTGGAGGTATTGTAAAAATCATTGGATAACATTTTAACATTTAGAGTATCCGAAGTTTTTATGGTTATTTCATGCTTTTCCAATACGGATTCGTCGAAAGCATGTTCACTGGCCTGCCGAATACCGGTCACAACCAAACCAATGATTGCCATTAACCAAACACCCAACAATGTAAATTTTGCAATTTTTCCAATGGATTTCAGGTTGTTAATCAAAATTTTTAACCCTAAATAGAACAGGAAAAAGAAGGGGATTCCTATGGCAAAAAAGGTCAATAGTGAAATAAGCCAAATAGGTGTTTCACCAGTATTAAGAATATCTACCAAATCCAAACCGGGAATATGAATAATATCTACAACGCCTAAAGAAAACAACCCTATAACGAGTCCAATGAGCGTGGAGGCACCAATAAGCATTAAAAGAATACCAACAAACTTGGCGAATATCTTGAAAAAGAACAGTATAACTTCACCCAGGGTGTCGAAAAATGTCCTTGAAGACGATTTTATGGAGTTAGCCTGTTTTTTAACATCAACTTTTTTGGCAGCATCCGATACATTTTTAGCGACATCAGAAACGGATTCAGACACATTTTTAGCGACATCTTCTATAGTATCCGATACATTTTCAAAGCCATCCTTGATTTTTTTTTCAATATTACTAATGTTGACGGGCTCACCCGTCATCATTAGTTTTTCAGCGGTCGTTTTTGCTTCAGGAACTAAAACCCAAAATAGAATATAAATAAATATAAACGTACCACCAGATCCTAAGGTCAGCAGGATCCACAATAGTCTTATCCATACGGCATCGATACCTAAATAGTGACCTAACCCGGAAGATACACCACTTATATAAGAATTGTCTGTATCTCTAAATAATTTTTTCGACGGAGATGAAGGTCTTTTGGAAGTCGTCTTCGGCCCATCTTCAAAAATTTCGTCGTCAACCAGATAGTCTTCGGGTTGTCCCATAATGGCAATGATTTCGTCGACTTCTTTTATACGTACAACTTGTTTATCGTGTTGCATGCGTTCACTAAAAAGTTCAGCAATGCGTGCTTCTATGTCGGCGATAATTTCAGAACGTCCTTGAGAGTCCGTAAATGAACGTTTTATAGCCTCAAGATAGCGCTGTAATTTTAAGTATGCATCCTCATCGATATGAAAAAATATACCTGCTAAATTTATGTTGACTGTTTTATTCATTTTTTTGTTGTTTTTTGTCTTGTTACTATATTTACTGCATTTTGTAGTTCTCCCCAAGTATTATCAAGTTCTTTAAGGAAAAGTTTGCCCGTTTCGGTTAACCCGTAATATTTTCTTGGAGGTCCGGATGTAGATTCTTCCCATCTGTAATTTAAGAGTCCTGCGTTTTTAAGCCGTGTTAGCAGTGGATAAATGGTTCCCTCTACTACAAGCAACTTAGCGTTCTTCAGGGTATCTAAGATTTCTGCTACGTAGGCATCTTCGTCCTTTAAGACCGATAGTATGCAGAATTCCAGAACCCCTTTGCGCATTTGTGCTTTTGTGTTTTCTATCTTCATGTTCTAAAGCGTTTAAATAAGGTGAAACTGTTCATTTTTTGATTGATTATTGATGATGAAATGTGTAACGTCTATTTTAAAAAATTAATGGTCAGGGGATAGTTGTACAGGTCGCCATTTCTTGCTTTAAGACTGGCCCTTATGATCAGTGCAAGTTCCACAATAAATGCAAGGATCATTATAACGCCAAGACCGCCACCAATATACAGTAGGGGCGAAGGCTTCCCAATATTGATATGAAAATCATGAAAACCGTTAAATTCCATAAAATCCAATCCACCGAGTATTTTGAATACAAAGAGAGGAATGGTAATCGTACCAATAATAATGGCATAAAGCAAAATGCTAATTTGAAAATTTAGAGCCTGTTTACCATGATGATCAATGAATTCTGATTTATCTTTATTGCTAATCCATAAAATTAAAGGGCCTATAAAATTTCCAAAGGGAATTATAAACCTGCTAAAAGTAGATAAATGGATAAATGTTGCAATATTTTTTTGGTGATTATCTAACATGATTTTAAAACATATAATAGTTTCTTATGCAAATATATATCTAAAAGAAGGTATTATGCAATACACAGTACTAAAATTTAACATTAATTTAACATTTACGGCTATTGATTTATTTTTTAATTTAGGCTGTATTTAAACCATTACTAAATGAAATTAACACCCAGACAACTAAATCTGTTCATGTTTTTAAAGTTGCCATCGGCTTATCTATGCGGGGTTCGAACGGCGTTTATTGATGCCCGGTCATGTGAAGTGAGCGTTAGGCATCGATGGATAAATCAAAATCCATTTAAATCCATGTATTGGGCAGTGCAAGGAATGGCAGCCGAATTTTCTACCGGAGCCTTGATTACAGGTAAAATTAAGGAAAGCGGAACAAGGATGTCTATGTTAGTTACCTCCAATAAGGCAACGTTTACAAAAAAAGCAACAGGTAAAATTACATTTACTTGCCAAGATGGGAGTCTGGTGGACGAGGCCTTAAATAAAGCAATACATGGTGGAGAAGGGGAAACCATTTGGATGACTGCCACGGGCGTTAATGAAGCGGGGTTGGAAGTATCGACATTTAAATTTGAATGGAGCATAAAAGTTAAAAAATAGATCCGCAAATTAAGATTTAAAAAAAAAGAGGTAATAGGTATCAGCATAAACGAGTTCAAAACTTAAAATTTCAGAATGGTAAATGGAATTTTTTAAGACATGGTGTAACAAAAGCTAAATGGAATCAACAAATAAACGAATCAAAACCATAAAAAAATGACTGCACACGAAATAGATTATCGAATCTACGGAGAAGAAATGCAATACGTAGAAATTGAACTGGATCCACAGGAGGCCATTGTTGCCGAGGCTGGTAGTTTTATGATGATGGATGATGGCATTAAAATGGAAACCATTTTTGGAGATGGATCCCAACAAAATTCCGGGTTTTTAGGTAAAATTTTAGGTGCTGGAAAACGGATTCTTACAGGAGAAAGCCTTTTCATGACAGCATTCTATAACATATTGTCAGGTAAACGTAAAGTTTCCTTTGCTTCTCCATATCCCGGTAAAATAATTCCAATAGACCTGACCCAGTATGGGGGTAAATTTATTTGTCAAAAAGACGCTTTTTTATGTGCCGCTAAAGGGGTTAGTATTGGCATCGAATTTTCTAAACGACTGGGACGTGGACTTTTTGGAGGGGAAGGTTTTATAATGCAAAAACTGGAAGGCGATGGTATGGCATTCGTTCATGCGGGAGGCACCATGGCTAAAAAAATATTACGATCGGGTGAAACCTTGCGCGTGGATACAGGATGTATTGTTGGTTTTACCCAGGATATGGATTATGATATTGAATTTATAGGGGGTATTAAAAACACAATATTTGGAGGTGAAGGGCTGTTTTTTGCGAAATTGCAAGGGCCTGGAGAAGTCTATATTCAATCTTTGCCATTTAGTCGATTGGCCGGAAGAGTATTGGCTTCAGCACCCAGAGGAGGCGGTAAAGATAAAGGAGAAGGTAGTATTTTGGGAGGTTTAGGTGATTTGTTGGACGGTGACAATAGATTTTAATATGTTAAAAAATTTAAATTTTGATGGGCGTTTCCAATTTTTTGTTAAATTTAGATGTTAAATTTTAAAAATTCTGGCCTATCGTATACCTTTACTTTTTCAAACCAAATACTTAATATTAATTATGGCAAGAGCAATGCTTGAGTATACCAAAACGGTACTTAATAAAGTCAGTTTTGATGTTACATTGTTTTGCAAGGAAGTACAAAAGGCTTTAACACGGTTGTTACCTTATGAGATTGAGGAGCTCAAAGTGTTTATTCAGTCCTTGGTACAGCAAAACCCAGAATTAAATCAATGTTTAATCTATTTAAAACCATAGGGAAAAGAGCGACTTTAAGTCGCTCTTTTACATTTTGGATAGAGGACTAATTATTTTTACATTCTGGAAGGCAATGGCACCTCTAATGATGCCGGATATGACATCCTGTAAGGCTTCAATAATTTGTATTTTTAGTTCACTCTTGTGATAGATGAGACTTACCTCCCTAGCAGGAGTGGGTTCATTAAAGTAGTGAATGTTCTCTTTGTCCTTTTCATTGATGTCCAACGTGTGTAAATACGGGAGTAAAGTCATGCCAAGTCCTTCATTGGAGAGTTTTATTAAGGTTTCAATACTTCCACTTTCCAACTGAAATTTATCGTCGGGATTATTCTTAAAAACTTTACACAGGTTGATAACTCCATCCCGAAAACAATGCCCGTCTTCCAATAAAAGCATGTCATTAATATCCAGATCTTCAACATTTATTTTTTTGTTTAAATGTAGCCTATGGCTTTTGGGAATGTAACTTACAAAGGGTTCAAAATAAAGTACCCGTTCTTTAATGTCTTCTTCCTCGAGTGGCGTGGCAGCAATAGCCGCATCCAAATGCCCATCTTTTATTTTGTTTATTATTTCTTCGGTGGTTAATTCTTCGATTATGAGCTTAACCTTAGGGTGTTTTTTAATAAAGTTTTTTAAGAACATGGGTAATAAGGTAGGCATGACTGTCGGTATGATACCTAACTTAAATTCACCTCCAACAAACCCTTTTTGCTGGTCTACGATATCTTGAATACGATACGATTCATTAACGATATTTCTTGCTTGGGTAACAATTTTTCTTCCAATTTCAGTGAGTTCTATGGGTTTTTTGGTACGATCAAAAATTTGAACATCCAATTGATCCTCAAGTTTTTGTATTTGCATGCTCAAAGTGGGCTGCGTCACAAAACATTTTTCGGCTGCTTTGGTGAAATTTTGGTTTTCAGCAACCGCCAGGACATAGTACAATTGTGTAATGGTCATAATCTATTGATTTAGGCTATAAAAATATAAAAACTATCAATAAAATTTATTAAAATAGGCGTTAATTATAAATTAAATTTGTAGTACAAAATAATATAAGAATTATAAGAATGATAAAAATGATGACACGTAATAGTATTGGTTTGGATGCCACAAAAACAGTCCAATTGGCCCGGGAATTGAATAAATTACTGGCTAATTTTCAAATATATTATCAAAATTTAAGAGGAATTCATTGGAATATACGAGGCAAACGCTTTTTCGATTTGCATGTGAAGTTTGAAGAGTTATACAATGATGCCAATTTAAAAGTTGATATGATAGCCGAACGTATATTGACCCTTGGAGAAACACCATTACATACCTTTGAAGATTATTCCGAAATCGCCCAGGTACGAGTGGGTAAAAACATTTCTGAGGATGAAAAAGCCGTTTGGTTGATTGTTGAATCCTTAACCGAACTACTTAAAATTGAACGCGATATTTTAGACAAGTCAGATGATGCCAATGATGAAGGAACCAATGCCATGATGAGTGACTTCATTACGGAGCAAGAAAAAACGGTTTGGATGATGAAAGCCTGGTTAGGTCAAACAGTTTAGATGAGTTAGTGGTTAGTTTTTATACCCGCTATATCCGTTTTATAGCGGGTATTTTTTTTGATTAAAGTAAACCACGAGCTTTAATTTCAAGGTATTTGTTTATCGTATCAATAGTAAGATCCTGCGGGGTGGTTAAAATGGATTGGATTCCGTACTTTTTTAATTCATTAACAATCAATCGTTTTTCGAATGAGAACTTTTCGGCAATAACTTTATCATAAACTTGTTGTACGGTTTCTGCTTTTTTGCTTATGAGTGCGCTTAATTCAGTATTCTTGAAGAAGATCACCACTAATAGATGACTTTTAGCAATGCCTTTCAAATAGGCCATTTGTCTGTGTAACCCATCTAATGTTTCAAAATTGGTGTATAATAATATAAGGCTTCGATGCGTAATGTTTCGTTTTATATCCGCATAAAGACGCCCAAAATCACTTTCGAAAAAATCAGTTTTAATATTGTAAAGACATTCTAATATTAAATGCATTTGCGACAATCTACGTTCTGCCACAATGCGGTTTTCTACTTTTTTTGAAAATGCAAAAAGTCCGGCTTTATCGTGCTTTTTAAGGACAACATTACTGATAACCAGGGTGGAATTTATAGCATGGTCCAATAAGGTTAGGCCATTAAAGGGCATTTTCATAACACGCCCTTTATCAATTACCGAATATACCGGTTGGGATTTTTCATCCTGAAATTGATTTACCATTAATTCGTTTTTCTTGGCGGTAGATTTCCAATTGATGGTGCGCAAATCATCCCCCAGGACATACTCCCTGATTTGCTCAAATTCCATGGTGTGACCTATTTTCCTGATTTTTTTTATTCCGTACTGGTGTAAATGGTTATTTATCGCCAATAAATCGAACTTGTGCAATTGCATAAAACTAGGGTAGGTGGGAATTGTCATATGGTCATTAAAACTAAAACGGCGTGTAATAAGCCCAAAAATGGAAGAGACGTAAATATTAAGTTTCCCAAAATGGTACTCGCCACGTGCTGTGGGGCGTAATTCATATTGTAATTCCAATAGGCTTGTCGGAGCTATTTTCCTGTCTATTTTAAAATGACGAATTTGAAATTGCTCCGGTATTTCATCAATAATCCTGGTGTATATAGGAAATGTATAAAAGTTTTCGATGGTTAGAGAGACGTGATTTGGGTCCCCGTTAGAAAATTTTTCAGGCAAGTGCCTTTCTGCTGTAAGCCCTTTTTTTGTACTAAAAAGGATGAGCATGTCCAAAACAGTGACAGTAGCCAAAACCAATAAGATCAATTTGGTGATGTTAAACCAACTGGGAAAAACAAACCCCAGGGCAAACAAGCCCATCAGGGCCATGGCCAGATAAAAAAAACGATTTTGTATATAAAGCGCCTTAAGAAGCTTCACTATTTATGTTTTGGATTTTTAATTAATGGTTTAGCAATCATACGATTTTAGCTGAAATCATTCCTGTTATCTTGGTATTTCTACCGTATCAATAATTTGACTAATAATCTGTTTTGTTGTAACACCTTCCATTTCACGTTCCGGCGTGACAATAACGCGATGTTGCAAAACGGGAATTGCAGCACGCTTAATATCCTCCGGCGTTACAAAATCACGTCCACCCATGGCAGCAAACGCCTTACTGGCTTTTAAAATGGCTATAGAGGCTCGTGGTGATGCTCCCAGGTATAAAAAGGGATTGTTTCGGGTATTAACAATAATATTGGCAATATATTTTACTAAATGGGATTCGATAATAATTTGATTTACAATATTTTGAAAATTTATGATTTTGCTGCCGCTAAGGTTTGCCGTTATTTTTTCGGTTTTGGATTCGCCATGTAAAGCCTGTTCCCGGTTAATAATTTCAATTTCTTCATCCAGTTTAGGATAATCAATATCTATTTTGAACAAAAAACGGTCCAGCTGGGCTTCCGGTAACCGATAGGTACCTTCATGTTCTATGGGGTTTTGAGTGGCCAAAACGATAAAAGGAAGATCCATATTAAATGTAAGGCCATCCATGGTGATTTGACGCTCTTCCATAACTTCAAATAAAGCGGCCTGTGTTTTAGCCGGAGCGCGGTTTATTTCATCTATAAGAATCATGTTGGAGAAAATAGGCCCTTTTTTAAATTCAAAATCCGAGGTTTTAACATTAAACACCGAAGTTCCCAAAATATCGCTAGGCATCAAATCCGGTGTGAATTGAATTCGGCTAAAGCCAATATCCAGGGATTTTGCCAATAATTTAGCTGAAATGGTTTTAGCTACCCCCGGTACACCTTCAATTAAAGCATGACCATTGGCCAAAATTGTGGCAATGAGCAAATCGATCATACTGTTTTGACCAACAATAACTTTGGTTATTTCATGCTTTATAAGAGCAATGCCCTCCTGAAGTTCACTCAAGTCTAAACGGTTTTTAAAATCTATATTTTCTTCCATATGGTTTTGAGTCATTTGGTCTGAGCTTTCTGTATGTGCTTCATTTTTGTTTTGTGATTTTTGGGAATCGTCACTGTTTAAATGTTCCATATTTATGTGGTGTAAAAATTTTCAATAGCGGTATTCAATTTAAGCAAATCATCCTCAGTGCACTGTCGATTTCCTTTTAAATTTATAATTAAAGTGATTAACTGATTTAATTTTGCCCGATCCTTTCCGGATTTAAGGCTTAAGGTCTTAATAAAGGTGTCATCTAAAACCTGTGTATCTATATAATACAGTCTTCGGACATGCTCTAAAAAATAGGTGATTTTTTTATCGATAATGGTATGGTGATCCCTGGTTTCATAATACAGGTTCCCAATGGTTTTTGTAAAGGCAATAGTGGTATTCTCCAAAGGTTTTATAACCTGTATTATGCGTTGTTTTCGCTTGGCATTGAATACCATAAACAAGGCCAGACTGATGAGTCCTAAATACCAGGACCAGCGTAATGCAGGTTCATTTAAAATGAACCGCAATGGCGAATTCCCTAAGCTATTCCCTAATTTATTTTGGGAATCGAAATAGATGTTACCCTCTTTTATATAAGATAAAATAGCCGCTGCATATTTCCTATGGTCTTCTTTTAACAAATGATAATTGGTGAACACGGCTGGTTGAAGGTGTACCAGGACATGGCCTGATCCATAACTGACCTTCACATAATTAATATGTTTCGACGTGTTGAATTTTTGATAACCCAAGACCGTGGTGTTCACGGTATCCAATGCAGAGAAATAAGAATTGCTCAATCCTTTTTCTATAGTAATGGAGTCTTTTTTAAAAACAGGGTTGGAAAGGCTAAGTTCAGCCCTACCTTTAAAATTATAGTCGTACTTCACCGTTATGTGAAGTGAGTCCAATATGTTTTGGGGTGGATAATTGGAGGCAATGAACACCTCATTGCCATGGGATGCAAAATCCAATAGTTCTTGAGATGATGCGTCGTCCATATTGGTAAACCCTTTTATTAAAAGATAAGTTCCGGCTGAGGTATAGGTGCTATCCTGCCAGTTGTACAGGGCATTAAAATATTGGTAGGGCGTAGTACGTATGGTTATGATACTATCGTTAGGAAATAAATATTTTAATTGGTCATGCAGAATATAGGTGCCGTATGGTATTTTATGCTTTTCATTATAGGTTTGTGTCCAGTTTATGGGTTTAGGTAAAGACAATTCGACAGCGGCCACACCAATAAATAGGATAAGTAAAATAACTAAATATAGTTTTACGGTCTTGTTCATTCTTTTAGTAGGCTAAGCAATTTAACAAACGCCTGTTTGGCCTTACCGAACTGAGAGTCATCAATATTAAACTCCCCGTACCATATGTAATTATAGAGATAGGAGGTATAGGCAAATCCTTCTTTAATCTCGGTTGATGCAATCTCATTGAAATAGTCACTATTGGTTTTCTCCAGGTCATATGCAATGGCTCCGGTTTCACTTAATGACTTTAAGAGCCATAGGTAGTAATATCTAATCACTAAGCGGTAGTTATTTTGATTTTCTGCATCCTGTATTAAGGCTTTGAAATCCGTTGTGTGGATATGGGTTTCAATGGTGCTTGCAGGAATTATACTTTTGTCGGATAATTTCCCAAATACCCAGGTGCCTTCTTCATTTAATATCGCTTTAACAATAAAATAAACAACCAATAGAAAAATAATAATACCGGCTATTTTTATGGCTACATTGGTTATCTCAGCAGCTTGTTCTTTATTTTTTAGATTGAAGAGGTCCCAAAATATATCTGTCAACCACTGCTTAAAACGCATCCACCAACCAGAGTTTTCCACCGTTCTCTCATAAATAAAATCATCATCGGTATAGCGATCGTTAAAATCTTCAAATTTTCTTGGAGACACCTTACCGGTGTCTATTTGCAAACTATCCCTTGTGTTTTGTTGCGGTTCAAAAGGGATAATCGCTGATTTTTCGGATACATGAGACATCCATAAAAACCCCATAAGGAAAACAATGATATGAAGGCCATAATTTTTATTCACCGGATCCTATTTGGTCAATAATGCTTTTGGCATTAATATTTTCAAGGTCTTCTTTTAAACTGTAAAAGATAATGCCCTGGTTCAATTGTACAATGGTATTTAAAAAGGCGCTTACCAAAAATGACAAAAAGAAAACCGCTAACAGTATAATGGTCATGGTTGTATCCAACTCATCATTACCGGGACCTCCTGTTTCTATGGTTGTGAATAAGCTTGCCATTCCAAATAAATAGGGAATTATATTAATCACGTTTTGTATAATATAACTTATAAGATAGAACAGGCCTACACAGCCTGCAGCGGCCCAAAACTTGGATTTTAAAAGTTCCCAGGAGTACCTGAAGCTTTCCCAGATACCTCGTTTATGCTCTAAGTATTCCATTAATGTCATAATATAAAAGAGCATGAAGGCGCCAAAGAGCAACGGAATGGCCAATAGGCCTATAATGGTAATGGCTAAAATAAAAGCTACAACAAAAAAGACAATGAGCAACGGTATACCTAAAAGCATGCTGCAAATGAGATAAATTATAAGTTTTCCTATGTTTTGTTTGTATACATTGATTATTTGTGCGGTGTTAAATGGATAACCATCATGGGCAACATATAATTTTAAGTAAATGGCAGGGAAAACATAGGATACCATCGCGGCTATAATGGCAACAAAAATGAATATGAACATTATGGCAATAAATAACCCGAGATGATCATTAATATAATTATCTAACACCGTTGTGCTTTGATTACCTCCAAGAAATCCACCAAAAACAACATTGGTGTAAAATTTGGTAAATAGATAACCAATACCTATAAGAATGAGTAAAAAAACACCATTGATGATAAAATAGTGTTTGAAAAAATGCTTTCCATTCTGATTAATAAAAGCAAAGGTATCCTGAAAAAAATCACTAAATCCTCTAGATTTATATAATTGCATGCGACTTGTTGAGTTTATGATGTACTATAAATGGGTAAATGAGATAGTAATATGAAATCATCCCAAGTGTAATTAAAATAATGCCTACAGACAGCCAATTGGGCATGATATTGGAATAGCGTGTTACATAACCCTCTAAAAATCCTGCAAGTATCGTAAATGGGAAGGTGCTAATTAAAATTTTAACACCGTCTTTGATACCGATTTTAAATGAAGTCGATCTAGAATAGGTTTTTGGAAACAAAATACTGGCGCCAAGCATGAGGCCTGCTGCCCCTTCAATGACGATGGCAAAAATCTCCATAGCACCATGTATCCAAATGCCACGTACACTTTCCCAAAACACACCCTGTTCATAAAAGAAATACTGAAAAGACCCCAGCATAATACCATTATACAGCATTACCAATCCGGTACCCAATCCTCCAAAAACACCATAAATAAAGGACTTAATACCAATGTATATGTTATTTAAAGTGATCCCAATAAAACTTCCCCAATTACTCCCGTTTTTGTAAACAGCTATAGGGTCGCCCTTATCGATATTTTCAAGGGTCATATTCACATAGTCGTCACCTAAAATTATACGCACAAAAGTATCGTCAAAGGCCGCCGATAAAGCGCCGATGGTGACAAAACCAAAAAAAATAATAAAGGCATACAGGACATACCTTCTGTATTGGTAAATTAACAGGGGGACTTCATTCTTCCAAAAACTCACAAAACGATTGGTGTCTTCGCGTTTGGTCTTGTAAATCTTTTGAAAAGCCTTGGCCGTTAAATGGTTGAGATATAAGATGGTTTTACTCTTGGGATAGTAGGTCTGTGCATAAGACAAATCGTTAACCAAATGAATATATAAAGATGCCAGTTCATCAGGATTTTTTAGAGTCCTTCCAAAAATAGCTTTTTCGAAATTTAGCCATTTTTCCTTGTTTTGTTTAATAAAGGCAACTTCTCTCATGCAAATCAAAACTAATCAAAATTATTTAATCGTAGTTTAGTCCTTACGATAAATTACAATAGATTTGTATGGCAAAATTTAAAGTCGATTCATGGTAGAATTACAAATAAATACCACCCAAAATGTAAATATTAATTTTACCGCAGCCAGCGTGGGTGAACGTATTTTAGCCTATGGTATCGATTGGATTATAAAAATTGCCTACATCGTGGTAATTTATCAGGTAATGTTTAATCTATTTCGTATAGATGAGGCGGTACGAGATATGGACCAGTGGTCTCAAATATCCATTTATGCCTTGTTTTATATGCCAGTGGTCGTTTACACTTTGGTCTTCGAATCTCTTTTAGACGGGCAAACTCCCGGTAAGCGCATCATGAAAATCAAAGTGGTTAAGATCGATGGGTATCAAGCGTCTTTTGCCGACTTTTTGATACGATGGTTTATGCGTATTGTGGATTTGAATATCATGACCGGTATCGTAGCCCTAATTGCTATTATCACGAGCTCCAAAAATCAAAGGCTGGGGGATTTAGCTGCCGGAACAGCAGTCATTACTTTAAAGCATAATATAAACATCAGTCATACTATTTTAGAGGACTTAAGTAATAATTACGTGCCATCTTATCCCCATGTTATTCGATTATCCGATAAGGATGCACGTATTATCAAGGACACATTCCTAGCCGCGAAAAAAACCAGGGATTATCCAACATTAATAAAATTAAGACAGAAATTGGTAGAAGTTATGGATATCAAGGAAATAAAACAGGATTCAGATGTTGAATTCATAGATATCATTTTAAAGGATTACAACTATTATACACAAAACATGTAACAGATCACCGAATTAATAATATAACAAGACTAATGATGTTTTATGCCATAGATATTTTAGGAACCATAGCCTTCGCCATTTCTGGCGTACTTGCAGCCGTTAATAAGAAGATGGATATGTTTGGCATTTTCATAATTGCTTTTGTTACGGCCGTGGGAGGAGGAACACTTCGGGATTTGCTTATCGGGGCCACACCCGTAAGCTGGATGAAGGATATGACATATACCTACGTCATTATGGCTGCAGCTATTATTGCCATAATGATTAGATCCAGGATTAACTATTTAAGAACCTCCTTGTTTTTGTTCGATACCATTGGAATTGGGTTGTATACCGTGGTTGGTATTGAAAAGGGAGTTCATTTTGGATTGCACCCCATTATATGTATAGCTTTGGGAACCATGACCGCTAGTTTTGGTGGTGTAATAAGGGATATTCTGTGTAATGAAATACCAGTGATATTTAGAAGGGAGATTTATGCCACGGCATGTATTTTAGGAGGACTGACCTATTTCTTGTTGCAGGAATTACCCATTGCAAACCATGTAGTTTTTATAATTTCTGGTGTTGTGGTTATAGTGCTGAGGTTACTTGCCGTCAAATTTAAAATTGCACTGCCTGTTATCTATAAGTAAATGGTTAAGTTTTGTATGGTTTCAGATCTTCCGGCCTATTCCAAAATTTCAACCTTTCTAATAAAAATATTTTTAAGGGGCCAATCGGCTTCATCGGTATCGACCGCAGCGATTCTATCCACCACATCCATGCCGTTAATAACCCTTCCAAAAATAGTGTAGTCACCATCTAAATAATGGGCGCCACCGTGTTGTTGTACGATAAAAAATTCATATGGGGAGGCCAATTTATGAGGATTGTCAATTTCGCTGCTCGGCATGGATATGACTCCTCTTTCATGTGTAAAACCACGTTTCGTGTCTTTTGGTAGTAAATATTTTCCAATTTTTCTACGTTTTCTTGCTGTTTTTCTATCGTCACTATTTCCGGCTTGAACCATAAAATTATCTATAACCCTGTAAAACTGCGTGTTGTTGAAATAGTTCTGTTTGGTTAAAAAGATAAAGTTGGCACGATGGAATTTTGTTTCATTGAACAATAGAATATCAATAACCCCAAAATCCGTAGTCATGCGTACTTTATTCTCTTTGTGGTCCTTTTCATATTGCAGAAAGAACTCCATGGCATTTTCATCATTTAATTGCGGATAGACACGCTCCGGTTTGTTCCTTGCAACAGTGGTATTGGTTTTTTCTTCCTGTTGCAAATCCGTTGTTGGTTGTGATATGCTGTTTTTTTTAGATTGTTTATCTTCACAATTCAGAAGAATGAAAAATAAACCAAGTAAAAGGGCAATACGCATGTAAATGAATTTTGATGAATTTATAAAATCGATTTCAAAAATAAAAAATATTGAGCTACCAGCCGAAACCTCACACTTTAAAATGGTCCCCCCTTTGCGTCAGCAACTTTTGAAAACGCAAAGAAAAGGAATTGAAAATGCGAAACGTGCGGGTGTTCTTGCTTTATTTTTTCCTGATATCAGAAGACAAACCAATTTTGTATTGATATTGCGAAAAACCTATAACGGTGTACATTCAGCACAGATAGGTTTTCCGGGAGGTAAGATGGAAAAGCAAGACCAAAACCTTAAAGATGCAGCGTTAAGGGAAACGTTCGAGGAAATAGGTGTGCCTGTACCTGCCATTGAAATTATTCGCGAATTATCCAGCGTCTATATACCTCCAAGTAATTTTTATGTGTCTCCGTTTTTGGGTATTACCCATCAAACTCCGGTATTTACCAAACAAGAGGATGAGGTTGAAACGGTTATTGAAGTTCCTTTACATCATTTTATGGAGGATACGGTTTTAATTACAAAAAAAGTGGAAACATCATATAGTATGGATGTAGAGGTTCCTGCATTTTATTTGAACAATTATGTGGTTTGGGGTGCCACAGCTATGATGTTAAGTGAAATTAAAGACCTCATAAGGCAGGTGGTTTAAGCCTTGTGTTTCATAAATAAGAAATTAATTTTTCTACGAATAAGGATAAAACTTAATGTTACCTTAGCATTCCCTTAGTGCAATCAAATCGTTTTTCCATTTTGTTTCGTGAATTTTCAAATGGAAAAATTTCATGTACTTTTGTAGCAGCTAACTAAATTTTCACTCAGGGTTTTATGGGGTTATTCAAGAAAAATCCATTCGGACATATTCTCTTTATAAAAAAATGGATCATTCGTATTTTGGGCGTGATGACCCACAGGCGTTTTAGAGGGTTTAACGAACTGCAAATTGATGGTTCAGAGGTCATAAAAACCTTACCGGATAATAACGTGCTGTTTATATCGAATCATCAGACTTACTTTGCGGATGTGGTGGCCATGTTCCATGTGTTTAATGCCAGTTTGAGTGGTCGTGTGGATTCCATAAAAAACGTGGGATACCTTTGGAACCCTAAATTAAATATTTATTACGTGGCAGCCAAGGAAACCATGAGGGCTGGATTGTTACCAAAAATTCTGGCTTATGTCGGATCCATAAGTATTGAGCGTACCTGGAGAGCGGATGGTCAGGAGGTCAACCGACAGGTAAAGATGAGCGATATCTCTAATATCGGAAAGGCTTTGGATGATGGTTGGGTGATTACCTTCCCCCAAGGAACAACTACACCTTTTAAGCCCATTCGAAAGGGCACCGCTCATATTATAAAACGCTATAAGCCTATAGTAGTGCCTATAGTTATTGACGGTTTTAGGCGCTCTTTCGATAAAAAAGGCCTGCGGATTAAAAAGAAGAATATTCTGCAATCCATGGAGATTAAAGCGCCTTTGGAAATTGATTACGACAATGAAACCACCGAAGACATCGTAAAAAAAATAGAATTTGCCATAGAACAGCACCCATCATTTCTTAAGGTCATTCCCCAAAGCGAACTGGAAGAGCAAGAAGCGCTCAATAAATTGCGGGAATGGTAAGCCTCGAAACCATGAGGACTTACATCTGCCTGTTGGAAATACGGCCTGGAGCAGTTCTGGTAAATCTAAGGAGGGCTCAGTGTATAACATTATAGATTTAAAATAACACCTTTCAGGTTTTACTTCCCAAAGTTAAAGAGCAATAGGATTCAAGGTCATGGAAATGAATAAACTCATCCATAAGCATTACATCATCTATAAACCCTATGGGTATTTAAGTCAGTTTCAAACCAACTCTGCACAACAAAACAAAAAAAAGTTGCTAGGGGATTTAGAGGACTTTCCTTCTGGTATTATGGCTGTTGGACGTTTGGATGAAAAATCGGAAGGATTACTGTTGTTGACTACCGATGGAAAAATGAGCGATTACGTAAACAGTAAAAAGGTAGAGAAAGAATACTACGCTCTGGTCGATGGTCGAATTTCTAATGAAGCTGTTCAGCAATTGAGGGATGGTGTAGACATAGGAATCCATGGCAAAAAATATACCACTAAACCTTGTAAAGTAATACCCTTGGAGAAAACCCCAAATTTACCCGAACGTTCCAGGAAAATAAGGGATGCACGTCATGGGCCGACAACGTGGCTATCCATAATCTTGAGGGAAGGTAAATTTAGGCAAGTGCGAAAAATGACATCGGCAGTAGGATGCCCCACCTTGCGATTGGTCCGGGTTAGGGTAGGACGTATTGGTTTGGATGGTATGCACGTGGGGGAGGTTATGGAGGTCGATAAATTTATGATTTAGCTGGGCGCTAAGAACCTGATAGCATGTAAAGCGTTGCGTTTATTTTCACCATAGGTCGTTCAGGTCCATGACTCTATAAAATTTTCCAAAGCCACCCCATATTTAGACCTCTAATTTCTTTAATTCCCTGTAATTCTTATTCAACCGTTTTAGCAACAAGCCGTAGATAAGATAATAAAACACCAATAAAAATAAAATGGTAATAGCCAAGGCAATGACGATGGCGATTACCGTTCCGGCATAGATTTTAAAGGTGTCGTCCTGTGATGTCGCTATAGCCATTTTTTCAGTAAACTCCGGACTATGTCTTAGGGCATAAAAGGTACCTATTACGGTGCCGATTACTAATGCCACCAGATTGAAAATAACATAATATTTAACCGTTCTTCTGGTTTTTAAAATGTTTTCCATGAGACTTTTGGCGTTATCGGTAGCCGAAATGTTTCTGTAGTTTTTATAGAACAAATAGAAGAAATAGATTAAAATAATATAGGAGACTACACTTAATGGAATTAAGATGTGATCCATTTCGAGAGCCTCAACCTTACGCGAAACCGAAGTTCCCTTTAATAAAAAAGAAATTACAAACCAGAATACAAACTCAAGGAGACTAATTATAAAAATCCATTTTACAATGGAGGACGATTTCTTTAAAATCATTTTGTAGATCTCACCGTAGGACAACTTTCTAAAACGCTGATCTTGTTTATTCCAATCCTTTTTTAATACCTCTAATTCATCCATAGGTTTAAGAGTTTAGCAGGGTTTTTAGTTTTGTTTTTACCCGGTTCATTTTCACGCGGGCATTGACTTGACTTATACCTAATGTTTCACTTATTTCTTTATAATCCCGGTCTTCCAAATACAGAAATACAAGGGCTTTTTCAATATCATTCAATTGATGAATGGCTGTATAGAGCTGTTTCAGTTGTTGTTCTTCAGTGTCATCATAATGTTCTGCTTTAATTTTGAATTCAACCCCATCAAAATCTTGAGTTGAAATCTGGCGTTTCGATTTTCTGTACAGGGTAATGGCCGTATTTAAACCCACGCGATACATCCACGTGCTAAATTTGGAATCGCCCCTGAACTTGGGATACGCTTTCCATAGTTGAATGGTGATCTCTTGAAATAAATCATTATGCGCATCGTAATGGTTTGTGTACAACCGACATACTTTATGTATGATGTTTTGATGCCTTTCCAGCAATTCCACAAAACTATGTTCGAGATCTTTCTTCAAATTGGTGGGTTAGTTATTGTGTAAGTAGCATAGCGTTTAAAAATGTTACAAAAATAATCATTTGTTATAGACTAGAGTAGAGGGAGCATTAAGGGATAAAAATAAAAAGACTTTCATAATACAATGGACTCTTGTGGCATGTAAATTTAACAATTTAGGATTACCCTTATATTAAAAAATGGACCTAACTGTTCGGCTCATGACAGGCCGATATTTTAATGTTTTAATCGGTATTTTACCATTTTAAGTTAAAAGTTAAATGGCTGTCAGTGTTCGTTTTATTAATTAAAGTATAAGTTTATATTAGTTATTCTATAATTCTAATAATCAAATATAAAAGGCTCAATTATAGATTTTGTTTATGATGGCTTTTCATGGTAATACCCTTACAGATTTACCTTAAAGCATCCATTAATATGCGGCTCGTCTCAGTGATGCGTAAAACACCAAAAACCATATTCAAAAATCCATCATCCGCATGACATATAAGACCCAGAAATTCTTAGAAAACCCAAAACAAAATGCAACGAAGCAACTTGTTCACCAGATAAAATGAGCTGCATTTTTATCTAAAAATAATGGTGAGTACGGCATGATATGATGTCTTAAATCTCCCTAATCATCTTTAAAAAAATAGATATAAAGGACCCATGGATATCATAAATTGAACAAAATATCTTAGCCCTTTGGTCAAATATTTGGTTTATCATACCCCATTTTTGGTACTGAAAGGGGTTACATAGAACGTCATCTGCTGGGTCTGTTTTTTGTCTAAGCATTCATTTCATCATCAAATAATCACAATTCAGTTAGTTTAACTTTTAACCATTGGTTTTCTGGTTCAATTTTGTTTCAAATGAAATCCTTATGCCAAAATTAAATCTTTTGACCTCCATTATTTTCTTTTTTAGTATGGCAACACTCCAAGTGATCCAGTCTCAAACTATCATTAATGGGAAGGTCACTTCAGTTACAGGTATGCCTATTCCGGGGGCCAATATTTATCTGCAAGGCACCTACGACGGGGCAACAAGTTTGGATGATGGTACCTTTTCGTTTCTAACCCATGAAACTGGAACCCAAACTTTAATAATCTCCTATTTATCCTTCCAAACATGTCGCATGATGGATGAGGTATTAAGTATGAGGGATCTATCCATTAGTCTTCGTGAAAATGTAAATGCTTTGGATGCGGTAGTCTTGTCGGCAGGAACCTTTCATGCAGGGGATCATAGTAAGATAAATGTGTTAAAGCCTCTCGATGTGGTGACAACGGCGAGTGCATTGGGTGATTTTATAGGCGCATTGCAAACCTTACCGGGAACCACTACGGTTGCCGAAGACGGTCGTTTGTTTGTGCGTGGTGGTCAGGCAAGAGAAACTCAGATATTCATTGATGGTATTCGTGTATTTACACCGTATACACCAACAACAAATAATACACCAACCCGCGGTCGGTATTCCCCTTTTTTATTTGATGGCATTACCTTTTCTACGGGAGGCTATTCAGCGGAGTACGGTCAGGCCTTATCCGGGGTACTTTTATTGAATACCATAAATGAACCCGATCAGGAAAAGACCGATGTGGGTCTAATGAGCTTGGGTGTTAAACTAGGGAATACACAAAAATGGAGGACAGGGTCTTTGAGCGTGAATATGTCCTATATCAATTTAGCGCCCTATAATGCCATTTTACCCAATAGAAATCAGTTTATTAAACCGTACGAGTCGGTTTCAGGAGAATCGGTGTTCAGACGGAAAACAAGAAAGGGTCTTTTTAAACTCTATGGAGCATATGATAGTACGAATTTTGAATTGATACAGGAGGATATCAATAAACCGGAGGGACTATTCTTTAAGTTAGACAATCAAAATGCCTACTTTAATGGTTCATATGGCGGCGTTTTAGGCGAAGCTTGGTCTATGCATGCAGGTTTAAGTTATACACGCGCCAAAAACAAAAGGCGCATCGATGATAGAGCTATTGCAGCAGTTGAAAAGGCGATACACGCCAAAATCAAGTTTAAAAATCATATTAGTAACTATTGGAGGCTTTATTTTGGAGCGGAATATTTAACTACCGATTTTAATGAGCCATATGGTGACGCACCAAATGAAGCCTTGGAATACGGTTTTAGGAATGACATTGCTGCCGCTTTTGTCGAGACCGATATCTTTGTATCAAAAGACCTGGCATTTAAAGCAGGTCTCAGGTCAGAATGCAGTGCATTGTTAAATGATTTCAGTCTTGTACCACGGGTATCTTTGGCCTTGAAGACCTCCTCAAAAAGTCAATTATCCCTGGCCTATGGTAGTTTTTTTCAAACCCCGTCAAATCATCTTCTTAAGTTTAATACGAATTTTAAACCACAAAACGCTAAGCATTATATTCTGAATTATCAACATAACTCGAACGGAAGACTATTTAGGGCAGAGGCCTATTTTAAATCCTATGATAACCTGGCGAAATACGATTCTGATATACCCCGTGCCAACAGCTATTTTACCAGTGACGGTAAGGCTTATGCTCGAGGTATTGATTTCTTTTGGCGGGACAGTGAAAGTTTGAGACACGTAGACTACTGGATGAGTTATTCTTTGTTGGATACCAGGAGAAATGATGATAATTACCCCAAATCGGTACAGCCGAGCTATGTCAATACCCATAACCTGTCGCTGGTAGGAAAATATTGGATAAATAAATGGAGAAGTCAGGTTGGATTGAGTTATTCTTTTGCTTCAGGACGACCCTATACCAATCCTAACCGGACAGGATTTTTAAATGCGAAAACCAGGGCGTATAATAACTTGAGTCTGAATTGGGCTTATCTAATCAGTCAGCAAAAAATAGTTTACGCCTCGGTCAATAACGTATTGGGTTTTAAAAACATTAATGGCTATCAATATGCAACTTCTCCAGATGTGACCGGGCATTTTAATCGTCGTGCCTTGCAGCCAGCGGCAGACCAATTCTTTTTTGTAGGATTCTTTTGGACCATAAGTGATGATAAGAACAGGAATCAATTGGATAACTTATAGTATTACATAGCCAGCCATTCCCATTGATAAGTGCTGTGGACCGGTACGCTTTATAGTAATTCTATCTGAAATTTTGTCGCAAATAAGCCACTTTGAAATGTCAAAATTTCAGAAATCTGTTAATGAAATCTTAATAAGCATGTCAAATTTTACAGGCTTTGGCATTGGTATTTTATTTGTATAATATGAAGTGAAAATTAATTGTTTAACTCTTAAAAATTTTTATATTATGAGCAATCTAGTGACATTACCAAAAAATGGAAATTTAGCACATAGAACTAAAAATAGGTTGCCAAATTTCCCCGGATTATCAACATGGTTTGACGATTTTGCATTGGGTGAGTTTCCATCTCTCTTTTCTTCAAGTTTTAATACCGGCATATCCATGCCAAAAGTGAATATCAAAGAGGTTTCAGATGAATTTATTGTGGAAATGGCTGTTCCAGGTATGAAAAAATCAGATTTCGATATAAACTTAGATAATAACCTTTTGTCAATTTCCGCAGAGCTCAAACAGGAAAACGATAATAAAGATGAAGGCTATACCCGAAGAGAATTTGGATACTCTTCATTTAAAAGAGCCTTTACATTACCGGATACCGTTAATGACGGTAAGATAAATGCCAGTTATAATGAAGGTATTTTAACGGTGCATCTTCCTAAAAAAGAGGAAGCCAAACAAAAGCCTTCCCGAACCATAAAGATTTCCTAAAATCATTGAACCTGTTTATTATAAAGCCTGTTGTTTAACAGGCTTTTTTTATGTTTTCAAAGTTCGGTGATCTCTGTTCTTAAATGATATATATCATAGTAATTCCGCTGGGATTTCAATATTTTTAATAGATAAAATGTAAATGTCATGAGAGCTAAAAAGAACCCCGAGCTGGAAATAGGCCGAAATAGCAGCCTGTATTTTGCCGTAGGGTTGAATCTTATGCTCTTTATCTCTTGGAGAGCTTTGGAGCATAAAACCTATGAGCAATCCAATATTGATATTGGCGTTGTTAATGTTACGGAGGACATGGAAGAAGACATTCCGGTCATAAATATTAATACCCCACCCCCTCCGCCTCCGCCAGTCGCCATTCAGGAATCCATTCAAATAGTTGAAGATATCCAGGAAATTGAAGAGACCGTTATTGAAAGTACCGAAACCAATCAGGAAGAAGCCATCGTTGAGCATATTATGGAAGTTAGTGAGGTGGAAGTCGAAGAAGTCGAAGAAGAAGTTGAGGTGGCCTTTGCGGTTATAGAACAGGTTCCCATTTTTCCCGGCTGTGAAGGACTCAGTAAATTCGAATCTAAAGAATGTTTCCAATTAAAAATTCAGGAACATGTTAAAGAGAATTTTAAGTACCCTGAAACCGCCGTGGATTTGGGTATACAAGGACGTGTGTCTGTCCTTTTTGCAATAGATTCCCAGGGTTTTGTAACAGGTATTCGTTCACGAGGACCCGATCGGATTTTGGAAAAAGAGGCCGAACGCATCATTGGATTATTACCCCGAATGACTCCGGGAATGCAACGTAATAAGCCGGTAAAAGTGAGTTATGCCGTCCCCATTTTCTTTAAACTTCGAGACGGTTAGAAAAGGCATGGAATATCACCTTTCCAGACCTGATGCGTGAAGCTGCTATGGTTTAAAGCCTATAATAGATCTTACCCGGTCCATAAATTTCATGCCTCGGCCTAGGGGGCGTGGATCCGTTCGTTTTCACAAATGGATCTCAGTTTATACAGTTCAGTGTCAAAAAACAACAGTTGGGGCGGTCTCATTTTTAAAATGATGCCTAACTGAGGATATTTGTTTCGTCATTACTGCTGAAGTCAATTCAGTTCTAAATTTTTAAAAATGAAACAAATCATCTTTATCCTATCCTTATCGGTATGCGGATTAATGCAATCGCAAAGTCCTTATGAAAAAGGCATGGAAACCGCCTTTGAGCTATGGAAAAACAGTCCCATCGAGGCGTCCAATCTGTTTGAGCGCATAGCACAGGCAGAACCCGACAATTGGTTACCCCCTTATTATGCAGCCCAAATCCTTATTATTAATAGTTTTGGATTAAATAATGTGGAGCAGCTTACGGCACAACTTAACAAAGCACAGGATTTAATTAACGAAGCTCAAATCATTTCTAATAACAATCCGGAGATAATGGTGCTACAGGCCTTATTGCATACGGCTTGGTTAGCCTATGATGGAGCAACCTACGGCAGAACCCTTTCCCCTAAAATTATGGAGATTTATAATACCGCAGAACAACTTGCACCAGAAAATCCAAGAGTTACCTATTGTAAGGCGGAATGGAATATGAGAAGTGCCCAATATTTTGGTCAGGATACCGCACCCTATTGTAAAGATTTCGAAAAAGCCTTGGAACTTTTTGCTAACTTTAAACCAGAAACATCGTTTCACCCCAATTGGGGCAAGGAACGAACAACCCTGTTATTGGAATCTTGCAGGAATTAAATTAAATAAAGAATAATCATGTCTCAATCGATTAAAAATATCGTTATCGTATTCCTTATGGGCTGTGCCATTTTTGCGGTCGGACATATCCTGTCCGGGGGCTTTAATTTCGAAACGCCTAATGATTTTTTAATCGATTTCGCCTTTTATCAATTGTATACTTTTGTGTTGGGATATTCCAATATGTATTTTTTCCATTACATGAACAGCCTCCAATGGAAGCCCAATAACTGGATAAAACGTAGCGTTTTAGGCGTACTGGGTTCCACCGTGTTAACCGTAATGGGTTTGTTTGTATTGCGGGCACTGACGGCCATAATTTTTAATGGCAAAAGTTTTGATGCCTTTCTGGATAATGAAAAATGGGAAAATTATTCCTTTGGGCTATGGATTACCCTTGTCGTAGTGGCGATTTTTCATCTTATTTATTTTTATAACAAGTACCAGCAAAACAGGATAAAGGAGCAAAAGGTCATTGCAGGTACGGCAAGCGCTAAATTTGATGCATTAAAAAATCAATTAGACCCCCATTTTTTATTCAATAGCTTAAATGTATTAACCAGTTTAATAGAGGAAAACCCCGAACAGGCTCAAAATTTCACGACATCACTATCCAAAGTGTACCGCTATGTGTTGGAGCAAAAGGATAAGGAACTGGTTACCCTGGATGAGGAATTACAATTTGCAAGAACCTACATGTCATTGCTTAAAATGCGATTTGAGGATAGTATTAAATTTAGTGCACCGGAGCAGGCTTCAGATCCGGAAAGTAAGGTAGTACCCTTGTCGTTGCAATTGTTGTTGGAAAATGCAGTTAAACATAATAGGGTCACTTCAACAAAACCCTTACACATAAAAATTTATGAACATCAAGGGGAATTGATCGTTGAAAATAACGTACAGCCCAAACAAATCCTAAAAAAAAGCAGTGGTGTGGGACTGGATAATATTAAACAACGGTATAACCTGTTAACGAATAGAAAAATAACCATTAATAAAGACACCAATAGGTTTGTTGTAGCAGTACCTATATTAACAAAACAAATAGCAATTATGAGACCTTCATCAGAATCAAAATTAGACGACACTTACGTGCGTGCCCGTAACTATGTTGAGGAACTTAAACATTTGTATTACAGTATAATTTCCTTCTGTTTCGTCATACCGTTTTTAATATTCATTAACTATCAAACTTCCTGGGATTTCAAATGGTTTTGGTTCCCCATATTTGGTTGGGGTATTGGGATTGGAATTCAATCTTTCCGCTTATTTATTAACAATGGTCCCTACGGCAGAGATTGGGAAAAACGAAAAATAGAACAGTACATGCAGGAAGAAGAAAAACGTTGGAATTAAAACAATATGCGATGAGAGAACACGAACCAAACAGGTTGAAAAACCAGGGATTTTATAAAGAGGATGCCTATCTTCGCGCAGAAAAACGCGTGAAGTCCTTAAAAGGATTTTATTGGCACGCGTTCTGGTATGTCGTGGTGAACTTCTTTTTAATTGTATTTATAGGAAGTCAAAACACGGAGTTCTGGAGTTTCGGAACCTTTTCCACTGCCATTTTTTGGGGTATTGGTTTGGGATTTCATGCCTTGGGAGTTTTTGGTAAGCACATCATCTTTAGTAAATCATGGGAAGAACGAAAAATAAAGAGGTATATGGATCAAGAAAATAAGCGTTGGGAGTAGCCCTGTTGGGCGTCACTCATGTTTTACATCCCATGAAGTGTAAGGCAAACCAAAGGTAAAAATGGTATGGAATACCTACGAAAAGGCCATTTTATCAGGTATGCTCATTTTTGAAACAAAAACCAGTAATTTTTAAAACGAATGGATGTCATTATCATAGAAGACGAAAAACCATCAGCACGACGATTACAACGCATGTTAAAAAAGTTAAATGTGCAGGCCGAAACCTTGTTACATTCGGTGGAAGAGGCCATAAACTGGTTTCAAAACCACAATCACCCTGATTTAATTTTTTTGGATATACAATTAAGTGATGGCCTGTCGTTTGAAATTTTCGAACAGATCGATATTAAATCTGCCATTATATTTACCACCGCTTTTGATGAATATGCCCTTAAGGCATTTAAACTGAATAGTATTGACTATTTGTTAAAACCCATTGATGAAGGCGAACTGACCGTGGCTATTGATAAATACAAACACAGGATACTTCCCCAGCAAGCCGTAACTTTAGATTTCAACGATATTAAAAATCTTTTGGTAAATCCGTTGGATCGCGGTTATAAAAAGCGGTTTTCCGTAAAATTCGGACAACATTTAAAGCTCATCAATATCGACGATATTGAATGTTTTTACAGTGAACATAAAGGCACATACCTCCATACCACCGACGGGCGAAATTATTTGTTGGACCTCACCTTAGAGCAGTTGGAACACGAATTGGAACCCCAATTATTTTTTCGGGTAAGCCGAAAGTTTTTTGTTAATATCAATGCGATCAAGGATATGGTTAGTTATACCAATTCACGTCTACAGATCAAATTAAATACCTTTAAAGATCAACCTGTTATCGTAGCACGTGAAAAGGTGAAAGATTTTAAAGCCTGGTTGGAATAGTGTTAAAGGGACAGCTTCGGGTCTTCATCTTAGTACAGAGCTGTTGAATCTCAAAGATGTATCGGGTGGTTTACAAACTTTAGTTTTAGTTAAAAGATATAATGGGAATTGCCTCATGAATCCGGATTCCAAAAAAAACAGCTTGAAAGAGCCCCCTGTTACTCCTGAATTCAAAGCTTTATATTATATGATTTTCAACACATTACAACTTTTGAGTTGGATCACCCGAGTATTCTGTTCAGGGCCTAAAATTTTTTTAGTGACATTATGACATTTTTACAATAATGGCAGTACTTTTGCCAAACAATTGTAGAATTTGCATAAATTAATTTTGGCATGAGTAAAAAGGATGAAAAAAAAATAGACTCAGAACAGGTTGAAGAGACACAAACTGAAACTGTAGAGATTGAAGAACCTGTTGCAGAACAGGAGTCCGCTGAAGAAAAGCTTAAAGAACAGCTCCAACAGGAAAAGGATAAGTTTTTACGTTTGTTCGCAGAATTTGAAAATTATAAAAAACGTACCGCAAAGGAACGTATAGAATTATTTAAAACGGCAGGTCAGGATGTAATGGTAGCCCTATTGCCCATTTTAGATGATTTTGACAGGGCGTATTTAGAAATCTCGAAATCAAAAGAAAAGGAGCTTCTTAAAGGGGTAGAATTAATAAGTAATAAACTTAAAGCAGTCCTGGAACAAAAGGGTCTTTCACAAATTAAAGTAGAACCGGGAGATGAGTTCAATGCCGATAACCATGAAGCCATTACCCAAATTCCGGCGCCCAGTGACGATTTAAAAGGAAAAATTATAGATGTTGTCGAGAAAGGGTATGCCTTAGGAGATAAAGTCATTCGTTTTCCAAAAGTGGTAATAGGACAATAAACCAAAAATATGGCTAAGAGAGATTATTATGACGTTTTAGGAGTAAGTAAAGGTGCCAGTGATGCTGAAATAAAGAAGGCATACAGGAAGAAGGCCATACAGTTTCATCCCGATAAAAATCCGGATGATAAGGATGCCGAAACAAAATTTAAGGAGGCGGCTGAAGCTTACGAGGTGCTGAGCAATCCCGATAAAAAGGCCCGCTACGATCAATTTGGTCATCAGGCCTTTGAAAACGGTGGTGGTTTTGGTGGCGGTGGCATGAATATGGAAGATATATTCAGTCAGTTTGGCGATATTTTTGGAAGTGCTTTTGGCGGTGGCGGATTCTCTGGTTTTGGCGGCGGCGGCGGACAACGCCGTGTTAAGGGGAGTAACCTACGTATTCGGGTAAAACTAACGCTGGAAGAAATTGCTAATGGCGTTGAGAAAAGAATAAAAGTCAAACGTAAGATACAAGCTCCCGGAACGACGTATAAAACCTGTTCCACGTGTCATGGTACGGGACAGGTAACGCGAATAGCCAATACCATTTTGGGAAGAATGCAAACATCATCGCCATGTAATGTCTGTGGAGGTGCGGGTGAAATTATAGATAAGAAACCTTCAGATGCGGATGCTCAAGGACTTAAAGCTGTTGAAGAAACCGTTTCAATTAAAATCCCGGCAGGGGTGGTGGATGGTATGCAGCTTAAAGTTTCCGGTAAAGGAAACGATGCGCCCGGAAATGGGATTAGCGGAGATTTACTGGTTGCCATTCAGGAGGTAGAGCATGAAAAATTACAGCGTGAAGGCGATAATTTGCACTACGACTTGTATGTGAGTTATCCGGAAGCAGTTTTAGGGGCTTCCAAAGAAATAGACACCGTTACGGGTAAGGTTCGTATAAAAATAGAACCCGGCGTTCAATCGGGTAAGATTTTACGATTGCGTGGAAAAGGTATTCCAAGTATTAACGGTTACGGCAAAGGTGACCTTTTGGTACATGTTAATGTCTGGACGCCAAAAACATTAAATAAACAACAGCGCGAGTTTTTTGAAACCATGCTCAATGACGAACATTTTGAACCAAAACCAGAAAGTTCGGACAAGTCTTTTTTCGAAAAAGTTAAAGATATGTTTTCCTAAGAGAACCCTTTAAAAATGTTATAATCCGCCAGTGTGCGGATTAATTTTTGCCATAAGTTATTTAACACTTTTGCCCATGGTATTGAAAAAAAAACTATATTTGAACTATCACTAATTCATTTTAGTGGTAATTTTTCTTTTTCATAGCAATTTTTTTCCCATCCTTAATTCGTTAAGGATGGGTTTTGTTTTTAGGCGTAAACTTTCATTTTATTTCCATTTCTTGCTAAAGCATTAAACTACCTTTATAACATTTAATATATTTACAAACACGAAGCGTATTTAAACAAATTTATGAGCCACTTACTGGAAGTTCAATCCGTATCTAAAAATTTTGGAACCTATAAAGCTTTAAACCAGGTGTCTATTTCAGTACCACAAGGCAGCATTTTCGGTTTATTGGGTCCCAACGGCGCAGGGAAGACCACACTCATTAGAATCATTAATCAAATTACTGCACCGGATGCAGGTAAAGTGATTTTGGATGGCGTATTATTAAATAGTAGCCATATTAAGGATATTGGTTACCTGCCCGAAGAACGGGGCTTATACAAATCGATGAAAGTGGGTGAACAGGCCTTGTATCTGGCCCAATTAAAAGGATTATCCAAGGCTGAAGCCAAAGCCCGCCTAACCCAGTGGTTTGATCGTCTGGAGATTGGGGATTGGTGGAACAAAAAAATTCAGGAGTTATCGAAGGGCATGGCTCAAAAAATTCAGTTTGTCGTGACGGTATTGCACCAGCCCAAATTGCTCATATTCGATGAGCCGTTTTCCGGATTCGACCCCATAAACGCCAACATTATTAAAAATGAAATATTGCGCTTACGTGATGAAGGGGCCACCGTAATCTTTTCGACCCATAGAATGGAATCCGTTGAAGAACTTTGTGATGATATTGCTTTAATTCACAGGGCGAACAAGATTTTAGAAGGGAAATTATTGGATATTAAACGACACTATAAAAGAAACACTTTTGAAGTTGGTATTACTACCCATGATAAAGTCGGACTTCAACACCTGTTGTCTGAGAAATTTGAGGTCACTACCGCCCAGTTTAAAACCTTAAATGATGAATTAAAATTAAATATTAAAATCCCCAATGGAGAAACATCAAATCAATTATTTCAATATCTGGCGGGGCATGGCCAGGTGTCCCATTTTGTTGAGCTGATCCCTAGCGTTAACGATATTTTTATAAGAACCGTAAAGAATAGCCAGTAAGATGAACCATTTACCACTAATCATAAAGCGCGAATATTTCACCAAGGTGAAAAACAAGGCGTTTATTGTGATGACTATTTTAAGCCCTGTGATTTTTATGGCCTTAATTGCTGTTGTGGCGTATTTATCACAATTAAATAACGATAAAGTTCATGTCATTTCGGTTTTGGACGAATCCGGTGTCATGGATGATGTTTTTGAAAGTTCGGATAAGTCCAAATACCAAATCCTTCAAAACATGTCTTTGGAAGAGGCCAAAGCGATAACGAAGGCCTCGAACAATTATGGATTGTTATATATTCAAAAATGGAGTGCTCTTAATGATGTGGCCAATAAAATCACTTTTTATTCCACAGAATCTCCATCATTTACTGTTATTTCAGAACTGGAAGCCAAAATAAACAAGAAACTAACCAATTTAAACCTTATAGAAAATGGGATTGATGTGGATTTAATTAATGAATCGAAAGTTAATGTGGGGATTGTTCAGGAAAGTTTTGAAGGAGAAAAGACCTCCAAAACAGATAGTATTTTAAAACTGGCTTTTGGTGGTGCTGCGGGCTATTTGTTGTTTATGTTCATCATCATTTATGGCAATATGATTATGCGAAGCGTTATTGAAGAAAAAACGAGTCGGATCATCGAAATTATAATATCCTCGGTAAAGCCGATTCAACTTTTATTGGGTAAAATTATAGGGACCTCATTGGCAGGGATCACTCAGTTTGTCATCTGGATTGTTTTAGGAGGGTTCTTAATCTCAATAGTTTCCCTAATCTTTAATATCGACCTGACCCCAATGCAACAACCACAACAGGACTTGATGCAACAGGCTATGGAGAATCCCGAATTCAACATGCAGTTGCAACACATTATGGCGTCATTTTACCATTTACCCATACTGAATTTAATTATTGCTTTCATTTTATTCTTTGTGGGAGGCTATCTTCTGTACAGTTCCCTTTATGCTGCTATCGGTGCTGCTGTTGATAATGAAACCGATACCCAGCAATTTATATTGCCCATTCTGGTCCCCTTGATTTTAGCCGTTTATGTTGGTATTTTTACGGTCATTGAGGATCCTCACGGAACCGTTTCCGTCGTATTTTCATTTATTCCCTTCACCTCTCCGGTAGTAATGCTCATGCGAATACCATTTGGTGTACCTTTATGGCAACAAGTAATAGCTTTATTGTTGTTAATTGCTACCTTTATGTTCACGGTTTGGTTTGCCGCCAAAATATACCGGGTAGGTATTTTAATGTATGGGAAAAAGGCAAGTTATAGAGAATTGATTAAATGGATAAAGTATTAGTATGCAAGATAATGTTTCAGATAAATTAGAGCAAAAAGTAGAACAAGTTGGGGAGGCTATTTCAGAAAGTTCATTATGGGAAAGCTTGAAGAACTTTCTGGATCTTCATATAGATTTCACGGATAAAATCAGTATCTCGATACTCGATCTGTTCATTATTGTTACCGTAATTTTTGTAACATCCATTATTTTAAGAATTATTCTAAGAATCATCACCCGTAAACTTCCAAAGGAGGACAAAACCAAATTCAATGTGGTGTATGGGTATTTTAGATGGTTAATCTATCTGATAATCCTACTCATTACTCTGGATACCATAGGGGTCGATGTTACGGCTATCTTTGCTGCATCAGCAGCGCTGTTAATCGGTGTTGGTTTGGCCATGCAAACCCTATTTCAAGATATCATTTCTGGGGTTTTTATTCTTATCGACCAAACGGTACACGTTGGTGATATTATTGAATTAGAAGATAAAATTGGCAGAGTGGAAGAAATTAAGTTGCGTACCACTAGAGCCGTAACCATAGACAATAAAGTACTCATTATCCCAAACCATCTCTATTTAACCAACAGCCTCTATAACTGGACACAGAATGGAACCACTACCAGGGAGTCTGTTTCGGTTGGAGTGGCCTATGGGAGTGATGTCCAATTGGTTAAAAAGCTGCTCATTCAGGCTGCCAGTACCCATCCCGAAGTTTTGAGTGAACCGGAACCCACAGTAGTCTTTACGGATTTTGGAGACAGTTCATTGAATTTTAAGATTATTTTTACCATCAATGATAGCTTTAAAGCACAATTTCCAAAGAGTGATATACGTTTTGAGATAGATAAATTGTTTAGAGAGCATAAGGTCACCATTCCTTTTCCTCAAAGAGATATCCATATTATTAGAAATTCAAAATAGAAAGCGGATTATTAAACCTAGAAAAACATATCAAAAACCGGATTATAGGTTTCTAAAGGTGATGATTTTTTGGGGTATTATCCTGACCTTTACTATTGGAAATGCGCAACTTACGGATTTAGCCCGTTTGGAATATTCATTTATGCCAAAAAACAAATCGGACGATCAATACACCAGGTTAAGGGCAATCATCAATTATCCCATCGCGCTCAAAAATGGGGATTATATTGTGATAGGGGGTGAGTATAACCGCATATTATTAAATTTAGAAGATGATTATCCGTTTGATACGTCCGCTTTAAACAAAATTCATGTTATCGACCTAAGCCTGGGGTATACGTTCAAGTGGAATGAGAATTGGCGTTTTGGCGCAAAGTTTAATCCCCGCATAGCGTCTACGCTCACCAAGGCCCTGGTTTCGGAAGATTTTTTTATGAATGGCGGGGTGTTCTTTATTAACGACAGGACGATGGACGACAGTCTGAAACGTCCGTATCGTTTAATTTTAGGGTTAACCTACAACGCCACCACCGGAATTCCGTTCCCTTTGCCATTCGTGAGTTACTTTAGGGAAATTAATGAACACTGGAGTTTTAATTTGGGGGTGCCTAAAACCAATTTAAAATATGCCTTGAATGCGAAAAACAACATCCTGACTTTTGTAGGTTTGGATGGCTATTTGGCCCATTTGCAAGAGCCATTGGTCATAAATGGAGAACCTGTTGAAAATATTTCACTATCCATAATTGTTGGAGGAATGGGCTATGAATATCTTTTTACCAGTCATTTGGTAGGATATTTGTATACAGGTTACACCTTTAGGTTAAATAACGTTTTGCGTAATGAACATCGGGATGAAATTTATAAATTAGATGATTTGAATACCTTTTATTTAAGAACCGGAGTAAAATTTAAAATTTAAATATGTCAAAAATTTTAGTAATAGAAGATGAGGCCGCTATAAGGCGGGTGTTGGTTAAAATTCTTTCAGAGGAGAACGACACCTATCAAGTTGAGGAAGCAGAAGATGGTCTGGCTGGAGTAGATAAAATTAAAAATGAAGATTACGATTTGATCCTTTGTGATATTAAAATGCCGAAAATGGATGGCGTGGAGGTCCTGGAGGCCGTAAAAAAAATAAAACCGGAAATTCCTATGGTAATGATTTCCGGTCATGGCGATATAGATACTGCCGTGAACACCATGCGTTTAGGGGCTTTTGATTATATATCGAAACCACCGGATTTAAACCGTTTGTTAAATACGGTTAGAAATGCCCTGGATCGCAAGGAGTTGGTTGTTGAAAACAAAATCCTGAAGAAAAAAGTTAGTAGGCAATATGAAATGATCGGCGAGAGTGCTGCGATTTCCAAAATAAAGGACATGATAGATAAGGTGGCCCCAACGGACGCCCGTGTTTTGATAACGGGTCCCAATGGAACAGGGAAGGAGTTGGTAGCCCATTGGTTACATGAAAAAAGTGAACGCGCCAAGGGTCCGTTAGTGGAAGTAAACTGTGCCGCCATACCCAGCGAACTTATAGAAAGCGAATTGTTTGGTCATGTAAAAGGGGCGTTTACCAGTGCTAATAGGGATAGAGCCGGTAAATTTGAAGCGGCTAACGGGGGTACTATTTTTCTCGATGAAATCGGGGATATGAGCTTATCGGCACAAGCTAAGGTGCTTCGTGCCCTACAGGAGAATAAGATCCAGCGTGTTGGTAGTGATAAGGATATTAAAGTTGACGTTCGGGTTGTGGCAGCCACCAATAAAGACTTAAAGAAAGAAATAGAGGAGGGGAAGTTCAGGGAAGACCTCTATCACAGATTGGCCGTTATTTTAATTGAAGTGCCGGCGCTTAACAGCAGAAGGGAAGATATCCCCTTACTGGTCAATTACTTTTCTGAAAAAATAGCCGGTGAACAAGGCACTGCCAAAAAGCAGTTTTCCGATAAGGCCATTAAACAACTTCAGGATTACGATTGGACGGGTAATATACGTGAGCTTAGAAATGTCATAGAACGCCTTATCATCCTCGGGGGGCAGGAGGTTAGTGAAAGCGATGTTAAACTTTTTGCGAGCAAAACCTGATCTTCTCCCGAACAAACGCCCTGGCCATTTGGACTATGGTCCACCTGGGACCCATCGTCGGACACAGACCTAAAATGAAATTCTAATGGTCTGTCCGGGAAGCTTCTACGATCCGTTATAAAGATATGCTGCCTTTATTTTCGTGGTGCCGGCCCTGTTTGTAATCTGTTTGTTTTAAGGCCAGCTTAAACGTACTACACCATAACAGATATCATCCAATAAACCGGCCAACCATGGCGCGCTCGTATTGTTCTGTATCGCATTACAACGAAAAACCATTTAATACGCTACAAAATTGTAGGAAAAAGACTTATATTTATGCGTAAAAAGATCCCTTAAAATCTATGTATTTATGGCTATTCCATTTCGAGCAATTTATAAAACCGTCAAATTAGTCACCGGATATAAAAAGCGCTGGTATGCCTCCGGTTTTTCAAGAGGACGGTGTGATATCCATCGTTTGACACAATCCATTGGCCAGATGAGCACCATGAGCCCTGCTGATGTCCATGGTGTTATTTATGCCCTGATTGATGCCACTATCACGGAATTGAAGGCGGGGAAAATAGTGGAGATCGGTGATTTTGGAACCTTAAAAATTAAGATACGCAGTAAAGGCGTAGAATCCCAGGCAGAAGTTAACAGAAAGATCATTAAGACTTCAGAAGTCATATTTACTCCCGGGCGTCCTATGCGTCAAATGCTTGCTGAGCTTGATTATGAAAAGCACTAGGCACAAAATGGCAATTTCTTGCCTCGGACTTTATGATTTCGTAACCGGGGATTATTCAAAAACTCCTGTGTTTTTTCAAAAAACACAGGAGTTTTTCAGAAAAACACAGGAGTTTTTCAGAAAAACACAGGAGTTTTTCAGCTAGCCATGCGTACAGAACTTTTAAGGGGACACCACATGCTTAGCCATGTCGGGCTACAAAACATCCGTTCCCTCTCTCAATATGATGTTGCCGTCCTTGCTTCACCATACAGGTGTTAGATCAGAACCATTACCGGTAAGGGCATTCTGCTAAACATTATAAATTTGAGCGTATCCCCAATAAACCTATGGTTAGCATAGGGATTGGACACCATTAAGGAGGAGACCTTTCTTAATTGGCACTGCACATATCGAGCTGGGTCACGTAATTAGAGGCCAACGTTTTTATGGTGCGATTAAAATAGTCCTTAATGGCTTCCAAACTCTGGGTTTCCAATTGGTCCTCCGCAATGATATCGGCAGTTAATGCATCGTGTTTGCAGTTACAGAGGTGCAGGGTCTCGTTATAGGTTTTTACATTAGAAGTTACGGCACTTTCATAAGAATGAATAAGTTCTTTTTTCTTCAGCGTTAAGGCTTTCTCTTGCTGCTCCGCTAATTTGGCCTTAATTTCAGCTTCTTTTAGCTTTAAGGCATCTTGTTGCTGTTTCAGCATCTGCTGTTCCTTTTGAAGGTCGGTGAGATCACCGGTATCCGTAGGTTCAGTAAGGGTTGAACTGGAGGTGACCGAACATCTGTCCATTTCAATAACACAGTCCTTACTTAAGTCCCGGGCCCGTTTCACAAAAAAGCGACCATCTTCATACGTTTCTACATCGTCCACCTTAACGAGTAGGTCCATACTTTTAGTGGCCAGAGTCATGGCCTTATCACAGCTGCAATCTCCCATGGTTTTCCTTGAAAGTTTAAAGGATTTTAAAGAACGGTCGGCATAATATTTTAAATGGCTAATATTATTGGATTCATAGGCGTCCTTAACATGGGAATAGGCACTAACCACATAGGCATTGGCCACATCACAAGGCGTTTGGGCATGTATCGTTAAACAGAATATGAATAGGCTAAAAAAAAACAAAGTTTTCATGGCGATTTGGATTTTAAACATAAATAGGCGGGGCTAATGTACTAAAAACGGAATACTTTGGCGTGCATTTCATCGAAAAGATAAAAACTAAACACTATGGCTTTGCTGTTCTTCCACAGATTTTACGAAGGCGTCTATTCTCCTCAAAACCTTTCTGTCTATGCGGTTATTCACAAGAAAAGTGTGTATATCCCCCAGGTAATTCATGCCCAAATAATGAGCGGATTCATAAAACGGCATATTGAACCCTGCTTTGAGGTCATCGGCGTTACTACAACTGATCAGGGCCATATTTTTACCCCGCATTTTTCTACCGGTCTCCCGGTGTATATGGAGTAAGTCGGAAATCCGATCGAAGAATACCTTTAGTAAACCACTCATGCTGTACCAGTATACCGGCGTTGCAAAAATAAGGGTGTCATAGCGATCAATGATGTCTGTAATGAGACCCATAAAGTCATCATCCTGGTTTTTGTAATGATAATCAAAGTGTCCAATCGTTTTAGACTTAAGGTCAATGACATCAAAACCATACTTGCGGGCCATATAATTAACAATTTTTCCAGTATCCCCATTACTTCTGGAACTCCCCTGAATGATTACGGTTTTAGACATGCTTATGTGTTTAAAATGATACCAAAGGAACAAAATAAGCCACTTAAATTCAGGGAAGTGGTATCGAAACAATCAATGGTAGAAATAGAAAAATCAATAGGATTTTTTATATTTTAACCGCTAAATGATAAAAAATGGATGAATTTAAAGTCACCTCGCCGATAACTCTTAAAAACACCGAAACCAAATTGGTCATCAAGACCGCCAAAAAAGGACTCAAAGCC
The DNA here is from genome assembly GCF_022662105.1 of Aestuariivivens sediminis. Taxonomy (GTDB): domain Bacteria; phylum Bacteroidota; class Bacteroidia; order Flavobacteriales; family Flavobacteriaceae; genus Aestuariivivens; species Aestuariivivens sediminis. Next base: position 455,326 of record NZ_JAKMCP010000003.1, on the reverse strand, counting down.
TTCAGAAAGCAACTAGGGGATCTGCAAAACACCATGTATGCCCATAATAAATATGCGGTATTGGTATGTTTGCAGGGTATGGATACCTCGGGAAAAGACAGCCTTGTTCGTGAGGTCTTTAAAGATTTTAATGTCAGGGGTGTAGAAGTACACAGTTTTAAGGTACCGACCGAACAGGAATTAAGTCATGATTATTTATGGCGCCATTATCTCGTGTTACCGGAGCGCGGCAAGTTTGGAATTTTTAACAGAACCCATTACGAGAATGTGTTGGTAACCCGGGTACATCCCGAATATATTTTAAACGAAAATATTCCGACGGTAAATACTGTTGACGATATTAACGATGCCTTTTGGGACCGGCGTTTCCAGCAAATCAATAGTTTTGAAAAGCATATCGCGGAGAATGGCACCCTTATTTTTAAGTTTTTTTTAAACCTTTCCAAGGAAGAACAAAAACATCGCTTATTGCGCCGCTTGAACAAACAGGAAAAACAATGGAAGTTTTCTCCAGGTGACTTAAAAGAGCGTAAGCTGTGGGACGATTATCAGAACTGTTATGAAGACGCCATAAACAGAACCTCAAAGCCACATGCCCCCTGGTATATTATTCCGGCCGATGATAAATCTACTGCCCGTTATTTGGTCGCAAAAATAATATACGATACCCTCCTGACCTATACCGATATTAAAGAACCGGAACTTGAAGACGATGTAAAGGAAAACCTGGCTCTGTATAAACGGCAATTGCGAAGCGAATAACATTTTTTAAGATTTCCTTATAGGAAACCCTGTAATAAGTAATATCTTTAGTGCCGTTAAGCACATAATCCGTTTCCATGAATTTCATTAGAGTTAGCCTTTCAATTGTTAGTCTTTTCATCACAACAACCCTGTTTTCGCAATCTGACGAAGCCATATTTAAAAGCATTTATAAAACCGCTTTAACCCATGGTAAGAGTTACGATTGGTTAAATTATCTGTCCAATCAGATAGGCAGTCGTCTATCTGGTTCTCTGGGTGCCGAAAAAGCGGTTTCCTGGACCAGGGAAGAGCTGGAAAAATTGGGTCTGGATAAGGTGTGGTTGCAACCGGTAATGGTGCCCAAGTGGGTAAGGGGTGCCAAGGAATACGCCTATATTAAATCTACTGAAGGCAAAACAACTACGGTTAATATCTGTGCTTTGGGAGGTTCCATTGCCACCCCGGCCCTGGGATTGAAGGCGAATGTGGTTGAAGTTCATGATTTTGAAGAACTGGACTCGTTGGGGAGAGCCCATATTGAAGGCAAGATAGTATTTTATAATCGTCCCATGCAGCCTGATGTAATCCATACGTTTGAGGCCTATGGCGGTTGTGTGAACCAGCGTTATGAAGGTGCGGTTCAGGCTTCTAAATATGGTGCCGCCGGTGTTATAGTGCGGTCCATGAATCTGCGTTTGGATGATTTGCCCCATACGGGAAGTATGACCTATAAGGATTTGCCTAATGACAAACGGATTCCATCTGCTGCCATTAGTACAAATGATGCAGAATTGTTGAGCACCATGCTAAAACTGGACCCGGATTTGGAGTTCTTCTTTAGACAAAACTGTAAACAGTTTAAGGATGTTCTGTCTTATAATGTCATTGGGGAGATTACCGGCAGTCAATTCCCAAAGGAATATATGGTCGTGGGGGGACACCTGGATTCATGGGATTTAGGGGATGGATCGCATGATGACGGTGCCGGCGTGGTTCAGTCCATGGAAGTGCTGCGATTACTCAAGGAAACCGGAATTAAGCCCAAACGAAGTATCAGGGTGGTGTTGTTCATGAATGAGGAAAATGGCCTGCGCGGAGGGCATAAGTATGCTGAAGAAGCCAAAAAGAATGGAGAACACCATGTTTTTGCCCTTGAAAGTGATGCGGGCGGGTTTTCACCACGGGGTTTTAGTTTGGACTGTACAGATGCGGCCTACAACCAAGTCCTGGGGTGGCAGCATTTGTTTAAGCCCTACTTAATACATTATTTTGAAAAAGGGGAAAGTGGAGCCGATGTAAGCCCATTGAAAACCGGTACCAATGTGTTGGCCGGATTGCGACCGGATTCCCAGCGCTATTTTGACCATCACCACGCCAGTAATGATACCTTTGATGCCGTAAATAAGAGAGAATTGGAATTAGGTGCGGCTACGATGACTGCCCTGGTATATCTGTTTGATACTTATGGCGTGCATGAGATATCAAGTGGCTTAAAAAATTAATTGCAACCCATGAAAAAATCTCTTTTAATGTTAACGGCCTTCTTATCTTTATGGACTATGGCACAACAAAATGATCACCTCCCGTATTATGAAATTCCCGACTATCCTGAACGCTATACGGCAGGAGCAGTGGCTTCCCGGATGATAGATGGTCTTGGATTTCGCTACTATTGGGCTACAGAAGGGTTGAGGGCTCAGGATTTAAATTATAAACCTAGTGACACCGGGCGATCGTCTTCTGAAACCATAGATCATATATTAGGCTTATCAAACTTTATTCTTAAAAGTATTTCAAAGGAAGATGACCAGAATGAAAAAGACGAACTGTCCTTTGAAGAGAAGCGCAGGCGCACCCTGTTAAATTTAAAGAAGGCTTCAGATATATTGAGACCTTTGGATGATTTAGCGCCATTTGACAACGAAAGGTTCCCCTTTTGGAATCTAGTTAACGGACCTATTGCCGATGCCATCTGGCATTGCGGACAAGTAGTGATGTTAAGGCGGGCCTCAGGTAATCCTTTTAATTCTAAGGTAAGTGTTTTTGCGGGTAAACTTAGAGAATGAATTGGAAGTAATAACCCTGTGTTCTGGGTATAAACAAAATACGGTTGTGATAAATACCCGAATACGGAAGGGCAAAAGAGACTCCCCCTAATGGCAAGCACCTTGTTTGCCAGGATCATTTCACTTGGGACCCTTTTTTAAGAACTCGTGATTCGTAATACAGGCTTCAGACAAAAGGAATAATATCCTGTTATCAGAAAAATGCTCTACCCTAAAGTTCTATTTTTTGCATTACTATGTAAAAGAACATGAATCAAATATGGCATTTATTTAAATTCAACCAATAAGGATTTTGCTTAGAATATTTGCTTTATAATTTGTCTTCATAATAATATATGCTTACATCCATCTCCTTTTTATAAGACTATAATCTTATGTTTAGATTAATTTTATAACACTATAGTCTTATGAAAATAACTTGTTTATATGAATATATTCTTATATTTGTCTATTTATTATAATAATATACTCTTATAAAGAGTAATAAATATAAAAATAATGAGAGATTCAAAGCATAGGTTAATGGTAGAGCAATTGGACAATAAACTACAAATTTACACTCCTTTGTTAAACATAAATCCACCTGAGAAAGGATGGCTGCATGTTATCCGAAAAGCGTATAAGATGTCTTTCAGACAATTCGGAGAGCGTTTAGGTTTAACCCCGCCATCAGCTGAGAATATTGAAAAAAGGGAGATGGAAGGCAGCATAACTTTAAAAAGTCTAGAGGAAGCTGGTCGTGCACTCAACATGAAGCTCGTCTATGGTTTTGTTCCTATGGATGGGTCCATAAAGCGGTCCATCGAAATTAAGGCCAGAGCGCTTGCAACAGAGATTGTCAGGACCACTTCGAACACCATGGCCCTAGAGGACCAAGAAAACACGGATGAGCGTATTAAACGGGCCATAGATGAAAGGACCCAGCAAATCCTATACGAAATGCCTAGATACTTATGGGATTAGAAATTGTATATGACCCTGGCCAAACCCCGTTGGATGAAGAAGAAATGGATGGGTTGCTCATTCCATCAGTGACCACAAAAAGAGAGCTAGATGAATTTGAGCAACTCAACATCCAAAAAGGCTTACAATGGTGATTATAAAGATTTAATTGCATTTGCACAATCTTAATGGTAGCATGACAATGAACCAGAAACAAAGAGAATTCTTATTTTCAAAATGATTAAAAGTCCAATCTTCCAAAGCGATTTGGAAAGATCAACAACATCTTGCGTATCATCATCTGCAACCCATACAAAAGAACCATCTTGCTCTAACTTCACAAAATCATCTGTAGAGATCCCATCAGGGTCAATCCAATAGATCGGATTATCAACTGCCTGATTATAGGAACTATGACGTCTCATCTTTTCAGCTAAAGGGCGCAAGTTCATCCATCTACCAATTGCTGAATCATAATTCCTGGCTGTTGCACCGTACCAGTTTAGACCCAACTCATCCTGATACTCTTTACCGCCAAACTTTTTATTGAGCGCAATATTTGTACTAGTACCTTGGTATTATACCCTTTTTGTTTCAGGCCAAAATCAAAGACTTTTAAGCATTGGGAAAACAGGTTAAGGTTGGCTGGACTTGCCGGAACGATTGTTTTGATATCCGGGATTCTTTTTAAGCCTGCTTACAGTTGTTGATGGTGCAACGGCTTATTCTTGTCACTTAAGGGTTCCTTCAATAAAATTTTGCAGATTTGATAATGGCCCTTCTGGTAACGGGTAACGAGTAAATTGATATCGTTTGGAGACCAGGCGGGTAAAATATCGTCAACATCATTAAAGGTGACCCGGGTTTTATTTCTGGCATCGTTTTGCATAATGAATATTTCCGAATGTTCCATGTCGTCCACCTTAGCAGAGTAAACCACCCTGGCACCGCGGATATTAGACCAATTGGGGTATTCGCTATGGTCTTTGAAATAACTTAATCTGTTGCGGTCTTTGGTAATAATATTATAGGAATAAATAATATGACCTTCTCCTTGCGTATTTCGGTTTGAAAAATAAATGACATTGTCACCTCTTGGCGTAAAATGGGGGTAGACATTTATATGCTGGTTCGCTATTATTTTTTTTAAACGCTTGCCTTTATTGGAACACATGTAGATATCGGAAATACCTTCCTGGGCCCGATGGCTAAAGACCACCTGCACCCCGTTCGGCGCAAACCGGGCGAAAGATTTATCGCCTTCCAGACCAATGGGAACTTTGTCTATGGTATGGGTTTCAAAGGAATAGGTATAAATCTCGGAAACACCCGTTCTATCGGATTCAAAGAGAACCATGTCTTTATAGGGATGCCATGAAGGACGCCTGTCATTACTGGTACTTTTAAACAAGGGTTTTTGGTGCCCGCCGTTGATATCCATGAGGTAAATTTGCCACCGGCCGTCACGATTGGATTCAAATATGATTTTGGATCCTTCATCATTGTAACTCGCATATCTGTTGTCTGCAGTGGTATGGGTCAATACCTCTTCTTTATACCCCAATGGCTCTTGTGAAAAGACCTTTGAACCAAAGGCCACAATAAAAAGGATGTATATGATGTTTAAATGCACGAAGACAGAATTAATAAGCAATGGCTTTACGAATATAGGCATAATATTGAAAATAGCATTTTAACCCATTAAGGGGTCTCATATACTGTGATGAGGTCCTAATGGGCCATTACCGATTTTTCAACCATTTAATACCTGCAAAAATAATACTGAGTACCCCAATAAAAATGGCTGTACCAATCATTTCATTTCGGGAAAGATTGGATAAAAAATACAGGATAATACCAATGGACAATATGGGGATCAACAGCCCCCCCGGAATTTTAAACTCTGAAGGGTTTGGTTTTAGCTTGTAGCGCAATCTGATAACGGATAATGATACAAGACCATAAATGATGAGCATGGAACCGCTGGCAATTACGGCCAACTGGGTAAAGCTCCCTGTAGCCGCTATGATAAAGCATAAGGCAGCATAAACCATGATGGAAACGTATGGCGTTGCAAAAGAGGGATGTATTTTAGACAGTTTTTTTAGGGGAATTACCCGATCTCTGGATAGGGCGTAAACCACTCTGGGATTGTTAAGTATAGAACCACTTAAATACCCAAACATGGATATTAAGGCCCCCAGGAACAACAGTTTAAAACCCATTGGTCCAAAAACCTTCCGGGCGGTTTCGGCAAGTGGTGCAGCCGTAAAGTTAGGCAGGTCATCCCCCAAAACACCCTGGGACACCCCCTGGATAAGCATATAAATAATAAGTACTGTTAGTATACTTATTAAAATGGCCCTCGGCACATTGCGTTTGGGATTTATAATTTCGCCTCCTACGATGAGTCCGGTTTCTGCACCTTGAAAGGCAAAAAACAAGATCAGGGAAGTTTCTCCTAAAGTTTTTAGACTTGGTGCGGATTGGATATGCAAATGTTCCATAGATACGCCTTTCCATCCCAGCGTTATCAAAATGAGTAAAGGAATAAGTTTGGCAATCGTATTCAACTTAACCAGACCAATACCTTGTTTTAACCCGATAACGTTTAATAAAGCCAATCCACCCAAAATGATGACCAGGAAAGCCAGTCGCAGCCATCCATGTTCAAAAACCGGATATATGGTAGCCAGCATATTAATTAAGGCATTAGATACGGCAGCATCGGCAAATAAAGCACTAACAATTACAAAAACACCTCCCATAAACCCGGCGTAATCACCAAATGCCGTTTCTATATAGGTATAGGGACCACCGGTATTATTTACTTTACTACCGGCTTCAGCAAAACACAGCATGACAAGCGCGATTAAAATACCGCAAAAGATATAGGCAATGATACTGGACGCCCCCATTTTTGAGGCTATTATGGCGGGTAAAGCAAAAATACCGGCCCCAACGATGATGTTAATGATATTGGCCGATAAGCCCAATACTCCAATAGTCCGTTTTAATCCTTCATCCCGATGTGCCATAGTTCATAAATTACAAGTAACTCAACCACCATTTATTTTTATGGCTGATTTTATATATCATATATCTTTTGCAGGGCACATAGAGCAGGATAATAATTCCCAACCATACAGCAAAAACTGTAAATAAGGAATACCCTTGTGCTGCAAGTCCTTGTATGGGGTTCTCTGTGATGGCCGACAGTAAGGCCATGCCGTTATCATGGAACAGTAACACCCCAACAATAGCTCCGATATGGATGACGAAAATATGAAGAAAATAATAGAATAGCGGAACCCGGCCAAACACCAGAATAAAATCCGAAAATTTATTTTTCACGTACTCAAAAGCATGTAATAACAGCAATGAAGGTCCCATGGTAATCAGGATATACGCCAGTGAAGGCGGGTATTTTGTCACCTTAAAAAACGACAATACTGTTTTAACGGTAGTATCCTGTGCAGACCAGGGAACTAAGTCTCCGTAAACATTAATGCCCCGAAGGATAAAGAACAACAGGATGGATCCAATACCCAATCCCCATAACCACGTTTTCCTAAGGGAAGGGCTAAACCCTTTGGTATACAGGGTCCCTAAACAGTACCCCAGGGCAATTAAGCCAATCCACGGCAGTACCGGGTATCCAAAGAACAGCGTTCGGGTTTCACCAATGGGTATGCCATTGGCCTGGTGCAACATGTACCAAATTACAGAATGAAAACTCTGACCTTCCAGAACAATAGTATCGAGGCTATTATGGCCGGCAACTAAAACAATTCCAATGAGAGCGATGATTTTTCTTGGTAAAAAAATGAGAAAGGACAGGCATACCATGCTTACCCCAATGGCCCATATAACCTGAAGCATGATAAAACTATAGGTAAAATCGAAAGTCCAGTTCAGACTATTTATACCGATCTCGAGAACTATGAGCCACAATCCTCGGGTAAACAAAAACTTAAAAAGGTTGGCTTTAGTCCTGTTACTGCCATATAAAAAGGCCGATGTTCCCGCTAAAAACACAAACACCGGCGCGCACAAATGTGTAATAAACCTGGTAAAAAATAAAACAGGTGTTGTGGTATCTAAATCCAGAGGATCATGAACCGCCGCATCGAAATGAAAATAATCCCGGACATGGTCTAAAGCCATGAGCACCATAACTAACCCCCTTAAGAGATCTATAGATTCAATTCTGGTTGATTTCACCAAAGTCATGCACTAATTTCTAAATTTTATTTTTCTATTAAAACTGAAAATATATAAATTGTTCACCACTACCTTGAGCCACGACAATTAAAACGGTCATAACGGCCCATATCACACCCAAAACATAGGGGGATGTTTTTAAGGAGACCTCTTTCATGGAGGTATTTCTCATGAACCAATGACATAAAAACATGGCCGCTATGATTACAGATACTTTTATTATGGTAAAGGTATCCAAAATTTTAACGCCTTCGGTTTGAAAGTAAAACATGGATTTAATCATATTCCAAGCCGTTTCAAAAGTTCTTGCCCTAAAAAACACCCACGTGATATTCACACAGCTAAAGGTTGTAAAAGCCAAAAAGAGACCATTCCATTTAGTGATTTCGAATGGAAGAAATCGTCTTTGAAGGCGTTCAAGGATTAAATAGGTGCCATGTAACCCTCCCCAAACCATAAAGGTCCAGGCGGCACCATGCCATAATCCACCGAGGAGCATGGTTACCATAAGGGCGACATACAACCGGGTGATACCATGCCGATTGCCTCCAAGCGGAATGTACAAATAATCTCGTAACCAGGTGGAAAGTGAAATATGCCAGCGTTTCCACAGATCTGAAAACCCAAGAGAGGCATAGGGATATTTAAAATTGTCGGGTAAAATAATACCCAACATAAGGGCGATTCCAATGGCACAGGTTGAATACCCTGCAAAATCAAAGAAGATTTGTCCGGAAAACGCGATGGTGCCAATCCAGGCATCTACCCCATGAAGTAATTTATCTGAACCAAAAACCGTATCGGAGGTATCTGCCAGTAGGGTGTCGGCCAAGACAATTTTTTGAAATAACCCTATTGTTAGTAAAAACAAACCCCAGATAAATTGGTTGGCTGTGGCTTTTTTCTCTTCGTAGAACTGAGAGATTAATTCCTTGGCCCTAACAATAGGACCGGCCACTAATTGAGGGAAAAAGGTAACATACAGGGCGAAATCCAGAAAGGTTCTTGCCGGTTCGATTTTCCGTTTGTACATATCGATGGTATAGGACATCGTCTGAAAGGTGTAGAATGAGATGCCCATGGGTAAAATGATATCCATAGGTTGGGCTTGAAAATCAATACCTATGGCATTCATAATCATGACAAAATTCTCCAGAAGAAAATCACCATATTTAAAGAATCCTAAAAATCCTAAATTGACGAACATACTTAGAAGCAACCAGAATTTGCGTTTGTGCGGGTTGTCTTCTTTAGCCAGCCGTTGTCCCGCCGTCCAGTCTACCATGGTGGAGATCCATAGCAGTATAACTAATGGTGGATTCCATATACCATAAAAGACATAACTGGATAACAATAACATTCGTTTTTTGCCCGTCCAACTGAACCATTTAGCGTAATAAAGAATGAGGACTATAACCAGAAATAATATAAAACTTAATGAGTTAAATAGCATGATGGATGGATTTAAATGTTAGTTAATGCGTTATCTGCCTTCATTATTTTAATGAGCTCTGATGTAAAATAATTGGCATCGTCCAGAGAGAGGTGGGATTCTTCAGGACAGGTCAAATGTTTGAATTGATCATAGTCCTCAAAATGATAACTTTTTACCTGGGCCTCTTTAACCAAATCATTCCAAAAGCCGTCACGTGGCACTCCCATGTGTTCCCCCATTCTTACACCACCGCTTGAAGGGCACCGCACTAAAATTACGGTGCCTTGCCGTGCTTTAAACGCTTCCAGATCCTTAAGGAAATAGTCCATGGTGGATGTTTTGTCCGGTGGCGGGGCACTTTTACCAAAAAAATGCCATACTTTAATGATGGTATTGGCAAAGGCGGTATCAGTGACGGTACGAGGCATCATACTCATGTTTCTGGGAATGGAGACATCTCCAAAATTATAAAATGGAGGCATACCGGGATCTTCGGTACGATGGCCTACATGTATTCTTCTCAATAGGGATTTTAAGTCTATATCGTCGCTCCATTCTTCCTCATCTCCCGACATGAACACCAGGTTTTTTTGCAATGGGATGGACAGTTGGAAATTCAGTTTTTGGGCATAAGTCTGATCTTGGTAATAGTCTACCTTGGATTGTGCTCTTTTCCAGGGAAAAGCACCCGGGTAGGTGGTTGAAAAGAAAAGCCCCGGTGTCACGCCGATAACAACGGTTCCTGAAAAATTGGTGTTGTGCACGATATCGTGAAAGGTTGGTAATGGTGAAGATCCGGTGGATGCCAATTGAATGGGTTGGCTTCCGGTGGCTTCTTCCCAGGTCTCCACTTGAATATCAAAATAGGCTCTTGAAGACCCAAGTATGACCACATCACTTTTAGAGGCGGTTTCAACTTGTTTACGAGCTAATGCCCAAAGCGCCTTTTCGTCATTCAATGTGGGATGTAATTCTTGTGATCTCCAATAGAGCTCCCATGCCGCAATGGCTATAACAGTCAGGATCAGGGCAACGATTACAGATTGTTTTAAATTCATTTGGTGTGGTTGTTTTTGGTTAGTTTTTTATTTTGTCATGGCATCGCTAATACCCTTGGTATCGGCAAATTGTTGAAAGGATATGACTTTACCATCCTTCAGAGTCCATAAATGGGCCATCTGTAAATTGATAACGGCACCATTTTTTTTGTATTTGGCTTCATATCTTCCGGTGACCAGAACTTTATTATTGGTGATTTCAAGAAAATCCATATGGGTTAAATTCCAATAGTCCCATTCTTCCATGATTCTGGAAAGCACGCCTTTTAAAACAGCATCAAAGCCATGATAGGGGTTGCCGTCGGCATACGGAAAGTTTTCGGCTTCGTTCCATACCAAATCGTCGTCCATAACCGCTGCAACGCCTTCAACATTACCTTTGGCGAAATTTTCATATAAGGTTCTTATGGTTATGGTGTTTTCAGGATTGAGGAACGGATCCAGGCCAAGTTGCTCCATAAAGACCAGATTGTCCATAAAATCCTGTTCTTGGGCAATCTTCCCATCCTTCATTTTGACTAAGGTTACGCCCTCCAAATCGACAGTCTTTCCCGTGGCCGGAATACCGAAAAAGTCACCGGTATGGGTTCCCGTATAGTGCCAGTGCTTTACCAGGTTTTCCCCTTGACCGAAAACCGCCTTAATGTGGAAGGTCACGTCTGAAAAACCAGTTATAAAATTGGAATAATACGCTTTGAAATCATCAATTCCAACAATGTTTTCCGGGCTTGACACCAGGGTGATATCCTCCGTGAAATTCGCGTTGTTAATGAGGTCTAAATTGGCCTCATTTATAATGCGGTCCCAGGTATCGGTATACATGGCAATATTACGTTCAACGGTTGCATCTCCACAAGAATAGAGTGTTAATAGGATGGAACATATGAGGGTTGTGAATACTGTTTTCATTTGGATTGGTTTTAAGGAATTTTACGAGTTATTTTTTTCTTGTAATTAATGAGAGGTCTGTCTTCATTGAATCGGTTCATCATAGCCTTGGTGTAGCGATTCATAGCATGGTCCATGGCATGTATTTCAATGCTATGCTGCTTTAAATCTGGCCTTTCTTTACCCATGAGGCTGTTCACATTATATCCTGTCCCGGAAGTTTCCAAAAGCAGGAGGGTATTAGGAGTCGCAGATTCAATGTTGACACGTACTTCAGCAAATAAATTTCCAACTTCCACAAGACAGGTGCTATAATACTCTGGTTTGGCGCGCCGGTAGAGTGCCCAAATACTTGAGCAAAGTAGGCTCATTATTATAGTTATCGCTAAAGATGGCTTTAGATTCAAATAGGAAATTTTGGTTAGTTGTTAAATAATCTTTTGGTTCAGGAAATGATCAATAATAGGGAATACAATTGGAAAAATTAAACATGACATGTTCGGTGAAGTCATTATAATAATTTGAGGAGTTGAAAAGCGCCTTTCTCATTGTGAAATTTTATTTAAAATTAATTTTTGAAAGACTTAGGGGGAATCAAAGGACAATTTAGGAAAAATTTTTATACTAAAAAATAATTGTTTGTCGGTTTTATGGGGCAGATAAAAAAACCATGCCCGAAATTGAGCATGGTAAGAAGTTATATTGAAGGATTTAAATTATCCCATTTTGCCGTTAACAGCGCCAATGACTGCTCCGGTAATGGCTCCCATTACCACCATGAGAATAACATCCAGTCCAACCATTTGGTAGGTTACCTCTGAATTCATGGCCAGTTGGAAAAAATCAAAATATAGCGCAACAAACAAAGATATAACCGCTCCTGCCTTGGCACCTGTAGTCCCTGTAGATATTTGGGCCCATTGGATAAAAATATAGGCCATAAACAATCCGAGGGTCAAACATCCTAGAAAGATCATTAGCAAAGACTGACCGCTTTCTTCTGGTTGTGGAAAACTGTCTTTAAATAGCATGCCATAAAAGACCCATCCTAAAAGATAGTTAACAACGGCGCCAGCTACGCCGGCGGCTAGTAAATTTTTTGTTTTCATTTTTTTTAATTTTAATTAGTTAGATGTGAATAAAAGTATAAAAAAAATGTCAATATCTTAAATTTGATGGTATTTTTTTATGGATATAATATTTTGAAAGCGAAAAACCGATAATTATTTAATATCCTAAAATCAGGGTCTATAAATCTGTTCAATTAAATCGTGGTATTTTTCGGCAATAACACTGCGCTTCATTTTAAGGGTGGGCGTAAGCAAGCCGTTATCCACAGTCCAGACCTCCGGCGTTAATTGGAAACGCTTTATTTGTTCCCATTTACCAAATTTTTCATTACACCGGTTAACTTCCTTTTGTATTCTGGAACAGACCAATTCAGAGTGACACATGGCTTCATTAGAATGTTCAATGGCATACTGTTTTCGTTCCATCCACTCTTTTATGAATTCAAAGTTGGGTTGTATTAAGGCCGCGGGCATCTTTTCACCTTCACCGATGACCATAACCTGTTCTATAAAGCGTGATTGTTTCAATTCATTTTCAAGAAGTGTTGGGATGATGTATTTACCCCCGGAGGTTTTAAACATTTCTTTTTTACGACCGGTAATCTTTAAAAATCCATCTTTATCTATTTCACCCTTATCACCGGTATGAAAGTAGTCACCGGTCATAACACTTGCTGTTTTTTCAGGATCCTTATAGTATCCCATCATGACATTGGGGCCTTTTATGAGAATTTCACCATCATCTGCAATCTTGACTTCAACACCTTTAATCGGTTTGCCCACCGTTCCGATTTTGAAATGTTTATTCGCATACATCCCAACAGAGACAACAGGCGAGGTCTCGGTTAATCCATAACCCTCCATAATTTGCATTCTGGCTGCGCAAAAAATTCTGGATAAGCGGGTTTGGAGCGCGGCACTTCCAGATACCATAGTCGTGATTTCTCCACCAAGGGCATCACGCCATTTTCTAAAAACAAGTCTATAGGCTATCCATAATTTAAATTCATACCACCATCCATTCTGGGCATAGGGTTCCCATATTTCCCCCAATCTCACCGCCCATAAAAATAAACTTTTTTTGAATTTGCCCAATTCTTCGGCCCTTGCCATTATTTTATCATAAACCTTCTCCAGAAGTCGTGGAACCACACTCATCATATGGGGTTTAACCTCTTTGGCATTATCTCCTATTTTGTCCAGGGATTCGGCATAATAAATGGAGGTTCCCGCATGTTGATACACATAAATGAGTACACGTTCAAAAATATGGCATATGGGTAAAAAGCTGAGCACTCGTGTCTGTCCACGGGGCAAAGGCACTCTGGGGGCACTGTTAAGCACATTACTGGTAATATTCCAATGCGACAGCATCACCCCTTTAGGTTTTCCGGTGGTACCGGAAGTATAGATAATCGTGGCCAGGTCATAGGGGTCTACTTCTGCTTTTCTGGCCTCCACAAGATCTTGGTTTGAAGGATCCTCACCCAATTTCAGTAATTCGGAATAATGGTTCTCGCCAACAATATAATCGAAGGTATACACCGCCTTTAATTTAGTTTTGGCCTTGACCTTGTTTATTTTTTCTAACACCTCAGAATCCGAGGCAAAACAATAGAGGGACTCGCTATGATTCAATATATAGCCGTAATCTTCAGAACTTATAGTGGGGTAAATGGGGATATTCTGGGCACCGACCTGAAGGATGCCAATATCGACAATATTCCATTCCGTTCGGTTCGTTGAAGAAATAACGGCTATCTTATCATCCTTTTTCACTCCTAATCTTAGCAGGGCCCTGCTTATGGCATTCGCTTTGTCAATATACTCCTGCGTTGATGTTTTTTCCCAGGTACCCTTATGTTTTGAAACCAACGCAGCGTCCAATGGACAGTGCTCCAACTGGTAATAAGGAAAATCAAATAATCTTGTAATGGCCGCCATTCGTAATTTATGAGATGCTATGACGCAAAGTATAAAATTAAAAGGGATTTTCAAATCAAGTCCTAAAAAAGAACAGGTTCGGAACAGGGTAAAGTTAGATTTTTAAGGTAAAGTAGGACGAATACGGAAGCAGCAGCCATGTAATAAGGCCCTTAAGATACGGTGTTAGGGTCTTTTTTTTGGGCATGCAGGGCTTGTGTAAATTGTTCAGAATATGACTTTTATCATTAAAATAGACGTATAATAAAGGTAATTTTACCGATGAATTTAAAATTATAAAATCATGGAAATATTAGAAAAAGTAAAGACAAGAGTGTATAAATTCGGTAATAAAACCGCCGATGGGAATAGTAAAATGAAGAATCTTTTGGGAGGAAAAGGGGCCAATTTAGCCGAAATGAGTTCCTTAGGGATCCCGGTACCCCCCGGATTTACGATCACCACCGAAGTTTGTACCGAATATAATACATTGGGAAAAGAGAATGTCGTAGAATTAATTAAGGATGAGCTGGAGGAATCGATTGCTAATATAGAAACATTAATGGGATCTAAATTTGGCGATAAAACCAATCCATTGTTGGTTTCCGTGCGTTCCGGAGCTCGTGTATCCATGCCGGGCATGATGGATACCGTTTTAAATTTGGGCATAAACGATGAGGTGGTGCAGGGGTTGGCCAAAAAAACCAATAATGAACAATTTGCCTGGGATTCTTACAGGCGTTTCATTCAAATGTACGGCGGTGTGGTTTTAGGTATGAAACCTGCGTCTAAAGAAGATATTGATCCGTTTGAAGAAATTATGGAGCATTTAAAGCATAAACGCGGTATTAAATTGGATACGGAATTTAGTGTTCAGGATTTAAAAGACCTGGTATACGATTTTAAAGAAGCGGTAAAAAAACGTACCGGCCATAATTTCCCTACCGATCCCTGGGATCAGTTATGGGGCGCTATCATTGCTGTATTTAACAGTTGGAATGGAGACCGTGCGGTATATTACAGAACCATGCATGGATATCCTGCCGATTGGGGAACCGCTGTAAACGTGCAAGCCATGGTGTACGGAAACATGGGTGAAAACTCGGGAACAGGTGTTTGCTTTACCAGAGATGCAGGTACCGGAGAGAATGTTTTTAATGGAGAGTATTTAATAAATGCCCAGGGCGAGGATGTTGTAGCCGGGGTAAGAACCCCTCAGCAAATCACGCATTTGGGTTCCCAACGTTGGGCAGAATTGGCCAAAATCGAAGAGGAAGACCGATTGAAGAATTACCCTTCATTGGAAGAACTCATGCCCTCTATTTTTGAAGAATTGAATACCTATCAGGATGTTTTGGAAAAACATTATCGCGATATGCAAGACATGGAATTTACCATACAGGATGGGAAACTCTGGATATTGCAGACTAGAAATGGAAAACGAACCGGAGCCGCAATGGTAAAAATTGCAATGGATCTGCTTAAAGAAGGCATGATTGATGAAAAAGAGACCCTGTTACGTATCGAGCCCAATAAGTTGGATGAATTATTGCATCCCATTTTCGATCCGGATGCACTTAAAAGATCCCAGGTTATAGCACAAGGATTACCGGCTTCACCCGGAGCTGCAACAGGTAAAATAGTGTTCTTTGCAGACGAAGCCGCTAAATTCAAAAACAGCATTCTGGTGCGTATTGAAACTTCACCGGAAGATTTGGAAGGTATGAATATTGCAAAGGGTATTTTAACTGCACGTGGTGGAATGACCTCACATGCCGCTGTTGTAGCGCGTGGTATGGGTAAATGCTGTGTGTCCGGAGCCGGTGCATTAAAAATTAATTATAAAACCAGAACGCTTACGGTTGATGGACATGAGTACCATGAAGGAGACTGGATCTCATTAAACGGGTCTACCGGTAATATTTTTGAAGGTAAGGTAGCAACTATGGAGCCGGAATTGAGTGGAGAATTTGCTGAGCTCATGACCTTAACTGATAAATATGGTCAAATGAAAGTAAGAACAAATGCCGATACGCCGAAAGATGCTAAAGTGGCCAGGAATTTTGGGGCACAGGGTATTGGTTTGACGCGAACAGAGCATATGTTCTTTGAAGTCGATAGAATCAAGGCCATGCGCGAAATGATTTTAGCCGATACGGTTAAAGGTCGTAAACAAGCATTAGAAGATTTGTTACCCATGCAACGTTCTGATTTTGAAGGTATTTTTGAGGCTATGGAAGGGCTAGCGGTTACCATAAGGTTGTTAGATCCCCCATTGCATGAATTTGTGCCTCACCAGTTAGCAACACAAAAGGAACTGGCCGAAGATATGCACATTTCCTTGCAAGCCGTAAAAAATAAAGTCGCTGAACTGGAAGAGTTTAATCCTATGTTGGGACACCGTGGATGCCGCTTAGGTAACACCTATCCAGAGATTACTGAAATGCAAACCCGGGCCATTATAGAGGCTGCTCTTAATTTGAAAGCGCGCGGTATTAAAAGTAAACCAGAAATCATGATTCCTTTGGTTGGAACGGTTAAGGAGTTTGAAGCTCAAGAACAAATAATAAGACGAACAGCCGATGTGATTTTTGAGGAACGAAACGATTCAATCGACTATTTGGTAGGCACCATGATTGAGGTGCCAAGGGCAGCTTTAATGGCCGATTTGATTGCTGAAAAAGCAGATTTCTTCTCCTTCGGCACAAACGATTTGACCCAAATGACCTTTGGATATTCCCGTGATGACGTTGGTAAATTCCTTCCCGTATACTACGAGAAGGGGATATTAAAGGTAGATCCATTTGAGGTATTGGATAAAGAGGGTGTTGGACAGTTGGTGAGATTAGGAACAGACCGCGGTAGAAGTTCTAAACCAAATTTAAAAATTGGTATTTGTGGCGAACACGGTGGAGAGCCCAGTTCCATTGAGTTCTGTTACAATCTGGGAATGGATTATGTGAGTTGCTCACCTTATCGGGTGCCAATTGCAAGATTAGTATCTGCACAGGCGGCCATAAAATCAACCATGTAATACATGTTAATTTTAAATTCAAAAAGCCTAAGCGACATCGCTTAGGCTTTTTTTTGGATTAAATAGATTAGGGTATGGAATTCTTCGTATTGGAATCTATGACATGGCCATCTCAAATTAGACCTGCTCTCTATTCTCAATCCACTTTCTCGCATTTACAAAAGCTTCCAGCCAGGGAGACACTTCATCTTGCCGCCCTTCAGGGTAATAGGCCCAGTTCCATGGAAAGGTAGATCGTTCAATATGAGGCATGGTTACCAAATGACGTCCGGTATGGTCACACATCATGGCCGTATTGTAATCTGAACCATTCGGATTATGTGGATAGTCTTCATAGCTGTATTTAGCAACAATATGGTACCGGTCTTCAGCATAAGGCAAACTAAATTTTCCTTCACCGTGGGAAATCCAAACTCCCAATGTGGTGCCCGCCAATGTAGACAGCATCACAGACGAATTGGGCTTAACCTTCACAGAGGTAAAGGCGCTTTCGTGTTTGTGGGAATCGTTATACGTTAGTTTGCCATGAATGTCATGATCCGGGTTAATTTCTTCCAATTCCATAAATAGCTGACACCCATTACAGATCCCAACGGACAGGGTATCTTCTCGCTTGAAGAAGTCCTGAATGGTCTTGTTGGCCTTTTCATTGTATTTAATGGCGCCTGCCCAACCCTTAGCCGAACCCAGGACATCAGAATTGCTAAATCCACCCACGGCTCCTAAAAACTGGATGTCTTCCAAGGTTTCGCGTCCTGAAATTAAATCGGTCATATGTACATCCTTGACATCAAAGCCTGCCAAATACATGGCATTGGCCATTTCACGTTCGGAATTACTCCCTTTTTCCCGGAGAATGGCAGCTTTTGGCCTTGAGGTTTGCCGTTTAGGCAGTTTACCGGTAAAGTGTTTTGGAAACACGTATTGTAAAGGTTGGTTTTTATAGTTGTTGAATCGGGCTTCAGCCAGATGATTGGCGGTTTGTTTTTTATCCAGTAAATAGGAGGTTTTATACCAAACATCACGAAGTGTCGAAACGGGTAAGGGAAATGCATCAGACCCGTTTACTATGCTAAGCACATTGGTATTTGTCACTTTTCCAATATTAAAGAATGTAATATTGGCATCAGATAAAACAGATTCAATTGAAGCATCCTTTCCCTGAATCACAATCCCGGCATTTTCAGCAAACAACAATTTTAAGGAATCTGCTTCTCCGAGTGCGGATAAGTCCAGTTCTGCTCCTAAATCGTTATCTGCAAAACACATTTCCAACAAGGTCGTAATTAACCCCCCGGAAGCCACATCATGACCCGCAACAATTTGTCCTTCCCCTATTAAGCGCTGGATGGTATTGAACACGGTTTTAACATAGCCGGCCTGTTTTACGGTTGGGACATCGTGCCCTATTTTGTTCAGGATTTGTGCAAACGAACTACCGCCTAACTTAAATTGGTCCTGGGATATATTGATGTAGTATATGGCACCTGCATTCCTATGTAATACGGGTTCAACCACCTTTTTAATATCGGTGCAATTCGCCGCTGCTGAAATAATAACTGTCCCGGGGGCAATAACCTCACCATCAGGGTACTTTTGCTTCATGGATAGCGAATCCTTGCCTGTTGGTACGTTAATCCCCAGATCTATGGCAAACTCCGAAACCGCTTCAACGGCTTCATATAATCGGGCATCCTCGCCTTCATTTTTACAAGGCCACATCCAGTTAGCTGATAGTGAAACATTCTCCAAACCTTCTTTCAAAGGGGCCCAAATGATATTGGTCAAGGCTTCAGTTATGGAGTTCCTGCTCCCGGCCTTCGGATCAATAAGTCCAGAAATAGGGGCGTGTCCTATAGATGTGGCAATACCCTCTTTACCTTTGTAATCTAAAGCCATAACCCCTACATTGTTCAAAGGGAGTTGTAGTGGACCGGCACATTGTTGTTTTGCCACTTTGCCACCTACACATCGGTCTACTTTATTGGTGAGCCAGTCTTTACAGGCCACAGCTTCCAATTGCAGCACCTGCTCCAAATAGTCTTGAAATTTGTCCGAACTGTAAGCAAGATCCACGTAGTTCTGTTTAACGGTGTTATCCGTCATAATGGTTTTTGGGGAACTGCCAAACATGTCCTCCAAGGCCAGATCCATAGGGGTATTGCCCTTGGATTTGGATGTAAAAGTAAAGCGATCATCTCCCGTGACATCACCTACCGTATACATGGGTGAACGTTCGCGATCGGCAATCTTATGCAAGGTGTCCAGATGATTTTCGGCAATAACCAATCCCATACGTTCCTGGGATTCGTTACCTATTATTTCCTTATCAGACAAGGTTGGGTCGCCAACAGGTAATGCATCCAGGTCGATGATCCCACCGGTGTCTTCCACCAATTCCGATAAACAGTTAAGATGCCCACCGGCACCATGGTCGTGAATCGAAACGATATAATTGTTTTCACTTTCCACCATGCCACGAACCGCATTGGCCGCACGCTTTTGCATTTCGGGGTTGGAGCGCTGAACGGCATTTAATTCGATACCGGAGGCGAACTCACCCGTATCGGCCGAGGAAACGGCAGCACCTCCCATTCCAATACGGTAATTATCACCACCTAAAATAACTATTTTGTCCCCTTTTTTTGGGGTTCCTTTTATTGCCTGGTCTTTTTTGCCGTAACCAATTCCACCGGCAAGCATAATGACTTTATCGAAACCCAGCTTCCTGGTGTCCTCTTCATGTTCAAAGGTCAATACCGATCCACAAATTAAAGGCTGCCCGAATTTATTCCCAAAATCTGAAGCCCCATTAGACGCTTTAATTAAGATGTCCATGGGGGTTTGGTACAGCCAGTCACGTTCGGCGAAGGCCTGTTCCCATGGACGGTTTTCCAACAATCGTGAATAGGAGGTCATGTAAACCGCCGTTCCTGCCAAGGGAATGGATCCTTTTCCGCCTGCCAGCCGATCGCGGATTTCACCACCCGATCCTGTTGCGGCACCATTAAAGGGCTCTACGGTAGTCGGGAAATTATGGGTCTCGGCCTTCAAGGAGATGACCGACTCAAAATCTTCAGAGGTATAATAGTCCGGAATATCGGCCCGTTTTGGAGCAAACTGCTCTACCTTAGGGCCCTTTATAAAGGCGACATTGTCTTTATAAGCGGATACAATGTCATTGGGATGGGTTTCTGACGTTTTTTTAATTAATTTGAACAGTGAAGAGGGTTTTTCCACACCATCAATAACAAAAGTTCCATTAAAAATTTTATGACGACAATGTTCACTATTCACTTGTGAAAAACCAAAGACTTCAGAATCGGTTAACGGTCTGCCAATTTTTTTCGCCACGCCTTCCAGATAGCTAATCTCTTCATCGCTTAAAGCCAATCCTTCTTGAACATTATAAGCCGCAATGTCCTCAATGTTCAAAACAGGTTCAGGGGTAATGTTTATGGTAAACGAGTCTTGATCTAAACCTTTGAATTTCTCAAAAATCATGGGGTCGTAATCTTCAAAATCCTTTGAAACGACTTTAAATTCTTCAATTCGGATGATGTCTGAAACACCCATATTTTGCGTTATTTCCACGGCATTTGTGCTCCACGGGGTAATCATGGCGGCCCGTGGACCAACAAAAAAATCCGCCAGGGCGGATTGTTCTATTTTGGGTTGGTTGCCAAATAACCATGTTAGTTTCGAGATGGTTTCAGGTGATAATTCTTTTGTGGTTTGAACAGCAAAAATCTTGCGGTTAACGTTTCCAAAGAAATGAATCATTGTAGAGGTATTATGTTGCGTTTTGAAAATGCAAAATTACACAATTTTAAGCATTAATATATGATTTTCTATAAAAAGGAGCAGGGGTTATCAACAGGAATTTTAACAACCCCGGAACGGATAAGATGGGTCAATAACGTGCAATAATGGTTATGGTTTTAATGTGCGCAGATCGCTCACGACTATGGATCTATAAAGTGTGCTAAAAATACGATCTTAATATGGAAACTACCGAACCGTGGTAAGACCGTCCAAAGAGGTTTAAATGAACCAGGAGGTAATACAACTGGTAAATCGCTATTCTAGTGGTGGTATAGCGGTCTGTAGGCATATGATCAAAGTAAACGTCGTAAAAGGTTTTCCCAAAACCACCAAATAGTTTGGACATGGCGATATCGACTTCATGATCTCCGTAGTACACAGCCGGATCAATGAGGTAGGGAATACCTGATGTTGAAATCAAATAGTTACCACTCCACAAATCGCCATGAAGTAAAGAGGGCCTGACCTGTTGCAGCGGTTTTTCCAAAGTATGGCGAATCGTTTCTTTTGTGGGACATTCACCAGGACGGAGTAAATGGTTTTGTTTCGCCAATTGGAGTTGGGGCAACAAACGGGCTTCGGTATAAAAGTCTGCCCAATGCTCTTTTTGTGGATTACTTTGCGGTAAACTACCGATAAAATTATTATGGTCCAAACCAAAAGGGGCGGTGGTATAGTGATGTAATTGGGCCAATTGGTCCCCTAAATTACCAAAATCCTGAGATGACGGTAATTTACTTTCAATGTACTCTAATAGTAAAAAGG
The DNA here is from genome assembly GCF_022662105.1 of Aestuariivivens sediminis. Lineage (GTDB taxonomy): Bacteria > Bacteroidota > Bacteroidia > Flavobacteriales > Flavobacteriaceae > Aestuariivivens > Aestuariivivens sediminis. The sequence goes on along the minus strand of NZ_JAKMCP010000003.1, from coordinate 433,352 downwards.
CGTTTTTTCCCATGCTGCTGCAAGCATACACCTTAGGGGTCCGAATGGTATTTGTTTTAGCAATACATTCCAGTCCCCTGGCTTCAGCCTGGAACATCTCCAAAGCAGTCTTACCCGTATTGGATTTTAAAAAATAATTCCCTTCGGCCGTTTCAATGCGGTAGGCACTGGAGATATCGCCACCTGAAACTGGTATAATGTTATGAATAGTATTATTTAAAATATGAGATAGATGTGCTTTCAGAATTATTTCCATAACCTAAAAATATTAAAGAACAATGAATTAAAGCGAACACTGAATGAAAATAGTTATTCCTTCTCCTTGCATTATGGATACAGCAAAAATAAAATAACTAACTATTAATCGGTAAAAAATGACATTTGTCGATATTAATAAAGATGTGTTTAAAATATTAATTGTTTTTCGTATCTTATTATACTGGTTTATAATGTATTAACCATCTTCTCCAATTAGTATTAATAGCAAATTTAGCAATGTCATGTCCCTCTACTTTGGGTTTGTCTGGTATGTAAAAGTTTGAAGTACTTTGTACAATAATTTTTTATCCATTGCCGCTTTGTTTTGAGTTTTTTGACGCTCAATCTATTTCACCTTACTCACCGTTGTTATTCGTAAAACTGTAACGTATTAATAAACCATTACAACTAATGAGAACAACAATTACCCTAACCAAACATTTTGTAGTCAGGAACTATAAAATGTCGACTAAAACACCCTTTCGTGTTTTAATGACCTGTAAAACTGCGCTACATTTGATGCTCGTTTTTAGTGTCTTATGCATTTTTAATCCGGGTTCTGCTCAAAGCGCCATGAGCCATCATAATGAACCGTCTTTTATCACCGATTTTTTTACCTATTATCTTGAAGGCATAACTTCGAAAACAGCCAATATCTATACAAATGATACCAATTGGCATACCATAAGCACCTATGAGCTATCGGGAAGTTCGGTATTGAACAATGCCGTAATGCCACCCACAAAACTCAGCCTGGAACAGGTGAGGGATGGAGATGGATCTGTTTTAGGCTCCGTTGAATGGCAAAACGGAAATGCCGGGGCCTCCAATGCCCATTATGTGGAAGGCTGGGGCATTCCATATCGACTTATCTTTACCAATCTTACAGATGGCAATCATTCGGTGGATATCGCCTGGGACATCAAACACTCCGATAAACATGCCATTGATTTTATAAGTTATTATGAACTTTTGAATTACCCGATTGGTTCCCATGCCGCAAGTTTCGGCCATGAGCCAGAACCGATCGATCCGACCGACGGATATGGAGCATCCATTGTCTCAGGACCGAATTATGGTAATATTCCAATACCAACGTTACCAGCAGCCCCTGATAATTTATTTGATGATTTAGCTTTGGCAATGAAAGAGCGAATGACCATTTGGAATGGAACCATTAATTCGATGGCCTACATATCAGAAGGATCCCTTATTGATGCCTCCTCTACTACCATGCTTCGAATTCATTTTACCAGTACAGCCGCTACAGTTATTCTTTCATGGTCTGGTCATATTGCCACTGAGGACACTTGGGGAATCGGTAATTCTGCCAAAGCCGTGAGCGGGTCACCCTACCATACGCGTGTACTGCAATGGAGTCCTAACGATGACGATGTATTTAGTTCTGTAGGTAACCAGGACCGTTCACTTTCTGCTGCAGCCGTTATAGACCCGCCTCCCTGTGAAATTACTGGGCCTGATCCGGTATGTCCTAGTTCAACAGGTCATGTTTATCAAAACAATGCCATTATGGATCCAAGTGTCATTCCGGATGGCTATAATTATGAATGGAGTATATCCGGAGATGGAAGTATCCCTCCCAATTCAGATGGCCCAACAGTTTCCGTTACTGCCGGAAGTTCATGTAATGGAAGCTATACCTTGACTTTAACCATTAGAACAGATGCCGATATTTTTGTAACATCTTGTAGTAAAATTGTAAGTGTTATTGATAGTACAGCACCAACTTTAACAGGAACCATTCCTTCGGGGCAGACAGGTATTGATGATTGTATTGCAAATGTACCAACTGGTCCGACCGAGGCCACCATCGCTGCCCAGTTCACTGATGGGTGTGGAGGGGCCATAAGTGTCGTAAAGAGTGGATCTCCAACGGGAGATGACTGTTCATGGAGTGTCACCTATACTTATGCGGTTACTGACAATTGTGGTAATTCTTATTCGCCATCTCCAACAGTTACTTATAGTGGAGGAGATGATACAGCACCTACTTTAACAGGATCCATTCCTTCAGGTCAGACAGGTATTGATGATTGTATAGCCAATGCACCGGCCGGTCCGACGGAAAGTGATATCGCCAATCAATATACCGATGGGTGTGGAGGGGCCATAAGTGTCGTAAAGAGTGGATCTCCAACGGGAGATGATTGTTCATGGAGTGTTACCTACAATTATACGATAGCGGACAAGTGCGGTAACTATGCAACGGCTGTAGACATTACTTATAGTGGTGGTGATGACACGGCTCCAAGCTTGACAGGTTCGATTCCTTCGGGCCAAACCGGTATTGATGATTGTATATCCAATGCGCCGGCCGGTCCGACGGAGAGTGATATAGCCAATCAATATACCGATGGTTGTGGTGGTAGCATTACCGTTGTTAAGACGGGTTCACCTACTGGGGATGACTGTTCATGGAGTGTTACCTACAATTATACGATAGCAGACAAGTGCGGTAACTATGCAACGGCTGTAGACATTACCTATAGTGGAGGTGATGACACGGCTCCGAGCTTGACAGGTTCGATTCCCTCGGGCCAAACCGGTATTGATGATTGCATAGCCAATGCACCAGCCGGTCCGACGGAGAGTGATATAGCCAATCAATATACCGATGGTTGTGGTGGTAGCATTACCGTTGTTAAGACGGGTTCACCTACTGGGGATGACTGTTCATGGAGCGTTACCTACAATTATACGATAGCGGACAAGTGCGGTAACTATGCAACGGCTGTAGACATTACTTATAGTGGTGGTGATGACACGGCTCCGAGCTTGACAGGTTCGATTCCCTCAGGCCAGACGGGTATTGATGATTGCATAGCCAATGCACCGGCCGGTCCGACGGAAAGTGATATAGCCAATCAATATACCGATGGTTGTGGTGGTAGCATTACCGTTGTTAAGACGGGTTCACCTACTGGGGATGACTGTTCATGGAGCGTTACCTACAATTATACGATAGCGGACAAGTGCGGTAACTATGCAACGGCTGTAGACATTACCTATAGTGGAGGTGATGATACTGATCCGGTAATTGATTATTGTCCATCAGATATTACTTTGGAATGTGATGACTCGATCCTACCTGCCAATACAGGTAGTGCAACCGCAACCGATAACTGTGATGATGTCACACCTACATACTCAGACAGTCAGGTTGATAATGGGTGTCAATCAATTATTACAAGAACTTGGACCGCTTCCGATGTTTGTGGTAATTCAACACAATGTGTACAATATATTATTGTTCGAGATACTGAAGCACCCACTATTACGTGCACCACCGAAGGCAATGCGACATTTTCGGACAACTGTTCTTCCGAACCGAATATCACGAGATATTACCGGGATAATGGATCAAGTAGAAACTGGACCGCCATTGATGAAAGCGGTAACATAGCCACGATGTCCTGTGATCTGAGTCCGGCTCCTGCAAAAGCAGCACCAACTAAAACGAAATTGAATCCGAAAAATGCCTTGATCAGGGCGTACCCGAATCCGTTCAGGGACTCTGTGAAGTTTGTGGTGGATATTCCCGAGGATACCGAGGCAAGCCTTAAGTTAGTGAATCTGCAGGGACAAGTTGTGCAGACGGTCTATGAAGGAGCCCTTACCAAAGGCATACATACTTTTGAGGCCAGAGGATTTTCTTATAATCCGTCGTTACTTATTTACATTTTAAATTATGGGGGTGAGAAATTAACCGGTAAACTCATAAAGAATTAAATCATAGATATAAAAAAGCGACCAGAACGGTCGCTTTTTTATTAATTCCGTTCCAATAGCGCCATATAAAATCCGTCGAAGCCCGACGTATGTGCCAATAGGGTTTGGTCCTTTATTAAACTGAAAGGTGCTCCGGACTCTGATTTCAGGAATGCCTCTATTTGGTTTTGATTTTCTGAGGGTAAGATTGAGCATGTCGCATACACCAATTGTCCGCCCACATTAACCATTCTGGAATACTGTTGCAAAAGGTCCTGCTGTGTCCGTTTTAGATTATCCAAAAACTGAGGCTCTAATTTCCATTTGGCATCTGGATTTCGCCTTAACACCCCGAGTCCGGAGCAGGGGGCATCAATTAATACACGATCCGCTTTATCGTATAATTTTTTTATCACTTTTGTGGAGTCGATATGACGGGTTTCGATGTTATGAGCGCCATTGCGTCTGGCCCTTCGTTTTAATTCTTGCAGTTTGTTGGCATAAATGTCCAGAGCTATAATTTGCCCTTTGTTTTCCATCAAGGCCGCTATGTGCAGGGTTTTACCCCCGGCGCCCGCACAGGCGTCCACGACACGCATTCCCGGTTTGACATTCAGAAATTCGGCGACCAGTTGGGATGACGCATCTTGTACTTCAAAATAACCATTTTTAAAGGCTTCGGTTGTAAATACATTAGTACGCTCTTTGAGTTTTAGAGCGTTGGGATAGTCTTTTAAAAATTCGGTTTCAATATCTAAATCGAATAACTCGGACTGTAATTGATCTTTAGAGGTTTTAAGGGTATTCACTCTTAAAATAACATCGGCCTGTGTATTTAATGCCGCGATTTCTTTGGTCCATAGCGCTTCGCCCAATTCTGTCTCTCCCATAGTATCCAGCCAATCCGGAATGGATTCTCTCAAGGCTCTGATTTTAGACCATTCGTCAAATCGCCCTTTTATTTTTCGGGTAGGCGTATTTTCAAAATATTTCCAATCGGGTAATTTAAGACCCTTTAAAGTCGCCCAAACCGCAAACATGCGCCATAAGTTATCCCGGTCAAAGGGTTCTTTCACTTCTGCAATCTCCGCATACAGGCGCTTCCAGCGAACGATATCATAGGTGGTTTCAGCAACAAAGGAGCGATCACGGGAACCCCAGCGTTTGTCGCGTTTTAGCAGTTGTTGGATGACCTTATCGGCATATTGGTGGTCATTAAATATTTGGGTTAATCCATCAATAACCGCAAAGCATAAATTTCTGTGTAATCGCATGTAATTCATTTAAAGGTGCAAAGATAGTCATAAAGTCATTTACTTGACATTAAATCACCAGGCTTTAAACCTTTTAAAATGAGGGATGTCTAAAATCAAAATGTGGTCCATGAAAAAAAGCTTTTCCATTTTTATAGTGCTCGTTTTGTGGTTGTCGTGTACCAAAAATATGGATGTGGCCGAAAATATGAATGATGAACTCGAGCTAATAAAAAAACCCAATATCCTATTGGTGATTGCTGACGATCTAGGTATTGACGCCATGCCGGGCTACAGTTTGGGGTCGGTTAAACCCCATATGCCAAATTTGGAATTACTCATGAACGAGGGTATTCGTTTTAACAATGTGTGGTCTTATGGCGTTTGTACGCCTGCTCGAGCGAGTATATTAACAGGTAAATATGGTTTTAGGACTCAAGTAACCCGGGTAGGACAGACCTTATCGACTTCAGAAATGTCCCTGCAAAAGTTTTTGGATGTGTCAAATTCGGGCTATTCGCATGCTGTGATAGGGAAATGGCATCTTTCTTCCCAGGTGAACCACCCCCTTAGTATGGGGATAGGTACGTTTTCAGGGGTGATAGGTGGTGGATTACGATCCTATTGGAATTGGGATTTGGTGGAAAACGGACAGACCCATAATTCGACCGTGTATAATACCACAAAGCTTACGGATTTGGCCATTGATTGGATAATAGATCAAGATCAACCGTGGTTTTTATGGTTGGCCTACAATGCGCCACACACGCCGTTTCATTTACCTGAAAGCGATTTGCATTATGAGGATACCCTGCCTTCAGATGACATGAGCATCGAAGCCAATCCCCTGCCTTATTATATGGCGATGCTGGAAGCTATGGATACCGAAATGGGAAGGCTATTGGACGCGTTAAGTGCGGAAGATTTAGAGAATACGGTGATTATATTCATAGGGGATAATGGAACTCCAAATAATGTGGTTCAGGACTTTTCAAGGCGTCATGCCAAAAACAGTATTTACGAAGGCGGTATCAGGGTACCCATGGTCATTTCTGGAAAAAATGTAAATAGAAAGGGCAGGTATGAAGAGGCCTTGTTAAATACCACCGATTTATATGCAACTATAGCCTCTATAGCTGGAGTGAATGTTAGCGATATTAACGACAGTAAAAATTTTGAGTCCTTGCTGGGTTCACCAAATCTGAAAGTTAGGGATTATGCCTATGCAGAATGGGACAATGGGGCGGGAGATCTGGATTGTGCCATAAGAGATGAAATCTACAAGTATATAACCTTTGCTAATGGTGATGAAGCCTTTTACAATCTAAAATCGGATCCACTGGAAACTGAAAATTTACTTGAGGTTCCCCAAAGTCCTCTTACTCAAGCCGAGGCTACTGCCTTGGCTAACTTAAAGAATGAACTCGGAAAATTAAAATTATAATGTTAAAATCTATTTATATGCTCGTATTTCGATATGTTTTTAAAATTGGATCACTGTTTTTTTTGCTCATTATTGCTTGTTCAGGTGGAGATGATCAGGTAACTGAAAAGCAAGAGGAAGGGAATGAAGCAACAAGCTATGACATTAGTTCTATCTTGTTAAAATTTGAAGGTACAGGTTTATCCTATGAGGTCAGCGGGAATACCGTAATATTCACCACCCAGGATTTGCCAAACCACACCAGCCCGTATTGGCCCGTCGACAACCCACTTTATGAAGATTACAATGGCACGAACTCAAGTTGGAGACAAAACCCAAATGAAATCAGAACACAAAATATAATGTTTACCATTCCGCTTCACCCGGAGGAGGCGTCCAATAAACAAGCGACACCTTTGGGGCCCATTGGAATATCCAGAAATGGAATTGTGTTTTTCAATCAGTATGCCGGACCTGATGAGCCATTGACCAATGAGATCAATTCTTTTGATCAGTGGTTGGGGCATCCCCAACGTATAGGAATCTATCATTACCATATAGAACCTGCCTTTTTGACCTCACAATTTGGGGATGAGGCCTTTTTAGGTTTGTTGGCCGATGGCTTCCCTGTTTACGGCCCTATTGAAAATGGGATAACAATAACGAATGACGATTTGGATATGTATCATGGACATACCTCTGTAACACCAGATTTCCCGGAGGGTATCTACCATTATCATATTACGGGTGAAGATCCGTATTTAAATGGTAACGGCTACTATGGTGTACCAGGAAATATTTCACAGTAATTGAAAAGTAAATGGATATATACAATAGGTGTGTTGTTGATGTGTTTTTCATGTCGGGATAATACCTCTTTGTCCTATGTTGATGCCTCCAATGGTGGATTGAAACTAGAAAATGGGGTCTTGTTTTATCATAAAAAACCTTATACCGGGCATTTGGTTTCAAAATATTTAGATGAAAGTCCTAAATCTGATATTGAATATAAAGATGGTCGGAAGATCGGGTTTGAGAGGCACTGGTATTCTGATGGTAGATTATCGGAAGAACGCCATTACACAAAGGGGATAAAAACAGGAATACACAAATCGTGGTGGAAGGACGGCAGACCAAAGTTTGAATACCATTTTAATGAAAAGGGAGAATTTCATGGCGTTGTTAAGGAATGGTACAAATCGGGTCGATTATATCGTTATTTTAACTATACGAGGGGGCAAGAGGACGGACCTCAGCATTTGTGGAAATCAGATGGCACCATCAAGGCAAATTACCATGTGGTTCATGGCGAACGGTTTGGTTTAATCGGTTTAAAAAAGTGTTATACGGTAAAGGGTGGTCAAGATGAACTTAACTAATTATGCATGGATTTACAGTCCAGATAGGTATCGGGAACCTTCCGGATACTGTAAAGGCATGAGGATGAAATTTACAGCGATACTACTCATGTTATTTATCCTGGTTTCTTGTAAGCATGGAGCCAACGAAACTAAAGATGTTACGCTTAAATTACCTTATTTCAATACGGCCGATTTTACGCCCGACTGGGAAGTAGCGGCACATAAAATTCCACAGTTTGCCTTTGTGAATCAAAATGGCGGTATCATTTCCAACGAAACCTTCAAGGGTAAAATTTATATAGCCGATTTCTTTTTTACAAGTTGCCCCGGTATATGTCCAAAACTCACAAAGAATATGGGTAAACTGCAAGACACCTATGCCGATAACGATACAGTTTTATTGCTGTCGCATACCGTTATGCCATGGAAAGATTCCATACCCCTGCTAAAGACGTATGCAAAAAAGAATCAAGTAAATGTTAAAAAATGGCATTTGGTAACCGGCGATAAAGGGGCTATTTATTCCATAGCGAGGGAGGGGTATTTAGCCGATGAAGATTTTACAAAAACCCAGGATGAAAGCAGTTTTATACATACCGAAAACTTTATTTTAGTGGATAAAGAAGGGTTTATACGTGGCGTTTATAATGGGACATTAGAAGTTGATGTAGAACGATTGAAGCGACATGTAAGGGTGTTGCTGAATGAAATTTAAAGGGTCCGGAGTTTAAAATTGGTATAAGATTTTTTTTTGACAGGGATTCATGCCAGTTCTTGAGGCTTTTTCTATTTTTATAAAAAAAAATAATGACACGTTTTATCGTAATTATAGTTGTAGTCTGTTTTTCCTGTAGGAAGGAAAATAAATTTGTATCGCGGAATATGAATACAGTTGAAATTCATACTATTTTAGAAGATTCCCTTTTAAGTATACGGGCCATTGAATTGTTAAATGACAAAAGTTTGACTTTTGCGGCGAATGGAGGGGTATTTGGGTTGTACAATCCCAAAACCGGATTATGGCAGACCTCAGTACAAAAACAAGATTCACTGCGCCCCCATTTTAGAGCGGTGGCCCATACGGGTGAAGATTTTTTTATGCTGAGCATTGCATCCCCGGCTTTGTTGTTTAAAACGGGAGATGAAGGTAAGATGGAACTCGTTTACAAAGAGATCGCCGATGGCGTTTTTTATGATGCCATGACCTTTTGGAACGATCTGGAAGGACTGGCCATTGGGGATAGTGTTGATGGGTGTTTGTCCGTTATTATAACTCGAGATGGAGGAAATACCTGGATGAAAACCCCATGCCGCGATTTACCCGAGGGGTTGGCGCATGAAGGGGCCTTTGCTGCCAGTAATACCAATATTGCAATCGTTGGAAACCAGACCTGGGTAGCCACAACGGCCGGACGCGTTTATCATTCCTCCGACAAAGGAAAAACCTGGGTGGTTTATGATACGCCTATCGTTAAGGAAAAGGATACTGAAGGAATATATGCCATTGATTTTTATGATGACTTGAATGGCTTTGCTATTGGGGGTGATTATACCAACCCCGATGCCCATGCCGCGAACAAAATAAGAACTATGGATGGCGGTAAAACCTGGCATTTGGTGGCTAAAGACCAGATCCCCGGTTATAGAAGCTGTGTGCAATATGTACCGGGTAGCGCAGGAAAAGAATTGGTTGCTGTTGGATTTCAGGGAATTGATTACAGCAGTGACTCCGGTACCTCATGGAAGCATTTAAGTGATGCGTCCTTTTACACCATTCGATTTTTAAATGATAGTACAGCCTATGCCGGGGGCCGAGGTCGTATATCCATGTTGACCTTTAGGGAATAAAAAAAAGAGCTTTCGCTCTTTTTAATCTTTGTCAGGACGTGATGGTCTATGCCTTTTGTACTGTTCGAAAAGTTTTCTATTAAAATCTTCCTCGGCCACTTTTAGTGACAAAATTTTTTGAGCAGGGAGTATGTTTTTTAATTTAGAAAAAAGGAGCTCGTTTTCTTTATGCAATTGGTCATGAGCAGAAATTAATCTGTCTAATAAGGTATTGGCCCGGTCGTTGGAAAGCGTGTCCAGGTTTTCTTTAATCTCTCTACGAATGCTCCTGAGCTCTTTGTGTTTTATTTGTATGGTATTTTGTTCATAGGTGTTGTAAACAGGCCAAAATTCCTGGGCTTCCTTTGCTGTTAGGTCCAGCCTTTCGGTTAAAAATGAAATTTTAAGCGCCTTAATTTGCTCTCTTTTCGGTTGAGCATAATTACTGAAGGAGTGAATGACAAGGAATATGAAAAGAATGTAGCGTTTCATGGTTAATAGTTATTTTTTTCAAGGATTAAATCTTCAACCTCGGTATGGTTCAATAAATACGATTCAATTTGATCTTCGTTTAAATGGTAATCGACAATTTCCTCTTCTTTGATGTCTTCTTCCAATAACAACGTGGCGATCTCATAAGTTCCCATATTTTCTTCAATAAAATAATTTTCCACAGTTTCGGTATCTAAATGGTTCCAGATATTCGATTCGGCTTTAAAAATGGGCCAGATGAGAAGCAATGCTATCGCGGCTGCAATACTGGAAGCATAGATGAGTTTTTGTTTACTGAATATGGAAATAACGGGTGAAGCTTCTTTTTTGATCACGTTTTCCATAACCCGATCCTCCAGAGTACTGAAATAGTGATCGGGGGTTTTAAAACCAGGATTCCGAACGAATTCCCCGGCTTTCATGCGATTTAAAGTCGAATCTTCCAAAGTCGTAAAATACCCTTTGGGCGTTTTAAATCCGGTTTCAGTGATATGATGTATACGCTTTTTTCCCATAGTATTAAATAAGACTCTTTTTTTATTTAATAGTTTAATTTTGAGTTAAATAGGTTTCAATTTTTTTTACGGCAATATGGTATGATGCTTTAAGTGCGCCTTCGCTGGTCCCTAAAATTATCGCCATATCCTTATATTTTAAATTTTCGAAATATTTCATATTGAATACTAATTGTTGTTTTTCCGGCAATGTAGCGATGGCATTTTGTAATTTTAATTGGATATCATTTCCTTCAAAATAAACATCAGACTTTAAATGGCTAATAGCACGTTGCTGGACGGCTTCACTTGTAATTTGCAATCTGTTGGCCTTTTTACTGATAAAGGTTAAGGCTTCATTGGTTGCAATGCGATACATCCAGGAAAACAATTTACTATCTCCCTTAAAGTTATGGATATTTTTAAATATCTTAATAAAGGTATTTTGTAAGACGTCGTCGGCATCGTCATGCAGCTTCACGATATGTCGTATGTGCCAATACAAGCGTTCTTTATAGAGGTGCACTAAAGCTCTATAGGCTTTTTCTTGATGGATAGGGGATTGCAGCTGTTTAACTAAATCTTCTTCGTTAGTCACTTAATTTTTCTTATTGGACCTCTAAATATATTAAAAGTTTAAATGCAATTTACCGCAATCCTTAAAAGGTTGATAATTAACAACATAGTTTTGTAAAAATCGATAAAATGCATATTTAGGCGATAAAATGCAAATTTTTCTTGCTTGCTACTAGGTTTTGTACTATGTTTGTAACAGAAACCTACTTATGTTGTTAGTTGTCCCCAAATCTAACAATGAACGATAAAAAGGATAGATGCCCAAATCTCTATCCTTTTTTATTTTTACACGTCTTTATTTGTTTTGAACGTTTCGTTGGTTTTAACCTTGTGAAATACAGGATAAAATCCGGAGATGGGATGATTAATCGAAACTTTGCATGGCCACTAATTTTTTATAGACACCGTTCTCAGAAATGAGGTCGTTATGCTTGCCTTGTTCTACTATTTTACCTTTGTGAAGGACAATGATGGTATCTGCATTTTGAATGGTGGATAACCTGTGCGCAATAACGATGGAGGTCCTGTTTCTCATCATGTTTTCCAGGGCTTCCTGCACCAGTCGCTCGCTTTCGGTGTCCAATGCAGATGTCGCTTCATCCAAAACCATGATGGGAGGGGATTTTAATACAGCACGGGCAATGCTTAAACGCTGCTTCTGACCTCCTGACAGATTAGCACCGGCATCACCGATATTATAATCCAGTACACCATCGAGATCTTTGACAAATTCCCAGGCATTGGCCACTTTAAGGGCTTCAATGATGTCCTTGTCGGTTGCCGCATCATTGCCCAATTTCAGGTTATTTTTTATGCTGTCGTTAAATAGAAGGGCATCTTGGGTAACGATACCCAGAAGTCCTCTGAGCGACCGTATGGATAAGTCTCTAATATCAACACCATCAATAAATATATGGCCTTTATTAACATCATAAAACCGGGTAATAAGATTGGCAATAGTCGACTTCCCACTTCCGGACTGTCCCACCAGAGCAATAGTTTTTCCCTTTGGGATAGTCAATGAAAAATCGGTCAGTACATTTTCCTTATCGTACTTAAAAGAAATATGGTCGAATACGATGTTTTTATCAAAGCTGAGCTTTTCAATGGCATTCACTTTATCCTTCAACGGGTTTTCGGCATCAATAATCTCCTGAATACGTTCGGCTGCCGCATTCCCTTGCTTAATATTATAGAGGCCTCTTGATATGGCCTTGGCAGGTACCATGATATTATAGGCCAGACCCATATAGGCAATAAATGAGGCACCATCAAGGGAATGGTCTACCAAAACTAACTGACCGCCATACCATAATAAGATGGAAATGACTAAAATACCTAAAAACTCACTGGTTGGAGAGGCCAGGTTTTGACGGTTTAATAATTTATTTGAAAAATGATAAAAGCGGTTCGAAGATTCAAAAAATCTCGTTGTGAATTTTTCTTCCGCATTGAATCCCTTAATGATTCGTAAGCCGGTTAAGGTTTCTTCCAAAATAGACAGTATGGTTCCTTGTTCACGTTGTACACGGTCGGATTTACGTTTTAAACTTTTACCAATTCTCGAAATGATCAACCCGGACAATGGTATAAAAATAAAAACGAATAAGGTGAGCTTGAAACTTATGATAAGCATCATAATTATCGTAAAGATAATCATGAGAGGTTCTCGGGCAATCAGCTCTAAAACGGGCAACATAGAATATTGTAAGGTAAATACATCGTTGGTAACTCGCGACATGATGTCTCCTTTTCTTTGCTCTGAAAAATACGAAAGTGGTAACGCCATGGTTTTTTCATATACGGCATTCCTTAAATCGCGAACAACCCCATTTCTTAAAAACACCATGAAATAATTAGCTAAATAGCCAAATATATTTTTTAAAAGGAAAAGGGAAATGATAAGTCCAACCACCAAAAGCAGGGCTTTTTGTGGCTCGTCATCGGCATAGATGCTCAACTGATAGGCCAAATAGTCTTTGTAAAAATCCTTTAAATTACTAAGGCCCTGATAAACCGGTTTTACAATTTGAAAGGCTTCATCCTTTTTCTCAAACAAAATATCCAACATGGGTATTAATGCCACGAAAGACAAAGCTCCAAATAAAGCAAAAAACACATTAGAAATAATGTGTCCTATGGCAAAATGTTTATAAGGTCTTGCGTACCTTAAAATATTAAAAAAATGATTCATTAAATAAGGTTCATGTCTTTTAAAATGGCTTCTGCTTTGGCGTCCAGAAGGGCCTCTGTTTCATGAAAGGCTTCAACGGCATGTAACGCCGTGTTTACACTAACATAAAATTTGATTTTTGGTTCTGTTCCGCTAGGTCTCAAGGCCACCTGACTGCCATCTTCCGTATAATAAATCAATACGTTGGATTTAGGAATATCCAGTTTGATTTCCTCTCCGGTTACCCTATTTTTGGTTATGGACGTGTCATAATCTTCAATTTTCACCACCTTTGAGCCATTGATTACGCTAAAAGGCTTTTCACGGGCGTCGACCATCATCTGCTTAATCTCCTGGGCGCCCTCAATACCTTTTTTGGTAAGGGACACTAATTTTTCTTTATAGAAGCCGTGTTTCATATAAAGTTTTATGAGTTCATTAAAAAACGAACTTTCGTTTGATTTTGAGATCGCGGCAATATCGCAAGCCAATAGGGTGGATGTTACAGCGTCTTTATCGCGAACAAAATCACCGACCATATATCCAAAACTTTCTTCCCCGCCTCCAATAAAATGAAGTTCGGGATGATCCTTAATTAATTTGGCTATCCATTTGAATCCTGTTAATACAATCTTACTTTCAACATCATATGCTTCTGCAAGTTTATTTAACATGGGTGTTGAAACAATAGTAGAGGCAATAAATTCTTTCCCCTTTATTTTGCCCTCAGATTTCCATTGTTTCAACAGGAAATCGGTCATCATCAACATGGTTTGGTTGCCATTTAACAGTTGCAGTTTGTTTTCGTTATTACGTACTGCAACGCCCAATCGGTCACAATCGGGATCCGTTCCAATGACAATATCAGCATTCACTTTTTCAGCGAGTTCCAATGCCATTTTTAATGCGGCTGGTTCCTCAGGATTCGGGGATTCGACCGTTGGGAAGTCACCATTGGGCACTTCCTGTTCTTTTACGATATGTACGTTTTTATACCCGGCACGTTTTAAGGTTTCCGGAACGGCTGTAATGGAGGTGCCATGCAGTGAGGTAAAGACTATGCAAAGGTTGTCCTTAGCCTCTTGGGTTGCTCCAACCGAGCCATTTTTAACAGCGGCTTCAATAAACTTCTCATCAACAGCTGTTCCGATATAGGTGATAAGCTTATTATTGGCCTCAAATTTGATGTCGGCATATTGGATATCGTTTATCCTATCTATTACGGCCTTATCATGAGGAGGCACCAATTGTCCTCCATCTTGCCAATACACTTTATAGCCATTGTATTCCGGCGGATTGTGTGATGCGGTAAGCACAATACCGCAATGGCAATTCAAATGCCTCAGTGCAAATGACAGTTCCGGTGTTGGGCGTAAATCTTCAAACAAAAAAACCTCAATACCATTGGCGGAAAATACATCGGCCACCACTTTGGCCAAGGTTTTACTGTTATGCCTACAGTCGTAGGCAATCACTGTTTTTAGCGTTTCATCGGGAAATTGTTCTTTTAAATACAGGCTTAAACCCTGAGTGCTTTTACCAAGCGTATATTTATTGATTCTATTGGTACCAACGCCCATAATACCACGCATACCACCGGTTCCAAACTCCAGATCCTTATAAAAGCTCTCCTGGATGTCCTTTGGCTTGTGCGCAATACTTTCTTTAATAGTCGATTGAGTTTCATCATCAAATACCGGGGTTAACCATGTATTTATACGTTCGAGGATTTTTGGTTCTATCTTTATCATAATATCTATGAAATATGTACAAAATTAAACAATTGAAAAATAATACTTTTCAAATTTTGATATTTTCTAGGAAACTGGAGAGAAAATGGAATAGTTTGACTAAAAATTCAACTTATTTTTTATGAGATACCTTTTTTTGCTATCCTTTGTACGTAAAATAATTTCGCCTAAAAAACCAGCAACAAAAAACTGTGTTCCAATAATCATGGTTGACAGGGCAAGATAAAACTGTGGGCGTTGTGTAATTAGCCTTCCTGTTGGATTTAAAAATAATTTATCGATGCCCAAATAAACGGCAAAAGCAAAACCAATGGCAAACATGAGTACCCCTAAAGCACCAAATAAATGCATGGGACGTTTACCGAAACGCGATAAGAACCAAATGGTTATTAAATCCAGAAACCCGTGTATAAAACGATCCATGCCAAACTTGGTCTCCCCATATTTTCTTGCCTGGTGGAGAACAACCTTTTCACCTATGTTGGTAAATCCCGCATTTTTTGAGAGTACGGGGATATAACGATGCATTTCCCCATTAACATCTATATTTTTTACAACCTCTTTATTATAGGCTTTCAGACCACAATTAAAATCGTGTAATTTTACCCCGGAAGTTTTTCTGGCTGCCCAATTGAATAGTTTAGAGGGCAGGTTCTTTGAAAGCATGGCGTCATAGCGCTTTTTCTTCCATCCCGATACCAAATCGAAGCCATCATTTACAATCATGCGGTAAAGTTCAGGGATTTCATCCGGATTATCTTGTAAATCGGCATCCATGGTTATCACCACATCACCCTGTGCCTTTTCAAACCCCGCATGCAGCGCCTGCGATTTTCCATAGTTCTTTAAAAATCGGATACCTTTAATGTTAGGGTTTTCTGTAGAAAGAGCTTCAATAATTTGCCAGGAGTTATCCGTACTGCCATCGTCAATAAAAATAATTTCATACGAAAAATGATTGGCTGCCATAACCTTCACAATCCAATCATTTAATTCCTGTAAGGACTCATACTCGTTGAGCAGCGGTATAACTACAGATAAATTCATAAGGGTAATGGAAATTTAACATTTCAAAAGTACATGATTTTTTTTATTTATAAATGCATCTCAAATGCATGGGGAAAATCGTGTACTCATGAAGCGGTTCCCGAAGTAAACTTAAATTTTGTGAATTTCGGGTACAAAATTTAAGTTTACTAAGAAAAATACAGCATTTATTGAGCGTCCGGGTTGGTTTTTTTCATAATGGCTGCAACAATTAAACCCAATATGGTAAAAAGAATAATGCTTTGTGCTATTTGGAATACCTGGGTTTTTAAAGAAAAAATATCCTGGTTTTCCATGGCATCGACTTGTTCTGCAATTTTTTCCGGAGGGGTATTAAATCCTTCCATCATCGAAATGGTTTTTTCAACAGCAATTTCTTTAACGGTATTTGCGGCTTCAGTATCAATGAAGTTAAACAAAATAATACTTACCATAAAACTAATGAGAATACCGATTACGACGGTAATAAAATAGCTCGTAAAGGCGCCTTTAAAGGAGATAAAGCCCCCTTGAAGTTGTTTTGATTTTGCGGTAGCGACCACGCCGGCTGCAACAATAACTATAGGAAGGATGAGCAAATTTATCCAGAAATTTACCAATAATTCTAAATTTAAAGCGTAAGCAATAACGGTCCAAAGGGCTAAAGCGACACCTAAATAGAAGCCATAATCCTTAGCCGAAGCGTTTGATGATTTTTCCATTAATAATAATTTATGAGTTCTTAGTGGTTAGTATTCAAAGATACTAATTCGTTACATGCTTGCAGTAAATAAAAAACAATAAAAAACCATTGTTCATTAATAAAAAATATTTAAATTTGCAGCTCGAAATTTGAAAAGAAAAGTTTAAAGCGATGAGAAAAGGCATACATCCGGAAAATTATAGATTGGTAGCGTTTAAAGACATGTCTAACGATGATGTGTTTATATCAAAATCCACAGCTAACACAAATGAAACGATAGAGGTTGATGGTGTTGAGTATCCACTTGTAAAAATGGAGATTTCAAGAACATCGCATCCTTACTATACCGGTAAATCTAAATTGGTAGATACGGCCGGTCGTATTGATAAGTTTAAAAACAAATATGCTAAATTTAAAAAATAAGTTTAGTTTGAATACGAATAAAGAGCCTTTCAATACCTTTGAAAGGCTTTTTTTATGTATGCCTATGATGTTTTCGAACACATTTGCATACCTTTAAGGTTCCTTGCTATCATTAGAAATTACGACTTATGAATTACATACTTTTTGATGGTCCGTCACGTAACAATTTGTTACCGTTTACTTTTACCAGACCCGTAGCAGATATTAGAGTCGGTATATTGACGATTCGCGAAAAGTGGGAAGTTTATTTAAAGACGACTACAACAACCGTTACTGAAGATTACTTGTCCGATAAGTATCCCATGGTGGAAATGGATGAAAACATCATGATTAATGCCGCTTTTCTGCCCAATTTAGAATTGGTGGAAATGGTTAGGGAGCTTCAGGAAAACCAGGCCATTTTTAAAGATGAAGATATCATTGCATTTTATACCAAAGAAGCTCAGGAGGATATTGATTTTAGTCGTTTTGAAGCCTTAGAGTTTAACGAAGACATTATAAAAATAGAACATATTTGTGATATTTTTTCAAAAAATGATGAGGCTATCCAGGAGGATTTTAATCTTTTGACCAAAGATCGAATCTCTCAACCAATTCCATCAAGTAATCAGGTTATTGGTGCAGAGCACATTTTTATTGAAGAAGGCGCTGTTTTGGAATTTGCCACATTAAATGCGAGTACGGGACCCATTTATATTGGTAAAAATACCGAAATCTTGGAAGGGACCCTTATTCGAGGACCATTGGCCTTATGTGAAGGAGCTGGCACTAAAATGGGCGCTAAAATTTATGGCGCTACCACCATAGGACCGTATTGTAAAGTGGGTGGAGAAGTGAAGAATGTGGTATTTTTTGCCAATTCCAATAAAGGACATGAAGGCTATCTTGGCAATTCGGTGATCGGGGAATGGTGTAATTTGGGTGCCGATACCAATAGTTCCAATTTAAAAAACAATTATGCTGAAGTACGTTTGTGGAATTATGATACCGGGAATTTTGCTAAAACGGGTTTGCAATTTTGCGGATTAATGATGGGCGACCATAGTAAATGTGGTATAAATACCATGTTTAATACCGGAACCGTTGTTGGCGTAAGTGCTAATATTTTTGGTTCGGGATTTCCCAGGAATTTCATTCCTAGTTTCAGTTGGGGCGGTAGTAGCGGCTTTACCACCTACCAAACCAAAAGGGCCTTTGAAGTTGCTGAACGCGTATTTTCCAGACGCGGATTAGAGTTTACGGCTCAAGAACAACATATTTTAGAACAGGTTTTTGAATTGACCAAATCTTACAGAAGATCTTAATTTTTAAGAACCTTAACCCATATTTTCATGCTGTTTCCTGCAAAATGTTATATTTGATACGTATCAAATATAACCTACGTCATGAACCCGTTTCCTTTGTTAGTTTTTGTATTGAGTGTCTATGGTTTCACTCAAACCCCGGATTATACCATTTCGAATTTGGATAGTAATACGGAATATCCACATTTTGGTTTAATGGAAACCCCAAAGGGTAAAATACTCTATATCTCCTATGCTATAAATAAAAGAGGCAAGGTGGAATCGGTAGGCGGTCATCCTGTCTTGACCCTATACGAAGGGGTTGTAAATCCGGGAGGTAACATTACGGCTGTAAGTCCCGTTGCAATAGATCCGGAGGCCAACCTTTCTGTCATAACGAGTGCTGCAGTATCACCTGACGGCCAACATCTGATTATCACCACACAGTACACTCATAAAACCAAACCCCAAGGCGATTTTAAAGACACCAATTTTCATTTGGAAATAGGGGCATATAAGGAAGGACTTGGTTGGACTAATTTTAAAGTACTCCCGTTTTGTGAACCCCGTTATTCCTATGGGCATCCTGCGTTCAGTAACGATGGAAAAACCCTTTTTTTTATTGCTAACCTGAGAGGAGGTAAGGAAACGACAAAAGGGGGATCGGATATTTTTAAGGTTGATATTGTGGATCATAATACCTATAGTGCCCCCGCCAATATGGGAAGCAATATAAATTCATATAGCCGTGAAATGTTTCCGGTTGTGGGTCCTGACAATACCTTATACTTTGCTTCAAACCGACCGGGCTATGGGGGATTTGATATGTATAAGTCTAAGATGAATGAACATGGTACTTACGAAAAGGCCGAAAAACTCCCCAAACCACTAAACAGTGATAAAGATGACTTTTCGTTAATTATGAATGCCGATAATCGCTCGGGATTCTTTGTGTCTAAGCGAGATGGGGGTAAAGGGGATGATGATATTTATTATTTCGCCAAACCTTAAGGTTAAACGATTCGATAATCTGGTCCTGCATCCCATTACTGTTCGTGGAAGCGCGTATCGTATTCCATATGGGTTTAGGACGATCCATTGTGGTTTGGTATGACCGCTGAGTATTGGGGAACCGAAGGCCGTTTAGTCTTTTCTAACATATCTTAAATCTAATAAATTAATAGGGTTAATACCCAAACCCTTCACATTTTTTCTGGTGAAGCGTACCACTTCATCATAATATAACGGCACCATGATGGCCTTTTGCATGGCGATGGAATCCATTTTGGTATAGAGTAATTTGCGTTCCTCAATATGGGTAATGGTAAATGCTTTGTTATATAAACTATCTAACAGGTCACTTTTAAAATGAAAATAATTCGATCCATAAGGGGCAAAATTTTTGCTGTAAAAAATGGATAAGTAGTTTTCGGCATCCAAATAATCGGCAATCCAGGAACTTCTAAACAGATCGACCTTACCATTGGATCGTGCACTTCTCAAGGTGGCCTCCGGCATGACATCGACATTTATTTTTAATCCTGCTTTTTGAAGTTCCCGTTGTATAAATTCACAAAAACTCAAATAATTACTGGTTGTATTTAAAGTAACTTCCGGGTTTAGAATTCCTGTTTCGGTCTTAAATTTTTCGATAAGCTGTTTGGCTTTTTCGGGTTGGTAGGTATACCCTATGGCCTGGCTGTATCCGGGAAGTCCGATGGGTATAAAACCTCCGTTAGCCGGATTTCCAATGCCGTTACGCAAATAAATCATCATTTTTTTTCTATCAAAACCATAGTTGATGGCTTTGCGTATCCATTCCGACTGTATTTCAGGAGTTTCGGAGTCTAAATAAAAGCCCAGATACTCCGTATTTAAATAAGGGCCACGAATCATATTAACCTGTTTTGCATAGGAGGTTCTTAGATTACCATCAGCCGTTAACAATTCATCCTTATAGGACGCGTCCAAACTATTTAAAAAGTCAATGTTTCCCTGTGCAAACTGCAAAAACTCACTCTGCTTATCGGGTAAAAACGTAATAGCCACGGCCTCCAAATAAGGTATGGCTTGCCCATGACTATCCTTTTCAAAATAAAGTTCATTTCTTCTAAAAACCAACTTTATGTTTTCTTCCCATCGTTTGAATTTAAAAGGACCGGTACCAATAGGATGTGACCTGAATTCATCCCCATAGTAATCCACAATTTCCTTAGGGACCACCGAACAATATTTCATGGTCAATAAACCAATGAAAGCAGGGAACGGTTGTTTTAATTTAATTTGAAAGACCGTATCGCTAAGGGCTTCAAAATCATCCACTTTGTTAAGTACCCAACTTCCGGGCGCAGCTATTTTGGGATTCCTTAGTCGATTTAAACTATAGGTAAAATCCTCGGCAGTGACCAATCTTGTAGAATCTTTTCCGAATAAGGGGTGCTTATGAAAAAACACATCTTTACGTAAGGTGAATTTATAATAGATCCCATCATTGGAAACTGTCCAGTGCTTTGCAATTGATGGAAGAATGTTAAGATTTTGATCAAATTGAACCAATCCGTTAAACAGTTGATTGCACGCCGAATTGTCCTGTAATGTTCTGGAAAAAGCCGGGTCTAAGGTGTTTAAGTTCGCGTATTCATTGTATCGAAAAACCAAATGATCCCTGTTGGAATTCAGGTCCCCTGTGCATGATAAGAGAAATATTGAAATACAACCAATTGAAAAATAGTTCTTTAAATGTTTTTGAGTAGGTTTTAACATATAACTTATTAGTTGTAAATTTGCAGTCTTTTAACAGTAAATATAAATGTTATAACCGGCTGATACAAGTTAGGAGACATAAAAGCACAAATGAACAAAAAAGTTGCATTTTATACATTAGGTTGTAAACTTAATTTTTCTGAAACATCAACCATTGCAAGAGGTTTTTTAAATGAGGGTTTCGATCGCGTTGATTTTTCGGAACAGGCAGATATCTATGTTATTAATACCTGCTCTGTTACTGAAAATGCCGATAAGCGTTTTAAAACCATAGTGAAACAAGCTCAAAAAGCCAATTCAAAAGCATTTATTGCAGCAGTTGGCTGTTATGCGCAGTTAAAACCGGAGGAATTGGCTGATGTTCATGGCGTCGATTTGGTCCTGGGCGCAACAGAAAAGTTTAAAATTACCGATTATATAAACGATTTAAGCAAGAATGATTTTGGAGAAGTGCATTCCTGTGAAATTGAGGAAGCCGATTTTTATGTGGGGTCTTATTCTATAGGCGATAGAACGCGAGCCTTTTTAAAAGTGCAGGATGGCTGTGATTACAAATGTACCTATTGTACTATTCCGTTGGCTCGCGGTATATCACGCAGTGACACTATGGGCAATGTTTTAAAAAACGCCAGGGAGATTTCTTCACAGAATATTAAAGAGATTGTATTGACCGGCGTAAATATTGGTGATTACGGTAAAGGAGAGTTTGGAAACAAAAAGCACGAACACACCTTTTTGGATTTGGTATCCCAACTGGATAAAGTTGAGGGCATTGAACGCTTGCGTATATCTTCGATTGAACCTAACTTATTAAAAAACGAAACCATCGAACTCGTAGCGAAATCCAGAGCTTTTGTGCCACATTTTCATATTCCACTGCAGTCTGGCAGTAATGCCATTTTAAAAAGGATGAAACGTCGGTATTTAAGGGAATTGTATGTGGATAGAGTTGCAAAAATAAGAGAATTGATGCCACATGCCTGTATTGGGGTTGATGTGATTGTAGGCTTTCCTGGGGAGTCTGATGCCCATTTTTTGGAAACCTATCATTTCATAAATGCTCTAGATGTAGCCTATTTGCATGTCTTTACCTATTCGGAGCGCGACCGTACTGAGGCGGTTGACATGGATGGCGTGGTGCCTAAAGCCGTAAGGCGTAAACGGAGTAAAATGTTACGCGGTTTATCGGTTAAAAAACGCCGTGCCTTTTATGAAAGTCAAATAGGAACCAGCAGAACCGTTTTATTTGAAGGGGAGAATAAGGACGGCTATATTCATGGATTTACAGAAAACTATGTCAAAGTAAAAACCCCATGGAATCCTGAATTGGTCAACACTTTACAAGAGGTAGAATTAACTCATATTGACGATGATGGTTGTATGCGATTTGAATTTTTAAATGCCAAAATCCTGGTCCATTAAGATAAAAATGACCTTTTAGGTTGGTTTTATTGATTTTAATCGGATTTATTTGATGGCTCCGCAAGACTAAAGTAGGTTTGAGGTGAAATTATATTTCAATACTAAAGAACCCAAATCTATTAGTTATGAAAAACTACTTAAAGTTGCTCGTTGGTTTTATTCTTATTTCATTTTTCACGTCTTGTTCAGAAGAGGAAATCCATGAAGATCATAATATTCTCGGAGTATGGGAAACCACGGTTTCCAGTCATACGTACACTTTGGTATTTGGAGAACATAATACCGGTTTAAGTATAGAAACCATGGCCAACGATGCCGAAGTCACCTCTAGCGCCATTTCCTTTAGTTGGATGGTCAATAACAAGGATATAGTGATAACGGATGGTAATACGATGCAGAGAAACTACAGTATAAATGCAGAAGGTGAATTGGTTTTAAGTCCCTCCAATTTGCGGTTTTTAAAAGTATCGAATGATTATTCAAGGTATTATTAGGATCATAAATTAAGGGAATAGTTCATAAAAAAACTCCGAAGTACACTTCGGAGTTTTTGTTTAACCGTTCATTGTTATAATTTAGATCCTTACCCCAACCGGAAGCATACGTTTGTATTTGCGGTTACTTCTTACAAATCGGGCAATCTCCGGACTGGTAGGGACAATGCTTAAATTGCGTTCTTCAATTTGATCAAATACAGCGGCTAAAAATTGCTTTTTAAAGACATCATTATTGATTTCGCTGGGAATGACAAGTTTTGTTAAAAAGATCTTGCGCTCTTGTAGAGAGTACTCAATTTTAGCTAAATGATTATCAATTTTTAATTCGTATTGGCGTAAAAAATCATTGTCAATTAATTCTGCTACATCAAACATGGTAAGTGTTTTAATTAATTTACTTAGGAGTAATAAATAGTGAAAACTATTTGTATAAATTTGTTATGCAAAAGTACAAAAAAAATCCACATAATAAAAGGGAAATAAGGTTAAAAGCTTATGAGTCAAGAGTTAATACATGTGTATCTCATGCCGGGAATGGCTGCCAGCCCTCAAATTTTCGAATATATTAAATTGCCCAATGAGCAATTTCAAATCCATTATTTAGAATGGATGCTTCCCATTGAAAATGAGACCCTTAAGGCCTATGCTCTTCGAATGAATCAGCATATTCATCATGACCAAATTGTATTATTAGGGGTGTCTTTTGGAGGAATTTTGGTGCAGGAAATGAGCAGGCATATTAAGGTGAAAAAATTGATTATTGTATCGAGTGTCAAATCATCATCCGAATTGCCCAAGCGTTTTTTACTTCTAAAATGGACCAGGGCCTATAAACTGTTGCCTACAAAATGGATTTCGAATATTAAACTGTTTTCGAAATATGCTTTTGGTGAAAATGTGAAGCGGCGACTGGATCTTTATAAAAGATACCTGTCGTTTAACCAGCCGGAATATTTAAAGTGGGCTATTGAGCAATTGGTCTGTTGGAATCAACAGGAGGTGATTCCAAAAATCGTTCATATCCATGGCGATCACGATCATGTTTTTCCTATAAAACACATTAGTGATTGTATGACCATAAAAGGCGGTACGCATGTTATGATTATAAATAAATTCAGATGGTTTAATACGCACCTGCCCACTATAATTTTAGAGGGATAGTTAAGATTTGTTCAAATATTTTTTATAATTTTAGACAAAACTTATTTGCGATGAAGACAGTACAAAAGGGACTCGCGTTTGTGGGATTGTTAAGTTTGTGTTTCTTATTTATTCATGCCCTCCAGGATGCTCCTACCGATGAAAATCTAGAAAAAAAAATAATTAATGACTATAATGTTTACGCCTTACAAATTCCGGAATATTTGGATTTTGCAGGTGAACCTATGCCTCTAAAGAATCCGGATATCCACGAACGAATGGATAGGGAACTCCTGGTGAATACCTATTGGCAATCCAATGGACTACTCATGTTTAAGCGAGCCAAAAAGTATTTTCCCATTATAGAACCCATTTTGGAAAAATATGGTGTTCCAGACGATTTCAAATATCTTGCGGTTATAGAAAGTGGCCTTACCAATGCGGTTTCGCCTGCAGGAGCGCGGGGCGTTTGGCAGATCATGAAGTCCACGGGACAAGAAAATGGATTAGAGATAAACCAAAACGTTGATGAACGGTACAATTTGGAAATGGCTACCGAGGTGGCGAGTAAGTACCTGTTAAAATCGAAAGAGGAACTTGGGTCATGGACGCTAGCTGCTGCGGCTTACAATGCCGGTAATGCGGGTATTTCAAGGCGATTAAAGGAACAAGAGGTAACCAATTATTACGATTTGCTCCTTGGAGAGGAAACAGGTCGCTATATCTTTAGGATAGTAGCATTTAAAGAAATTTTAAATCACCCCGGTAAATACGGCTTTAATTTCAGGGATAAAGATTTGTATCATAGTGTGCCAACCTTTAAAGTAGAGGTGGATACCGCAGTAACCGATTTCACTAAATTTGCAGAACAGTTTGGAATTAATTATAAAATTCTTAAACTGCACAATCCTTGGTTGAGGGAACCACACTTAAACAACAAATCAAGAAAATTATACGAAATTGAAATTCCCCGGGAAGGCTATTATCAATAGCTTTTTATAAAGGATTCCTTATTTAGATCTGCGTTTTTGTGCCCGTAATGAACCACCGGTGCCATAATGCTGATTTGGCATTTGCGCACGTTTCATATTTTGTTTCATCATTTTTATTTGTTCTGAAAGCATGCCCTGTTTATCTAATTTTTGAGCCTCGGAAAGCAATTGTTTAGCCTCTTGTTTTCTGCGCTTGGAGAACGCAATTCCGGCAAGGTTCAACTTAGCCATAGCTAAATCATGCTTCATATTTAGACCCAATGCCACGGCCTTCTTAAAATATTTTTCGGCCTCATTCATATTGCTCTGAGACACCATAATTCCTTGAAGGTAGTTATAGTATCCCTGTTGTTTTCTAACCAGAGCACTTTCAGGATTTTTAATTTTACCAAGCCATTTTTTTGCACCGTCAAAATCTTGTTTACGCAATCTTAAGAATGCCAATAAAATGAACTCGTTTTTAAAGTAAAGGAATATAAAAATGGACGACAAAAATATATACATAATACCATTGCCAACATATCCTTCAGTAAATTGATAAACGGCATAAGCAACAATACCAAGGGCTATTATAAGTTTTATGATTTTATTGTACATAAGGTTATATTTGATGCAATTTTACAAAGTTATTCATTAAAAAAAGAAACTCCGACAGTTAATTAGACTGCAAATAAACTAAAATTTAATCAAAATTGACCCATATTGATGAAACAAAAAATGTGTTTATCTCAAATAAATAAAGGGCTAAACGAATATTACCAGGAAAAATAAATATTAAAAAATATTTTATAAAAATGATTTGCAAAGTAATAAAGGGTTCGTATATTTGCCCTCAGTTTTGGAAAAGCGCAAAACGATTTGCACTGGTTTTACAATTTTAGATTTTAAAGACACGAGATAATGAGTAAAAGAACATTTCAGCCTTCTAAAAGAAAGAGAAAAAATAAGCACGGCTTTAGAGAAAGAATGGCTTCTGCCAATGGCAGAAAAGTTTTAGCACGCAGAAGAGCTAAGGGAAGAAAAAAATTATCGGTGTCATCGGAAGCCAGACATAAAAAATAATGATTAACAATTGTTGATAATATAAAGGTGTTACTTAAGCGTAACGCCTTTTTTTATATCTCTTGATTACTATTTTTGTAAAAGTTTAAAACACAATACATAACAAAAAAAAATGCCAAAAAAATCTAATCTTAAATCTATACTAATTATTGGTTCAGGTCCTATTATTATTGGGCAAGCTTGTGAATTTGACTATTCCGGGTCTCAAGCGTTACGGTCATTAAGGGAAGATGGAATTGAAACCATACTTATTAATTCGAATCCGGCAACCATTATGACCGATCCCTCTATGGCCGATCATGTATACTTGCTACCACTAAATACCAAATCCATAATAAAAATATTAACTGAACATCCCCAAATAGATGCCGTTTTACCCACTATGGGTGGCCAGACGGCATTAAACCTCTGTATTGAGGCAGATGAGAAAGGGATTTGGAAAGATTTTGGTGTCGCATTGATTGGTGTGGATATTAACGCGATTAACATTACAGAAGACAGAGAACAATTTAGGGAATTAATGGAAAAAATTGGAATACCCATGGCCCCGCAAGCCACGGCAAGCTCCTTTTTAAAAGGCAAGGAAATTGCCCAGGAATTTGGATTTCCCTTATGCATTCGTTCTTCCTTTACCCTGGGTGGTGCGGGTGCGGCCATAGTTTATGAAGAGGAACATTTCGATAAGCTATTGCGTCGTGGCCTGGAAATTTCTCCTATTCATGAGGTCATGATCGATAAAGCGTTAATTGGTTGGAAAGAATATGAGCTGGAATTGCTTCGTGATTCCAATGATAATGTGGTTATTATTTGCTCCATAGAAAATATGGATCCCATGGGAATCCATACGGGTGACTCCATTACGGTTGCTCCTGCTATGACCTTGAGTGACAGAACCTACCAGCGTATGCGCGATATGGCTATCCACATGATGCGTAGCATAGGAGATTTTGCAGGAGGTTGTAACGTACAATTTGCAGTAAGTCCGGATGAAAAAGAAGATATTATTGCTATTGAAATTAACCCAAGGGTATCTCGGTCTTCTGCTTTGGCGAGTAAAGCAACCGGATATCCGATAGCAAAAATAGCTGCAAAACTTGCACTCGGCTATCATCTGGATGAATTGAACAACCAAATCACAAAATCAACTTCGGCATTGTTTGAGCCTACTTTAGATTATGTCATTGTAAAAATACCACGTTGGAATTTTGATAAATTTGAAGGTTCTGATAGGACTTTGGGACTACAAATGAAAGCGGTAGGTGAAGTCATGGGAATTGGACGTTCCTTCCAGGAAGCTCTGCATAAAGCCACACAGTCTCTCGAAATAAAGCGCAATGGTTTGGGTGCCGACGGTAAGGAAAATACCAAATATGATCAAATTATTGAAAAGCTCACACATGCTTCCTGGGATCGGGTATTTATTATTTACGATGCCATAAAAATGGGAATTCCGTTAAGTCGCGTTCACGAAATCACTAAGATAGACATGTGGTTCTTAAAGCAATATGAGGAATTATTTTTCCTGGAAAAGGAGATCTCGACCTATACGATCGACACCATCGAAAAGGATCTTCTGTTGGAAGCCAAGCAAAAAGGATATGGCGATAGACAAATAGCACATATGTTAGGTTGCCTGGAAAGCCAGGTATATAATAAGCGTGAAGCATTGGGGATTAATCGGGTGTATAAACTGGTCGATACCTGTGCAGCCGAATTTAAGGCCCAGACGCCATATTACTATTCGACATTTGAAAGTGATATGGAAACAGCCGATGGCACACGTTATGCGGAAAATGAGAGTGTGGTGAGTGATAAGAAAAAAATTGTGGTTTTAGGCTCGGGACCTAATAGGATTGGGCAGGGGATAGAATTCGATTATTGCTGCGTTCATGGTGTGTATGCCGCTAAAGAGTGTGGATATGAAACCATTATGATTAATTGTAACCCGGAAACCGTTTCAACCGATTTTGATACCGCTGATAAGTTGTATTTCGAACCTGTATTCTGGGAGCATATTTACGATATCATTAAACACGAAAAACCAGAGGGTGTAATTGTTCAGTTGGGAGGACAGACGGCTTTAAAATTGGCTGAGAAGTTAACAAAATATGGTATAAAAATTATAGGTACAAGTTTTGAATCCCTTGATTTGGCAGAAGATCGTGGAAGTTTTTCAACCTTGCTAAAGGAGAACAACATTCCTTATCCGGAATTTGATACGGCCGAAACGGCTGAAGAGGCGCTTCAGGTGGCTGATAAATTGGATTTTCCAATTTTGGTGAGACCATCCTATGTATTGGGAGGCCAGGGGATGAAAATTGTAATTAACAAGCAGGAACTGGAAGAACATGTTGTTGATCTTTTAAGAAAAATACCTAATAATAAATTGCTCCTGGATCATTATTTAGATGGTGCTATTGAAGCTGAAGCAGATGCCATTTGTGATGGAGAAGAGGTATACATCATTGGAATCATGGAACACATTGAGCCATGCGGCATCCATTCCGGTGACAGTAATTCAACTCTACCACCGTTCAATCTGGGGGAATTTGTCATGCAACAGATAAAGGATCATACCAAAAAAATTGCGCTGGCACTTAAAACGGTTGGTTTAATAAATATTCAGTTCGCCATAAAAGATGATACGGTCTATATTATAGAAGCAAATCCAAGGGCATCCAGAACGGTTCCATTCATTGCAAAAGCCTATAAAGAACCTTACGTAAATTATGCCACTAAATTGATGCTCGGTGAAAAGAAGGTTAAAGATTTTACCTTTAATCCCAAATTGGAGGGTTATGCCATTAAGCAACCGGTCTTCTCGTTTAATAAATTCCCAAATGTCGATAAAACATTAGGGCCGGAAATGAAGAGCACCGGAGAAAGTATCTTGTTTATCGATAGCTTGAAGGATGATGAATTTTACGATTTGTATTCCAGAAGGAAGATGTATTTGAGTAAATAAAATTATTTTTTCACGACCCTAAACAGGTAATGGCGTTCCCATATATTTTTTTCAATTTTTATAAGATGTAAATCCAGATGGTTGGTATGGGCAATGGTCCGGATGCTTATAATATCGCAATTCTCAGAAAGGATAAGAATAATTTCGCTTTTGGAGGCGACATAGGTTGAAAGCTGTTCAAAAAGTTTTTTAAAATACTCGAAATGGGGTCCACAATACCAGGCATGCTCCTCAATAGTTTGGGGCGTTTTGGGGTAATAGGGCGGGTTGATGAAAATATAATCATAGTGAGGCTCAGTAATGGCATTGAATAAATCGGATATGATGGTTTTTAATTCCAGGTGGTTAGAGACGGCTGACTGTTGAAGTTGGGATATAGCGTTTTTATTGATGTCGGAAGCCGTCACAAAAGCCCCTTTTTTTGAAGCATTCAAAGCTATAATGCCGGAGCCACAGCCTAGCTCTAAAAATCGTTTGCCCTTGAGATCCAGACCTTCCATATAATTCAGAAGTAATTTTGTACTAAATGTGAATTGCGGGGCAAAAACACCTGGATAGATGATAATATGTATATCCTTGTAGCGAAAAGGACGCGGTTTTGAATAGTATTTTTTATAACACCACTGCAATACAGGACTCGTTATTTTTTTGAGAATGGGGTTCATTATTCCAGGTAAAAGCCTTCTATTTCGGGTTGACGGTATTTCCAAAGCTTTTGTAACAGCTTAATCTCGTAAGGACATGCATAGAGGTTATTTTTATATCTAAATGCAGACAATTGTTTAATAATTTTCCGTTTTAAACCTCTAAGCCTAAAATCGGATACCGTGGGGTAGTACCCGTTTAAAACGGTCTCAAAATTTTTAATTTTATCGACCATAGATGGGGTTAACCAAGGGGTTAATGGGTTTTTACGCAAATCGAAATGTTCCCAATCGGGTGAAATCCAGGCTTCTAAATGTTTTGGAAAAGTGAAACCGGCAGCAACAATTTGTTGGTACAATTCCGAGCCTTCAGATGGTACAGGGCTGTAAAGATAAATGATGATTTCAGTATCCGGATTAAGAGCTTTTATGTTTCTTATGAATTCAATATCCATGTCAATTTGA
The DNA here is from genome assembly GCF_022662105.1 of Aestuariivivens sediminis. Taxonomy (GTDB): domain Bacteria; phylum Bacteroidota; class Bacteroidia; order Flavobacteriales; family Flavobacteriaceae; genus Aestuariivivens; species Aestuariivivens sediminis. Next base: position 402,630 of record NZ_JAKMCP010000003.1, on the reverse strand, counting down.
TCCATGACTTTATCCTTTGAATCGGCAGGTAATCCAAGTACAAAAGACATTTCCGGGATGATCCCGATTCTTTTCATCCGAACGGCAAAGTCTTTGATCATTTGTCCGGTTTGTTGCCCGCCTTTGTCCATTTGCTTCAACACCTCGTCATTACCCGTTTCTGCACCCAGAAAAATCATTTTGCAGCCTGCTTTTCGCATCAGTATTAAATCGTCGTCCGAATATTGATTAATGGTATCTATTCGGCCTTCTCCCCACCATGAAATGCCATCATTTAAAATCAATTTCGAAAATTCCACCACCCGTTTTCTTGAAGTGAAAAAATTGTTATCATGGAATTCGATGGCATCAATCCCATAATTTTTTTTGAAATAGGAAATATCATCGTACATGGTTTTTGCCGATTTTCCCTTCCACCGGGCGTTATAAATGGGTACAACAGCACAGAAAGAGCAAGTGAATGGACAGCCAAAGCTAGAATGATACGCGAATGTTTTTTTACCCAGAAATGTTTTGCCCAGATACTGTTCCAGAGGATAAAAGGTGTTGAGATATTCATAGGGTAATGGTGGCAGGGCATCCTGGTCCAGTAAGGGTTCTTTAGCTGTTTTAATGATTTTATGGGATGCTTTATAGATGAGATTTTGAATCGTTTCAAGTTTATGAAACTCGCCGCTTTCCAAACAATCTAATAAACGTGGAAATGCATGGTCACCGGGGCCACTAACAATATAATCGACAAACCCTGAATCTAAGGACACCTTATATTGATTGGATGCAAAGTAGCCACCCCAAATAACGATTGTTTTTGGAAACAGTTCCTTTATACGTTTAGAAAATGGTATGGCTTGTTTTAACTGTGGTCCCGGCATAACCGTAATGCAGAAATATTTTATCCTACCCGATGTAAAGAAGGTTTTTAGTTTTAACCAAGGATCCTTTTCCAAATTCCCGTCCACGAACACATAATCATATATCCCATGAATGGAAGCTCCAACCTGAAGAATCGAGTTGGGAATGCGGTGTTTGCTGTTAGCACTGCGCGGGTTGAATATTAACACCTTAGGGGTCATAGGATAAACTATTATATTTCGGTTTTTACATACAGGTTGCCATGCAATCGATATTGTGGTAAAGTTTCAAATAGGGCCATCATCTCATGGGAGGATACCCAATTAGATAGTTTAAATATAGGGTTTTCATTTAAAATATAGTTCCATTTAGTGGGGCCAAGACTTGAGAGTTTATGAATGATTTGTATCGTTTCATCCATAAAACCCGAAGTGAATTCAAACTCAATGAATGGTATAGGTTGATTCAGGGATTCAAGAATTTTGAGCTCATAACCTTCAGTGTCTATTTTACAATAATCGGGCACCCCATAAGTCTTTAGAATGGTATTTAATGTCATGACCTCAATGGGTTCCGAACGGGGCCAGTAAATGGCCTCATTTTCAAAAAAACGCATGAATTTTTTTGAAAAAGTCGAAACTTCAATATGACTCCCAATAAATAATTCTTCCAAACCGTTACTTTCCCCAACACCGGCACGAATAAAAGTAAAATCTTTATTTTTATTTTGAATTTTAAGTAAGGCTTTAGAACAGGAACTTTGGGGTTCAAAAGCGATAACCTTCGCCCCCAATGATAGAAAAATTTTACTTTTTCTTCCAAGGTTGGCTCCTATATCAAAACACAAATCATTTTTATTAATGAGTGTTTTGTAAAAACGGAATAGCTTTTTTTGCTGTATAAAACCTTTTAATGGCATTGAATCAAGAATGAAAAAGTGAATGTATATGTGCTAATGGAGGATCTTTAGATGCGCCTGTTTTTTTGTGAATTACCTTTCCAACAAATACAATTTGCTGCCCGATGTCTTTTTCGATTCTAATTTCCAATTCCATATAGCTATCGAGGAAACAAGGAATATTATAATTAAAAATCTTACTATTAAACGTTTTAAATTCCAAATCTGAAATTTTCGGAAATGATTTCGAATGATATTTACCCAGTTTAAGAATTTCTCTTTTATTGATGTAACTACTGCATATGATAACAGCTTTTTTTTCTTGACTAAGTTTTGGCACAATCCTATTTGATTTTCTAATTGAGAAAATCATCAAATCCTCATCGGATTTATCAATAACCAGATCAATTGGAAAAATACAGCTTTGGTTTTCCATTGAAGTGAATGAACATAAATAGACCGTTCTTGGAATGGAGAAAAAAGATATTATTTGTTTGTTTTGGTTAAAACTGACTTCCATTTTCCCTTTCTTTTTTAAAAATAACAGGAGGTTAAAAACAGAAATTTTAATCGTTTGGAAATTTTTATAAGAGGTATTTTTAACTTTAAATAAGAATAAATACCCCTTTTCCGTTAGTTTGATTTTTTCACTATAGGTCAATTTATTGGATGACAGCAGGGAATTCTTTTTGAAATATTTTAAAACCACACTGGTTTTCTCGCTGAAATCATAATTGTGCTCCTCGTAATAAAATCCAAAGATGTTGGGGGAAATGCTTAAAATATTTTCTGAATTTGTAATATCTATGACCTTTTCACCAACATGTAGTACGGCCTGATATACGTGATTATCATAAGCAATAGGAATAAATTCTTTTATAAATTTAAACTGGGACATTCATGGTTTCTTTTTAAGATGCAACAACTTGAAATACGAATTATTTATCTGTTTCACCGAAATTAGTTTAAAACTGGAATTAAAACTTCTTTTTATATGATTTAAAGGATGAACAAATATATCATGGACGATATTATTATGAGTAATATGAAACCTTTTAGGGTGGAAACGGCAATAAAATCTCATATTAAAATAATAATCCCTTAGCCTGCCAACACGTGTATGAGGAAACCGATAAAGAACGAGAAAAAATAAATCACAACGCTCTGAGGTCATAACTTGCAGTTTCGTGGCCAAATGGTGGAGGTCTTGAATAGAATTTAAAACGGCAAAATTCGCTAAAACAGCATCAAATGTAAGGTTGCCCACGGTTTTTATTAAGGAGTCCAGATCATTTTTGCGATTGTCAATACAGATTATATTCCTATAATCATTTGATTTGATTTTCATTTTCGCGATGGCTCTCATTTTTTGTGAGGGCTCCCAAAACGTAACCCTGTAATCTTTAACCAGCCAATCCAAATCTAATCCGGTACCACCACCAAAATCCAAAACCTTGCTACTCTGAGGAACGGTCCTGGTAAATTCCTTTTGAACCATAGACCTAATGGACTTATGGGCCTTGTATTCCTCAAGAAGTGATTCATAGTTGTTCGCGATACTATCGTAATAGTGTTGGCTATTTCCTTTCATAGGTGCTTTTTTTAATTAAAAAGAACATAAAAACTGTGGCCACTGAAGCTAAAGCACTGCCTGCAATAACGCCCAGCATGCCATAGCCTAATTTTAATAATACTAAGGAGCTCATAAAGTTTATGAGGACTGAAATTAAACTAATCTTCGAAATTAGCATTTCCTTTCCATTTTTAAAAAGGACAAAATATCTGATTAATAACCAATAGGAGGGAAATATGATAAAGAAACCAAACACATAGAACAAGGCATTAAAATTAAAACCATAGACCAGGACTATGATAAAATAGGTGAAAAGTAAACATAGGGTTATAAACAGTGGTGCAAATAGTCTAATCCTGTTTTCAATTTTGAGCAATAGGTCATATTTCAGACGATAAATATGTTTGGTAAAAGGTAAAGAAATAATTACAGATAAGGATTGTACCATAATAAAGAAATTAGTAATAATTTGATATAGTGCAATGGTTTCATTTTTTTCAAAATATATAATTAAAAACAGATCCACTTTTGTGTTAATAAATCCAATGAGCCCAATAAGGAAAAATGGGACGGTTTTTTTGATATAGTGAAAAGAAAAGTTTAATGGAGATAGTTGCAAACCCATATTTTTAATGAGTAACATATAAAGTGCCATTTTAAGGCCATATTGGATGGCAAATAAATTAAAGAGGCTAACAATGGTAGAGGGTTTAGATATCCAAATTAAACTTACGAACACTGAAAAGGCGAGAAGCTCGATAAGAATGGCTGTACTAAAGTTTTTGTTATAAATGACCAGTGTACTGAAAGCATTGCACACATATCCGGACAACAGTAATATCATAAAAGCCAAATGTGAGGACTGAGGATACAGAATTACCGCTCCCAGCATAGTTAAAAAAAGAAATGGAAGACGGGACGTGAAAGCCTCATTAAAAAGCAACTTGATTTTGGAAGGGGTTTTACTAAATTCTTTAAGTAAAAATTCTTTATTTCCAAATGAATATATCATGCTTGAGCTTAAAAGGTATATATTATACTTAACAAAATCGCCCCAAAGCGCTTTCGAAAAAAGTTTTATAATCAGTACAGAAAGTACTACTGAAAATATAGCCGGTAAGAAGCTGCGAACTCCGCTTTTAATAATATATAATCCTCTATACGCTAATTTTTTGTTCAATTTTGATCTTTCATAATTATTTTGCTCCATACTATGACAGGAAGGCCCTTATATCTATATTCCATATTAAAAATATGATGTATCATCTGCTCCTGTGTACCATGGCGTCATTCATGTTTTCTAACGCTTAAAATGCCTCAATCATGTTGAATCTTTAAGTCTTAACCACATAAAAGGAGAATCTGTTCTGCCTAATAATAGATCTACAGGTCTTTTTTCAGGTCTGTAAAGGATATTAAAGGCATGAAGCTTTTTTACATTATGATGAAAATAGTATTTGGACATCTCCGGAAACCCCAGTTTTTTGAAATAGCTTTTCGTATTTTCGCGAGCTTTATATATTTGATGATCGTTGTAAAACGGACTGTCTATAAGATGGATTTCTCCATTTGGTTCTAAAAAGGTCCTCAATACTAAAATGAGTGCTGTAAAATCCGAAAAATATTGAACACTTGCATTTAATACAATCAGGTCAAATTTATTTTCAGCACTGGGTTCTAATTTAAAAATATCCGCATAAGCAAATTTTAAATTGGTGCTTTGAAACACTCTATTCGCTTGCTCCAGTTCGATTTCATTTATGTCTAACCCCGTAACAGTTATGGAAGAAAAAGATTTCGCAATCCAGTTGGAAAACCAACCATTACCGCAACCAAGGTCCAAAACAGAACGGATCTTTTTTTGTTGAGACAGATAATTTAAAAATCTATGGGCTGATTTTTTTCGAACCCTCCATTCTTTGTAGTTGAAAACTCTTTTGGAAACATTTGGCAATTCTAAAACCTCCTCATCTGACAATACCCTGTTCTCCTTTTTTCTAACGGCAATGTACAATTCAGTAAACGCACTGGCATGATCACGAGGGGTTAAATACGCTATTTCCTGAAACGATTTTTTCATTTCAAGAATATTTTAAGGATAACATGATCAGACTCAACAGCGTTGATTTGACTTTGTGAATTAAAGCTCTGGAAAAGGTTTTTGTTCTTTCGAATTCCACCTCATTAATGACTTTTTTTACCGCATAATCGTAATATTTCCTTCTATAGGTCCTTTTAAAATCGATTTGCCTGTCTGTTGAAGTTTCCCAATGGGGTTGATGGATAATGCGATCCTCAATGTCCTCATATAAGCTTGTCCCTTTAATGGGGTATGCCACCGTAATGGTGTAATGTGTTGGATTAGCCTCTTTAAGGTATTGAATGGTTTCTTTTATATCGGCTTCCGTTTCCCCGGGATAACCCAGCATAATAAATGTGCCTGTTTCCATTCCAAATGCATTGGTCTGTTGAATCATTTGTTTAACGGATTCAATCTCAACACGTCGGTCCATCGCATCAATGACTGTTTGTGAGCCACTTTCCGCACCAATCCAAATTCTAAAACACCCTATGTCTTTAAGCTGTTTAAGCACCCTTTCATTAAGGCGTTCGGCTCTGGTAATTATTTCAAAGGGAACATTCAGATGATTTGTGGTCATTTCTTTATGGAATTCATCAATCCATTTATGACTTACAGTAAATACATCGTCCACAAACCACAGGGCGTCCGGGTGATAGGTATCTAATATTAATTTTATTTCTTCTACGACCTGTTTAGCAGGACGTCTGCGATAGCTTTGTCCGTAGACCGCTGTACTGCACCATTTACAGGTATAAGGGCAGCCCCGTTGGGTGCTTATGGTCATAGAGCTTTTACCATGATAGGTTTCCCAGGTATCTAAATAGGGTTTGAAATCAATAGCTGCTCGGTTTGGGAAGGGCAAATTTTTTAAATCCTTTATTTTGGAACGTGTTGACGTCCTTATAAGCTGTCCGTTTACCAGATAAGCAATACCCTTAATGGATTGGTATTCGTCATTGGTTATCAATGCCGAACACAGTTCATACATGGTTTCTTCACCTTCGCCAATTACCAAAAAATCAGCTCCAGAGTTTAAGTAGTTTTTACAATTGAAGGTCACATCGGGCCCACCGAGAATAATATGAGGTAAGCCAAATTCAGGATTATTCTTTAAGAGTTTTACCAGCTTTATAACGTTTATTTTCGTCATAAGATTCGTATAAATGCCAACAATTTTTGGTTGGTTTTCCGCAATCCATTGAAGTTGTTTTTCAAGTGAGGAAAAAGTGCTATCGAACACCTTATTTTTAAGTCCGTTTTCCTTTAAAAAGGACGAAACATACAGTAATCCCAAAGGCGGATAAGGCTTCATTATTTTTGCCTCCTTTTTATCCTCATTCAAGTAATACCCATGTGTTAATAGTATGTTCATTTGGCTTTTAGACTAATGATAAAATGATCGGCATATTTCGAAATTATACTAAATTGCAAGTGACGGTCCAACCAGACCAACAAAAGCAATACACTTTTTTTTTTGGAGAAAAAGTGTTCCAGGTAGGACGGTGGAATACAGAATCCAATCGGGTAATAGGTTTCCAAATTAAATACGTCTCTGGTATACGAGACAATATCAGAAGGATTGTAATACCATGTCCGTATGGAACAGCCATTGATATTCACAGCAACGGGGTTAGTCGTATTTCTTCTGAATAATGATTTCCATTTACCTTTAAAAAAAAGGTAGATATTATCCCAAATACAGCATTTGGACATAATAATATGGATCATTTTTCCATCGTCCTTAAGTAGTTTTCTCGATGTCTGGTAAAACTGTTTTAGTTCACTCGGAGAAAGACAGTTTAATCCTCCAAAATTGGAAAATAATATATCGTATTTTTTTTCAGGGCTTAGTTGATCAATAGCTTTGATATCTAATTGTTGAAAGCGTAAATTTTTTAACTTGGTTTTGATTTTGGCCATGTCCAACATCACAGGGGAAATATCCGTTGCCAATACCTCATGTCCCTGTTCGGCAAACCAAATGGCATCCTCGCCGGTACCACAGTTAATTTCCAATATACGCAATTTCGTATTCCTGGGTATAAAATTCAGGACATAGCTGTAGACCATTTCACGTTGGAATTTACCAATTTGGGATTTGGTAAATGATTGGTCATAATCTACTGCAACTGCATCAAAACTATTTTCCATCGCTCATCTGTATGCTTTTGAGTTGAAATTTATAGAACCAAGCGGAAAGGACATAGTACAGATATAATGACATGGATCGCAACCGTGATTGGGCAAAAAGGGTAAAGGGATTTTGAACAAACGATTTCAAATTTTTTAAAGCCTGACTTTTTCTATATTCTTTATGTGTGTATCTGTGTAATGTTTTGTAATATCTACTGTTATAAGTTCCCTGAAACAGCATGGCAAGATCATCGGAGTCTGTCCAATTGGATTTGATGTTTAATTCCTCCTTTACCTTGTTGTAAAATTTTGTGCCCGGCAAAGGATAAGAAACAGAGATACCCAAATTATCAGGACATAAATCCTTAATCATGTCTATGGTCTTTTGAATATCCTCTTGGGTCTCGCCCAAATAGCCATACTGAATAAAAAATGAAACACGAATGCCCCTTTTTCTTAAGCGTTTTGTGGCTTCTTTTATCTGTTCTACGGTGATGCCTTTATCCATGGCATCCAAAATCTTTTGCGATCCACTTTCGGCACCCACCCAGACTTCTTCCAATCCACTTTCCGCCAAAGCATTAATGGTATCATCTTTTAAAAGGAGATCAACCCTACTTTGAATATAATATGAAATCGATAACTGTTCACGTTTAAGGATTCTGTTAAACTCCTGTACCCAATTGGGTTTAAGACCAAAAATATCATCACACATCCAAAACCGTTTTACATCATAGGTCTCCTTTAAAACTTTAAGGTGTTCAACCACATATTTTGGGGAATGTGAATTATATCGATTACCATAAATAGGCTTTGCACACCAGTTACATTTAAAGGGACAACCTCGCGTGGTAGCCATATTTAAGGTGAATGGTTTCCCGCTTTTTTTCCACACCTCTTTATAACTGGCCATATCCACGAGATCCCAGGCGGGTAAAGGCAAGGTATCTAGTTCTCTTAATACCTCTCGTTTTGGATTAACAATGGTTTTGTTTTCACTTAAAAAGATTAAACCTTTAAGATTGCTAATGTCATTATTTTTCTGTAATCCATCAATGAGTTCTAACAAAGTTTGATCTCCCTCACCTTGAATGACAAAATCGGCGCCTTGATCCAAATATTTTTGATAGTGATCTGTGGCATCGGAACTATTTACAACAACCACGCACCCCTGTTTTTTCCCGATACCAATCATTTTAAATGCAGCGTCACGCATATTGGTCAGGCACATTTTGGTTAAATAATTAAATCCATCATCATACAGGACCAAAAATTTAGGCTGTAATGTGAGCAGGTCCTTTTCAATGGATTCCGGCCCATCTTTTAAATTGGTGTCGAATAGTCCAACGGAATAGTTATTTTTTCTAAGAAGTGATGCCGCAAAGAGTGTCCCCAAAGGGGGATAAGGATTTTGATTACTCCACTGCTTGGGATCTAATTTATAATAATATGAATGTGAAAACAAGACATCAAGCATGTTCAGGGTCTAAAACAATTTGATGGGATTCATTAATCTGTACATATAACTCATTCAAAGAATTTATTACTTTCTTCTGATAGTTTTTAGGATGGTGCTTGGATACGTCTTTGGTGGATTTCATGGCTAATTTGAAGTCTTCATCCGGTAATTCAGGGAATTTTGATTTCCATCTCAGAAGGGTCATTTTCCGAAACCAATTTTCCCACAGATCTCCAAGTTTTGAACGCAATGTAAATTCAACGAATTGTTTGGGCCATGCGGGACGAATATCACAAATTTCCCTTATTTTATCTTGTGTGGAAATATTTGAAAAGTAATTTAAAAACCAGTTATTTTTTTTAAAAAACAGATCAAAATGCGTTTGTCCATGCAGGGGAATTAAGGTTGCGATTTCCATGGCCGTGAATCTATTTTGCTCTGAAATTTTCAGAGCACTTTCACTGAGAAAATAATTAACGCAAAAATACTTTCTCGAGTTTAATAAAAATAGTTTTTTGTAGAGTATTAGCAGGGTTCTGGCCACCCACAACCTGTTGGCTTCGGTGATAATAAAAAAATCAATATCTCCGTCTTGGTCAAAGTACCCTTTGGAAAACGCACCGGAAAAGGCAACCCCTTTAACGAATGGAAATTGAGATATTAAATAAGCTCTTTTTAAGGCTTTGGGCATCACCTTTTTGGCCATACGATTTCCCATTTCTCTTTTTTCAATAAATTGGGAATTATTGGTTTTTGAATAATAATCACCAATTTTACAAATGATACGGGCTTCCAGAAGATTTTCCAGTTCAAGATGTACTTCTTCTAAAGTTTTACAATTCGAAAATTTTAAAACCTCATCTTTGGTTACCGGGTAATTGAAAATGGAAAAATATAGTATGGTTTTTAAAACGTCCATCAATGGGTTTTTATATTTATTTTAATTGCAATTTAAAATTAAAGTCGACATCTATGGTCTCAGCAATTTTGTTCCGTACAATTTTAGGTATTTTGATATCGAAATCAGATGCTAAAGTTTGAAATTTTCCGGACATTTGGATTTCATTGCCTTTTGAGGATAAAGATACATCAATATCATCAAATGTTTTCGTAACCCCGTGAAACATCAGTTCGCCCGTTATTTTAAATTTTGACCCACTGTTTAGTCTGGATTTGTCAAAGTCCTTCAGGGTCCCTTTGAATGTTGCCTTGGGATAGATGTCGGATTCTGCATAATTCTCGTTAAAATGTTCTTCCATTAACGCATTTTTAAACCGAAAGCCTTTTACCAGGACCAGAGCGGCAAACTCGCCATTATCCGCATTCAGTATGGCGGTGACGGCGTTATTACTGGCTTTTACTTCTTCAAATGAAGGGACCGAAGCCTCAAATCCAACTACCCCATTTTTTGTAAGGTATTTGGTTTGCGACAATAGTGAGGCACTTATAAAGAAAAGGAGATAAACGAAATATTTCATGATTTTGTTTTTAGTATGGATGTCAAAAACGGTACCAAACGCCTTTTTAGTTTTCCAATAGACCATCATCTTTCCATTGTTGTATTAAATCTCTATTGGTTTGCGGCATAAGACCAGTTGGTGGCATGGGATTAGTTGTATTATTTATTCTGCTGATTATTGTGCTGACTCTAGTTTTTACTTCGTTGTAAGTTGTTAAAGAAAATGGAGCGTTCTGAGTAGGCGGATTACCATGACAACCTATACAGTTACTGCTTATAATACTTGCAATATCGGCGTTATAGGTTATGGGATCTGGATCGGGATTGGGGTCTGGATCCGGATTGTTGGTTAAATCATCAGTGCTGCTGCTGGAACATCCCCATATAAGAAAGACCAGAGACAAAATAAAAGTTAAATTTTTAAAATTCATAGCGTACATAATTTAGGTTAATAAAATCATTCTAATTAAAAACGTCTACTTAAGTTAAATCCAAAATAGATATTTCCATCGCCCCAATCTCCGGAACCCTGACCCAAAAAGGTATTGGTATTCATGCCTTGTGCATTGGTAAAATGCATCTGGAAGACATGCCCTCCGGTTTCCAAATCGAATCCTATAGAAAAGGGATTTTTAAATGGGGAATTATCGGCTCTGTTCATGTGCCAGCCATAGTCCGCATTAATGGACCAGCGCTTCCCTAATTTATACCGACCGCCAAATCCCAAAGCAAACTGTGAATTATCCTGTTCATCCAAATACACAAAATTATCATGGAAAAAGGTTGGGGCTAACTCCAAAGAAAAATTGGAACTTAACTTTCTCGAAATTAATAGTTGTGCCACGTAACTAAGTCGGTGCTTGAACTCCAATAAAGGCAGGTTATCCTCATCAAGGGCGGTGTTTATAAGTATTTCGTTAAACCCAACCACAGTAAATGGAAATCCGTTTTCTTTCTGTCGTAATAATCGGTATTTTAATGAAAATTCATAGATTTTTTGAAATGAACTCCTTGAAAACCCAATATTTAATCCATCCGATAGTCCGTAAACAAAATTCAAGCGGGTAACGGCCTCATCCAGACCGAAAAAATTATCAAATCCATTTTCCAAACTGCCAAATCTATGGGAAACAATTAAGGTAAACTCTTTTTTCGCCACTAATTTTGTGGATTCAAAATTTACAATCTTTAAGCCTTTAAAGGTAGCTTCTGCATAATCAGACCAGGTGGAATCTGTGTCGATTTCATCCAGTAAATCATCTTGACTAAAAAGGGTTAAAGGGATTAAGCACAGTAAGAATAAGAAGTGTTTCATAATTTAGATGGGTTATTGTTTTATGAATCGTTTGACCTGTTTTTCTGAAATGGTGGTGATATGCAAAAAATAGACACCGTTTTTTAAATGTGAGACCTCTATACCAGATTCTAAAATGGTGTAATTAAAAATTTGTTGACCTAATATAGTCGTAATTTTTAAGGATTGGATGTCAAACCTGTTAGCATGTTTAAAATGTATAAACGACTGCGCAGGATTGGGATAAATTTGTATCCCGATAATGGAATCGTAATCGTCAATGTTTAAACTTGAGTCTGTAGACCGATGGTAACTAAAGCCTCCACCAGCGGTACTGCCTATGGACCATGCGGTAAATTCAAGGTCTATATAGATATCATCGGTGATTAAGTGAAGTACCATATTCCTGTTTAGCATATCGGGTGGATTGTTTTCAATGGTTGCTACCCAGGTATTGTATGTCAAGCTTTCCCAGTTATCCGTTGTTCCAAAGGCCCATTCTGTATCGATGGGAGAGATGCCGGTAGTCTTGGAATAAGCACCTTCCTTTTTAATGTTGAAGATCCCCTGTATATCGCCTCTTGTTATCCAAACATGGTCTGTAATTCGATCTTGATTGGCCTCTAAAGCGGGATCTGCAAAATTAGCTTTCGTAAACGTGGTATGTGATCCGGTCCAAATGGTTTGTGCTGAAATGACTTTTAAACAACAAACACATAAATACAGGACTAATAGTTGGCTTTTCATTATAAAAGTTTATTTAGTTCGAAATACTGCATTGATCTAATTTGATTTCTTCCAACAAATCATCATAGCCTATAAAACGACCTTTAACCTGTATTCGATTGTGTTCCTGCAATCCACTGATGTTCATTGAAAACTGACAATAGACGGTTTTATCTAAGGTAATGGTATTATCACTTATTGCAGTAATTATACCGCTGACTTCTATGGTTTGGTTAAGGTATTTTTTTTCGGAAGCTGCAGGGGTTGCAGAAAATTCCTCGGCTAGCAATTTGGCTTCTGCACGATAAGTGGGTTGCTCTTTTTCAATATTTCTGTGGTCTTGATAAATATAATTGTAGCCAATAACAATAGTTACAATGATGACGACAACAATTACAATTAATTTCTTCATGTTGTGTGTTTTTTAATAACAGCTTCAGCTTTACGCTGAAGCTGTTTTAGCTAGCGTCAAATTCATACTTGGGGAAGTATTATTTTGACCATCGAAATTTTTCTTTTTCACATACTATTTCTACTAGCTTATATTTTAGTTGCAATAGTTTTCATAACGAATTCTGTCGTTATCTCCAACTCTTAAATCTATTTTAGTTTCTGTGTATTCTGATATTTCATGTAAAACCCAATCGTTATTGCAATAGGGTAAACCCGGAATATCAATGGTAACGGTTATGTTGTTTCCTGAACCCGTGGCAGCCCAGGTACCATAGGCGGTTATTCCAGACCAATACACCGAGATGTCTCCATTATTGGAAAAGTTAAATATGTACCCATAATAGGCGTCATCGTAGTCCTGGCCATAGCGTTCTAACTTATCCACCGTCCAATTGGAACAATTTACTAAATACGCCGTCAATTGGTCGGTAGCACAATCATCACAATCATCATCATTATAATCAAAATCATCGTCCTCATCACAATCATTTTTATGGTCTTCAATAGCGCTTTCTAATTCTTTTAAATTATGTATGGTCAATTCCGTTTGGTCAAATAATACAACAGTTATTGGAAATTGGATGCTTACGATTTGGTTTGGGTCTATGTTTTTAATAAACTCGAAAAATTCGGAATCGTCGGTCACGGATTGGGTAGAAATGAGATCATTAGTGGTATTAAAGATCGATGCCGAAATGGGATAATTAAAATCAAGGCATTCGATATCATTATCCACTTCATTTTCACCATTGCAATTATTGGAATAGCTGCTTAATTGGGACATACTGTTTATCATCGTTTCCGAATAATCAGCAAATACCAGGGTAATAGGAAAGGAAATGTCCAGGTTATCGATATCGTCGTCTTCATCGTCAAAAATGTACTCTACAATTTTGTAATCCTCAACAGCATTTATGGTAATTTCCTGGTTATTTGCCGTGACTTTAAGAGGAAGTTTTAAATTAAAGCAATTGGATCTATCCAAAATATTGTCGTTTGAGCCGTCATTACTGACCGTCTTAAGCATAAGATTAGCCACGGTGGAATTAGCAGTAAGTAACAACTCCTCAGGAGTTTGAATAAGTTCTTCTTCTTCTGTTCGGCATGAACTTATACAAACTGCTAAGAACATTATTATGATTATTACGATTCTTGAACTTAACATTATAGCTGGCCTCTTTATGTAATAACAATCTCAATTCAAAAAATCCTGAAAAAACATTAGATTTTTTTATTTAAACCATTTATTTCATGTTGTAAATACTTTAATTGTTTCGTAGTACGAATGAGATTTTCGAACCTTGATTTCACTAACCTGTGTCTGTAAGTGTAGGTCTTATTTTGTGGATTGGTATACATTAAAATTGTCAAACTGTTCATTTTTTCAATAGCCTCCATGATTTCCCTTTCTTTTAAAGTATAGATTTGATTAACCAGCTTGTTTAAATGTTCAGTCATGTTTTTGGGCGTATTTTAAGCATTCAAGTTTTATTCCACATTTAATAAGGTTTCCAGTCTTTTCAGGGAAATTTTGAGTCTAATGGCTAATGTGGTTTCTTCGGGATGCTCGACTAAGGATTTTGAAAGTTGGACAATGGTCTTTCTTAGGTAGGTGATTTCTTGATCTTTTGAGGACCAAATGAGTGGATTGGGGCGGGTAGGGGACTTCATAGCAATGGATAAATTAATAGTGGGGGTTTTATTATATAACAAGTCATTATGCAAATACCCCAAAAATTTTAATAAAATTTTTAGTTAACTTTAAAAATTAAATATTCAATATTTTGCCTAAAGAACTTAACACGAGTATCTGTATTGAACGTATTTTTACTCACCTTTATGAGAAGTATGCCCAAGATTTGCAAAACTTTTTGTACTATAAGTACGGTGCAGCGTATCATCCAACAGATAAGGTCCAGGAAGCCTATATTAAATTATGGAATAACTGTAAAAAGATCAAACCCAGTAAAGCGAAAGCATTTTTATATACTGTAGCCAACAATTTAATGCTCAATGAAATTAAGCATCAAAAAGTAGTTTTAAAATACAGCCGGAGAAAGTCAAAGTCCTATAACTACGAAACTCCAGAGTTTATTATAGAGGAAAAGCAATTCTTAGAACAGTATAAGAAGGTCCTGGAAAGACTCAGTGAAGAACAGCGTGTGGCATTCATGCTGAGTAAAGTAGAGGGGAAGAAGCACAGTGAAATCGCCGAATTATTGGATGTGACCCAAAAAGTTGTGGAATACAGAATTTACAGTGCCTTTAAACTATTAAAAGAGGAGTTAGCCGGTTTTAAAATAAAATAATCAGGAGAAAGCCCTTTTAAGTTGTTTTAATAATAAATAAAGTTAAATGGACAAGGAAGACTTAATTAGAAAATGGTTGAATAATGACTTGAGTGAAGCTGAAAAGGACATGTTCACTGCTTTGGATGATGCCCAGCTTAACCATTACATTATCCATTCGGCCCAACGATTTAAGGCAGATGAATTTTTTAAGGTTGAGGATTTCTCAGAATTCAAAGCCCATTATAAAGTTAGAAGACAAGGGTCTACGAGAAAGTCTTTTAGCAACTATTTCCTCAAAATAGCGAGTGTATTGATCATATCCCTTGGGATTTATTTCACTTTTTTTTCTGGTGATTCGGAGAAAATAATAACTTTAGAGAATCAAAAGTTAACCATTGAACTTCCAGATCACACGATAGTGGAATTAAATGCAGGTTCTGAAATTGTTTATGATGCCAGTGATTGGTCTAAAGTTAGAACTTTAAACCTTAAGGGAGAGGCGTTTTTTGAGGTTTCAAAAGGTAAACCCTTTAGGGTTACTACCGATAATGGAATAGTTTCCGTTGTTGGGACTAAGTTTAATGTGAATCAACGAGAGCATTTTTTTGAGGTAAAATGTTATGAAGGTGCCGTTAGGGTCGAGTCAGATTCGATTACCAGAGTATTACATGCAGGTGATGTATTTAAAATGATTAATGGTTCGTTTTCACAGGAAAGAATATCAGCGTCGAAGCCATCTTGGATTGATGGGATGAGTACCTTTGTGTCTGTGCCTTTCGAGGAAGTCTTGTCGGAGTTAGAAAGACAGTATCACATTGAGATTACTTTAACAGACACAGATTCCAACAGGCTTTTTACCGGAGCGTTTGAACACGACAATTTAGAAAATGCATTAACAGCCATTACCGAACCACTGAATTTGATCTATGAATTTAGAAGTTCAAACGAAGTTGTCATTCATGGGAAAAATAATTAGTCGCTTAACAACACTAATTTTATTAACGCTTTTATTTGCCGACATCATTTCTGCACAAGATATCCATTCAAAGCAGTCCTTGTCCGAAACCTTAGCCATTTTAGAGTCCAAATATGAAATAAAGTTTAATTATGCGGAAGACATTATTGCTCAGGTTGAGGTGTTCTTGCCCGATGATTCCAAATCCCTTGCGGATACCTTGGAAATTTTAGAAAACCAAACGCCATTAACCTTTAAATTTCTTGGACAAAATATTATACTTATCACCCCCGACAAACAACCCTTGTTTTGCGGTACTATTAGAGATAAAAGTAGTTTGGAGCCTATTGCTAACGCCGTAATTACCGGTGTTGGAAATTCCCTGATTAGTAATGAAAATGGTTTTTTTCAGTTATCCGATATATATCTAAACGAAACAATTATTATAAGTTGCCTGGGATATAAAACCGAGACCATGATCGCGTCATCCTTTTCCGAAGATGGTTGCAGGGACATTTTTTTAGAACAAGATTTCCAAACCCTTTCCGAAATCGTAATATCAAATTATTTAATTAGCGGGATTAATAGAATAAATGATGGATCTTTTGAAATCGATTTTTCAAATTTTAAAATCCTTCCGGGACTTACGGATACTGATGTCCTGCATTCTGTCCAGGCTTTACCTGGTATTCAAAGTACAAATGAAACCGTTTCTAATATTAATATTAGAGGAGGGTCGCACGACCAAAATTTAATATTGTGGGATAACATTAAAATGTATCAATCCGGTCATTTTTTTGGATTAATTTCCATGTACAACCCTCAAATTACCCAAAATGTCTTTTTACGTAAAAACGGGAGTTCCGCCGCATTGACAGATGGGGTATCGGGGACCATAGAAATGCGGACAGAAAAAAAGATTAATTCAAACTTTAAGGGAAGTTTAGGAATTAATCTCACCAACCTCAATGGGTTTTTGGATATGCCTTTGGGGAATAAATCTTCCATACAAATAGCGGCGCGAAAATCGATTAACGATTTTATTAAAACACCAACCTATACCGCTTTTTTCGACAGGATTTCCCAAAATACCGAATTGAGTACAAATACCACTACTGAGGGTAATACGAATAAAAATTTTGATTTTTACGACACCTCATTCAGGTGGATCTATAATATTGGAGAAAAAGACCAATTGCAGGTTAATTTTATTTATGCTCATAATGAACTGATGTTTGATGAAAATCTAATTGAAAATCAGATCATTGAATCGCGAGGGAGCAGTTTGGTGCAACATAGTATTGCCGAAGGATTACATTATAATCGCATATGGAACGACAGATTTAAAACCACTTTAGAATTCTATGAATCGGATTATGACCTAAAGGCCATCAATGTGAATATTCAGGACAATCAGAGGTTTTTGCAAAAAAATACGGTTTCTGAAAGTAGTATTAAGGTAAAATCCTTTTATAAAGTAAGTTCAAAATTGCATTGGTTGAATGGGTATCATTTCGTGGAGACAGAAGTGACCAATTTGGACGATGTGGATAACCCATTATATCGAAATTTACGTTCGGAAGTTATAAGAAGCCACGGTGTTTTTACTGAGCTTAACTACAGATCTTTAAATAAAAAAACAGTCTTGAATGCCGGATTGCGGTTTAATTATATCGGTAAATTTAACAAGGACATTTGGGAGCCAAGACTGAGTTTTAACCAAAAATTTCTCGATGGTTTTACGTTTGAAGTGTTAGGTGAATTTAAGCATCAAAACACCTCACAGATCATAAACTTTCAAAATGACTTTTTAGGGATTGAAAAGCGGCGCTGGCAGCTCGCAAATAATGTGGATATTCCTATAATAAGAGGAAAGCAAATTTCGGCGGGTATAACCTATAACAAAAGAGGATGGCTACTTAATGCCGACACCTATTTTAAGAGGATAAAAGGGATAACCTCACAGAGTCAAGGCTTTCAAAATCAATATGAATTTGTAAAAACTCACGGTAATTACTCGGCATATGGTATGGATTTTCTTTTGAGAAAGCAAATAAAACAATTAAGCATGTGGTTCAGTTATTCCTATATGGATAATACCTATCAATTTAAGACCTTGCAAAAGGAATCGTTTCCGAGTAATTACCATATTACCCATAACGTAAATGTTGGCACCAGTTATGCCATAAACCATTTAAAATTATCGACCGGACTGCAATGGCGCACTGGCAGGCCCGCGACGATACCTGTTGAAGGTAATGAAATAGTGGATAATGAAGTTAATTTTGATCATCCAAATAGGTCAGCTTTGCAGGATTATCTGCGCATTGATCTGTCGGCAACTTATAACTTTAAGTTAACTGAAGGCACCAAAATCCATACAGGGGTATCTGTTTGGAACCTGTTGAATAGAAAAAATGAACTTAACGATTTTTATAGCATTAAAGAGGATATGCCCATCCAAACACTACAGTTTTCATTAGGGATTACGCCTAACGCTTTTTTACGAATTGACTTTTAAAGCCTTGAACATAATTACACCTTAAAGTCTATGCAGTATGAGTAAAGGGACTTTAAGGGCATAGAGAGTTATATAGCAATTTTAGCATTCTGATTTTTAATGACGTCCAAATGATCTTCAACTTTAAACTCAGAGGACTTGAATTTGGTCGTTCTGTGCTTAGCCTGTTCTTGTCGGGCAATGCTTCTGGAAAACCGCCTGATGCTTTGGTGGTCTTCTAAGATTAAACCCGGTACGGGCACATTCTTGCCCTTGTCGTCTTTGGCGACCATTGTAAAATAGGAAGAATTGCAGTGTTTGATTTCTCCGGTCTGAATATTTTCGGCTTCTACCCTGACGCCTACAACCATTGACGTGCGTCCCGTATAATTTACGGAAGCCTTCAGGGTTACTAATTCACCCACATCGATGGGCTGTAAAAAATCCACCTTGTTAACAGAAGCCGTTACACAATAGTGTTGTGAATGCCTGGAAGCACATGCAAATGCAATTTGATCCATTAAATTCAGTATATATCCCCCATGAATTTTTCCGCTAAAATTCGAATGGGAAGGTAACATGAGTTGGGTGATGGTTACCTGTGAGTCCTTTATATTTTTATACATAACATTTAAGTTATATGATTATAAACTATACCAGTTACAATGGCAATGCCGAAACTCATTAAAGTGCCTATTAATACATACTCCGTAAGTTGTCTGTCTTTGGATTCCCTTAAATCCCCAAATCTAAAAACAGATTTTGCCGCTATGAGAAAACCAACGGCATCCCAATGAGAGGTAATAATGAAAATGAACACTAAAATGCGTTCTAAAATACCAATATATTTCCCGGCATCCTCAAGGGATTGTTTATTTTTGGTGAGTTTTGAAATATTCCACTTTAAAAAAATCATTTTCATAATTATGGATACTGGAATTGTTAAAAACACCAGACAAACCAGAAGTAATAATCCCTGTTCTGGTATATGGAGATTTTCAAAAAAAGAATCTCCCGACAGGTAAGCATAGCAACCTAACAGTATCAAAATATGAAGCCCCTGGTCAATGAAGAAATACAATCGTTTTGTATTTTTCTTTTGTAGGATAAGCTTTAAGGCATCAATTGCAAAATGGGAAACCCCTATAATAACAACAAGGGGCCAAAGTGTCATATCCCATAATACTATGAAAAGTAATACCATATGTAATAGAACGTGCCAATAGAGTTTTGGTGATCTAATGGTTTTCTTTTCTTTCTCCTTTATCCATTTTCGGGGTTGCAGAAAAAAATCGCCAATAAGATGTGCCAAAAGGAGTTTTATTAATATCATTTTAAATAATGGGTTGTTTTTTCTTGATATAATCTGTTTAAGGCAAATATTTCTTCCAGATGTGCTCTTTTTTGTCTGCTGCTTACGGCATTTTGGTTTATACCAACCAGCTGTCCTAATTCACTTTGGAGGGCTTTAGGGTGTTCCATGGTTAGCTTAACGATCTCAGCTGCATTTACGGTCCATTTGTCCATGGCGATCAGTGCTAATCTAAAACACAAATTAAGTTCATCATCTAGTGCTTTATGGTTTGTTTTAATTCGAAGATTTTGTTTTTCTTTCTTTAAAGTTTCTAATGTTTCTCCCGAGAACACAAAAGCCTCTCCATTCGATTCCATAACATTATTACCCTCATAGGTTTTCTCACCAATTCCAATGGAAATGCGTACATCCAACCCTCTGAAAGATTTAATACAGGCTTTAATGTAAACTGCAGCTTTAAAGCTTTCCGTAAAATTGCTTAATTCCAATTGAAAACTATCCCCTCTATAAATATTCCAATATTTATTATTGGGACTTAAATAGGATAGGGCTTCTTTTAAGGCAGAAATCCAAACATCTGGATTTAGATTTGTCCTTGATTTAATAATATCGCCTGTTATTACACTTGTTGTCATTATATCACATAATTACATGATAAACAAATATATCGCATAATTATGTGATAAACAAATATATCACACTTTATTGTGATAAAAGTTTAATGATCTTCTTTGAATGTGATTTTAGCTTCAATTTGAGGAATATTTCTTAATTCAATTTCTTTTTTTAGTTGATTAGTTTGGTCTATTAAATCCTTGGTTAAAATAGGTTTTTTCCTTTTTTCCATCGGGGGATTAAGTTTTTCGGCATTTTCAAATTCAATAACACTTTTGAGTATTTCTGTTGGAAGTAAGGTTTTAGATTTTTGAAGAATGTCCAGAAATTCACTGGCAAAAAACTGTTCTATTTGAATTTTCCGTTTTGTGGTATGGGCAAATTTTCCAATGATACGACAAATGTTGTCACGATCTTCAGGGCTCAATTTATCAGCGAATTCATAGTCCTCAATTTTTTTAAGACTTAAAATAATTGGTTCTAAGGCGTCTTTCGAGATAATATATACATTGTAATCACCAATGTTGTAAATCACGTCTTTAATTACCTGAAGTGTGTTTGATGGAATAACTAAAAAAATATCATTCTTAACATTTTCATGTTTGGTATATTTTTTCAGGTTTTCAGTTTGAGATTTTATGTATTTAGGAAAATTTTTCAGATCGTCATTAGCCGGACTTTTGGCATCAAAAATGATTAGTTGGTCTAAGATTTCAATGGTATTATCTGGCTTTCTACCGGCATATGGGAAGTCATTTTGCTCTATATAAGTAATGACGTTGTTTTTACAAATTAATCGAATATGGTTTTCCACATCTTTTTCATGATTGGCCCAAGTCTCTCTAAGGGCTTCCAATCTCTCTTTTTCTTGTTGTACCCTTTCATCATTTAATCGTTCTTTTTCTTTTTCAAGTGAACTTTGAAGGGTAATGGTTGCTTCTATGGCTTTTTGATGATCCCGAATTCTGTTTTGTTCATCCTTTTTTAAAGACGTGTTTTCATCTTTAAGCGCATTTTTTTCTTTTTCGGTATTTTTTAGTTCAACTTCAAGCTTTGATTTTTCATTTTTCAAAGCATCGAAATCCGTTAACTTGGTCTGTAATACTTTTATTTCCGATCTATAATGGTCGATCTCTTTATTCATAGCCATTTCTAAAGACCCTAAGTCTTTGTCTTTTTGAGCCATTCGCTCATGCCACAAATCTGTAAGACCTTTATTCTTTAATTTCATAAATAGGACACCTGCCAAGGCTCCTATACCCACAGAAATTATTAAGTATAAAAAAAATAGACCATCGTTCATTGAAATCAGACTAAAATTAATGTTTATAAAATTACTATTTTAAAAATAAAAAAAACGCCGGAAAGCGTTTTGTTTTTATTAATCGGTAAATAAAAATCAATAATGCTATATGGTCTTTAAATACTTTTTAGAAACGATATCAAAACCGTAATACATAACTCCCGCGAAGAAGAAATCGCCAATTAATGCATTTCTAAAGAATGGAATTGCCAAGGTATAACATTCTATTATTCCGTTCAATGTTTTTGGATAAGAGAGTAACCACACACCAAAATTGGTGATTAAGAAAAATAAGATACTACTTAGAAGAATGGATCTAATATTCATTTTCTTCATAGCCATACCAATTACCCCAACTAAAATAAAAGCTATGTACACAAATAGGCTAATACTCGTAAAGCCTAAAAATAAATCGGATAGAGCCATTGCTAATAGCGGTACAGTTAAGGCCAATTTTTTATTGTTAAAATAAACGCCTGAAAAAAGAGCCATGGCCGTAATAGGGGTAACATTGGGTAAATGCGGAACCAATCTAAAGCCGGCTGCAACCACTATAAATAAAATAATAATCCCTTGTGATGTATTGAGAAACTTTTTCATGCGTCTTAATTTATATTCAAAAATAATATTAATTGTTCTAACAGTAAAATAAAAATGATGATTACATTTGTAAAGAAATTTGGTTTGGTAATGTACTAAGCACTTTTTAGCGTCAAAGCGCTTCTTATTTGGGCTTATAAAAGCATTACTGATTAAAAGGGAATCCGGTGTAAATCCGGAACTGTTCCCGCAACTGTAAATTTCATGTCCGATTGTTATAGGGCATTCCTTTAAGAGGGACACTAATTCTTCTAGACCACTGTTACGGCATATCGTGATGGGAAGGTATAATTAGTGTGTAATAAGTCAGGAGACCTGCCATTTTCAAAACAAATTAGTTAAACTTTCGGGATAAAAGTTTGCGTATGAATGCACATGCGATTCTCGAGTAATTCATCATTTAAAATGAACAAAAAAACAAAGTCTTTTGGTATACTTTTTTTGGGTATATCCTTGTTTGGATTTGCGCAGCAGCAAATCGATTCAACAACAGTAGAGCAATTGAACGAAGTTGTTGTTACGGATTCACGTTTTACCTTAAAGCGAGAAAATTCAGGAAAGATGGTCATTAAGATTTCAAATCAGGAAATTGAAAGAAATCAGGGAAGGACAATTTCAGAATTAATTAACACTAAATCCGGCATTGAGATTAATGGCAGTAGGAGTGTGGAAGGACAAAACCTTGGTAATTTTATTCGTGGTGGGAACAATAGACAGGTACTTGTATTAATAGATGGGATACAGGTAAATGACCCATCAACTGTGGCCAACGATTTCGATTTACGCCTTTTAGATTTAAACACGGTGGAATCCATTGAGATTATTAAGGGTGCAGCAAGTACATTATATGGAAATGCCGCAGCTACCGCAGTGATTAATATCACAACAAAAAAGGCCTCCAAGGACCACATATCTGGAAGTTTTTTAACCGTTGTTGGTACCAATCAACCTCAGGATGATTTAAATTATGATGTTTCCAGTTTCACCAATAATGTTTCTGTTAGTGGTAGCATTGAAAAGTTTAATTATTTGGCCAGTTTTGCCAATAGATACGTGGATGGAATGTCTGCAGCAAAAACTATGGACCCTGAAAAAGATATGTTTTCAAGATTTAACACCCGTGTGAAATTGGGTTATGAAAGCAATAAGGTTTTTAGTGTGAATGCTTTTGTAAGTTATGATAAACTTAAAACGGACATTGATGGTTACCCGGCACCGTTATATGCATTTGCGGATACTAATGACAGCTATATTTCCAAGCAAAAACGGGTAGGAGTGTCTCCTAAGTTTAGTTATAATAATGGCAGTTTTCAATTTAATGCGGCTTATACAGAATTGAACAGAGAAACCATTTCGGATTTTGGATCTGTCCACAAGGCTAAGAGTTATATCGTTGATGCTTATAATAAATATGTTTTTGATGATATGTTTTATACCATTGTTGGTATAAATTATGGTGATTATAAAAGTCAATTTTCAGAAGAAAGACGTTTTACAAATACTGATCCATTTTTAAATCTGGTTTATATTTCTGACTTCGGTTTGAACTTAAATGCGGGAGGGAGGTTAAACAACCATAGTGAGTATGGTTCGCACTTTGTATATAGTTTAAATCCGTCCTATACAGTTGATTTACAACAGGGTTATATTAAAGTTTTCGGCTCTTATGCCACTTCTTTTATAGCCCCTAATTTGTCTGAACTATTTGGTTATTTTGGTGCCAATCCCAATTTGGAACCAGAAGAGAACCGAACCATTGAAAGTGGTTTGGAATTTAACTCAAAATCAGGAGTGCGTTTAAGCGGGGTCTATTATAATAGAAAGGAAACAAACACAATTGTGTATACCACGGGCTATGTAAACGCCGATGAAGATGCAAGAGTTCATGGTGTTGAAGTAGAGGGTGAATTTGATTTAGCGCAGGATCTGTCTGTCGTTACGAATTATACCTTTACCGAATTCAAGGAGGGATATCGTTTAAGAATTCCAAAGCATAAAGTAAATGTTGGATTGGGATATGACTGTAGTAAAAACACATATGCCTCATTACAATATCAATTTGTAGATAGCAGAATGGATATCGGGAATGTTAAGCTTGACGCATTTTCGACAATAGATTTTTATTTTAGTATGAAGATCATAAAAAATAAAATAAAACTTTTTACTAGTGTAACCAATGTACTCAATGAAGATTATTTTGAAATTTATTATTACACAACCAAGGGTAGAAATGTTAATTTAGGTTTGCATATTATGTTATAAAATAGATTATCGGACCCTTATGGAATGAATCCATGCCTCCAAAACAAGGAGGCATTTTTCAGGGTTTTAAGTCGCAATACCAAACTCCATAGGGATCTTGCGGACCGTTCGAATTATCACCCGTATTAGGATTGTCGTATTCCCGGTATACTTTTTCTCCAATATCAAAGCTAACAGGATTATTAAAAATGGGGCCATCGAAGCAAAACGTATGAAACTCACCATTTTCACCACAAGGGTCTACGCCTTGTGGAAGTCTTTTAACAAAATCCTTGTCCATAACAGTACCAACAAAGTCCTCATTAAAGAATTTTGAATTGGCACAAACCACAATGGATTTAAAGCCTAAATCGAGAAATTCTTGCAGGAGTTCCTTGGTATCCCTGTTCCAAATGGGAAAAACAGCTTTGATTCCCTGGCGGGCAAGTTGGTGTTCACGATAGTTTCTGAGGTCTTCTAGAAAAATATCTCCAAAGGCACTATGAGTAAATCCCTCCATTTTTAAGCGCTCTACGGTTTCTCCTATTATTTGCTCATAACGGGCCATATCTGGCATTTCAGGTAACTCTACAAAGCTATAGGGAATTTTGACCGCCTGGAACTGGGCCACCAAAAGTTCTGTTCTGAGCCCGTGCATGGACACTCTATTATAATGACTGTTTATAGTAGTTATAAGTTTTTCAATGCTAAAACGCGCATCTTGTAACAAGTAAAAAAGAGCAATAGCAGAATCCTTACCAGAGCTCCAGTTGAAGTAGGTTTTAAATTTATTCAAAAAGAAATTTATTTAACAATTCAGAAGGTAAGGGTTTATCAACATACATACCCCTTCGTATTGGAGAAAGATAGTTATTGTCTTCAAGTAATTGCAACTGAAGTCGTTGTTTGGATTTAATATCAGATAATTTTCCCGATGCATTTTCAATTTCAAATAATGCAGCAGCCAAAAGAGGTTCATTTTCATTGCCTAAGACACCAAGATTTAAATAATCCTCTTCCAAACTGATGTCTGGAGTTAATCCATTGTTATAATCGGTATAACCAACGCTATTTAATGACTTAAAAATTAATGGTTGCATCGCATAGGCATGACTCGGGTTAACACCTTCTCTGGTAAAATCGTCAGAATCATAAAGCGTTATAGACGCTTGATACTTGCCCTCGGTATTTTCGCCGATGTGTATAACGTCAACATAAGGATCCAGGCTATTAATAACCAATTCACTTGCTGAAGCTGAATAATTTGTTGCTAAAATATACACCTTATCCAGATTAAGACTATTTAGGCTGGAGCCTTCATCATTATTAACAAATCGATTGATAAGATATTCCGGATTTTCACTTTCAATGGCTTGTTGAAATTCACTATTCCATTCTTCAGTACTAAAAATTTCTCCCGTAAATTGCCCTGTAATCATACTCGCCAGAAGAATGGCCGAATTTACGGAGCCACCCGGATTATACCGTAAATCCACAATGAGAGCATCAATAGCATTAGATTTAAAATCACCAAAAATGGCATTTAATTCTGAGTCGTAATCAGGATTAAATCCATTATACAAAATATATCCCACCTTTTTTGTTCCAACAGTAAAGATATTAGTATCATGGATGGGATCTTCACAAAATTCAAATTTATTGAGGGTAATCGATTCGTTTTTCGGATCTATCCTATCATCTGAAGGGTCCTGAGTTCCCATATCATTATAATCTCCGAGAGCTATGGTATAGGAACTTGAGTTAAACAAACTAAAATTATTATCAGTTTCAGAGTTATAATACAGTTGTACTCCATTAACTTCATAAAAAATATCACCTCTTTTAATTCCTTTATTTTCGGCATCACTACCATGCACAACCAAACGGACTATACCAATTACATTATTCGCACTATTAGGAGCTTTAAGAAGGCTAAATTCCATCCCATTTATTACAGAGCAACCAACGAGGAATTGCTCTAAAGCAATGTAATCATCTACAATCCAACTATAGTGATCGACATTTTCTCTTTGATATATTAGACTTTCAAAGAATTCTTCAGGTTGTGAAAATGAGTTTAAATAATCGGCATATTCGCCAGTTGTAGAAAATCTATCATTGGCGAGATCGGGAACATTGTCCTTGTACAAATAAAACAAGTTCATTCCTTTCCAAATAAAATCATTGATTTGGTTGGCGCTAATGGTATTGTCATCATTGTCTTGAAAACAACTATGGGTTAACAGAAATAAACAGAGGAGTAGAAGGGGGACTTTTAACTGAGTTTTCATTACAATTTCTTTTGTTATAAGTAGTCAATAAAACCCTAAAAGTACTTACATTATTGTATTTTAAAAATTTTTTGTAACAAATATGTTCATTATTCGTCGTAATTTCAAATAGCGGTAATAAGCGATTTAAACTAAACCATAACCAAAAAATGACTCAAAGTGAGTTTTTAAATATTGTAATGCCTTTTAAGGATAAAGTATTTCGATTAGCTAAACGATTACTTATTTCTACAGAGGAAGCTGAAGACGCCACGCAAGAGATCATTTTAAAGTTATGGAACAATAAAGAAAAGATAGCAGAGTATAAAAATGTTGAAGCCTTTTCTATGACCATGACAAAGAATTTTTGTTTTGATAAATTAAAGTCAAAACAATCACAAAATTTAAAGATTGTTCATAGTAATTATGAAGATAAACAAACTGCGCTTCAAAAGCAGATAGAACTAAATGACAGCGTTAATTGGGTGGCAAAAATAATAGAAGACCTCCCAGAACAGCAAAAATTGATCATACAATTAAGGGATATTGAGGAGTATGATTATGATGAAATCGCAGAAATGTTAAGTATGAACCAAACCGCTGTGCGTGTTAACCTGTCCAGAGCCAGAAAAACAATACGAGAAAAATTAACTAATACACATAATTATGGTATTAAATGATATAGAAAAATTACTGAATAAGTACGAAAAGGGGGAAACATCGCTAAAAGAAGAGCAAGTGTTAAAAACCTATTTTACGAGTGACACGGTGGCACCACATTTAGAAATGTATAAACCTATGTTTACGTATTTTTTGGTAAATCAACAAGAACAATTTACTAAAGACATTCCATTAAAAACTAAGCGAATATTTATTTACAAGTGGATTTCTGTCGCAGCAGTAGTTGTTTTAATGTTGGGGATATTTTTCAACAAACCCGGCGATGTTGGTACCATTGATGATCCCGAAGTTGCTTTTAACGAAATTTCAAAATCGTTAGCTATGATTTCAAATCAAATGAATAAAGGAACTTCGACTGTAGGATACCTGAACGAGGTAAACAAAGGAACGTCTACTTTAGGGTATCTTTCAGAAATAGAAAATACAACAAGTATCATTTTTAAAACAAATAGATAAGTAAATCAATAACAACTTTAATAACAAATACGATGAAAAATAGATTAACAATATGGTTAGTGGCCATGGTAATGTTACCATTAACCGGTATGTCCCAAAATAGTGTTTTTGAAAAATATAGCGAAAACCCTGATGTAACCTATGTGAACATTAAACCAAAGATGTTCCAAATGATAGCCAAAATTGGAATAGATACGGATGATGCCGAAGCCAAAGCTTATATGGATATGGTTAAAAGTATTACCAGTTTTAAAACCATTGTAACGGATAACCAAAGCATTTCTGCTGATATTTCAAAATGGGTTAAATCACGCTCCAGTGCCTTGGAAGAACTTATGGAAGTAAAGGATGATGGTAGTGAAGTGAAATTTTATGTAAAAGAAGGTAAAGACGTAGATCATGTTGAAGAACTTTTAATCTTTGTTAATGGTATTGATAAGGTTATGGAGGATAAAATTGAAATTAATGGTAAGGCGCGTAAAATAGAAACGGTTGTAGTATCCCTTACCGGTAACATTGATTTGAATGAAATCTCTAAACTGACCCAAAAAATGAACATTCCCGGTGGTCAACATTTGGAAAAGGATAAATAGACTGGAAATCAATCATGAAACGAACAATCAAGCATATATTTTCAATCGTCATGGTCACAGTTTGGTTAACCAGCTGTGACGATGGCGTTAGTCTGCAACGGTATTTTGTAGATAACCAGGAGTCCGCTAACTTTATTTCACAAGATCTCCCATTATCTATGGTTAAAGTAGATGCATCCAAATTTAATAATGATCAGATGGAAGCCTATCGATCCGTGAAGCGATTAAATTTCTTAGGATTTAAAGCTCAAGAAGATAACAAAGAGAGGTATGACATCGAGTTGGCTAAGGTGAAGACGATTTTGAATAACAAAAAATACAACGATTTAATCGAGTTTAGTGACAAGGGGAATAACATTGTAGTTAAATATGTTGGTGATGATGATGAGGCCGATGAAGTTATCGTGTTTGGTAATTCTAAAGGTATTGGGTTTGCAATTGTTCGGGTTTTAGGCAACGCTATGAGTCCAGATAAAATGATTACACTGGCAAGTGTTTTGAGAGACAGCAATTTTGAGGCCTCTCAAGTGGGTGACCTTATGAATTTCTTTCAATAACATTTTGATGCATACAAAATCATTAAAACTCCCGGTGCTCACTGGGAGTTTTTTCTTGAGTATGGTTATCCACAGTGCTGGTAATGGATTTACTTTTTGTATAGATAATATTGGCAACAATACATCCATAAATAAGGATTAATAGGGTCAATACCATAAAATTATCCAGAATATCAAATATACCCGAAACAAATATACCCGCTACCAAAATGCCACAGAGTAATAACGATTGATTGTCCTTAAGTATCATTTTTAAATTCCAGTATAATTGCTGGGCGTGATTCGTTTTAGTTCCTCTTTTATGTTGTTAGAGACTTCTAAGGTATCGATAAAATTTGAAATGGATTTTTGGTTTATCTTTTCGTTTGTACGTGTTAAACCTTTTAAGGCTTCATAGGGGTTTGGATAGCCCTCGCGGCGTAAAATAGTTTGAATAGCTTCAGCCACAACAGCCCAGTTATTATTTAAATCTTCCGCAAATTTGACCTCATTCAATAATAATTTATTTAACCCTTTTAAAGTTGATTTAAACCCGATTAAGGTATGTCCGAAAGGCACCCCAATGTTTCGTAATACGGTACTGTCTGTTAAATCGCGTTGTAATCTGGAAATGGGAAGCTTGGCAGAAAGATGTTCAAAAATAGCATTGGCCAGGCCAAGGTTCCCTTCACTGTTTTCGAAATCAATGGGATTCACCTTATGTGGCATCGCACTACTTCCAACTTCGCCCGCCTTGATTTTTTGTTTAAAATAATCCATGGACACATAGGTCCAAATATCCCTGTTTAAATCGATGACAATAGTGTTGATGCGCTTGAGGGTATCGAACAAGGCCGCCATATGGTCATAATGCTCTATTTGTGTGGTCGGAAATGAATGATGTAGTCCTAATTTATGTTGTACAAAAGTGGTTCCAAAAGCCTTCCAGTCCATATCGGGATAGGCCACATGGTGGGCGTTAAAATTACCGGTTGCTCCACCAAATTTGGCCCCATTTGGAATGTTTTTAAGGAAATTATACTGTTCTTCCATTCGTACAACAAAAACCTCTATTTCTTTCCCCAGTCTAGTTGGAGAGGCCGGTTGCCCATGCGTTCTCGCCAGCATGGGTACTTCCATCCATTCTTCAGTCAATGCCTTGAGTCGGTCTAAAAGGTTTTGGTATTCAGGGATGTAAATCAGGTTAATAGCTTCCTTTAAACTTAATGGGATGGCTGTATTGTTAATATCCTGTGATGTTAGTCCAAAATGTATAAACTCCTTAAATGGCGATAATCCCAAAGCATCAAATTTTTCTTTGATAAAATACTCGACCGCTTTGACATCGTGGTTAGTAACCTTTTCAATGGCTTTAATGGCCAGGGCGTCATCACTTGAAAAATTCTTGTAGATCGCTCTTAAATCCACAAAACTTTTAATGTCAATGTTTTTTAGTTGCGGTAATGGTATTTCACAAAGCGCAATAAAGTACTCAATTTCAACTAAAACACGATATTTTATAAGGGCTTCTTCCGAAAAGAAGTCTGCTAATTCTTCCACTTTATTTCGATAACGACCATCTATTGGGGAAATCGCATTTAAGTTTGATAATGACATATGGTGTTCTACTTTTGAAGTTGCAAAGATAGTTTTTTTGTACAGAAGATTTTAAGAAAAGACGGGAAGATTGTTAATTATGATCCATGGATAAATGGTATATTTATAAAAATTTAAGTGATATGAAATCGTTTCAAATAGTGTTGATTTTTTTGTTTTCTCAAGGTCTAATGGCCCAATTCTATATAAAATCAGAACCATTTGTGCATACGTATTCCATTGTGGCCAGAGATTCTTTAACCGGAGATATGGCAGTGGCTGTTCAAAGCCATTGGTTTAGTGTGGGTAGTGTGGTGACCTATGGGAGAGCAGGGGTTGGCGTGGTGGCTACCCAATCGTTGGTTAATCCCAGTTATGGTCCTAAAGGTTTAGCTTTGATGGAACAAGGACTAACCCCGGAACAAGCTTTAAATGGGTTATTGGAAAATGATCCCGGGGCGATGTTCAGACAGGTTGCATTTTTAAACCATAAGGGGATCGTTGCGACCCATACAGGAAGCCAATGTATTGATGAGGCCGGTCATAAACAGGGGCGTAATTTTTCTGTTCAGGCCAATATGATGTTGAATAATACCGTTTGGGATGCTATGGCTCAAGCCTTTCAGACTACAAGAGGTCATTTGAGCTATCGTGTTTTGGCTGCACTGAAGGCCGCGGAAAATGAAAAAGGGGATATACGAGGAAAACAATCTGCTGCTATTTTGATGGTTAAGGGTGAAGCTACAGGTAATATTTGGGAAGATGTTTCGATGGACTTACGTGTGGAAGACCATGAAGATCCTTTACATGAATTAGAACGATTAATAAAAATGCATGATGCTTATAACTATATGAACAAAGGGGATTTGGCGATGGAGGAAGGGAATTCAGATAAGGCGGAAAACTTGTATTTGCAAGCGCAAAATCTTTTTCCCGACAATTTGGAGATGACGTATTGGTACGCCATTAATTTATTAAATAATAAGGATTACAGTAAAGCATTCCCTATTTTGAAATCAATTTTTAACCAAGATAAAAACTGGAAAACCTTAACTGGCCGTTTGGTAAACAGTAAGCTGCTAATTATCCCCAAAGAACGATTGGAAGAGGTCATGGCCTTATAATTTATTTTTTCAATTTCTTTAAAACCTGTTTTGCCCTGGCTTTAAAACCGGCACTTTGTGTTTGAAAATCTCGCACTATTATTATGGATAGTTCCTTATGGATCCATTGACTGCCTTTACCCAAAAGATAAAGGGTTTCCATGGCGTGTACTTTTGTCGCGACTTTTTGATCTTTAATCATCCAATCGAAACAGGTTTCAATAATTAATTCTTTGTGTAAAGGTTTTAGTGCTTTTTTTAATGGATTTGATGGACCGGAATCATTAGTTTTAGCAATTAATTCACAAATTTTCGAAACTGCTCGTACAGCACCATTTAAATGTACCTTGTTAAGACTACTGCAGAATGTATCCAAATAGGGCGCAATGGCGTAAATGTATTCATTACAAACCATCTCTAAGACCCATGCCGCTCGACACGATATTTTGTTATCAACTAAAGCTATTATATCTATAAGTTTAGGCAATAAAGTCAGGTCATTTAAGACCAGTTGTGCGCACTTCAACCGCTTTTGTCGGGAGCCATTAACATCATTTAATTCTTTAATTAATTCCGCCGTGTTCATCTAATTATTTCATAATTTTAGAGTTCTAAAAATACCATAAAAATTCATAGTTAATGACGACATCAAAAACATTGGGCTTATTTGCACTGATACTTCTGTTACTAGCACAATTTATAGGTCCTGAAAAAAATCAAGGGGATAAAACTTCTGTTGAACCTTTTTTAGCCGAAACCAACCCCCCGGAAAATGTAAAACTTATTTTAAAGGAAAGCTGTTTTGATTGCCATAGTAATTTTACAAGATATCCATGGTACAATAGCATAACTCCCTTGAATTATTGGTTAGCCGGACATATAAAAGATGGTAAAAAACATTTTAATATGTCCAATTGGGTGGGTAATTCGGTGAAACGCAAAGACCACAAATTTGAGGAACTTATTGAAATGGTAGAAGCCAAAGACATGCCTTTAAAATCGTACACTTGGACCCATTCCGAAGCCAGGTTAACCGATGCACAAATTAAAACGGTGATAGATTGGGCTAAACTGGTACGAGCCAAATATGGATTAATGCCTAAGCCAGAATAAAAAAAAGGAATTGGCATTGGTATTCAGTTCAATGCCTCTTCTATAAAACAATCTTGATTTGTGGCCTCTAAAAAATTATTGATTATTGGATTTGTATGGCCTGAACCTAAGAGTTCAGCTGCCGGGAGCAGGATGATGCAACTCATTGAAGCTTTTAAAGCCGGTAGCTATGAGATTACTTTTGCCAGTGCTTGTGTCCAAACAAAACAAGCATTCGATTTGGATTCTATTGGTGTTTCTCCAATACGGATAACATTGAATGATTCAAGTTTCGATCTATTTGTAAAAACATTGAATCCAGATGTTGTTTTATTCGATAGATTTATGACTGAAGAGCAATATGGATGGCGGGTTGCTGAACAATGTCCCAAAGCCCTACGGATTCTGGATACTGAAGATCTTCATGCGCTCCGCAAAGGAAGACAGCAGGCTTTAAAAGATAATCATGAATTTGATAGAGCCTATTTATTTAATAACACAGCAAAGCGAGAAATAGCGAGTATATATAGAAGTGACTTAAGTTTAATCATTTCAGAAATAGAAATGAATTTACTTAAAACTGAATTCAAAATTGATCCGGATCTGTTGTGCTATTTACCTTTTATGCTAGAGACCATCAAAGGCGCATGGATTAATGCCTTACCCAAATTTAATGAACGTCAAGATTTTATAAGCATAGGCAACTTTTTACATGACCCTAATTATGATGCGATATTATTCCTAAAGGAATCCATCTGGCCCTTAATTAGAAAAGAATTACCGCAAGCAGAAATGCATGTTTATGGAGCCTATCTTTCGCAAAAAGTAAAGCAGTTACACAATGAGAAAGAAAGGTTTTTAATTAAAGGTTTTACAAACGATGCCAACCATGTGATGCAGCGTGCTAGAGTATGCTTAGCACCATTACGTTTTGGTGCTGGATTAAAAGGTAAACTTATCGATGCCATGCAGAACGGAACGCCTAGTGTAATGACATCAATTGCTGCGGAAGGCATGTTTGGTAAACTAAAAGCCAATGGCTTTATTGAAGACAACAGTTCAATGTTCGCGGCAAAGGCCATACAATTATATACAGATGAAATACTATGGAATGAAAAGCAACAGTTTGGTTTTGAGACTATCAATAAACGATTTTCAAATGTAAAATATCGCCAAAAGGTATTGCAAGACGTTAATAAAGCAATTCGGGAAATCGACATTAGAAGACAACATAATTTTATAGGACAACTCCTTCAGTACCAAACATTGCAAAGTACAAAGTTTATGAGTAAATGGATTGAAGAAAAAAATAAAAACTAAAAATTTACCATGCAGCAAAATCAAAAGCGGTTTAAATTTTTGGAAGAGGACCTTTATAGGGAACACTTTGATTTACCAGATGCAGACATAATACTTTACAAGAATGTATTTCGTTTGGAAAAAAGCGATGCACTTTACAACAGTTTATACAGCACAATTTGTTGGCAACAAGATAAAATAAAGTTTTTTGGCAAAGAATATGAAGTTCCACGATTAACAGCACTTTATGGAGATGTAAAAAGAGGATATAGTTATTCTGGTATATCCATGAACCCATACCCTTGGACGGAGGATTTGCTGTTTGTAAAAAAACGAATTGAGGAAATTGCAAAGGTAAGGTTCACCTCTTGTTTACTCAACCTTTATAGAACAGGCCGGGACAGTAATGATTGGCATCAAGATAACGAGAAAGAACTGGGAAGAAATCCTGTTATTGCATCAGTTTCATTTGGAGAAACGAGACCATTTAAGCTTAAACATATCGAAAATGTTCATGTTAAGCCCGTTACTATTCCCTTGACCCATGGCAGTGTTTTACTCATGAAAGGGACTACCCAACATTTTTGGAAACATAAAATACCTAAAACATCCAAAATTATAAGCCCGAGAATAAATTTGACCTACCGGATTATAAATCCATAATGGCTTGAATGGCTTTTTTTACTCCAACAGTTGCTTTTTCAGCGAAGACCGTTAAGTTTGAATGATGATTTACATTTGGTTTAGGATCAATAAAATAAATCCTTGTTTGTTGAGGCACATAATGCATTAATCCGGCCGCAGGATATACTTGTAAGGAAGTGCCAATTATAATTAAAATATCTGCCACTTTACAAACATCTATTGCGTTTTCAATCAGGGGTACATCCTCCCCAAACCAAACAATGTGTGGTCGTAATTGATGGCCTTTTTTGCAAAGGTCGCCTAATAATAAATCTGATTTCCATTCCCGGATGTCGCTGCCATCTATAGCGCTTCTAACTTTGAGCAATTCTCCGTGTAAATGAATAACAGTACTACTTCCGGCACGTTCATGAAGATCATCAATATTCTGGGTAATAATGGTCACATTAAAATTCTCTTCCAATTCCGCTAAATCGTAATGGGCACTATTGGGATTGACCGTTAAAAGTTGTCTTCTTCGCTGATTGTAAAAATCTAAAACCAATTCTGGATTAGCGTGGAAACCTAAGGGTGAAGCTACTTGCATTACATCGTGACCTTCCCATAAACCGTCTGAATCACGAAATGTTTTAATTCCGCTTTCAGCACTCATTCCAGCACCGGTTAATACAACAATGTGCTTTTTCATTTTTTAATTTTAGTCATCCATCAAATCCGGTCTGCGTTCCCTAGTACGAATAAGAGCCTGATCCTCCCGCCATTTTTCAATTTTTGGAAAATCACCACTAAACAGAATTTCAGGAACTTGCCAGCCGTTATAATCTCTAGGACGCGTATAAATTGGTGGGGCCAATAAATTGTCTTGAAAGGAATCGGTTAAGGCTGATGTTTCATTACCCAATACTCCTGGTATTAATCTTATAACGGCATCACAAAGCACGGCGGCTCCTAATTCACCACCGGATAAAACATAATCACCAATAGATATTTCACGTGTAATAAAGTGATCACGAACCCGTTGATCCACCCCTTTGTAATGCCCACATAGAATAATCATATTTTTTTTGAGGGATAATTGATTGGCTATTCCCTGATTTAAACGCTCTCCATCGGGAGTCATATAAATTATGTCATCATAGGAGCGCTCTGTTTTTAATGCTGAAATGCACTTATCAATGGGTTCAATGAGCATGACCATACCTGCACCACCTCCAAACTGATAATCATCAACACTCTTATATTTGTCTGAGGTATAATCACGCAAATTATGAAAATGGATCTCCACTAAATTTGCCTCAATGGCACGTTTTAAAATAGATGCCTCAAAAGGACTTTTTAACAGCTCGGGTAAAACGGTAATTATATCAATTCTCATGGAGCAACGCTAAATTATGGAGTTGGGAATTTAAACTTTAAAATCTAGTTTCTCAAAACTACATTTTAGTCATATGAAGCTTAAATCCCTTTTTGTTTGTTTATTTCATCCTGAAGCTGACGTCGCACCTTTTGCTCCCTTTCTAACGCTGTTTTACGGTGTTCTTCAAATTCATCTTCAATTTCCGATAGAGCTAATTTAGCCTTTCTCGTTATAGTATTACTATTTTTAAACTTGTAAATAAAGAAAACAAGCAAGGCCATTAAACCTGCAATTATAGACCACATGAGAACATTGTATCCTGTTTTACTCATTTGTAATCCAAAAAAAGCCATACTGTTTTTTTCGGCATTCGTTTTATCCAAGTTGTTTTGTGTCGTTAAAAGTTTGGATTTTAAATCCGAAATCTCAGCAGACTGATTTTGAACTATGGTTTGCGTATCAGCTAATTCACTATGTACCAATTTTAGTGAATCTACAGCGTGAGCCTTGAGTGCAAGAAGCATACTAAGCTTAACAGCTTCATACATTTGACCATTGGTTCCTCTAAAATTGCCCGATTTTTTTAAAACATATTCAAACTGATTGTTAATGGAGCTACTATCCAGGGATAGCTCGCTATCTTGTTGACTGCTATTTTGAGAGTGTACATTTAATGAGGATATACATAAATAAGTGATAAGTGTTATATATCTGATGGGTTTCATTTAAGATTGGTTTATATGAATATTATATATGTTACGAATTTAAAAAATATTGTCTAGTATCAAACATTATTCAATGAAAAGCCTCACTTTTTGTGAGGCTAAGTTATATACGATTGAAGTTTTAAAATAGATGTTCAATATTAATAATAAGTATAACGTGGTAATTGGGCCATATATTTTGCCAGCCTAATTACTTGAGGACTTTGAATAATACCGTCCA
The DNA here is from genome assembly GCF_022662105.1 of Aestuariivivens sediminis. Classification (GTDB taxonomy): domain Bacteria; phylum Bacteroidota; class Bacteroidia; order Flavobacteriales; family Flavobacteriaceae; genus Aestuariivivens; species Aestuariivivens sediminis. The sequence continues at coordinate 365,307 of NZ_JAKMCP010000003.1, read as the reverse complement.
CCTCCAATAAGAATTAAAAAAAGGAATTAAAAAAACCCCATATAAACTATTCATTTTATATGAGGTTATTATGTAATTAAAAATATAATTTTATCTAAATATCACTTCTTTTCTTTCTCCTCTAAGATTAATGTATTCCATTTTTTTGATTTTATCCAGAATATCATCTCCATAACTTTGTTTTAATGTCGATATATCTTCAATGCTTTCAATTTTGATATCATTAATTCCGGTTATGATATATCCGTCTGTAATTCCTAAATTGGAATATAACCACTTGTTTTGGGAACTCTTAACCATAACACCATAATCTATATTGAATTTATCTTTTAATGAATTCGGTAAATCTTGTAATTCCATGTTCATAAAATTTACTGAAAACACCTCGGGATTAGTAAGCATTACTCGAAATTCTTTTAATTTCCCATCCCTCAATATTTCTACATTTACTTTATCATTCGGTCGTTTAGTTTTAATATAACCACTAAGATCTTCAAATTTTGATATTTCAATATTGTCTAACCGCTTTATAATGTCACCTTTTAAAAGGCCGGCTTTTTCGGCACCAGAATTTTTTATGACTTCGGCCACATATACTCCTTTTGTATAGTCGACTCCAATTTCTTCGGCTGCTTCACTGCTGAAGGTCCCCCCTTTAATTCCTAAAACCCCATTTTGCACATTCCCATATTCCATGATATCTTCCACTACTTTACGGGCAATATTACTTGGAACTGCAAAGGAATACCCGATGTAAGATCCTGTTTGTGAGGTAATAGCAGTATTTATACCTATCAATTCTCCATTGGTATTTACTAAAGCACCCCCTGAGTTTCCCGGGTTTACGGCGGCATCTGTTTGAATAAATGACTGCGCAGATCTACCGGTTAAGTCTCTTGATTTAGCACTGATAATTCCGGCTGTCACCGTTGATGTCAAGTTGAACGGATTACCCACAGCGAGGACCCATTCACCAACTTTAGCATTATCGGAATCACCAAAAGTGACATAAGGCAAGTCTTCTTCTGCATCAATCTTTAAAAGGGCAATATCTGTTTTGGGGTCGGTCCCAATAATTTCAGCGTCATACGTTTCATTATTATTTAAAGTCACCGATAATTTATGGGCATTGTTGATAACATGGTTATTCGTAATAATATAGCCGTCTGCATTAATAATAACACCAGACCCGGTACCTAATTGAGCACGTTGCGGGCTTCTTCCAAAAAACAAATCCTCAAAAGTCATTTGTCCAGAACTAATAGAAACATTTTTCACATGGACTACGGCATGCACTGTGTTTTCAGCAGCTATAGTGAAATCCGGAGCCTCTAAGATGTTGTTTATACTACTTAGATTGTTCGTTGGCAGGAAAGCAGTTGTTTCTGTAGGGGTAACCATAACCTTATTATCATTTTCCAGAAACAATTTGTAGGCTCCAATAGCCATGATACCACCTAAAGCTGAGACTAATACAAGTGATAAAATCTTCTTCATAATTTTAACATTTAAATTATATTACTAACGTTTAAAATTAAATATTTATTGAATCGCCAAAATCCTTTTAACGATTTTTAACGTCTACTTTAACGACTATTTAACACACAAAAAAAACAGTTTAATATTTATATATTTGTGCTGTAATTATGCGACTGACTTTTTATAAATATCAAGGAACGGGAAATGATTTTGTGATGATTGATAATCGTCAACATCATTTTAACAAAAAAGATACCAAACTGGTTAAAGAACTTTGTGACCGACGTTTTGGCATAGGAGCAGATGGTCTTATTTTACTGGAAAATCATAAGACCCTTGATTTTAAAATGGTTTATTATAACTCAGATGGAAACGAAAGTTCCATGTGTGGTAATGGAGGTAGGTGTTTAGTAGCTTTTGCAAAACACTTAGGAATTATTGACCGCCTAGCCCAGTTTGAAGCGGTTGATGGTTTACATCAAGCCGAAATTGATGAGAATGGTGTTGTAAAGCTTCAAATGCAGAATGTGAGTCATGTTGAAAAGCATTCTACTCATGTGTTTTTGAATACGGGTTCTCCGCATCACGTTCAGTTAGAGGATAATATTGAAAATTTCGACATAAAATCGTTAGGTGCCAACATCCGTTATGGTGAGCCTTATAATCAGGCCGGGAGTAATGTTAATTTTGTGAAGAAATTATCAGAATCGACTTTTAGGGTCAGAACCTATGAGCGTGGTGTTGAAAATGAAACTTTGTCATGTGGTACAGGCGTAACAGCGGTAGCCATTGCTATGAATGCCATAGGACAAACCCATGGTAATTATATTACTTTAGAAACAGAAGGAGGCCCTTTACAGGTTAGTTTTGATAAACAAAATGGAGGATACAAGAATGTATGGCTTATTGGTCCGGCAACATTCGTTTTTAAAGGTACGGTATGATCAGCTTAAAAGGAAAACATATATATCTGCGTGCTTTAGAGCCTGATGATTTGGAATTTATTTTTGCTATTGAAAATGATGAAATGATTTGGGAACTCAGTAACACTCAAGCACCATATTCTAGATTTGTGATCAAACAATATTTAGAGCATGCTCACAAGGATATTTTTGAAGTAAAACAATTGCGTTTGGTTATTTCAAATTATGACCATGTCGCTTTGGGATTAATTGATATATTCGATTTTGATTTTAAACATTCAAGGGCGGGTGTCGGTATTTTAATAAAGGAAATTGCTAATAGAGCCAATGGCTATGGGAAAGAAGCGCTAAAACTCCTCATGGATTACTGCTTCATACATTTAGGCTTGCATCAGCTGTATTGTAATATTTCAGAAGATAATGAGGCAAGCTTAAAATTATTTACCGGTCTTGGATTCAAAAAAATAGGATTAAAGAAGGATTGGAACCTGGTTAACGGCGCCTTTAAAAATGAATATTTATTTCAATTTATAAACCACTAAATGTATTTAAAAAAAATTCTTTGGGCCACGGCTATTATAGGATTGATTGTTGCTGCTTTTTTTGCCTATTATGTTTACAAGGTCCTGTTAAAGCCCAATACAGCATTTAATAATGAGGCAGCCTATGTTTACATTCCATCTGACGCAACTTATGAAGATGTTAGAAAACAATTAGAGCCTTTACTGGATGACATCGCTTCTTTCGATATTTTAGCCCAAAAAAAACAATATATCTCTCATATAAAAGCTGGGAAATATGCCATTAAACGAGGAATGAGCAATAATGATATCATCAATTCAATTCGAATCCATAATTTACCAGTCACGGTATCTTTTAATAATCAAGGGACGCTTGAAAAATTAGCAGGCAGGATTTCCAAAGAAATTGAGGCCGATAGTATTTCATTATTGAATGCCATGCAGGATGACGCTTTTTTAGCAGAACACAACTTTAATCAAGCCACTGCTCTGGGAATGTACTTACCGAATAGCTATGAATTTTTTTGGAATACTTCAGCCATAAAGTTTCGAAACAGGATGTTAAAGGAATATCAACGTTTTTGGACGGAAGACCGAATTCAAAAGGCTCATAACCTTGGATTATCTCCAAATCAAGTAATTACTTTAGCTTCAATAGTTTATGAGGAATCCAAAAAGCCCATTGAGCAACCCCGAATTGCTGGTGTATATTTAAATAGGTTACGAATAGGAATGCCTCTTCAGGCCGATCCTACCATTAAATTTGCAGCTTATCAATTACCCGAATATAAAAACACGGTTATTAAAAGGGTGCTTAATGTACATAAAGAAATAGATTCTCCATATAATACTTATACTAATTTGGGTCTACCACCAGGCCTTATTGCTATGCCTGACCTGAGGGCCATAGATGCTGTCCTAAATTATGAAAAACATAAATTTCTTTATTTTGTTGCTGATGCTAGTCGCCTGGGCTATCATAAATTCGCCAAGACTTTAACTCAACATAACAAATATGCCAGCGAATACCACCGGTACCTATCTTCACAAGGTATTAATAGGTAGTTATGGTCCGGCTTTTAAAAATTTCCCTGTATTTATTTTCAATACTCTCATTTTCACAATCCAAACTTGATGGGTTTTTAAAACCTGCAGATACACTTAACAAATCGAGGCTAAAATCGATAGTCATACTTGAATCGTCAGTTGTAGCCATTTCCTTGGTAGGATTGAATCAGCTGTGGTATTCCGATTTTAAACATTCTAAATTTCATACCGTAAACGACAATAATGAATGGTTACAAATGGACAAGATGGGTCATGTTTTGGCATCGTATCAAATGGGAAGAGTAGGAGCAGAAATATTAAATTGGGGAGGTGCGAGTAGAAAAAGTCAGTTAATTTATGGATCCTCGTTAGGTTTTGGTTTTCTTACGGCAGTAGAAGTTTTTGACGGTTATTCCAAGGAATGGGGATTTTCATGGGGTGATGTCATGGCTAATGCCACAGGAACTGGATTGTATGTTGGTCAGGAATTATTATGGAATGAGCAACGTATACAGCTTAAATTTTCATTTCATCAAACCCAATTCGCCTCTTTAAATCCGGATAAACTTGGGAAAGGGTATTTCGAACAAATTTTGAAAGACTACAATGGTCAGACATATTGGTTGAGTATTAATTTACATGATTTTTTTAGAGAAAGCAGATTACCCAAATGGTTAAATTTTGCTGTGGGTTATAGTGCAACGGGGATGTTGCGTGGCGTAGAAGATATTGACAATAATTTGTTGAGAAAAACAGACCGAGCTCGACAATTCTTTATAAGTTTAGATGTAAATTTGAATAAAATTAGAACAGAATCTCGTTTTTTGAAAACAGTTTTTAGTCTTTTAAACGTAATCAAAGTGCCTTTTCCGGCCTTGGAATTAAGTAAACATGGATGTGCATTTCATCTATTGTACTTCTAAAAACAACACATAAACGATTAATTTTGAAATTATTAAAAAAATATCTAATTTTGCACGCTCAAATTTTCAGGTGAAATTCCACAGGAAATTCGCTGAAGAAATTTAGAAATTATGGTAAAGAATATTGCAAGTTATTCGGCCCTGACGCTTACAATTTCTATGTTATTGTATGCATCGTTTTCAGCAAATGAAACGATAGATTTGAGTGAATATTCAACCGAAGGCCTAAATTTAAATTACAGCGTTGGCCTTGATGAAAATATTGCAGGCAATATTGATGTATCGAAAGAGAATTCCCAGACCTTTTCCCCTTATTTAGGAAAATCTTTTGTTGGATTTAAAGAAGCGTTGGCCTTCAAGGAATCCAGAGGTAATTATGCATGTGTTAACACGTATGGTTATCTTGGGAAATACCAATTTGGTAAGGAAACATTAAAATTAATAGGAATACACAATCCATCAAAGTTTTTAAAAGATGCCAAATTACAGGAACGTGCTTTTATAGCCAATGCCCAACGTAATAAGTGGATTTTAAGAAAGGATATAAAGAATTTTGTAGGTAAGCGGATTAATGGTGCAGTTGTAACTGAATCTGGAATACTAGCCGCAGCCCACTTAGCGGGACCTGGCAGTGTGAAAAAATATCTTAGAAGTTATGGTCTTAATGATTTCGCTGATGGATATGGTACAACGATCTCATATTATATGAAGAAGTTTTCAGGTTATGATACATCATTCCTTAAACCTAATAGAAAAGCTAAGGCAATATAGAGCTTATTAAACTTTATGGATGATAAATATGGTAGGTCTTTTATGCAAGTCTACCATATTTTTTTTCCAATAATTTGCAGTTTCGGTCTTTATAAATTCTGTCGATAAACTGATGTCTGCAGCGACACATATCTGTGTATTGTCAGATAGTAGACTGGCCAGATCCTCTAATAACTTGTTATTTCTATATGGAGTCTCAATGAAAATTTGAGATTGGTTATTGCTGAACGATAATTTCTCAAGTCGTTTTATTTCTTTTTTACGTTCATCCTTATCGATAGGCAAATAACCATTAAATGCAAAATTCTGACCATTTAGCCCAGAACTCATTATTGCCATTAGAATGGATGAAGGACCAACCAAGGGAACCACTTTGATGTCTTTTTTATGAGCCAGTTTTACAATGTCTGATCCTGGGTCTGCCACACCAGGGCAACCTGCTTCTGAAAGCAATCCAATATTAACACCCCTAAGACAGGGTTCCAGAAAGTCCGGCAGTTCTATAGGGTTGGTGAATTTATTTAAACGAAACATTTGTAATGCCGATTGAGATTTTCCAGAACTAATCTTTTTTATGAACCGTCTTGCCGATTTTTCATTTTCTACAATATAAACATTGGTTTGCTCAATAATTTTCTTAACAGAAATGGGTAAAACTTCTAAAGGTGCTGTATCCCCTAGAGTTGTGGGGATTAAATATAACACACCATGCTCCGTATCCATTTTTTAATTACGATTGTTTAATGAAAATAAAAATACTAAATTTAAGTTAATCGATCAGCAATAAGTGAACAAGCCTCATCCAGCATCTTGTATACGTTTTCGAATCCACTATTGCCTCCGTAATATGGATCCGGGATACTGTAATTTTGATTGGGATATACCTCGTTTAAAATGAATTTAACTTTAGCGATATCTTTATCACTTCTTGCTAGGGATATGACATTATTGTAGTTAGATTCATCCATAACGAAAATATAATCAAAGGTATCAAAGTCGTTCATATTAAACTGTCGTCCTCTGAGATTGGAGATGTCCAGACCAAATTTTTTGGCAACGGCGATGGAACGGCTATCGGGTCGATCTCCAACATGATAATTAGCGGTACCTGCTGAATCAACCAAAAAATTATCCAATGGAAGCTTTGAGCGTAAAATACCCTCTGCCAATGGTGAACGACAAATGTTACCCAGACATACCATTAGAATTTTAGTCATTATAATTGGATTTAAACAGACAATTTTTTAGTGATATCCTCTACGTATTTTCTAAATTGTTTGTCGGTTGAAGATAAATTGTCAACGGTTTTACAGGCATGCAGAACTGTAGCATGGTCGCGTTTACCAATTTGAGAGCCAATGCTGGCCAAAGAGGCCTTTGTGAATTTTTTGGCAAAAAACATAGCTAATTGTCTGGCTTGTACTATGTGTCGCTTACGTGTCTTGGATTGCAAGGTATCAATATCCATTTGAAAATAATCTGAAACAACCTTTTGGATATAATCTATAGATACCTCCCTTTTGGTGTTTTTAACAAACTTTTCTACAATTTGTTTGGCAAGATCCAGTGTAATTTCTTTTTTATTAAATGAGGATTGTGCAATAAGTGAAATGATGGCACCTTCCAGTTCACGAACATTGGTTTTTATGTTTTTGGCGACATACTCAATAATGTCATTAGGCATTTCAACCCCATCACGGTAAAGTTTGTTTTTTAAAATGGAAACCCTTGTTTCAAAATCCGGATGCTGTAACTCAGCCGACAACCCCCATTTGAACCTAGACAATAATCGTTGTTCTATGTCCTGCATGTCTACAGGAGCCTTGTCACTGGTTAAGACAACTTGTTTGCCATTTTGATGTAAATGGTTGAAAATATGAAAGAATACATCCTGTGTTCCTGATTTTCCAGAAAAAAACTGTACATCATCTATAATAAGAACGTCAATAATTTGATAAAAATGGATAAAATCGTTTCTGTTGTTCTTTTTAACAGATTCTATATACTGTTGTGTAAATTTTTCGGCAGAAATATATAACACGGTCTTCTCCGGATATTTATCTTTAATATCGACCCCAATGGCGTGTGCTAAATGTGTTTTTCCCAATCCAACACCACCAAAAATTAACAGAGGGTTGAATGAAGTTCCGCCTGGCTTGGCGGCAACAGCCAATCCTGCACTTCTTGCTAATCGGTTAGAATCGCCTTCCAGGAAATTCTCGAAGCTGTAATTAGGATTAAGTTGCGATTCGATTTTTACATTTCTAATACCCGGAATTACAAATGGGTTCTTTAGTTCCGGGCTTTTATTATTAAGGGGAATATCGACATCTTGAGACTTTACGGCTGTTCTATTGGAGCTCGGTATTTTTTCAGTAAAAGGTTGCTTATTGCCATAAGTGTTTTCCATTTTTATAATGTAAACCAATTTGGCGGTGTCTCCAAGCTCTTTGGTAAGGGATACTTTAAGAATTTTTACATAATGCTCTTCAAGCCATTCATAAAAGAATTTACTAGGTACCTGAATACTCAAGGCATTATCGGTAAGTTTAACTGCTACAATAGGTTCAAACCATGTTTTGTAGGCTTGCGGTTGAATATTATCTTTTATAAACTCCAGACAATTATTCCATACCGATTGCGCAGTTTTACTCATTTTTTAGTTTTATTTGGTTTTTAGTTAGTTAGAATTCGAATGAAAAATGGCTTTTCAAATCACCCCTTAATAGCAAGGCAAATATGTGAACAAAATTCTTAAAAAAAAAATCATTTGCTATTGAATTTCTAGAATTTTTTCTGCATGTTTAAGCACTAGCCGAAACTACAAAAAAATATTTAATTATTCCTATGAAATTCGATGAAATACAAATAAGGGTGAGATATGGTGAGACGGACCAAATGGGAGTTGTTTATCACGGTAATTATGTATTATATCTCGAAATGGGAAGAATTGAGTTACTCAGGAAATTGGGAATTTCATACAAAAAAATGGAGGAAAACGGCATTATGCTTCCTGTTGTTTCTTTAAGTATAAATTATAAAAAATCAGCTAGTTATGATGATGTAATTAATGTTAAAACTGAACTAAAGAAAACACCCACAGCAAAGATTGAGTTTGACTATGAAATAACCAACGAAAAAGGCGAAATTCTGTCAACGGCATCAACCACTTTGGTTTTTATTAATATGAAATCCAATAAGCCAATGAGAGCTCCAAAATATTTATTGGATGTTATCGGAGTTTAATTTTTTTATTTGTACACCATAAAGACCATCAAACAAATTAAATACCATGTTTGAATCTTTTTTTCTCACAGATATTGTTATTTCACAATTCAATTCTAGCTTCTGATCAATTACTTCAAGGGTCTTTTCTTTAATAATGCGCATTACTTTGTTGATGTCCGTATAAGCAAAGGATATTAAATATATTGTCTGTATAGTTTTAGTAATAATTTGGCAATGTTCTAATGTGAGTTGGGCGGTCGATTTATAAGCATTAATTAACCCTCCAACTCCTAATTTAATACCTCCAAAATAGCGTATTACCACAATTAAGATATTGGTAACCCCAAAGGACTGTATTTGTCTGTAAATAGGTAAGCCTGCAGAATTGCTGGGCTCTCCATCATCGTTGAACCTAAAAATGAGGTCTTCTTTTCCAATTTGGTAAGCGTAACACCAATGTCTAGCCTTATGGTGCTCTTCTTTTAGTCGTTCTAAATGAGATTTTATAGTTGCTTCATTCGATACCGGGTAAGCATAACCAAAAAACTTACTGTTTTTAACTTTAAACAGGACGGGTGCTGGTGAAATTGTAATAGTATGGTAGACGTCTTTTTGGGTCAAGTGCTAATGAATAAATGGGTTTTATTTTTAAATAAGTCTACAATATCTTCAGTATCTGGATTAATATGCCAGGTTTTAAGGCCTAATCCGGAGGCTGTTTTAATATTATCCCGATTATCATCAATAAAAAGGCATTCATGGGCCGCCAAATTATTTTCATTTAAAACAAAATCAAAAATATCACGGTTTGGTTTTCTAAGCTGAATTTCATGCGATAAATAAAACGCATCAAAACAATTTTTGAAATCGGCATAAAAAGACAAATTTTCGATGATCCAATTGATGTGGAGTTCATTGGTGTTACTCAATAATATGAGCTTGTATCGGGCAGTTGATTTTAGTGCTTTCAAAAAATCCAATCGGTAACTTGGAAAATCCTTAAGCATAAAATTCCAATTCTCGATCAGTTCTTTATTGGTGGTTTCGGGAAATTTTTCTAAATACCGGATCAAAAACTCCTGGGTTGAAATCAATCCTTGTTCATACGATTGGTTAATGTCCATTAATTCCCTTGGAAAGCTATCAATACCCAGGGACTTACAACTTTTAACTAAAGCGCCTTCAATATCCAGATTAATAAAAACATTTCCAAAATCAAAAATGATGGCTTTAATCATTTCTATAAATTTTAAGGATATCCGTATCTATACGTACTTCAGAAATTAAATTACCATAAAATCTTGGTGCCAGTGCACCATTTTCAAAAGAAATCTTACCTGTAAATACTCGTGCTTCATCCCATAAATTTGCATCTATAAATAGCTGTAAGGTTTTGGTCCCGCCCTCTATAATAACTGAATTGATATTATGGTTATATAGTTTTTCACAAATGGATTTAGCAGAAATTTCTCTAATGACCAGAGTTTCAGAATGATCATTAAATACGTGATAGGTATTGGTTAATGCATTGTTTTTATCTAATACTATTCGAATTGGATGTTGCCCGGACCAATTTCTAACAGTTAATGTAGGATTATCTTGAAATACGGTATTGGCCCCTATTAGTATGGCATGTTCTTCTGCTCGCCATTTGTGGACTAACTGCCTTGAGAGCCTATTGGTAATCCAAATGGGTTTTTGTTCAAATTTGACTTTGGGAGCCATAAATCCGTTCTTAGTTTCTGCCCATTTTAAAATCAGGTAAGGACGTTTTTTGTTATGAAATGTAAAAAACCGTTTGTGATGGATTCTGCATTCAGATTCCATAATACCAACCGTTACACGGCAACCCGCTTCCATCAGCCTTTTTATACCCTTACCGGCTACATTCTCGTTGTCATCCATACAACCTATCACGACATCAGGGATCTGATAGTTTATTATGAGATCACTACATGGCGGGGTTTTACCATAATGAGAACAGGGTTCAAGGGTAACGTAAAGCGTGGCGTTTTTTAAGAGTGTTTTATTCTTAACAGAATTGATAGCATTGACTTCCGCATGATTACCGCCATACGGACTTGTAAATCCTTCTCCAATGATGGTGTTATTGTGGACTATGACACAGCCAACCATGGGATTTGGTCGTGTGGTACCAAGTCCATTTTTGCCAATTTCAATGCAACGTTTTATATATTTTTCATGTATCTTCATCCAGATAATTATCGATACAAAATTAAGGCTTTAAAATGAGTAATGACCATATCATAATTCGCAATATAGCACTAAAGGATAACAAATCAATAGAATCAATAATTAGGATGTGTTTTCATGAATTTAAGATTCCATTGGAAGGTACAGCATATACTGATGATGAAACTCCTCGAATGTTTCAATCCTATCAAAATCACAATGAGGTTTACTATGTAATTGAGAGTAATGGAGAAGTTATGGGTGGAGGAGGTATTAAGCCTTTAAAGGGATTCGAAGATACCATATGTGAAATTCAAAAGATGTATTTTTCTCCCATAATCAGAGGGAAAGGTTATGGAAAACAACTTTTTGAAAGATGTCTGCATGCGGCTAAAGCAATGGGGTATCAAACATGTTATATTGAGTCCGCTCCACAGCTTAAGGCAGCGATTCATATTTACGAGAGTTTTGGGTTCAAACATTTAGATAAAGCACTAGGCAATACAGGACATTATTCCTGTGGAGTATGGATGATTAAGGAACTATGAGATTAAAGGACAGTCTTATAACATTTCATAACACCTTAAAGGGGCTCTATGGAAAAGAAGAAATAGACAATTTCTTTTATTTGTTGGTTGCTGACTATTATAAGGTATCACGCTTAGATTTGGCAATGCAGCCTGATTATAAAATGAGCAATGATAAACGACTTATTGATGCACTGGAATTATTAAAACTTCAGTATCCCATTCAATATATCCTGGGTAAAACCGAATTTTATGGACTCCCTTTCAAAGTTAATAAGCATACCTTAATTCCACGCCCGGAAACTGAAGAACTTGTAGCGTGGATTATCGATTGTCATCCCGAACTGGTGTTGGCGAAAAGACAAGACAACAGCAAGGCCACTACATTAAAAATTCTGGATATCGGTACTGGTAGTGGTTGCATAGCTATTTCTTTAGCGACACATTTACCCCATGCAAAAGTATTTGCTTTGGATGTTTCTGAAGAGGCTTTAAAGGTGGCAAAGGCAAATGCAAAGCTCAATAATGTTGAAGTCTTCTTTTTTAAAGAGGATATATTAAAGCAAGAACATTCGGATTTGGAATTTGATATTATTGTTTCTAATCCGCCCTATGTACGGGAGAAGGAAATGCAACTCATGAAACCTAATGTCCTGAATAACGAGCCCCATTTGGCCCTTTTTGTGAAAAATGAGGATCCCTTATTATTTTACCATGCCATTTCAAAATTTGCTGTTAATAATTTATCAAAAAAGGGGTTGCTCTTTTTTGAAATCAATGAGTATCTTGGGAACGAAATGAGGGCATTGTTGGGCGAATATGGTTTTACAACTATACAATTAAAGCAGGATTTATTTAAAAAAGATAGAATGATTATGGGAACTTTACCATGAAGGATATAAAACAACACATAGAAAACCTCCGGCAAGAACTGCGTCAGCATAACTATAATTATTATGTTTTGGACCAGGCAATTATTTCAGATTACGAATTTGACCTAAAACTGAAGGAGCTTCAAGAGCTCGAAGCGAAATATCCAGAATTCTTCGATGCTAATTCACCGACCCAACGGGTTGGTGGTGAAATTACTAAGAACTTTGAAACTGTCATACACGAGTATAGGATGTATTCATTGGATAATTCGTATTCTCAAGAAGATTTGCTTGATTGGGAAAAGCGTATAAAAAAAATTATTGATGGTGACGTAGAATACACATGTGAGTTGAAGTATGACGGGGCCTCCATTAGTTTGACATACGAAAACGGAAAATTGATTAAAGCAGTAACACGAGGTGATGGCGTTCAAGGGGATAATGTTACGGCCAATGTAAGAACAATTAAATCTGTACCCTTAGAATTAAAAGGTGATTTTCCAGAACGATTTGATATTCGTGGTGAAATCATTTTACCTTTTGTCGGATTTCATAAAATGAATGAAGAACGTATAGAAATTGGTGAAGAACCCTATAGAAATCCAAGAAATACTGCTTCCGGAAGTTTAAAACTACAAGATAGTGCAGAGGTTGCCAAACGTCCACTTGATTGTTTGCTTTATAATCTAGAAGGAACCAATTTAGGTGTTGACACCCAATTAGAAAGCTTGGAAAAAGCTAGGCAATGGGGTTTTAAAGTTCCCAATGCTGCTCAATTGTGCCATTCCATAGACGAGGTTCTTGAGTATATTAACTATTGGAATGAAGCACGACATAAACTTCCTTACGAAACCGATGGCGTTGTTGTGAAGGTAAATAGTTTGCAACAACAAGAAGAATTGGGATATACCGCTAAAGCCCCAAGATGGGCCATAGCGTACAAATTTAAGGCTGAACAGGTTTCAACACGGCTTAATAGCATTGACTACCAAGTAGGCCGTACCGGTGCAATAACGCCTGTCGCTAATTTGGAACCGGTTGAATTAGGGGGAACAACTGTAAAGCGAGCTTCACTTCATAATGCGGATCAGATTGAAAAGTTGGATATCAGGATAGGAGATGAGGTTTATGTGGAAAAGGGAGGTGAGATAATTCCAAAAATTCTCGGAGTAGATTTCAGTAAACGACCCATGTGGTCTGTTCCAACCAACTATATTACACATTGTCCGGAATGTAATGCATTACTGGTTAGACAGGAAGGAGAGGCTCAGCATTATTGCCCGAATTACAATGGGTGTAAACCACAGATAATTGGCCGCATACAACATTTTATTTCGAGAAAGGCCATGGACATTGAAGGGTTGGGCGGTGAGACAGTTGCATTGTTAGTTAATGCCGGACTCATAAACAATTATTCCGATTTATATGAATTGACCAAAGGACAGATTCTTCCGCTGGAAAGAATGGCTGAAAAAAGTGCCGAGAATTTATTAAGGGGCATTGAGCAGTCCAAAACAATCCCTTTTGAGCGTGTTTTATATGCCTTAGGAATTCGCTATGTCGGTGAGACCGTTGCGAAAAAACTGGCTCGGCATTACAAAGGAATAGATGCGATTGCTCATGCTTCTGAGGAGGATCTGGTTCATGTGGATGAAATTGGTGAAAAAATTGCAAAAAGTGTTACGGATTTTTTCTCATTACCAGAGAATAACCTAATTGTCAATAGATTGAAGGAATTTGGTGTTCAGTTAGAAATGTCAAAAGAACAGCTTGCCGGGCAAACGGATAAATTAAGAGGTGACATTATAGTAGTTTCGGGCGTTTTCGAAACTATTACCAGAAGCGAATTAAAAAAATTAATAGAAGATAATGGGGGAAAACTGAGTAGTTCTATTTCATCTAAAACCAGTTATATTGTAGCTGGGGTCAATATGGGTCCCAGTAAGAAGGTGAAAGCCGAAAAATTGAACATTAAACTCATTAGTGAAAAAGAATTCTTAAATAAAATCGATTTCCAATAATATGTTAGGCTATATACTACATGATTTAACCCACCTAAAGTAATGTTAATTCTTACAAAAAATAACAAAAAATAAAAAAAAATCGATAAAAAGCAGTTTTTATACGTTTAATAGCATTTTTTTTATTATGTTTGTCACATAACTTCAAACCTACGTTATGTACAAGTCGAGAGTCTTGATGAGCTTTGTGCCTCTTATCTATATCGCTTTTATAGTCTGCCTTCTTTTTGATAAGGCTGCTTTGGCCTATAAAGTAAGCTCACTTTTAAGCCCTGCCATAACGATTTTATATTTTCTGTTCGTAAAGAAAAAAACGATACCTGTTTCTCTGTTTTTGATATTTTTTTCCACATCGGATATCATGGTTTTATTTGCAAAATATATTCCTTATGAGATTAATTATTTCCTGGGTAATGGGCTTTATGTGGCTGCATATATTGCATTATTATTTGAAATTTGCCGAAGGATGTGTATTACCCATATCCTCAGAAATCTTAAAATTCATTTAGTAGTGTTAACGGCATTGAATGTTTATATTGTTTATGTGCTGCAGCATGTTGTAACAGAGCATATCTTGTCGACTATGACTGGAGAATATATTATGGAATTAACCTATAATATCGTTATGTTAGTTTTACTGTCCTCCTCACTGCTTAATTATTTTCATAAGGATGACAAAAAGTCTCTATTATTATTTATAGGCTCATTGTGTATTGTATTTGCAGAAGTCATTGGTGTGGCATATATGTATATTGCAAACGAAGGTCTGCTAAACTTTATATCAACAACGTTATATTTATTAGCCTTTTATATTTTATTCTGGCAGTCTAAGGTTAAACAGGAGAATAATGCTAAAACTTTGTTAGTCGAAGAATTTTAAAAACGGAATATCTCTTCTTTGGAGATAAAGTATTATAACGGAAAGGATAAATGTAATCAAGGCTGTAAAGAACAATAATCCCTTATCCCCATTTATTTCAATACCCAGGACAGTTATATGAGATACAACAGCACCAAATAAAACGGTAATGCTGAGTAATGCGCCTGCCCAAGCCGTTTTTGGAATTATCAGGCAAATCCCAGCAACCAATTCCAATATTCCCGTACCAATTCTGCCATACGGTTCCATGCCAAGGGATTTAAAAATATATATGCTATCCGGATGAGCTGTAAATTTAAACCGCAAAGTTTGAATTAAAATAACCGCTACGATAATTCTAATGAAAAAGGAAATTTGTTTTTTCATAATCTTGAAATATGATTTGGTTCTTAGACGAACGTATAGAGGTTTCATTTCAAGAATGAAAAAAAACTAAACTATTATTGAGGTGCCTTTTGCGGATATAGTTTTATCGTCATCAAAATAAAAATCAATTCTACCAAGATTAATACCGTAACACCCCACTTGATTTACGAGCATATTATTGCCGTCTTTGTTTTTAACTATCGACGGTTTGGGTAAAAAAGTATGGGTATGACCACCGATGATTAAATCGATGCCACTTGTTGCCGCAGCTAGATTTAAATCGCTTACTTTATTGGGGTTATTTCTATAATGATATCCCAAATGTGATAAACAAATAATCAGATCACAATGTTTTTCTGTTTTTAAGATTCTCACCATATCTTGACTGATTTCAATCGGATCTAAATATTGGGTCTCTTTGTATAAAGCCGATTCAACTAATCCCTTGAGTTCTATACCAAGACCAAATACACCTACTTTAATATCATCTTTAATAAATATTTTAAAGGGGTCGGTATGCGTGTCCATTATCGTTTTTGAAAAGTCGTAATTGGCAGATATGAAATCAAATTTAGCATGAGGCAATTGTGCAAAGAGGCCCTCTATACCATTATCGAAATCATGATTACCAATGGTTGCTGCATCATATTTAAGTTTGCTCATTAATTTAAACTCCAATTCACCACCATAGTAGTTAAAATAAGGAGTGCCTTGGAATATATCACCGGCATCCAATAAAATCGTATTGGGGTTTTCTGTTTTAATGGAATCAATCAAGCTAGCTCTTCTCGAAACCCCTCCTTTATTGGCATTTCTTCCATCCTCTGGGCCAAAGGGATCAATGTGACTATGCACATCGTTGGTATGAAGTATTGTGATATGCTTGGTATTAAAAGTGGTAAACGACGGCAAGCCAATACTGCCCAAGGTTATTAATGCTGTTCCAGCTGATGTCTTTTGAATAAAATCTCGGCGATTCATGATTCATTTTTTTATTTGCGTAAACCTATCATCACTAACGGGGTTGATGGTATCGACCTGTTTTAGATAATCAATTAAAGCATTACGGACTTTATAATTTAAATCGAAATAACCATCGTTAGGTCTAAAAAATCTCATATTATCGCCATTATTATATAAATAATCATTAGTGGCGACATAATAGATCCTTTCTGTGTTTATTTTTTCTCCATTTATTGAGGCTTCAATGGGATTGAATTCACTGTCAATGGTTAGCTTAAGTTTAGATATAGGATTGGCTTTTCTGGATCTACACAAAAAACTGATCATACTGTCAATCTGTCGTCCCTTAAGAGCAATAACAACAATTTTGTTTTCAAAGGGCATTAATTCATAAACATTACGCATTCTAATATCGCCTTTTGAAATAATAGAACGGATACCACCGTGGTTCAATAAAACCATGTCGAGGTTATTCCCTGTTCTACGATTAAAAACCGGAGCGGCTTGATCGTATATGGCATCTGCCATAAAATTACCTATAGCGGTGTTAAAGTCTCCATCGGACTTAGAATAAGTACCCATGGCATAGGCAATTATACTGTCCAAATCTTTTTCAATATGTACTCTAAAAGGTGCAATAAAATCCTCAATTTCAATTTTATCTTGTATAGAATCGTTTATTTCAATTTGTTTGCCTTTGATTGTTGTAATGTGGAAATTCTTCTTTTTGCAGCTAAAAAAAACTAAAAAATTTAACAAAAAAATCAAATGTGTAAACCTCATATAAATGCAAAAATTTTGGTTGTACTTTTGCTACCTTTGCGGAAAGCATAAATATAAATGATTTTAAAAGGTTTTAAGGAGAAATCTATTAAAAAGTATTTAAACAAAATGTTGTCGGAGCGTAAAGTTTATGTCGATGACAGCAAGGTGGAAAGTTTGGGCATTATTTTAAATATTGATGAGGTGGACGATTTTGAATTATTCAGAAGTCTTGCTACCTATTTACATGTTCGTCCAAACAAACTTAAGGTTATAGCTTATTCGCCTTCAAAAAGTGAAAAACCTAATTTTTGGGAAATTTGTTTTAATTCAAAGGACATTGGTTGGAATGGAGCTATCAAGAATATAGAATTACAAACGTTTTTAGATACAACCTTTGATGTCTTAATTAGTTATTATACCAGTGATGAAATAGAATTAAAATTGCTTACAGCGTTATCTAAGGCAACATTTAAGATTGGTATTTTGCAAAAGGATCCAAGACTGAACGATTTGATAATTAACACCAATTTAGAAGAATTTAAGGTGTTTAAAAGGGAAATTTTTAAATACTTAACCATATTAAACAAAGTAAGTGATGAATAGTAAGTTTTTAGGGACTGGTGTGGCCTTGGTAACACCATTTAAAATGGATTTGAGTGTAGATCATGAAGCTCTTGCCAACATTGTTAATTTCAATATAGAAAACGGTACGGACTATTTGGTGATTTCAGGGACTACTGGTGAAAGTGTTACGATAACCAAACAAGAAAAAAAAGATATAGTCGCAACTATTTCTGAAGCCAACAATGGTAGAGTGCCAATGGTTTTAGGTATCGGTGGCAATAATACTGCTGCCATTATTGAAGAAATAACCACTACCAATTTAAGCCATATGGATGCCATTTTATCAGTAGCACCATATTATAGTAAACCAACACAAGAAGGCCTTTATCAGCATTTTAAAGCCATTTCTGAAGCGTCTCCCATAGATGTCATTTTGTATAATGTACCCGGACGTACGTCGAAAAACATGGAGCCTTCAACTACCATACGATTGGCAAATGATTTTAAAAATATTGTAGCGGTAAAAGAAGCGGGAAATAATGTCGCGCAATATTTAAGGCTGATAAAAGATAAGCCGGACGACTTTTTAGTTATTTCCGGTGATGATGATTTAGCTTTAGGGGTTGTCTTAGCTGGAGGAGCAGGAGTTATATCGGTTATCGGTCAAGCTTTTCCAAAAACATTTTCTGCTATGATCCGCTTGGGACTAGAGGGTAAAGCTCAGGAAGCCTATGACCTGCATTTCAAGCTCATGGACGTTATCGGTTATATTTTTGAAGAAAATAATCCTGCAGGGATTAAAGCTGTTTTTGAAGCTCTGAACTTATGCAAGGATACGGTAAGATTGCCATTAGTTCCAGCATCTTCGCAATTAAAAGCAAAGGTTGCGCGTTTTGTTAGCGATTTTAGGTAATGTTAAATATTACTTAAACCGTATGGATACTGTATTTCAACAATTATTTTAGCCATTAAAATATATTTTTAAAATCCATATTATTACCTTAATTTTGCATCTTGTTTTAAACTATGAGGATATCTATATTCATATCATTTGTAATCTTAACATTAAGTTCTTGTAGCGAATATCAAAAAGTATTAAAAGCTGAAGATATTGCTCCTAAATTTAAATTGGGAGAAGAACTTTATGATGCTGGTAAATTTGATAAGGCCAATCGTCTATTTGCTCAAATAGTGCCTAATTACAGAGGAAAGCCGCAAGCAGAAAAATTGATGTACCTATACGCCGATTCATTCTACAAGATGAAAGACTATTACGTTTCAGGTTATCAGTTTGAACGTTTTGCTTCTAGTTATCCAAATAGCGAAAAGCTTGAAGAGGCCTCTTTTTTAAGTGCCAAGAGTTATTATATGTTATCACCCGTATACACCAAGGATCAAACTGAGACTAAAGAAGCCATAGAGAAACTCCAAAACTTTATTAATTTATTTCCTGAATCCCAATATTTAGTCGAAGCAAATAAGTTGGTTAAGGAACTTGAATTTAAATTAGAGCAAAAGGCTTTCAGTATTGCGAAACAATATAATCACATTTCAGATTATCCGGCATCCATAAAGTCCTTCGAAAATTTTATTTTTGAGTTTCCAGGATCTTCGCTACGTGAAGATGCCATGTTTTATAAGTTAGATTCGGCATACAAACTAGCGATTAATAGTGTTGAATATAAAAAAGAAGAGCGTTTAAAGGATGCCAAATCAAATCTAGATGCTTTCAAAAAGTATTTTGTCAATTCAAAATATATGGAGGAAGTCAATAATATGATGGAAGAAATTGATAATGAATTACAACAGTTTTCATCATAATGGTAATTAATGAATAATTTAGGTTAAGACTATAGATTACATTTTAGTAAACGTTGATAGACCTATTGGTAAAATAAAATAAAATATGAAAATGGATTTAAAAAAGACAAAAGCTCCTGTTAATACAATGACTTACGACAGAAATCAAATCGATGAGCAAACAGGAAATATCTATGAAGCTATTTCTATCATATCAAGGAGAGCAGAGCAAATTAATACGGAGATTAAAAAAGAACTTATTGATAAGTTGGAAGAATTTGCAACTTATAATGACAGCCTTGAGGAAATTTTTGAAAACAAAGAACAAATTGAAGTTTCCAAGTTTTATGAAAAGCTCCCAAAACCGCATGCTTTGGCTATTCAGGAATGGTTAAAGGAAAAAGTTTATTTTAGAAATACTGAGGACGATTCTCAGGAATAATTTTAGCATGTCTATATTAAGCGGCAAAAATATACTGTTAGGAGTAACCGCCGGTATTGCTGCTTATAAAACGGCTTTTTTAGTTCGACTGTTTGTGAAATCGGGTGCACGTGTAAAAGTGGTAATGACACCGGCCTCTAAAGATTTTATAACACCCCTTACTTTATCAACTCTTTCAAAAAACCCCGTTTATTCTTCGTTTATTAATGACGAAGATGATAATCCTCTCTGGAACAACCATGTAGATTTGGGACTTTGGGCAGATATTTTCATCATTGCTCCGGCAACAGCCAATACCTTATCCAAAATGGCTCATGGTGTTTGCGACAATTTGTTATTGGCAACGTACTTATCGGCCAAATGTCCTGTCTATTTTGCACCGGCCATGGACTTGGATATGTATAAGCATGAAAGTATAAAACACACTTTTAAGATTTTAAAAAACTTCGGCAATGTTATGATTCCTGCTACTAGTGGAGAACTAGCGAGTGGGTTGTTAGGTGAGGGGAGAATGGCAGAGCCTGAAGATATTGTGTCTTTTATTGAGCAAGATATTTTAAGTAAATTACCCTTAAAAGGAAAAAAAATCCTTGTCACTGCTGGTCCCACCTATGAAGCAATAGATCCTGTAAGATTTATTGGAAATCATTCCAGTGGAAAAATGGGTTTTGAAATTGCAAAAGCGGCAGCAAATTTAGGTGCCGAAGTTATTTTAATAACAGGACCGTCCCACGAAAAAGTGTCCCATAGTCTTATAGAGGTTATTCGAGTTGTAAGTGCTGAAAGCATGTATAATGCAGTACATGATCATTATAAAAATAGTGACATAGCCATTTTATCGGCGGCTGTAGCCGATTTTAAACCCAAAAATATTGCGAAACAAAAAATTAAGAAAAAGGAGGCTTCATTATCCATTGAATTGGAAAAAACCAAAGATATTTTGGAATCTTTGGGAAAATTAAAAACGCATCAATTTTTGGTTGGTTTTGCATTGGAAACTAATGATGAATTGAAAAATGCAAAAGACAAACTAAAAAAGAAGAATTTAAATTTAATTGTTTTAAATTCGTTAAATGATTATGGCGCTGGTTTTAAAAACAATACAAATAAAGTTACTATTATTGATAATAAAGACCGTGTAACGGAGTTTGAATTAAAGGATAAAGCGGAAGTGGCTCAAGATTTATTTAACGAAATCATAAAACAGATCCATGCGTAGCATTTTTTACATTTTCTTTTTTTGTCTTGGATTTATAGGGTATTCACAAGAATTAAACTGTAGTTTAGTTGTTAATGCCCAGCAAACAGGTAATGAAAATCAGTCTATCTTTAAAACTTTGGAAAAGCAATTGACTGAGTTCATTAATAATTCCAAATGGACAAGCAGATCCGTTGCTCCTCAAGAACGAATTGATTGCAGTATGGTTATAACCATTACTGATTATAGTGGTGAAAACTTTCAGGGGACCATTCAAGTGCAATCATCACGACCGGTTTTTGGATCTACCTTTACTACACCTGTTTATAATTTTAATGATAGAGATTTTTCATTTCGCTATTTGGAATTTCAAAATTTAATATTTAATCCTACCCAATATGAATCTAATTTGGTTTCTGTACTTGCTTTTCATGTCTACATGGTTTTGGGATTAGATGCCGATACTTTTGCAAAACAGGGTGGAGATGCCTATTTTAAACAAGCACAGACCATTGTGAATTATTCCCAACAAGAAAATTATAAAGGGTGGAAGTTAGAAGATGGCTTACAAAGTCGATTTGCCCTAATAGATAACCTCTTGTCACCGACTTTTTCTGCATACAGAGAGGTTATGTATAGTTATCATCGTTTGGGATTGGATATCATGAGTGAAAATGCTAAAAGAGGTAAAGAAGAAATAGCATCTTCCTTAAAACTGTTTGAAGCCATGAACAGTCGTCGGCCAAATTCCTTTCTTTTAAGGACATTTTTTGATGCCAAGTCCGATGAAATTGAACAAATTTTTTCCGATGGACCCAATGTGAATATAGCCAGCGTTAAAGAGACCTTACAAAGTGTGGCACCTATGCATTCCGGTAAATGGGCAAATATTAAGTTTTAATACAATCTCCTTTTTTAGAATTCATTTAGTATATTTATTTTCAAACCAAATAAAGTTTTAGCACCTTGTTAGAATCCCTTGCTATAAAAAATTATGCTTTAATCGATAATTTACAGGTCGATTTTAATAATGGACTATCAATTATTACTGGTGAAACGGGTGCTGGTAAATCTATTTTACTTGGAGGATTGTCCCTGATTTTGGGTAAACGAGCTGATTTAAGTAGCTTGAAGGACAACACCAAGAAGTGTATTATAGAAGCCGTATTTAATATCTCTAATTACAATCTTAAATCGTTTTTTGAAAGAGAAGATCTTGATTACGAATCTCAAACCATAATTAGAAGGGAAATACTGCCCTCGGGTAAATCGCGAGCTTTTGTAAACGATTCGCCCCTTAATTTAAACAGTTTGCAGCTTTTAGGGGAGCAATTAATTGATATTCATTCCCAACATCAATCCTTACAAATAGTTAATGATGGCTATCAGTTTAAGGTCATAGACGCCTTAGCCGGTAATGCTAAAGCATTAATGGATTACAGTAGAGAATTAAAGGATTTTAAAGCTATCAAAAACGATTTGACCATACTGCAAAAACTAAAGTCAGAAGCACTAAAAGAACATGATTATAATTCCTATTTGTTGAAGGAACTGATTGAAGCGAATTTGGTTTTGGGAGAATTAGAAGAACTGGAAGAAGAATACGAAACTTTAAACAATGTTGAGGATATTAAAGAAAAGCTATCAGAGTCCTATCAATTGCTTGGTGACGAGCAAATGGGCATTATTACAACGTTAACTCAATTAAAGACTAATTTCAGTAAACTTATAAGCTTATCAAATAAATATAGCCTTTTATATGAACGCATCAACAGTAGTCTAATTGATTTGGATGATGTTCGTGGGGAAATTGATGATTTGTTTGAGCAATTGGAACCCAATCCAGTACGCTTGGAACAAATTAACAGCAAATTGCAAATCCTCCATAACTTAATGTTGAAGCATGCCGTTAAAGATATATCAGAACTCCTTGTTGTGAAAGAAGGCCTCTCTGAAAAAGTGACGAATACTGCAAATTTAGACGAAAGAATTTTGCGTCATCAGGATGAACTTTTGTCAAAAGAAAAGTTGTTAGATCACATTTCGAAAACCATCCATAATAATAGGGTCGAAGCTATTCCAAAATTAAAAGATCAATTGGAATCTATTTTGAAAAATTTAGGTATGCCGAATGCTCAGTTCGATATAAAACTAAAGCTAACCCCTAATTTACTTTTCAATGGAAAAGATGAATTATCATTTTTGTTTTCAGCTAATAAAGGAGGCAATTTTTTAGAGTTAAAAAAGGCGGCTTCAGGAGGTGAATTATCGAGAATTATGTTAGCCATAAAATTGATGCTATCCAATTACATTCAATTACCAACCATAATGTTCGACGAAATTGATACCGGGATTTCCGGTGAGATATCAAATAAAATTGGTGAAATTATGTTACAAATGAGTGAGACCATGCAAGTCTTTGCCATTACGCATTTGCCTCAAATAGCAGCCAAAGGGCATTCGCATTTTAAAGTTTACAAAAAAGATGTTAATGGGATCACCCAGACCAACATGGTGAAATTAGACCATGACGAAAGAATTGTGGAGATTGCCCAAATGTTAGGTGGTATAGACATGTCATCTTCAGCAATTGCACATGCCAAAGAACTGCTCAATTAAAAAAGTTTCACATTTAAAGTTTAAAGTTTATTACTTTTGCCATGTATAATTAAATATTGGATAAACACATAAACTAACACTAATATGTATAATTTATTAAAAGGGAAAAAGGGAATTATTTTTGGGGCTTTAGATTCGAACTCCATTGCTTGGAAAACTGCAGAGCGGGTTTATGAAGAAGGCGGACAATTTGTTTTAACCAATGCGCCAGTAGCAATGCGTATGGGACAAATAAATGAATTAGCAGAAAAAACAGGCTCTCAAATTATTCCTGCTGATGCCACATCAGTAGAAGATTTACAAAACCTGATAGAACGATCCATGGAAATTTTAGGAGGAAAGTTAGATTTTGTGCTTCATTCTATTGGGATGTCCATAAATGTTAGAAAAGGACGGCACTATACAGATCAAAATTATGATTGGACACAAAAAGGAACTGATGTATCCGCTTTGTCATTTCATAAATTGATGCAAACGTTATACAAAACGGATGCCATGAATGAGTGGGGAAGTATAGTTGCTTTAACCTATATGGCTGCGCAACGCGTTTTCCCTGATTATAACGACATGGCCGACAATAAAGCTTATTTAGAAAGTATAGCGCGTAGTTTTGGATATTTCTTCGGTAGGGACAAGAACGTTCGTGTAAACACAATATCCCAGTCGCCCACACCTACAACTGCAGGTAGTGGAGTAAAAGGATTCGATGGCTTTATTGCATACGCTGAAAAAATGTCACCCTTGGGTAATGCCACAGCTTTAGATTGTGCTAATTACACCGTTACTTTGTTTAGCGATTTAACCAAACGGGTAACCTTACAAAATTTATATAATGATGGCGGTTTTAGTAATATGGGCGTCAGTGATGCGGTAATGTCTACATTTACTGGCGAGGAATAACTTTTAATTAAAATAAAGAATAACCCAGTTTAAACTAACAGAAACATTATATTCACAAGGTTTAACAAATAGCGATTTAGCCACTTTTTAAAGGTGGCTTTTTTGTGTGGAATGGTTACATTTGTGTTATGCAATTAAACTATTCATTTATTATCCCTGTTTACAATCGACCTGAAGAAATTCAGGAATTGTTGGACAGCTTGGCTGCTTTGAGAACAGCTAATAAATTTGAAGTGGTTATAGTTGAAGATGGTTCCTCAAAGCCCTCTAAGGCTATTGTGGATGATTATAAAGACAGATTGAATATTTCATATTACTTTAAAGAAAACTCTGGACCAGGTGATTCAAGGAATTATGGAATGAAAAGAGCCCAAGGAAATTATTTCATAATTTTAGACTCCGACTGCATTTTACCGGAGAACTATTTAATTGAAGTCCATAACGAATTGATCAATGAATATGTAGACTGTTTTGGCGGACCTGATGAAGCACATGAGAGTTTTACTGACCTACAGAAAGCTATTAATTTTTCAATGACCTCATTTATTACCACAGGTGGCATTCGGGGGCATTCCAACAGCGTCAACAAGTTTCAACCTAGGAGTTTCAATATGGGACTTTCAAAAGCCGCATTCGAAGCTTCAAATGGATTTGGGTCCATTCATCCGGGTGAAGATCCGGACTTGTCAATACGATTGTGGAAGTTGGGATACCAAACTAAATTCATTCCCAGGGCTGTTGTATATCACAAACGCAGAGTGTCTTGGGGCAAATTTTATAAACAAGTCCAAAAATTTGGATTGGTACGACCTATATTAAACCAATGGCATCCAAGTACAAAAAGCATAACCTATTGGTTTCCAACTTTCTTTGTGTCTGGATTTGTTCTGGGCTTACTTTTTTTGTTTATAGGATATAAATGGTTTATTTTACTTTATATGGTATATTTCATCGTCGCATTTATAATAGCCTTAGCAACAACTAAGAGCTTGGTAGTGTCTTTTTGGTCTATGGTAGCAATAAGTGTTCAATTTGTGGGTTATGGATACGGGTTCTTAAAATCAACCATTGCCCTACACTTTTTTAACAAAGACCCCAAAGCTTATTTCCCGGATTTATTTTTCAATAAGGTATGATAAGAAAGGTGAAAAAAAAATTACTTGCCTCCATTAAGAACAAAAGAATAAATGTCTTTTTTTTGTTCTTGGTAATGGCATTCATCATTTTGATTATTTCTAAACTTTCTAAATCATACACAAATACTATAGCTTTTAAAATTGAAAAAATCAATGTGCCAGATGAAAAGGTGATTTTAAATAATTCGGATTCGATTTTAAACATCACTTTAAATACACACGGTTTTAAATGGTTAGATTATTATTTTAAAAGCCCAAAGATTACAATAGACTTTTCAGAAGATGTTACTTTGGGTCATTCAAAATTTATTTGGACAAAGGCCAATACGCGATTATTTAGCAATACGGAGTTTACTAAACAGGTTAAAATCATTAATATTTACCCGGATAGTTTGTTTTTTAATTTTGATGTTAATTCGGTCAAAAAAATACCTGTTAAATTACGTGAAAACATTTCATTCAGTCCTGGTTTCGATAGTTTTGATGGATTTACAATTACCCCTGATTCCATTAAAATTATTGGTCCAAAACATGTAATTGACACCATTGGTCACATAGAAACAGAAGCAGTTATATTAAAAGGGGTCAAGACTGATATCCATGAAACAATAAAGTTGGATTTACCTATTAAAAATGATAATATACGCTTTTCAAGTAAATCTGTAGATTTAAGTGCAAGTGTAGAGCGGTTTACAGAGGGGGTCATGAAAATTCCGATAACTATTGTTAACGTTCCTAAGGAGCTTAAGATTAAGTATTTTCCCAAGGAAGTTACGATAACGTTTTATACAAGTTTAGATCATTTTAAAATGGTTAAACCTATGGATTTTAAAATTATTTGTGATTATAATATGCTCAACACTGAAAGTTCTTTTTTTATTGCTGAGCTCGTTAAAACCTCCAAGTACGTAAAAAGTGTAAAAATAAACAACCAACATATTGAATTTATAATTTTATAATGATCATAGTCGGACTTACAGGAGGCATAGGCAGTGGTAAAACCACTGTAGCAAACGTGTTTAAAGCCTTGGGAGTGCCAATTTATATTGCAGATGAAGAAGCCAAAAGGCTTATGAATACGTCTAAAGTTATTAAGCGTAAACTTATTGCCTTATTTGGAGAAGAAGCTTATCTAGATGGTAAACTAAACAAATCATTTCTGGCTAAAGTTATATATAATGACCGGAGCCATTTGGAGCAAATGAACGCGATTGTACATCCAAAAGTAGCCAGGCATTTTAAAAAATGGGTGTTAAAGCAACAGAATAGTCCATATGTTATAAAAGAAGTCGCCATATTGTTTGAAAATGACGGGCATAAAGCATGTGATTATGTCATTACCGTTACGGCTCCAAAAGAGTTGAAAATAAAGCGATTGTTGAATCGAGAAGAAAATTCAATTAAGCGCATTGAAGCTATCATGAGAAATCAATGGGATGATAATGAAAGAGTGCCTCTTTCAGATTTTGTAATTGAGAATATAGACTTAGAGAATACCAAGGAGCAAGTATTAAAAATACACAAAGAAATAACCCAAAAAATTTTGTAAAGCTCCAATTTTAACATTTTTGTTAACATTAGGTTAAATGGTAAGTCTACTAAATGTTAAAATGTTAAATTTGACTGATGAGCAAGAGAATATTTAGCCTATTAATTCTTTTAATGAGTTTGTCGCTTATAGGAATTATATTCGTTCAGGCTTATTATATTAAAGGTTCTGTGAAAAATGAGGAAAGCAGGTTTACTTTTAAGGTAAAAACTGTTTTGGCCAATGTTTCCAATCAAATCCAAGATGATGAACTGGCCACTTATTTTGAAAAGTATCAAAGTTTGGTAAGTGAAAAAAAAGAAGCTGATTCAGTTTCAGTTTCCCAATTATTCATTTATCAACAAAACAATAATACGAAACAGGCACTTATATATAAAAGTGGTGTTTTGGAAGATAACTATAAGTTATCCTCATCGCTCTTTGACATTGGTTTAGATAGTATTAATATTAAAAATATTTTTGGAAGCTCTAAAGCGGAAATTTATAATAATATCGAATTTTCTGAGAGTGATGGTAATCAGGCTCCTATATTAAGCATTATTAATAGTGGAAGCCTGAATGAGGCACAAAAACTGAACTTTGAGAAAAATTTTAAAGCAATTTCAAAACGGACACCCATACATAAGAGGGTGTCTAAAGAAAAAATTGCAAACTTACTTTCAAAAAAGTTAAAGGAGAATGATATTGATATAGATTATGAATTTGCTATTTACAGTAATGACCTGGCAACAAAAGTACAAAGCGATAATTTCGAATATAACAAGGCATCCATGTTTAGTGTACCGATGTTTTATGATGAAAATAACATAAGTACCTACAAGCTTTTGGTCAACTTTCCGGATGATAAAAAGTTTATTTTATCCTCTGTAATTGGTATGATTTTATTGTCTGTAGTTTTTACTTCAATTATTATTATTGCGTATTCAAGTGCCTTGTTTCAATTGGTAAAACAACGGAAGATATCTCAGATAAAGACGGATTTTATTAACAATATGACCCATGAATTTAAAACACCCATTGCGACTATAAATTTGGCTTTAGATGCCATTAAAAATCCAAAGATTATTGATGATAAAGAAAGAGTGCTGCGTTACCTTAATATGATAAAAGATGAAAATAAACGCATGCATGCACAAGTGGAGAATGTTTTAAGAATATCTAAACTAGAGAAAAACGAACTCAACATTAGTAAGGATAGGGTAAAGTTGCACGACTTAGTTTTAGATGCCATTACGCATGTTGAGTTAATAGTAGAAAATAGGCAAGGATATATAAAAACCTTTTTAGAAGCAGATAAATCATCTATATTGGCTAATGAGACGCACTTTACTAATGTGATAGTTAATATGTTGGACAATGCTATAAAATATTCTCCCGAGGCTCCAGAGATTGAGGTGTCCACCGAAAATGTGGGAAATAATATTTTGTTAAAAATAAAGGATCACGGCAGTGGAATGAGTAAAGCGGCTGCCAAACGTGTGTTTGAAAAATTTTATAGAGAACATACGGGAAATATACACAATGTAAAGGGGCATGGTTTGGGCTTAGCATATGTTAAGCGTATTGTTGAAGATCATCAGGGCCATGTTTCGGTAGAAACTGAAAAGGATAAAGGAAGCACATTTACTATTAAGCTTCCAATAATTACATAACTATGGAAGAAGTAAACAAGAAAATTTTATTGGTTGAAGACGATCCGAACTTTGGAACAGTTCTTAAGGATTATTTAATGATGAATGATTATGACGTGGTTCATGCTAAAAATGGCATGGAAGGATTTGAGAAATTTAAAAAAGACGATTACGATTTATGTATTCTGGATGTCATGATGCCATATAAAGATGGTTTTACCTTGGCCAAAGAGATACGGGAGAAGAATACGGATGTTCCTATCGTTTTCCTTACTGCTAAAGCTATGAAGGAAGATGTGCTTAAAGGATATAAAGTTGGTGCAGATGATTATTTAAACAAACCCTTTGATAGTGAGGTATTATTGATGAAAATAAAGGCTATCATGCAACGTAAGGCAACCGAAACCATATCGGACAGTAAGCAATTTGAGTTCAAGATTGGCCGTTTCGATTTAAATTCCAAGTTACGCTTTTTACGCTTTGATGGTGGAGATCCGATTAAACTATCTCCTAAGGAAAATGAATTGTTACGCTTATTGGCTTTGCATGAAAACGACTTGATGCCTCGTGAATTGGCATTGACCAAAATTTGGCGAGATGATAATTATTTTACTTCACGTAGTATGGATGTCTATATAGCTAAATTGCGTAAATACCTAAAGCTTGATGAAAAAGTTGAAATTCTTAATATACATGGTGAAGGTTTTAGGTTAGTGGTCAATGATTAAATAATTTTTCCACTTTTGTTATGTACATTTTTACTTTTTTTCGCAGTGTATAAGTTGTAACTTAATTTTTAATCATAATTATTATAAAATTTGGACCAAAGGTCCTGAACTTAATTTTCTAAACAAAAAAGCAAGCGTAAGCTTGCTTTTTTTTATGAAAAGTGGTTAGGAATATCGGAGAACGGGATATATGGATAAGATACCACTCTCTATACGGCAACATCATGTTCACGAAGTGCGTCGTTTAATGAGGTCTTTTTATTGGTGCTTTCCTTTCGCTTACCGATAATGAGTGCACAAGGGACATTATAACTTCCTGAGGGAAATGTTTTAGCATAACTCCCGGGAATCACCACTGACCGCGCAGGTACTCGGCCTTTCATTTCAATGGGCCTATCCCCAGTAACATCAATAATTTTTGTGGAGCCTGTTAATACCACATTGGCCCCCAAAACGGCTTCAGTCTCAACCCGAACCCCTTCTACTACAATACAACGCGAACCAATAAAGGCATTATCTTCAATAATTACAGGCGCGGCTTGCAATGGCTCTAATACCCCACCAAGGCCAACACCTCCGGATAAATGAACGTTTTTACCAACTTGTGCACAACTACCAACTGTAGCCCAAGTATCTACCATAGTGCCTTCATCCACATATGCGCCAATATTTACATAACTGGGCATTAAAATGGTTCCACTTGAAATGTAAGCCCCATGTCTTGCCACGGCATGAGGTACAACGCGAATACCTTTTTTGGCATACCCTCTTTTTAAGGGTATTTTATCATGAAATTCTAAAGGACCCGCTTCGATAGTTTCCATCTTTTGTATAGGAAAGTATAGAACAACGGCTTTCTTTATCCATTCGTTTACCTGCCATCCATGAGCCATAGGTTCGGCAACCCTCAGCTCGCCTTGGTCCAGTAAATCGATAACGCTTCTAATCGCTGTGGTGGTCTTTATATCATTTAAAAGGGATCTGTCATCCCATGCTTGCTCTATTATTTCTTGTAAATCTGTCATCAATAAATAAATTTTGACAAATATAATAGCTACACATTAAAAAATAGAATTTTAGTATGACTATATAAGATTAATATTTCATAAAAAATTAAAAGTTTTAAGAGCAATTTTAGGTCATATAAACATCATTTTTTCCTTTGAATGTATTCTCTTTTCGGTTGAAATGCAAACTGCCTGTCTTTTGGTCGGTAAATATGTGGATTTAATCAGTTAATCGGTAGAAATCATCACATTTTCTAATAATCGAAAATACCAAATACTACAACTAATTTTTTACACTTAAGGTACTTGCTCGCCCTATATTTGAATCAGTAATCAAAACCCAAATCTGATGAAAACTTTATTTTTAACTTTAACTTTAGCACTTTCTTTTACCTTGTCAAATGCGCAGAGTAATATCGTGATAACTACCAATGAAGTTAATCAAGTTGTAACGCCTTCAACAGACAATACTATCGAAATTGATACTATAAAATTAAATGAAGCCATTTCTAAAACCAGCGATATTAGAAATTATCTTAATATGGAGCGTAAGGTTGAGAACATCAAATTGATTTTCCCTAAGATTCATAGACGCAAAATCGCATAAGCTTAAAATTCATATTCAAATATTAATAAGGTTAAACTATTGATTAAAGACCGTCCTTTTAGGAGGTCTTTTTATTTTTATAGTTATTTTTGAATTTTAAAAAGTTATGGGTCGTATTTTAGCAATAGATTATGGAATGAAAAGAACAGGCCTTGCCGTTACCGACGAGTTACAAATTATTGCTTCCGGTTTAACCACAGTATATACCAATGAACTGCTATCCTTTTTGAACGATTATGTAAATCATGAAAATGTGGAGCTGTTTTTGGTGGGAGAGCCTAAGCAGATGAATAATACGGCTTCTGAAAGTGAGGCCTTGATTGGCCCTTTTCTTAAACAACTCGTTCAAGAATTTCCTAATATACCTGTTGAACGGGTTGATGAACGCTTTACTTCTAAAATGGCATTTCAAACCATGATTGATAGTGGTCTCAAAAAGAGAAAGCGTAAAAACAAAGCCCTTATAGACGAAATTAGTGCTACCATTATACTGCAAAGCTATTTGTATTCAAAAAAAATGTAATTAAATTTAAAAGGTTCAGAATTTTGCTTAACTTTAATTGTTTAATTTTAACTACCAACCTATGAAGCATTTTTACCTACTATTACTTTTTTTTGGATTTAACTTAATTATGGCCCAACCTTGTCCGGATAGGGGCTTTGCCACTGGAAACTTAATTTATTTTGTCGATGATGACAATTCATTTAATTGCATGGATTGGCAAGATAATATAACAGTAGAAGGAATAGCTTATATGAAGATTCAGTGTTCAACAGATCTGTTAACTTATGAGACCAATGATACTCCAATAGCAGACAATATGGCCTTTACTGCTAATTTTGGAGGGGCTATAGGAAGCTGTCATTTTGAAGCTAATGGGACACTTCCCGTTGAGGAATTTATTTTAAATAGAACACTAAGTGTGTTTCCTAACCCGCTACGTTATGGGAATGAAATTACCTTGTCTTTTGGTTCTCCTATTTCAGCTGAGATTAGTTTTTATAATATGACCGGTAAAAAGGCCTTAGTAATTAATATTGAAAATAGTGTTAGTGAGGAAATTAACCTTTCAAGCCTTACCAATGGTGTTTACATGCTCAAAATTGTAAAAGGAGACGCTTTGGTAACCCGAAAAATTGTAATTACGAAATAGAGAACACTATTATAATAATTAAAAACTCCTTTTCTCTTAAGGAGTTTTTTTATAGTTCTATATCGCAAACAGCCATAAGTATTGTATTTTTGTGTCGATTAAAAGCAAGATTAAAATATGATTTTACCTATTGTAGCTTATGGCGATCCGGTATTGAAGAAAAAGGCATCCGATATTTCCCAAGATTATCCAAATTTAGACGTTCTATTGGAGAATATGTTCGAAACCATGTACAATGCGTACGGCGTAGGATTAGCGGCACCCCAAATAGGTTTACCTATCCGGTTGTTTTTGGTTGATACTTCTCCCTTTGCAGATGATGAAGTTCTTTCTGCGGAAGAGGCTCTTATTTTAAAAAATTTTAAGCGTGTCTTTATAAATGCAAAAATAACAGAAGAAGTAGGTGAAGAATGGGCTTTTAATGAAGGGTGTTTAAGTATTCCAGATGTTCGGGAAGATGTATTGAGACCACCTAAAATTACCATTGAATATCAAGATGAAAACTTTACCTCTTATACAGAAACATTTGAAGGATTGATAGCACGTGTTATCCAGCATGAATACGACCATATTGAAGGTATTTTGTTTACCGATAAGCTTTCGGGTTTTAAAAAAAGATTGCTAAAGAGTAAGCTTACGAATATTTCCAAAGGTAAAATTAGTGTGGATTATAAGATGCGTTTTCCCAATAAAAAAAAGAAGAGATAGCATTTTTTATCCATAGATAATCAAATATATTTGTCCCTTTCAAAAAAGTAATTTATGAGTTTAGAAAAAGTATTAGCAATTTCCGGAAAACCCGGGCTATATAGGTTAATCACACAAACACGAGCAGGCTTTGTGGCTGAATCTTTAATTGATAAAAAAAGACTTTCAGTTCGAATTCAGCAAAATGTTAGTTTACTAAGTGAAATAGCCGTTTATACATTAAAGGAGGAAGTCCCTTTAAAACAAGTTTTCGAAAACATCAGAAATAAGGAAAACGGAGCGAAGACCACCGTAAAACCTAAAGATAGCAAAGATAAGCTAGAAGAATACTTTTTTGAAGTTCTACCGGATTACGATGAGGATAGGGTGTATGCTAGCGATATTAAGAAAATTATTCAGTGGTACAATTTATTGCACGATCACAACATGCTTGACGGTTTGGATATTGAAATTCCAGCCGATACGATATCAGATGAAGAAGAATAAGTGATGACCAACTTCAAAAGGGAGGTTCCTTTATGAATTGGATGTAAGTAGAGCTTGGCATTGTCGACTAACACTGTTGTTAATGCTAACACGTTAAATGTGATGAAACCCCTTTGGTTTTTCGATGATGTTAATCTTTTTAAGGCTTTGTGTCCACACAAATTTAAAGCCTATAAATCTTCCCATAATTTTGGCACGTATAAAAAGAAAGATTATATATACTTTGAAGCGGATTCAGCAAATAAGGTATATCTTATAGAAAGAGGAAAAGTTAAAATTGGATACTATAATGAAGATGGTACAGAGGTGGTTAAGGCCATTTTAACACGAGGTGATTTATTTGGGGAAACAGCCATTTTAGGTGAATCCAAAAGAGAGGAGTTTGCCCAATCCATTGATAACGCCACGAGCATATGCCCAATAGGAGTAGAAACCATGTATACCTTAATGAGGAATAATGAGACCTTTAGTTTTAAAATATATAAATTTATTGGGTTCAAATTAAAAAGACTGGAAAGACGAATACAGCTTTTATTATTCAAAGATGCAAAGACCCGATTAGTGGAGTTTTTGGAAGAACTTTGTGCAGATTATGGTTACGACTGCCAAAAAACCGGTGATAAGGTAATACGACATCCTTATACCCAAAAGGATATAGCTTGCTTAATAGGAACCTCAAGACCTACCTTAAATGTGTTGATGCATAAACTTAAAGAAGAAAACATTATTGAGTTTAATAGAAAGGAAATAAGGATTCATAAGACTATGGCTTAATTAACATCCAGGGTTTAATTTTAAAAACTTTGAAAATCATTTGAAGATAATCCTTACGAGGCTGATTTGTTTTCTAATTTTGTATGCGGCCACTTTTTTTCCCGACCCATGATAATTTTAATATATGCGTTATCCTAAATTCAAACTAAAGGATTTATTGTACTTGGCAATAGTAGCCATTTTAGTGATTCCACAAACACGACGTCCTGTTCAAGTTTTTATAAATAAAGGCCCGGCACTTTTTGGCCCATCTGTGTTACCACCAGATAATCAGCATCAATTAGCAAACTATCATTGGATTCTTGAAAAAGATAATGGAGATATTTTTAATTTTAAAGATACAAAAGGAAGAGTGGTGCTGATAAATTTTTGGGCAACTTGGTGTCCACCATGTATAGCCGAAATGCCAAGCTTCCAAAAGCTGTATAATGATTTTCAAAATGAAATGGAATTTGTTATGGTATCCAATGACAAATTTGAAACCATTAAACCATATTTACTTAAAAACAACTATACGTTTCCCGTATACAGACCCCTGTCTGACTTTAGTGATCAGCTTAACGTTACCAGTATTCCTAGAACATTTTTAATTGACAAAAGTGGTAACGTTGTCATCGATAAGACTGGTGTTTCTAATTGGAACAGTAAAGTCGTTAGAAATGTTATTAATGAACTCATAACTGACAAGGAGGAATAATTTTGAAAAGCCATTTATCTTTTGTTAGTTTACCTGAACCAATTTAAATAATTAATATTTTGAAAATAGTGGTATTAGATGGATATACCCTAAATCCAGGGGACTTATCTTGGCAAGATTTAGAACAATTTGGTGATTTAACTATTTATGATAGGACAGCATATGATAATATGACTATTATACAAAACATAGCCGATGCCGAAATTGTTTTTACCAATAAAACGCCATTACCAGAAGAGGTTTTAATTAAAACGAAGCATATCAAATACATTGGTGTTCTGGCTACTGGTTATAATGTAGTCGATATTGAAGTGGCAAAAAAGTTAGGGATAATAGTTACGAATGTACCTGCTTATAGCACGGCGGCTGTTGCACAATTTACTATGGCTTTGTTATTGGAAATGTGTCATCATGTCGGGTCCCATAATACGGCCGTTAAGGAGGGATTATGGTCCAGTTCATTGGATTTTTGTTTTTGGAAACATCCACTAATCGAATTACAGGGTAAGACTATTGGAATTATTGGATTTGGGCGTATTGGTCAAGCTACCGCCAGATTGGCCCAAGCATTTGGGTTGATGGTTTTGATTTATAGCAGACGCAGAGAACCAGAAGCGGAAACTGAGTATTGCACCTTTGTAGATCTAGAGGAGTTATTAGCAAAATCGGATATTATTAGTTTACATTGCCCACTTTCAGAAAGTACGCAGGGTATTATTAACATGAATAATATTAATAAGATGAAAGATGGTGTGATGATTATAAACACCTCCAGAGGAGGATTGGTAGTAGAAAAAGATTTAAGTCGTGCGCTTAAATCTGGAAAAGTCTATAGTGCTGCAGTTGATGTTGTGTCATCTGAGCCAATCGGTTTGGATAACCCATTGTTAAAAGCAAAAAATTGCATTATTACTCCACATATTGCTTGGGCGCCATTGGAATCCAGACAGCGTTTAATGGACGTAGCCATAAAAAATCTGGAAGCTTATTTGAATGGTACTCCGGTTCACGTGGTTAATTTTTAGGATTATTAAAACGTTTTTGAATGTGATTCATGACAAACAGGTTTAACAAAATAAGTGTAAATGCATATACGGTATCTTCAATAGGTATGGAAAACAATCTCATATTTAAATTTTCAGAATTATTGTACCAAACCACCTCATTTTCAATAAAACTTCCCGTTAAAACACCGTTAACAATAAAAAAAGGGATAAGCATCACCAAAAAAGTAAGATAAAAACTGCGAAGAAGTTGCATATTATTTCTTGTGACCAATAACAATATAAATATTGCTAAAGTGAAATTACATAGGGTATACCATTTATTGTAATAATATATCGACAGAATGGCTAAAATGGAAAGGATACTATAGCTAATCATTCGTGTATAACTTTTTGGAAGCAACATGTTTGGAAAATAAAACAAAAGCGCATAATGAGTAAATACACAGGCATAGGGAATACAAATAAAGAACAACCACTCTTCTATGGGTAAACTAAGAAAAGTAATCCCCATAAAATAGGAACTGTTAAAGCCCCAAATGCCATTGATGGTAAAAATAATGTCCCAAGGAATAAAAATGCACATTCCTACCAAAATTCCAATAAAAATGGCTTTCCATTTTTTGTAAAACTTTAGCTTTGGATGGAAACTAAAAATAAGGGGAATGGATAAAGAGCCTAAGTTCAACAATAAATATAAATAGCTCATTCACTATTTTTTAAAATATTTAAAGGGGACAAAAAGCATCCCAAAGCATTCGCCATCTGCTTTACCTAGGTGTTTATGGTGTATTTTGTGGGCTCGTCTAATCCCTTTAGCATACCAGTTGTTTACATTCCTAAAGATTTTAAACCTTTGATGTATAAAAATATCGTGAACAATAAAATAAGATACACCATATGAAAAAATACCAAGTCCTATAGGTAATCCCGGCCAAAAATCTTTAAACTCCCACAGCAATAGGAAACCAATGCTAACAACGGCATAAAACAGAAAAAATGTATCGTTACGTTCAAACCAACTGTCATGGTCTTTATGATGGTGGTCTTTGTGTAAATGCCATAGAAAGCCATGCATTATATATTTATGAGTAAACCATGCCATAAACTCCATAAAACAATATGCGGCCAAAAAGACAAGAATCCAATATAAGGTGCCCATGGTGTTAATTTACATTAAATTTAATTGATATTTTACGTAACTGCGCATTAATAATTCAATTTTTTTATGATTTGAAACTCTAATACGTGAGTTCTTAATTTGTAATGCAGGTGTTTTTTTTAGTTTTTTCAATAATTGCCTATAATACCTATATGCCATAAAAACGCCAAATTTAGCTTCGATAGGCAATTTCTTTATGCCTATCAGACCTTTTTCAAAGTCCCTTTCAATGTCCTCTATAATAGCATATTTTGAGGCTTCATCCAAATTATTTAAATCGGTATTTGGGAAATAGGTTCTATTTAATCCCTCGAAATCGGCTTTCAAATCTCTTAAAAAGTTTACCTTTTGGAAGGCCGAACCCAGAGACATAGCTGTTTCCTTTAATTCTTCATACTTTTTAAAATCACCTTTAACAAAGACTTTTAAACACATTAGGCCGACGACATCAGCGGATCCATAAATATAATTTTTATATTCGTCGTCTGTTAAATAAACTGATTTATGCAAATCCATACGCATGCTATTCATAAAGGCATCAACCAGTTCCCTATCAATACTATATTTGTGAAACGTGTGTTGAAAGGCATTTAAAATAGGGTTTAAGCTAATTTTATCCCTAAGTGCCGCATCAAGATCATTCGAAAACTTTTCAAACAATTCTTCTTTGTTATAATGGTGAAAGGAATCCACAATTTCATCAGCCAATCTGACGAAGCCATAAATATTGTAGATATCCATTCTAATGGATTTATACAGCATTTTTGTGGCCAAAGTAAAGGACGTGCTGTAGGTTTTTGTTACTAACCTACTGCAATCGTAAGAAACTGAATCAAAAAGCGTTTTCATAATATTACTTTATGGTGTTTAATAACTAAATCTGCCACCAGTTTTCCTGAAATGAGCGAAGGTGGAACACCTGGCCCAGGTACTGTAAGTTGTCCGGTAAAAAAGAGGTTGTCCACTTTTTTACTTTTTAACTTGGGTCTTAAAAATGCGGTTTGCATTAAGGTATTGGCCATACCATATGCATTTCCCTTAAAGGAATTGTAGTCATTAATAAAATCATTAATGCAAAAGGATTCTTTGAAAATAATATGGTTTACAATCTTTTGCGAAGTCAAATCTTCGAACCGTTTCATTATTTTATCAAAGTATTGAGATCTCAGTTCAACGGTATCTTCTAACCCTGGGGCGAGAGGAATTAAAAAAATCCCTGCTTCTTTGCCATTAGGAGCTGAGTGAGGGTCTGTTTTACTAGGGAAACTCGCATAAAATAATGGATTATCAGGCCATTTGGGATGGTCATAAATTGCTTCGGCATGGGAATCAAAATCCGTGTCGAAAAATAGGGTATGATGATTAACATTTATCAATTTCTTGTCAAAACCTACATAAAAGAGTAAGGAGGAGGGTGCAAATACTTTCTTGTTCCAATAGCCCTCGGTATATTGTCTATACTTTTTGTCGAGCAACTGCTCTGAATGATGATAATCGGCACCACTAATTACGATGTCAGAATGAAAGACCTGACCCTTGGAAATAACTCCTTTAGCTGTTCTGTTTTCTATAATAATTTTTTCAATAGGGTGTTCGGTCTTAATGTTTACCCCTAATTCCTGAGCCATACTTTGAAGAGCTAAAATAACTTCGTACATCCCTTTTAGGGGATGGAAAGTGCCTAAGCCAAAGTCGGCATAATTCATAAAATTATAAAAAGAGGGTGTATCACTAGGTTTGGCTCCCAGGAACAAAACTGGAAACTCAAGAATTTTAACCAATCTATCATTTGCAAATGCTTTTCTAACATCTTTTTTAATGGTACTGTAAAATTGATTAAGCCTTAGTAAGGTTGTCGGTGTAATTAATTCTAAAGGGGAGACGCCAGGATTATAAACCAAATCCTTAATAGCTATATCGTAGTTTTTTTTTGCAGAATTAATAAACCTTTTGAGTGCTTTTGAACTTCCGGGCTCTTCATTTTCAAATGCGATACAAATTTTTTCCAAAGTATCACCAATGGTTATGCAGTCGTTTTTTCCGAAGTAGACAGAATATGCCGGATTTAATTTTTCTAAGGCATAATAGTCAGAAGGGCTTTTATCAAAATCAGAAAAAAATCTTTCAAAAACATCGGGCATCCAATACCATGTTGGTCCGATATCAAACGTAAACCCCTCTTTTTTTAACTGTCTCGCTCGGCCCCCTATGTCTTTGTTTTTTTCAAATACGGTTACCTCAAAACCGGCTTTTGCTAAATAGCATGAAGCCGCTAGTGATGAAAACCCTGAACCGATTATGGAAATATTATTTTTCAAATGTTTAACAAATATAAAATAAAGTTAAACAAAAATAAAGGATTTTTAAAATTCTTTAACTAAATTTTCTATAGAACTGTATGTGGCTATTCTTTTAGGTAGGTTCATTACATCCAGCCCGGCTAATTTCGGACCGAGAACCATGAGCTTGGTATTATGGTTTGTAAGTAAACTTTCATTAAAATTAACCAGGTATTCTATTATTTTATCCGTTTCGGGATAAACGGTAAAATAAGTAATAAAAGTAATATCTTCAAAAAATTCATGTAAATCTGTTAAACTTTCCATTGGAACACTTTCCCCCAGAAAAATGGTATGATATCCTTTACTTCGTAACTGGTAATTGATGAATAATAGACCAATATCATGAATTTCCTGTTCAGGTAAAAACAGAACATAAGTCTTAGTCGTCGGTTTTGGCTCTAAACTTTGCAACCTTTCAATATTTAAAAGTATTTTCTGTTTGATATGAACGGATAAAAAATGTTCATGAGCCGGTGTAATGGTATTGGTTTGCCAAAGCAGTCCGATATCGTTGAGCAACGGTAAAAACACAGAATAAAATATGTCGCTAAATGATTTGGTTTGTATTAAGCTGTTATAGGTGTTATAAAACAATACCTGATCAAAATTTATCATGGCCATTTTAAGGGCATTTATGGCATGATCCTCTACTTTTGATCTAGAGGCTATTTCCCTAACGGCTACAGGGATTTCATCTTCTTTTAAACTTGCAATTTTCGAAATTTTAAACCCGTTGTTATTGAGGTAGGAAATATTTAATAACTTTTGTAGGCTAGCCAAACTATAGTTTCTTATATTGGTTTCAGTCCTGTTGGGACTGAGTAAACTATAACGTTTTTCCCATATTCTAATGGTATGCGCTTTAATTCCTGTAAGATTTTCTAAATCTTTAATGCTAAAATTAACTTGAATATTGTTCATGTATTTTACGTAAATATTAAACAATATTACATAATTTTATTTATATAACCATGACATTATTAATAAAGCTACATATTTAGATATTTTTTAACACCTTAAAATATTCTTGACTAACAATTTTTGAAACACCATTTAAAGGCAATATTTTTAACTAACTTAGCGATTTAATCATCA
The DNA here is from genome assembly GCF_022662105.1 of Aestuariivivens sediminis. Classification (GTDB taxonomy): domain Bacteria; phylum Bacteroidota; class Bacteroidia; order Flavobacteriales; family Flavobacteriaceae; genus Aestuariivivens; species Aestuariivivens sediminis. The sequence goes on along the minus strand of NZ_JAKMCP010000003.1, from coordinate 324,225 downwards.
TACATTTGATATCATGCGGTGTAGTAGAAGTTTAAAATTAGCATAATTATTTGATTATAAATTAAATACATTGACGAAAATTATTTTAAGATTTAATGGTATACCGTATTGTTTTGCTGTATTGTTTTTGATTTTCCATTCGTGTATCAATAAAAAATCAGATTATGTGGATGTATCAGAGCAGGACAAAAAAAGATTCACATCATCCACTCTAATACCAGACAGTCATTTTTTAGGTGACCAGGTGTGTCAGTCATGTCATTCTCAAGAATTTGAGGATTGGAAAGATTCTCATCATGATAAAGCCATGGCTATTGCATCAGATTCAACTGTTCTAGGAGATTTTAGTAGTGTTACGTTTCGCAGTCAGGGTGTGACCTCCCATTTTTTTACGAGGGGTAATGCCTATTATGTGAATACCGAAGGTCCGGATGGTAATAATCATGACTATAAAATAGAATACACTTTTGGTATTGAACCGCTTCAACAATATATTGTGAAGTTTCCAAACGGACGGTACCAATGTTTAAGAACAGCATGGGATACTAAAAAAAATAAGTGGTTCGATTTGTATCCGGATTTTAAAATTATACACTCAGAGTGGTTGCACTGGTCCAGAGGGGGATTAAATTGGAATAATATGTGTTCGGATTGCCACTCCACTAATGTTAGAAAAAACTTTAAAGAAGAAACACAGAGTTATAATACCCAATATGCGCTTATTAATGTGAGTTGTGAGGCGTGTCATGGACCAGGAAAGACACATGTGGAACGTGCTGAAAACCTGGGTTCGGATTATAAGGTTACAAATGACTTAAAAATGGTTCCTGGCACTAATTCAAAACTTTTGGTCGATCAATGTGCACGTTGCCATATGCGCAGGGAGCAGATTTCAGAATTCTATAATTTTGAGGGCACTTTGTTGGATCATTATTTTCCGCAATTGATTGTAGAAAATATTTATTATCCGGATGGTCAAATTTTGGATGAAGATTATGTTTACGGTTCATTTATTCAAAGTAAAATGTACCATAATGAGGTGACCTGTACCAATTGCCATAATCCGCATTCCCTTAAACTTAAGTTTGTGGGGAATGCCCTTTGTACGCAATGTCATGTTCCAGAAAATTACGATACCGTTAATCACCATTTCCATCCTATGAATACCGAAAGTTCCGCATGTATTAATTGTCACATGACGGGGAAATTTTATATGGGTAATGATTTTAGGCGGGATCATAGTTTTAGAATCCCAAGACCGGATCAAAGTCTTAAGTACGATACGCCTAATGCCTGTACCAAATGTCATGATAACAAAGATGACCAGTGGGCTTGGGATAATTACCTCCGACTTTATGGAGAACCTAAGAACAAACACTTTTCGGATTTACTGATTCCTGGATTACGAGTGGAACCGGATGGGTATAACCATTTGTTGGAATTGGCTAAAGATACTGTTTATCCCGATATGGCCAGAGCATCTGCAGTTAGAGGGATGGTGAATTATTCCGGGCCTCAGGTCGTGGATGATATGTTGCGCTTTCTAAAAGATGAGTCTCCTTTGGTTAAGGGAGCCACCTTAGATGCATTAGGCGAAATAAACACCTCTGATTATGTGAATTATTTTTTACCACTATTAAATGATGAAAAACGTGCAGTCCGGGTAAAAGCTTTTTTTGCTCTTGCACCATTAGATGTGTCGTTAGTTCCTGAACATTATAAACAGGTGTACAATGACGTGAAGAAGGAATTTGAAACCAGTTTAAAAGTGACTGCAGATTTCGTTGGAGGCAAAGTTAAAGAAGCTGATTATTTTCTTAAAAAGGGCGATTTAGACCGGGCTATAAAAGGCTACGAAGATGCGTTAAATATAGATAATACAAACAATATCGTGAGGACTAATTTGGCCAACTTGTACTATAGGAACAATAATTTTGAAAGTGCAGAAGAGGCATTTATAACGATTATTGAACAAGAACCGGAATATGGTCAAACTTACTATTCATATGGGTTGTTGTTAGCCGAATTAAATAGGGTTAAAGATGCAATTGTTCAAATGGAATTGGCTATAAAGTTTATGCCTGATAATGTTAGACCATATTACAATTTGAGCTTATTGTACGATAAAGCCGATGATTTAAAAAAGGCAGAATCTATTGCTGTTCAGGGCTTGAAAAAAGCACCTCAAAATGAAAGTATGCTATATATATTGGCCTATATATATTCCAAAGGCAATCAATTAGAAAAAGCTAAAAACATAGCCAGACGATTGGTTGATTTGTATCCAAATAACCCGGATTACAGAACATTTTATAATCAGCTAAATGCCAGACAGTAAAGAAAATCGTTAAGTGCGCACGAGAAGATTCGAACTTCCACATCCTAAACGGATACTGGCCCCTCAAGCCAGCGCGTCTACCAATTCCGCCACGTGCGCATTCTGTGAAGTCTGCTAAAATAAAAAAAGTCAAGCAAAAAAGCTTAACTTTTTTTTGGTGACCGGGCTGGGGCTCGAACCCAGGACCCTCTCCTTAAAAGGGAGATGCTCTACCAACTGAGCTACCCGGTCTCAGGCATTATCCTGCTTAATGCGGGTGCAAATATATAATGTTTAATTAATAAAACAATGCTTTTTTTTAATAAATTTTCGTTTTTTTGTACCGTTTTAAACGGTACTTTTACGTTCAATTTATACCCGTAATATGATAATAATTTTGATAGGATATATGGCGTCAGGGAAGTCAACTTTGGGAAAAATTTTGGCAAAAAAACTAACTTATGAATTTATTGATTTAGATGAATATATAGAGATTCAGGAAAAATTGACAGTTAAAAATATTTTTAAAACAAAGGGAGAACTTTATTTTAGAAAAGCAGAGACTTTCTATCTCGGTGAATTACTGAACACGAAAAATAATATTGTGTTATCCTTGGGAGGAGGTACACCCTGTTATGGAAATAATATGGAGATGATTTTGCAGTCAGACCTCGTTAAAAGTTTTTATTTAAAAGCCTCATTACCTCACCTGGTGGATAAGCTAAAAGAAAAAAAGAATAGTCGTCCTTTAATTTCACATCTCGAAACAGAGGAGGAACTGATGGAATTTATAGGGAAGCATTTGTTCGAGCGATCACCATATTACGAGATGGCACACATTAAGGTTTCCGTGGATGATAAATCTAAAAAGGAAATTATTAAAGAGTTACAGTCCTTCTTAGTCTAAATAAGCTCCAAATGTTCGGCCTTCTAAAATGACATTTACTTGTTCGTGTAATGAGGTAGATAAAGAGATGCCTTTAAAATCTGCTTTCACCGGATATTTTTTGTGGTTTCTATTAACCAAAACAGCCGTTTTAAATTGTTTTAAAGGGACTTCCAAAAAATGTTTGACCCCATAGATTAACGTTGATCCTGAATTCAGGACATCATCAACAAGAACTAGAGATTTGTTGATATAATTGGAAGCGGGTATAGACGTTTTTATTTCATTTCTGGGATGTTTTTTATCGATGTGTACTTCACAAAGTATGGGTTTAATTTTAGAAATAGTTTCAATCATGTCCTTTAATTTTTTCGCAAATACGATCCCATTACTTGCAATACCTGCTATAATGATTTCATTTTCATCGATATTACTTTCATAAATTTGATAAGCAATACGTCTAATTTTATTATTAATGTCATCGTGGGTTAAAATCACGTTATTTTTAAGGGTCATAAAACTACATTTAAATTAATGCATAAAATTACTCATTTTCACTTGTAAAATCGTCAATATCCCTTCTATCTTTTTTGGAAGGTCTTCCAACCCCTTTTTTGCGATAGTAACTTTTCGTATATTTTAACAGTTCTTGAGCTTCAAAGGCGTCACGGGGGGTTGTATCTGTTCTATAAATGTCTACTAATTTGGCACCAACCCGACTATCTGGAATATCATTTATGGTAAGTGAATAATTTATTTGATCCTTGCGAAGTTGAATTTTATCCTGTGGATAAACCTCCCGACTGGGTTTAACAATATCTTGATTGACCCGTACATGGCCTTTTTTACAGGCCGCCGTTGCCAGGGACCGTGTCTTAAAATACCTAACACACCATAAATACTTATCTATCCGCATAACATTTCGTCTAAAAACTACGTTAATGTTGTTGTGCAAAATTATATTTAAATTGTATCTTGCGCCCCAAAAATAATAATAATGAAACTAGAAAAGTTAGGTTTATTTATTGTAAGTGCACTTTTGGTGGCTTATTCCTGTAAGAAGGACGATGGAGGAAGTAATGTTACTCCTGTGGAGTTAAGGGATAGGACCGAACAAGAAGCAGCAGATAACGACTCACTTCAAAAATATTTAAACCATCATTATTATAATTCCGAAATGCTGGCAGGATTATCAGACCCCAGTATTTCTGATATTGTTATTTCCAAATTGGAAGATGGCGAAACCTTACCTGCCGGACATACCATGCTTAAGCCGGTTGTAGATTCTATTCAAGTGACTTATGCGAATACCGACTATAAAATTTACGTGCTTAAACTCAATCAGGGTGGAGGGGGAAAAAAACCGACATTTGCAGATAACGTTCGATTATTTTATGAAGGTTTTTTGTTTGATGGCAGTGTTTTTGACAGTGCGAGTACCCCGGTAGATTTTGACCTTGTTAACCTTATTCCGGGATGGAGGAAAGTAATTCCTACATTTAATGTTTCGGAATCTTTTATTGAATTAGGTGATGGTACCATAGATTATGTGAACGGTGGTTTAGGGGTTATGTTTTTACCTTCCGGTTTGGCTTATTTTGCAAATGCCACATCAGGAATCCCGGCCTATTCGCCTATTAATTTTAAGTTTGAATTGGTCCAGGCCTTCGTGAATGATCATGATAATGATGGTATTCCCTCTTATTTGGAAGACTTGAATGATGATGGAGAGTTTACAGTGAATTTTGAGGACTTAACAGATGCCACTGATGATGACACTGACGGGAACTCAATACCGGATTATTTTGACAATGATGATGACGGAGATGGAGTTTTAACAATTAACGAAATTATAAGTAAAACCTACGATAATAACGGAATGGGTTATGCTACCAGAGAAGAGGTTGAGGCCTTGCCATTTGCTGATAATGAAATTTTAATACATGTTATCGAAGACGGTAATGGAAACTATACAGGCATATCCGTATTATTTACAGACACAGATAATGATGGAACACCTGATTATTTAGATTCAGATAATTAAACCCTCTTAACGGAGAATACCACCTTTCTTATGTATTGAGCAAATAGCTCCAATTCAGATTTTGCCGTTTATCTAAACGGGCAATTATTTTTAAATAGACCATAGCTGTCAATAGGGCATCACCTGTAGCCGTATGTCTATCAACAATAGGGACGTTCAATTCTGTACATAAATCGTCTAGGGTATAATGTTTTTTTAGGGTATCGCGATAAATAATGTGTTTAGATTTCGCAAATAAGACTCCTGTGTCTATACATTCATTTTTTAATGTTCCCAAACCATTCCTCGATAACATCTGATTTATCATGCCGTAATCGAAAGCTGAATGATGCGCTATTAAAATCGTGTTCTGGATATAATTTAGAAAAGACTCAATGGCTTCCATTTCGGTATGTTTTTGTACATGTCCGGTTTTTAAGATACCGTGTATTTTAACGGAATCCGGATTGAATACCTTTTGGTACACAAAGAGTTCCAAAGTATTGTTTACCTCAATAGTCTTATGTTTAATCGACACGGCACCAATGGATAATATTCGGTCTTTTATTTTATTGAAACCCGTAGTTTCGGTATCGAAGGCGATAAAACGAGTGTCCGATATGGCAGCCTTTGAAATGGAATCGAATCGATCAACATAATCTTTCCAAAACTGGGGATGGGTATCCTTATACTTCTTTTTAAACCAATTAAAACCCATTTACATAAAGGTATTTATTTCAAACCGTAGCTTTAAGGATTCCTGAATACCGTTTAGAGGTTTAAAACAGCGTTTGAGTTTAAGTTTTTCCTCCTTGGTTAACTTTTCCAAATCAATAAATTTACTGGATTCGCCATTTAAAATACCCTGCTTGGTCTTAAATTTCAAAAGAGCCTTAAAGGCATAAGCACAAGATTCGAACAGTTCCTTATTTTCGGGCTCAAGTTCCGCCAATTTTTCAAAACGTTGATAGGTACTGTTAATACCTCTTACCTGTTTACTTAACACCAGTAAGCGTCCGGCATCAATTAATGGCATTAGGGCTCTCTTTTTAATATTGAACAATTCCTTATGTTCTCCATTTTGTTCGACAACAAACTGTTTAAAAAAACCAAGCGGAGGCGGGGTCTTAATGGCATCAGTGCACAGGTATTTAAAAAACAACGAGGTCTTTTCCAGTGATTCGTATATGGTATTGGTCAATTCCTTTTCCAAGTTATAATCTCCATATATTAGACTGTAATCAAAAAAAATGGACGATAATAAAACGGCTTTTTCATCCGGTTTAAGTATCCATTCTTTAAATTGCATTTTCCATTGAGATATCGATTTACACCAATTTGAATTACTGGCCATCATATCTGCCTCACAATATTCAAACCCTACTTTGTTCAACGTTTTGGTTACTAATTTGGCCAATTGTAAAAAATAATCCTGTGTTTTGGCATATTGTTTTTTAGGCACATCCTCAAATACGAGGGCATTATCCTGATCGGAAAATAATAGCTGTTCTTTTCTGCCTTGACTACCTAAGGCAAACCAAGAAAATTTTACAGGTGGTGGTGCAGGCATTTTTTTCAATGCAATCTCAATGGCACGAATGGTTACGGCTTCATTAATTTGTGAAATGACATCGATGATATGTGTTATAGGAATGTTTTGATTTAAGTAACTTTGAATCAGGGTATTGGCTTTTAATCTTGCCGCCCTTATTTTTTTAGTTCGCTCGGCCCGCTTTATTTCTTTAAGAATCGAGGTAGGATTATTTCCAAGGGTGGTAATAACGTCATGATGTGAAAGCACCCCAACAAGTTTAGAATTTGGACTTCCATCTTCTGTTATACCCAAATGGTTAATCCCATGTTTAATCATTTTTAATTGGCCATCAGCGAGTGTTAAATTCTTTTTACCGGTAATAACAGGAGCCGACATAACATTTGTAACCTTAGTATTAATAGGGTATTGTCCGGTGGCTATTTTGTTTTTTATATCGCTATTGGTTATTATACCAACAGGGTTTATGTTATCATTCACCACAATAATACAGCCTATTTTAAATTTACTCATTTTAATAGCGGCATTTTTTAAGGTTGCTTCGGCAGGACAATAAATAGGATTTTTAGTGTAATTGGCGGTTTGAAAATTTACCACATCATTGGAGTAATCGGGAAGGTAATCCACAAAGATTCTGGAATTTTCTTCAGCTGTGTAAGGGTCATAGGCACTTGAAGCAAGTGCAGTTACCAAATATTTGTAAACGTTAAGATTGTTCTTAGACGCAGCTTCAAAGGTGTTTATGGGTATGGCATAAACAATAGATTCTTCATTGGCAATGGCCGTAAGCTTATAATTTTCTTTGGTAATCAATGGCCGAACGCCAAAAACATCGCCGCCATCATTGATATTAACCAATCTTAAGGACTCGTCTGCATTGAGGTGATACAAACAAACCGATCCGTTGCGCACCATATAAAAGAAATCAGAGAATGGATCATCTTTTTTGTAAAGAACATCTCCTTTTTCCATATAAATGATATTAACCTTTAAAGCTATTTCCAGCAAAAGTTTTTTTTGAAGCATATTAAAAGGTGGATATTCCTTTAAAAAATTACTGACACGGTCGGCTATGGAATTGCTCATGAACTAGTTGTTATCGTCAGATGCGGATTAAGTTTGATCAAATAAAATAAGTTATAAATGTAAGAAATAATATGAGGTGACGAATTACAGAAATCGAGGTTTTTAAATAATTGTCTAGTAGAACCAAGCTAATATTTCTTATTTTAGTGACCGATGTTTTACTATTGAAATAATAGCATGAATTCTCAAAAAGTACAACCTTTACTAGATTATATAAGAAAGCATGTTACTCTTACCAAAGAAGAGGAAGATGTATTATTATCACATGTTACGTTTAGAAAATATTTAAAGGGACAATATATCGTTCAGCAGGGAGATGTGTGTAAATATGAATGCTATGTCCTTTCGGGGTGCACCAAAACATTTTATTTGGATGATGAAGGTCAAGAACACATTTTAATGTTTTCTATCGAAGATTGGTGGGCTGCAGACATGGGTAGTTTCATTACTCAAACCCCTGCCAATTTTAATGTGCAGTGCCTGGAAAACACCGAGTTGGTCATGTTCCCATATGAAACTATCGAAGAGCTTTATGCCAAAGTTCCAAAATTAGAGCGCTTTTTTAGACAGATTATTGAGAAAGCATTTGTTGCTTCCCAAAAAAGGATTGTTAGGAATTTTAGTTTAACGGCCAAGGAGCAATATATTTATTTCAGGGAACAATATCCCGAAATTGAACAACGTATTCCACAGTATATGATTGCATCTTACCTGGGTATAACCAAAGAATTTCTGAGTAAAATTAAAAGTCAACTGGCCCTTGAATAAAAGTTAATCTAGTTTAACTTTATTTTATAAACTACTTCATTTTTTATTGTTACGATACATACGATCTTTGTATTGGAATTACGTTTAAAATAAAAAAGTATAAAAATGAAAAATTTAGTTAAAGTATCTTTACTGATAGTCGCCTTTTTGGCATTTTCCTTTACAGGATTAAAAAGAGAAAAAAAGTTTATTAAAACAGATGACAGTCAAGTTGTTTGGAAAGGTTATAAAGTTACCGGTTCTCATCAAGGAACCATAGCTATTGAGTCTGGAGAGTTGGTCATGGAAGAAGGAGAACTTGTTGGAGGGGCTTTTGTAATTGATATGACTTCTATTGAGGTTACCGATTTACAAGGAGAGTATAAAGGAAAGTTAGAAGGTCATTTAAAGTCTGATGATTTTTTTGGAGTTGAAAATCACCCAACGGCATCATTAGTCTTTACTAAGGTAGAATCAAGTGGCAAAAACGCTTATGATGTGACGGGAGATTTGACCATTAAAAACATAACGCACCCCATATCGTTTACTATTTCCATCTATGGCAACAAAGCGACTGCCGCATTAAAAATTGACAGGTCGAAGTACAATGTAAAATATGGCTCAACCAGTTTTTTCGATAACTTGAAGGATAAGGCCATTTATGATGAATTCGATTTAGTAACAGATTTGCAGTTCTAATCGATAATCTAAAATTAAAAAGCGTTCAATAATTGAACGCTTTTTTTTTTGCGGTATACTTCCCATTTTGGTTCATATTTACTAAATGGTATTTTCTCTGGCTTTTTTCCCTTGTTATTGCATTTTATTCGGATTCCTCCATGGTGTGATAGACTTGCTGGACATCGTCGTCTTCTTCCAGTTTTTCAAGAAGTTTTTCTACGTCTTCAGCTTGATCCGGAGATAATTTTTTAGTAACCTGTGGAATTCTCTCAAAACCGGATGACAATATTTCGATATCGCGTTTTTCCAGTTCTGCCTGAATGGCACCAAAGCTTTCGAATGGAGCATATATTAAAATCCCATCATCGTCTACAAAAACCTCTTCTGCTCCATAGTCAATGAATTCCAGTTCTAATTCTTCAGGATCTAACCCATCTCCATTTATTCTAAAATTGCAGGTGTGGTCAAACATAAATACCACCGAACCCGAAGTGCCCAAGCTACCGTCACATTTATTAAAATAACTTCGAACATTAGCAACAGTCCTGGTGTTATTATCTGTAGCGGTTTCAACTAAAACAGCAATACCGTGAGGGGCGTATCCTTCGAAAACAACTTCCTTGTAATCTCCTTGACTTTTATCCGAAGCACGCTTAATAGCCCTTTCAATATTGTCCTTTGGCATGTTTACCGACTTGGCATTCTGGATCACCGCACGCAACCTGGAATTACTATCCGGATCTGGTCCACCTTCTTTTACAGCCATTACTATATCTTTACCAATGCGGGTAAAGGCTTTACTCATGGCCGACCAACGTTTTAATTTTCGGGCTTTTCTAAATTCAAAAGCTCTTCCCATAGTTTAAAATGTTAATTTATTTTTTTATTGAAACCATTACACCCCGGCGAAATTAAAAATGATTTTATTGGGCACCAAATAAAATTAATCTTCCGGCTCTACAATCAATTCAATGGCTTCGGCGAGTTTAAAATCTTTTTCGGAAACTCCACCTACATGATGTGTGGAGAGGGAAATGGTTAAAACATTATACACATTACTCCAATTGGGATGGTGATTTAAAGCTTCGCATTCAAATGCTATGCGACTCATTGCACTAAAACAGTCTTTAAAATTTTCAAATTCAAATTCTACATGAATGGCTTGGTCATAATATTCCCAATCCGGAAATTGGAGTAATCTTTTTTCAATGTCTTGTTCGGAAAGCTTGCTCATAATTTATTATTTAGTATTCAGTATGTAACCAATGTAATGAATTCACGGGTTAAAGTCAATTAAATTTTTAATGCATTTAAAATGTCCTGACTATTAATTTGCAGATGTTTTGGAAGTTTGCTGTACTTTGGTAAAACAGCTAGATACCTGTCATCATTAGTCGTATAGACCCGTTTATAAATCACCTCGTTCTCTAAACCTAAAGCGGAAATAATCTCCTTAACATATTCGTCGTGGTGCACTAAATCTGAACTGCCTAAATGGAAAACTCCCGATTTATTTCTGTTTATCATGTAATGAATCTGTTGCATTAATTTGTCATCTGAAGTCACATTCATAATTAAATTGGGAAATATCTCGACGGGTTCTTTGGCTTTAATTTGCTCAACCATTTCCATAACTCTCGGAGACTGGTTTCCAAAAACCATGGGGAGTCGTATGATTGTAGCAAGGCCTTTTGGCAAGCGCAAAAGCATATTTTCTATTTTAATTTTAAAATGCCCATAAATGCTGTTGCTATAGGTTTTATCCGTTTCGTAGCTGGGATATTTACTGTAGGCATCAAAAACATTGGCTGATGACAGAAAAAAAAGTTTCACCTTGTTTGAAATAACATATTCCGATAAATGCTGATGCAGTAATACCTGTTTTGAAAAATCCCCTCTTAAAGCTGAAATAATTAGGGTAGGATTTATAATATCTAGAATTTCATAAATGTCATCTTCTTCAAAATTAAATTGAAAAAACTGATGGTTTTTTTCATAAATTCTATTGGAAGTACAATACGTTCCGAAGGTTTTAAAATAGGAGCAGAGTTCTCGATAAATGGCATGACCTAAAAAACCACTAGCCCCTAAAATTAAAATTTTATGTTTCCCATCTTTCATCTGCGCTTTCATAGAAACTATTTTCTATTTTTTATAAAACGGTAACTTTACAACCGTTGCTGGAACCGTATTTTTACGTATTTGAATATTTATTTTACTATCTATGGAGGAAAACGGAATGGTCACATAACCTAGTCCAATACCTTTACCTAATGTAGGGGACATGGTGCCCGAGGTGACTTTGCCTATGACAAGGCCACTACTATCTACAATATTATATCCCTGTCTCGGGATACCTCTTTCGTCCAATTCAAAACCAACAAGTTTTCGTTTGGGACCATTCTCTTTTTCTGCCTTTAAGGCTTCAGAATTTGTAAAGTCTTTATCGAATTTGGTGATCCACCCTAAACCGGCTTCAATGGGTGAAGTAGTATCATCAATATCATTTCCATAAAGGCAATAGCCCATTTCCAAGCGTAAAGTATCGCGTGCTGCTAATCCAATTGGTTTTATACCATAATGTACCCCTGCCTCGAATACTCTATCCCAAATTTGCTTTACTTCACTATTTTTACAGTAAATTTCAAAACCACCACTTCCGGTATATCCTGTTGCTGAAATGATGACATGTTCTATACCTGCAAAATCACCAACAATAAAATTATAAAATTTTATAGCCGACAAATCATGACTGGTCAGGCTTTGCATGGCTTCAACAGCCTTTGGACCCTGAATGGCAAGCAATGAATAATCATTACTGATATCACGCATGCTAGCACCGACATGATTTTTGGATTGTATCCACTTCCAATCCTTTTCTATATTACTGGCATTAACAACCAATAAATACGTATTCTCTTTGATTCGATAAATGATTAAATCGTCAACAATACCGCCAGAATCATTTGGTAAGCAGCTATATTGAGCTTTGCCTATAGTCAATTTAGAGGCATCGTTACTCGATACGTTTTGAATCAAATCTAAAGCACCACTGCCTTCTATTAAAAATTCTCCCATATGGGAAACGTCAAATACCCCAACAGCATTTCGTACGGTTTCGTGTTCAATGGTTACACCTTCATATTGTACAGGCATATTAAAACCAGCAAAGGGTATCATTTTTGCTCCAAGGGCTTCATGGGTTGATGATAACGCTGTATTTTTCATTAGAAGTCCATCATTTTTTGATTTTGGCAAATGTAGTTTACTCTATTGATAAAGTCAATGTAAATCTGAAAAAGATATTAATTCTTAACCAGATGATTAGCCATTGGTTTTTAATCCGCAATGGTTTTGGAATCTTAGGGTACAGCGAAACCCAAAATAGATAGTTCGGTTTTGTTTCAAAACCAAGTGGGCCACCTCTGAAGAGAAAGGGTTAAGGTTTATTTCCTTTTATGTCGTCTGTTAAAGTTTTTATCGCCTCGAGTTTTGGGCTTTTTATACTTTTTAGCTATTTCCCTGCGGTATTTACCACCCTGATTTTCCTTTGAGTTTTTTGATTTCTTCTCATGAAATGCAGGACCTGGAGAATCTTCTTCTTTATGTTTGAGAGGATTGTAGTGTTCTTTTAATTCCGGGCGCTCTTCTTCAATGAGTTCCGATGATACTTCAACAAATGACGGAAACTCCAACAGGGGAATATTCATTTTCATGAGGGCTTCAATTCGGCCCAAACTTTCTTGCTCTTTGTCTGAAGAAAACAGGATGGATGCCCCCTGACGTTCCGCACGTCCTGTTCGACCTATGCGATGCATATAGTTTTCAGGAAATTCGGGTGTATCGAAATTGATGACATGAGTTATATGGTCAATATCCAATCCTCTGGCCATGATATCCGTGGCGATTAAAATCCGATGTTCTCCACTTTCAAAGGCTTCAATGCTTCGAAACCTGTAATTTTGGGTTTTATTGGAATGGATTACCCCTATCTCATTTGGAAATATCTTATCAAGGTTTTCGAACAAACGATCTGCCATACGTTTGTAAGCCACGAAAATTAATACTTTGTTAAAGATTTCAGAATCTTCTAATAAGTGAGTTATTAAATTAACCTTAGTATAAAAATTCGGGACGTTGTATCTTGTCTGGGTAATATGGTCCACCGGCGTTCCAGAAACTGCAATGGAAATGCGTTTGGGAGCTTTAAAAAAGTCATTTAACAAGGCATCGACATCATGGGTCATTGTAGCCGAAAATAAAATGTTTTGACGTTGTTTGGGAAGGATATCGAAAATATTAATGAGTTGATGCCTAAAACCCAAATCGAGCATAACATCAACTTCATCAATCACTAATTTCTGAATTGATTTAAGCTGAAGTACACGACTCATTGCTAAGTCGTACAATCGCCCTGGTGTAGAAACTAATATATCCAAACCTTCACCAACAGCCTGTTTTTGTGTGTTGATATTGGTGCCACCATAAACTCCTAAAACACGGTTATTTATATATTTAGAAAGTTTTTCAATTTCTTCTACAACTTGTATAACCAGCTCACGCGTTGGAACTAAAACTAAAACACGAGGATTATCTTGCTTTGAAAATTGCATGTGTCTTAAAATGGGAAGCATATAGGCAAAGGTTTTTCCTGTTCCAGTTTGTGCTATACCCACAATATCTTTTCCTGAAGCTACAGGGTTAAAAGCTTGTTCCTGAATAGGGGTTGGTATGGTAAACCCCAGATCGTCCAGGGCATTTAGAAGGGGGGTGCTTAAATTTAAATCAGAAAACCTCAAAACTGTTATTTAGTCTGCAAATCTACCATTAATTTATTAGACAAGATGATCGTCATGTATTTCTATGGTATAAGAGGCTTTGAATTCGTTTTTGGGATCCAGTGCCAGAATTCCTTCTTTGGTCTTCAAATTCTGATTGGTTATTTCGTTATCCGCTATACCTAGCCATGGTTCAATACATACATAATCCCCACTTGGTTTTGCCCAAATACCCAAATATGGAAAATCGGGATAGCTAACCGTTAAAATGGCACCATGTGTATTACTTTTCAAAGTAACCTTTTTGGACTTTAAATCTTTCAAAATTAAGGCGTCTTGATTAAACAAATCATGCCTTAGTTTAATACTATTTGAATTTACTAATATCGGTTGAGTTCGGTTGGTTATCAATCCATTATCCATATTGATTAAATGGGTACTGGAATTTTCATTGTATTCAAATTCCAAAATATAATCCTTGTAATGTTCATCCTTAAAAACGGGACACTTAAAAGCGGGATGTCCACCTACCGAGAAATACATTGTATGGTCATCACAATTTCGAATTGCATGTGTCACTTCTACGGTATTATCCGTTAGCGTATAGCCCAGGTTAAATTCAAATTTAAAAGGGTATGATTTTAAGAGATGATCGTTATGACGTAATACAAAATTTAAGTGGTTCTCGGCTTCTTTATTTATTTTAAAATGATCATTATGTCTAACAAAACCGTGTTTGGGGAGTTCGAATATCTTGTTATCGAATAGGTAAGATCCATTTTTTAAGGCTCCAATAATCGGGAATAACACAGGAGAAATTCCACTCCAAACCTCAGGATTTCCATCCCACATAAATTCAGTACCGAATTTTGTAGAGGTTATTTTACAAAGTTCAGCGCCTATTTTATTGATGGTAATTTGCAGCTTGTTGTTTTTTAATGTATGCATCATTTCTGTTTAAAGTATACACAAAATACTTAATTTTTTAAGTAAACTAATTAACTTTGTGTCTTAATCTGTTTTTGTTGAGAACATCACGAGCTATTTATGTAGAGAAAATTGATACATTCAAGAATCAGTTGTTGGTTTGGGCACAACAATTTAGTGATGTGGTTTGGTTGGATTCAAATAGTTACATTCAGGATTATTCAAGTTATGACGCCGTTCTTGCCGTGGAAGCCTTTTCGGTCATTGATACTAATTTTCATCAAGCCTTTGATCAATTGAAGGCGTATCACACCCATACAAAAGATTGGATTTTTGGATTTTTGACCTACGATTTAAAAAATGATATCGAGGATGTGACGTCCGCTAATTTTGATGCACTTAAATTTCCGGATTTATACTTTTTTCAGCCGAAGAGATTATTTCTAATTAAGGGAAATACGGTTGAAGCACACTATTTAGAATGTATTGATGATGAGGTAGGGGACGATGTAAAAGCGATTAAAGGGATTAATCCTTTGAGCAAATCAACAAAGGTTCACGGTAAAGAGGACATTAAAATAAAACTTCGAATCCATAAGGATGCCTATTTTGAAAAAGTAAATAAAATGTTGGGTCACATCCATAGGGGTGATATTTACGAAGCCAATTTTTGTCAGGAGTTCTATGCCGAAGACACCCAAATTAATCCATTGGAAACCTACAGGAAACTCAATGAAATTTCTAAGCCTCCGTTTGCATCCTTTATCAAACTGGGCGAAAAATATGTATTAAGTGCTTCTCCAGAACGCTATTTAAAGAAGGATGGCGGCAAAGTAATATCACAACCTATCAAGGGAACAGCGAAGCGATCGGATAATTTGCATGAAGATGCCTTATTTAATACCGCTTTGGCAACTGATATTAAAGAACGCAGTGAAAATATTATGATAGTGGATTTGGTACGTAATGATTTATCCAAAACTGCCATTAAGGGTAGTGTTAAGGTGGAAGAATTGTGCAAGGTCTATACCTTCAATCAGGTTCATCAAATGATTTCAACGGTTAGTGCCGAAGTGGATCCTTCTACACATCCGGTGGACATTATAGAAAGTACTTTTCCTATGGGGAGCATGACCGGAGCACCCAAAATTTCAGCTATGCAGATCATTGAAGCCCTGGAGGAAACCAGAAGGGGAGTTTATTCCGGAGCGATTGGTTACCTTACTCCAATTGGAAATTTTGATTTTAATGTGGTTATCCGAAGCATTCTTTATAATGCTAACAATCGTTATGTTTCCTATTCTGTGGGAGGTGCCATCACATCAAAAAGTGATCCCTTAAAAGAATATGAGGAATGTTTGGTAAAGGCCAAGGCCATGAGGACTGTGCTTGAAAACTAACCTAAATTGCTTTTTAAGGTTTCCATGGCTTGGGTAAGTAGCTTCTCTATATATTCCTTCTCGGTATTTTTTATTTTGGCAATATCATCGTAATTCAGTCTGCCAAAAACAAACAGATCGACAATATCCGTTACTTTTAAAGGAGTAGAGGTGTAAAACCTCCCCAATAAATTAGTACGCGATAAGGATTTAAGGTTTTCAATTTCAAAAGCTTGGGCTAAAGATGTATTATTATCATCGTATACAAAAACATGTTTGTGTTTGGTATCTTGCCTGTAAGAAATATCACTTAACTCTTCCTTCATAATAAAATCGAAATCGTCATCAATGGTATAATTTTCAATTAGCCCGTCCAGTTCTTCATGCAATATGTCATTCGTGCTAAGGGTATTCTTATGAAAAGCTTCGGTTTTATAAAGTTCATCCAAATCCGTGTCCACAATTTTAAAAAGTTTCAACTTGATGGTTAAAGGGTCGGCATCAACATCATAGCCTTTATCGTAATATTTTACAATGGCCTCATCGATGAGATCGTTAGAACTGTACATGTTTTTCGGAATAATTCCTAAGGATTCTGCGATATATAACCTATGATTGACATAAGCCCTTAAATGTTGGGTTACTGAAACTACTTTCTTATGAAATGCTTTTTCACCCGACTTATCTAATATGTTGTCTTTTTGACGCATGACTGAAGAAATATAAATGATACGTTAAAGATACAAAAATTGGAGGGTTGGGATATGATATTCATCATTTCATTTATAAAATATGTCGCCTATTTTTAACTTGGCAAAGTTGTATATTTGGCCTATGCTGAATTCATTTCAAAACCATATCGATCTCAGGTTGCCATTTTTAAATAAGAAGAAACTACTTATTGCCATTTCAGGGGGAGTTGATAGTGTGGTATTAACGCATTTATGCCATAAACTGCGGTTTAACATTGCCCTGGCGCATTGTAATTTTAATTTGCGATCAGAGGAGAGCGATGCCGACGAAGCATTTGTTTTGGATCTCGCCGAGGATTTGGATCTGGAGGTTTTTATAGAAAGTTTTGACACTAAGGACTATGCCAGAAATAATAAGTGTTCACTCCAAATGGCAGCGCGGGAACTGCGTTATAATTGGTTTAAGGAAATTGCCGAACAATTACATTTTGACTATGTTTTAACGGCGCATCATGCGGATGATAATTTAGAAACCTTTATAATAAATTTCACCCGTGGAACCGGATTGGAAGGGTTAACTGGAATTCCCGAAGTCAATGATAAATTTGTTAGACCCCTTTTGCCTTACTCCAGGGAAGCAATTTTGGGTTTTGCAAATGAGTACAACATTAAATGGCGGTCCGATAGCAGCAATGCGTCAGTTAAATATTTACGGAATAAATTAAGGCACGAGGTTATCCCTGTTTTGAAGGACATTAATCCCAGCCTTTTGCAAAGTTTTCAGACGACCTTAAATAATTTGAATGAGGCCTCAGTCATTGTTAAAGACCAGATGGATGCTTTTTTAGACCGCGCCATAGCCAAGGTTGAAAATGGTATTAGTGCTTTTAAAATCTCAGAATTTCAAAAGCTAACCCACCCAAAGGCCTACCTATATGAAGTCTTTAAAAAATATGGGTTTACCGAATGGCAGGATGTCACTAATTTATTGGAAGCTGAAACGGGAAAATATGTGCAATCTAAAACACACCGGTTAATAAAAAATAGGGCGCATTTGTTGGTAACTGAAATCGAATTAACCAGTGTTCCGGAAATATTTACCCTGAATGACCTAAAAAACTTTGAAACACCTTTGGGAACATTTAGTTTTGAAGAAGTGGATAGCATTTCAAAAGCCGGTAATACGTGTATTTATGTTGATAAAAAAATGTTGCATTTTCCGTTAACATTGAGAAGAAAACAGGACGGTGATTACTTCTATCCTTTGGGAATGTCTGGAAAAAAGAAGTTGAGCAAATATTTTAAGGATGAGAAGTTATCATTGATAGAAAAAGATCGTACCTGGTTGTTGTGTTCGAAAGATGATATAGTATGGGTTGTCGGAAGGCGTGCAGATAATCGTTTTAAAGTGACAGATAAAACCAAACAAATTTTAAAAATAGAACTAAAAAAATAGGGTCGTGTTGAGCACGATTTCTGAGGTGACATTAAGCACTGCCCAGTATCAATAAAAGGATGAATCTAAAAGGCAATATAGTTGATATATCAAATAGGCGTATTTATAAAGGTGAAATAACCATTGAAGACCATGTTATTGTATCCATAGAGGAGAAAGAGCATGATATGGACCATTTTATTCTGCCCGGTTTCATCGATGCCCATATCCATATAGAAAGCTCGATGTTGGTGCCCAGTGAATTCGCAAGAATTGCCGTTAGGCATGGTACGGTCTCTACCGTTTCCGATCCGCATGAAATCGCCAATGTTTTAGGCGTTAGAGGTGTGAAATTTATGATTGAAAACGGTAAACAGGTTCCATTTAAGTTCAATTTTGGAGCACCTTCATGTGTCCCTGCTACGATGTTTGAATCGGCCGGAGCTGAAATAAATCCGAATGACATAAAAATCCTTTTGGAACATCCTGAAATAAAATATTTAGCGGAAATGATGAATTACCCCGGTGTGTTGTTTAAGGATGATGATGTTATTAAAAAACTGGCTTGGGCTAAACATTACCAAAAACCGGTGGATGGACATGCACCTGGTTTAAGGGGTAATGCTATTTCCAAATATATTGAAGCGGGAATTTCGACCGACCATGAATGTTTTACGTATGATGAGGCATTGGAAAAATTGCAAAAGGGTATGAAAATTTTAATTAGAGAAGGTAGTGCAGCCAAAAACTTTGATGCCTTAATTGATTTATTGCCGGAATATTATAATGATATCATGTTTTGTAGTGACGATAAGCATCCCGATGATTTAATTGTAGGTCATATTAATGAACTTTGCCAGAGCGCAGTTGCAAGAGGGATGGATGTCTTTAAGGTATTACAGGTAGCATGCGTCAATCCCGTAGACCACTATAAGCTGGAGGTTGGACTGTTAAGGGTTGGAGATCCGGCAGATTGCATTGTTGTTGAAGACTTAAATACCTTTAAAACCAAACAGACCGTTATTAACGGAGAGGTGGTTTTCCATAATGGAAAATCATTAATAAAACCTATTTCCTTTAGTAAAGTCAATAATTTTAGTTGTCATAAAAAGAAAGAGTCAGATTTTGGAGTGGCTTCTACGGCAAAGAAAATTCGGGTTATTGAAGCCTTAGAGGGGCAGTTAGTAACTAATGAAATTGTTGAAGATGCCATATACTCTAATGGAAACCTAATATCAAATATTAAAAAAGACATTTTAAAGATGACCGTGGTTAATCGTTACAAGAACGAACGTCCTGTAATGGCCTTTATAAAGAATTTTGGACTTCAAGAAGGCGCTATAGCGTCTTCCGTGGCACATGATTCACATAATATCATTGCTGTTGGCGTTAATGATGAAGCCATTTGTAAGGCGGTTAACTTACTTATAGAAAATAAAGGCGGTATATGTGCCGTTTCAAAGGAGGAGGAATTAGTGATGCCCCTTCCCGTTGCTGGCATTATGAGTGATAAAGATGGTGAAACTGTTGGAAAGGCATATTCACAGTTGAATATAATGGCTAAGTATTTGGGATCCCAAATGCATGCCCCGTACATGACCCTCTCTTTTATGGCATTGTTGGTCATTCCATCATTAAAATTAAGCGATAAGGGGTTGTTTAATGGAAATGATTTTACATTTACCTCCCTTGAAGTATAATGATTACTCTGAGTCATGGAACTGTCAACCTATAACAATTTACTGTCAATTATAAAATGCCCATATTAGAATCCACTTACAAGCCTCCTTTTTACTTTAAAAACGGTTTTATTTCAACCGTATATTCCGGATTATTGAGACAAGTCACCCTAAAACAACACCGGGAACGAATCACACTTTCAGATGGGGATTTTCTGGATTTGGATTGGAGCCATTCAAAATCGAAGACCAACAAATTAATTATTCTGCTTCATGGGCTTGAAGGCCATGGGCAACGTCCTTATGTAACGGGTCCTGCTCAATTGTTTAACGCCAATGGCATTGATGCACTTTGTGTAAATTTCAGAGGATGTAGTGGTGAACAAAATTTAAAATACTACAGTTATCATTCAGGAGCAACTTCAGACTTAGAAGAAGTTATTGATCATGCTATTCATGTAAAACACTATGATCACATTTTTTTAAAAGGCCTGAGTTTAGGTGCAAATTTAATTTTGAAATATTTAGGAGAAAGACGGGATGTCCCACCTAATATAAAAGCAGCGGTGGCGGTCTCGGTACCTTGTAGTTTATCCGGTTCTTGCGAGGCACTTCATACAATTAAAAATAAACCATTTCATGATAGATTTCTAAAGGATTTATTAAAACGGTTAAGAGAAAAACAAAGACGATTTCCCAATGCATTGAGCATTAGTGAGATTAATACCATTAAAACCCTAAAGGATTTTGATAACGTGTACACGGCAAAGGCACATGGCTTTAAGAATGCTAGAGATTACTATGACAAGAACAGTTGTTTACAATTTCTGCCTCATATTAAAACTCCGGTGCTCATCATTAATGCATTAAACGATTCCTTTTTATCACCGGAGTGTTTCCCTGTTAAAGAAGCTAAAAATAATTCCTTTCTGCATCTTGAAATGCCAAAGTATGGAGGACATGTCGGGTTTATTGAGAAGAAAGATTTTTACTATAACGAAAGGCGAGCATTAGAGTTTATTAAAACAGTGTTAAATTGAATACCGTAAACTAAAGAAAGTATATTTTTTTGTAATTTAGGGAGATAACTTCTAAAATGCTAACTATGTCAACATTCACCCTAAAAATCAATAATATAAAACATACAGTTGAGGCAGATATGGATACGCCGCTTTTGTGGGTACTAAGAGATCATTTGGATTTGTTAGGAACGAAGTATGGTTGTGGAATTGGACAGTGTGGTACCTGTACTGTGCATGTTAATGGTAATGCCGTTCGTAGTTGTTTACTTCAAGTTTCCCAAGCCGAAGGCATGAACATCACCACTATTGAAGGTCTTTCGGATAACGGCGATCATCCGGTACAACAAGCCTGGTTAGAACACGATGTTCCTCAATGCGGCTATTGCCAAAGTGGACAAATAATGAGTGCAGCGGCGCTATTGAAGAGTAATCCAAATCCTTCAGACGCAGACATTGATGCTTCAATGAATGGGAATATTTGTAGATGTGGCACTTATGTAAGAATAAAACAAGCGATTAAAACCGCATCAAAACTTTAAAATAAGACATTATGACTAAGATAAGAACACATTACAATCGTCGCTCATTTTTAAAGGTTTCTGCTGCAGCGGGTGGTGGCATGCTTATTGGGTTTAGTTGGTTTACTGGCTGTACTTCAGATAAAAAAATTAAAGAAAAAGTAGCCATTCCCAACGAATGGTTTGAAATAAACGGCTATATAAAAATTGGAGATACCGGTATGGTTACCATTTACTCACCTAATCCAGAGATCGGGCAGAATGTAAGGACTTCAATGCCCATGATTATTGCCGAAGAGTTGGATGTAGATTGGAATAATGTTGTTGTTGAGCAGGCCCCATTGAATACGGGGATATATCAAAATCAATTTGCCGGGGGTAGTTTATCCATTCGATTAAGTTGGAACGCTCTGCGAATGGCGGGGGCTACCGGAAGAAGAATGTTGTTGGAGGCAGCGGCCAAGGAGTGGGGTGTTGCGGTTTCTGATTTGAGTGTTACCAAAGGGATAATAAGTGAGAAGAATGGAGAACGAACCGTGGATTACGGGGCCATTGCCTCTAAGGCCGTTGGTATTGAAATTCCGGATGAGATTGACCTAAAAGATATCAATAGTTTCGAATTAATCGGCACCAGTAAAAGGAATGTAGAAGGCGAAAACATTGTGACCGGAAAACCCATGTACGGCTTAGATTTCAAAAGAGAAGGTATGCAATTTGCCATGATACAGCATCCACCGGCTTTCGGGATGAAGTTAAAGGACTTCAATGAAGAAGAAATTAAGGCAATGCCAGGAGTAAAAGATGCTTTTATTATAGATATTGCTCTTGAAGATCCTTCTTGGAGTGATGAAAAAGGATTTTTACAGCTTATTGCTATAGTTGGCGATTCAACATGGCCTTTAATGAAAGCAAAAAAAGCGATTAGGGCCAATTGGGAGTTGATTTCGGAATTGGAGAATTCTGAAATGCATAACCGTATATTAGAAACGGCATTAGCTTCCGGAAAAGCTCAGGGTAGTAGAAAAGATGGTGATCCAGATATGGCTTTTAGTAAAGCTGCAAAAGTTATAGAACGGACCTACAGTTCACCGTTTTTACCTCATAATACTATGGAACCCATGAACTTTTTTGCAAATGTTACAGATACCTCGGCAGAGTTAATAGGTCCTACCCAAACGCCCGAGGCACTTGAAGGTTCTGTTTCTAAATTATTAGGCTTACCATTGGAGGATGTCACCGTAAACATGACACGTATTGGCGGAGGATTTGGACGACGGCTTTATGTGCATTTTGGTGTTGAAGCTGCTGCCATTTCCAAGAAAATTGGCGCACCGGTTAAACTTATCTATACGAGAGAAGACGATATGACTCAGGGAACCTACAGACCAGCATATCAATCGGTGTATAAAGCAGGTCTGGATGAAAATAATAATTTAATTGCTTTTAGTGTAAAAGGTGCGGGACTGCCGGAAGGACCTGTATTTCCCAATCGTTTTCCTGCGGGAGCCGTTGAAAACTATTCAGCGGAAAAGATTGATGCCAAAACCAATATTACAACAGGAGCCTGGAGAGCGCCAAGATCACATTTTACGGCAGGGGCAGAGCAAGCTTTTCTGGATGAGGTTGCAGAATTAGCCGGCAAGGATCCTATAGATTTCCGTTTGGAGTTGTTTGATCGTGCGATTAATAATCCAATTGGGGAAAAGAATGATTATGAACCTGAACGTTATGCTGGAGTCCTGAAATTAGTTAAGGAAAAATCCAATTGGGGAGAATCCATACCGGGAGTTTATCGTGGAGTAGCTGCGTATTTTTGTCATCACTCCTACGTTGCAGAGGTTATTGATGTGGTTATGGTGGATGAGAAACCTAAAGTTAAAAAAGTTTGGTGTGCCGTGGATTGCGGAATTGTAATTAATCCTGACGCTGCCAAAAATATGATCCAAGGAGGGGTTATTGATGGCATAGGTCATGCCATGTATAGTCAGCTAACTTTTAATAATGGTGAACCCAATGAAATCAATTTTGATCGGTACCAATTAATTCGCCATGCACAGGCACCAGAGGATATTGAGGTGTTTTTTGTAGACAGTTCCGTTGATCCTACCGGATTGGGTGAACCGGGCTTACCACCTGCTGTTGGGGCTTTGGCAAATGCAATTTACCAAGCTACTGGACAAAGACTCTATAAACAACCATTTATGAATAATATGCAATTGCAAGAATTGGTTGGGTAGATTGGGTTATGACACATGAATTTAAAAACATAGTTGAAAACGCCCTACTTGCAAAACAGCAAGGTAATAAATCGGTTTTAGCTTCGGTGGTGGCCTTGGATGGTTCATCATATCGTAGACCTGGTGTGCGAATGCTTGTCCTCGAAAATGGGGATATGGTAGGTGCAGTAAGTGGAGGATGTGTAGAAAAAGAAGTTTGCCTACAGGCTCAATCTGTTTTTAAAACCGGACGGTCCAAGATGATGACTTATGATGGACGCTACAGATTAGGTTGTGAGGGAATACTGTACATATTATTGGAATTATTTGATCCAGAGGATGGTTTTTCCAGTGCTTTTTTTGCCTGTTTAAAGCATAGAACCAAATTCGAAATACATTCATTTTTTGAAAAGAAAGCAGGGCCATTAAATGGTTTAGGATCTTATCTTATAATTGAAAATCTCTTATTTTCCATATCCAATCCTTCAATAAATTATAAAAGCAATCCACTCCCTGTATTGAAACAACCGATGGCACCTTGTTTTAAAATGATTATAATTGGTGCAGAACACGATGCTGTAAAACTTTGTAGTTATGCGGCATTAACGGGATGGGAAGTTACTATAATTGCTGGGATTAAAGAACATAAGTCTATTGAAAATTTCCCCGGAGCTACTGCTTTCATTAGTACAACTCCAGAAACTATTGAAGTAGAAAACATAGATGAGCAAACCGCAGTTGTACTCATGACTCATAACTTTGCTAATGATTTACGGTATCTCGTGGCCCTTAAACAGACCAGTCCGGCCTATATAGGTTTGTTGGGTCCATCCAAGCGACGGGACGATTTATTGAACCAATTTATTGAATATTCTCCTGAAATTGAAGACAGGTTTTTGGAGTGCATCCATGGACCCGCGGGGTTAAATATTGGTTCCGAAACTCCTGAGGAAATTGCCATTTCTATTATTTCGGAAATATTGGCATTTACACGTCAACAAAACCCTATGTCGTTAAGTAAAAAAAACGGGAAAATACATCATAATAAATTATAGTTGTGCCTGCTAAAACCACGAATGTAGCCTTGGTTATTTTGGCTGCTGGAGCTTCACGAAGAATGGGTGCTCCAAAACAGTTGTTACCATGGGGGGAAGATTACTTATTGGGACATGTTGTAAAAAATGCCCTAAAAACGGTAGCAACAGAAATTATTGTTGTGTTAGGGGCCAATTATGATTACATAAACCAAAAAGTTGATCGTTTTCCTGTAACCGTTTTAAATAATACGGATTGGTCAATGGGATTGGGGATGTCTATTGCCATGGCTTCCAATTATATAAAGGAGCAAGTTTTAAAGCCGGATGGCATTTTGATTACATTGGCAGATCAACCTTTTGTTACTCCTGACTACCTCAATAACATGATTTCAGTTTTTTTACCAGGTAGGAATCAAATTATCAGTACCTCTTATCAACACCAGAGTCATGGTGTTCCTGTTCTTTTTGACCTGTCCTATCTCGACCAATTACGCCAATTAAATTCAGATGTTGGTGCAAAAAGTATAGTGGATAAAAACCAGCATTTTATTACCTATTTAAGGCCTGAATTCAATAATGCTGATCTGGATACCATGGAAGACTATAAGACTTATCGTAAGCAGGGTTATGATACAGATAATCTTTAAATATGAAAAATTACGAAAACCTTTAAGTAGGCCTATTCTTAATATTAAAATATTGAAATTTAAATAGTTACCGTTATGCTCCCTGAGGGTTATGACATCTAATTTAGACAATTTTAATGGAGAATGGGTCATCTATACCTACTTTTGAAAAAACCACTTTCGTTATTAATTGTATTATTTAGGATTAGACATAGGCAGTTCAAGTATTAAGGCCGCTTTGGTAGAGGAAGCCACTGGGAGAAGTTTGGGAGTTGTTCAGGAACCAAAGCAGGAAATGGGTATGTATGCCCAAAAAAATGGATGGGCTGAGCAAAACCCCGAAGATTGGTGGATCCATTGTTGTAATGCCATAAAACGGATAAAAAAAGAATATCATATTTCGAAAACGCAAATAAAGGGCATCGGCATATCATATCAAATGCATGGCTTGGTTGTGGTCGACCATAATGGTGTTCCACTAAGAAAAAGTATCATATGGTGTGATAGCCGAGCGGTAAACATTGGAAATAAGGCCTTCGAAGATCTTGGGGAAGAAAAATGCGCTTCACAATTACTTAATTCACCAGCCAATTTCACTGCGTCAAAACTAAAATGGGTTAAAGATAACGAACCCAACACGTATCAGAACATTTACAAATTCATGCTACCGGGTGATTTTATTGCCTATAAATTTTCGAATACCATAAATACCACTCTATCCGGATTATCTGAAGGGATTTTGTGGAACTTTAAAGAGAATGATATCGCTAATATGTTATTGGACTATTACGGTATTGATCGGGCTTTGGTTCCGGATATAACAGAAACTTTTGGAGTCCAGTCCGTTGTTGATAAAAAAGGGGAAGAAGAAAGCGGTATAGCATCGGGCACACCAATATATTACAGAGCCGGAGACCAACCAAATAACGCCGTGTCCCTTAATGTATTTAATCCGGGTGAAGTGGCAGCTACCGGAGGCACTTCAGGGGTTTTTTATGCCATAACGGATAACTTATCTGTAAAGGAAAATGCCCGGGTAAATAATTTTGCGCATGTTAACCATCATAGGGAAAAAGAAACCCGTATCGGTAAATTACTATGCATCAATGGAGCAGGTATTCAATACCGTTGGTTATTGAATAATTTGGCCGTTAATTCATATGACGAGATGAACTTAATGGCATCGGAAGTTAGAGTTGGATCGGATGGGGTTTGTTTAATACCATTTGGAAATGGAGCCGAACGCATGTTAAACAATAAAGAATTAGGAACCAGAATCGTTAACGTGAATTTAAATAACCATCATAAAGGGCACTTGTGCCGGGCAGCATTGGAAGGTATTGCATTTTCATTCGTTTATGGGATGGAAATATTAAAATCAGACGGTATCCGAGCAAAGGTGATACGGGCAGGAAACGACAATTTATTCCGATCCGAAATTTTTGCCACTACCGTTGCAACTTTGATCGATCAGGAAATAGAAATATACAATACCACCGGAGCTATAGGGGCAGCACGCGCAGCAGGCCTGCATAATGGCGATTTAGAAAGTTTTGGAAAATCAATAATGAATAATGACCATGTCATGACCTTTTTGCCTTTAAGGGATAAAAGCCCTTACCAAAAGGCCTATAAAAATTGGAAATATGAATTGGAACTTATATTGAATAATGTATAATCCTAAAAATAATTAATATTATGGCAATAATTGGAGACCGGGAATATTACAAAGGAATTGGTGATATAAACTATGAAGGAAAAGAATCCGATAATCCATTGGCATTTAAATATTATAATCCAGATCAAGTTGTCGCTGGAAAGACCATGCGAGAGCATTTCAAATTTGCTGTAGCCTATTGGCACACCTTCTGTGGTAAAGGTGCTGATCCTTTTGGCCCGGGCACACAAACTTTTGAATGGGATCAATCTTCAGATCCCCTTCAGGCAGCAAAGGATAAGGCTGATGCCGCATTTGAATTTATTAGTAAAATGGGGTTCGATTATTTCTGTTTTCATGATTTCGATTTAATTGCCGAAGCTCCCACATTTTTGGAATCTGAAAGGCGATTAGATAGCATTACAGATTATATTAAAGTCAAGCAAAAGACTTCAGGAATAAAATTGCTCTGGGGAACAGCCAATTGTTTTTCCAATCCACGATATATGAATGGTGCAGCGACCAACCCGGAGTTTAATATTCTAGCCAGGGCTGGCGGACAGGTAAAATTGGCGTTGGATGCAACCATAAAACTCAACGGGGAAAATTATGTGTTTTGGGGTGGTCGTGAAGGTTACATGAGTTTATTGAATACCGATATGGGTCGTGAATTGGACCATATGGCACAATTTCTAACCATAGCCAGAGATTATGCGCGTAGTCAAGGATTTACAGGCACCTTTTTTATAGAACCTAAACCCATGGAACCATCAAAACATCAATACGATTTTGATACAGCAACGGCAATTGGTTTCTTGAAAGCATATGGTCTGGATAAAGATTTTAAGATTAATATTGAAGTTAACCATGCCACCCTGGCGCAACACACCTTCCAACATGAATTGGAAGTGGCAGCCAAAGCAGGTATGCTTGGAAGTATAGACGCTAATAGGGGTGATTACCAAAACGGTTGGGATACGGATCAATTCCCAAATAATATCCAAGAAACGACCGAGGCAATGCTGGTATTTCTCAAAGCTGGCGGTTTACAAGGGGGTGGTGTAAATTTTGATGCCAAAATAAGAAGAAACTCGACCGATATCGATGATGTTTTCCATGCGCATATAGGAGGCGCAGATACGTTTGCAAGGGCATTATTGACCGCGGATAAAATTATATCCTCATCACCGTATGAAAAATTAAGAAAGGAGCGCTACAGTTCGTTTGATACTGGAAATGGCAAAGCCTTTGAAGAAGGGAAGCTGACACTTTCCGATTTATATAAAATCGCTCTGGATAATGGAGAATTACCTTTAGTAAGTGGGAAACAGGAATTATTTGAAAATATTATAAACCAATATATCTAAACCTATGAATTCGGTATTGGAAGGCTTAGACTGGGTCGTATTAGGAGTGTACTTTTTAGCATTAATGGCCGTTGCTGTTTGGGTTATTTTACAAAAAAATAGGAATACGGAGGACTATTTTTTAGCAGGTAGAAACGTGGGATGGTTCGTTATTGGGGCCTCAATTTTTGCTTCCAATATAGGTTCAGAGCATGTTGTTGGTTTGGCTGGTACAGGAGCCGAATCAGGTATGCCTATGGCGCACTATGAATTACATGCATGGATCGTATTACTTCTGGGTTGGTTATTTCTGCCGTTTTATATCAGAAGTGGGGCTTTTACCATGCCGGAATTTCTTGAAAAACGATTTGATGCCCGTTCGCGTTGGTTTTTATCGGTGTTTTCATTAGCCGGATATGTCATTACCAAGGTATCGGTAACGATTTATGCCGGTGGTATTGTTGTGTCCGAATTGTTAGGTATTCCCTTTTGGTATGGAGCAATAGGAATTGTTGTATTTACCGGTATTTATACCATTATAGGAGGGATGAAGGCGGTCATTTATACTGAAACCCTTCAAACGGTTATTCTTATTGCAGGGTCCGTAACCATAACGTATTTGGGTTTACATGAAGTTGGAGGGTGGTCAGAATTACGGGCTACGGTAGGATCTGAACATTTTAATATGTGGCGCCCCGTTAGTGACCCGGATTTTCCATGGACCGGCCTTTTATTTGGTGGAACAGTGGTTGGGGTTTGGTATTGGTGTACCGATCAATATATAGTTCAAAGAACCTTAGCGGCTAATAATATTAAAATAGGTAGACGAGGTGCTATATTCGGAGCTTACCTAAAAATATTACCGATATTTATTTTTTTAATACCAGGTATCATTGCTTTTGCACTTGCACAAAAGGGGGTCTTAAGCTATGATCGGGCAGATCAGGTTTTCCCGGTAATGGTCAAGGCCTTACTTCCCGTAGGGCTCAAGGGTCTTGTAGCAGGGGGTTTAATGGCTGCCCTTATGAGTTCCCTAGCTTCCGTTTTTAACTCGTGTTCTACTATTTTCACCATTGATATTTATAAAAAATTAAAACCACACATGACCGAAAAGCGATTGGTTAAAATTGGACAGTTGGCAACGGCTATTGTAGTGTTCTTAGGAATTATTTGGATACCTATCATGGAAAAAATAGGTGGTGGTACCCTTTACAAATATTTACAAAGTGTACAATCCTATATCGCACCTCCAATTACAGCTGTCTTTGTATTAGGGATTTTATGGAAACGCGTAAATGCAAAGGGAGCCATTGTTACCTTAATGGCTGGTCTTTTTGTGGCCGCATTGCGAATTGCTGCTGAAATTAACATCGATAGTTTACAAGGCATTGCTCATGCCTTTGCAGCGATAAATTTTGCCCATATGGCCATATTTATGTTTTTATTTTCTGCTGTTGTTTGTGTGGTCGTTAGTCTGGTCTCTCAGGCTCCCAATTATGAAAGTATTAAGGGATTGGCTTTTGGAACCCTATCCATCGAACAAAAGAAAGCCAGTAAAGACAGTTTTGATCAAATAGATATTATACTATCTGTCCTATTAGTCATTGTTGTCATTTCAGTGCTCACCTATTTTACGGGTTAGCCGGATACTATATTAATTTAACGGGTCTTGTGCTTTCTCTGGGAATCAAACTTGTTTTTATCATTTTCGTAATAAAAGGTTGATCTGTTACCGCATTTTCTATACGGTCAATAAGCATGTTAACGGCGGTTTCACCAATATGTTTTCCATGTTGACTAATGGCTGATATAGAGGGGGTAAGATGTTGTAAAAGTTTACCATTTGTAAAACAGATAATAGACATTTCATTTGGAATGGCATAGCCCATTTGTTTGACTATTTTTAAAGCATTCACGGCCGCATTTTCTTCCAGGCAGATAAGGCCATCAATAGTTTTATCCGAGAGTGTTACTTTCATAATAGTATCAAAGTCTTCGTGATTGCCAATGCGAATAATGAGTCGTTCCTCTATAGGCATGTCATATTCTGTAATGGCCTTTTTATAGCCTTCTACCCGTAGTTTTCCAACACTCAAATTATCAATGATGGAAATTAGGGCCACTCGATGGCATCCGGATTGCAGCAAATGTTTAGTGGCTGAATAGGCGCTTTCTAAATCATTTACAATGATTTTATCACATGAAACGGAATCCGAAACCCGATCGAACATCACAACTGGAATACCTTCATTAATGGTATTTTGAAGATGTGTGAAATTCTGCTTCACCTGGGTTTCCTCGGCTAAGGAAATGATAAGACCATCTAAATCACCATACTTTAACAGTTCGATTGTTTTCACCTCTTTTTCATAAGATTCGTTTGAAATACAGGATACAAGCTGATAACCGTTTTGAGAAGCCATGTTTTCTATGCCCACGAAGGCCTTGGCAAAAAAGCTATTCATTATATTGGGTATAACCACCCCAATCGTTTTGGTTTTTTTATTAAGTAAGTTGAGAGCAATAACATTTGGTTTATAATGGTGTTCTTTGGCATATTCTTGAATCTTCTGTTTGGTTTTTGTGCTGATATCGTAGCTATCATTAAGTGCTTTTGAAACGGTAGCAATAGACACCCCAAAGGTCGTAGCTATGTCTTTTAAGGTAATTTTCTTTTTCATTATAAACCCACGTAAATTATCGTCTAATGTAAAATATTTTTGCTTTTGTTTTTAGAAAATATAAGGATGTATTAACAGATAATTTTTTAAAAATGCGATATTTGATAGATATAAGCCATTAGAATGAATCAATCGAAGGACAAAAGGGCGTTAGCACCTGAAGAATTCACAAACTTGAAAATTAAAGAACGGGCGAATAACAGTGCTGGTATTAAAGGAATTACCCATGCTTTGAATCATGCTCAAAAGTATATAGGCTTAAGTAAAGCTCTTAAGCTTTCCTTGAAAATGAATCAGAAAGGTGGATTTGATTGCCCGGGATGTGCATGGCCCGATCCAGATGATGAGCGCTCTTTATGGGGAGAATACTGTGAAAATGGTATCAAGGCTATTGCAGAAGAAGCGCAAAATAAAACCATTGGACGCACTTTCTTCAGTAAATATTCTGTTGATGAATTAGCCGATTGGTCCGATTTTGATCTTGGAAAATCTGGCCGATTGGCTGAGCCCATGTTATTGAAAAGGGGATCAAAATATTACAGACCTTTGTCTTGGGAAGAGGCCTTTAATAAAATAGCAACGCACCTCAAGTCATTGGATCATCCTGATGAAGCCGTTTTTTATACTTCAGGTAGGACGACTAATGAAGCTGCATTTTTGTATCAGTTATTTGTGCGTGAATACGGAACTTCCAATTTACCGGATTGCTCCAATATGTGCCATGAGGCTAGTGGCACAGCATTATCAGAAACTTTAGGAATAGGAAAAGGGTCGGTTACCTTAGATGATTTGTATAAAGCAGAAGTCATAATGGTGGTTGGTCAAAACCCGGGAACCAATCATCCCCGGATGCTTTCAGCTCTGGAAAAGTGCAAAAGAAACGGAGGAAAGATTATCGCCGTGAACCCCTTACCTGAAGCCGGCCTCATTAAATTTACCAATCCACAGAACCCAATGAAAATGGTAACCGGAGGTACCATTTTAGCAGACCTTTATGTGCCGCTGTCTATAAATGGGGATGTGGCTTTTTTTAAAGCCATTCTGCTAAAATTATTAGAAAAAGAAGAAACTATTGGAAAGGTATTTGATCACGATTTTATTGAAAAACATACGCATGGATATCAAGCGTTTATTTCAGATTTAAAATCTTATGATTTTGAGGATTGCCTAAAGTCCGCTGGAATACCCCGGGACACATTTGACGCTGCATTACAATTGATCCTGAACAACAATAAAATTATAATTTGCTGGGCCATGGGTCTGACACAACATGAAAATGCCGTTGACAATATTAGGGAATTGGTTAATTTACTATTACTTAAAGGAAGTATTGGAAAAGATGGGGCCGGAACATGTCCGGTTCGAGGGCACTCCAATGTACAGGGTGATAGAACAGTGGGTATTTGGGAAGCAGCCCCACAAAGTTTTCTGGATAAAATTGAAGATAAATATGGATTTAAACCGAGTAATAAGCATGGTTATTCTGTAATTGAAGCCATTAAGGCCATGTATGAAAAGAGAGCCAAAGTGTTCTTTGGGCTGGGAGGAAATTTTATTGCGGCGGTTCCAGACACCCTGTACTCGGCAAAGGCCTTAGAAAATTGTAATCTAACTGTACACGTGAGTACCAAACTGAATAGATCACATTTGGTCACTGGTAAGGAGGCTCTTATTCTACCCTGTTTAGGGCGGACCGAAAAAGATTATCAAAAATCAGGAGAGCAGATTCAGAGTATCGAGAACTCTATGGGCATTGTGTCATCAACCAAAGGGGTTTTAAACCCCTGTTCCGATAAATTGCTGAGTGAAGTAGCTGTTGTTTGTGGTATTGCGCATGCTACCTTGGGAGAGCGTTCACAGGTTAATTGGTTGCAATATAAAGACGACTATAATCTTGTTCGCGATGATATAGAGGAGGTGGTTTCAGGATTTCAGAATTATAACGAGCGCATAAAAGATCCATCCGGATTTTATTTGCCTAATGGTGCCAGATTAAGGCAATTTAACACCAAAACCGGTAAAGCAAATTTCACCTTGAACAAATTGCCAAAATGGACCCTTAAAGGGGAAGAATTAATTATGATGACCATTCGTAGCCATGATCAGTTCAATACCACCATTTACGGACTTAATGATCGGTATCGCGGTATTTTCAATGAAAGACGTGTTATCTTCATGAATGTTGAAGACATGAAAGAACGGCAACTTGAGGAA
Source organism: Aestuariivivens sediminis (assembly GCF_022662105.1). Taxonomy (GTDB): domain Bacteria; phylum Bacteroidota; class Bacteroidia; order Flavobacteriales; family Flavobacteriaceae; genus Aestuariivivens; species Aestuariivivens sediminis. The sequence continues at coordinate 290,726 of NZ_JAKMCP010000003.1, read as the reverse complement.
AAGCAAATCGTGCATATAAAATCGCATTATAAAGAAACAGTCAGGGAAGCACATAACTTTAAGGTAGTGGGTTATGATATCCCTAAAAATTGTTGTGCTACTTATTTTCCGGAAACTAATGTTTTAGTTCCTTTGGACAGTTTTGCACACACTGCTAAAACACCGGCCTCCAAAAGTGTCATCATTACAGTTATACCTGCATGAGAAGTTCATTATACCTGTTCCAATGGGTAGAGTAGGAGTTGTCTTTATAGGGTTCTGACCAAGAATAATCTGTTAATTTTCCTTAAATCGAATCAAGTCCTTATAAGCATGTTATATTGTTTTTTGGGAATGGCTGTACGAGTGGGTCGTGAGTCCGTTTGTCAATTTATAACCATTAGATAAATTGGTCTTTGCAGTCGGTAAACATTTTTAAGGATTTCAATATTCTTTTTGTCCGGTTACTGCGCAATGAAAACGGTTATCCTTAAACGTTTTTACTTTCTTAATGCGAACGTTCGAATTTTGCCTTCTTAGTAAAAAAATGTATCTCCTTTTACGAAATCTTTAATAATGTCCAGTTTTGATAAAAATTTAATGATTTACGTATTAAATTAAGTAAAAATACTTATTTTTGATTTTAAAAATACGTAGTTAGTAACATGATCAAAGATATTTGATGGATACTAATGACATACGAATAATCCATGATATTAATTATAATGTATAAATAAAATAGTATCTGATGAAAAGAATAATCATTGTGGGTAATGGCATGGTTGGTTATAAATTTTGTGAAAAGTTTGTGGCAAATCCATTAGCCAAGGGTTTTGAACTTATGGTTTTTGGAGAGGAGCCCAGGCCAGCATACGATCGCGTGCATTTAAGTGAATATTTCCAAAATCAAGATGCCGAAGCCTTGGAAATGGCACCGAGATCCTGGTATGAATCACATGGTATTCAATTGAGGTCTAATGAACGTGTTACAGATATTCATCGGGCATCAAATAAGATTACAACATCTAATGATTTGCATTATAAATATGATTATTTGGTTTTAGCCACAGGATCTGCACCTTTTGTTCCGAATGTTGACGGTATTGAAAAAAAGGGTGTTTTTGTGTACCGGACGATTGAAGATTTGGAGGCTATGTTGGACTATGCCGAGGACTTAAAATCTAAGACTGACAGGACCATAAAAGCAGCCGTTCTTGGCGGTGGTTTGTTGGGATTGGAAGCCGCTAAAGCAGTTTTAGACATGGGTTTTGAACCCCATGTGGTGGAATTCGCGCCCAAATTGATGCCCAGACAATTAGACACGCGAGGCAGTAAGGTGTTACAGGAAAAGATTGAATCTTTGGGAATCCATGTACACTTGTCAAAGGCCACCAATAAAATACTGGGTGATGATGTGATTACTGGTATGCAGTTTGGGGAATATGATAATTTAGATGTGGATATGCTCGTAGTATCTGCCGGTATTCGTCCGCGTGACGAATTGGGTAAGACCTGTCATTTGGAAATGGGTGTACGAGGTGGAATAGTAGTGAACAATGGTATGCAAACATCCGACCCAGAAATTTATGCTATTGGAGAAGTCGCCTTATTTAATCATATGATTTATGGTTTAGTAGCTCCAGGCTATGATATGGCGGAAGTAGCTGTAAACCAAATTTTGGGAAATACAGAGGTATTGATGAAGGATGATATCGATATGTCAACTAAATTAAAATTGATTGGTGTCGATGTGGCCAGTTATGGGCAGCCATTTATGCCCGTAGACAAGGGATACTCCATTGTTTATGAAAATAAAACAAAAAATTTGTACAAACGGATAAATATAAGTCATGATGGAAAATCCTTACTCGGTGGAATTTTAATTGGCGATGCCTCCGACTATAATATGCTCCATCAAATCTATTTAAATGGTTTACCAATTCCTGAAGAGGCAGAAGAACTGATCATTGGTGGTCGAGGAGCAAACGGGTCTAACTTTGGTAATGTGATGGATATTCCGGATGTTGCTCAAGTGTGTTCATGCGAAAGCGTTACTAAAGGAAGTATTTGCAGTTCGATAACGGAAGGAGGATGTAATCATCTAGCAGAAGTTATTAGCATTACCAAAGCCACAACTGGTTGTGGTGGATGTAAACCCATGGTAGTCGATCTCGTAAACGAAACCCTAAAATCCCAGGGAAAGGAGATTAAGGAAACCGTATGTGAACATTTTAACTTTAACAGGCAGGAACTTTATGATCTCATAAAAATAAATAAAGTAAAGGATTATGATGAGGCACTTAATTTATTTGGTGAAGGTCATGGATGTGAAGTATGTAAACCTGTAATAGCTTCCATTTATGCCAGCATCCATATGGAAACGCCAAACCGCCAGGTGGCCATTCAAGATACAAATGATAGATTTTTAGCCAATATTCAGCGAAATGGAACTTATTCCGTTGTACCCAGAGTTCCTGGTGGTGAGATTACACCGGACAAATTGATCGCTATTGGACAGGTGGCTAAGAAATTTAATCTCTATACAAAAATAACTGGTGGACAGCGCGTGGACCTGTTTGGAGCCCAATTACATGAATTACCCGTTATTTGGAAAGATTTGATTGATGCCGGATTTGAAAGTGGTCACGCCTATGGGAAGTCCTTACGAACTGTAAAGAGTTGTGTGGGATCAACATGGTGTCGCTATGGAATGCATGAAAGCGTAACTTTTGCTATTGAAATAGAAAATCGTTATAAAGGATTACGATCGCCTCATAAGTTAAAAGGAGGAGTGTCTGGCTGTATCAGGGAATGTGCTGAAGCAAGGGGAAAAGATTTTGGATTGATTGCTGTTGAGGGAGGATGGAACCTCTATGTCTGTGGTAACGGAGGGGCAACACCGAAACACGCCATTTTATTTGCTGAACAATTGGATGATGAAACAGCCATAAAATATCTCGATCGATTTTTAATGTACTATATAAGAACGGCAGGACCATTGGTGCGAACGGCACCTTGGTTGGATAAATTGGAAGGTGGAATAGATTATTTAAAACAAGTTATAATGGAAGATTCTTTAGGGATTGCTGAGGACTTGGAATTGGAAATGCAAGGACTGATCAATAAATATGAATGTGAGTGGAAACAAGCCATAGAAGATCCAGATATGAGTGAACGATTTAAACATTTTGTCAACTCGGATGATACCGACGACAATTTGGTCTTTGTACCCATGAGAGATCAAAAAATGCCAAAGGCTTGGAGCTAATTAATATTTTATAAAACTTAGGATGCAACACATATTAAATCAATATCAAACAGTAACCGAAGCGTGTGTAAAAACATGGTTCAAGGTAGGTGTCACAGAGGATTTTCCGGAAAACAGTGGTGCTTGTATAAAATATAAAACCAAGCAAATAGCGGTTTATAATTTTGCACGGATTTCGAAATGGTATGCCTGCCAAAATGTATGCCCGCATAAAATGGAAATGGTATTGTCCCTTGGAATGATTGGTGATAAAAATGGGATACCCAAAGTAGCATGTCCTATGCATAAAAAGAATTTTTCACTAGAGGACGGTTCACAATTAGGAGGTGATGATCTCAAAATAGCAACCTACCCCGTTAAAATAAAAGATGGAAATGTGTATATTGGCTTTATAGATTAATTTAAACCAATGCCAGTATTATGGAACCGACACGATTTGAAAAAGCCATTATTTTAATTGATCAAAAAAATGCGGAAGATATAAATACCTACCAGGTTCAAGGGATAACCTATTCGAAGGAGTTGCTGTACTCACAGCGTATGACACAAAGACTACTGCAATTTAGGCCTGAAGCTTCTGAAGCCCTTCAGATAGCCGCACGGGCACAACATATCTGTCGCTGGAAGATAGCCAGAAATGAATACCCCATGGATAGGATTGGATATTTAAAATGGCGTGAAACCCTAAAGAAAATGCACGGTAACTTGACTGCTGAAATTTTAAAGAAAGTGGGTTACGACGATTCATTTGTTGATCGCGTTGTCTTTTTAATCAACAAAAAACTAATAAAAAAGGATGAAGAAAGCCAGGCTTTAGAAGATGTTATTTGCTTGGTGTTTCTTGAGTACTACTTTGAAGAGTTTGCTGCCAAACATGAAGACGAAAAGATCATAGATATTTTAAGGAAAACCTGGAATAAAATGTCGAATGAAGGGCATGCAGCAGCTTTGAAGCTTAATTTTTCAAAAAAGGATCTTGCTCTTATAAAGCAGGCCTTAGCATAATTGCAAAACCATGAGTAAAAGTGGGAGTTCTTTAGATCAGCGAACCTTTGATAAGTTAAGCCGTTTATACATTATTGCCCTAAGTACCATTGCCTTATCGGTAGTCCTTAGTCAAATATTAATCAGAAAACACCTGAGGGACCAGCAGAGTGATTCAACGGTTATTAATGTAGCCGGAAGACAACGCATGCTAAGTCAGAAATTAACAAAGGATGTTGTTTCCCTTGCGGCAGAGGAGGATTTAAATAAAATATCCAGTATAAAGGATAGCATAAAAGAGACCTTGACGCTCTGGAGGACCTCACATGTGGCACTTCAAACCGGTAATGATAGTTTGGGCGTACCGGGCGACAATAGTAAGGTTGTTTCCAATTTATTTAAAAGACTTAATGTGTCATTCAACATTATGAGTGAAGCGTCCCAACACCTTATAGATGCTGTAGAAAATAAACCACCACTGCCATTAAATGCGTATTTAGCAGATATCAATAAAATAAAAAGCACCGAAGGTAACTTTTTGTCGCTGATGGATCAAATTGTCAATCAATATGACCTTGAAGCCGATGAGAAGGTAAATTGGCTGAGGAACCTGGAGCTGTTACTAACAACCTTGACCCTGTTAATCCTACTTTTTGAATTCCTTTTTATTTTTTGGCCAACGGCTAAAAGTGTTAAACAAACCTTGGCAGAATTATTGACGGCGGAAAAAAGAGCAAAAAAAATGGCCTATGATGCCGATGTACTGAGCGCAGCCAAAGAGAAATCGATAAAAGAACTTCGTGCCTTAAGCCATGCCATGGACGAAACGCTTTTGTTTGGACGAATCACGTCCGAGGGAAGAGTGGTTCATATGGGAAATAGATTTTCAAGGTTATTTAAGTTCAACAGATTTAAAGCCAGTGCCAGTTTTTCAGAAATTCTATCGGTCCACGAAAACGAACGCGCCTTTATAGATGAAGTCATTACGAAACATAGAAAGACGGGATGGCAAGGGGAAGTAAAGGCCACGACTAAAGACAATGAACCTATATGGCTAGAAATGGCCATCATTCCGTTTACCTATACCGATGATGCTTCAGAATTACTCATTATTGCTTCAGAAATCACGAAACGGAAAGAAGCCCAACTTGAAATTGAACGATTGACAAAGGCCAGTTTTGAGGAGAAAATGAGTCAGCAAAAGATTATATCCGGTAAGATTATTGAAAACCAAGAAAAAGAACAGAATCGGATTGCTAAGGATGTTCACGACGGCATTGGTCAAATGTTAACGGGTTTAAAGTATAACCTTGAAAGCATTGATATTTCAGATGTAGAAAAGACCGCTTCCAAAATAGAACATTTAAAAGAACTAACCGCAAATATCATTAAAGGTGTAAGAACCGCAACGTTTAATTTGACACCTCCCGAATTGACCGATCACGGCATTGTACCGGCCATTACCAAATTAACAAAAGAACTGTCCAGACTTACGGGAAAGGAGATTGTATTTTACAATAAGACAAATTTTAACCGACGTATGGACTCCTTAACCGAGATTAATATTTACAGAATTACCCAGGAAGCCATCAATAATGCCATCAAATATGCAGATTCAACGCATATACTGGTATCATTGACCAGTAGCGAAAATATTTTAAGTATAGTTATAGATGATAATGGAAAGGGGTTTGATCCGGAGAAAGTAAAGCATGTAAAAAATGGAGACGGGGGTATGGGAATGACCTTTATGCGGGAACGTATTACCTATATTGACGGCCGTTTATTTTTAAACTCTGAACCGGGTAAAGGTACTCGGGTGACCTTAAATATTCCGATATAGAAATACGTGGTATAACTTGAAATTCACTAGTTTTGTGTTAATTAAAAAATTATGAGTGTTATAAATGTAGTTCTTGCAGACGACCATGTATTAGTCAGGGATGGCATCAAAGCTCTTTTGGAGGATCAAACGGGAGTTGTGGTATTAGATGAAGCGTCAAACGGAAGGGAGGCTTTGGAAGTTGTTAAATTCAATAAGCCTGATGTTTTGGTCGTTGATATCCGTATGCCGGAATTAAATGGTATTGAAGTTGTTAGAGAGGTCAGTATGAACTACAGTGATGTGAAAACGCTAGTACTTTCGATGCATGATTCTGAAGAATATGTCGTCCAGGCCATTCAGGCGGGAGCGGATGGCTATTTATTGAAAGGTGCAAGTAAAGAAGAATTTTTAAAAGCGTTAACCACCGTAGCCACTGGAGGGAAATACTTCACCGGTGACGTATCTTCAATTATCATGAACAATTTTGTAAATGGCAATGTGAATAGGGAAACGGTATTAAAAAAAGAGTCCATAGAAATACCATTTCACCTTACTAAACGAGAAAAGCAAATATTAGAACTCGTCCTTCAATTAAAAAATAATAAGGATATTGCTGAAGAATTAAGCATAAGTAAGAGAACAGCAGAAGTACACCGTTTTAATTTGATGAAAAAATTGGATGTGAAAAACCTTAAAGAGCTTACCGAAAAGGCTAAGGAATATAATCTTGTTTAAATTTTGACATCAATTTGTTAATACAGTTCTTATAAAACCTACGATTTAATCCTTTTATTTTGACAGATTATTAAATTGATATTTTGTTAATTATCAATTCTACATTAATTGACTAAATAAGTATATTTATTTAAATAATTACGTATTTATACTTAGATTTGTTGTTAGTATAATTCCGATTTAAATACGATTGATACAATAAATTTGATTTTCAAATACCATAAATTACTTTAAATATCATTGCTGAGGAATTTTATAGTTAACGGGTTGTTTATGATTTAGCATTATTAGAGGGCTATCTTATGTGGTTAACCATTCGGGATGAATAATCAGTACCTATATTGGAATGATATTATGGACTATGGTTAAGTAGCATCTGAATCTTGAAAATTAGGTTAATTAACTTTGGAATAAACACAGACTTGTAAAACACTAATAATTTTGATTGTTTTTTAGTGAATTGGAAATTATGTGGAGCTTTTTTATGAGATTGGGAATAATATATAAATGATCTTGTTTGGTGTTGTTATAATGGTTTAATTCGTCGAAAATCAAATATGTAAATGGTTAATAATGAGATAAAAACAACATGTTCTTACTGTGGGGTGGGTTGTGGTATCGTCGTTAGGAAAGATAGCAATAACAAGGTTATTGTTGAAGGCGATAAAGATCATCCCGTAAACAAGGGAATGCTTTGTTCCAAGGGCATGAATCTGCATTATGTGGTAAATGATACCTCCGATAGAATTCTATATCCTGAGATGCGTTGGAGCAGGTCGCATCCGCTTGAACGTGTTAGTTGGGACGATGCCTTGGATAGAGCCAGTAGTGTTTTTAAATCAATTATTAAACGCTATGGACCTGACAGTGTTGGATTTTATGTATCTGGACAAAGCTTGACGGAAGAATATTATATAGCCAATAAGCTGACCAAGGGGTTTTTGGGTACCAATAATATCGATACCAATTCGCGGTTGTGTATGAGCTCGGCCGTGGTGGGCTATAAAAAAACTTTTGGAGAGGACAGCGTGCCTATTTCATATGAAGACATAGAACTTGCAGATTGTTTTTTTATTGCCGGGGCAAATCCTGCTTGGTGTCATCCCATTCTCTTTCGCCGTATTGAAATGCATAAAGAGAAAAATCCTGATATAAAAATTATAGTGGTGGACCCTCGTAAAACCGATTCTGCTCATTTTGCGGATTTACATTTGCAATTACTTCCCGGTACAGACATTATACTGTATAATGCAATTGGTCGCTGCCTATTTGAGAGGGGACTGATAGATGAAGATTTCATAAATAATCACACAGAAGGATTTAAGGAATATAGGGATCAAATTTGTTCTGTTTCCATAAAAAAAGCGGCAAACATGTGTGGCGTACCAGAAAAAGACTTAAGAAAAGCAGCCGATTTTATCGGTCTGTCCAAAGGATTCATAAGTATGTGGGCTATGGGTCTAAACCAGAGCGCCATTGGAGTCAATAAAAATACAGCTTTACTTAATTTATCACTTATCACAGGACAGGTGGGAAAACCAGGATCAGGACCATTTTCATTAACGGGTCAGCCCAATGCCATGGGTGGCCGTGAAGTAGGGGGTATGGCAAATCTTTTGGCGGTTCACAAAGATCTGAATAATGAAGAACATCGCCGTGAAGTGGCCCGCTTTTGGGGTGTTGATGGAATTTCGGAGAAACCGGGCTATACCGCTACCGAAATGTTTGATGCGCTTGAACAAGGTAAGTTGAAGGCCATATGGATTGCATGTACCAACCCACTGGTTAGTTTGCCCAATACCCATCGTATAGAAAGGGCTTTAAAACAAGCTAAGTTTGTTGTAGTTCAGGATATTTCCTATCGATCGGATACCGTCGATTATGCCGATTTAGTGCTTCCCGCGGCAGGTTGGTTAGAGAAAGAGGGAACCATGACCAATTCAGAAAGACGTATATCGTACTTGCCACAAGTCATTAATGCCCCTGGCGAAGCACGTCCGGACGTTGAAATATTTTGTGATTTTGCGCAGCGCATGGGTTTTCGTGGATTTAATTATAACAGTGCTGAGGAGATCTATGACGAGTATAGTGAAATGACTAAGGACACTCATATCGACGTGTCCTATTTAAATTATGATCGCTTAAAGAATGAAGGCACATTTCAATGGCCGGTTCCTGAATACAGACATACAGGAACACCAAGATTATTCGGAGATAAGAAGTTCTATACGCCTACACAAAAAGCAGTTTTTAATATTCCCGAACAAGTGTTAAACACCTCCGTGATGCCTAGTGAGGACTATCCACTTATCCTAACTACCGGAAGGGTTCGAGATCAATGGCATACAATGACCCGTACAGGAAAGGTGTCCAGATTAAAAACACATTATCCCAAACCAGTCTTGGAAATTAATCCGGTTGATGCCTATTTAAACAAACTGAAAAATGGAGATATTACGGAGATACGCAGTAAGAATGGGGTCGTTAGGGTTCGCGCCAAAATAACCGATACCATAAAAAAAGGGGTGGTATTTTTACCGATGCATTGGGGAAAACAACTTCAAAACGATTTGAATCGTGCAAATAATTTGACCAATACACTTATTGATCCCTTATCCAAAGAACCCGATTTTAAATTTACAACGGTTGCTGTATCAAAATATAAAAAACCTGTAGAAAAATTAATTGTTGTAGGAGCAGGTGCAGCTGCATTTCGCTTTATTCAGAATTACAGGGAATATAATGAGCAAGATGACATTCATGTGTTTTCAAAAGAATCCAATCTGTTCTATAATAGAGTGTTGCTTCCCGAATATGTGACCGAAGAATTAACATGGGAACAGTTGTTAAAAATTAAAAAGACAGAATTGAACAAGTTGAACGTGATGACCTATCCGCAAACTTGGATTTCTGAAATTGATAAAGAATCGAAAACGGTTACGGATAGTAATGGTGTAACCCATGGATTTGATAAATTAATATTGGCAACCGGAAGCCGTGCTTTTATTCCTAAGGATGTACAAATAGATATGCCGGGACGTTTTACCATGCGTAATAAGTTAGATGCCGATAAGTTTAAATCCTATTTGGAGGCTACCAATTTACCTTCAGAACAACAACATGTTGTTATTGTGGGCGGCGGATTGTTAGGCTTGGAATTGGCTGCAGCTCTTAAGCATAAACAAGTTAAAATAACCATTATTCAGAGGGGGTCCAGATTAATGGAACGCCAGTTGGATAAAGTTTCAAGTAAGTTGCTGGCCCTTGATGTTCAAGAGCGAGGGATTCAAATTTATTTTGATAATGAAGTGAGTACTGTATTTGATGATGAAGATACAGGAGAGTTAAATATTACCTTAAAGAGTGGGAAATTTATAGTAGCCAATGCCATTGTTTATGCCATTGGCACCATACCAAATGTTGAAGTGGCACGATCTAATGGAATTATCTGCGGGCGAGGCGTAAAAGTAAATCAGCATCTGCAATCTTCAAATCCAAATATATTTGCCATTGGTGAAATAGCCGAATTTAACAATCAGTTATTTGGAATAACTTCTGCGGCGGAAGAACAAGCTGCTATTTTAGCAAATTTCATAGCTGGCGATATTAGCTGTTCATATCATGGTTCTGTACTAATGAATATTTTAAAGTTTAATGATCTTAATTTGTGCAGTATAGGGGATGTTAATATACCGGATAATGACATGAGTTATGAACAAGTTGTTTTTACTGATATCTCCAAACGCTATTATAAAAAATGTATTGTGAAAGACGACTTGTTGGTAGGTGCCATTTTAATGGGTGACAAAACTGAGTTTGCAGAATTTAAAACCATGATCGAGAGTAAGATTGAAATGTCAGAAAAACGGAATACGCTACTGCGTGGATCGTCAATTGATAAACCGGTATTGGGTAAGTTGGTGTGTTCATGCAGTCAGGTGGGCGATGGTAATATTCTGGAAGCCATATCAGGAGGGTGTACCGATTTTACCGAGTTGTGTAAAACAACAGGTGCAGGCCTGGGTTGCGGGAGTTGTAAGACCGAGGTACGTGAATTGTTGAGTAAAGCTAAAGTTTTAGTATAAATTCGAGGAAGGTAGGACACGGTAAAGTGGATATGAGACAATAATAATAATGACAAATGAAGGAATTAAACCGATTAATCGTAAACGGAGGGGTTTTATCTCCTGGAGAGTTAAAATACATTTGTGAAATGGCAGAACAATTGGGATTGAATGCTATTTCTTTTGGTTCTAGACAAGATATCATTTTTCCCGACAAAATTGATCAAGGTCAATTGGCCAAGTTCGATAAGATTCAAGTGGTTGAACCGGGTAAAGCGAGTATCGAGAATATAGTATCCTCTTATGTGTCGGCGGATATATTTCCAAGTACTCCATGGCTTACGGGAGATCGGTACTTGTACATATTAGAGCAGTTTAAGCATAATTTGCGATTAAGGGTTAATATTACGGATCCCAGACAGCGTTTGGTACCCTTGTTTACCGGACACATAAATTTTATAGCCTCGGCACATGAAGATTATTGGTATGTCTATCTAAGGTTGCCAGGATGGAAACAAACACAAATGTATCCTGCTTTAGTGTATAGTTGGGAATTGGATAAATTTGAATTGGCGATAGAACATATCCTCAAAGAGGAACCGGAAACCATTGAAACAGTATTTGAGTTGGTTAGTGATGCTGTGGACACGAATAACAGAACTGTGGATGAACCCCTGGAGGTGCCATTTTATCCTTTTCCTTATTTTGAAGGTATGAATCGAATAGGTACCGATAAATACTGGTTGGGTTTGTATTGGAGGAATAACTTATACGATCTGACTTTTTTAAAGGCCATGTGTGAACTCTGTGCCGAGAGTAAAATCGGCAAAATATCAATAACTCCATGGAAATCTTTTATAGTTAAAGGAATACCAATAAGTGCTAAATTACAATGGGAAAAGTTTCTAGGAAAGTTTGGAATAAACGTGCGCCACTCGATGTTGGAATTGAATTGGCATCTACCGGTTGCAAATAAGGATGCACTGTACTTGAAAAAATATTTAGTAACCAATTTTGACCAGAATGATATCAGTACTTATGGACTGACTTTTGGAATTACCGACTATGAAAGCAGTGCATATTACTTTACCTCTATTGTAATAGAAAAAAACAAGCAACCTGAATTGCAAGGGGATTTTGTTATTAGGGATACCTATAATTTATTATATGCCAAAAATTTTGATCCGAATACAAGAGATTACATTATGCATGTCCAAGATGTCGATAAAGTTGAATTACCGGGCTTGCTTATGGAATTGAGTCAATTGTATTTTGATCAATTGGGACAGGAAATGGAAGTCGAATTATCCGAAGACGATGTCTGTGAAAAAAAGGAAGAATTGGTATATCAATGCCTCGATTGTCTTACAATATATAATGAGTCTTATGGTGATAGAATACAAAATATTCCTCCTGAAACCCCATTTGAAATGTTACCTGAAAATTATGTCTGTTCTCTATGTGAAGCACCTAAAGAGAATTTAAAAAAAATAACATACCTAAAAAAGAGTAATGCTTAATGAACCATAACCCTTTTAGAAGTCGCTTTAAACAAGCGCGTCCATTTTTCTTGATTACGACCGTTTTTTTTAAAGCTTGGCTATCCGCCAATAGATATCATACTCCGGTTATTGGAATGTAAATCGGGGTCTTGAAGTTTCTTTAACGTATCCATGCCACCGCGTATTTTAAATTTAGCCTGGACGGCTTTTTGAATGATACCTTCAATCGATTTGCCTTGACGCAACGGTGTTAACAAATCAGATTCGGAAGATGAAAACAAGCAATTTTTTAGCTGTCCGTTGGCTGTTATTCGCAATCGGTTGCACGAGTCACAAAACGGGTTCGTTACTGAGCTTATTATAGCAAAGCTACCTATATAACCTTTAATTTTGAAATTTTTAGAAGTGTCATGTGGCGCATCGCTTAACTTTAATAGGTCTTCCTTTTGGAAAACAGCGTGAACGCGGTTCATCACATCGTTGTACGATACCATTTTTGCCATATCCCATTTATTGCCATCAAATGGCATAAATTCTATAAATCTCACCGAAACAGGTAGTTTTTCAGTTAAATGAATAAATTTAATGATCTCGTTATCATTAAATCCTTTAATGAGCACGGCATTGACCTTTACCTTAAATCCTTCCTTAATCAAAAGTAAAATATTGCTGTACACTTTATCAAATTGATTGCGACGTGTAATCTGTTCAAACTTTTTACGATCTAAGCTGTCTAAGCTAATATTGAGGTTTTTAACACCGTATTTTTTAAGATCCGGAATGAACCTGTCAATAGTTATGGCATTAGAAGTCATGGAGAGTTCTACCGGAAGGCTTGCAAGTTTTTCTAGAATAACAGGGATATCCTTTCGCACCAAGGGTTCCCCGCCGGTTAAACGAATTTTAGTTACACCATGCTTTACAAAGAGTCTGGCAATATCGTATACTTCTTCGTAAGTCATCAAATGACTTTTAGGAGCGAGTTGCACTCCATTTTCTGGCATACAATAAGTGCACCTTAAATTACAACGTTCGGTCAGGGAAATACGTAAATAGCTATGTACTCTGCCATGCGAATCCCTTAATATGTTTTTACTTTCTTTCAAAGTTCTCATTCTATTTTTGTCCTAATCATGTCTGGCACCTTTTAAAACCCGAAAACTGTGTAAAATTGCTGGAAAGATGGCGTCCATGGATTCTCTTGCACCATTAGTTGAGCCTGGTAAAGCCAACACTAATGTATTCTTTAGGGTTCCTGCAATGCTTCTCGATAACATTGAAAATGGCATGCGTTCTTGCCCATAACTACGGATGGCTTCCTCAATTCCGGGAATCCTTCTATCCAATAATGGAATTAGGGCTTCCGGTGTGATATCGCGAGGTGAAAGTCCTGTGCCACCAGTAAAAATAACCATATCTACACCCTTTTCCTGATAATATTTTACTTTATTCTGAATCACATCTTTCTCATCCGGAATGATAATATATTCAAAAATGGATACATTACAGGTTTCAAGCTTTTTTATAATGGCCTTGCCTGCTTTATCTTCTTTATGGCCTGCCGAAATGGTATCACTACAAACAACCACGGCAGCAGATAAATTCGTTTTAAATCGATCTTTAAAGTCAGATTTACCTCCTTTTTTGGAAAGCAATTTAATTTGTTTAATTTCTATTCCTTTGTCGATGGGTTTCAACATATCGTACATATTTAATGCGACAACACTTGCACCATGCATGGCTTCTACCTCGACACCGGTTTTGTATATGGTTTTAACGGTGAATAAGATTTTAATTTCTAAGTTTTCTATTTCATATTCTATACCGGTAAACTCAATAGGTAAGGGGTGACAGTCTGGCAATAAATCGGGCGTTCGCTTTACTCCAAGCAACCCGGCCGCTTTGCTCATGGCAAATACATTGCCCTTTGGGACTGAGTCATTTTGTATGGCTGTGATGGTTTCAGGTTTACTCACTTTAACAATAGCCTGGGCTGTTGCAACGCGTAAAGTTTTGTTTTTATTTGTAATGTCTACCATATTTTCTGTTTTACTATTTGCTGAATTTGAACTCTTAAGAATTTACTTTCCACTGATGTGTATCGTCTTCGAACCGCTCTCTTCCAAAGACGGGGACATCTGCCTTAATGCGTTCTACAATAAATTCCAAAGCTTCAAAAACCATCCTTCGGCGTGGTGAGGAAACAAAGACAAACAAACATATTTCACCCGCTTTCACTTCACCCAAACTATGATAAATATGCATGCAGGTTAGATCGAATTTTTCAAAAGCTGTTTCACGTATCTCATGAAACTTGGCATTAGCCATATCTTCATAAGCGGTATATTCTATAGCCGTTATGGTTTTGCCATTAATTTGATCTGCACGTATTTGCCCTAAGAATATATTGTGCGCCCCTATAGCGGTTTTAGTTTGGTGCTTGGCAATAGATGAACCTATGAAATCGGAAGTAATAGCCCCCTGGTGGAATACATTTTTAATTTTGTTATCTTTCATTTTTATTGTGTCTAAATGGTTAAATCGTTTTGGATCTTAATTTAATGAGCTATAAAGCCGGCCTTACCTCGGGAAAAGTCTTGATATTATCCACCTGCAAAAGGAGGCAATAATGCAATCTCTTCTCCTGTAAGTTGGGTGTCAAATGAGACTAATTCTTTATTTTGGGCCACCTGAAAGGATTTTGACTCCAATTCAGGGTATTTTTGGATAAGAAAGGAAACCAGTTCTGATATTAAGCGATGTTCAAGCAACATGGTTTCTTCTTTTACTCCGGTTACTTCTGCTATTTGCCCAAAATACATGATGCTAATGTTCATAATTTAGTAATTTAAATTCTTGTTTGGTATTTACATTTGTTATCGTATGATCATACCGATGTTTAAGTTTAATGTTTTTGACTTTACATTGATTAACAGCAAATTGTAGCCGTTTTTCGTGATTGACTAAGAGTTCTTGGAATGTTCTAAAACAAGTTTTCTTATATAAGGCAACGAGTGGCATGGTCTTACCATTACTTTCAATTTGAAACACATCATTTGTAGCATCAATACTATCAATTAACTGTTTTAAAACAATGGTCTTAATTAGAGGAATATCACAACTTAAAACAAGGTTATATTCGGTTTTGGAGGCCTTTAAACCGGAATATACCCCGTCTAATGGTCCGGAGTCTTTAAAGACATCCAAAATCCTTCTATATCCAAAAACGTCATATTTGGAATTATCAGAAACTATCATAATTTCAGAAACCAATGGTTGTAGGGCATCTGCAATATGCGTTACAAATGGTTTTTGATTTATTTCCAACAAACCTTTATCGGTCCCCATTCTGGAGCTTTTCCCACCTGCAAGAATAATACCGGTTATGTTTTTTGTACGTATCATTTAGGTGAATAATAATTTAATAGATGCTATGAACAATACAAAAGCTAATATGTATCTTAAATTCGTGTTATTTATTTTTTTACTTCCTAAATAACCTCCTAAAATACCTCCAATTAAGGCAACACCTACCAACACAAAGGCGTCATTTTCAATTATAATGCCACTACTTAATTGGCCGATCAATCCAGAAGCCGAGTTGACCCAAATAAATAAAGCAGAAACTGCTGCGGCCTCTTTCATTTTCCCCCAATGTAATAACAAGATTATTGGCGTTAGTATAATGCCACCACCAATACCAATAAGTCCTGAGAAAAATCCAATAATACCACCAATAACAAGACCTTGCCAAAGCCGTACATTGGTAATGGTGCCTTTTTCTTTACCAAAGACATTCAACATTTTTAAAATAGCAAACCCTAAGAGTACGGCCAATATTTTCTTATAAACAGAAGCTTCAACTTCTATAGAACCACCAATAAAGGCCATGGGAATTGAGGTCACAGCAAAAGGCAAAAAAAGCTTTAAATTAAAATACCCACTCCTGTAATAGTAATAAAATGCTATACCGGCAACAAATAAATTAAGTAGGAGCGCTGTGGGTTTCATAGCCTCAGGAGTAAAAGTAAATAACGCCATTAAAGCTAAATAGCCGCTTGCTCCACCATGACCAACACTGGAATACAGGAATGATATAGCAGGTAATATGGCTAAGAATAAATATATGTTATCTTGTTGCAGCATTTTTTATAAAGTACGGGCCAATGTTAAAATTCCTCTAAACTTATAGGGTAAATATCATTTTAGTTTTTCAATGGTTTCTAAATGGCGGTCTAAAAACTCCCAACAATTCCGATTGATGCCATCAAATATGGTAATCAGAGCTTTTCCATAATCCGTTAGCGTTGTACCACCTCCGTCTTTTCCTCCTGTAATATTGATGGTTACCGGTTTTTTGGCTGATTTATTTACTGAATCTAGGAGGTGCCATGCCTTTTTATAGGAAAGGTTAAGTGATTTTGCTGCTTTTGACAGCGATCCTGTATCGTGGATAGCCTTAAGCAATCTCACCCGGCCTTCACCTAGCAGCACATGTCCATCAGATTCAATCCATATCCTACTTTTAATTTTATAACCCATAATTATACTGGTAATACAATAGTTTCTACCTGATCTCCTATATTAATTACACTTAATTTTTCCGGCATAAATACCAGGGCATTGGAAATAGCATAGCTCTGTAGCATAGAGGAATTCTGTCCATCCAGTATCTCTACTTTCCCATGATTTAAAATGGCCTTTAAAAATTGTGGTCTATCGGCCCTTTTTTCGAATTTGGTAAGTGATTTAGCCCATATCCTTGGCAATTCAACTATGGCATGGTCCATCATCCTGTTTAAGGTAATATAAACGTACATATAAAAACAGGTGAGCGCTGCAGCAGGATTACCAGGCAATGCAAATACAGAAGTATTGTTCATTTTTCCATAGTACAGTGGCTTTCCAGGTTTTTGGTTTACTTTATAAAATAAGCGTTTAACCTTCAGATCCTCTAATACTTTGCCAACAAAATCATAATCTCCAACCGAAATTCCCCCTGTTATAATGACCAAGTCGTTTGTTGGTATTACGCGATTCAGTGATTCATAAGTAGTTTCATAATGGTCTTCGACTTTATGTAAGGTAATGTCGTAAAATTTTAAACTATAGAGTGCGCTTAAAAGCATTTTAGAATTGCTTTCATAAATTTTTCCAGGTTTCAGTTTTTCTCCAGGCTCAATAAGTTCATTACCTGTTGTTATTATGGCAATAGTTGGTTTTTTAAATACGGGAACTTCTTTTATGCCTAATGATGTTAGAAAACCAATTCCAGCAGATGTTAGTGATGTGCCTTTTTTTAAGGCTATAGCTCCTGTTTTTATTTGTTCCCCCTTGGGACGAATATTACTACCCTTAAGTATCTTGTTTCCAGTTTCAATTATATGGCCCTTTACCTGAACCTTTTCTTGCATTACAACTGCATTGGCCGTATCGGGTACAGGAGCCCCGGTAAAAATTCTAACAGCTTCCCCTTTTTTTAATTGATAGGTCTTATGATCTCCGGCCTTAACTTCTCCAATAAGCTTATATTCTGATAAATCATGTAAATGAAGCGCGTAACCATCCATTGCTGATTGTCTAAAAGGAGGCATGTTAATTGGAGAATATATATTTTGACTGATTACATATCCATTGGACTTTTCAACCGGTTTAATCGTTTCTTTTTGTAAGGGTTTGCTATGCTTCTTAATGGTTAATATGGCGCTATCGATAGATATCATATGCAACTCGTTATATTCGGACAAATATAACGAATTTCAGAGTATTACTATGAATATGGGATTTGTATTTAACGGTAGTACCTGTAAATGGTTTGAAATAGTCCTTTTCATTAAAAAATTGTATCGATTTCAGATAAGTTCAACTAAGAATACTTGAATTTGATTATTCATATCATAATTATAGGGAGTTTATTTTCTCGTTCCTATAAAATAATACGTGTGTTTTTACATTGCTCGCAAAAATTCACCAACGCATAAAGAACTACTTATTAATACTTATATTTGCTTAAATACTTTTTTGTTTATGATAGCTTATGCGTCCAATAAATCAAAACTGACATCTATTAAGAAGGATGCATGTTCTACATGTGAAAATGTGAACTGTTTAATCAATAAAAATATAAAAACACTTTCTGATACAGATTTTCTTCAAAGTAAAAGAGAGATATTTTGTAAAAAGGGACAACAGTTTATTATTGAAGGTGCACCTGTTAATGGTCTTTTTTACATTCTTAAAGGTAAGGTAAAAGTATTTAGAACAGGGATTAACGGAAAAGAACAGATTGTTAGATTTGCCAAGAATGGGGAAATAATCGGACATCGAGGGTTTGGTACGGAAGAATATTATTCAATTGGCGCTATTGCACTAGAAGATAGTGTATTATGTTATTTTTCTAAAAATGTCCTTCAAGACATTCTAAGGAAAAATCCAGAGTTTACGTACGACATGATGTTATTTTATGCCAACGAGCTCAATAAAAGTGAGTCCAAAGTTAAATCACTCTCTCAAATGACCGTACGTGAACGTGTTGTGGATACGCTGCTGTACATTAATAGAAAGTTTGGCGATTTAAGAGGGTACCTAAATCTTCCACTAAGCAGGAAAGAATACGCAGATTATGCCGGAACAACGGAAGAACAGGTTATACGCGTATTTTCTGCTCTTAAAAAGGAAAAACTCATCGCTTCTCAAGGTAAAAAAATAGGAATAAAAAATGTTCAATTACTTAAGAATGAAATCAGTGAACACCATTATTTTTTAGATACTTAATACGTATTTCCTATATTTTTTTGCCCTCATTTACTATTTCCTGCTATTTTACAGGTTTTAAACTATACAAAAAAGGGTTCTTACCTGCATTTTTCCATAATAAATCTAAAGGTTAGACTTTACTTTTGCTTCAAATAAGTATTAATACTTATAAACAAATTAAAATCAAATCAAATATAAGTAGATATGGAATCAAAAACAGTTACACTTGTCCAAGAGTCATTCGAAAAAGTAAAACCAATAGCTCCTGCGGCAGCCGAAATTTTTTACGGTAAACTATTTGAATTAGATCCTTCGCTTCGACCGTTATTTCCAAGTGGGGAAGAAGCTATGAAAACTCAAGGGAATAAATTAATGACCATGTTAGCTGCTGCTGTAGCTGGGTTAAGCAATTTGGAAGCCTTAGTTCCTGTATTACAAGATCTGGGAAAGAGGCATGTCGCTTATAAAGTAGAACCTTCTCATTATGACACCGTTGGTGCCGCTTTATTGGGCACTCTTGAAGCCGGATTAGGAGATGATTTTACTCCGGATGTTAAGGAGGCCTGGGCCAGTGTCTACGGTACAATGTCTTCAGTAATGATTGAAGCATCTTATTAATTAACCCATAAAATTATGTTTATGAAAATCTTAAAAACAATAACAATACCTATTTTAAGTACACTTATTCTGCAGGGCTGTGGAGGCGTTCCTGAGGAAAAATCTGAAACTGCCGGTATGGAAAATGTCTTTTCTGTTGAAGAAGTTTTAGAAATGGTGGCCAAGGAAAATGATGTTACCCGGACCCTCTATACCAAAGCTATTGTTGGTAAAGGAAAGGCACAAGGCATGAAATTTGATGAAGATTGGCGCAAGGATGATGTTGAGGCCGGACCACTTCCAGCTTTGTTTTTACGTGGTGTTGCAACGAGTATTAGGAAGGGGCCGGTACCCTTAGGATTATATCTTGGGTCCGACTTCCCTGTTAATGCGGCTAATAAGTTTGAAGGTAGGCAAGCTGAATTATTCAAGGAAATTAAAGTAGACCAGAAGCCCAAGTTCTTTTATGATGAAGGACAAAAATTGCATACGGCCATGTTTGCTGATTTAGCAAGTGCTGGTGCCTGCGTTACATGTCATAATAGCCATCCGCAAACAACGAAATCAGATTGGAAATTGGGTGATGTTATGGGGGCTACGACCTGGCAATATCCAAAGGATTCTTTAACCTATAAAGAAACCGTGGCGGTATTAAATTCTTATGCCAAGGGGACAGTGGATATTTACTTGGAATATTTGGATGAAATTGAGGCCTTTAAAGAAAGTGAAAAACCGGAGATTGGTATTAAATGGCCTGAAGAAGGTAACTTTTTACCAACGGCAGAGGTGTTTTTAGATAGTGTTAAAAAACTATCGTCCTATGAAACCATGAAACACTTGGTTGCGGCAAAATAAATAAATCATTTTAGTGTTAATCTGACAATCTGGCCCATTCCTTTATAGGATGAGAAATGGGCAGATTGTGATTTATTATTGTTAACCCCCTTTACTTTATGATCTTCAGTAATAATAAATCTACTTGGTTAGGATTGGTGTTGCTAAGTGCTTTTTTTGCACAATATATTCTAAAATTAGAATGGCCGTGGCTTTACCATTTACAGCAGGAAGAATTGTATAAGCGTTGGTCTGGTCTTTGTCTCGCTCTTTTCATAGCATTTCAATGGATTTTAACAATCACCAGAGTTATAAAAAAATTGAGAAGATTTGCTATGACCATGCAAACGATTCACAAATGGGTTGGTGCGCTGAGTCCTTTGTTTTTTTATATGCATAGTATGGCACTTGGCTATGGCTACCTTTTGCTGCTAAGCTATATTTTTTTTTCAAATACCCTGTTGGGATATTTTAATTTAGATGTCATAAAGAACAATAATGATTTGTGGTTTAAAGGTTGGATGATTACTCATGTGGCCTTGTCGATAACAATCACAATATTAATGTTTTTTCATATTACGATGGTATTTTATTATAAATAGAAAGTTTGATGAAATTATTGATAAAAGACATAATAAAAGAAACTAATGATGCCATTAGTATTAATTTTAAAAATGGTAATTTTTTTAAGAGACTAAAGTATAAACCTGGGCAATTCATTACAATCCATGTTCCTATCGAAAAAGTAGTGCATAAACGGGCCTACTCTTTTAGTAGTAACCCTTACACCGACAAGGATTTAAAAATTACCATAAAGCGTGTGGAAAAGGGATTGGTTTCTAATTTTGTGCACGATCATTTTAAACCAGGGGATATCTTGGAGGTAGATGACCCTGCGGGATCTTTCATTATTGAACCATCTGGTGAAGCCAAAAGACAATATGTTTTATTTGCAGGGGGAAGCGGGATAACGCCCATCTTCTCGATAATAAAATCCGTGTTATCCAAAGAATCTAACTCTCAATTGCTCTTAATATATGCCAATCAGAATATGGAATCCATTATCTTCCATGACGAGATCAACGCCTTAGAGAAAGAATACGCCAACACCTTTTGTGTAGAACATATTATATCTTCCAAAACTGAAAGAATGGGAAATTATCATCCGGGGTTTGCCTCGAAGGAGCTCATGGATGATATTTTTGAAAAACATAATCTGAACTATGAAGATCATGTCTATATGATATGTGGTCCTTTTGGTTACATGGAGAAAATTAAAGAAATACTCAGGGAAAATGGTGTCACCAGAGACAAGATAAAGGTGGAGGTTTTTAAAAGTCCAGTGGTAAAAGTAACCGGCAAAAATTTACTTAGTGATGTTACATTAAAATATAAGAAAGAAGAGCATAAGTTAAAAGTGCGTGGAGATATATCGATATTACAACAGGCTATGTCTGATAATATTGTGATACCATATTCCTGTAGATCGGGTATGTGTGCAACATGCAAGGCCAAATGTATTGAAGGTGAAATCAAGATGACGGATGGTCATTTTCTTTCGGAAAGCGAAGTCGGGAATGGCCATGTACTGACTTGCATTAGTTATCCGGTAAGCGAAAAAGTGGTTATTGAAATATAAACAAAGGCATATGGTATGATTAAAATCAGTCCCTTACGAAATAGACAATTTATAGGTGGTGTACTTGGATTAGGGTTGGGTATTTCCATATTTTATTTGTTAACATTAGATATGACAGAACAATACGTGTCCATAGGACCCATGAATACGGGTCATCAGGAACTATCGTGTTTTACTTGTCATGCTGATGCAAAGGGAAACCTGTTGCAGCAGGTTCAATCCAATATTTCTCATGCTTTTGGTATGAGAAAAGAAGGCGTGGATTTTGGTACTCAGGATGTAACAGTAGATAACTGCCTACAATGCCATGATAGGCCCAATGACCGGCACCCGACATATCGATTTTCAGAGCCTCGATTTAGCGAGGCTATCAAGAACATAGATGCAACGACATGTATAACCTGCCATACCGAACATCAAGAGGAACGGGTCTCGGTAGCTTCAATTAATTATTGCATGAATTGTCATCAAGAATTGGAAGTTGAAAACGATCCCCTGGATATAAGCCATAAAGCATTAATTGACCAGAAATCCTGGTTTACATGTATTCAATGTCATGATTTTCACGGTAATCACAAATATGAAGTACCGGAGAAGCTTACGGATACGATTCCCATGCATATTATACAAAACTATTTTAATGGCGGAGAGGATCCTTACGGAACGGATAAAAAGTATATCGCTTTATCTCAAGAGGATTGGGTTAAAACCTTGGAAAAATAACCAACTCATTTCCAGATTATCTTTTAAATTCTCCTTTTGCAGTCCTTGAAAAAGGAAAAAATAACACATGCCTTACGACACTTATTTTTATTAAGTACTGTATTTATTTTGTATACGTATTCTTAAATAATTATAAATAAGATGTTTAGGCTTAGAAACTGCTAAAAGACAGTTAAATATATGATTAAAAAGTGGTAACAACATGGAAATAGTCATAAAATAGAATCAATACTACTTATATATTTGCTAAAAATTAAGTATAAATACTTAGAACTATTAAAATCAAGAACAATGAAATCTCTACTAAAAACAACAACTTGGGTATTATCTATAGGCGTCTTAATATTCTCCTGTGGTGGTAAACAAAAAAAACAAGCACTGGCAGATAATGCGGCTATCGAAGCAAGCGAAGTAAAATCATTAGATATTGAAAAGCCGCAATTAACATTTGGCTTTATTAAGTTAACCGATATGGCTCCTTTAGCCATTGCTAAGGAGAAAGGCTTTTTTGAGGAGGAGGGGCTTTTTGTCTCTGTCGAGGCGCAGTCCAATTGGAAAAATGTATTAGACCGTGTTATTGATGGTCAACTAGATGGTTCTCATATGTTAGCAGGACAACCTATTGCGGCTGGAGCCGGTTTTGGTCGTCAGGCGGCATTAGTAACCCCTTTTTCAATGGACTTAAATGGCAATGGAATTACCGTTTCTAACGATGTTTGGTCCAAGATGAAACCTAATGTTCCTAAAGGAGACGACGGTAAACCTATACATCCCATCAGCGCTGAGGCATTAAAACCGGTTATTAAAGAATATAAAAACTCCGGAAAGGCTTTTAAGATGGGAATGGTATTTCCTGTTTCCACCCATAATTATGAAATTCGATATTGGCTAGCTGCAGCAGGTATTCATCCTGGTATGTACACATCAGAGAATGTGCAGGGGCAAATAGATGCCGAGGTTTTATTGTCTGTTACACCTCCGCCTCAAATGCCGGCGACCTTAGAAGCGGGAACCATTTATGGGTATTGTGTTGGAGAACCTTGGAATCAACAAGCCGTATTTAAGGGCATAGGTGTTCCGGTCACCACCAACTATGATATTTGGAAGAATAACCCTGAAAAGGTATTTGTTATGACTAAGAAATTTGTGGAAGAAAATCCAAATACGGCTATCGCGGTTACCAAAGCCTTAATTCGTGCAGGGAAATGGTTAGATGTGCCGGAAAATAGAGCTGAAGCTGTTAAAATACTATCTATGCCTCAATATGTGGGAGCAGATGAAGTTGTACTTGCCAATTCCATGACAGGAACTTTTGAATTCGAAAAGGGAGATAAACGCGCTATGCCGGACTTTAATGTATTCTACAAGTATAATGCAACATATCCCTTTTATTCAGATGGTATTTGGTTCCTAACGCAAATGCGTCGGTGGGGACAAATTCCAGAACAAAAACCTGTGGAATGGTATTCAGAAACTATCAAGGATATTTACAGACCGGATATATGGACCAAAGCAGCCAAGTTATTGGTTGAGGAAGGCCATATACCACCAAGCGATATCCCCGAGACCGATGGGTATAAACCGGCAACTTCAGACTTTATAGATGGTAATGTCTATGATGCCACGGATCCAATTGGATATATAAACAGTTTTAAAATTGGAAACAAAGACACAGCTGTACAGTAACGATATAAAATAAATAGATATTATGAAGCAAACGATAACATTAGGAAAAGTTACCAAATTTGTGGGATTAGGCTTTCTAAGTACCTTTAAAGACTTATTCACCGGGAAGCTTGAAAAAGAAGACCTTCAAAACTTCTTACGCAAAATTGTTGTACCTATTGCTTCCGTATTCTTATTTATTGGGTTGTGGCATATGGGTGCAGAATCCCTGTACAATACAGAAGCTGAGTTTAAGATCCAGAAGGCATTACGAGATCAAGGTCCGGAAGCAGCCGAAGCCATGCGGGAATGCATTGCGTTGGGCGACCTAAGTTGCAGACCAAACACCCTGCCATCACCAGCGCAGGTTTGGGAATCTTATAAATCTTTGTTAAGGGACCATCAGATTATTAGTGCTGATAAAGCAGAATTTGCTGATAAAACAGCAGTTTTAAACCAAAAACGTCTTGCGGAAGGAAAAGAACCTATTGTGTATACCGGAAGACCATCCTTCGTTGACCAGATTTTTAGAAGTCTAAAGACGGTATTTGCAGGATTTCTTTTGGCTTTTCTTATTGCTGTACCGTTGGGGATTTTTATAGGATTGAGCCCAACTTTAAAAAGTGCATTCAATTGGTTTATTCAAATATTTAAGCCTGTGTCACCTGTTGTTTGGTATTTATTGGTCTTTATGATTGTAAAAACTTTATTGATTGATTCAAGTGAAGACAGCTCCTTTACCATATCCTTTATAAGCGTTGGTTTATGCTCTATGTGGGCAACCCTGGTGAATACCGCAATGGGAGTGTCTTCGGTCGATAAGGACTATATCAATGTGGCCAAAGTATTGAAATTAGGAGCTTTTCAGAAAATATTCAAAGTCGTTTTACCATCATCTTTACCTCTTATTTTCACAGGATTAAAAATTACACTATCGGTAGCTTGGATGGTGTTGATCGCCATTGAATTGTTAGCACAGAGTCCTGGTTTAGGGCTATTTGTGTGGGAGGAATTTCAAAATGGGGCCAACGACTCGAATGCAAAAATTATTGTGGCCATGTTTGTTATTGGAATTATAGGATTTCTTTTGGATCGATTGATGTTAACCGTACAGAATATGGTGTCTTTTAATAAAACAGAAGCTATTTAAAACTTAAGGAATTTGTTCGAAATACCATTTCCATCTCATTACAAACGCACATAAAGACGAGTGAAGTCAATAATTAGAAAGCTTAAATAATGGCATATTTAGAATTAAATAATATTTATAAGACTTATGGTCAGGGAGATAATACTACGGAAGTGCTGTCCAATATTAATCTGTCCATAGAGGAGGGCGAGTTTGTGGCTATTGTTGGTTTTACCGGAAGTGGGAAAACCACATTGGTGAATCTTATAAACGGATTGCTTGAAACTACAAAGGGCGAAATACGCTTCAA
Organism: Aestuariivivens sediminis; assembly: GCF_022662105.1. Taxonomy (GTDB): domain Bacteria; phylum Bacteroidota; class Bacteroidia; order Flavobacteriales; family Flavobacteriaceae; genus Aestuariivivens; species Aestuariivivens sediminis. The sequence goes on along the minus strand of NZ_JAKMCP010000003.1, from coordinate 264,716 downwards.
AGGAAAACGTGTTGAAGGAACCAGTCATGAAAGAGGAGTTATATTTCAAAACTACTCATTGTTGCCTTGGCTAACTGTTGAACAAAATGTTTACATGGCAGTTAAAGAGGTGTTTTCAAAAGAGCCTAAACCTGTATTAAAACAATTAGTAGCCGACTATGTTGACATGGTTGGATTAACACCTGCGATAAATAAAAGGCCAAAAGAACTTTCAGGAGGTATGCGTCAGCGCGTGGCAGTTGCCAGAGCTTTGGCTATGAAACCCGAAATGATTATCATGGATGAGCCATTAGGCGCATTGGATGCCCTTACCAGAGGCAACTTGCAGGACGAAATCTTGAATATATGGGAAAAGGATAAACGTACAGCATTGTTAATTACAAATGATGTTGATGAAGGAATCTATATGGCAGATCGCATTATTCCTCTGCGGCCTGGTCCTAAAGCCACATTGGGTCCGGAATTTAAGATAGATATTGAACGCCCCCGCGATAAAACGGAGTTAAATGATAATCTGAACTTCAAGAAAACAAGAAATGCCATTATAGAATATTTAATGGATATTGGAAATGAGAGAAAATCAGAGGCCAAAGCGCCCATTACACTCCCAGAATTAGAACCAAAAAATTTCGTTGATCGATTTGAGCTTAAATTCTAAGAAATTATGAATACAATACTTACAAAACCAAAGGATATCTCGATTCTAACAGAAAATGGAATTTTTGCACCATCCAGAGTTATGTTGGATTTAAAACACCTTAAGAAAGTATATCCAACCCCCAAAGGTGATTATGTTGTGCTTGAGGATTTAAATCTTCAAATTATGAAGGAGGAATTTGTGACTATTATCGGGCACTCTGGATGTGGCAAGACCACTATGTTATCCATGATTGCAGGTTTAAATGAGATTTCAGGAGGTAGTATTTCCGTTTTGGGAAAACGCATTAAAGGACCGGGACCAGATAGAGGTGTTATATTTCAGGCGCCAAGTTTAATGCCATGGATGACTTCTCTTCAGAACGTCATGTTGGGAGTGAATCAGGTGTTTCCCCATGCTAAAAAGGCACAGCGTATCGATATAGCAAAATATTATTTGCAAAAAGTGGGTTTGGAAGATGCTTATAATAAAAAAGCCTCAGAACTATCCCAGGGTATGCAGCAACGTGTTGGAATAGCTCGTGCCTTTGCTATAAAACCTAAAGTACTATTATTGGATGAACCTTTCGGAATGCTAGATTCACTTACCAGAGGAGAATTACAGGATATTCTTATCGAGATTTGGAACAAGGAAAAAATTACAGCGGTAATGATTACCCATGATGTGGATGAAGCCATATTTTTAGCCGATCGTGTGGTCATGATGACCAGTGGTCCTAAAGCAAAAATAGGAGATGTTCTGGACATTGATTTTGAAAGACCCAGAACTCGAAAAACCGTATTGGAACATGACGATTATTATACCTATAGAAAGCATTTAATTGACTTTCTAGAACATTAAAAACAAACAACTAAACCCTTAGCTAAATAAAAGATTATACAGATTTTGGAATGTTAGGATTTCAAAATACAGAAGTGTTATATCCTATAATTATAAAAGAATTATTTAAAAATAACTATTAAACAAAGAAAACTCAAGAATCAAATCAACCTTAAAAACAAGAACACAATGAAAAATCAATACGTAATTTTAGGATTAGTGCTAGGGTGTTTACAAATTGCACAGGCACAATTTACCTTTGATGGTGAATTTAGACCGAGAACCGAATACCGTCATGGCTTTGGTAGCCTTATTGCAGATAATGCGGATGCCGGTTTTGGAATCTCAACCAGGGCACGTTTAAATGCAGGGTTTAAAACGGAGGCCTATACCTTTTATCTCAGTTTACAAGACATTATGGTATGGGGAGAGAACCGACAAATCTTACCATACGATCAAAATAATTCCTTTGCCATATTTCAGGCCTGGGCAGAACTTACTTTAGGGTCAGGATGGTCTACAAAATTAGGACGTCAGGTACTATCCTATGATGATGAACGGATTCTGGGCGGATTGGATTGGGCACAACAAGGGCGTAATCATGATGCAGGAATGTTAAAGTATAGTAAGGGTAAATTTATAATGGATTTGGCGTTTGCCTTTAATCAGGATTATTCCCATCCAACGGGGTTTGTTTCAACCGGAACGGCCTATAATACAACGGGATTCTTTTCATATAAAACCATGCAAATGCTATATTTGAAACAAACCTGGGATAAATTTGCAGGTAGCTTATTGGTGCTCAATAATGGTTTCCAAGAATTCGATACTAATGACGCTCCGGATGGTGTTAGTAGCCTGCAGACTCTGGGAACCCATTTGAAGTATAATTCAGGAAATTTTGGGCTGGCGGCCAATGCATTCCTTCAAACCGGTAAACGGCAGGGAGATGTTGATGTTAAAGGAGCCTATTTATTGGGATTGGATCTAAATTATAAGATATCACCGAAAGTTGGATTAGGAGCGGGAGTTGAAATCATTAGTGGTAATGATGGAGACGCAGGAGAGACAGGTGCATTCTTCCCTTTATATGGTACCAATCATAAGTTTAACGGTTTTATGGATTATTTTTATGTGGGTAATCATGCCAATTCCATTGGATTAGTAGATATCCATGTCAGCGCTAACTTTAAGTTGGGTGAAAAATCAAGTCTAATGGTAAAGGCATTGAACTTTAGCGGAGAGCAAGATTTACCAAGTGGAGAAAATGCATTAGGTACAGAAATCGATATCGTTTATAAACATGCCTTTAAGGGATATACACTGGTTGCCGGGTATTCGCAATTATTTGCAAGCGATGGTATGTACGAGTTAAAAAATCTCTCGGAAAGTGCCGCAGCCGATGGTCAAAATTGGGCATGGGTGATGTTGGTTATTAAACCAAAGTTTCTAAACACCGCTAATTAAAAGGAGAATGAATATATAACAAAACTAAATAAGACCTTCCCTTCTGTAATATTCATGTTAGTTCCAAATTTTAAATCCCGCCTTGGCGGGATTTTTGTCATTAAAAAACCCTACAAAATTAAATTTTTGCAGGGTTTAGGAATTTCATTCCCCTTTTTCAGGAACTAATTAATAGCAAATCAAATATATCGGAATTAAATGTTGCGAAACAGAACATTATTAACTAATTCCTATGCTAAATTAACTTTGAGAGGTGAATGATGATTTGTAAATGGTTAACCTTCTATTTATAACCAGCTACCCTTGAAAGTTAATATACTTTTCTTACATTAGCGTACAAAAATACATAAATGCTTAAAAAAGTTTTTGGAAGTGCTGTTTTTGGTGTCGAAGCCACCACCATAACCGTAGAAGTCAATGTGGATACCGGAATTGGATATCATCTTGTGGGTCTTCCCGATAATGCCATTAAGGAAAGTAATTTTCGCATAGCTGCTGCTTTACAGAACAATGGGTATAAAATTCCCGGTAAAAAAATCATCATTAATATGTCTCCCGCTGATCTTAGGAAAGAGGGTAGTGCATACGACCTTACTTTGGCCGTTGGCATTCTTGCTGCATCCGAACAAATAGTAGCAGAACATTTGGAAGAGTATTTAATAATGGGTGAATTGTCACTTGATGGCAGTTTACAACCCATAAAGGGAGCGTTGCCTATTGCCATAAAGGCCAGAGACGAGGGATTTAAATATATTATCCTACCGCGTCAAAATGCCAAGGAAGCCGCTATAGTAAACGATCTCATTGTTTATGGCGTAGATACGATTAAGCAAGTGATCCGCTATTTTGATACAGGCCATCCTCTGGAACAAACTCTAATTAATACTCGAGAGGAATTCTACAAGAATCTTGAATTTCCCGAATTTGACTTTTCCGATGTAAAAGGACAGGAAGGCATAAAACGTTGTATGGAAATTGCAGCTGCCGGGGGTCATAATATTATTTTAATTGGGCCGCCCGGTGCCGGAAAAACGATGTTGGCCAAGCGTTTGCCTAGTATTTTGCCTCCTATGACTTTACATGAAGCCTTAGAGACCACCAAAATTCATTCGGTGGTAGGCCGGATCAAAGCGCATGCAGGGCTCATGGCACAACGACCATTTAGAAGTCCGCATCACACCATTTCCGATGTGGCTTTAGTTGGGGGTGGGGCTTTTCCTCAGCCGGGAGAGATATCGTTATCCCATAACGGCGTTTTATTTTTGGATGAACTTCCAGAATTTAAACGTAGTGTATTGGAGGTGTTGCGCCAGCCATTGGAAGATCGAGAAGTGACCATTTCCAGAGCTAAATTTACGGTCACCTATCCTTCGTCTTTTATGTTAGTGGCCAGTATGAATCCAAGTCCAGGAGGGTATTTTAATGACCCTAATGCTCCTGTAACCTCTAGCCCTGCCGAGATGCAGCGTTATTTAAGTAAAATTTCTGGACCCTTATTGGATAGAATTGATATTCACATTGAAGTTACTCCCGTGCCATTTGAAAAATTGTCCGATGATCGAAAAGGGGAATCCTCGAGAGACATTAGAAAACGAGTAACCGCGGCCAGAGAACTACAAAGTCAAAGATTTAAAGAATCTGAAATCGTACATTACAATGCTCAGATGAATACCAAACAAATACGTAAATATTGTATTTTAGACGATGATTCCAATCAATTGTTGAAAACGGCCATGGAACGTTTAAATTTATCAGCTCGCGCCTATGATCGCATTTTAAAGGTAGCTCGAACCATAGCGGATTTAGAAGATGCCGATAACATCAATGGAAGTCATATTAGTGAAGCCATTCAGTACCGAAGCCTGGATAGAGAAGGGTGGCTGGGGTGAAAAAATTTAAATAAGAAATAGGAGATCACCCTATAAAATTTGACATATACCTATATAAACGTCACCATGAGAAACTTTATATTAATTATTTTGATTATCATAATGAGTTGTAATTTATCAACCAAAGAAAAACAGCATATCGTTAAAACACCAGAAATTGAAATCGCCGAACTGCCTGTTTTAAATTTAGAGCAAGCCAATAAGCTAGCGGCATTACCATTGGATTGTATCAATACGGAGTACCCTAACAAGTTATCCCAAACCTTGGGTAGTGAAGCAGATTTAAAAACACCAAACGAACTACACCCTTCTTTTTATGGCTGTTTCGACTGGCATTCGGCGGTACATGGACATTGGAGTTTGGTAAGGTTGTTGAAATCATTTCCAAATCTTGATGGAGCCGCTGATATAAAGCAAAGGTTACTTAATAATATTTCAAAAGAGCATATTTTAACCGAAGTCGCTTATTTTGATATGACCTATAACAAATCCTTTGAGCGCACCTATGGATGGGCGTGGTTGTTGAAATTAGCTGAAGAACTCCATACCTGGAATGATGAAACGGCTCAGAAATTGACGGCTAACCTCCAACCGTTGACCAACTTAATCGTTGATAAATATATTGAGTTTCTTCCCAAATTAAATTATCCAATGCGTGTAGGAACCCACACCAATACCGCATTTGGACTGTCGTTTGCCTATGACTATGCGAAGACGGTAAATCATCAGGCCCTTAAGGACGCCATTGAATCACGAGCTAAATATTTCTTTTTAAATGATTCGAATTGCCCGATGTCTTGGGAACCCAGTGGAACGGATTTTCTGTCGCCCTGTTTGGAGGAAGCAGCATTAATGAAGCGGCTTTTACCAAAAGAAGAATTCAGAATCTGGTTAGACCAGTTTTTACCAGCACTTAAAAACAAAAACTATAATTTGGAAGTAGGCCTGGTTTCCGACAGGACGGATGGGCATTTGGTACACTTGGATGGCGTTAATTTTTCTCGTGCCTGGAGTTTATATACTATAGCTGAAGGACTACCTGAGTATCAGCATTTAAAAAACATAGCCAATCACCACATCAATTATTCCTTACCCAGTATTTTTGGTGATAGTTATGAAGGTGGACATTGGTTGGGCAGCTTCGCTATTTATGCCTTAAAGTCAGTTCATGATTAGGTGGTTTTTGAAACTCTTTTTTAGAAATATAGGACCAGGACCATTAATTGCCGCAGCATTTATTGGTCCGGGAACCGTAACGGTATGTACCCTTGCGGGCGCAGGTTTTGGGTATGTCTTATTGTGGGCCATGGTAATCTCAACCTTGTCCGCTATTATTTTACAGGAAATGGCATCGCGATTGGGGATTGTAACGCGTAAAGGCCTGTCCGAAACCTTGCGAATGGAAATTAAAAACCCTTTACTAAAAGGAATCGTTATTGTAATTACTTTATCTGCGATTGTTATAGGAAATGCGGCATATGAGGCCGGGAATATTACGGGAAGTGTTTTGGGTTTGGAAACGGTTTTAGGTAGACATAATATTGGCCTTGGTATGTTTACTTTCGACGTGTTTAGTCTTATTGTTGGAGGTATTGCATTCCTTCTATTGTATTTTGGTAGCTATAAAATTTTGGAAAAGGTCCTGATTTCGCTTGTCGTTTTAATGAGTTTGGCTTTTGTGATTTCAGCCAGTATCACACAACCTAACCTTTTTGATGTTATTAAAGGCGTTATTGTACCAACATTACCCAAGGGTAGTTTACTGACGGTAATAAGTTTAATAGGAACTACCGTAGTGCCATATAATTTGTTTTTACATGCATCATTGGTCACAGAAAAATGGAAAAGCAAGGAAGATTTAATCTTCGCCAGAAAGGATACTGTAATAGCTGTCGCTTTGGGTGGCTTAGTGTCCATGTGTGTTATTATTTGTGCAGCAACCATTGATTCTTCCCAAATAGAGAATGCCGTTGATTTAGCTCAAGGGCTTGAGCCCTTATTCGGGAATTTTGCTAAATATATTTTGGCTATTGGGTTGTTTGCTGCTGGGATTACCAGTGCTATAACAGCACCGTTGGCAGCAGCTTATGTGGCCAGTGGTTGTTTGGGATGGCCTGCTAATATGCGTACGAAGAAGTTCAGATCGGTATGGATGGTAATCTTGCTTTTGGGCATAGCATTTTCTTCCTTAAACATAGAACCTGTTTCAATTATAAAGTTTGCCCAAGTGGCCAATGGTATTTTGTTGCCCGTTATTGTCGGTATTCTGTTATGGGTAATGAACAAGCGACATATTTTGGGAATACATAAAAATAGTATTTGGCAAAATGTATTTGGGTTTATGATTTTAGTATTAAGCATGCTCTTATCTGCAGCTGTTCTTGACAAAGTGTTTAGTTTTCATCTGTTTTAAAAGGATTCTTGTAGTGTGCAATACGTAAAAAAAGGAAGTCATTCAATGCTGTAATCCATATTTGATTTAATCTTTCCATCACATAAGGTTTCTAAGTAACAATAACTTTTTAACTTAGTGGTTCCTAATTAAAATGGATACTTTTGAATACATCTATTATCGACATTAATGCTGATGTGGGAGAAGGTTTGGACAACGAAAACCTGTTGATTCCGCTTATTTCTTCCTGTAATATTGCATGCGGAGGGCATGCGGGAGATGATGAAACTATGGAACGCGTAATTGCATTGGCAAAAACACATGGCGTTAAAGTGGGAGCCCATCCCTCATTTCCGGATAAGGAAAATTTCGGCAGGGCTGTTATGGATATGCCTTACGCGGCCTTATTTAAATCACTCGAAGATCAAGTTTGTCGGCTTATTGCGAACTTGGATAAGGCGCACGTAAGTTTACATCACATTAAGCCCCATGGAGCCCTTTACAATATAATTGCTAAAGACCAAAATACGGCAATGGTTATCATTGAATTGTTGAAAAGTTTTGCGTTTCCCGTTTACCTTTATGTACCATATAGATCGGTTATAGCGGATTTGGCTATTAAAAACCACGTTCCCATTATTTATGAAGCGTTTGCTGACAGGAATTATAACGACGATTTAAGCTTAGTTTCCAGACAAGAGCCCAATGCCTTAATTGAAGATGCCGATGCCATGTTTCACCACATTTACAAAATGGTTAAGGAAAAAAAGGTTAAAACGGTTAATGGAAAGAATATACCTATTCAGGCCCATACTTTTTGTGTTCATGGAGATACTCCAAATGCAATTCATTTGTTGGAAAGTGTAAGGCAACGCCTGGCGAATAAACAGATTCAGGTCCTATAATGCGGTATCAATTATCCTATAAGCAATTTGGTGAACGGTCTATTCTTATTGAATGGCCGGCTTTAATTGATGAAAAACTTTTGCATGATGTGCTTTATTTTAAACAGAAAATTGAAAAGCATTATAGGGATTCAACAGTTCATATTACCCATGCATATAGCTCAATATTAGTAAATTATGAATATTTAAATTTTAAATTTAAAGCGGAAAGTGAGGTGCTTCACAGCATATACCTTACAAAATCTTCTCGAACCAAAATGACGCGAACGCTCTGGAGGATTCCCGTATGTTATGACCAAACCTTTGGTGCAGATTTACAAGAGCTTTCACAGGAAAAGAAGTTTACTATTCAGGAGCTCATTGATCGCCATGTTAATGTGGTTTATACCGTGTATTTTATTGGCTTTCTACCTGGGTTTTTGTACTTAGGCGGATTGGATAAATCCCTTTTTATGCCTAGAAAAGGTACACCTCGTATGGAAATTGAAAAAGGAGCTGTGGCTATTGGTGGTGAACAAACCGGTATTTATCCATTGAGAAGCCCGGGGGGATGGTATATTATTGGCAACTCACCGGTTAATTTTTTTGATGTATCCAAGGAACAACCTTGTTTTGCAAAACCTGGAGATAAACTTTTGTTTGTTCCGGTATCCTTGAAGCAATATCATAACATTAAGACTCTTGTTGACGCCGGGGTCTATCAGTTGGAAAGTGAGGTGTTCCGTGATTAAAGTTTTAAATCCCGGGTTTTATAGCACCATACAGGATTTTGGACGCTATAATTACCTGCAATATGGAGTACCCATTTCTGGGGTTATGGACTGGTACGCAGCTTCCATGGCCAATGCTCTTTTAGGGAATCCTAAAGAGGCACCTGTTTTGGAAATGACTATGGTTGGTCCTGTCTTACAATTCTTTGAACAAACCGAAATTTGCATTACTGGTGCGGATATGGAGGCCAGATTAAATGGATTGCCATTAGGTATAAACAAAGCCATTGCTATTACTCAAGGGGATGTTTTGAATTTTGGCAAATCAATACGCGGTTTTAGGGGGTATCTTGCAGTTTTTGGCGGGTTTAAAACTGAACATGTTATGGATAGTTATAGTATGTATCAAGGCATTACCACTAATTCTGTAATATCAAAAGGTAGCGAACTGCCTTTTGCACAAAAAGACGGGGTGACGGATAAAAAATATGCAGTGTTACGTGTTCACAAAGCTTATATTAATAAGGAGCGTATTGAGGTGTTTGAGGGGCCGGAATTTAATCTTCTTTCCAAAAACCAGCAAGAAAAATTATTTTCTAAACCCCATATTATTTCCAATAACAATAATAGAATGGCCTATCAATTGGAAGAACCCCTTGAGAATTCTATAAAAGCCATCATTACATCACCAGTGCTACCGGGAACGGTGCAATTAACCCCAAAAGGGCAATTAATTATCTTAATGCGGGATTGTCAAACCACAGGGGGATATCCTAGAGTATTGCAATTAAAGGAAAATGCCATTGACATTTTAAGTCAGAAGTTTACAGGTAATCGTATTAAATTTAAACGGATAAACATTTAAGAAAAGATTAAGAGTCTTGTTGGAGGGGAAATTGTAGTTTCACGAGATATAAATAGGGTTTTATGAAAAGTTTACATGTGGTTCTATTCTTTATAACTATGGTTTTTGCTTGTAGCGATCATAATTTTCCGGAAGCTGATGCCATAATCAATAAATCTATTGAAGTCTCTGGTGGTAAACGCTTTGAGCATTCCACCATTGATTTTGATTTTAGGGACCGGCACTATAAAGCCATAAGGGATAAGGGATATTTTTTACTTACCCGAACCACATTGGTCGGTTCCGATACTATTGTGGACGCCTTAAATAGCAAGGATGACTTTATAAGGTATAGGAATCAAAAAAAGATTCAATTGCATGATACCATGGCAGTAAAATATAAATCATCCGTTAATGCTGTGCATTATTTTTCGGTATTACCTTATAGGTTAAATGATGACGCAGTGAATAAAACTTATATTGGCAAAACAAAAATCAATGATAAAGAGTACCATAAAATAAAGGTTACTTTTAATGCGGAGGGCGGTGGTGAAGATTTTGAAGATGTATTCGTATATTGGATTAACGCAGATACCTTTAAAGCCGATTATATCGCGTATTCTTATGCGGAATCTGATGGAATCGGCTACCGCTTTCGCGAAGCTTATAATGAGCGTTACATTAATGGCATTCGATTTGTCGATTATAACAATTATAAACCTAAAGGAAGCAATATAGATCTGATGGCTATGGATCGTTTGTTTGAACAAAAAGCTTTGCACTTACTCTCAAAAGTAGAATTAATTAATATCAATGTTCAAGTATCTGACTATTAAGCTAATTCAAGCCCTATTTCAACCATTTCTTTAAATGTATTTTCACGGTCCTTACTACTTGTTCGCTCTCCGGTAACCAATGAGTCGGAGATGGTAAGAATGGACAAGGCATTAACGTTATACTTGGCTGCAACCGTATAGAGTCCCGCTGTTTCCATTTCCACACAGAGCACGCCGAATTTCGACCACTTCTTATAGGATTCAAAGTCATCGGCATAAAACTCGTCCGAAGTAAAAACATTGCCGGCTTTTAAAGAGATATGTTTTTCTTTTGCCACTTCTATAGCCTTTTGAAAGAGTTCGAAATTGGCTGTAGGAGCATAGTCTGCGCCACCAAATCGTAATTCATTAACACCAGAACTAGATGATGCCGCCATTGCTAGTACAATATCCCTAATTTTAATATGTTTTTGGTAAGACCCGGCACTTCCAACTCGAATTAAGTTTTTAACACCATACTCGTTAATCAGTTCATGGGTGTAGATTGAAATAGAGGGGACCCCCATGCCGGTACCCATTACAGAAACGCGTTTGCCTTTATATTCACCCGTATAGCCCAACATGCCTCTGATTTTATTAAAACAGGATGGATGTTTTAAAAAAGTTTCAGCAATCCATTTGGCACGTAAGGGGTCCCCGGGTAGTAAAATGGTTTCCGCTATATCTCCTTTTTTGGCTTCAATATGTACACTCATTACTTGTATTGATTTTGGATAACAAGTTAAAGGTTTGTCTAATGAACATGATATAGGTGATTAATTTAATAGTCTGATTTTGATATGGTTCCTGAAACAATTTCAATGCCTGAGGAGGTTCCTATACGGGCAACACCCATATTAATGTATTTCAGGGCGGTTTCGGTATCCCTAATGCCTCCTGAAGCTTTAATTTTAGTACCGCTTTGGGCTACAACACGTTTCATAATCGTTATTTCTTCAAATCGGGCACCACCTGGTCCAAAACCCGTTGAGGTTTTAACAAAATCGGCACCACATTGTACGGCCAGTTCACAGGATTTTATAATTTCCAATTCCTCTAAATAGCAGGTTTCCAGGATAACCTTTAAGATATGGTTAGGTAGGATACACTTTACCGCTTCGATATCTCTCCATACGCCATCAAAATCCTTACTTTTCAATAACCCGACATTAATTACCATATCAATTTCATCCGCACCGTTTTTTATGGCTTCTTGGGTTTCAGCAACCTTGGCCTGAGTGGCCATAGCTCCTAGGGGAAAACCTACAACGCTGCACACTTTTACACTACTGTTGTTTAGCTGCTCCTTTGCCAATGCAACATAGCCGCTATTTACACAAACAGCATGGAATTTATACCTCTTGGCTTGCTCACAAAGTTCTATAATATCTTGTTTAGTTGCTGTTGCTTTTAACAGGGTATGGTCAATATAGGTATTAAGTTGTATCAAAACTTTACGAATTGAAATGCTGATATCCAAAGGTATTAACTTTATTTAAATTATATTAATGTGGGACATAAAAAAGCCGGTTTTAAAAAAATAAAACCGGCAATTTATAAATGAGTTGTAGATTAAAAGACAGTTTTAAGAAAAGGCGTGTAATTGATCGTCTATTTGTATCATATGGGATATATCAACCCGATGTGCTCCCGTTTCCAAATATTTAATTGCGGTTTCCATATCATTTATTCCGCCGGATGCTATAATTTTAATTTTATTCTTAATGGTTTTTTTTATCATTTTAATGCCTGTTAGTGTTGCACCGCTTTTTGTGAAGCCACTTGAGGTTTTTATGTAATCGACTTTAGTATCCAGACAAATTTCACAAGCTTTAATAATTTCATTTTTGCTAAGCTCTGAAATTTCTAAAACCACCTTCAGAGGTACATCTCCTATGGCAAGCTTTACATCGGTTATGTCTTTTAATACGGATACGTAATTTTTGCTTTTTAAGAATCCTAAATTCAGGACCATATCAATTTCGTCCGCTCCATCTTTAATGGCCTTTTTTGCCTCATAGACCTTGGCTTCGGTTGACATGGCTCCCAATGGAAAACCGACCACCGTACAAATTTTTACTTGGGTATTATTAAGTAATTGTTTTGCTAAAGCTACGTAGGAGCTGTTCACACAAATACTATTGAGTCTTTTGTCTTTAGCATCATGGCAAAAATCGATAATTTCTCTTTCGGTTGTGGTAGATTTTAAAAGGGAATAATCAATGTGTTTAAATATATTCATTGCTATTAAGTAGGTTTTTTGTTTGTTTACACAGCTATATATGTAAAAAAACGGTTTAACAAAAAAAAAGGGAATGGAGTAGAGTTTGGGGCTTTACTCGAAAACTAAAATATAAAAAATTAATGGTAAGTACTATTCTATCTTAAAGCAATAGTGGAATTATTTTATTTCATATCGCTTAACTGGTTTGTTTTCAAATTATTGCAGTTTGTCTTTATAAAATGCATTTCGTCGAAAATATGAATTTGTTCGTCGATAAACATAAAAAGCAACGCGTCCCAAAACTGAGATTGACGTTGCTTTTCAAACTAACCAACCAATTAACTAATAGACGATTTTTTTTCACTTTTGTTACACCGGGTTAGGGCGTTATTATAGTTCTTCCTTCACCAGGTCACTCTGATTTCTAAAAACAAGTTTATCATCAAAGGCATCCAATAAAATGATACTATCTGTTGTTACTTTACCGGCTAAAATTTCCTTACTCAAGGCATTCAGGACCTCTTTTTGAATCACGCGTTTTACAGGTCTGGCTCCATATTCAGGATTATAACCTTTTTCGGAGAGATAATCAACTGCCTCATTGGTGGCATCAAAGGTTATTCCTTGTTGACCGATCATTTTGGTAATTTCCTTAAGTTGTAAACCAACAATATCTTTAATATTGGCTTTTGTTAATGGCGTAAACATTATGATATCGTCAATACGGTTTAAAAATTCGGGTCTTATGCTTTGCTTTAATAGACCTAAAACGTCCACTTTTGCCGTTTCTATTGCCGAATCAATATCCTTCGTGGCTTCAAATCGTTCTTGAATCAAATGACTACCCAAGTTAGAAGTCATAATGATTATGGTATTTTTAAAATCAGCCACACGTCCTTTATTATCTGTCAAATGACCTTCATCCAATACCTGTAAAAGGATATTAAAGGTATCGGGGTGTGCTTTTTCTATTTCGTCCAAAAGGACTACGGAATAAGGCTTCCGTCTCACGGCTTCCGTGAGTTGTCCACCTTCATCATAACCCACATATCCGGGAGGTGCACCAACCAATCTGCTCACTGCGTGGCGCTCTTGATATTCGCTCATGTCTATGCGGGTCATGGCATTTTCATCGTCGAACAAATATTCTGCCAATGCTTTGGCCAATTCTGTTTTACCTACACCCGTAGTTCCCAAAAACAGGAAGGTGCCTATAGGTTTTTTAGGGTTTTGTAAACCTGCACGACTTCGTCTCACAGAATCACTAACGGCTTCGATGGCTTCATCTTGACCTACAACGCGTTTGTGCAATTCGTCTTCAAGCTTTAACAATTTATCACGTTCGCTTTGCAACATTTTGGTTACTGGAATGCCTGTCCATTTGGCGACTACTTCAGCAATATCGTCATAAGTTACCTCTTCCTTAATGAGGGAGTTTTCAGCGTGCTCCTGTAATTGCAATTGATAGTGCTCAAGCTGTTCTTGCGCTTCTTTGATTTTGCCATAGCGCAATTCTGCTACTTTACCATAATCGCCTTCACGCTCGGCTTTTTCGGCGTCCAATTTGTAATTCTCGATGGTTTGTTTAGTGTTTTGGATGTTGTCTACAACTTCTTTTTCACTTTTCCACTTGGCATTTATCTCATTGCGTTGTTCTTTAAAGTTCGCTAAGTCCGATCGAAGTGATTTTAATTTGCTTTCATCTTTTTCCCTTTTAATAGCTTCAATTTCAATTTCCAACTGCATAATCTTTCGATCCAAAACATCCAGTTCCTCGGGTTTCGAGTTAATTTCCATGCGCAATTTTGAGGCAGCCTCATCCATTAAGTCAATGGCTTTGTCCGGTAAAAACCGATTGGTGATGTAACGCTGCGATAATTCTACTGCTCCAATAATGGCATCGTCTTTAATGCGTACTTTATGATGGGTTTCATATTTTTCTTTGATACCCCTTAAGATGGATATGGCGCTTTCAGTATCCGGTTCATCCACCATGACCTTTTGGAAGCGACGTTCCAATGCCTTGTCTTTTTCAAAATACTTTTGGTATTCATCCAATGTGGTAGCACCTATGGCTCTCAACTCACCTCTTGCCAGGGCAGGTTTTAAAATATTGGCAGCATCCATAGCGCCCTGTCCGCCTCCGGCACCAACAAGGGTATGGATCTCGTCAATAAACAGGACAATATCGCCATTACTGGTTGTAACTTCTTTAATGACGGCTTTTAAGCGTTCTTCAAATTCTCCTTTGTATTTAGCACCGGCTATTAATGCCCCCATATCCAATGCGAAAATTTGCTTTTCCTTCAGGTTTTCGGGTATATCACCATCTACAATACGGTGTGCGAGGCCTTCGGCAATAGCTGTTTTACCTGTTCCCGGTTCACCCACTAATATGGGGTTGTTTTTGGTACGACGGGATAATATTTGAAGAATTCTTCTAATTTCCTCATCGCGTCCAATAACCGGGTCGAGTTTGCCTTCTCTGGTAAGCTGATTCAGGTTTTTGGCATATTTGTTTAGTGCATTATAAGTGTCTTCCTGACTTTGGGATGTCACTCGGTCTCCTTGCCTTAGTTCATCAATACTGGCAAATAAGCCTTTTTCTGTAACACCCTGATCCTTCATCATTTGTGCTATTTTGCTATTCGATTTAAAAATAGCCAAAACCAAATGTTCAATAGAGACATAATCGTCTTTCATTTTTTTTGCGATTATGTTGGCCTCATTGAATGTTTTTACAGCTTCTCTTGAAAACATAATTTCTCCGCCGGATACCTTGGAAAAACTTTCCAATTGTTTATCTAAGGCTTTTTGAAGGATGGAGACATTTACATTCAGTTTTTTTAGGAGGAAGGGCAATACATTTTCATCAACCTCAAAAACCCCTTTAAAGAGATGTTCGTTTTCAATTTGTTGATGTCCGAAACCATGAGCAATCTGCTGTGCTTGCTGTATGGCTTCTTGTGATTTTATAGTGAAATTATTTAAATTCATAATGCAAATTTTAGTTTCTCTTACATGAATAATTCAATAACCTTACCATGATATTGTATCAGACAAAATGTCCGTTAACTATAGATTATTGCTGACTTTTGGTCAGTTTAAGAATTTGAAAACAGGGTTTTCATATCAGTTAAAATGAAGGTGGGCCATGCGACAGTAATCCTCGCTTAAAATACGTGTTGAAACGGGTTTATTGAAGACACTTGACCAATTACACAGAAGTATATAACAATATAAATTTAATTATCTTTATGGATCACACAGAGGTGTAATCTATAATAAACTTGAGGTTATTAAAAGGCTATTTATATGAAATATAAACGCTTATCCTATAAAATTGGTCAATTTAAGATTAGTGAGTTAGGATCCAGGTCTGTCAAAGCCTTGGGTGAATCCTTCGATATTAAGGAATTTCATCAGCAAATATGGGAAACCGGTTGTGTACCACTGCAGCTTTTGGAAGAAAAGATAGACCGTTGGATTTCTTCCAGTAAATAGATAAAACCATTTTATTCATGCACAGCACAAATTATTTATTTGTTTATGGCACCTTATTGAGTGATGTTAACAATGCTATGTCTAAATTTTTAGAGACGCATTCAGAATATGTTGGTAAGGGGTATTTCCCGGGTAAATTGTATATGGTGGATTGGTATCCCGGAGCCATAGCTATTAAACAGGGGAAGAATAAAGTTTTTGGCCGTATTTACAGAATGAGCAACGCACAGAAGGTACTTGAGGTACTAGATGGCTATGAAGGTATTGATGAAGGCTTGTACAAGAGGCATATTATGGAGGTTTTTCTGGAAAGCAAAACCGTTTATAATTGCTGGGTCTATCTTTACAACCAGCCGATCACTGACCTTGAACAAATTCAATCAGGTGATTTTTTGAATCCTTAATGATCATTTAGAAGTTAAAGTCCTTAAAAACAGAACGTTTCAGGTCTTCCCATTCTTCTTTTAAAATCCCATAACAGCAGGTACTGCGTTTAAAACCATCCAGCATTAAAGTGTCCTTTCTTAAAATGCCTTCTAGCATGGCACCTATGTTTTCAACAGCTTTTCTGGAGCGCAGATTACGCTCATCGATTCGGAATTCGACCTTATCAAAATTTAAAGTTTCAAAGGCATAGTGTAACATTAAAAACTTCATGTTTTTGTTAAGCCCTGTCCCCTGAAATTCATAACCGATCCAGGTCCATCCGATATGTAGCACCTTGTGGTGCCAGTTGATATGTCCAAAACGTGTGCTTCCTGCATAGGCTCCTTTATGTTTGTCGTATATGAGAAATGGGATACAGGTTTTATGGTAAAGACCATCGACAGCTTGTTGCACATAAGCTTTAAGTGCTTTTGGAGAAGTAATGTTACCTGGCGAATACCGGATTAAATCTTTCTCCTTAGCGATGTCCACTAAATGATGGTAATTGCTTAAACCCAAGGGAGAAAGTCTTACACGATCGTTTTCTAAAGTTGGTACTAACATACCTTGTCGGTTACTTCTATTTTAGCAAATATAAATTAGTTAGACTTATTATGACATACTGATGCCTATTTTGTATTTTTACAGCATTAGAAAATCATGTTTTAGATGCAATTATCAAAGGAAACTATTATAGAACAGGCCAATAAATCATGTAAAAACACCTTGATGGAAACCTTAGATATTGAGGTTATTGATTATGGGGATAATTTTTTAGTTGCTAGAATGCCTGTAACCCCCAAAGTCCACCAACCTGATGGTGTATTACATGGTGGCGCCACCTTGGCTTTAGCTGAAAGTGTTGGGAGTTTTGCAACCCATATTTTTGTAGATATTAATAAGTATTTCGTTCGTGGCATAGAAATTTCGGCAAACCATTTAAAAAGTGTTCGGGAAGGCTATGTTTATGCCAAGGCCACCTTTGTCCACAAGGGAAGAAGTACGCAATTGTTAGAAATAAGGGTAACCGATGAAAAGGACCATCTTATTTCTTTGTGCAAATTAACGACGCTATCGCTTCCGAGAACAGCATAATGACCAATACTCTTTTTTTTGAAAGCCTAAAAGGACAACTAAAGGCAAAACTTCCGTTTGTGGCCTATAGAAAACCTAACGAAAGTGGTATTAATGCCCTTTTACAGAAAACCCATCAATTGTGTTACACGCGGAATTTTACCGAAAGTGGCTTTGTGTTTTCACCTTTTAACGATATCCATAAAACCGTTTTAATTCCTCTTGTTGATTCTGAGATGATAAGCTTTTCGGAGTTTCCAACTGGTACTTCTAAGTTAGAATCCACGTTATCCTTGAATAAACAGTCCCATGTTAAAAGACGTTACATGGCCCTAGTTACTACAGCTATTCAGAATATAAAAAAGGGGAAACTCAAGAAAGTGGTATTGTCCCGTAGTGAATCTTTGGAATTAACCGACTCTAATCCTTTAACCATCTTTAAAAAATTACTCCGGGCTTACCCTAAAGGATTTGTATACTGCTGGTATCATCCTGAGGTGGGGCTTTGGTTAGGAGCAACACCGGAAACCCTTATAAGGATAAAGGATAGACAACTTTCCGTTATGGCCTTAGCAGGTACGCAAGCATATAAGGGTACGGTTAACGTTATTTGGGAACAAAAGGAAAAAGAAGAACAGCAATATGTAACCGATTTTATATTAGACCGATTAAAAGCGTCAGTTGAACATGTGGCGGTCTCTGAAGCAGAAACCTCTAAATCCGGAAATTTATTACACCTGAAATCCATCATAACAGGAACCTTAAACTCAAATGGAGTAAACATGACCCAATTACTTGAGGCTTTACACCCTACGCCGGCCGTTTGTGGCGTACCAAAGCATGAGGCCAAACAGTTTATTTTAGAACATGAAAATTATGACCGCGAATATTACACTGGGTTTCTGGGCGAGTTGAATTTTCAAACGATTGGAATGATACAATCAAATACCAAAAACAAAGAAAATAGGGCTTTTACAACTCAAAAAGCCGATACCCAATTGTTTGTTAATTTACGCTGTATGCAACTTAAGGGATCTAGGGCTATACTTTATGTAGGAGGAGGCATTACAAAATGGTCCAATCCGGAACACGAATGGGACGAAACGGTAGCAAAATCTATGGTGATTAAAGGGGTTCTATAGTGTAATAAATGGTAACTTTTCATCTCTTTAATCCATAAAAATTTAAATTTGAAGTCTATCCTGTTCATGAATTTGGAAATAAAAAAAATCATGTACTTTTGGGCATATTTTATAAGTCAATGACGCATTCTAAAATACCACTTGCACAAACGGTGGTTCAGCTTTTTAAAGTAAAACAGGTAAAACACATTATCATATCTCCGGGTAGCAGAAATGCACCTTTAACCATAGGATTTACGAACGACCCTTTTTTTAAATGTTACAGTCTGGTAGATGAACGCTGCGCTGCTTTTTTTGCATTGGGGATTGCACAACATTTACTGGAACCTGTTGCTGTGATATGCACATCGGGGAGTGCTTTATTAAATTATTATCCAGCGGTGGCAGAAGCCTACTACAGTAGGCTCCCGTTAATTGTAGTGTCTGCCGACAGACCCAAGCATTTAATAGGAATTGGTGATGGACAGACCATCAATCAGAAACAGGTTTATGAGAACCATATCCTGTGTTCAGCAAATTTAAAACTCGATTTAAAAGATGAGAAAAACATACCTGCAAATGAGGAATTACCGATTATAAAGAATTTAGAGGATAAATTTGAACGCCTTTTGGGATTACAAAAAGATATTCAGACCTTTAACGAAGAGTCCATCAACACCGCCATAAATATGGCCATTCAAAAAAAGGGCCCCGTTCATATTAACGTTCCTTTTGATGAACCTTTGTATGAAACAGTTGATAAACTGCTGGTAGCTCCTGAAGATATAAAAGTCAGCTTAAAGCCTAAACCTATTGACGATTACGTACTAAGGACATGTTTAGAATATTGGAACGGCGCCAAGCGAAAATTAATTTTAATCGGTTGCAGCAGACCAAACACCATAGAACAAAAGTGGTTAGATGAACTCAGTGAAGATGAAAGTGTTATCGTTATGACGGAAACTACATCCAACTTACACCATCCCAGTTTTTTCCCCAATATAGATCAAATTATAGCACCACTTGATGATACTGAAAAGGAGCAATTGAAACCGGATATTCTCCTGACATTCGGGGGATTGATTGTTTCAAAGAAAATAAAAGCCCTGCTCCGGAAATTTCAACCGAGCCAACATTGGCATATCGATTCAGAAACAGCTTATGACACATTTTTTTGTTTAAAACAACACATTGAAACAACACCCAATGTCTTTTTCAGTCGTTTTTTACCTCAGATTACCCATTATGTAAAAAGCACTTATCGAGATGATTGGATGTTAATCAAACAAAAAAGGCAAGCCAAACAAAAGCAATATATTAAAGAAATTCCCTTTAGTGATTTAAAAGTTTTTGATATTTTGGTGAAATCGTTGTCTAATAATACCATTCTGCAGTCCAGTAACAGTTCAACGATTCGTTATTTGCAATTATTTACGCTTAAAAAATCCATTGAGGTCTATTGTAATAGAGGTACAAGCGGTATCGATGGAAGTACATCAACAGCCATTGGTTTTGCCAGCGTCGCTCCTAAACAAACCATTTTCATTACGGGTGATTTAAGCTTCTTTTACGACAGTAATGCCTTATGGAACAGGTACATTCCTAAAAATTTTAGAATCATTTTGATCAATAATCGGGGAGGAGGTATTTTTAGAATTTTACCGGGTCCTAAAAACACCGAAGTATTCGATGATTTCTTTGAAACCACACATCATTTAACGGCTCGAGAGTTATGTATAATGTATGGTTTTGCTTATGAAAGCGTATCCAATGAGCCTGATTTAAAACAAGCTTTGGTTAAGTTTTATACAAAAAGTAAATCCCCTAAATTATTAGAGATTTTTACGCCGAGACTTGAAAATGATACGGTTTTATTAAATTATTTTGATTTCATAAAATAATTTTGAGAATGGTTAAATTTAAAATCTGGAACATTAAACCGACAATTCTTAATTAAAATGAACAAGAGAGAAGAACTCATTATTAAATATGCTGCAGAATTAAAGCGTAAATTTGGAATTAACGCCGATATGGATTTACTAACCAAAATCACCATTGGATGTGGTCCATCCATTTATAACCTTGATTCATCTACGGTTTCCAGTTCTGATGCCTCTGAATTGGAAACAGTAAAAGAAAAATTTTTAATTAAAAAATTAGGGTTAAGCGATAGTCCAAAACTAGACGAAAGTATAGCCAAGATCATGGATGAATATGGCAGAACGAACCGAACCAAATACAGAGTGGTCGTGTATTACTTATTGACGAAGCATTTTGGTAGGGAGTCCGTGTATTAAACTAGGAATGTAAATGTCATGGTCTTATAAATTTATTTTGCTTTCCACCTACCTTTTTATATCACAAACTCTGGTTAAATACCTTACCTTTGCGGCATGATACATTTGGGGGAATATAACACATTAGAGATTTTTAGGGAAGCCGAACAGGGGGTATACCTGGCTGATGAAGCAGGTAATGAAGTGTTATTGCCCAATCGCTATGTTCCCGAAGCCTATAAGATTTGGGATAAATTGGAGGTGTTCGTGTATTTGGATAACGAGGAACGTCCGGTAGCTACTACCGAAAAACCGTATATCACCCGTGATGATTTTGCCTTACTGAGATGTAATGAAGTGACGTCTTTTGGCGCATTTTTGGATTGGGGTTTGGTTAAGGAATTATTTTGTCCATTTAAGGAACAGGTCTTTAAAATGAAGCCCGGGGGGTGGTATTTGGTACATTGTTACCTGGATGAAAAAACAGGAAGATTGGTTGCATCAAGCAAAACAAACAGATTTTTGGATAATAAAAACCTTAGCATTAAACAGTTTGATCAGGTTGAAATAATAGCCTCCCATCCTTCAGAAATGGGTTGGAATGTTATTGTAAATAAGAAACACCATGGTCTGATTTACAAAGACAACCTATTTGAAGATATCAGTGTAGGGGATAAGATGGAGGGTATCGTAAAGAAAATCAGACCCGGTAATAAACTGGATATCGTATTGGGTCAGTTGGGTTATAGAAGTATTGAGCCTAATGCCGATCGAATCATGCAAGAACTTAAAGTGCATAGTGGTTTCATAAACCTTAACGACAAATCGGACCCTGAAGATATAAAGAACATGCTTCAAATGAGTAAAAAGAATTTTAAAAAGGCGGTTGGAGCACTGTATAAAAAACGGTTGATAGAAATAAAACCTGAGGGGATCTATCTGGCCTGATTCAATAATTAAAAAAGCATTTCATTTTTCGTAATTTTACCCCATGATAAATCAGGATACGATAGTAGCTTTGGCAACGCCTTCAGGTGTGGGGGCTATTGCGGTCATACGATTATCGGGTAATGAAGCCATCACTATTGCCGGGGCCCATTTTAAATCAGTTTCCGGAAAAATTCTTGAAAAGCAGCCCACGCATACCATACATTTGGGTCATATTAAGGATGGGTCGAGGACGATCGATGAAGTTCTGGTATCGGTGTTTAAAAATCCAAATTCCTACACAGGTGAAGATGTGGTTGAGATTTCATGTCACGGGTCCCATTATATTCAACAGGAAATCATTCAATTGTTTCTTCGTAAAGGGTGCCGTATGGCCACAGCAGGGGAGTTTACATTGCGGGCATTTTTAAATGGCAAGATGGATTTAAGCCAGGCCGAGGCTGTAGCCGATTTAATTTCAAGCGATAATGAGGCTTCTCATCAAATAGCCATGCAGCAAATGCGCGGTGGTTTTTCTTCAGAAATAGCTAAGCTTCGGGAGGAATTGTTGAATTTTGCTTCACTTATTGAGTTGGAGCTTGATTTTGCAGAGGAGGATGTAGAATTTGCAGATCGCCTTCGGTTTAAGGATTTAATAGACCGTATTAGCTTTGTGTTAAAACGGTTGATCGATTCGTTTGCTGTAGGTAATGTGATTAAGCAGGGCATTCCCGTAGCCATAGTCGGAGAACCAAACGTTGGAAAATCAACCCTTTTAAATGCCTTATTGAATGAAGATCGTGCGATTGTAAGTGATATAGCTGGCACAACGCGCGATACGATTGAGGATGAGATGACCATAGGGGGTATTGGATTTCGATTTATAGACACGGCCGGTATCCGGGATACCAAAGACGTGGTTGAAGGATTGGGCATTAAAAAAACATTCGAAAAGATAGAACAGGCCCAGGTGGTGATCTATCTGTTTGAAGCCGATACGGTATCTAAGGATAAGAAAAAATCGCAATTGATCGTCGTTGAAATCGAAAAGATAAAAAATAAGTACCCACAAAAACCATTACTGGTTGTAGCGAATAAAATAGATAAACTTTCAAAAGATCAAATACAAGATCTCAATGATACCTTGAGTACAGTTGAAGGGCCTCATAGTCAGTTTCTATCCGCAAAATACGGGACAGGAATAGAAGAGCTCAAAGCGACCCTGTTAAGCTTTATAAATACAGGAGCTTTAAAACATAATGATACCATAATAACAAATTCGAGACATTATGATGCCCTATTGAAGGCACTTGAAGAAATCCGCAAAGTAAAGCAAGGTTTGGAAATGGGGCTATCGGGTGATTTATTGGCCATTGACATCCGGCAAGTTCTTTATCACCTTGGTGAAATTACCGGACAAGTCACTAACGATGAGCTTCTTGGGAACATCTTCGCAAACTTTTGTATTGGAAAGTAATCTAGATGATTATAATTTTAATGAATCACTATAACTTAAAAAATACATTCATCTGAAGACTCTATAGATTGTTGAAAACTTTTAACTAATTGAATGAACCTAAATATGATTTAAATCGAATGAAAACAAAAAACTTGGTAAAACAAAAATATTAGTCCTAGATCAAAAAGGTAGTGTATTCGACTATGTACCAGAAGTAAATCTTAAACTCTAAATTAAAAGCAGAGTATAATTTAAAGCCACTAAAGTGAATTCCTTAAGACCATTTTGGTTCGGTTCGGTTTTTTAACAAAATCACCAGATAAAATCATATTAGCTGCTTCTGCTCCCATTTCTTTAAAGTCTGTACTAATTATGGTAATACCACCGTCAAGAATTTCTTTGGTTGGTGTGTCATTGTAACTAATCAGGCCAATTTGATTGCCCAACTTCCAATTATTGGCACGCGTTAACTTTATTATTTCCACCAAATCCCTATCCCAAAAGCAACCTCTCTTTTTGACATGTTTACAATAGACTATTATCAAGGCTTACCCAATACCTTTTTCACGCGATGTAACATTCTAAGCTCTGCTTGGTTTAGCCCATAAAAGGAAGTTGCTATACTATCACAGGTTTGCCATATTAACTTAATGAGCTCTTTTGAAAAGATTTTTGGATATTCTAATTTGAAATCTTTAAAATCTTGAAAACATTGTTCGGCCTCTACTTCTTCGGAAGCCAAATAATCAAATACTATTTCTATTTGATACGCAGCATCCTCTTCAAACTCATCCGTAGACGTATCTACATCCAGCCACAAGTCTTTTACTAAAGTTTTGAGTTCTCCAAATTCTTTTTTACTAACTCCTTTATCTGAAGCGGCCACAGCGTAAAACACTTTGCCTAAGGATTGATAAAACCTGTTTTTTGTTTGTTTTGAAAATTTTTTAATCATTATTATGCACTCATCTAAAAAACAAATGTAATCTACTTTGTGAAATATTTCCATGATATTAGTCAGCTAAGAATTACTGTTGTTTTATCTTATTCGGACTTATTGTTTATTACAAACTATGGTTACTGGAGTATTTGTTACAAAGGAGCGTGAACGTATTTATTCCAATATGATAAGGCTATTTGCTTTTTACCTTGGATTTCTTAAAACCGATGATGGTACGTGAAGCTATATCCTTTTTTTTCAATTCCGCTTCCAGTTTTTTATACTTGCTGATGTCTTTTATAGTCACGACAACGGCGACTATATCATTTTCATGATTTATTATGGGCCTGCCACTTATGAGTACCCGGCGCTTTTTTTGGGTCACAAAATCTCTGAGCAACACATCCACATCATCTGTGACTTCACCAACCAATGCACGTTCTGCGGGAAGATTTTGAGCAGGAAAAGGCGTTTCTCCATCGGGATACAGGACTTCAAAATGATCTGAAAAATTAATGGATATGTCGGCGTCCTCTTTAATTCCAAAAATTTCGTTGGCGTTGTAATTGGCCAATACGACTTGCTTGTCGGCGTTAGCGACAATGACGCCATCACTGATGTTCTCGAGAATCATATTTAATTTTTGCCGACTCTCATAGAGCATATTCCTTTCTTTTTCTTCCTTTTCCTTGAGCTTAAGCTGAGCCGTAACATCCCTGACAATAGCGTAAATTGTTCCGGTACTTGGATCGGCAGTAGCATTCCATGAAAGCCATTTAACAGAACCGTCCTTACAGACCCAGCGATTTCTAAAATTGATCAGATCATTTCCTTTTTCAAGTATTTCGATTTCCTTTTTGGTGGCTGTTTTATCCTTGGAATGAATAAAATCGGCAAATGGTTTCTCCAATAGTTCGGCATCGCTGTACCCCAGTAGTTTACTCAATGAGGGATTTACTTTTATGAACCTGTCTTTTGAGGCGATCACCAGGCTGTCTATGGAAAGATTAAAAAAGGTATCTGCGGCCTTCAATGATTGTTCAATCTTTTTTCTTTCGGTGATATCCGTAGAAATATTTCCAATGGCATACGCCCTACCGGTGTTATCAAACAATGGAAACTTAACGGACAAGTAGGTGCGTGTGCCTTCAGCTTGTTCGAATGTTTCTTCTACCTGAATTTCCTTGCCTGCCTTCAGAGCATCCAGATCGCTACTGCGATACCTGTCGGCTATTTCTTTTGCCAAGACGTCATGATTGGTCTTCCCAATCAAATCCTGTGCTTTCTCCCGGAAAAGCATTTGGTATTGTGTGTTAACCAAAAGGTATTCTCCGTTTAACTTTTTTACAGATATTGGGTTGGAGGTGTTATCGATGATGGATTGCAACAACTTCTGACTCTTCAATAATTCTTGTGCATAGGTCTTATTGGCTTTTAGCTGGGCCTTTAGGATAAAATAAACGACAGTCAGCATACCTAAAGACAAAATAATGAGCGCCAATAAGATCCAGTCCCAGAGTATGGCATCGCCGGATAGAGGCATTTGCTTCCAGTAGATGAGTCCCAATGCAATTACAACCATCAAGTTGACGATATATCCTAGCAAAATTTTTTTTTCGTATGTAATTTTAACTATAGCCATCAGTAGAACAAAATCAATAACGATTTTTAGATGCGTACCGCTTGGATCATCTCTAATCTAAAATAAATGTATTGAATTTAGCATACAGGCAAAATGATATATATCATTCCATAATTTAAACGGATATCCTACCATTGTATAGGCGTTAGAAGAAAATCAGAAAAGAAGAACATACTGAATTCGGTTACCATGACAAAACATCCGAACGTGTTAAAGTATAAGCATTTGGGTATTTTCACCCAAAATGACAACGTGGTATTCCTGAAAAAGGACAGTGAGGTGTGTATTTCTGAGGGATTCGAAGCGCTGACGCGGGTCAGGGTATCGACACAGACCGGTTCCATTGTCGCCAGTCTGAATGTGGTAACCTCGAACATGTTGCTTCCCAATGAAATAGGATTGTCCAATACGGCAGCGGAGATGCTCAATGTGAGCGATGGTGATATGTTAACCGTTTCGCATTTGGAGCCCATAAACTCCCTCAACCATTTAAGAGCAAAGATCTACAACAACAAATTGGACTATCATGCCTATCAGCATATTATAAATGATATTGTCCGAGGTGATTATTCCAATATTCACCTGTCGGCATTTATTACGGCTTGTTCTGGTGAACGCATGGATGTCGATGAAATTTCAAATTTAACGAAGGCTATGGTGGCTTCGGGAATCCAATTGAAATGGCATAATGCCATTATCATGGATAAGCATTCCATAGGCGGCTTACCCGGAAACAGAACAACCCCGATAGTCGTTTCCATTATTACAGCCTTTGGACTCACCATGCCGAAGACCTCTTCAAGAGCCATAACATCCTCAGCCGGAACAGCCGATACCATGGAGGTGCTAACCAATGTTTCCCTTTCACCGGAACAACTACAGAAGGTGGTTGAAAAGGAGGGAGGCTGTTTTGTCTGGGGGGATGCGGCCCGTTTAAGTCCGGCGGATGATATTTTGATAAAGGTGGAAAAAGCGTTGGATATTGATTCTGAAGGACAGCTTATTGCATCAGTGCTTTCAAAAAAGACTGCGGCCGGTTCGACACATGTTATTATTGATATGCCCGTTGGAGAAACTGCTAAGGTAAGAAGTAGAAAAACAGCGGAACTCCTTAAATCGCATATTGAAGTGGTGAGCAAAGTTATCGGGCTCAACACAAAGGTGGTCCTTACCGATGGCTCCCAGCCGGTTGGCAATGGTATCGGTCCGGTATTGGAAGCTATGGATATTTTAAGCATATTAAGAAGAGAATCTAGCGCACCGGTCGATCTTAGAGAACGGGCACTTTTACTTTCCGGAGCGCTTTTGGAATTATCAGGTAAGGTATCTCAGGGACACGGCATAAAAACGGCTACCGAAATTCTGGACTCCGGAAAAGCACTAAACAAGTTCATGGCCATCTGTAAAGCGCAGGGAAGGTTTACGGAACCTGTTCTGACCAGTCATTCACATAAAATACATGCAGAGAAAGAAGGTACGTTAATACGGATTGATAACAGAAAAATGGCGAAACTGGCGAAGTTATCCGGTGCTCCGGAATTGAAGGCATCTGGTATATTGCTCAATGTTCATTTGGGGAATACAATAAGTAAAGGACAACTTTTATATACCATCTATGCTGAAGCACAAGGTGAACTTAAGTATGCACTGAATTATTTAAGATTACATCAAGATATTTTAACCATATTATGAAATGAAGGATATCGTCTGTTTTAGTCTTCCGGGGAACGAAATATTAACGGAACAGCTCTCCATTAAAATGGATGCTGACATTGGAAATCATATAGTTAGCAAATTTCCCGATCAGGAAACCTATGTAAGAGTCGTAACGGATGTCCAAGATAAAGCTGTTGTTCTCATCTGTACCTTATACGAACCTAACGAGAAAATACTTCCCATTTATTTTTTAAGCCGGACTGCGAAATCATTAGGGGCAAAGAAGGTCCTTTTAGTGGCCCCTTATCTGGCCTATATGCGACAAGACAAGGAATTCCATAAGGGAGAAGGGCTGACGTCCCAATATTTTGGTGAGCTGATGTCAACTGTTGTGGATGCTATCATAACCATTGATCCCCATCTGCATCGGATAACATCACTTTCAGAGCATTACCGAATTCCAAACGCTGTTGTTCACTCGGGAGTTGAGATTTCGAGGTGGATAAAGGATTATATCAATAATCCAATAATTATAGGACCTGATACAGAGAGCAAGCAATGGGTGTCCGATATAGCCCTTGCAGTAGGCGTACCCCACGTGGTCTTAGGGAAAATAAGACATAGTGCCAATACTGTTGAAATAAGGCTTCCCGAAATGGTTCGGTATAAAAACAAGGTGCCGGTAGTGGTAGACGATATTATATCCACGGCACACACCATGATTGAAACTGTAAAACATTTAAAAAGAGCAGGGATGAAACCTCCTGTGTGTATTGGGATTCATGCCATTTTTTCAGGAAGCAGCTATCAGGAATTGTTGGATTGTGGCGTTCATAGTGTGGTGACCTGTAATACGGTAAGGCATCCAAGCAATGCCATTGATCTCACCAATATACTGGCCTCTCAAATAACCGAGATGATTTCCAACCTTACATGACTTGTGCTTGCCGTTAGTATAGCCCATCATTTTTTTTCATAGCGTCCGGTCTTCTCAGAGAGTTTTATTCTGTAAACGACACCCTGCATGGCTTCTATACTTTTGGCATGGGAATCGGTAATGGCATGTTTTACCGTTGTTTCACCTGTGGTATATGGCATGATACGGTCCCATAGCTTTTTCATGCCCATGATACGATCTTCAGGATTTTGTAATTCCTCAAATGTACCCCAGGAAATGATGCTCCTCCAGTTGCTCATGTTTTCCATGACGTCCAGCTGAAAACAGACCTTAGGATTTTTTCGCATCATGTCGATTTTCATACCTTCCTTGGTATGTCCATAAATATAAGTGCCGTCATAAGTATAGGTTATAGGTACCACATAAGTGATGCCGCCTGCATGGCAACCGAGTCGACCAATTAACTGAGAATAGAGTAAATGTTCTATCTGATTTGCTGTTAACTCTCCTAACATCATATTCTATTTTACAATTAGACATACAAATTAATAAGTTGATTTAAAAAATGAAATGATATATGTCATATGTGTATTCTCTTTTCAAGGCCATTAGTTTGGGCTCACTGCATGCATAGGGTTTTTATTGTTTCCGGATAGGAAATGAATGATTTGAATTCCCAAAAAACAGTGAAGTAATGACGTGTCATTTTCATATATCTGACTTTTTTCGACTGATTGACCAATATCATTTCAAGTCCCGATGAGTTGGAGTATCTTAGGAATTGATGCAAAACCCAAGCGATTGACGGGTGAAAGATGGGATAGCTCAACGCTTAATCCGAATATCCAGAGTGAGATTGTTAACCAGTAATAAATTAAAATAAATGAAAACACTAAACCCATATGAGACAATTGGTATCCCCATAGATAATGTGCTATTGAAAGGTCGTTTGAGAATCACTGAAAACTCAAGAGGTGTGGTGATATTCTCTCATGGCAGTGGCAGTGGCAGATTCAGCAGTAGAAATAATTATGTGGCCGAGTATCTTCAAATGGAAGGATTTTCTTCTTTGCTTTTCGATCTGTTGACCGAAAAAGAGGATCGCATCTATGAAAACCGATTTGACATCAATTTGCTGTCGCAACGCTTGATAAAAACAACACAATGGGTATTTAAACAAAAACAGTTAGCCAATTTACCCATTGGATATTTTGGTGCCAGCACCGGTGCGGCTTCAGCGCTCTTTGCGGTCAGTCGCCTAAAGGACCGTATCAAGGCCGTTGTGTCCAGAGGAGGTCGACCTGATCTGGCCATGTCGGTTTTGGATACCATAGACGTGCCGACGCTTTTAATTGTCGGGGGGAATGATCATGCAGTGATTAGCTTAAATCAACAGGCCTTTGTGGAACTGGGTGGAATTAAAAAACTTGAGATTGTTGAAGGGGCAACACATTTGTTTGGTGAACCAGGGAAACTGGAGAAGGTTGCTGAACTCTCAACCCTTTGGTTTAATGAATATTTAAAATAAGAAGCATGTATAAGGATAGAATTGAGGCCGGTCGAATACTGGCAGAAAAGTTGGAAAACTATAGCAACACAGATGCCGTTATATTGGCAATTCCCAGAGGGGGTGTACCCATAGGGTATGAGATCAGTGAAAAATTACACTTACCATTGGAAATCGTACTTTCTAAAAAGATTGGGCATCCTTTACATAAAGAATATGCCATTGGAGCTGTCACATTAAAGAGCAGTGTTTTAAGTGATGCCGCTGCCGATATATCACCATTATATATCAAAGAAGAAATAGAACACATCAGAGGTCTATTGAAAAGACGGCATCAGGATTATTATGATTATCGGAAGCCACTAGAGTTAAAGGGTAAGATTTTGATCGTAGTGGATGATGGCATAGCCACTGGGAATACCATGCTATCGATTATTAAAATGCTCCATGATGAAAAACCGGATAGAATTGTAGTGGCCATACCCGTGGCTCCTTACGATTCCATAAAAAAATTGAAAGCATCACCCTATGTGAATGACGTCATTTGCCCATTGGTACCGGATTATTTTAGGGCGGTAGGTCAGTTTTATGCAGATTTTGAACAGGTTGATGATTTAGAGGTTAAGCAACTATTGAATAAGGGGTTTAATGAATCAGCAGGATAGTTTTGGCCTATAGAACCATAAAAGTATTATACCAGTGGATGATTTTTCACAAGTTTTGGAGTCCTATTGCCTGTACTTATTGGGGTTACTGAGTTGGTGGTGTCAAACCAAATATATTCATCAAATTGGGCGGGGAGGACCGCATGAAAATAATGACTCATGCGTTCTGTGTTTGGCCTGTAAATGACACCTATGGCACGCTCTAGCTTTGGCGTGTTTAACAATTCCCTTAATTTTTTACCTGAATCTTTTTCTTTTAGGGGCAATAAGAATGCTTTGATTCCGGTCTTATGAAATAGATATTCATAACTATTGGGTAAAGACGTGTTGATGCTAATGACGTCCATGTCTTCACCCCAATGATGTGCAGCAGCAACAGAACCAGAATGGGTACCAAAACCAATATGATAGGAGTCTTCTTGGAAATGTTCTTTACACAGATGTCCAATGTTAATTTCTCCTCTTGAGTACATTTCGGTGGCCATGGCATTGCCAATATGGGAATTGTGAGCCCATACAATGGCTTTGGTTTCAGACCCAAAATAGGATAAGAGCGATTTCAAAGTGTGAAACATATGAAAATCACGCAAATTCCATGATTCTGTGCTACCGTAGTACATCACCTTATAGTACTTTTCGGCATCGACGACCACATTGGCATTCTGATATGCATAAAAATACTCGGGCGAATGATTCAATTTGCCCTTGTTCTTGAGCAAATCGACCAACATTGTCAATATCTCATGTTCACAACTTGCCAATTGTTTGCTTAATACCATTTTTCCATAAATGGCAGGGTCCATCAGATAGGGTCGCATACAGGCATACCGTGTTTTTGCTAAACTGGCTAGATTAGTGTCCTTATGCTCTAAATAATTGATCACCATCCGAATGGAATGTTCCATTCCGTATAAGTCCAATCCATAAAAGCCTACCTTATTTTTGTGTTTTGTATTGTATTTTTTCAACCATTCGACAAATTCGAGTACTTCTCTATTCTTCCACATCCATTGTGGAAATCGGGAGAACGGTAGCAAATCGATTTGTGAATGTTTGTTTCTCACATAGCTGTTTATTTGTTCGGCATCGCTCCAATCGGCTTCAACAGACACAAAATTGAATCCTTTCTTTTCAATTAGAGCCTTTGTGATTTCCTGGCGCGCTAAATAAAATTCGGAGGTACCATGCGATGCTTCACCCAAAAGAACTACTTTAGCCTCTCCAATTCGACTTAAAAGCGCATCAATGGGTATAGCCGTTATTTTGTCGAAAGCAATTACTTTGGCTTTAATATGATGAATTATCTCCGTTTCAGAAAATGCCTTTGTTCCTATTTCAGGTAAGACCTTTGGATTGGGTATGAAGAAATTATCCCTTAGTTTTTCCTCTAAATATCTGTTTTCGGAGACTCTTTGGAACATTTCAAATATTGAATGCGTCCAGTCAGGACCTATGGGAACCAATAATTTTCCTCCAATTTTCAATTGTTCTTTCAAGGCTAGGGGAATGGCTTCTAATTCTGAAGCAATTAAAATGGTATCAAAAGGACCCTCGCTCTTCCAGCCTAATTCTTGACCCTCCATTTTGATATGGACATTTTGGATACCTATTTTGGTTAAGACTTTTTTTGTCCAATTGAAATAAGGTTCAAGAGTCTGAACCATGTAAACGTCTCTATATATTTTTGAAAGGGCAGCTAAAATAAACACAGAATCCACGCCTATGACCAAAATGTTCTCACCTTCCGCGATGTTTAATTTTTCAAGCATCTTAGCAATTACGATTACTCGGGGTTCTATCGTTTCCAATTTAGAACCGACATTCGATTTCTGATAGGTATAGGGATAAGATGTATTATATAACAACAAGTCTTCTGGAAGCTCTTGAAAAGCATTGAGCAATAATGCATTTTTAATCCCTTTATCCTGCAAAAAAGACGATAAACCCTGATATTCCATGTGCATTAAATTTTGGCAAAAATCAGTTTAGCTATGTAAATTGTGCCATCTTCTTCCATAGATAGTTCTATGATCATCTTATTATTTTCAAAAGTGATATGAAGCTCTTGTCCACTATCATCGTCTAGTTCATACATCATGTAGGTCGTCTCATCTATGTGTTTCCAAATTCTGGTTTTGACAGGACTTGCAACACATTCCAACATGGCCTCGTTATCTTCGTATTCATTTTCCAAAAAGAATCCATCATCCCTAAATTCGAAGGTTGACATTTTCTCACAACTGGATAAGGTAACTTCTTCTCCATTCAAAAATTCCTGCTCCTGTTTCCATTGACCGATGATTGGATCGGGAACCACATGTTCAATAGCCATAAAAACTGTTTTTACGGTTAATGTTATGCCTTCAATGGTCTCGGAATATTCAGCCGTAAATCCAAGAGGATTAAAAGTGACTTTAACAGTCGATGTGTTCAATCCTGACATTTCATACA
Organism: Aestuariivivens sediminis; assembly: GCF_022662105.1. Taxonomy (GTDB): domain Bacteria; phylum Bacteroidota; class Bacteroidia; order Flavobacteriales; family Flavobacteriaceae; genus Aestuariivivens; species Aestuariivivens sediminis. The sequence continues at coordinate 231,447 of NZ_JAKMCP010000003.1, read as the reverse complement.
TGGAATTTCCTAAATTTTTCCATGTCCCATTGACAAGATCATAAAGCACACATTCAGTAAGTACATTGTTATATTCATAGTCCTTTTCGGTGTAATTCCCATTTTTGAAAACTTCAATGGTCATCTTTTTTTCACATTCATTGACTTGCTGGTCAATGTTATTAATAAATAATTGACTTAATTTCCAAGCACCAACAATCTTGTCGGCATTTTGATTGTCATTTCCATCATCGCTAGTGCATGAATTGAAACTTATGACAACAAGAATAATCCCTATAACTAGCATTATTTTTTTCATGGCTTTTGAGTTTAGTTTATATACTATTAAAAATACACCAAGACTTAAAACACTAAAATGATATTCCTCAATTTAATGATGGATTATTAAGTTTAATTATTAAAGTTATTTTTTTAAAAAACCTAAGAAATTCACCCAGACATGTGTTTTGTTATAAGAAATGACTTTATAATAAAAAATGAGTGTTAGATAGATAAGTAAATCTTTATAAATAACAAAGGGACTTGTATTAATTAAAATTGGTCAATTTTTAATATAATTGTATCACATTTTTACAAAATATTTTCAGTTTTGAATTTTCAGGTCTAAATCATTTTATTTTTTCACTAATTGGCTCAAGCTTAATTTTACTGACTCTGGAATTATTTAAATATTTGAAGAATTGAAAGAAAATTTTGACCATATTCTGACTAAATACAGAAAACGAAAACTTCTCATTGAATTGCATATCTTTTTAGATCTTTACTAAATCACATTAGCGCATGAAACATACACCATTATATATTCGATCTCGCTGGAAATCATAGCAGAATTTTGAATGATACATTCTACCTTCAATTGATTTACAAAAAGACAAGTTGTCTATCATTATATATTTTCAAAACCTCTTTCGGAATCTAATAAAAGCCCTATTCCCTAATGTTTTATAGTCTTCAAACTCAAAAAATGATTGCCCTGTAAAATTTAACTCCCAATTCTGAGTAATTGAATAACCAAGACTTGGTATTATAATTACTGAATGATTAATTGATGAATAAATTATACTCAAAGTATCTTTTAAAATTGATGTGAAATCTTAAGTCAATTGTAGAAAACCTGAAAATTTTAAAGGCATTAAGTTTTAAGTTTTTAATTGGTATAATCCACTTTGCAATAATCTTTATAAAAGTTTTAATATTTTGATGTTTTGGACAATATGTTGGTCTTTGTATATGAATCAGCTATTTAATCGCCTCAGTGTTATCCCAAATGAACTAAACTTGAAACTGACCACAATCATTTTTTAAATGGCTCGAATCCTATATATTCCAAATATGTTTTAAACCCCCCTTATAAGCTATTTCCAATGAAATATGATAATCATGAATTACTTCCAAAAGAAGAACGATATCATCATGTAGCGGAATTGGAGTATATTAAAAACAGGGAAACCCTATTATTTAAGAAAGGCCAGTTTGTCTATTTTGAAGGAAGTTCTCCTCAAGGAATTTACCTTATCAAAAAAGGAAAAGTTAAGGTAACCAGAACCACTTGTGGCGGAAAGAACTTTATTACGCATATTGCAACCCCTGGAGATATTTTAAGTTATTCTGATTTATATTTAGAAACCAGTCACAATTGTTCAGGCGTAGCATTGGAAGATAGTAATATTTATTTTTTTTATAAACGGGATATCCAGGAAGTTCTGTGGAATCATCCTAAACTTTTTGAAGAATTGCTCAAAAGATTGATTAAATACATTAGACGATTGGAAAACAAGGCTTCAAGCATAGCATTTAAACCTGTAAGGGGACGATTGGCTGATGCCTTAATTTACTTAGATAAAAAATTTAATGAATCCCCTAATAATAAACATTCTATAAGCTTGACAAGATCTGATCTGGCAGGATTAATTGGTACTGCAAGAGAGACTATTAATAGATTGTTATCTGAATTTCGGAATGAAGGACTTATAAAAACCAACGGCACCAAAATCCAAATTCTTAAATTTCAAGACTTGCAAAAAATATCAAATATGTACAATTAAAAACAGTAAACGGGAATGCATAGATTCCCGTTTTATTCAAAATTTTACCGTAAAGTAAAAGTTTAAATTCTAAACTACAGTTATTTTAGCTTTATCCTTAAGTCCAAAGACTACCAGATTCTAACTAAACAACATTTTTCCTATCCCAACCTAAATAATCCATGATCATCAAGAATTTCAAAGAAACAATGAATATTCAGTTTGACTTTACAGTCTGCCTTTTATCTCTTGTTTAGCGTAATAAATATACAATAAAAAGGCATCATAAAACAATGACTTATATCATTGGCAATGGTGATTTTCATTATAAGCTTTTGTTTGTTTCCATATAAAAATAGTGATATATCTAACTAAAAAATTTTTAGATTCAAGACCCTTTATAACAAACATAAGGTATTTATTATCTCTTGTCTTTAAAAGTTTTTAATGTTGGAAATGCAGCCTTTAAAATCTAAAATCAAAAAACGGATCTTTTAATTTAATAAATTAAGACTGATGGGGATCATTTTAAAATCCAAAAAAGCCGTTTATATTCAATAATTAATTTAAACTAAAATATTAATATCATGAGAACAGATTCACAAATCAAGCAAGATGTGCTCGATGAATTAGAATGGGAATCCAGCATTGATGAAACTCAGATTGGCGTTATTGTTGAAAACGGCGTAGTGACTTTAACTGGAGTAGTTGACTCTTATTCTAAAAAAATAGCTGCTGAAAATGCTGCTAAAAGAGTATATGGCGTAAAAGCTGTAGCCGAAGACATTGAAATAAATTATAGCCCGGGATTTAGTAAATCGGATACCGATATTGCTAAAAATGTGGTTAATACTTTAAAGTGGGATACCTCCGTACCAGATGACAAAATTTCCATAAAAGTGGAAAATGGGCAGGTGTACTTATCCGGTACTGTTGATTGGTCCTTTCAAAAAGAAGCTGCAAGAAAAGCGATACAGAATATTAATGGTGTTCGCGGTATCACAAATAATTTAAAGTTGGGACAACAGATACAACCCGATGACATTAAGGATAGAATCACTAAAGCATTTGAAAGATCGGCTGTTATAGATGCTAATAACATAAACGTTAAAATTAAAGGTAAAACTGTAGAATTAACTGGTACGGTTCATTCCATAGCTGAAAAAGAGGAGGCCCGTAAAGCTGCATTCTGGGCACCAGGTGTAACACATGTTGAAAACAAACTTAAAGTTAAATTATATCCGGAATACGCTTGATTAATTTTTTAATTTCAATAATGCCTTATCATATGATAAGGCATTATAATTTCATAATTCAAATAGTTAAGTTAATCGCATAGTGGCTCAGAAACAGTGAATAAATTCTAAAGTTGAAGAAAAGTTAATAAGGCTGGAACAATGCCAAAATTCATTATTGTAAATATAAGCCATTATTAGATTTCGACATTTAATAATTAGCTAAAGCATTAATAATCAAAGATGTTAATCAATTTAAACTTATTAGTCTGATATATATCATTTTTGATTTTGACCTCTTAATATACCTTTATTTATTCCATAAAAGGTTAGGCATGAAAACGATTTATTATATATTCTTAATCTTATTTATTTTAAGCTGTTCTTCTGCAAAAGTGATAGACATATGGGTAAGTAAAGAACATGCTAATTATCAGCCTAAAAAAGTATTGGTTATTGGTGTTACTGATAATTTAACAGCAAGGAAAATTTTCGAGGAAGATTTAACCAATGAACTCAAAAACAGGGGTGTTTATGCGGTTGAAAGCTACGATGAATTTGACCAAACATTTACAAATTTAAAGCAAAATGAAGAGGATATCGAGCGCGAAATTCAAAAACTTAATAATGGAGGTTTTGATACTATTTTAATCTCTGTAGTAAAAGGCATCGATGAAAGAACTTCTTATAGTGGTAATAGACTTTATAAAGATTATTATTGGAGACGTTTTGGGCGCTACTACTATCTTTACCAAGACATTTATCTAGTTGAAGGTTATTACGATAAATACAAAGTATATCATGTAGAGGCCTCATTATATAACTTAAAAGAAAATAATGACAAATCTTTAGTCTGGGTAGCTTCATATGATATTGTGAATCCTAAAAAAATCGCCTCAACAATAAAAAATTATGTAACGGCTATAATAATATCATTAGAGCAAGAACAAATTATACCAAAAAAAATTAAATAAGAATTGAATGTTTAACATCTGAATAACCTTCGGGAAAGTCCATATATACAATTCAGAGTCCTTTGAAATCTCATATTAGGAAGTCTCGAATGATGACCAAAACAAACAGATTATTGTTGTCGAGGATCAATCATCAGAAGCAATTTGAAAGCTATTGGTTACTAATGGATATTTATATTAATTTCTTAAATGCTTCCAATTTATTTTCCACCAAAACACCACTAAAAATTGCTATTAAAAGTCTAAAATCTTTAACAAATTATAAACATTAAAAATATGGCAAGAAAAACCAAAGAGACCTATCTATATGATAAACCACTATTTCCAATTTATTTCCGAAGAAGAAATACTATTATCCATAAAGACTGCAATGTTTTAGCTGCTGATGTTGGTGGAACAAAGACCAATCTAGCTCTTTTTCAGGCAAGTAAAGGAATGTTGATAACGTTGAATGAAAGACTTTATGCTACTAAAGAATATAATTCACTATTAGAAATTTTTAATCATTTTAAAAATGACATCCCAATTAAAATTGATTGTGTATGCCTGGGTGTAGCGGGTCCCGTTATTAATGGTAAAGCACAGGGAACCAATTTTCCTTGGTTAATAGATTGGGAAGAAATATCCAAAGAACTTCAAATAAGTTCTGTATCAATTATAAATGATATGGAAGCGAATGCGTATGGACTTGCTGTACTAAGAAAAAAGGAATTAGGGGTCATCTTTAAAGGAAATAATATATCTGGAAATGCGACAATTATTTCGCCAGGGACAGGGCTTGGTGAGGTTGGTTTATATTGGGATGGGACACATTATCATCCATTTGCTTCAGAAGGTGGTCATTGTGATTTTAGCCCCAGAAATGAACTAGAAATGGATCTGTGGAAATATTTGCATAAAAAATATAACCATGTAAGTTGGGAGAGGGTAATATCTGGCCCAGGCATTTATGATATCTATAAATTTCTGATAATGCATAAAAGAGAATCTGTACCTGAAGATATTGAACAAAAAATGTTAAGCGAAAATCCTTCTGTACTAATTACAAAGCTAGCTATGGAAAGAAAAGACCCTATTTGTATAGAAACCCTTAATTTATTTACAAAATTTCTTGCAGCAGAATCAGCACAACTTGCATTAAAAATGAACGCTATTGGTGGAATTTTCATTGGTGGGGGTATTGTTCCTAAAATAATTAAAGGGATTGACAAAACCATTTTCAAAACAAACTTTATTCAGTCTGGTCGTTTGAATAAACTATTGGAAATGGTTCCAGTAAAAGCTATTTTAAATGAAAAAACACCATTATTAGGTGCCGCATGCTATGGGGCCATGTCTTATTATAACTAATCATTCAATTTAAAAAGACCAAGAAACCAAACAGCTAATAATAAATGAGGGTTCAGTTAATATTAACGTTAATGAACAGAATCTTTTATGCCGACTATTATTTTACCTGCGAATTTCGTAAATTTACTTAAGCTTCTCATTCTTAATGAATCAAGAGTTTCAATAATTTTAAATCCCTCAAGTGAAAATGACCGAACTCCACAAAAAAGGGTATTTTTCAAAAGAAAATATTGAACTTCAATATTCAAGATCCTTGAAAAAATCTGTTTTGTTGATTGAAGATGACAATGTCTTGAGAGAGAATATAGCAGAACTCTTGGAACTTTCAGGTTATAGGGTTATCACAGCTGCCAATGGAAAATCTGGTATAGACAAAGTCAAGGAACATTTACCAGATATCATAATTTGTGATATAGTAATGCCAGAAATGAATGGTTATGTTGTTCGAGATCATTTATCAAAAAATGATGCAACGCTCGAAATTCCTTTCATATTTCTTTCAGCTAAAACTGAGGAAAGAGATATCTATTATGGCATTAATCTTGGCGCTGACGGTTACATTACCAAGCCTTTCAAAGAAAGAGATTTATTGACTACCCTAGAAAGGTGTTTAGCAAAATCTTCAAAATAATCGAAGATCTAAAGTTTACCAATAAAAATATAAAATATTGAATATAACATCTTTAACACTAAATCCGGCTTTAGACAAAAACGCCGAAGTTGATGGTTTAGTTCCTAGTAGTAAATTAATATGTCATTCCATCAGCCAACAACCAGGAGGGGGAGGGATTAATGTTTCAAGACTTTTAACGAGACTGGGATTAGATAGTTATTGTGTTTATCCATCAGGTGGAGATACAGGAGCTTATTTAACGACATTGCTTAAAGAGGAAGGCCTAAGACCGAACCCAATTGCAATAAAAGATTGGATTCGTGAAAATTTAGCTGTTTTAGATACTAAAACCAATTTACAATACCGTTTTGGTATGCCTGGTAATAAACTTTCAGAGGATGAACTTGAATTGATTAAAAATACCATCTCTGAGCATTTAAACAAAGGAGATTTTTTAATTTTAAGTGGAAGTTTAGCATCTAATTTACCCCACAATACCTATTCTGTATTAATACAATATTTTTCAAAGAAACAACCTAAAATAATAATTGATACTTCTGGAGCTTCGTTAATTAGAGCACTTGAACATCCAGTATATTTAATAAAACCAAACCAAAGGGAATTGGCTCAATTAGCTGGAAAGGAATTCTTATCTAATATTGAACAAGAAAACTTTGCAAAGGAACTTATTAATATTGGTAAAGCAAAATATGTTGCGGTATCTTTAGGAGTAAAAGGGGCTTTTTTAGCATGTAAAGAGGGGTTATTTTATCAATCCACTCCGTCAGTTCAGGTAAAAAGTACTATTGGAGCAGGAGATAGTATGGTAGCTGGTCTTATTTATGGAATTAACAAGAGTTATGAACCAAAAGAAATATTAAAAATGGGGGTAGCATGTGGTGTTGCAACTATTATGAGTAAAGGTACTCACTTAGCAACTCTTGAAAATATTGAAATGGTGCTAAAATTAATGTCCTCATAACGTTTAGACTTGAGTAATAACTAGTTTTCTGTTGATAATAAATTTACGATTAAAAAAGACTATTAATGATGCATATCATTTTATATCCGATATGAAGCCTTTAATTTAATGGAATTATTAATCAGTTAAATTTTAAGCTATGTCAGTATTAAAAGTATTAGAAATTTTGGGAAACTCAACCGTTAGTTGGGAAGATGCCGTACAACAAGTTGTTAAGGAGGTGTCAAAGACGGTTAAAGACATTAAGTCTGTTTATGTTAAGGACATGCAGGCGACAATAAAGGACAATAAAATTGTAGAATATCGTGTAAATGCCAAAGTTTGTTTTGGAGTTCATGATGAATAATACTAAGTGATAATCCGAGGCCATACCCTAGGTTTCAGGCATATTTTGGTTTCGGATTATTTTGAAGTAAATATGACAGCAATTATGATCTTTACTTTTGATGTCTATTTTCATATATTATTTCCTATATTATACCAAAACACTTAGTATAATGTTACAGTGGTTCTGGTTTGACTGATTAAAATTTCAACCTACTAATTACAGATTTAATGGCATTTATGCCAAACTATTCCATAATTCTTAATACATCTAAATCTAGACTAAAGTTTGTGTGCCTTAAAAAAAGATTGAACCCAAGTTTTAATCTGGTTTTTAGTCATACTATCGGCTTTTGCAACCTCAACAACTTTACCTGCCAAAACGTTATGGTTCAATTCTATTTCTTTGTGTAGTTTTTGACCCATTTCAGAAGGGCCAAAAATTACAATTGTATTGGCTTCCTTAATTTCTGAGATGATGTCATCAAAATATCTTTTCATTTGATGTTTTTCGCGTTCTAGATATTTTCTGTCCTGAACGACATCTTGCGGTCCTCCTTTAAGGCGAGTCCCAGAGCCACCGTGAACGTGAAAGAATTCTATATTAGACAATATTGTGTTCAACCGTACTTTTTCATGATTCAGGGTGACAATGATGGCTTCTTTTTTATCAATCCAAACACCTACTTTCATAAATATAATTTTTTAGTTTCTTAAGTCGTGCATTACCAATAGCGGGACCTTAGTATCGTGTCCAATCTCTTTGACCAATGGGTGGGTTAGTATACTGCCAAAAAAAATATGCTTTTTATTGATAAATGCCACCATGTCGCTTCCTCTGCTTTCAACAAAACAATTAGTGGCCGTTGGAATGTTGGTATGACTAAGTATATGATAGGTATGGGGAATATCTTGAATGTATTCTTCCAAAAGATTTTTATTACTTTGTTGCTTATCACTTAATTTATCTTCGGTAGTCATATGTATAATTCTAATAGCAGCATCCGATGTTTTGGCGATATCTATCAAAAACTGAAGTTCCCTTTTTTTATAATGAGTCTTGTAACTGGTAGGAAAGACGATTTCTTTCGGCAAATGATGCTGAGCAGTTTCGGGAACACCCAGTACCGGACAATTTCTTACTTTTTCCATGACATCAATAGCTACACTTCCCAATAGTTTTGTTTTTGATGCCGATTTCCCCTTGGTACCCAAAATGATCATGTCGATATCCTTTTCCTCGACGACATTTTTTATGACTTCTACCACGTTACCAAAGGTGCAGAGATACTCAAAATGATGTTTTGGATTATCATAATCTTTAAAAGCGAGCATGTCCGACACCTTGGCTAAATCATTTTGAGCATCCAATTTTGCGGTTTCATAAGCTTCACTCCCGGGCTCCATAGCTATTAGACTCTCAATAGAATACCCCTGTAAAGAGAATGCATGTAGGATATAAAAATTGCAATGATCCTTTTTAAATAATTCCAATGCATAAACTATTGCTCGCCATGCATTTTTCGAAAAATCCGTAGGTAATAGTATTTTACGCTTCATAACAGTTTTTAGCTATACTATAAATTTAAATTTAAAAGGTTCGGATGACAATGATAAATATCAGTTCATTAGGATATCCTATTATGGAATACGTAAATATTAACTCCTATTTTTTGTCTTAGCTTCACTTTTTATTTTATAGCCATTATTGGAATCACAATTAAAGATGTATTAATAATTTGTTTAATTGTAAATAGACACGAATACGTGGCATATGAGATCACTATCGATAATCAATGGAATGACAGTTCTTCAATGTTTTACATTATGTATTAATTTAAATTGGTCAATTTTTAGTTTAATTGTACCACATTTGCACCTTAAAATTTTAAAGTATTGATAATCAATATATTACTTTGTGTATAAGTAAATAATTTATGAATCAAATTATAAAAGTCTACATTTGTTTAGTCTGATCTCATTTTATAATATTAATTGAAACGTATCCTCTTTATCGTAAATGGAGCTAAAAAGCAAAGTAAAAAACTACGGACTATTCTAGCCTTTTTTTCAAATCACACTTTTTTTTCAAAGGTTGAGGTGGTAATAACGCGATATTCCGGACATGCCACCATAATAACCAAGGAGAACGTCTCAACATTTGACTATATTATTGCTGTTGGCGGGGATGGCACCTTAAATGAAGTCATAAATGGTATAGACCTGTCATCAAAGGTTATAACGGGGCTTCTGCCTTATGGTACCGGCAATGATTTTTCAAGAGGACAGGAACTACAATTTGATGCGCATTTTCTTTTCAATCTGATTAAAAATGATAGCTATAAAAGCATTGATCTTGGAATTGTTAAAGGTTTGGATAAGAAAACAGTGTTAAAAAAAAGATTTGTAAATATTGCCGATATAGGTCTTGGTGGATTTGTAACCCAGGCCATTTTAAAACAGAATACGAGGTTTATTTCGGGCAAAGTAAAGTACGCCTTAGCGATACTGCGTGGTATAATTCAATACTCAAAACCGGAACTAAAGGTTGATGGGGACTATATGTTTAATGGCAAAATTTTAACGCTTGCCATATGTAATGGTCCGTATTTTGGATATGGTCTGTGCATTGCTCCAAAAGCCAATATCCATAGTAATACATTAAACATTACGAACATAGGTAATGTCTCTTTACTGGATTATTTTAAAAATTTGGGAAGAATAAAAAGAGGTGAAATGATCAAACATCCTGAAGTACATTATGATACCGTTAGAAGCATAGATGTGTATCACAATGATAGGCCCTGTCCGATTGAAATTGATGGCGAATTTATTGGCTATACACCTGTGCGTATCCAAATACTGCCTCAAAAGTTGAAGTTTCTCCTTCCGGTAAAGTAATAATCGTTTTATTCTTGAGACTATTCGTATTTTTATTGAATCATTTTATAAAGTGAAACATAGATTGAAAACTACTTTACTATTTATTTTAACTATTATGCTCTTTACTCTATCATGTAAGGAAAGATCAGTATCGAATACATTGAAAGTTGAACAAAAGGAACAGGCTATTGATACGACCCTGGAAGCGATATTCAATAAAAATGAATTAATGGGCATGTCCGTGCTTCTCATTGATAACGGGAAAGTGCAGTGGCATAAAAGTTATGGACTATCAAATGTGGCCAGTGGTAGCAAGGTGACTTCGAATACCAAATACAGAGTGGCCTCAATTTCTAAAACCGTGACTACCATTGCGTTGATGCAATTGATGGAAAAAGGAAAGGTTCATTTGCATAATGATGTCAGTGATTATTTGGGTTGGGAATTACGGAACCCGAATTTCCCCGATATACCAATTACACTGCATCAGTTACTAACCCATACCAGTGGCATATCGGATGGTGAAGGCTATGTTAATTTTTCAAAGAACATGATCAGTGAGCAATTGGCCATCAAAGCGTTATTTGCCCTTGATGGGGCTTATTTTTCAGATGATCTCTTTTCCGACCATGCTCCGGGAACCTTTTTTAATTACACGAACGCCACTTGGGGCATCATTGCATCGGTTATAGAGATCGTAAGTCAAATGACCTTCGATTCCTATTGCCGAGCCCATATTTTTAATCCTATGGGGATGCATGCCGATTTTGATCCGGCATATGTTGATGACATTGATGATCTGGCGGTTCTTTATCGTTTCATGGATGGTAAATGGACGCCTCAGACAGACGATTACCAAGGACAAAAACCGCCCAGGCGCTTGTATGATGGGTATAAACCTGGTCAAAATGGGTTGCTATTTGGACCCCAGGGAAACCTGAGGGCCTCCGCCGAAGATCTTGCCCAAATCATCATGCTTTTTTTAAACGAGGGAAGCATAAAGGGCAAACACATCATATCCAAAGCATCCGTGGGCATGATGCTAAAAAGTCATTGGGAATATGACGGTCATAACGGTAACACATGGAATAACTTTTATTTATCCTATGGTTTGGGAATTCACCGTATTACCAATACAGCGCAATCTGATATCATTTTTGAAGACCGGACCATGGCTGGTCACCCGGGAATTGCCTATGGACTTCTAAGTGATATGTATTTCAACACCCAAACGCGAAGTGGTATTGTCTTTATTACAAACGGAAGCCAATTAGCCTATAAATATGGTAAAGAAACGACCTTTTATCAGGTTGAGGAGGACGTGTTCAAGGCCGTTTATCCGCTTTTAAAAAAATAATTCACGAGATTTCCTGTGCATTGCGATGCTCTCCAAACCCTATTCTACAGATTAATCTAGAATTCCTGTTTCCTTTATTTACTTTATGAACTATCCCGTTGCAGTTCTAAACACCAGTCTCCTAAACATATGGACCACACATGAAAAGTAATATTAACGCAATTAAAAGAGCAAACTCATTACGGTGCCTTGGCCTTCAATACTCTGTACCTGAATGCGCCCATTATGCAACATCATTATTTGCTTGGAAAGACTGAGACCTATGCCACTGCCCGTCTTTTTGGTGCTGTAAAACGGCACAAAAATGGTCTCCAGAATTTCAGAAGGGATACCTATGCCGTTGTCGGCAACCTTAATCTGTAAACCATCCCTGAATTTCTCAGCCGAAACACTAATTTTTCCATTCGCAATCCCTTCACAGGCATCCCTGGCATTAAGGATCAGATTAATCAGGACCTGTTCGATTAAATGCACGTCGATGTCAACTTCTAATTTTGGATTTGCATTTTTAAATTCTAATGTAATTTCTTTTTGATTTAGAGAAGGGATCAACAAATTTCGAATGCTCTCAAACAAATCGTTCACCAATATTCTGGATTTTGATACCTGACTTACCTTGTTCAGTGTGCGATAGGTCTTTGCAAACTTCATTAGCCCTTCGCTCCGCTTTTTAATACTTAAAATACCGGCGTTGAGATCTTCTAAGTTCAAATCGTAAGTTTCAGGATGGTTACGTTTCGATTCAACTTCAGTATGCAGTGTTTCAGATAAAGACGATATAGGAGCTATGCTATTCATAATTTCATGAGTCATCACGCTTAACAATTTTTTCCAGGCTTCAGATTCATTTTTATTAAGTGTGGTTTCAATATTTTGAAGTACTATGAGCTTGTATGCCGATTCATCCATCTGAAAAATAGTATTGGAGACTAATACTTTTAACTGTTCATCTTTCATTTCCAAAGTCATCGAGCGATCGTTGGTATGGTAGGTCTCAAAAAGTGGTTCGAATAACTGAGGACGACGTTTTTCAACAAAGCGAATATTTTTAAATGAAGGGAGATTTAAAATGTTTAAAATAGAATCGTTAACCCATAGCACATCTCCATTTTCAAGGTTATAGGCAACAATACCTACCTCTACCATTTCAAGGATTTTCTGCAAATAGAGAAATTGTGCTTGTCGCTCGTTATTAATGTCTTTGAACGTTTTGTTAACTATATTGAATCCACGATGTAATTTTCGAATATCTTGGGTTCCCTGCTCTTCATTAAACCAGCGCGAAAAATCTCGGTATTTTACGGCTTCAAAGAAATCATCTATTTCAACAAAGCGTTTCGCTACGAGTTGATATAAATTGTAACATAGAATTAATGTGATTATAAGACCTCCAATAATGAGGTAATTATGTTGATCCGTTATCCCATAGGCTATCACAGTAACTGCCAGTAATAGCAAAATAACCCTCATCATAAGAAAGAAAAAGAATGACTTATAGATCATATTTATGGAGTCTACGATATAATGCTGTACGTGTAATACCCAATGCTTTTGCAGATTTTGAAATATTACCATTATGGTCTTCAATAACCTTCAAAATCGTATTTTTCTCTAAGGTTTCCAGATTTACCGTTTTATTGGCAGTTATTGGTGCGTTGCGCTCAATAGCAGAAAATACAAGATCGTCTTCATTCAGGACATTCCCTTCAGCCATTATTACAGAACGTTCTAAAACATACTGCAATTCCCTCACATTGCCCGGGAAGGAATGTGCCTTTAACTTCTTTATGAATTCAGGGCTCATTTTGAAGGGATCTTTGAAATACTTTTCAGCATAAAGATCTATAAAATGGTGACTGATAAGGGTGATATCTGTACCGCGCTCCCTTAGAGGAGGTACAATAATATCAACAGTGTTGATGCGATAAATAAGATCCTTCCTGAACTTATGTTCATCGGCCAGATCACTGAGACCCAAATTTGTTGCACAAATAAGTCTGATATCCAGATCAATGGCATCATTAGAGCCTAAAGGAATGACCTGACGGTTTTGTAAAACACTAAGGAGCCTGACTTGCTGTCCTAAGGTGATATTTCCTATTTCATCTAAAAACAGGGTGCCTCCATTAGCCGCCTCAAAACGTCCAATACGATCTTCATTAGCACCTGTAAACGCACCTTTTTTGTACCCAAAAAGTTCACTTTCAAATAAAGAGGATGTCAGTGCTCCCACATCTACCTTAATAAACGGTTTGTCCTTCCGAAGTGAATTCGCATGAATGGCCTGTGCAATCAAGTCCTTCCCGGTGCCATTCTCTCCTAATATGAGAATATTCGCATCTGTTGGGGCAACTTTGGATATCTTGGTAAACACATCCTGCATCACCTCACTTTCTCCAACTATTTTTGTTTCTTTCTTGAACTTGAGACTCGTCTTGCTTAAAGGCCCCTTTTTTTTATGAATTACTGCTTTTAAAGCTTCTATGAGCTTATCGTTTTTCCAGGGTTTTACTAAAAAATCAGAAGCCCCCTTTTTTAAAGATCGAATAGCCAGATCGATATCTCCGTAAGCCGTAATTAAAATGATATCGATACTTGAATCTAATTCTTTTATCCTATTAAGCCAGTAAAGGCCCTCGTTTCCTGTATTCACCAAACCATTAAAATTCATATCAAGAATCACCACATCGTAGGTTTCCTTTTGAATATGGTCGTGAATGGTATTTGGATTCGTGGTTACAGTTACCTTATGAACTAGTGACTTTAACAACAGACGCAACGCTATGAGCACGTCTTCATCGTCATCAATGATTAATATTTTAGCATTTTTAAGAAGCATCAGTCAAATTTAAGAAATTCAATACCCTTTCTAATAAATATAAGCGACTATTTTGTGGTGCAGTAAAAATGTATCGGTTTCGCACACAAGGTGTATCATAACCGAACACTTTAAGGTCTTAACCCGATTAAAACGTATTGATATCCAACTAATTAAGGTTTTGGCACAGTATTCCCATACTAGCAATTAAAATTTGTATTACATGGACATACCTATCGAAAAAAAGAAGTTTTCAAAATCAAATTTGCTAACCATGGGTGGCGCGGCAATAGGTGTGGTTTTCATCCTGTATGCCATACTCTCATCCACCGGCAATTCCAAACTCAATGTTCAAAAAGAAAGACTGAGCATTAGCACGATTAAGCGCGGCGTGTTCCAGGAGAATATCCCGGTTAATGGCGTTGTTTTACCCATTACAACAATTTATCTGGATGCCTTGGAAGGCGGTCGTGTTGAAGAGAAGTATGTGGAAGACGGTGCGGTTATGAAGCAAGGCGAACCCATTCTTAGGTTAACCAATACCGATCTGGAGCTTAGCCTGGTGAATCAGGAAACTTCGGTTTATAACCTGCTGACCCAGATGCAAATTTCACAAAATGCCGCAAGACAAAATACCATTAATAAGTTAAATCAATTTACTGATGTTAAGAACAGTTTAATTGAAGCTGAGCGGTTGTATAAGCTCAACAAAAAGCTTTACGAAAAGGATGCTGTAGGACGTCAGGAATTCATCAAATCAGAAAACGAATATAACTATCAAAAACAAAGAATGCAGTTGGCCAAACAGATTTTACAACAGGATTCGGTGGCTACCCGTCAAGAGCAAGAACAGATACGCAGTTCCTATGAGCGTACTCAAAATGCGCTTGAACTTATGCGCAGGAAAGTGGCCGATCTTATTGTAAAGGCCCCTGTTGATGGCCAGTTGACCTCTTTAGATGCCGAGATTGGACAATCTAAAATAAAGGGTGAACGGTTGGGTCAAATTGATGTACTCAATGGTTTTAAAGTCCGTGTGGACATCGATGAGCACTATATCGCGCGCATCTACCCCGGACAGCGTGGAACCTTTACGTTTAACAACAACCAATATACACTGGTCATTAAAAAGGTGTACACTCAGGTGACAAACGGACGTTTTCAGGTGGATATGGAGTTTGAAGGGGACGTACCGGAGGGTATCAGACGCGGACAAACTCTGCAGATAAGAGTGGCGTTGAGTCAGGAGAAGGAGGCCTTATTGGTGCCGAAGGGAGGCTTCTTTCAAACTACAGGGGGCAATTGGATTTTTAAGCTTAGTGAAGACGGCACGCAGGCCTATAAAGTCGATATTTCCCTAGGAAGCCAGAACACAGAATTCTATGAGGTAACCGGAGGATTACAGCCCGGCGATAAGGTAGTGACTTCCAGCTACAGTAACTATGAAGATATTGAAGAACTTGTCATAAACGAATAATAAACAATTAATTACGCAAAAAACACGGAATCAAATGATAACAATTAACAACTTGGAAAAATTCTACAGTACAGATGAAGTTCGCACTATAGCCTTAAATAAACTGTCATTCTCGGTTAAGGAAGGTGAATTTGTAGCCATTATGGGACCTTCAGGCTGCGGGAAGTCCACTTTACTCAATATTCTCGGACTACTGGATGATCCCGATGGAGGAAGCTTTGAATTTAACGGGATTGAAGTCACGGACTTTAATGAACGCAAACGCGCCAATTTAAGAAAGCATAATATCGGGTTTGTATTCCAAAGTTTTAACCTCATCGATGAACTCACGGTATACGAAAATGTTGAGTTACCTCTCATTTATACGGGTGTAAAACCGGAAGAGCGTAAAAAAAGAGTAGAAGAGGTTTTGGAAAAAATGCAGATCATGCACAGAAGAAAGCACTTTCCTCAGCAACTCTCAGGAGGACAGCAGCAACGGGTGGCTGTGGCAAGAGCCGTAGTAAATAACCCCAAGTTAATACTTGCCGATGAGCCAACAGGAAATCTCGATAGTAGCAATGGCAATGAAGTTATGGATCTGCTAACCGAATTGAACGATGCCGGTACGACCATTGTCATGGTCACCCACAGTGAACACGATGCCAAATACAGCCATCGCATTATACGCATGCTAGACGGGCAGAAAGTGACTGAAAATGTACTCGTATAAAATAGCAACAGCAATCAAAAAACGACAATTATGATCAAAAATTATATACGAACAGCATGGAGAAATCTTTTGAAAAACAAAGGGTTTACCGCAATCAATATTATAGGCCTTTCTCTGGGAATCGGTTGCTTCATTGTCATCGCCATGTTTGTATCCGACGAGCTGAGCTATGACAAGCATAACGAGCATATTGACAATCTGTACAGAGTCCACTCCGATATTGTCTTCGGGGGAACAGAATTGATAATGGCCTTGAGTTCCGACCCTATGGGAGAAACACTGAAGAGAGACTATCCTGATGTTGAGCAATTTGCCAGGGTATTCGCAGCGAGCGGATCGAAGTTAATAAAGAACAAAAACAAGTATATCGAGGAGAACAGTGTTGTTCATGCCGATTCTACCTTATTCGATGTATTTACCTTACCGGCTTTGGTAGGAAACACCAAAACGGCCTTGAATGAACCGAATACGGTGGTCATTACGGAATCGGCAGCTATCCGCTATTTTGGCAGTGCACAGGAGGCTGTCGGGGCGTTTTTGGAAACCAATGATAATACCCGGACCCTGTATGAAGTGACAGCTGTTATTGAGGACATGCCACAGAACGCTCACTTCAGACGTGATTTTTTCTTTTCCATGGACAATGTGGAATATGGTTATGGAAACTATCTAAGTCATAACTTTTACACCTATGTTCGGTTGAGAGACGGCGCAGATTACAAAGCATTTAATGCTAATTTTCCGGAAGTCATCGATAAATATATCGTTCCCCAGGCGCAGCAATACATGCAGATAGAAAGTATGGACGACTTCGAAAAGGGAGGTAATCATTTATCCTATGCCTTGTTTCCGGTTAAGGATATCCATTTGAAATCTTCAAGGTATGCTGAGTTAAGCGCTAACAGCAATATACAATATGTATATATTTTCTCTGCTGTGGCCCTATTCATATTAATTCTGGCATGCATCAATTTTATGAATCTGACCACAGCGCGTTCTTCAGGACGCGCCAAAGAAGTAGGTATCAGAAAAGTGTTGGGAACAGGAAAGAAATCATTAATCGGTCAGTTCTTAACCGAATCGATTCTCATTTCCATTCTGGCCTTAATAATCGGTTTATTGTTTGTGAAATTATCCCTGGGATGGTTCAATGGGATGTCAGGCAAAGAAATGGAAATGTCCAATCTGTTAACACCACAATTCATCATTTTCCTAATCGTATTCCCGTTTATTGTGGGCACTTTTGCAGGAATCTATCCGGCATTCTTTATGTCGAGATTCCAACCCGTAACTGTATTAAAGGGGAAGCTTGGAACCGGGCACAAAAAAAATACCCTTAGAAATTTCCTGGTCATATTCCAGTTTACAACATCTATCATACTTATCGTTGGCACGGTAGTCATCTATAAGCAATTGAACTATATTCAGAATACGCAAGTGGGGTTCAATAAAGAACAGATGCTGTTGGTGAATAACTCCGGAGTACCTCAGGAGACCCGAAAATCCTTAAGAGATGAGATTGAGCAGTTAACCGATGTGGTTTCTGCCTCTTTTGCGGGCTTTTTGCCCGTTTCGGATTCTTCAAGAAGTGATACGACCTTTTCAACTGAAGCGGTCATGACGGAGTCGAATGGCTTTAACATGCAATTTTGGCCGGTTGACTATGACTATCTGGACAATATGGGAATGGAGATGCTGGAGGGCCGCTTTTTCTCAAGAGAGTTTGGATCGGATTCCATGTCTGTAGTGATCAATGAAACGGCTGTGCAATTATCAGGTCTTAAAGATCCGGTAGGTAAAAATCTGTACCAAACGAACGCAAGAGGGGATGTGTATACCGTTAAAATTATCGGCGTTGTTAAGAACTTCAATTACGAGTCGCTTAGGGAAAATGTGGGCGCCTTGAGTTTCCGATTGGCCGATAATAGCTGGGTGTCAGCCTATAGATTCAAATCAGCGGACGTGGCGGGTCTTGTGGATACCATAGAAGCCAAATATAAGGAAGTCGCCCCGGGAATGCCCTTCAACTATTCTTTTATGGACGAATCCTTCGATAATATGTATCGTCAGGAACAGCGTGTCGGGAGTGTGGCAGTGACATTTGCTATCCTGGCCATCATTATTGCCTGTCTTGGTTTGTTGGGTCTGGCGACATACATAGCCGAGCAGCGAACAAAAGAGATTGGCGTACGTAAAGTACTGGGTGCATCGGTGACCAACATCGTGAAAATGCTTTCTAAGGACTTTGTAAAACTCGTGCTCATCGCCTTTTTGATTGCCTCTCCGATAGCCTGGTGGTTTATGGACAAATGGCTGCAGGATTTTGCATACAGAATAACCCTGGATTGGTGGATCTTTGCTGTCGTTGGACTACTGGCATTGTTAGTAGCACTATTTACCCTAAGCTTTCAAGCCATAAGAGCTGCACTGTCTAATCCTGTAAACAGCTTAAGAACGGAATAGGTAGTCATTTAGGCAATATACTCATGCACTGATACCATTGAAGCACTAAAACAAGAGACATGCGACACATAGTAATCATTTTATTTGTCCTCTTTATAGCGACATCGTACGGACAACAGTCGACACCTACATATAATTTGCAGGAATGTATCAATCTGGCACTGAAGCATAATCTGGATTTAAAATCGGCAGATTTAAATTCTCGATTAGCGAAGGTGAGTTTTAATAGAAGCAGGAATGCCTTATTACCAAGCATTAATGGGAACTATAATATCGGTAAGGCTTCCGGACGCAGTATCGATCCGTTTACGAATAGCTATATAGATGAGAAATTAACCTTTTCCAATGCAGGCCTGAGCCTGAATGCCACTGTATTCAATGGTTTTAGACTATTGAACCAATGGAAAATGGAGAAGCTCAATTGGAAGGCTGCTGAATTGGAAAGGGAAGATCAGCGGCTCAATGTGATCCTCAATGTCACGCTGGCCTATTTACAGGTGGTGAATACACAGGATTTGTATCATATGGCCAAAAATAGAATGCAGTCTACAGAGGATCAGTTACGTCGCCTCGATGCCATGTTTGAAGAAGAAATGGCTAACCCGGCCGAATATCGGGATTTTCAGGGGTTAAGAGCATCAGATGAAGCCAATCTCATAACAGCTAAAAACAATTATGACGACGCGCTAACCGAATTGAAAACGGTATTGAACATTCAAACCGACTTAGAGGTTGTGGCTATCGATATTCCCGATCACTTTGATAAATACAACAGTTCCCTAGAAAATGTGTATACCCAGGCTCTTGAAAACATGGCCATTGTAAAAGCCGGTGAACTTAGATTACAGGCCTCTAAAAAGAGCGTTGCCGTTGCGCGTGCCAGCTTTACGCCTGAGGTCTCATTCTTTGCGAATTTAAATACCAATTACTCAAGTTTGGCGCAAATCTTCAATGAAACGAGCTCTAGTGTTATTGAAACGGGCGATTATGTTAATTTCAGCGGTGTTGACTACCCCGTGTTAAGAGAGGAACCCAATTTTGCAAGTGAAGCTATCTCGTATAATGACCAATTCGAGAATAACCTTTATAGTGCGGTGGGCATACAGGTGAACATACCTATCTTCAATCGTTTCGAGTCTAAGAACCGAGTGGCTCTGGAAAAGATAAGAAGAGAAGAGGCCAACGTAAACTTAAATCGCATTAAGTTGCAGTTGCGTTCAGCCATTGAACAAACCTATAAGGATATGACGGCTGCATACGAAAGATATCAAGTCCTTCAATCTCAGAATGAAGCCTACCAACAATCCATGCGTATTAACGAAATAAGGTTTAACAATGGCGTTGATAATAGTGTGAGCTACATCATTAGCAAAAACAACTTAGAGAATGCCAAGGTAAGCCTAAATAATGTGAAGTATGAATATGTCTTACGTTTAAAGCTTCTCGACTATTACACCGGACAGAATTAATATTTTATAAAATAGATTTAAATGCTTCTCTGATGCATTAGGAACCACTTAATATTGTTTACTTTATTTTTAAATCTTTTTTTGCTGCCCAATATCCATTTTGCTGCCCCATACTGAAGACACTGCATTAGAGTGAATATATACTTCTGACTTCTCCATGTTTTTTAATTAAAACAGGAATAAAAATTTTGGACTGTGTGGACACTTCTGTTGACATTTATTATGATACTCTAAGGTTCCTCCCGGGATGAAATACGAACTTCGTTATAATCTAGTTTATTTCCGTTATAAAGAAGAAATATTAGTGCCTTAGCTGACTTTTGTCATATTATTTCGGCGAAACAAAGATTAAATTTAGGGTTGCAAGTTTTATAAATGCTTACCTCTCTGAAACATACCATTTTATGTAATCTTTTAATGATTTATGTGATCACTTCGTTCGCTCAAAATAGTGAAAGTGATTACACCCCTTTACAATTGATAAGTTACGGACTCGATGCTCCCGGTAGAATGGCTATTGATTCTCAAGATAACAACTATGCAATCCAGAAGAATAACGAGGAGTGCACAGGAGATAGCCTAATAATAACATCTTTTAAATCTGCACAATTTACCTAAAGAATGGAAGGCTTTAAACACATAGTATTGAGTTTATTCTTATGCACCGGTTTTGTTATACCATGGGCTCAAAGTGGTATAGATTGCCCCACGGCCACTGCCATAAACCCTTCAGTAACACAAAGTGTATGTGTAGGTGATGCTGCTGCTACTTTAACGGCTGAGATCACACCCAATCAGGCAACGGGCTATGCAACCGATTGGCTGGATTTGAGCGGCAATGGCTACGATGCAGTTTTACAAAATGGTGTAGGCTACGACACCGCTAATGGTGGGGTGTTGACTTTTGATGGGGTTGATGATTATGCTCTTGGCGATACAAACCCTGCTATTAACACAGCACAAGCATTTACAATAGAATATTGGATCTATTTCAATAGTTTATATGATAATTTTCCACATCCAATAGTTGTCAAAGTAAATGGTCAGAGTGATGCCTTTGTTACAGCATTTGTCCCTTCTTCGCAGTTTTCCGGATATGGCACCTTTACATTTGGTCATAGAGCAAATGCCAGAATGAAAATTAATGATGCCATAGCCATTAATACTTGGTATCAAATTTTAATTTCATATAACGGAAATGGTTTTTCAACACCATCAAACTTTAAAATATATATTAATAATGTTGAAAGAACTATTTTAAATGCTAATGCATTTGCAACTTCATCCAATATTAATGGGTTCTTCTATGATGGTGGATTGTCTAGAACTGGCAACGCGAAATTACCCATCTATAATTTATATCTGAATAAAGAATTCAATTCTGCAGAGGTCTCACAGCATTGGGATTATTATAAAGACCGATTTGGAATTGGGACATCAAATCCGTCGACCCAAGTCTTCGGCGCAACAGTGAGTTTAGACAGTGGCAATCCATTGAGCTACAACCCCGGGTCTAATACGGCTGCCTATCAGTGGTATTACAATACAACAGACAGTAATCTGATTGCCGGAGCTACTTTAATTCAAGGTGCAACCTCTACAACCTATACACCTCCGAGCACTACGGACGATTTAGGGTCTCGCTGGTACTTCTGTGTAGGCTATTCTACAGATAGCAGTTGTGGGCAAACCAATGCAACACAAACTTTGGCCTCCAATACAACGCAAATTACCTTGTATGATACACCAAATCTAACGATTACCAATCCTGAAGCGGTATACATACCGGCTACGGTTAATTTAACCGATCCAAACATAACTGCCGGAAGCGATTCAGGGACCTTGTCCTACTGGACCGATCCATCCGCAACGAATCAACTGACCACCCCTGAGTCCGTCAGTGCATCTGGTACCTATTACATCAAATTGACCAATACGGGGGGATGTTATACCATAAAACCGGTAGCGGTAACCATCACTGAAAGACCTCCTATAGTCACGACTCCTTTGTTAACACTTACCGGTGAAATAACGGCACCGGGAAGAATGGCCGTGGATACCGACGACAATGTGTATGTCATCAATGCCATTCAACACAGCATTATAAAATATGACGCCCAGGGCAATTATCTGGCAACCATTGCCACCGATTTCAATCCCATATCCATTGCTCTAGATAAGAACAATAACCTTTTTGCGGGCGATCAGATCTCCGGCAATATTTATAGCTTAGCTTCAAACGGGACTAAATCGATTTTTTATTCGGGTACCGATCAACCAAATGCCATGGTGTTCGGTTTAAAGAATATCTTATATGTTGCGGATAGCAAACTGAAAAAAGTAATTGGACTGGATGGCTCCGGAACTGTTGTTTCAAATTTTACTTCTGAAAATTTTGTATTCCCCACGGGTATTGCCTACGACAAACAAAACAATCATTTTATTGTTTCTGAACATGGGGGCATTGGTGAAGATGTTCAATATTGTTACAGCGGTCAATGGGATGTCAGTAGTTGGGGCCCCGTAACCACAGTATATATCTTAGATGAAGATGGTAATTTAATTAATCAATTTGGTTGTTTTGGAACAAAAGACGGTGAGTTTCAACGAATCATGGGTGTATCCATGGGGACTTGCGGTAATATTTATGTGGTGGATCCCTATTTGGGACGTGTGAATGTTTACGATTCCAGTGGAAATTATCTGACAAAATTCGGATTTCAGGGTGACGGTGACGGGGAGTTGAATTTACCGATGGACATTGTTTTTACCTCCGATAATAGGGCATTCGTATCTTCCATGAACAAAGGGGCCATTGATATTTTCTCAATCACTGATGCCTTACCCACGGCCACTATAACAAGTGAGGACCAAACCATTTGTACCGATGCCACAGGCAGTATTGAAATTAATTTTACAGGAAACGGGCCATGGTCTTTTACCTATACCGTCGATAAGTTAAACCCAATATCTCTTAATGCCAATGAGTCACCGTTTAGTTTTGAGGTTACCGAACCAGGTCTTTATGAAGTAACAGCCGTAACAGACAGTAATGATGTGGCTGGTGCCTGTTTTACGGGAAGTACTTTAATTTCAGCGAGTCTTGAGAGTCCTTCAGTCACTGCACTATCCAATACTGTGGTACGATGCCATAATGATACTTCGGGAATAGAATTACAATTTACGGGAACACCACCATATCAATTTACATATACCATTGATAACGGACAGCCAATAGAGGGGAACTCTGCCAATCGGCTTCACACCCTCATTCCCGAAATATCTGGATTGTATGAAATAATCGCTATGCGCGATGATGGTTGCAGTGGTTCAATAAGCAATGGAAGTGTTGATGTTGTTGTGAATGCATTACCTTCGGCATCTCTTGATCTAACAGGGAATCAGATTTTGATTAACCCCGGAGTATCCGGAGATGTTGATATTTATTTTACGGGCAGTGCCCCATATACCTTTACCTATATAAGAGATGAGGTCAACCCCACATCAATAACAACTTCAGATAATCCTTATAAACTTACCCTATCCGAAAAAGGCACTTATGAGATTATATCCATCAATGACCAGTATTGTACGAATACTGACTGGCAGTGTTTTTTTGATATCGCCATTTCTGAGAATGTAACTCCTACGGCATCCCTTACAACTTCAGATTTTTATGTATGTTCCGGAGAATCCACCATGCTCTCCATTGATTTCACGGGAGCATCCCCATGGACCTTTACGTATACCATAGATGGAATTCCTGCCGGAACCCTTACAGCCGATCAAAGCCCTTATCAGCTCCTAACATCAACACCTGGTGTCTATGAGTTGAGTGCGCTCACAGATGGTTTAGATAATTCTGGGACTTTTTCGGGTTCGGCGGTGGTTATAGAAAATCCTTTACCTATTATAAACCTGGCTGACACTTATACACTTTGCCAGGGAAATTCCATTGTACTCGATCCAGGAGATTTTGAAAGCTATCAATGGAATAACAACAGCACCAACCAAACCCTAACCATAAATATGGCCGGTTTTTACAGTGTCATGGTGACCGACCAAAATGGATGTACAAATTCTGCTACCGTTGAAGTCATTGAAAATCCTTTACCTGTATTGGATTTAGGGCCCGATGTTGATATTTGCGAAGGAGGTTCAACTTATACGTTGGATGCCGGCTTGTTTGATAGCTATTTGTGGAGTGATGGAAGTACAGGCAGAACCCTTGAAGTGAGCGCCGAGGGCACCTACAGTGTCACGGTAACCAATGGGTATGGCTGTTCAGCAACCGACCTTATCAATGTTTTGGTGCATTCATTTTTAAATTCAGACTTTTACTATGATATCAATCGTTTTGAAGTGCAGTTTATCAGCAACGCGACTGAAGCCGATGCCCATTATTGGGAATTTGGAGATAACACCACTTCCACCGAGGAGAACCCGATCCATACCTATAGTAAAAAAGGCAATTACACGGTCACATATACGGCCATCAATCATTATTGTGGTACCCTTGAGGTAAGCAAGGTAATACCTGTTGGCAGTAATACAGATACCGATGTCCTGGTCATTTATCCCAATCCTTCTTATGGGGCTTTTACCATTAAAATTACACCATTAGCCCCAATAACATCCAACATTGGTATATGCATTAACAGTACTTCAGGTCAAACCATTTATGCAGAGGTCTTTGACCCTTATTATATAACGCAATACGATGGTAGCATGTATATCCCTGTAAATATTGAAAACTTTGACAAGGGAATATATATCGTCTATATCAATGCGGAAAATTTTGCAGAACAGGAAAAGCTGGTTTTAAAAGATTGAACACATGAACACTAAAAAGCACTATATAACATTGTCGCTATTTAAACTTGGAATCGTCCTTTTCCTCTTCGGTCTATTTCAAACGGTTTGTGCTCAAACGACGCGAACCTTTACAACTTCGGATACCTGGCAAGCACCTCCAACTGTGACTTCGGTTACCGTGGAATGTTGGGGAGCCGGAGGTGCCGGAGGAAGTGGTAATAGAAACAGCCTCGGATCCGGAGGTGGGGGAGGTGGTGCTTATAGCTATGCTGTACTGATTGTTATTCCTGGAAATTTTTACACAGTAAATGTTGGTTTAGGAGGATTGCCGGAAATCGCAACTAACGGAGATGGAAATCCAGGGGGAGATAGTTGGTTTATTAGTAATACAACCATTTTGGCCAAAGGAGGGTCTGGTGGTATTGCAGCTATAGGAAATACTCCTGGTGCCGGAGGAGCAGGAGGATTAGAATCAGAAGGAATTGGTGCAGTAAGGTGGTCAGGTGGAAGTGGGGGCTCTGGTAATAGTGCCAATACAGGTGGTGGTGGCGGTTCTTCGGCTGGAACTGATAGAATTGGAAATAATGGCGGAACTCCAGCGGGAGGTAATACCCCCACTACTCCCACAGACGGTGGTGCAGGTGGAAATGGGGGCATTAGCGGTAACGGGTCTCCAGGTTTAGCCCCTGGAGGAGGAGGTGGTGGTGAAGGTGATAAAGGTGATGGTGGAGCAGGTGCCAATGGTCAGGTAAGATTAACTTACACTGAAGCTGTAATCCCTACAATAACTTTGGATAATACGGCTTTGAACGTTTGTAAAGGGGATACTTCAGTTGATTTAAGTTATAGTGCAACAACAAATAACCCTGACCAGTATAGCATTGATTACGATGCAAATGCTGAAGGTCAGGGGTTTGTAGATGTCACTTTGGCAGTATTGCCAACTAGCCCCATTTCATTGGGGGTTCCTCCAAGTGCTGCAGAGGGAACTTATAATGCAATTTTTACAGTAACCATAAGCGGAGGTGAAACAAGTCCTGATTATCCAATTACGATCTCCGTAAATCAGCCTACAGCGCCCACACTCAGTTCCAATAGCCCGGTTTGTTCAGGTGAGGATGCCATATTTAGCATATCGGGAACACCGGGAGACCAGGTCACCTATACAGGCGATGCCTTGGGAACCGCAACTATTGGGGGAGGAGGCACTGTTGATGTCACCATATCCGAGGTTACTGCAGATGTGATCTTGAATCTGACCTTGGTTGATGACGGAACCTGTACCAGGACACTTACTGACACCGAAACGGTGACGGTCAATCCCTTACCCACAGCACCCACCCTCAGTTCCAACAGCCCGGTTTGTTCGGGTGAGGATGCCATATTTACCATATCGGGAATTCCGGGAGATCAGGTTACCTATGCGGGTGATGCTTCGGGAATCGCAACCATAGGTGGTGGTGGCACTGTTGATGTCACCATATCCGGGGTAACTGCAGATGTGACCTTGAATCTGACCTTGGTTGATGACGGGACCTGTACCAGGACACTTACTAACACCGAAACGGTTACGGTCAATCCCTTACCCACAGCACCTACCCTCAGTTCAAATAGCCCGGTTTGTACGGGTGATGATGCCATATTTACTATTTCAGGAACTCCCAATGACCAAGTCACCTATACGGGTGATGCTTCAGGTACTACAACTATTGGAGGAGGAGGCACTGTTGATGTTACCATATCCGGAGTCACCGCAGATGTGACCTTAAATCTGACCTTGGTTGATGATGGGACCTGTACGAGGACGCTTTCCGGAATAACTGAAACGGTGTCTGTTAATGATGTGGTCTCAGCCGGACCAATTTCTGGTCTAACCACCGTAACTGAAAATACAAGTGGATTGGTTTATAGTGTCGATCTTGTAGCCGGCGCCATCAGTTATACCTGGACCGTCCCGGGAAATCCAGGAGGATGGGGTCCAATTACAGGTCAGGGAACGAATTCCATAACCGTCACCTCAGGAACACAGGGGGGAGACATTACGGTTTATGTAACCAATAGTTGTGGGGACGGACCGTTATCAACACTGGCAGTCACGGTTACAGCCGGGACACCACCAACAATTACTTTAGCTGATGCTAACCCTTCAGTCGTCCAAGGAACAACAACGGCTGATATAACCTATAGTGCGACTACCGAGAACCCGGATCTGTACAGCATAAATTACGATGTTGCTGCTGAAGCTCAGGGTTTTGTTGATGTAACGGATGCTGTACTTCCTGCGAGTCCAATCACACTCGTTGTTCCGGCCGGAGCAGTACCATCCACTTATGATGGTATTTTAACTGTAAAAAATTCTTCAACGGGTTTATCAAGTGGTAACTATGCCATTACTGTAACCATTACTCCCGGGCCACCTACAATTACTCTGGGAGCTATGCCTTCTGTTACCGAAGGGACAACAACGGCTAATTTGCCTTATTCAGCCACAACCAATAGTCCTGACCAGTACAGTATCGACTACGATGTCACAGCAGAAGGACAAGGATTTTTAGATGTTACCTCAGCTGCTCTTCCTGTAAGTCCCATAGTTTTGGTAGTTCCGGGTACGGCAATTGCCGCAATATATAATGCTGTATTAACGGTTAGAAATTCAACTACAGGTTTAACCAGTACTAATTATGCAATTACAATTACTGTTACAGCTGGGGCAAGCCCACCTACAATAACCTTAGGAGCGATGCCTTCTGTTTCGGAAGGAACAACGACGGCCAATTTACCGTATACGGCAACAACCAATGGTCCGGATCAATATAGTATTGATTATGATGCCACCGCAGAAGGACAGGGTTTTGTAGATATAAACCTAAATGCTCTTCCTTCAAGTCCTATTATTTTAACTGTTCCTGTCGCTGCCACAGCGGGTGTCTACAATGGTAACTTAACAGTTAGGAATTCAAGTACGGGTTTGTCCAGTAGTAGTTATTCAATTACGGTTACAATTTCTACTGCCGTAAATCCGCCTACCATTACCCTGGGTAAAATTGCAGCGATTTGTAGCGGAACCACTCAAACCGATCTGCCATACAGCAATACGACAAATGATCCGAATAAGTATAGCATCCGTTATTTGGGTGATGCAGAAATATCAGCCGGTTTCACCAACGTCATACTGGCTGATTTAGGGTTGAGTCCAATAGCTCTTACGGTACCTGCAACGGCGCCCGCAGGACAATACTATGGTAATCTCACGGTTACCAACACCACTACCGGTCTGACCAGTGTCAATTATGTGATTATCATATCCGTTTCTGATGTACTTACGCCATCTGTAATTTATGGAGAAGCTACGGTAGCGGCAAACAGTTCTTTCTCTTATGCAGTGTTGTCTGCACCTGACGCAACGTATAACTGGACTTTACCGAGTGGTTGGAGTTTTGATGGGGCATCCAATACCAACCGTATAAAAGTGATTACGGGTGCTGTTGGCAATAATGGAAATATTACCGTTAATCTTACCAATGCTTGTGGGACCGGTCCGACAGAATCCTTGGCAGTGACGGTGAATACGACGACAGATCACTCATTATACAATTGTACCTCTTGTCATATTACCCATAATGCCCCGGGTTCTTCTTTAACTGCCGTGGCAGGAAACGCGCTCCTTTGTCAAAGCTGCCATACCTCAACAGGAGCGGCCAGCGCCAAACCGCTAGTAAATCCCGATAATGGTACCTCTTCGCATGCATGGGATGTCCTGGCGGAAAATGATACGAAAGAAGTGTGGCCACCGTCAGATTCATCGATGCAGTTAAGAATTGTAGACAATAAAATTATTTGTTCCACCTGCCATAACCAACATGAAAATAGTGCAGGAAGTCCCTATTTGCGAATTGACAATACCGGCGATTTATTGTGCAAAGATTGCCACCGTAAGAGAGATAAAGGCTTATATTCCACAGATAACAGCAATAACAGAGGCTCCCATCCCGTTGGCGTGACGTACAACGGTGGCGATTCCAGATTCAATGCAGCCCCGACCAATACCCAGTTGGTAAATTCTAAAGTGGAATGTTCCAGCTGTCATGGGGTACACGACGACGTGACGGGATCTTTAGGATTGGCTGCCAATGGCAATCTATTAAGAACCACCAACGATGCTTCCTTATGTACCGACTGTCATAATTATGGGACTCATAACGGGATGGATTGCCTGGATTGTCATGAGGTTCATAATACTGTAGACCTCACCGTGGACGACAATATTTACATGATTAAAAGAACTATAACTACCCCAGTGAGCGGTAATAAAAATGTGATTTTCACAACTCGGTCTGGAAACAATTCTTTCGCCGATGGTTTAGGAGCTGACAATCCAGAAAAGTTTAATGGTATTTGTGAAGTTTGTCATGATCCTAATTATGACGCTACACCGCTATCCCATTTCCTCAACAACGGATCGGGAAGTGATCAATATCATACCAGTCAGGGAGCTGGAATACCGGGACAAACTTGTACTAATTGCCATCCGCACAGCTCGAATTTCTCTCCTTCGGGCGGAGGCTGTACCTCGTGCCATGAAACCAATGCACCCACATTTACCTCGGCTGTTCATGTAACACATAAGGACAGATATGGATTTGCCTGTTCTACATGTCATTTCGGTCATGGTAGTGGAGGGGCTTCTGAGCCTACACACCCCAGTGGAACCATAAATATTGTTTTTGACCCCAATGGTCTGGCGACAAGAAATGGACTAGATACCAATACACCCGACCCATGGACAGGTACGACTTGTAACAATATTTACTGCCATAGTAATGGTGGTACTGCCAATAAATACAGTGAAGGTGTATCGGTATGGAATTCCGATAGCAGTGCAACAACAATGGTGTATAGTACAACACCTGATTGGACAACCGGCTCTATCACTGCGTGTAATTCATGCCACCCGGGACCTTCAATGCCTGATGCTCCTGCATACACTATAGTAGAGGGAACGGGTAATGGAGTTGTTACTGCAAACGATCAATATCCCAATACAGGGGCCCACGGAGCCAATACAGGGGCCCATAATTCTCCGGATCAGCTTCTCGTAATAACCGAAGATGCAAACTATGGAACAGCACTTTCACATTCATGGCCGAAAGTGCAATGTTTCTGGTGTCATAATAATGATCCGGGAGCTGCCAGTGGAGTAGCAAAATATCAAGGAACGTACGGGACTTCAAAACATGTTGATGGTAAAGTATGGTTCTATTCATTCTGGTATGGATGGGAAGGAGGGGGCGAAAAAACTTCCGGAGGTCAGGCTCCTGACTATTACTTAATGGACACTGAAGCCGAAATTAATGCATTGGGTGCTGGTTATGTGTGGCATCCGGCACCTGCTGACCCCGACGAGCCTGGTAAATTTCTGGGTTCAATGGTTCCGGGACTTGGCTATTCTTGGGTGGGACCAACGAACGAGCATTGTGGAAATGGTAAAAATTGTTGGTAATGAATAACAACTTTAAAAAGGTATAAAAAGGGGCATTTGCCCCTTTGTCTATATTCAAAATTTAATTACCTAATTTTACATAAAACTTTAAAAAACCATTGTTTCTAATCTAAGTATGAAATTACTTTGGAACTCTCTAATTTCTTCAAAAGCATCCATGCTTATTTTGGCTGTTTTTATTTTCATAATAGCATCTGCAACGTTAATAGAAGAGGCTTATGATACAGCCACTACAAAACGATTAATTTATAATGCATTTTGGTTCGAGCTGTTAATGTTTGTGTTGGTCGTTCAATACATTGCAATGGTGATTCGAAAGAACCTGTGGTATTGGGAAAAGATGCCACAGCTTGTTTTTCATTTTTCATTCGTTGTATTGTTTATTGGTGGAGGTATCACGCGTTATTTCGGTTTTGAAGCCAGCATGCATATACTTGAAAATGAAGCCGTGAATACCATACACTCTGTGGAGCCTTATCTTCAGATAAGAGGCGATAATGGTGCCATTGCTTATTCCAGTAATTCACCAATCCATTTCTCGCAGATTCAGAGCAATGACTTTCATTTGGAATTCCCTGTTGACGATACAGAACTATTGGAAATAACGTATCAGGACTATATTTTTGAAGCTAAAGATTATTTTACACGCTATGGCACAGAAGAAGAAAAGGTAGATTACCAATCTAGAAACCCAAACAAAAAAGGTCCGGATGCTTTAGTGGTAGGGCTCACATTTAAAGGCAATGCCCATGAGGCCATTTTATTTTATGATGATACAAAATATATTCAAAAATTTAAATCTTTCGATATAGGAGGTTTGCAACTGGAGATGACCTACGGGCCCAAACCCATAGAAATTCCCTTTTCTATGGAACTCGATAAATTTACCTTAAGCAAATATCCGGGCACCAATATCCCTTCTGCTTCAGAAAGCAAAGTTACCCTAATTGATAAAAGAAAAAACATTAAAGAACAATACCTGATTTCCAAGAATAAGGTTTTGGATTATGATGGCTATAGGTTTTTTCAAACTTCTTATGACGACGATGAAAATGGAACAATTCTTAGCGTAAATTACGATTATTACGGGACCCGAGTTACCTATTTCGGATATCTATTGATGACTCTGGGAGCCCTATTGATTTTGTTTTCCAAAAGATCCCATTTCTCTCTATTGGATGAGCGGATAAAAGAGGTCAGGGCCAAGAGAAAGGCCTTATATCTAACTGTTTTTTTATGCCTGGGTGCCCTGAGTTTTGGGTGGTCTCAAACAAGTTACCTAAAACCCATAAACAAAGACCATGCAGATCGTTTCGGACATGTATTGGTTCAAACCTATGACGGGCGGTTTTCATCCATTAATTCACTGGCCATCGATGTGATGCATAAGCTCAACGGGAAGGATCGTTTTAATTTTGCCGGTAAGGGAACCATGGATGCCATGCAACTTTTCTTAGATATGCACGTGGACCCCGAGTTTTATAAACAACAGGAATTGATCGTGATTCGGGAAAAATCTTTGAGAGATGTTTTAGGCCTGTCCGGAAAAATGGCTTCATTTCATATTTTTTTTGATAAGAATAACAACTATAAGTTAAGTGATTTGGCCCAGAATGCATTTCAAAAAAGAGCAGAAGCCCAGAATACATTTGACAGGGAGGTATTAAAAGTGACAGAACGGGTGAACATATTCAATATGGCCATTCATGGCACCTTACTTAAAGTATTTCCGGAGGTTCATTCCCAGAATAATAAGTGGATAAGTTGGAATGATCCTCTTGCCACTAAACCATTAAGTCATACGATCGTGAATCTCAATCCGGGTTTACAGCTCGATAAATTTACGTATCACAATATAATGCGCGGGTACCTTATCTCAACCGTATATGCCAGAGAGAAGAATGATTATGATATTCCGGATAAATTCATAAACTACATTGAGAACATTCAAAGGGAATTAACACCGCCTGAATTGCTTCCCACCACAGCCAAAATTGAACTGGAAGTATATTATAATAAATCTAACATATTTGTGGTTCTCAAATATATCTATGCACTATTGGGTATGATACTTTTGCTTTTGACTTTTGTGAAGAATTTTAAAACAGAAAACAGTAAGACATTGGGGTTATGCATTTCACTCATAGTCGGGCTGATTATAATCGCTTTTGCATATCAGACCTTTGGCATGGGACTACGATGGTATATCGGAGGACATGCCCCTTGGAGTAACGGATATGAAGTGCTTTTATTAGTGGCCTGGGGAGGTATGTTGGCTGGATTCTCTGTAATTAGATATTCTAAAATAACCATAGGGTCTACGGCCTTACTCGCTTTTTTTATTTTATTGACAGCCGGGCATAGCTATTACGACCCTCAGCTCACCAACTTAAACCCCGTTTTAAAATCCTATTGGCTTATCATACATGTTGCCATTATTACTATAGGATATGGTTTTTTGGCATTGAGTTTCCTGATCGGACTCATTAATATTTCCCTGAATTTAGTAAAGACAAAAAAGAAAGAGGAACGCTTTAGTCTGGTGATACAGGAGCTTTCTTTTATCAATGAAAAACTGGTGACCGTTGGAATGGTATTGACAGCCATTGGCACATTTATAGGATGTATATGGGCCAACGAATCCTGGGGAAATTACTGGTCTTGGAACGCAAAACAAACCTGGTCTCTAATCATCGTATTGATTTATGGCCTCATATTGCATTTCAAGTTTATCCCAAAAATGAAATCTGCTTTGGTTTTTAATATCGCATCTGTGCTGTCCTTCGGCAGTGTGCTCATGACATTCATTGGGGTGAATTACTACTTTACAAAGGGACTTCACAGTTATGCTTCAGACGATCCGCCCATTTTCCCTACATGGGCATGGATTTCGATCGTGTCTTTATTAATAGTAATTGTTTCAGCACTAGTAAAGGAACAATACTTTAAAATAAAGCTAGATAAAATTTAATACCTGAAAAGGCAGCGATTAAAAAACCCTGTTAAATATTAGTAACAGGGTTTAAAAAAAATAATATTCGAATTAGTCAACTATATATTTTTTATTATGTTTTTCCCTAATACCCGCTATAATTATAATAAGAACAATGGCAAGAATGGTTAACCAGGCCCACATAGGAAATACGGGTGTCTCTCCACTGGCATACGAATGCATACCTTTTGTGAAATAATAGTTCACCCCGATAAAGGTCATTAATACCGATCCAAAACCAAATATGGCGGCCACATTAAAAATGAATTCCCCTTTAATTTTTGGAGCCAGTCTCAAATGCAGGATAATGGTATATACAATGGTGATCACCAATGCCCAGGTTTCCTTGGCATCCCATCCCCAATAGCGCCCCCAGGATTCATTGGCCCACACGCCTCCCAGGAAGGTGCCCACGGTGGCCAATAGCAACCCAATGGTTAAATTCATTTCATTGATGTAGGTCAGTTCTTTTGTAATTAAAGAAAGACGTCTCACATTCGTTTTCGTTTTGGATATATAAATTCCCATATTGAAGAGACCCAAAATAAAGCCAAGGCCCAAAAACCCATAGCTAATGGTTAATGTAGCCACATGAATGATGAGCCAGTACGATTTGAGTACCGGTTGCAAATTGGTGAGTTGCGGGTCATAATTACTGTGGCCTGCGGTCATTAAGGTAAAGAATGCCAATAGCGATGTTGCCGCCAAGGTAATCTTTGAATAGCGCATAAAACAGAACCCCGCCAGTAAACTGGACCAGGAAACCAGGATCAGGGCTTCATAACCATTGCTCCAGGGTGCATGACCGGAGAGGTACCAGCGCATGCCCATGCCATAGGTATGATACAGGAAGGCCATGGCAAGGATTCCAATGGAAGTGTAAAGTAAAACATTGAGGAACCTGTTTCTTTTTGATCGCAGATTGTCAATAAAGGTAAGCAGGAGCAATAGCACACTTAACAGGCCATAGACATTCTTAAGATTTTTAAAAATGTTGGATTTATTATAGCGGATTTCCTTCTTTATTTTAGATTCTGAAGGAATGTCGATATTCGAGGCGGTTTGCCTCTGTATGCTTTTGAGATAACCAAGAATTTTATCGGCTCTTGTATAATCGGCAGTTTTGGTGGCCTCTATGACCTCCAAAAAATAGGCCCTCATAATACTGGCATAATTCAATTGTGGCAATTGCAGATCATCATTAAGGATGCGAATAGGGCCGGTTAAGGGTTGTTGTGCCTGTCTGTCTTCCCAGCTCACCCATGTATTGTTTTTTGAATTTTGAACGGGAAAAATATCCAGCATATTCCCTTGAGATGCCATCATGAATATTTCCAGCCGTTCATTCAGTTTAATCAGTTCCTTATCAAATTTATTGCGCTCAGCATCGGCCTTTCTAAAAGCAGTCTCTGCAAATTCAGCCAGTTTATATTCACCTTTTTCATTGAAAAAATCTTTGAACGACGCATGTTTTCCATTAACGCCAATAAGGTCAGAAACGGACTGTTCCCTGATGTAAATGATGTCCTGAGTCTTCCAGAATTCAGGATTGAGCGGCAGATCCAGAAATACCTGTATTAAACTCATTGTGCCCCGTTCCAGGATGTCAAACTTGTCCATTCTTGAAATTTTATGCATGACATCGACAGCCAGGGTATGCACAGGTTCAAACCGACCTTCATAATTTTGCACGATGAGTTCTCCAAATGCATTGGCATGTACTTCACTCACCGAATATGGGCTGGCTTCGTGTTGGTGATCATGGTGAGCCTGCTGAGACAAAAGTGACCAGGGAACCATTAGGGAAGTAACAATTAATGCCAGAGCTTTTCTGCGTTCCCTCGTTGTTCTGATCATCTCCATTAAACTCCAGTACCTTGAGTTCTTATTGAACAAGGTCCATATAAAACCGATAATCATTAAGGCATACCCTAAATACGTGATCATGGTGCCCCAGTAATCATGGTTTACAGAAAGCACGGTTCCTTTCTCATCCTGATCGTAGGAGGACTGGAAAAATCGATACCCTTCGTAGTCCAGTACATTGTTCATAAAAATGCGATGGTCTTTAGTGATGCCTTTGTTGCGGTCAATAAGCGTCACCTCACTCGCATAGGATGAGGGACTCATGGAGCCGGCGTAGCGTTCCAATTCAAATCTATTGAGCTTCAATGAAAATGGTAGGGTGATTTTTTTAGCGCCATAAGCCAGTTTCAGGCTCAGGTCATCCAAGGGAACACTTACATAATTGTCCATGTAGCCCGAACCACCAAGCACACTAACCTCTTGAGATTGGCCGTTGTGGGTTACGTCCAATATTAAGGCATTGGGTCGCCTTTCATCGTCTTTAGCTTCTACATAAGCAATGGCGGTATTGCGAAATACCTCGGTCAGTACAACCGCCATTCCGGTTCCCATGGGTTCATATAACTTCATAGTAGTAAATTCTCCAAGACTGTCTTTTGGGATCAGCCCCTCTTCCATATCGGGCATACGCGAGGTTTTGATATCGCCGTCAAAGTTGATGAACAATTGATCGGGATTTCCCGTGATCATCAGGCCATCAGGTCTTGAGGCATTATTAAATGAAACCGGAAAATTATGAACAAACTCCACCTCCCCATCTTTTAACTTAATATCGTCTTGATGCCCATCCACGCTCAATGTCAGTTCAAGCATTGCAAAACCATTTTCCGCATCTACATAAGATTCCTTCGCGTTTCTGATCAGGTCTTTGTAACGAATCGAAACAGTGCCCTTTTGTTCAGTCTCCATCGTAATTTCAAAGGTGTTGTCACCGATCATACTCAGGTTCATTTCCTTATCAAGGTAGTAATTCTTAGAGCCATCCGATGCCCTTACATTTAAGTAGTTTAGGTTGCTGTAAATAAAATTGGAGGAGGCACCTTCTCGAATATGCATCATGCCTTCAAAACCAATGTATCTGGTTACCCCTGCACCAATGATGATGATGATAAAGGCGGTATGGAATAGAAACCCCGAAAAGCGTTTCCAGGTGAGCAACTGGTAACGCTGTACACTGCCAATAAAATTAAATATCATTAAAAGCATCAGTACTTCAAACCACTTGGCATTATAGATCAAAATTTTGGCCGTTGCGGTATCGTAAGCATTTTCAATAAAAGTGGCAATGCCAAGGGCCAGTGCAAAAATGACCAAAAGTCCCAGAGTGGTTCTGGGAGAGTATATAATTTTTAATAATTTTTTCATGATGAGTCCAATGCATTTGTATTGATTCGGTATCAAAATTAATACAATACGTCATAATTGCAGATGACATTTGTCAGCTAAATAAAGGTACATTTTACCTAAATTTGCTTTATAATTTTTATTAACTCTAAAAAAAATCAAATGAAATATATTATTAAAGTTCTTGTTCTTATGGTATTGGTCGCATCTTGCAAGGATGCAAAAACAACCAATAGATCCTATAAACCCGAGATCCAAAAGGGTATTGTCCAAGAGGTGATACAAGTAAGGGATTACTCTTATATCCGTGTCCTGGAGGATGGTAAAGAAAAGTGGTTGGCAGCACCAACTGCAAATGTTGAAATAGGGGGCACCTACTATTATGGTGAGACCATGGAAATGAAGAATTTTGAAAGCAAAGAACTCAACAGAGCGTTTGAGACGATTTATTTCATTGAAAAAATAAGTGCCACCGAAGCGGATGCCACTTCACCTATAAAAGCCGGGCCAAGTACCTCGACAAGGGCAAACAGTCAGCCATTAAATAGTATGAACAATCCTAAACCCGTAATAGAAAAAAAGAACGTCAATGTCGAAACTTCAGGAAATACCTTGAGTATAGCCGACCTGTTTAAAAATAAAGAACAATATAACAATAAGGTCGTCAGGCTAAGGGGACAGGTCACCAAATATAATCCCGGCATTATGAATGTCAATTGGTTACACATCCAGGATGGCAGTGAATTCAACGGAGAGTTCGATCTTACCGCCACCACGACGTCTGAAGTACAGGTTGGAGATGTGGTCACCCTAGAGGGTAAAGTGACCTTGAACAAGGATTTTGGAGCCGGTTACTTTTATAATATTATCGTAGAAAATGCGACCGTGAACAAATAATCCTGAAATACCATACACATGAAAATAGTGAAGACAATCTTAATTTTGGCGACTGTGCTGTTTGGTTTACATGGGACGGCACAAGATCCGCATGCCGATAGCGGACTAAGGAAAGTTGTGGTCCAGAAAGTGATTCAGGTCACATCGTATACTTACCTGCATGTGTTGGAGGAAGGGATTGAAAAATGGATTGCCGTCCCCACCATGGAGGCGCAACCCCATGAGGTCTATTACTATAAGGGCGGTGCAGAAATGCATAATTTTTACAGTACTGAGCTGGACAAAACCTTTGAAACTGTACTGTTTCTTGGGGGAATCACCAACGCCAATGCGGTGGATCCTGTTAATGGCATTGTCGATCCCAATGCAACAAACGAGAATATGAAACCTGCCAAGCAACCGACTTTAGACCGATTGGCATTGAACATTGAAGCCATTGAAGGTGGTGTCCGAATTGGGACCTTGTTTGAAAAGGCTTCGCAATATGCCGGACAACGTGTCAAGGTGGTTGGCGAGGTCACCAAATTTACGGCTAACATTATGGGCAAAAACTGGATCCATGTTCAGGACGGGACGGCCTTTAATGGTGCTTATGACCTCATGGTAACCAGTCAGGAAACTGTTTCGGTAGGCGATGTGGTGGCGTTCGAAGGTGTAATTGCCATTGATAAAAATTTTGGAGCAGGTTATTATTATAAGGTCATACTCGAAGACGGTGAACGCGTCAACTAATTAAAACGAGTGCCGTTCTTAAATATTCAGGCCAGGCACCTTAGTTTCTGGGCATTATTGGGAATGGTAAGACTTCTTTAATCATAAGGATTGTACTTAGGTCCAATCATTTTGAATGGTTAGTCGTATGATAATTGTCATACGAATTCCGGCGATTAAGCTTTATATTTGATTTTTAACGCTTTACCATTTTATTTTATAATCTATGACACTTTCCATTGTCAGTCCGGTATACCAAGCAGAAAGCATCATTCCGATACTGATAGAGCGTATTGAAAAATCGGTTCAAAGCATAACGCCCGATTATGAGATTATTTTAGTGGATGACCGCAGTCCTGACAATTCGTGGAAGGTGATTGAAACCTTGTCAAAAGGGAACGCGCACCTTAAAGGCATACGCTTAAGCCGTAATTTTGGTCAGCACCCGGCCATTATGGCGGGATTGACCCAAGCACAAGGTGACTGGGTGGTGGTGGTGGACTGCGACCTGCAAGACCAACCTGAAGAAATAGCAAAATTGTACAACAAAGCACTTGAAGGCTATGATGTGGTTTTTGCCAAAAGAAATAACAGAAAGGACAGCTTCTTAAAAAAAGCATCTTCCAAACTATTTTCCATCATTTTCAACTATCTGGCAGGAATAAAAGCCGATAATGGTATCGCCAACTTTGGGATCTATCATAACAAAGTAATTGCTTCGGTTTTAAGTATGGGCGACTATATCAAGTCCTTTCCTTTGTTTGTCTATTTTTCGGGTTACAATTCTACTATTGTTTTAGTAGAACATGCAGCAAGGCACAGTGGGAAGACTTCGTATAGCCCTGGGAAGCTGTTTTCTTTTGCTTACAACACCATTTTATCCTATTCTAATAAACCTTTAAAATTATTTGTACGATTTGGTCTCACCATTTCCTTTATCTCCATGTGCCTGGGTATATACACTATATACAAATATTTAAATGGAGAAGTGGGTGTCATGGGTTACACCTCACTCATGGTATCCATCTGGTTTTTATCAGGCATCGTGATTACCGTTATTGGTGTGGTGGGTATTTATGTTGGGAAAGTATTCGAGCAAACTAAAAACAGACCTCCATTTATAATTGACAAGAAAAATAATACATTAAAAAAATAAAATCTATAGTATGGAATTAGCCCAATTTGTTAAAGATTTCGAGTTACAATTTGAAGAAGTAGAACCTAATAGTATAACTCCGGACACTATATTTAGAGACATTGATGAATGGAGTTCATTAATGGCCTTGGTGATCATTGCGATGGCAGATGAAAACTATAATGTAAAATTAACGGGTGACGATATCAGGAATTCCAAAACGGTTAAAGATATTTTTGAAAAGTTAAAAGTGAAATAACATGGAATATTCTGAATTTTCCAGGCTTGGTGTGACTTTTAAGCGGTTGTCTATGGACACGCTTGAAATGCTGAGGCAGTGGAGAAATTCAGATGATGTCCGTCCCTACATGATCTATCAAAAGATCATAAGCCCTGAGGATCATTTAAAATGGTATGAATCTTTAGATAGAAAAACTAATTTTTACTATTTCACATTTTACAACAATGAGCCTTTTGGTGTATACAGTATTAAAGATATTGATCTTGAAAAGAAAACAGGTGAACCCGGTGTATTTTTAAAAAATAAAAGTTTGTGGGAAAGTGAATTCACTTTAAGAGGGTCATTCTCATTACTATTATTTGCCTTTGAAGAATTAAACTTAGAATCTCAGATTATTCATGTTTTAAAAACTAATAAAAAAGCACTATCATATAATAAGCAATTAGGGTTTAAGATAAATACTGGATTTCAGAATAATGATTTTTTCGAATTAATTTTAAAAAAGGAGGAATTTTTTGCAAATAATCGTATTTCGAAGCTTCTTAATTATTTAGAAAAGAGTTAAAAATATTTTTCATGGCTAATTTTTCATTTCAACATATCGAACTCACAGGGATCGCCGCAGCGGTTCCAAAAACAAGGAAAGTCAATGCGGAGAATGGTTATTTCCCTAAAGAAGATGTCGAAAAATTTACCCAAACCACTGGTGTGGCAGAATTTAGAGTGGCTGGTAAAAATCTGACAACATCCGATCTTGGATATGAAGCCGCAAGAAAATTGATCTCAGACATGAATATTGACAAAAATGAGATTCATGTGTTGATTTTTGTTTCCCAAACCCCAGATTATTTAAATATTCCTAATACAGCTCCTATTTTGCAGGATAAACTGGGTTTATCCAAAGGTTGTTTGGCATTCGACCTAACCTTAGGCTGCTCTGGGTTCATATATGGTTTGAGTACTTTGGCTTCCTATATGCAAAATCCTGCCTTTAAAAAAGGACTTTTAATTTGCGGAGATACCTCTACCAAAACAATTAATCCCGAGGATAAAAGTACGGCCTTACTTTTTGGAGATGCTGCTACCGCTGCTATTATCGAAAGAAAAGAAGATGCCAACCCCGTACATTTTAATATGGGCTCTGATGGCTCAGGGTATAAGGCCATCATTATTGAAGAAGGAGGCTACAAAAACCCTTACAACACCAATTCATTAGATGTTGTTGATTATGGAGAGGGGATTAAAAGAAACGGATGCCAGTTGGCGCTCGATGGCATGGATGTTTTTGGGTTTGGGATCACTCAGGCTCCCAAAACGGTCAAGGAACTATTTGAATATGCAAGTATTGAAAATAGTGATATCAACTATGCCGTTTTTCATCAGGCCAATAAAATGATGAATGAAATGATCCGAAAAAAACTAAAACTGGAAAAAGAAAAAGTGCCCTATTCATTGGAAAAATTTGGCAATACCAGTTCGGCTTCCATACCCTTAACCATGGTTACACAACTAAAAGAACAGCTCTCAAGTGGCAAAAACAGGTTGCTGCTCTGTGGCTTTGGCGTTGGTCTTTCCTGGGGAAGTTGTTATTTAACTACAGAAAACTTAACTATGCCGAACTTGATAGAAATCTGATAGTATGAGCAATCCTTTTACATTACAAAATAAAACCATATTGATAACCGGAGCCTCTTCGGGTATTGGCAGAGCCACAGCAATATTATGTGCCGAGATGGGTGCAACCCTGTTCATTACAGGAAGAAAAGAATCAAAACTAAATGAAACTTTTACAAATTTGTCTGGATCCGGGCATCAGAAATTGGTATTGGATTTTGAAAATGAAGATGCTATTACCCGTTTAGTTGCAGCAATAGATCAACTTGATGGTATAGTTCATTCAGCTGGCATTGTAGATAACGTTCCCTTTCAATTTATAAAACAAAAAGCATTAGATAAAATATTTAACCTAAATTTAAATGTGCCACTGATGATTACTAGGGACCTAATAAAAAAAAGAAAATTACATAGTAAAAGCTCTATAGTTTTTTTGTCATCCTTGGTTGGTGTTGGTAAAACTTATTATGGTGCTACAAGCTATAGCGCATCAAAAGGAGCAATTTCATCAGTCATTAAGGTTATGGCTTTGGAGATGGCAACAAAAAAAATAAGGGTTAATTCAGTTTGCCCAGGAATGGTCTTAACTGAAATGGTAGATAACTTGGAGGCGATATCTTCAAATCAACTTAAGAAGGATGAGAAAGAAAACTATCCGCTCGGTTATGGAACCCCCGAGCAGGTCGCCAATGCCATTGTGTTTTTATTGAGCGATGCCAGTTCCTGGATTACGGGCACCAATCTCGTTATTGATGGGGGAGCTTCCATTCATTAATATTTTGAAACTATGAGTGCTAAAGCCTTAATTCAAGCCATTTCATATTACCTCCCCAGTAATCAATTGGATAATGCCGTTATTGAAACACAATTCCCTGAATGGAGCATTGCTAAAATTGCAGAAAAGACCGGCATTGAAAACAGGCGTATAGCCGCTGATGATGAAACTTCAGGTGACATGGCGGTGAAGGCGGCCGAGAAACTTTTTAGGGAAAATTCCATCGATCGCTCCACAATCGATTATTTAATATTATGCACACAAAGTCCGGACCATTTTTTACCTACAACGGCTTGTATTGTTCAGGAAAAACTGGGTTTGCAAACATCTGTTGGGGCATTTGATATGAATCTGGGCTGTTCGGGATTTGTCTATGGATTAGGAATTGCGAAAGCCCTTATCGTTTCGAGACAAGCAAAGAACGTCTTACTGATAACCTCTGAAACGTATAGCAAGTTTATACATCCTATGGATAAAAGCAATAGAACCATTTTTGGGGATGCTGCTGCCGCAACATTAATTTCCTCTGAGCATGGTTTTGCTGAAATAGGTGAATTTGAATATGGTACCGATGGTAAAGGCGCCGAAAATCTAATCGTAAAAAATGGAGCGTTACGTAGTCCGGTAACTGAAAAGGAAGCTGTAATAGATGAGTATGGCAATTATAATTCAGACAACCATTTATATATGAATGGAACGGAAATATTCTTATTCACTTTAGAATCTGTGCCTAAATTAATTTCTAAAACAGTAACAAAAAACAACCTAAATAAAGACAATATAGATCTGTTCATATTGCATCAGGCCAATCGTTTTATGCTTCAAAGTCTTCAGAAAAAATGCAAGATACCTAACAGTAAGTTTTACATTAAGATGGAACATTGCGGTAATACCGTTTCCTCAACTATTCCCATTGCTTTGTATCATGCTCAAAATGAAAATAGAATTCAAAATGACAATACCATTTTATTGGCAGGATTTGGGGTGGGTTATTCATGGGCTGGTACCATTTTAAGGACATTCTAATTACTCTAATTATGAGTTATTTATTTTTAACGCTTTTGTTTATTGTTTTTGGACAACTAATTTTAAAATGGTGCATAAACATAAATGGTATGAAGCCGGAAGGTTTTGCTCCTTTGACAAAGTTTTGGCTTCAACTTATAGTAGATCTCTGGGTCTTATCCGATTTACTTTTAGCCTTTTTTATAATGATGGTTAAATCGGCCAAGTTCGAACTGTCATATGCTTGTACTTTTGTGAGTTTATCCTTTGTTGTTGTGCTTTATATATGCGTGTTATTATTTAATGAACTGATAAAAACATCCAAGCCGCTTGGCTTTCTAATAGTAATCCCGCGTTTAATCATACTTTCAAGAGGTAAAAAATGATTTAAATCCTTAATCATGTTAAGAACCACGAAAAATATCAATAAGTTACTACTGTTTGCAATTTGTCTTATCGAATTCGCTCTTATCATGGCTTCATTACCCGTTTATTTCGAGCTGAACGACGATACAGGCATGAATGCCATTGCATCGGGTGCGGTTTCCGGTAGCCCTTCTGAATTTTTATTATTTACCAATGTCATTATTGGCTATCTGTTAAAGTTCTTTTTCACCTATGTTCCAACGGTAAACTGGTACACCTGGTATTTGCTTAGCGCACTGTTTATGGGCTATTTTGCCATTCAATATGCGTTTGCGACTAAAAATGCATCCCTTTGGCTAAAAATTTTCAAGCATATTTTGATACTGGCCTTAATAATGACTAGTCTTTTAACTATTACCTTCAGTGAAGTCGCAGTTGTGGTCATGATAGGGGGTATCCTTATAATTGCTAACGCTGAACATAAAAATCATTTTGAACTTGGATTCGGGTTGTTTCTTATGGTCCTGGGAGCCTTGATACGGACCGATGTCTTTAAAATGATCATGCTTTTGGGTGTTCCTGTTTTTGTGTATTTGATTTATTCCAAACACTATAGGAAACTCCTGTATATAGCCTTATCCGTCCTCATAAGTTTTGGGGCCATGATGATTGACAAATTGGTCTATCATAACCATACCGAATATCAGGAATACCGAGAATTCAACCAGATTCGATCTAAAGTTACGGCAAGTGATAACAGCCAGTTATTTGATAAAATGGAAATTTTTAAGGCGATGGGGTGGGGCATTGCAGATGTTGAATTGATGGCAAGTTTTAATCTGGATGTGGGACATCTTAAATTCACAAAAGAAAAATTAAAACGGGTCGCCAATTATGACCCGGGATTGAACAAAAAGAGGTCACTCTCTTTCTTGTTAGAACATGT
This sequence comes from Aestuariivivens sediminis, assembly GCF_022662105.1. Classification (GTDB taxonomy): domain Bacteria; phylum Bacteroidota; class Bacteroidia; order Flavobacteriales; family Flavobacteriaceae; genus Aestuariivivens; species Aestuariivivens sediminis. Next base: position 186,559 of record NZ_JAKMCP010000003.1, on the reverse strand, counting down.
AGGCATTTCACTTAAAACGTTATTTGATTTTATTAAAAGGCAAACCCATTGGCTATTGGTGTTTTGCTGTATCCTGTTTCTTTTAATAGAGCGCAAAACAAAGGCACTTCTACAGGTATTGGCCTACTTCATATATATTGTGCTTATTGCTGTTTTCATTCTGATCGTAATTGAAGGAAATTTAAAGGATCATATTGCGTTTGGTCTGCTATTGCCCTTGGGTCTTATGCTTATTTATTTTTTGTCTTTCGACCGCATTTTTAAATGGATTGGAATTAAACATTTAAACTATGTAAAAACAGGCCTTATTGTTTTTTGCGCTGTTGTTCTTTTTATACCCCTGTTGAAGTTCAACATGACAAAGGATGCCATTATAAACGAATTTGAAATAACTGAAAAAATGCATGCTGCTCTAGAAGCCAGACCCGAACCTTTTTATGTGAGCTGGGTGATTCTGCAATACTATCCCATTTTTAACCTACCGTTTAACATGTCAAAGGCTTATTCTTTAGGGTGGTCGGCAGGGAGTCCGGTCAACAAGGACAAAATAGAACGCTTTACCGGCAACAGAAATCTGGGGGTCTATACCATATTTAATAAGGATATCGTATGGTATTTTCAAAATGATATTTATTATAAGCTATTTGCTAAAATAGTATACGAATTTTATCTCAAAACTTATCCAAATCGCAGTTTTAGTAGAGAACTCATTAAAGTGACGGAAAATAAAATGCTCATTAAACATACCTACCATATTAAAATGTAATGCTATGATTCCCTTTAACAAACCACATTTTTCGGGCAAGGAGACCCTTTATATTGAGGATGCCTTAAAAGGAGGTCATATCTCGGGCGACGGAAAATACACCAATAAATGCCAGCAGTTTTTTGAACAGCGCTACGGTTTTGGAAAATGTCTGCTCACGACGTCCTGTTCTGACGCGCTGGAAATGGCGGCCATTTTATTGAACATCCAACCGGGCGATGAGGTTATTGTACCATCTTACACCTTTGTCAGTACGGCCAATGCATTTGTGAGGCAGGGAGCCAGGATCGTGTTTGCCGATAGCTTGCCTAGCCACCCCAATATCGACAAGGATACACTGGAGGCCCTGATCACCAAAAAAACAAAGGCCATTGTCCCCGTGCACTATGCCGGGGTGGCCTGCGATATGGATACCATTATGGAACTGGCCAACAGATATGAAATCTATGTGGTGGAAGATGCGGCACAGGCTGTTGACAGCTTTTATACAGGCGGGGATGGGTTGAAAAAACCCTTGGGAAGTATCGGCCACCTGGCGACCTTTTCGTTTCATGAAACCAAAAACCTAACTTCAGGTGAAGGCGGTATGCTGGTCATCAATGACCCGCAATTTGTGGATCGAGCCGAAGTGGTCTGGGAAAAAGGCACAAACCGGGCGGCTTTTTTTAGAGGGGAGGTCGATAAATACGGCTGGGTAGATTTGGGGTCCTCATTTTTGCCTTCCGATATTCTTGCCGCTTTTTTGTGGGCACAGATAGAGAATCTGGATGACATCCAAAATCAACGGAAGCAGCATTGGAATGCCTATTATACGCGCTTACATCAATGGGCCGATGCAAAGGGGATCATGCTGCAGCACACACCCGACTACGCCACCAACAATGCGCACATGTTTTATATGGTGTGCAAAAATATGAAACAACGCAGCGCACTCATTACCCATTTGAAAGCTTACGGAATCCTGGCTGTTTTTCATTATTTAAGCCTGCATAAAAGTCCTTTTTACAGGAATAAACACGACGGAAGAGCACTCATCCAAAGTGACCGATACAGTGATACCCTGGTGCGTTTGCCGTTTTATTATGAGTTGAACGGCAACGATATAGACTATATTGTCAAAACAATTAAAAAGGGTATTTCATAGTGAACCAATAGGTCTTTTTTGTTAGTCCGATTTTTCTAATTTCTTTTTATTGTCATGTATTTCTTTCAATAATTTTTCAATTCGTATAGTTTGATATAAGGGTTTGTAGGGGTGGGCCAATTGTTCTTTCAAAAGTGCTTCTGCCAATGCAACCTTTCCTTTATTTAAGTAAATTACCGCCAATAAATAGTTGGCGTCCGGATAATCATGTGTCTTGGACGCTTTAATTGAAGAAGAATATAATAGCTTTTCCGCCTGGTCCACTTTATTTTGATCCATATAACTCAATCCTAATAAATATTCCACAATGCATTCAGATAAATTTGCATTGGTATCAATATTTTCAATTATAAATTCTGCCTGTGCAAACTTTTTAGCACTTATCAACAACTTCACATAATTCATGATGTTAAAATCATTGTTTGGATTTAATCTATACCTGTTTTCTCTTACAGCCAGGTCACTTTTAAATGTGGGAATATAATTAACGGTCATTACAGACCAGGACACCCAGAGAAACACGACAAAGCCTGCCAGTGCAACTTTGGATTTAGGCCACAACCTAGAGATGAGTTGCATAAGGCTCAATACCATTAAGAATATGCCTAATAGCGGTATGGCCAAATAGCGATCATAGATCTTTTCATTGGGCATATCCGGAAAAATCGATAGCACGGGCAACAGGTAAATTATAAATAACAGCATACCCAAGGTGATCAATGAATTACGATATCTAAAAAACAGGACCATCAAGACCAGAATGAAAACCAGACCAATGACCGTAAAGAGGTCAAAATTAGTATACCAATGAAAATTATATTCCTTGCGCCATAAAAAAATGTAACCAAAACTGAGTTCATTGGGCCAGGCAATTCTGCTTAGGTGATGGCCCAGTATGTTTATTGCCCTTAGAGTTCTCTCGTATACTGAGGTAGATATCATGATATCGGTTAACTTGGGTTGTGCGAAAACATATTGGATCCAAATAAAAACGGGAATATTGGCAAGTAACCAAAATCCAACTAATTTTAAGATATCTCTAGATTTTTTATTGCTTGTTATCAGCCATAAAAAAGGAATAAAAATAATGCTGGCTAAAGCGATGAGTTTCGATAAAACGGCTAAATAGTGGAGGAGTACCCCAAACAAAAACAACCAAACTACGTTTTGAGTAGATTTTCTTCCGATTTTATATAAAAAGAAAAAAGAAGCCACGATCAGAAATAGCGATAAAATATCTTTTTGACCTGAGATATAGGCGACAGATTCCACATACATGGGATTTAATAAAAAGAAGCTCATGAGGATACAGGCAGATACTTTTACGAGCCAATTCTTATTTGCAGCAGTATGATCTTTAAATGCATGGTTTTCAAAGAGTACTCTGGTCCAGTAATAGACCAAAAATCCCGAAGCTAAAAATAACATTAAACTTATAATATGATACCCTGTGGTCCATTCGGCAAATACATTGTATTCTATAACATACAAATAATCCCGTAAGGGTAACAATTCACCCCATCTGTTGGTGGATTCTCTAAAAACAGCTTTGATATCCGTCAGGTTTAAGTGGGTTAAAACCGTATCATCGAAATAGGAACCATCATCAATTACAAATTTTCCAAATAAGGAAGGGTAATATAGGATAAGGGCAATGACCGAAATAATAACAGGGAAAACGTTTAAAACATTACGGTATGTAAGATGTCCTCGTTGTTTCATAGGATTTTTTACAATTATTTTCATTCACTAGTCATCATTGGTTGTGTTGCTGCCAACTCGGGAATACCCGCGTTCTTCATGGCATCCCGTCGCGCAGGTGCCGCCATTGTTGTTTGGGATATAATTTAAAGGCATATCCCAACGGCCAAACTTAACTGTTGCAGCAATAAGTTTCTTGTTCTTGGCACCATGAACATCATGGCAATTGGTACAATTACGTCCTTTTACCTTGTTGACATGCACGTAATGTAAATTACGATCCCCATTTCTGAATTCAGTTCCAATAGTAGTGGTCTCCACGTTCAACAGGTCCGTGTCATGGCATTGAAAACATAAAGCGAAATTATCTTCGATGCCCTCAACATAATTACCCAGTGTAAAACTTTCTTTTAAGAGCAGTTCTATTTCTGAAAAATGGGGACTGTGACAACCGGTACAGGTCTTGCCCAGGGCTCCGTGCTCATGGGTACTTTCCTTTAAGTGCTTTTCGATATTGGCCAGGGTAGTACCATTCTCCTTTTTAATACTTTTATTATGGCAGCTAAGGCACAATTTTCGGTTATTGTCAACCAATAGCCGTCTTTGGGTCGAGGCATGAGGATTATGGCACTGTAAACAGGCCTCGCCGGTATAGGAGGCGGTATGTACAGATACTGCAGTCTCGCGGTCATCATCAAATTCGCTGTGGCAGAAAAAGCACAGATCCGGGGCCTGGGTAAATACCAATTTTGGGTCGTTGGAGCTATGAACTTCATGGCATTCGGTACATTCCCCATTTTTGGTAGGTTTGTGAACATATTTTAAGCTGTGCTCTTCCTTAAGTTCGGTATGGCAGGAGTAACACAGTTCGGCCCCTTTGGCAAAATAGGTAAAGGCCGATACGTCTTCTATGGGGTGCTCCTTACCATTGGGCTCATGGCATATGGTACAATCGGTAGCCGTCGGACCATGAAGGATGTCTTTTCTGACCGTACGTTGGTGACATTCTGTTGTACAGGTGTTTATTTTGCTGTTTTGAGCATTTAAAACCATACTGAAAATCATTAAAAAAGCAATGAAAACATATCTTTTTAATACATTTGCAATCCAATGTTGGCCGTTAATTCTTGTTATAGGTTTCATAATATATAGTTTTACTTTAAGATGGATTTAAAAATTTCTAAATATGGAGATTTGACCTCCAATAAAATTAGCCTTATAAAATGCCGTGTGACTGTTAAAAAAATTAACATTGGTCATAAAAGATAATTGACCAATTCTAGCTCTATAGGAAACTTGTCCGCTTAACCATTTTCGTTTCGTTTCATTCACTTTTCGTTTATTATAGGCAATTGTAAAATTTATTTTATGTTTTGTGTTAAAGGCATAGGCCAGCATACCCGTTAAACGTTCTCTGTGTTCATTTCTGCCTGCTTCTTGAATCAAACTATAGCCATTTCCATTATAGTTGAGATTATAAATTATATTCTGCCTTAAATTGCCACGAAGGTTAATGTTATAAGATAACAGGCTGTAAGGTACTAAGTCGCTAATGTATTTTTGATATCTCAAACTGCCTTGAAAAAAATCATAGGTAATGCTGCCTTCATAACCCATGCTCTTATAATAATTTTCAGACTCGTAGATAATAAGTGAGGTATTCTTAAAGGTTTGGTTGTTAAAAAAATAGTTAAAATGTATAATGTCCTTGAATAAAGTGACACCTGCTGTAAAGCTGTTCGTATTTGAGTTTATTGTGTAATCGCCGTTTTGATTTGCCGTATAGCTGATTAAAACCGTAGTATTGTTTTCAATCAAACCTCCTGGTAAGCGTTGAATCTCAATAAAATTGCCGATTTCGTATAACACATAATCTATGTTCTCTTCATAGATCAAGGTACCGGTATCATTTCGTACAACAATCGTATTTCTGGCAATATTGGAATGGCCAAGTAAGACCACATCATTATCTGAAAGTCTGTATTCCTTATTGTTTTCTTCAAAAATGGTGGATAAACCGTTAGTGTTGTTTATTCTTTTACTGTACGTATGGTGGATCCTTAATTTACCGTTGAACGGAATATTTTTGGTATATCTGTTACCGATAGCAAAATTATAATTGGTTTGCTTTATAAAGTTACTTTTTGTGTTGGTGTACCCCACATTTGCAGTAGAGGTTAGGCTTTGGTATAAGGTATGCGTAAAAAAACTATTAAATGTTAACGTTTTAATATTTCCATTTTTAAAGCCATTAATGCCATAGTTAGCGGTATTTGACCATCTCATTCTATCAGACAATTTCAAATCCAATCGGTTTAGAAAAGACAGCCTTTCGCTGGAAGCATACCGGCTCCGTTTAAAATAATCTATATTGGAATTAAATCGATTTTTATATCCTTTTGAAAATTTATAATTTGTATTTAGGGAAACACGATCTGTTGTTGAACTCACCTTATTGAGTGCGGCAGCATCAGTATTGTCAGTCCTGTGTACTGCATGTAAATTGGTATAAAAACGAGAATTAATTCCTTTGGATACATTCAATTGTAGAATATCACCCGATTGATCCAGCCGACGTCCGATGCTGGAATTCTTTAAAAAAGACTTTCTGGCGTCATAATTTAGCATTACAGCGCCTAATACTCGGTTCCTATATAAGGCCGAGGCGCCATAATTTTTGTTGATTCTGTCGTAGCTTTCAATGTTATCGACATTTACAGTGGATTCTGATAAATTGATTCTGGTCCTGAAACTCAGTGGCTGTTCTTTTAGAATTTCTGAGGATAAAAAAAGTTGTTTCTGAATGATTTCGGTGGCAAAGTCCGGTAGGCCTAAGGCAGCAAAATTACTGAACACCGGGTTATAGCTGGCGTTGATATCCAGAACCAATAAATTGGGATGCATCACGTACGATTTGCTGTTGAATTTGGCAATACCGGTAAAATGAGATCGGTCCAATTGATTTAACAAGGTCGTATCATTTTGATATTTAACAGAAGATAGCATGCCTTGCACGCCTACGTTCCCCGAGAATTCCAATAAGCGCCATGGCGTAATCTTATATCCGCCAGCTGATTGAGCATATCCCCTAAACGCCATTGCTGTTAAAAACACCATAATAACTTTAAAGAGGTCCATAATCATGGTGTGTTAAGGGTTAAAAAATATTTTCGATCACTGCTGTGCGGGTCATGACATTCCGTACAGGCGGATGTTTCATATGGGCTATGATAGGCAGTCGCAAAAATGTCCTGCATGCCATGGCAATTTAAACACAGTTGATTTCCCGGATCACGTAATAATTTTGGTGCTGACGATTTATGCGACTCATGACACATGGAGCATTCTCTTGAGGCCACCGGGCCATGTATGTGCACATTCTGAGCTGTAAAGTCGTCATGGCAGCTAAAGCATGAATTTTTGTTCAAATAATTTATATCTGAACCACCATGGGGGTTGTGGCAGGCCATACAGTTTTTGGATTCAATATGGGTGTGCACCCTGTTATTAACTATTTTATCTTTAATATGGCATTTTAAACACAGGTCCTGACCATTGCGTATCAGTAATTTTTCGATTTTAGACTGATGCGGATGGTGACATTGGGTACAATTGCCTGAGGCCACCGGTCCATGCAAAAATCCAATCTGCTGCCTAAAATCCTCATGGCATTGGTAACACAGCTGAGGCTGCTTCATTTTAGGTACGCCCATATAGGCCTTGGAATGACACTCTGCACAGGCTCGCTCTTTATAGGGGGGATGAATATTATCAGACACTTTAAACAGTATGGTACTGTCAGCAACTGGTCCGCCCAACTCAGTTACTTCTTCATTCGTTATTTTTAATTGTGGTTGTGGGACACCATCAAAAAAAAAGGATTTTATATTATAGGTGCTTGTAGGTGAACAGGCTAATACATTGAGTAGCAGTAAAACTAAATATGTATGTTTATTATTGAACATTGCATTCCTTAATGTAATTACTAACCTGTTCTACATGATGTTGGTCAAAAAAGGCGGTGCTCATGAAACAGCTTTCCCCTGAATTTATTTCGGCACAATCCGGCCATAGATATTAATTTTATTGCCGTACTGGTTGGCCACCAAAATGATGTATTTTAAGTTAAATTTTGGGTCTACATATTTTAGAAAATAGTCCATATTATCATAGTCAACAGTAATGGAGGTAGGTAAGATCATGCCGCCTATCAACCCTTTCATGGCCCCAAAAGCCATTAAGGTTTCGCCCTTATCATTGAATATTTGTACATTCTGATAGGCCCCATCTACCACATACAGGTTGTTTTCCTTATCGACCGATATTCCTTTTGTTCTTGCAAATTGTCCTACTTTAGTGCCATAAGAACCCGTTTTTCGTACATATTGGCCATCAAGGGTATAAGTTTTAACGCAATTGGCACCGGTGTCTGACACATGTATCTCGCTATCGGTCACACAAATATTGGTTGGTTTGAAAAGCCATTCTTCCGTTTTTGGTTCTGCTTTTGGGATGTAGCTTAAATGCGCTCCACTATTTTTATCATAAATATTGATCCGGTTGTTGTCTGTGTCGCATACGTATAATTTATTGTTCATGAGGTCAACATCGGAGGGTTTTACTAATTCGTCTCCACCAATGGCCCCGGTAAAACTGCCATTTTTATTAAAGGTCTTGATGACTTTAGCTCTAATGTCTACAATGAACATGTTATCCTGGTCATCAATCGCCATGTTTACCGGGGCTAAAAGTTTGCCTTGGCCCATGGGCGTAAAATGTCTAATATTTTCTGCAACTAAATCAATGACATCGATACGGCCGGCAAGGTCGCAGACAAATATTTTACTATTTTTGATTTCAACCCCATATGGCTTACCAATACTTAAGGGCGCTTCCTCACCTACAATCTTACTCATAAACGAGGAGCGTTTTTTGCCAAAATCCAGACTACTGTCAAATTTGGTGAGAAACTGAAGTCTGGCAGTATCCGGTGGCCGGGGATAAAACATTCTAAATGGCTCTGCTTCTGCTTTGCTGTTTGGCGCCAATTTAGGCGAGCAGTTTATAAATAATGAAACCATTAAAAAAAGTAGAATACTGTGTAGCGCTATTGTTTTCATATGATATCTAAAAAATGTTAAAGTCTTGTTTATCAGCATATTAATAAGGAAACACATATATTCAAAGGTACTTAGAATACTGTGTAAAAAAGATGATAAAAGTCAGGTATTAACAAGGGTTAGCGCATAAAAAAAAGGCGAATCATTCGCCTTTTTTTTATGTTGTGCTTTCCTGTTATTTTGTATGACAAGATCTACATAAGGCACTACCGGCATTATCCAATGTCAATAAATAATCATTGCTATAACTGTTATGGACATCATGACAAGTAGTACATTGTATTTTACCACTTTCTAATAAAACAGTTCCGGTAAGCGTACTCGGTGATTTTAATCCGGCTATACCACCTTCAGTATCTGCAGTGACTAATGCGTCTGAATAAGTAAATGAATAAGGATGTTCACCGGTTCCATCATTTCTTCGCGCTACTGAGGCAATTTTTACCCCACCAGTGGCTATTACATAGGTTCCACTCTCATTAACACCACCAAAAGCATCCAAATTACCCACACCGTCATGGCAAGATAAACACAGTACAGAAGACCCGTCTGGAATCCATACAGCACTTTCAGTTCCAGGATTATCAGGATCGTCTACTAAATAATCAGCGTAAGCTGCCTGAGACCAGACACTACTGACGAAAGTCCCATCATTGGCTTGGAATGTGTTTGATGTGTAAGGCGTGTAATTGGATACAACGATATCTGCCGGATCAGCTCTGTTCCAAAGAGGAGCATTTATAGTTGCTGAGGAGTTGTGCGCAATGTGGCATACAATACAGGTACGGCCACTATTGCTGCCATCACCATCGCCACCTGCCCAGGTTTCATCAGAAAAGTCGTGTGCAGTACCGGCCATGGTTTGCGCAAAACCATAAATGGTAAACAGGCATAAGATTAAAGTTAAAAGTAAAGATTTTGTTGTTTTCATAAGACTTAAATTTAAGATTTTATATATATACACATGTGATTAATAACAATACATTAAAATAACACTCAACACGAAGAAAAAAGATGACTTTTATCATGTTTTATACCCAGCGATACATTTTTTCGTTGAATAATAAAAAATAGATGTAATGTACTGATATACAATTACATATATGTCTTGTTGTTAGGCCTGTAAGCGACAGATTTTTTTGGTTTAATTCGAGGTGTTATTGTTAAATATGTAAATCACAGTAAATCAGACAGATAGGTTATTTATAAAGGTTCTAATTAATCTTTGAAATTCCATGATTACACTAGAAAGCGCTTCGGTTTTGCTGGAAATTATAAAGCCATTGAACGGTCCGTTGTGTTACATTATCAATCTTTTAAGTTTCCATTTGAGTAACTAATGCAAGGACATCCAACCTGCCATGGTCAGAATGGAAGAGGACGTTTGTTAAAAGAATATGAATTATGTGACCGATATGTCCCGAGACGCTTTCCATGACCGTCCGATTTTACTTGGTGGGGGATAGATAAGTGTGACAATCCGTTTGTTTGGAATTGTTTTAATAAGACTACTTTTCTTCACTTCAATCTGGCTTGGAGTCTGTGGTTTTCAATGAAGGGTTTATTAGTGGTTCATGCAATGAATAATCCATTCATGGCGCGTAAAAACAAGGGTATTTGATGTCTTGGTTATGAACATAGTTTTCACTAAACCAATAGGTACAAATGTTTACTAAATGACCACCGTCATTGCACGAAGGGAATTAATTATCTTATTTTAAGACTATAAATGGATGGTATTTGTAATAATAAAAGTCTGCTATGATGAAAATAGGTATCTTATTATGTGTAGTTCTGAGTGCCTTAATTACTTTTTCTCAGGAAATACCGGAACTCGTTAAGGACAGTGTAAATGAAAAATTTAAGGTTCCTCACGGTCGCGAGGTGTTCCATCCGGATCTCAGGCTATTGAATACCTCCGTCTGGCAGAGAGTTACCGCCAATCGCTTTGAATGTGACTTTTTACGATTGGCTGTCGAATGGAGAAACAAACAATATTGGTTACTAGAAATGGATGGCCAAAAGCGTTTGCTCTCACGTCATGAGTGTTATTCGGTGATTTCTCATGTTATTGTCCATTTAACCTTAAGGCAAACGCCAAATTGGTTGCAATATCACAAGTTGCGAGATAAAGAATCTCAAGATTACAATTATTTAAAACTAGTGTTGTCGCATTACTCCCGATATTATTTCGGATTGCACTGCTTTTCATTTTAAGCAACTCCTATTTATTTCAGAAGATGGTCATTCCCTTTTAAGCTTGCCATAGCAGATTAACGGTAAAAGCTTTAATAATCGTCACCCTCGGCACTATGGGTATAATTGACCAAACCCTGTGAGTCATGGCAGGTCATGAAGCATTTTTTCTGGTCGAGATCGATCATACGGCCATTCAATGGGTTGGGCTGTATCACACTGCGGTCGAAATTGATGCCAAAGGCATTCTCTGATGGGGTACCGCCCTGATAGCCATGGGGGTCGTGGCAGGCGTTGCAGCCAATGGTCTCCATAAAATGACCTCCGCTGATCTCTTGATGCATACTGGTGACTGCATTGATATTATGGCACTCAAAGCACAAGGTAAAATTGCTCTGGATTAGTGAGGGCCAGCTTTTACCCAACTGGGGTGTTTTATCGAGATTGTAGTTGGCCTTTAAAATTCGTGGAAAACTGGACCCATGTGGTCCTTTTGGGGCCTTGGTACCGTCGCTGGCGTGACAGGAGGAACAATAGAGGATACTGTTGAAGTTATAGGGTTCTAAAAGGCCTCTCGGATTACTGTTTTTACCCTGCTCGATCACAGGGTGCATGGAAATGTTGTTGGGGTCGAAATCCAGCCGGGTGTTTTCAGTTCCCAAATACCGAAGCGTGCTTTCGGGAGTCATGGCATTGTCCGCATGACAGCGAAAACAGATCTCGTATTCATTGACGGCTTCATTAACCTGAAATCCTGAACGGTCTATGCCTCTAACGCCAATATTAGCACCACTGACAAAAGGTGCCACTGCCTCGGTAATATTGGCGCTATGTCCATTGTGGCAATCGGCACATTCCACATGTCTTTTGGTGTTGAGCTCATTTTCAACGGGGTCATGAACATCTGTATAGGCATAGACATCATGCCGATAGGGTTTTGCAAATTGCAGTTCCACATTTTTTATGGCCACATTACCATTATGGCAATCCAGACAGTTACTTTCTTCATCAGACTTTTTAAACAATCGTTCCTTGCCAGAAGCATTGTGCACATCATGACAATTGCCACAGCCATTTTGGTTAACCGTGGGATAGGGGGCATCTAAATGCAACCACGGATTGGGTTTATCACCATTCCATTTGCTTTTTGAGGTATTGTGGCTGCTATTGTCCCAGTGCTGTTTATCATGACAGGTAAGGCATAGTTGTGACGATTCATGGGTCACTTTTAAGAAATTACCATAAAGATTTCGATGCGAATCATGGCAGGCCGTGCATTGCAATTTGTTATTTTGGTCCAATACATGCCTTGGCAAGGTGGTTGGGTTTACCAAAGCGCCGTCTTTACTCGCCAGGCTAGGATCGTAGACAAATGATATGGGATGATCGTCTGATAGATCGGTACCCAGATTGCCTCGCTTGCTCATACTCTGAGCAAAAGAGATACTGTTCGGATTTTTAAAAGTATTGCCCAGGGCAACTGTACCATCGTGACAAGACAGGCATAAAATGGAGGTCCCGTCGGGCTGCCCCGGAGTAGCATCTAAGGTCGAACTGTTATATAAGGTATAAACCGCGCCTGATTGTCTGCGGTTCCATAAGGGTGCTTTTGGGTTGCTGCTATGACTGGTATGACAAAAGATACAGACACGGTCGTCAGCCATAGATTTGATTCTGCCTTTACCTGTTGCCGATAGGTTGTGTTTGGATTCAGACACGCCTTGGCCCAACACCATTTCAAAGGGCAGCAATAGAATGCATAATATGATTAGTACAGCACATCTCATGGGGTATAATTCAATTTAAAGATCTGGATTCTACTATTATAACTATCGGCGACATAAATATAATTGGCTTTATCGATATAAATGCCTGAGGGCATCCAAAATTCAGCCGTATCCCTTCCTTGATTTCCAAATCTGTACAAGAAATTACCGCTTTTATCAAAGATTTGAACCGTATGAAATAGGGCATCCACCACGTAAATATGTCCATAACTGTCGGTTGCAACTCCTTTGGGACGGGCCAGAAAGCCGGTACCGTTGCCATTCTCTCCAAACATGTTTATAAAATGACCTTCTGCATCAAATATTTGTACGCGATAGTTTAATGCGTCAACCACATAGGCATGACCCTTTCTATCAATCCAGAGGGATGTTGGAAAATTAAATTCTCCGGTATCGGTACCACGCTGACCAATGGTTTTAACAGGCTTCCCATGGGTGTCCAAAATACATATCTGATGCTTGCCCGTTTCTACCACCCATATTTGGTTGTTCTTTTGTGAATAGGCGATTCCGGTTGGTTGAGACAGCTCAAGTCGTGCATTTAATTCCCTTAGGGTATTTCTGTCCTCGGATAAGGAGAAAATTTTGTTTAGTTTGGAATCGGTAAATAGGATGCTATTATCCGGCAGCAAACAGGCACCCACCAGGGAAGGGAAATACCTCTCGTTTTTGCGTAACAGTTTTGGAATTTTGATTTTATCTTGTTCCACGGCAAATAAGGTGCCGTTACCCTGCTCAAATATCATACAGTTTTCCGGGTTGAAAGCAATTACTTCAACAGGTTTTTGTATAGAGGTCATATCATCTTTTCCTAATATGAGACGCTTTAGCCATCCTTTTTTGATCTTTTTATTAGCATCTTTTAAGTGCGGAATTTGATTGACCCATTCCACCCCTTTTGATTCTGTCAAATCCATTACATCGACATAGGTCGTGTCCTGAGGTTGAACGCTGTTCACCCAAAACAGCATCAAACCGATCATGAGAAAAATCCTATTTGTAATAATTAGATTCATCAAACTTTGAGTAAACCCAATACATGCATAACTACTACATGTCGAGGTCGTAGTTAAACAAATTTAAGCTATTGTGCTGAGCAAAATGGTGATAATTGTCATATTACGACTTACGGAATTATCATAAATTGCAGTCATAAAGAGGTGTTGTTTTTGTATAAAAAAATAGGGTAGCGTCCTAAAGATGTATGTATGAGGGCTTTTTTCGTATTGATTATACTATCGGGTTTTTGCGTTCAGACGCACACACAGGAAGGTTCCCTGAAACTTGTGGAAAGCCCTGGTGTTGAAATCATTGTTGACGGCCAACTGGATGAAAACGAATGGTCGGATGCCCGGGTACTGAACTTAAGGAAGGGAAAGGATCATCACATGGTCGTATTACTCAAATACGACAAAGATTACTTATATGTGGCCTTTAAACATCTGACCGACGCCAATAACATCAGTCATAATGCGGAGGTCCTTATCAGTACCAATAGCGATACCCCTGATTGGAGCAACCAATCCTACTGGTTCCATTCGTCCTACAGCAACTGTTCTGCAGTCGGGCTCTATTATTTTTGGGAGAATTGTACAACACGGCCTGTGGGTTGGGCTGCCAATACCTTTCCTTTTAAGGAAGGGAACGACCATATGGAATTTAAGATCAGTTTCTCTAAACTGAACATCAATCCTGCAAAAGGCCGACAAATAAGAATGGCCTTCAAAGTGAGTGACCCTTTGGACCAGCAGGCCTACTGGCCTGAGGAAGCCTTAATAGGAGATCCCTTAACCTGGGGGTTGATTACCTTTTGATCCCCATGCAAGTTTATAAAAAATAAAAAAGGCAATCCTAATTATGGGATTGCCTTTGTCGAGTTAGTCAAAAGATCAAAAATTGGATGTTCAATCCGTATATTTAGCAACCTGTTCGGAAATTACCAGGTCCATTTTTGATGATGACAAGAAGGCCTTAGGTTTGCTCATTAGTTTTCGCATCACCTCATTGGTTACAGCTGTTATTTTATCTTGTTCTTTGTTGGCTTCAAAATACGTATTCACCTTTTGGGCCACGGTTATTTTATATTCCGCCAGTAATTTCCTAAGCGGTGCTTCATGCAACCAGTCACAGTATTCCGATAGTTCATGGGCTATAATTCTATTGACCTCATCTATGGCTGAAATGCGTTGCTCCTTAACTTCTTTAAGGTCTTCGGATATGGCATCGAGGTCATAATATTTGACGTGATCTTCAGTGGCCAGAACCTTATCTATACAACCTTGCACGGATAAATCGATGAGCATCACCTTTTGTCTGCCTCGGGGTATCCTTCTGATGAGGTTCTTGGAATTGCTTACGGCACCGATAATCACATCAAAATCGTCCAGAGCATTGTCCTGAAGCCGATTCCAGCCAAATACCTTGCCATGGTGAACTTCAGCCAAATCTTTGGCTCTGTGTTCCGTGCGATTTGTAATGGAAATGTTTTTAAAATTGAACTTCGAGTTGTACTTGAATAACTGTTTCACAATGTCTCCGGCCCCTACAAAAAGAATTTTAACCCGTTTATGTTCGTCCAGGTCATAGGACTCTTTGATCAGTTTTAAGGATTTGTACGCCAATGAAGTGGTGCCATCTCTAAAATGCGTTTCATTACTGATGCGCTTATGAGCCTTGAAAACGGATTGCAAGGCACGCTCCAGTAAGGAGCCCTGTAAATGATGCGCAATGGCAAATTGATGTGCTTTTTTAATTTGATGAATGATCTCGGCATCACCTAAAACAGAAGATTCCAATCCTGATGATACCTGTAGTAAGTGATTAACAGTGGTTTCCGTGTCATCGCTCAAACAGAATAATTTGTTGTCAATACCTGAACTCTGGTGCCCTCTAAAGGTTAATAAGAAGTCCCTTATTGAAGCTGCAGAAGTACAAATAGATTCAAAATAGAGTTCCGTTCTATTACAGGTAGCCAGCAACATCAGTCCTGAAATATCATTAAATTCTTTTCGTAAGACATTTAATAACCCAATTTTTTGTTCGTTTGAAAATTGATAATGTGATCTTTGGGCAACGCTGGCCGTTATATGTGAGATACTTATATAGCGTAGGATTTTATCCATAAATAGTAATTCTAATTAATAATTACAGATGTAATTGGCTTGGTCCGTATGTGTTTAAAGAAAACTTCAAATAGATGAATAACTAAAGACTTCTTAAATAGTTAACGATGAGCCAACGATCCTGTTCATCTGGAATTTTTTTGTCAAACCCAGGCATATCGTCCCTGCCCATAATCATTTTATAGTAAAGAGAGCCATCAGATTGCGCTTTAAAAGCATCGGTGGTAAAGTCGCCGCACGGCGTATCTAAACCTTCCGCCTTTGGGCCATCGCCCAATCCTTTGGAACCGTGACACGATTTACAATGTTTCGCATATAAGGTGCGACCTATTTTATCCGCATCCGCATCGGAAGCATAAGGATTTTCCATCTTTTCAAATTTAGAAGGAACCTCCCATGGATCTTGATAACTTGATTTTATGAGTGTCATTGAAAGCATAACATAGCTACCAATAAGCAGTAAGGCGATAACAAAAATTCTATTTTTCATAATGTTGTGGTATTAATTCTAACGAAATTAGAATCTTTAAAGCAAATTTTTTATGACATATGTCATGTTATGTCAGATATGTTACATATTAAGATTTTAAAAAAACAGAACATTTGTTCTGTTTTTAAAACAATTGAAATTGTAATTTTGAATTCAGATTACAGGCCATAGAGTTAATATAGCGTACCCAGCCCGGCATAATAATGAACGCTTTTCATATCGGAACTATAAACTTATTTACAATACTTGTTATTACCGAAGGATCAATCAAAAACGATTTTTAATAATTTTAAAATAAAATATCATATCAGAATTATAAATCTAAAGCAGCAAACCAAAAACGGTGAAATTATAATACCTGAACAAAATGAATCAAAAAACCTTAATGTTATATTCATCGGTAGATGGACAAACCCTAAAAATTTGCAATCAACTCAAAGCTGTTTTTAAGCAATACAATCAAGACCTTGCACTACATTCCATTGATGATTTTGATGAAAATATAAGCCATTATGACAAACTGATTATTGGCGCAAGCATCAGATATGGCGTTCATAATAAAAGCGTTATCGATTTCATTAACCATCATAAGGAACAGCTGGACGCCATGAAAACCGCTTTCTTCTCTGTAAACCTAGTGGCTCGAAAACCGGAGAAGAATGCACCTGATACCAATCCCTACGTCATTAAATTTTTTAAGACCATCGATTGGACCCCCACTGTAACTGAGGTGTTTGCCGGAAAACTGGACTATAAGAAATACACTTTTTTTGATAGAACCATGATCCGGTTTATTATGTGGATGACCAAGGGGCCGACAAACCCCAATGTGGAAATAGAGTATACCGACTGGGACAGGGTGACAGCCTTTGGTAAACGACTAACAGATTTCTAACTAAAAAAGTTGGCATGGCAAACCAGAGCTGAACTCAGACCAAAAAAATGAGGGTGTCATCATTTCGGATTTGATGTCTGTCATGACTATTGAAATAGAACATAACACTCAATACTTACTCCAGGATCTGCTCCTGATCGCGCAACAGTTTTCTTAACCTGTTGTAATCCAAATCCTGAACAGATTGAGCTTCATCAATCCCCAAGCATGCAATATTAGCCGAACTTTGACCAAGAATCATGAATACGGGTTCCATGCGGATGGAGCCGAATGCAATGTGCGATGCACTGAGGCATACCGGAACCACCAGATTGGAACATTCTTCCTTTTTTGGTACAATGGACCGGTAGCTTATAGGGAACGGTGATTTTACGGAAGCTTCAACATTCCCTTCATTGGCCACATATCCATCGGAATTGACATAACGCTTTATATGATGGGAATCCATACCATAGGCTGCCATACCAATGGGATCATTAACCGTTTCAATACCTTCGCAGTTTTTCTGAGTCATCACGTAAGCGCTCAGCATCCGTCGCGCCTCCCTGATATACAATTGCTGCTGCCAGCCATCAGCACGTTCATATTCATCTTTACAGGTGCCCCATTGCGACACCATTTCTCTTACTTTATCCGGAATTCGCGGATGGTAGGCCAGTGTCCACATTAATCCCTGCTGATACCGGCGATGTCGCGCTACAATGCGTTCCCGTTCTGCATAGGAAGCTTCAGGATAATCCCAGTTCTGACCTATAAAATCGGTCGAAAATCCTTTTTGGTTGTTGGTATCGGTTTTTCGGTTGGGCATCGCGGAATTGATCCAGGGCACAAGCCGATCACCATAAGTATACATGTCTTCTATCGGACCCGTCGCGGCTTCGTAATTGCGAAATAGCAGCTCATAGTCCAATTCATTGTATTGGTCAGGTTTCTCAAAAGGGAGACGATTTTCAGGATGGTCTGTCAGGGTCATCCTGAAGCAGTAGGCTTGAATACCGTGGTCACCGGTACCTTCAATACCAGGGCCACCTTTCGATATAAAGGGCAGTAATCCGCTCGTAGAGTCTCCTTTTAACAAGTAGGGATCAACGCCATCGATAAAATTATGATGTACGCTGTTATGGGATAGGGTTCCCTTGAGCGTCTTGCCATAAGGTTCCGCCTGAACCCCGTTTAACGATTCTCCATAAACAGAATTCGATTCTCGACCAACCGTATAGGATACCCCTGCAGCTGCCATGAGGTCACCTTCATAGCTGGCATCAATATACATTTTTCCCTGGTAGGTGTCTCCTGATTCCATGGTGATGGAGCTTATGGCATTGCCGACTTTCCTGACCCCTGTTGTTCTGTTAAGCCTTTGGTTATAAACAATTTTAATGCTCGTATCTTCTATCATCAGGTGAAATACCTTTAATGCGGCAGAGGGTTCAAAGGTCCACATAGCGTCTTCGTTCCATGTAGAGCGTGTTTGTCCGCCATCCTTATATTCCGATTTGGTTTGCCATATCCAATGGGTTGGATCGTCGTAGTAGGCCTTGATATGTTTATAAAACTCCCGTGCAATGCCTCCGATAACCTGCTTATTGCCAATATCTGTCTGTCCAAGGCCGCCTGTCGTGAGCCCACCCAGACGATTGGTCGGTTCAATTAACAGGACCGTCTTTCCAAGCCGTGCTGTTTGTATGGCTGCGGATATCCCGGCTGAAGTACCTCCATAAACAATCACATCGGCAGAATGCTGAGCATGGTCACTTATACAACCGCTTAATACAGCTAACATAAAGGCTAGTGAGAAGATCACCAATAAATACTGTACTGTTCTCATAAATTCGTCATGCTTTTTGATTATTTGTTGTAATGATTTTTTAGAAAAAATAAGAAAGAAATACAAGACATTCCTATTAATAAAATGGTTCTCACTAAAATTAATTAATTAACCGACAATCAAACAGATTTTTATCAATTAAAATAATGTATCATGCAGGTGTGTTTAATCCATTTCAGGATAACCTGGTACCTATTTGAGAGGGTACACCATCAAATAGACTCAAGCATATGAACTGTTCATAAGATGTCCATGCTAAATCATCAAGAAAAAGAGGGTAGTGGAATAATGAGATGACAATCCATTAGTTTCCGGAATACGAGAGATCATCAATTTTAAATAGTTTGGTGTTGTTTTTTGTAGATCCACTGCTGTTCGTATAACGTTTCCATATTATGGTTTTTGTCCTGAGCTTCGCCTCTCTAATTTGGATCTCCATCCAATCATTTAAGAATGCCTTATCATTTTTGTTCTCAAATGCAGGAAGGACATAATCATTGGTCACTTTCAATTGAACCATGAGTTTCTCTCTGAGTTCAACAAGTACATCCTGATATTTCGGATCATCTATCAGGTTATTTAAGGCATTCGGATCGTTTGCATAATCATAAAGCTCTTCCGTAGCTCTAAAGACCCAATTTTTAAATCTTCTTTCTGTAACGGTATCATTTACAGCAAGCGCTTTCATTACTTTATATGACGTATGGTAATCTGCAGCAGATCTAAAAGGTAATTTACCGGTAGCCCATGGATTAAAAATGTAACCATACCTTTTTCCAAGGACTGTTCTCGAAGGTCTTGGAATGCCTCCAGCATTTTCATCAAATTGTGCAAATATATAATCGGTAGACTCTATTTTGTTACCCAACACCAATGAGTGAAAGGAATGCCCTTGATAAGTTTTTGGTACTGAAATACCGATCAGTTCTAATAGGGTCGGAGCAATATCAACAGCGGAAACCAAATTTTCTTTATTTGCTTGCCCTTTCGCAATTTTGTTCGGCCAGCTTACGATAAGAGGCGTCCGAATGCCGTTTTGATATAAAGACGATTTAGCAAAAGGGAACGGCATACCATGATCGGATAACAAAATGACAATGGTGTTTTCAAAATATGCTCTGTTATTAATGGTACTTATAATCTCACCAACACAATCATCTCCTCTTTTTACGGAGTTGTAATAATTCAAAAGCTCCTGTTTGATCTTTGGGTGACTGGGAAGAAATTCCGGAACCGTTATGTCATTCAAAGTGTATAATTTTGAAGGTTTGAAATCATCAAAACCGCTTTTTTTAGATCCGGGATCGTTGAAAAAGGGTTTGTGTGGATCTGCGACATTAACTACACAGTAAAATGGTTTCCCTGAGGTATTGGCACTTTTCAAAAAACCACTTAGCTGTTCAGAGTAGGCCTTTGCCGAGCGCTTCTCATGACCATTAAGGCCAATACTTGAATCCCAATACCTTTCCGAATCCGGACTTAAACTGGTATCTGCCAATTTATTGATAACCCCGGTCATGTATCCATTTTCCTTTAAAATTTCAGGCAGTGTAGAACCATTAGGCTCTACATAAAAGAATCCTCTCATGCCACTTTGATGCGGATACAAACTCGTCTGAATGACACTTCTGGATGGTGAGCAATTCGGCGCCTGTACATAGGCCTTTTCGAATAAGATCCCTTCAGATGCTAATTTATCGATATGTGGGGTTAAATCCGGTATGGGACCTCCACAGATACCGGGCGAATCCCAGCTCATATCATCCATTGTAATTAAAAGGATATTGGGTGCCTTGCTTTGTCCACTCATGGACGTGCTGGAAATAAGAGAACCGATGAAAACAAGTAAATAGATATATCGTTTCATAATTAATATCAATAAAGGTTATTTATTTCTTGTTATCCGATTCGAGTCCCCCAAAGTCAGTGTCAGATATGGCTCTCAGCTCATCCAAAGTCAAGTCATTGCCATACTCTGTTTTTAATTGTGTTAATTCTGCCTTTAATTTTGAAATAAGTTCGGCATGGGCTTCGGAATGTATGATGTTGTTCACTTCTGAGGGATCTTCCTTTAAATCGTACAATTCCCAAAGATCAACATCATAATAAAAATGAATGAGTTTGTACCTGTCTGTTCTTATACCATAATGGGGTTGTACATGATGCCAGAACGGATATTCATAATAGTGATAATATACAGATGGTCTCCAATCTTCGTTTGGTTTACCGCTTAACTGTTTAAAAAAGCTCTTACCCTGTACTTCATCCGGAATATTCACACCGGCCATATCCAAAACCGTAGGTGCCAAATCGATGTTGGAAATGACATCGGTTATTGTTGTTTTTGGTGGAATCAATTTTGGATAACGGATTAAGAAAGGCATTTGCATGGATTCCTCATACATGAATCGCTTGTCAAACCAACCATGCTCCCCAAGAAAGAATCCCTGATCTGAGGCATAAATAATAATGGTGTTCTCTTCCAGATCGTTATCTTTTAAATAATTGAGTACCCGACCTATGTTATCATCAACAGATTTCACAGTGGCCAGATAATCTTTAATGTAGGTTTGAAATTTCCATTTTCTAAGGGCACCTCCGGATAACGAATCACCCGGATTTACAATCTCACCGGGGTTATTACCAAAATCAAACCATTTAGTCAACAATTTTCCGGTTAAGGAATCCGGAGGCGATAATTTCATGTCCCTGCGGTTAAAGAAATCCATTGTCATATGTGTATTTCCAGCTGTTTGTTCGCGTCCTTCATAATCGTCATTAAAGGTATCCGGATAGGGAATGGTTTCATTTTCCCATAAGTCTTCATACTTTTTATCCGGAGCCCATTCCCTATGAGGCGCTTTATATTGCAGTAATAGACAAAAAGGTTTGTCACTTTCTTTATTTTTGAGCCATTCTAAAGCAAAATCAGTCGTTAAGTTTGTAGCGTAACCTTCTTCTTTAACAGGGATGCCATTTTCACTGTACGTCGGATTCCAGTACACCCCTTGTTCGCCGTGATCTATATGATATTTGTAAAAATCAAATCCCTGAGGTTCGGAAGCCAAATGCCATTTGCCAACCATGGCTGTCTGATATCCTGAATGTTGAAGTGCTTTTGGGTAGGTCCATTGTCCCCCATCAAAATAACCCCCTTTGTAGTTTTTATAATAGCCGTTCATATGACTATACTTCCCGGTGATTATGGATGCCCTACTCGGTCCGCATATGGCATTGGTACTAAAAGCATTCAAGAGAATGGCGCCTTCATTGGCCAAACGATCAATATTTGGTGTCGGTGCGATTGCCCTGTACATACTGCTATATGCTGAAATGGCGTTTGTCGCATGATCATCCGAAAGAATAAATATAATATTAGGACGTGTGGTAATATCAGAAACTTCCTGGGAAATGACGTTAATTGTAAAAGCAATACAAAGGATTAGTAAAATACGTTTCATAAAGTAAATTTTAAAGGATATTTCCGAAAAACAAAGTTACAGTAACGGTGCTGGTTTTAAGTTTGTTTCTCGTGCAAAAGCTTCGTTTATCTGACCACAGATATACTTTTATCAATACACACTGAGAGTAGCCATTGAATTCGGTATCGGATAGGTAACGTGCGGCAGTTAACCTAAAAATTCATGACATGAGTAAGGGGTTGACCATAATTTCTATCATATTGACCTATTTCAAAACCTTTTCTTTTTAAGATCACATTAATATTGTAGCAAGAAAAAGACTAACAAATATGTTACAACCAATGAAACTAGAAAAATTCGCAGGCAATCCGATTTTAACTCCTGAACCAAATAATGAATGGGAAAATCTTGTAGTATGTAATCCCGGTGTCTACTTTGACAACGGAAAATTCTATATGCTTTACAGGGCAGCAGGAGATGATGCAGAACACATTATTAGATTTGGATTGGCAGTCAGTGATGACGGATATCATTTTAATCGTGTTTCAGATAAACCTGTTTTGGGTCCCAGTGCAGAAGGGCCGGACATGGGTTGTATTGAGGATGCGCGAATCATTAAACTGGATGATTACTTCTATGTGACCTATGCCTTCCGACCATTTCCTCCCGGACAATACTGGAAATTCGATCATGATGTGGTATTAACAGAAGATCATGGAGAACATGCGCCTCATTTTATTAAAAAGAACATGGCGAACTCCGCCCTGGCCATGACCAAGGATTTTAAAAAATGGATACGGCTCGGACGCATTACCCAATCGAACCTGGATGATCGGGATGTCATATTGTTCCCGGAAAAGATTAATGGGAAGTATGCTATGTTGCATAGACCGAAAGAATGGATCGGAGAGGACTATGGGGTTAAAAATCCGGCAGTCTGGATAAGATTTAGTGATGACCTCTTAATTTGGAATGAGCCGAGCACGATGCTCATAGGGGGCATTGATGGTGGCTGGGAAGAAAAAGTGGGAGGTAGTACACCTCCATTGCGCACAGATCGTGGATGGTTGGTTTTGTACCATGGTGTTGAAAAAGGAGGTTTGGGCTATTATAGGGTCGGTGCAGTAATGTTAGATCTTGATGATCCTACCAAAGTAATTGGAAGAACCAAGGATTACATTATGGAACCTGAATTCGATTATGAAATTGAAGGGTATTATAAAGGCTGTGTATTTCCAACGGGTAATATGATTATAGAGGATACCTTATATGTTTACTATGGCGGTGCCGATAAATACATAGGGTTAGCTACTTGTGACGTAAACGAACTAATAGAATTTACTTTAAGCGAGGAACAGAATTCATAAACTAACAGTAATTCATAAACTAACAGTAATTCAAAAACTAACAGTAATTCATAAACTAACACGAAATGCAATCAACTAACTTCCTAACCGACGGGCCTAGTTGGGTAAATGGACTTTCCTGGGCAGACGTTCTAATCATTGTACTTTATTTTTTATTTGTTGTTTATCTCGGTATTAAATATAGCAAAAGCAAGGACGAGAAATCTTATTTTTTGGCAGGTCGTGGTATGGCTTGGCCTGTTATTGGATTTTCATTGTTTGCGGCTAGTATATCCAGCTCAACATTAATAGGGCAGGCTGGAGATGCCTACAGCACCGGGATTGCCGTGTTTAATTATAACTTGGGCTCGGTCGTGGTCATGGTATTTTTTGCCTGGTTTATTTTACCCTTTTATATTAAATCAAAGATATTTACCATACCAGAGTTTCTGGAAAAACGCTTTAATGCGGCTTCCAGATATTACTTCTCGGCAATAACCATTATCGTGAATATATTTCTGGATGCAGCTGGATCTTTGTATGCTGCCGCGATGGTCATGAAATTGGTATTCCCTGAGGCCTCCATACTGTCCCTGTCTATTGGATTTGCCATTATCGTGGCAGCCTATACGATACCCGGAGGACTTTCGGCTGCTATTCGTGTCGATTTGATGCAGGGTATATTTTTATTGGTTGGATCCATAGTACTGACCTTCTATGCAACTTATAACGGTGGCGCTGAATATGTGAGAGAACTGTTAACAGAAGGCGATGTTCTAATGAAATTGGTTCGTCCCATGGACGATTCGTCCGTGCCATGGCTGGGTGCTATTATAGGAATTCCAATCCTGGGCTTGTTTTTTTGGGGTAACAATCAACAGTTGGTGCAAAGAGTATTGACTGCCAAGTCGATTGACGAGGGCAGAAAGGGCGTGATACTTGTTGGTTTTCTCACAGTGCTCACCTTGTTTGTTATTATTATACCAGGTATTATGGCGATCAAATTATTCCCGGATCTGCCAAAGCCTGATATGGTATATCCGAATTTAATAATGAATTTATTACCTAATGTGCTTATCGGATTTATGATGGCTGCCATGGTAGCGGCATTAACATCATCTCTGAGTGGCTTGCTCAACTCGGTTGCAACGCTTTTCACGATGGATTTTTATGATAAGATTGTCCCGAATAGCACCTCCAAGCGAAAAGTCAGGGTGGGAAAAATGGCTTCCGTAACCGTATTGCTTATTGCGGTATTTTGGGCACCCCAAATTGGTAAGCAATTCGGTACCTTGCTAAAATACTATCAGGAAATGCTATCGATCATGGCACCACCAATTGTTGCAGCTTTTGTGTTGGGCATTTTTTGGAAAAGAACCAATGCAGCCGGTGCTTTTGTCGGACTTATGGCAGGGATTGCTCTGGGAGTGGTCAATATAATTTACGCTGTAAACGTTGGGCATTCCATATTTGGGGATATACACTTTTTACTAACCGTTCCCTATTATTTTGCCTGGAGTTTGGTCGTGATGGTAGTTGTGAGCTTGTTGACCAGGAAACCACCACTTGAAAAAATTGAGGGACTAACGTTCTCAATGGACGAGTATAAAAAGGAGACCATAAGTTTAAAACAGATTCCTTTTCATCAGAGTTATCGATTCTGGTCTTATATGCTCTTATTATTTTGTTTAGTAACTTTAATCATGTATTGGTAATTTAAATATGAAACTTGTAATATCTTTTAATACGATTTTATCTGTTCTGCTTTGTTCCGTTTTAATAGTGGGATGTAAAACACAGGAAACAGAAAAAAATCAACCCAATTTTTTGTTTGTTTTGGTCGATGATCAGCCTTTCGATGCCCTGGAATCGAGCCGGAGGTATCCATTTTTAAAAACACCTAACATGCAAAGGCTTGAAGACGAAGGTGTGAAATTTGACAACTTCTATGTCACCCAGTCCATTTGTTCACCGTCAAGAGCCAGTTTTTTAACCGGTACCTATCCGCACATTCATGGGGTGAATCAGAACAACCGCCATGTCGACCCGGATTGGGAGACCTACAAGCCTTACAGTCAGATTTTGCAACAGGCTGGGTATGAAACGGCCCATATAGGGAAAATACATATGGCGCATTTTGAAGGGGAAAGACATATCAGGCCCGGATTTGATTATTGGTACAGTTTTGTGGGACAGGGAGAATATTTTGATCCCATGGTGAATGATAATGGAAAGGAATATCAGGAGAAGGGTTATATGACGGATATTTTAACGGATAAAGCCATAAGCTGGTTAACCGAAAGGAGAGATCCGAACAAACCCTTTAGTTTGAATTTATGGCATAAGGCCGTACATGAAAATCATTCTCCGGCACCCCGACATGAGGATATATATGCCAAAGATTCCTTACCCGTACCACCCTACAATACGCATTTGGAGAATTTTAAAGGTAAACCCGAATGGCAACGTATTAAAGCCTGGGACTCCAAATGGAAGGATTATGTGCATACCGATACTTTAGCACCAAAACCATGGCCCATAAAGGGCGATAAATTTAAAAAATTGTTGGAATGTCTCGTGGCGGTTGATGAATCCTTAGGTTATGTACTTAAAACCCTGGAAGACCTCGGCGAACTTGACAACACGGTTATTATTTACAGCAGTGATAACGGTTATTTTATGGGCGAGCATGGCTACTGGGATAAAAGAATAGCTTATGAAAATTCAATGAAAATACCCATGTTGATGAGATATCCGAAAACCATTCAACCCGGTACAATAATTAAGGATATCGCTTTGAATATTGATTTAGCTCCTACCATTTTGGATTTGGCCGGTGTTGATACACCAAGTTATATGCAAGGGGAGTCCATGACCCGATTATTCGATAACCATCGGAATCATGAAAACTGGAGAACCTCCTTTATGTTCGAATATTACGTAGATGATGCCTATCCGTATGCCGGGCCAAATATGTTGGCCATACGCACAAAAAGATTTAAATTGATAGATGCCTTTCTCGAAGACGATATTGATGAACTCTACGATTTGGAAAATGATCCGGGAGAAATGAACAACCTCATTAATGATCCGGAATATCAGGACATAGAAGATGGTTTACGGACAGAACTTGAAAAATTAAGAGAAAAATACAACTACAACCCCGACAGAGATTGGTGGTTACGAACTAAAGTGTCTAAATAGTTTTATTTAAATTCCCATTAAATTTTAAATGGGAATTTAATTTTTTTAGTAAGTTTAAGTAAACATGCTAAATAATGTGCTACAAGCAAAAAATATACATCAAATTCTTTTTTGTCCTTTTTGTTTTTTTATGGTTTAGTGGTTTTGTGGCTGCCCAGCAGGTGAAGCGATTGGATACCAGGGCAGGACTGATTAAAGGAACTATAAATGTTTTTGAAAAAGACAGCCTGGGTTATTTCTGGATAGGCTCAGATAAGGGACTGAATCGTTATTCCGGTTTGGAATTCAAAAATTATGACCTAAAGGCGATAACATCCTTGGATAATAACGGAATCATTGACATGCTGAATGTTAATGAGAATTTATATATGATCAGCCCCAATGGCTTTCTCATAAAATACAACTACGAGCATGATCGCTTTGAGGAGGTTTTACATGTAGAAGTAAGGCGATTCCTGTGCATGGCACAATTGGATAAGGATAGAATTTTAATTGGTTTGGATAGTGGGTATGTTATTTTCAACCTCACTACGCAAAAGGCCTCCGACATTTTATATCCGGAAACTTTTATCAATAGAAATATTCTGGTCTCAAATAAGGTGGTCTATGTAGCCACAGGAAGAGGGTGTTACATTTTCGATGTGGTCTCAGGCTCCGACGATTTGTCTTTAAGGGATATCGTTTTAGAAAAAAATGACATCATTAGTCTCGCTTTGGATTCTAAAAACAGACTTTGGATAGGTACTGAGGTCGGTGGACTTTTTATTAGGGATGATAAGGAAGTTAAGCAGATTTTCATTAAGGATTTACAAAAAAAGACCTATGCCATTAGAAAAATTGAGTTCAACAGGCAAAATAATGCCCTGGTGGCCATTGACAGGTTAGGGCTTTTTGTAATTGATGAAAACCTGAAGGTGATAAACGTATTCGGTCATGATATAGACGACCCCAACAGCATTGGTCAAAATAGTATTTATGAAGTCTATATCGACGAAACGAACGCTTACTGGCTTGGGCTTCGGGAAGGTGGCATAAATATTATTTATGAAAAAGACAATATCTTCAACCAGATACACCATGTACGAAATGACGACAATAGTATAAATAACAATACCATTAGGGCTATCTATGAAAGCAAAAATGGTGCATTATGGTTTGGTACCGAAAATGGAGTCAGTAAATATGAAGACCAAAATGTTTTGAATTACAATAGTGATCCGAAGCTTTTTAATACTGCGGTGTTAACCATTTCTGAATATAAAGATGATTTGTTGTTGGGTACTTATGGCGAAGGTGTTCTGGTCTTCGATAAGAACAATGTCGTAATCGATAAACAACTGTTTCATCCTGAAATTCCCTTAAAGTTTATTTTTAATATTTCTGTATTTAATGATGATATCTGGATTGCACAGGGTAATGATGGTCCTCTATTGCATTACAGTCAAAACAAATTGGTGAACATCTATGATGTCGGCCTGGTGAGATCCATTGTTCAGGGTTATGATGACATTATATATGCCGGATCCAGTAACGGTTTTTACGAAATCAATAAACGAAACAAAAGTGTTCGAAAAATAAAGGAAGGCCTTTTTAACAACTTAAATGAAATCCATAATTTAAATTTTGACCAGTTAAACAATACCATATGGATCGGTTCGGCCAAAGGCTTGCATAAATTTAATTTGAGTGATGAATCCTTGGATCATACCAGTATTAATACAAATAAAGAGATAGGGACCGTATTCGCCGTTAAGAAGGACAACGTACAAAACCTTTATCTGGCTGCCACCACAGGACTCTGGCGGTATGACATAAAGACCAAACTGTTTAGAAAATATAGTGAGCAGGACGGATTGTTTATCCATGAATTTGGGCCGGGTGCCGCTGCAAAGCTAAAAGATGGACGATTGGCTTTAGGTGGACCAGAAGGGGCTGTGGTGTTTCAACCTATGGATTTGGAAAAAGACCCTGAAATATCAAAAATTTACCTGGTAAATTTTCAAATTAATGGAAAACAACCCGATAGTTTGACCCTAAATAAAAACATTAATTATATTCAGGACATTGTTTTAGACTACGATCAGAATACCATATCATTTAACTTCGAGACCATTAAGTTTCACGGCTCAAAAAGAAATCGTTTTGAATGGCAACTCAAAGGCAATGAGGACAGTTTAAGAAATGCATACGGTGATGAAAAGATCACCTATTCCAATTTGAGCCCGGGGAACTACACACTGACAGCCACTGGGTTTAATGCCGATGGGGAAAAAGCAAAAAATGATTATGTTCTGAATATCAAAGTGAAAAAACCATTTTGGAAATCGGGTGTAGCCCTTGCATCTTATATATTAATATTAGGTTTTTTCACTTTTCTAATGTATAAGATAAACATGGCCAATATTCGTAAGCGCACCGATGAGGACAGGATAAAATTCTTTGTTGAAGTGGCTCATGACATTAGAACACCGGTTTCCTTGATCCAGTTGTTGGTAAAGCAATTAGCGAATCAGGAGCAGGTTGAAAAATCTATGGAACTCATACAGAGAAACACCCAAAACTTAAATGAATATGTTTCCCAGTTATTAGACTTCCAGAAACTGGATAGAAACCAGCTTAAACTTCAGGTAAGTCAGGTAAACCTTAAAGAGTGTTTATCTAAAATAGTCGATGATTTCTCGCCTATTCTTAAGGAAAAATCGATTGATGTTATTCTTAAGGTAAAACATATTCCGGTTTGGTTTGATGTTCCCAAAATGAGCCGTATTTTTTATAACCTGATTTCTAATGCTATTAAATACAGTAGCGAAGGAAGTGAAATAACGATTAGCGCTTTCTTAAATGATAAAACATTGAGAATTGATTTTATTGACAATGGCATAGGTATTCCCGAAAAACAACAAGATGCTATATTTAATCGCTTTACCAGGGGGACAAATGTAGCAAACCAGGGGATTCCGGGGACTGGTATTGGGTTGATGCTGTCGAAGAGAATTATTGAGTTACATGGGGGCAAAATTTCTTTAGAAAGTAAAGAGAACATCGGTTCGAAATTTAGCATCCTATTGCCCGGCGGAAGTGAGCATTATGAGGACGATGTCCTAATGAACGCCCGTGACAGTCAGGATAATAAAAATATCATCGAAGAACACTTAATAAAAGGAAAACTTATTTTATTGGTTGAGGATAATGAGGAGTTGAGACTGGCCATTAGGAATGAATTAGGTAAGACACATGCCATTATTGAGGCTTCAAATGGTAAAGAGGGATTGTTGCTGGCATTGTCCAAAAATCCCGATTTGATCATTACGGATATAATGATGCCTGAAATGGATGGAAAGGAACTTTGTAATCTATTAAAAACCAATTTTAAAACGAGCCATATTCCTATTATCATGTTAACGGCCCTTGCAGATATAGATGATAAAATAAAAGGGCTGGAAACAGGTGCAGATGCCTACGTCGAAAAACCTTTTAACGTATCCATTTTAAATGCCACCATAAATAACTTGATCAGGTCTAGGGAGAATATTTCGCATTTGTTGGGGGATAAGAAAATAGAGAGACAACTCACTCCGGATGAGAGTTTCTTGTCTGATGTCATTAGCACCATAAAAGAAAATTTAACCGAAAAGGATTTTTCAATTGACAAACTTGCCGAAATGATGGGGTTGAGCCGATCCAATCTCTTTAGAAAGCTCAAAGGATTGGTACATATGTCACCTTCCGATTTAATTTTAAAAATTAAATTGAATCACGCCGAGGAACTGATGAAGAAAAAAATCTATTCTCGAATTTCAGATATTGCCTATGAGTCCGGCTTCCATGATCCGAAACATTTTAGTACACTGTTCAAAAAATACTACGAAAAAACGCCGAAGGAATATATGGATAGCCTGTAAGCTGTTTATCTCTGTTATACATTACGCCAATCTATAAACTGCACAGAGGTGTGTGTTATTGATAAAACAACCCTTTTAAAATTCGACATTCTATTTTCACTACCGATAAAAGTTGTTTTGACTATTATTTAAACCTTCTTGAATGACATATCAACCTTTTTAAAGGCGTTTTTCGCGAGATTGCAGTAAACAAAAGACGCTTAATTATGAATAAAAGAAAAGTTCTGAAAATAGTAACCAGGTTAGGGTTCTTTACTTTACTCGTTTACTTCTTGATTAGTGCAATCAAAGCAAACCAACCGGAAGATACCAGCTCTGTTTCAGCTAGAGTCGAGTCGTACAATTATGTTATTGGAACACAAACCGTTGGTTCAAAGTATAAATTTACTGAGGAGAGTATGCTTGTTGAAACCGCTATCGAGATAAAAAATATGGGCTCCAATCTATTGAAATTCAGTATGCATCCAAGATATTGCACAGAGAACTATGGGTTGCCAAAAAATGATGCCATCACATCCCTGACCAAATTGGCCTCTTTAGAACCCTCTATGAAAACGGTTTTAGACATGGACTTCAAGTACTATCACATTTGGACCTATGGGTTTTCTCAATATACACCGGAACCACCCGGA
Source organism: Aestuariivivens sediminis (assembly GCF_022662105.1). Lineage (GTDB taxonomy): Bacteria > Bacteroidota > Bacteroidia > Flavobacteriales > Flavobacteriaceae > Aestuariivivens > Aestuariivivens sediminis. Next base: position 155,004 of record NZ_JAKMCP010000003.1, on the reverse strand, counting down.
GAAAAGGATGATACGGCTCAAATAAAATTTATTGACGGCTATCCAAAACATTATGAAGAGGCCCTCTATAAGGAGCTTTACGAATTTACTACCTATCTCCTAAAAACATTTAATGGTTCCGGTAAGGTCTTTTATTTAGGCAATTGGGAGGGCGATTGGCATTTAAGGTCAGATTACGATCGTACCAAACCGGCAAACGAGAAAACGATCGAGGGTATGGTACGATGGGCCAAGGTAAGACAAAAGGCAATTGATGATGCTAAAAGAGATACTCAATATAAGAATGTGTCGGTTTACTATTATATTGAGGTCAACTTGGTGACGAAGGCAATAAAGGAACCGGATGCAAAAGTGGTGGCCAATACAGTAGTTAGAACAGTCAACCCGGATTATGTGTCTTATTCGTCCTATGATGCCACCAATCCATACAAATCAGAAGTTTCCTTAAAGAAAGGCTTACAAAGGTCTTTAGATTATCTCGAAGCCCAGTTATCACCAAAAGAAGGAATTCCAGCCGGGAAACGGGTCTGGATCGGAGAATATGGAAATCCAAGCATTAAGTACGACGATAAGGTACAGAACCAAAGATCCATTTGGACCATAAAAGCCGCATTGGAGTGGGGCACACCCTTTATTTTATACTGGGAAATGTACAATAATGAAATTGAACTTGAAACCGGAGAACAAATAGGGTACTGGTTGATCGATGATCAGGGAAAGAAACAACCCATCTGGTATACGCATCACAATTTTTATAAAGAGTCTAAAAACTATGTGGAGGACTATCTCCAGACCAACGGCGAATTACCAGGTTTTGATGACTTTAGGGAAAAGGCCCTGACTTTTAAAAGCTTAAATCCATCAAAATAGCATTATGAGAAATCTAATATTTATAGCAGCCCTGTTTTTAACCGTTACGATGTTCCCACAAGATTATGATTATGGCACTAATATGCCATTAGAAGATTATAATCTTGTTTTGGGATTGAACTGTTTCCCTACGAAATATCAATTCTCAAAGGATACAAAATTAATAGAGCAGGCTAAACAAGCCAGAGCATTAGGAACGAACATCTTTAAAAGCTCGATTACTGATCGCTATTTGAAAGATTATGGTTTTACAAAAAGTGATGCCAATAACATCATGGATGTTATAAAAATAATTCCCGATTATGACCAAATATTTAAAATGGATTTTAACTACTATTTGTTCTGGGTACATACAGCTACGGGAATAAATTGGAAAAAAGGAATCGATAATAAGCAAGAAAAAAGACTTTATAATGAGATGTACAATTTTGTGTCTTATCTTCTCAAAAATTATAACAATACTGGCAAAACATTTCTTATTGGAAACTGGGAAGGTGATTGGCTGCTGCACGGCACTCAAAATAGAAACCTGACACCTCCAAAGGAACATGTGGATAATATGACCAAATGGTTACAAATACGATCCCGCGCCATTAATGATGCTAAGAAGGACATAAAGCATAATAACGTTTCTTTATACTATTATATTGAAGTTAATCTTGTTAAGAAAGGCATGGAAGGCAAAACCTGTATTACAAAGGATATATTGCCAAATGTTGATGTGGATTTTGTTTCGTATTCAAGTTATGAATCAAGTAAAAAGAAAGACTACGAAGCTAATAAGGAATCACTTATTCGAGTTTTAGATTATATAGAAGGTCAATTAAAACCAAAAGAAGGATTGCCATTTAAAAGAAGGGTGTTTATTGGGGAATATGGAGGTCATGCCTTCGATGACAGACCTGCCACACACCTCAGGCAATTTAACAATGCCAAAGACATCATGCAAATAGCACTGGAGGAAGATTTACCCTTTACCCTATACTGGCAGATGTATAATAATGAATACACTCCTGAAGGCATATCCAAGAACATGTCCCTGATAAATGAAAAAGGAAAGAAAAGGCCACTATACGACCTCCACCAAAGGTATTACAAACAAGTTAATGACTATCTGAAAACATACAAGACCCAATATAATGTATATCCAAGTCACGAAGATTTTAAGAAAAAAGCATTGGGCATTTTAGAAGCCGTGTATCAGGATATAGAACCAAAGGTATTGGCATCGTTAAATTAAAAAAATGAAGAAGAAAATTACAAAATCGTATCCTCCCATTTTGGGACTCCTGTTGTTTGTTTGGTATAATGCATTCGCACAGTTGGCCTTGGTTAGTGATCAGACCATCGATTTTTCGAGTGCCGTAAGTACAGTCTCAGATGGTAATTGGAGCAACCCGGCCATTTGGAGTAATGGGCAGGTACCTATTGCTTCAACAGATGTGATTATTGAGGATGGCCATACCGTTTACATTGATGTTCAAGGCAGTGTATCGGCCGAAATCGTTGATCTATGCCGTAACCTTCAGATAAAGCAGACGGCGGTTTTACAAATGGGACACGATACCCCTAGTTTTGCAAAAGATTTAAGGATAAACGGGAGCATCCTTTGTAATGGGACCTTTTCGTCGGGAAGAAATCTGCCTGGTGGATCGGGTGATGGATCTATTTATACCTACAACAGTCGTATTTATTTGAATCTCATAGAAGACCAAACCTATATATCGGGTTCGGGATTTTTCAATCCAAGATCGTTGAGCATTGCCAGTAACTTTGAAAATAAAAACCTGATCATAGATTTGTATAACATGATGATGGATGACAATTTTGCCATTAAATCCAATAATCGTGTTAATGTTACTATTACCCATTACGCATATATTAGAATCAAAGGTATTTTAGGATTGACAGGCAGTGATTATCAATTTAGTTCACCAACAGCAAAGTCCGATTTAACCATACACGGTATTGTTGTCACTAATGATATAAGTTTATTTACTAAAAATACAACACCTACCGAATCTACCTCTTTAACCATAGCCAATCAAGGTAGCCTATACACCCAAAAAATAAATAAGGGCAATCTAGATATAAAAACAGAAGCTGCTGGTTTTACTTTAAACATAGATTCTGGAGGATTATTTCGCTTGGGACAAGGAGTTAATTTTGCTAATCTTACATCTTCAAATCCTTATTTTGTGTTTAATAACAATGGTGAATTAAGGGAGCATTATTCACAAACCTTATCAAACAAAGATCAAATAACTGCTGCCCTAGACCAGTATGACCCCAATAAAGGTGCGAGTGTTCCTCAAATCAAGCATATATTCGGTGCAAGCCATATTTCTGGATGGTATAATTTTACCGATAGGCCGTATCTTTTAGAAGGTTTAGATATTTATAAAGATTTTGGAGCTACTTCAGTTAAAACTACTTTGACTGCACAAAATGGCAATATGTATAGTGCCTATCACTTTAATCATACCTGGCCTAATTTTGCAAACCTAAAAGAAGTTGCACAACATGAGTATGTTGATTCTTTATTTAAGCGTTCACACATTAAAAAGCACACTTTTTGGACTACCACGAAAAATCAATCGTTCTATAAAAATGGTCCTGATTTTAATCATAACAGTTTTCTTGACCAGGAACAACAATTTTACGATTTAACAAAATATCTCTTGGAAACTTATGGGGCCATGGATAAAAGATTTACTTATCAAAATTGGGAAGGTGATTGGATGTTAAGAGGACAGGGAGTGTTATGGGAAAACGACCCTAATCTTATTCCAGACGATGTAGATTGGAAAATTGAAGGAATGGCGCGTTTGTTTCGAGCCAGACAAAGAGGTACAGAACGAGCCAGGAATGAAGTTACAGGTACTACCGCAAAGGTATTTCATGCCATTGAATTCAATAAACTTTGGATGACTAGTAGTGGGAGTAAGATTACTATGATGGAAAATAACACGCCAAGTGTTTTAGGCAATGTGATCCCTTCAACTAGAATAGATCTGTCATCTTGGTCCGCTTACGATGGCGGTTGGTATAACACCAATAATCCCCTCGGACACGCTATGTGGAAGGGTTTAGAAATCGCTCGCTATTTCACAACGGAAACAGGTGACTTACCAGATAATTTCCCTGTGCAAATTGGTGAATTTGGAATCAATGAAAACCCACTTTATTATCAAGATATATCAAATCCAACAGGTATCACTAATAGATATGCAAGATATATTGGGGTGGCACTTGGGCTTGGAATTCCAAACTTTTATTTATGGAATTTGTACGGAAATGACAAGGCTGGCCCTAGTGGTTTTACATGGGAAAAAGATACTCAGTATGAAACAAGTTTCCTGTATGACTATTTGGTTGGGAAATGGATAATTGAACCCGATGGAAGTTGGGGAGTTGCTGCTAGCTTTTTAATGGAACAATGGCAGGAGGCACTTTCTATAGAAGATGGTTTTGCTCCTAACCAGAATATTCGATTATATCCAAATCCTGCAACAGATGTACTAAACATTACAGGACCGAGTCAGACATATGCCATTGCCATTTATGATTTGAATGGTAGAAAAGTTATGGCGACGAATTATTTAGAACATAGCATAATTGATGTCAGCAATTTAAGTAAGGGTTCTTATATTCTTAAAATTCAGAGTAATGATAATGCCATAGAATTCAAAAAATTAATTAAAAACTAAATCATAACTAATCAAATAAACTAATGAAAAGAATACTTTTATTTATTTTACTAATACCTTTATCTGTATTAGGCCAAGAAATAACCGTAAGTGGAACTGTGATAGATGAAGAATTCAAACAACCATTACCTGGAGTTTCTGTCCTCGTAAAGGACACTACACAAGGCACAGTAACCAATTTTGACGGAAAATACGAATTGACGGTGAATAAGGGCGATATTTTGGTGTTTTCATACATTGGTATGAAATCACAGGAACTAATTGCAAACGCTGCTATTCTCAATGTTGTATTGGAACCAGACATTGCACAACTTGATGAAGTGGTCATTAGTACCGGTTATTTTGATATCAACAAAAGAGATCTTTCAGGCTCAATTGCCCAAGTAAGTTCTGAAAAATTAGAGCAGCAAAGAACGCAAGCTGTGGAACAACTTCTACAGGGCCAGGTAGCCGGGGTTGTAGTTTCAGAAAATGGAGAGCCCGGTGGTGGTGTAGCTATTTCTATTAGAGGAACAAACTCATTCCTTGGAGGGACTCAGCCGCTTTATATTATAGATGGTTTACCGGTAGATCCGGTTGAAGACGCACAGGGAAACACAGGTGCAGGCGCTTCCCAAAACTCCTTAAGTTTTCTTAATCCGAATGATATTGAAAAAATTGAAGTTTTAAAAGATGCTGCAGCCACTGCAGTATATGGAGCAAGAGGCGCGAATGGTGTAGTGTTAATTACTACAAAAACAGGAGGTCGTCAAGAGGGAAGAGATAATCTTTCAATTACAGTAGATAATTTTATAACGACCATTACAAATAAGATACATGTTATGGATGGTCCTACTTTTGAAAATTATATGAATAGAAGAGCCATTAATCAATTGTATATTGATATCACAAATCCACAAGATAATAGTGATCCATTTAATGGTACTCAAGAATTAACGGTGGCTAATTATCCTCAATTAGATGGGTTTAACATTCCTTATCCAACAACAACAGGGGTTGATACAGACTGGCAAGACGTTGTTTTTACAGAGGCTTTTTCTCAAGCCTATAACCTGTCCTATAGAGGAGGAGACAAGAAAAATAATTTTTTAGTGAGTCTGGGTCTTATTGAAACCGAAGGGGTTATTATAAATACAGGAAACAAAAGGATTACATTAAATGTCAATGGTCGCAGAAAGGCATTTAATGATAAAATAGACATTTTTTCTAAAACTAATATTGCCTATAACAAAGGTAATTCTGCCTCAGTAGGTAATGGAGACTTATTACTGAATAGAAGTGTGACTTCTCAAGCACTTCAATTTCAACCTATTTTTGGGCTATTGGAACCCGGACAAGAAGATGATATTTATTCCGACTTAAATGAGGGTAATCAAATTTCCAATCCTTTCACTTTAGCGCGAGATGTCACCGATCTAAAAGAAAATTATAACCTTATTCAAAATCTGTCTGTAACGGCAAAGATTACCCCTAAGCTTACAGGCGTTGTAAAAGGAGCATTTAATCTTCAAAAAAGTAACCGTGATATTTATTACCCTACAAACACCACAAGGGGCCGACGAAATAATGGAGAAGCATCTCAAGCTTCAAGGCAATACAGAAAATTGTACGGTGAAGTTAATTTGAGATACAGAAATCGTTTTGGAAAACATAGAGTTGATGCAGTAGCTGTGGGAACTGTTGAAGATGTAAGAATAAGAACCATGTTTAACAGAGCTTTTGGTTTTGGGAGTGATGTGTTGGAATATTATGATCTAAGTGCAGCAACAGATATTTTACCGCCTGTATCAAATTTTTTGGATTCCAGGTTGCTATCCAGTATTTTAAGAGTAGGATATAATTATAAAAGAAGGTATTTTGTAGATGTTAACGCCAGGGTAGATGCTTCATCTAAACTTGCAAAAGGAAACAAGGCTAATTTCTTTCCATCTTTGGCTTTGTCTTGGTTAGCATCCGACGAAAAATTTTTAAGAAAATCGGAAACCATATCCAATCTCAAGTTTAGATTATCTTATGGTAGAGTAGGTAATGATGCCATTCCGCCATTCCAATCATTATCTCTTGGTGAAGCCATACGGTATAATTTTAATGGTCAGATAGCTACTGGTTTTATTGAATCTAACTTGCCAAATCCAAATTTAAAATGGGAACTTACAGACCAGTTTAATTTTGGTGTAGATTTAGGATTAGTAGATGATAAGATAAATTTAACTATAGATAGCTATTATAAACTTACTAGTAATTTATTACAAAATGTCATTCTACCAGCTTCGAATGGTTTTGTAAGAATATTGGATAATTTTGGAGAAGTAGAAAATTATGGACTCGAAATCGCCTTAAATGCCCAGTTATTTAATAAGGATGACTTTCAATGGGAGTTTGGAACCAACTTTACCTTAAACAGAAATAATCTTAAAAGTTTAAATTCCAATTTAGATTTTCAACTCGGACCTAATGTCGGTTTTGCTCAGGAAAATCCCATTTTGTTTCAGGTAGGTAGTCCATTAGGAATTTTCTGGGGTGCTCAAACCAATGGCATTTACGAATCCTGGGAAGAGGCCAATGCCAGTGGTATAGCGGGTGCAGCACCGGGAGAAAGAAGATATGTAAATAAGGATACCAATACTGTTGACAGTAATGGTAATCAAGTGATTAACTTTGATGATTACGTTCAGATTGGTGATCCTAATCCTGATTTTAATATAGCTATAAACAACAAATTCAAATATAAAAATTGGGATTTGAGTACACTTATTACAGCTCAAAAAGGAGGCGATATTTTTTGGGTGGATACTTGGCCAATAACCGGTAACTCAAACTCTAGAAATGGATTAGCCTCTGCTTTCCAAGATTCTTGGCAAGCACCATTGAATGTCGATGCTAATGGCAATGTCTTTTCCGATCCTTCTGTTGGCGCTACGTCTAGGGTTGCATATCCGGCCCCAATTATTGACGCTAATAGCCCCAGAATAATTTCATCCGACAGAAATGTATTTGATGGCTCTTTTATTAGGTTAAAAAATGTCAATTTGGGTTACACTTTTAACTTTAAAAATAGTATAAGTCTTAGAATTTATGCAACTGCTCAAAATCTGGTAACTATTACAGATTACCCGGGATATGATCCTGAAGTGACAACTTTTAACAAAGACCCTCAACGAAGGGGAGTCGATTTTGGAGGCTATCCAGGCGTTCAAACCTACTCTTTGGGCTTAAATTTCAATTATTAAAACTAGTGAAAATGAAAACGACATATATTAAAAAACGTATACTGTTTAACGCTTTGCTGATTACCATAGCAATTGTATGTACAAATTGTGCAGACTTTCTTGAAGAAGAACCAAGAACACAAGTTGATATAAATGCCTTTTATCAAAATGAATCTGATGCACTGGCTGGGTTAACAGGTGCTTATGCTCAGCTAAAAAGTGGCAATGGATATTATAGACAACAATTTTTATCCAATATGTATGCAGCTTCAGATCAAGGGCAAGGCAGTTTTAATCACCGGGACTTTAGATTCGGGACTATAACCAATGCAGAACCATTGATAGAAAGATCTTGGGTAGATATTTACGTCGCTATAAAAGACGCTAATAATGTTATTGCAAGAGTACCGGATGTTTTGGAAATAGATGAAGAACTAAGACAAAGAATTCTGGGTGAGGCAAGGTTTTTAAGAGCTTTACATTATTTTAATTTGGTAAGATGTTACGGGGAAGTACCTCTTAGAACAACTCCGGTCCTGCCGGGTGAAGAAGGCCTGCCATTGTCGTCAATACAAGATGTTTATGACGTAATCGTCGAAGATTTAGAATTTGCCGGGGAGCACTGTTGGGGTTACAATGAAACCAGAAATGGGTTTAATAACAACATTGGTAGAGTAACTAAGGCTTCAGCTCATGGCCTTTTATCTAAGGTTTATGTGCAAATGGCATCGTCGATAAGAACTGCTCAGGCAGGTGTTGAAGGTAATTCTAAATATTTAGGGTTTACTAATGCCCCGGATTTTTATTATCAAAAAGCAGTTGAGCAGGCAGATTTTGCGCTTCAGGAACCTTTTTACAGACTATCTGCAGACTTGCAGGAATATGAAACCATATTCGATGCTACAAACGGGAACAATTTTGAAATGTTATTTGATATTCAAGGGGCCTCTATAGCTGGTGAAGGTACTGCTGTTTCCAACTTGTTCTCTCCGAGAAATTCGGGGCTGGCCGGAGGTGGTTTTGGAGGAACTAATAGACTTCAACCACAATTCATTAACCGGAGTATCGATAAATTTGACCTAAGGTATCTTAACACTATAATTCATAATTATCAAGATGATACCTTTATTTATCAATTGGGTTCTGGTTTAACCGGTTATATACGAACAAGAATTGAAAATGGTTCTGCCGCTGGCAATTTATTTAGAGTCTTTACAGGTAAATATATAGATACCGATGCCACTACCGAATACACCAGCCAACAAAATTGGCATGTAATAAGGCTTGCGGATGTCTATTTGCTTCGGGCAGAAGCTCTGGCTGAGGTAAACCAATCTCCTGCTTTGGCAAATAACGATATTAATGCTCTAAGAAATAGAGTAGGATTAGAGGATATAGATTACTCAGGATTATCTATGGATGAGTTTAGAGAAGAATTGTTGAGAGAAAGAGGAGTGGAATTATATATGGAAGGGAACAGATTCTTTGATTTAACTCGAATGGGTGTTTACGACGAATATTGTAAAAGAACCTACGGTAACTCAGTAGGGGCCAGAGGGCCTGAAGATTATACTTGGCCAATACCGCTCATCGAGGTTTCCGCGAACCCCAACATCGATTAATCGAGATACCATGAAAATAATTTTTCCATTATTAGGTTTTGTTTTTTTATTTGTTGGTTTAAATCAGGCACAACAAAAAACGAAACCTAATGTAGTTTTTATCATATCCGATCAACATAAATTGGAGGCAACAGGCGCTTATGGTGATCCTATGGTCATTACACCCAATATTGACCAACTTGCCGAGACTGGTGTGCTGTTTAAAAATTGTTATACCCCGGCGCCCGTGTGTGCACCCGCAAGAGCCAGCTTAATTACAGGAATGTATCCCTATGCCAACGGAGCTATTTACCATAAGGCACCTATTACGATGCCCAATGGAAAAATTAAAAATATTGGCAGTGGCTATTTAAGGGAAACGGGGTATCATGAAGGAATTACAACCTTGCCCGAAATTTTCAGAGAGCAACATTATATTACAGCAGCCCCCGGTAAAATGCACGTCCACGGTGAACTTCAAAAAAATGTTGACGAAGATTTTAAAGAAGGTAATGACTTAGGGTTTGACGAAACAAGCGTGAGATACTACACCTATTTCCCCGGAGGACATTACGAAGATGAGGTAGGGGAAGACACCTATATGCGCTATCGGCAATTCAAAAAATATAGTAATACCTACAAGGGAGGCGCGATGCATCTTAATGAGGAGTATATACCAACTCTGGTCGAAAACGATGAGGATAACTTCGACATGGTGGTCGCCAAAAAAAGTGTGGAATTCATAGAAAAAAGGGCTGAAGACGGGAAGAGCTTTTTTCTACATGTAGGTTTCGAAAAACCGCATGCACCTTTTACGACCACCAAAAAATATATGGACATGTACAATCCGTCAGATTTTGAATTACCAAAAACTTTTGATGATTGGTACAACAAAGGAAAATACCCATGGGTGCCAAATTGGGTACATTCCGGTATTCCTAGAACTATAGAAAGGGCACAAAATGTGATGGCTGCCTACTATGCCTGTATTACTGAAATGGACGATATGGTTGGCCGAGTCGTTCAATCATTAAAAGAAAATGGTCTCTACAACAACACCATCATTATTTATACAACCGATCACGGCGAGCATTTGTTCGAACATGGTTTGCGAGGAAAGCATAATATGTATGAGGATGCTGTAAATGTACCTTTTATTATATCCTATCCAAAACTGTTCGAACAAAACACCGTAAATAATTCCATCGTTAGTTTTGTGGATATTATGCCAACTCTGGCTGAATTGATTGATGGTAAGACTCCCGAAACAACGCAAGGGATTTCGCTGGTAGATGTATTGATAAACGGTACTGAATTAAAAAACCGAACGGTATTTTCTGAATTCAGAGGAGCAGACTACCAACTCTTGCCCGGCATTAAAAACCTGCCCTCCAGAATGATGCGAAAAGGAGACTATAAATTCATATACACACATGGTCTAATCGATCAGCTTTATAATGTTAAGGAAGATCCGGATGAATTAAATAATCTCATTTTTAATAAAAATCATGGTGACATCCACCAAGACATGTATTTTCAGACCCTGGCAGATTGGCGTTTTCAAGAATACAGCCCTATAAAAGTTACCGTTACTAATAATCAAATACGTTGGGATGCTTCAAATACTTTTGAGTCATATTCACTTTATTATTCTGAAACTAAAGATCATAGAAATGCCATTTTAGTAAAGGCGGACATATTAAAGAATTCATATACTGCAAAAGAAAAAGGATTTTATTGGGTGTTGGCTAAGCCCAAATTAACCCAAACCTCCAAGTTTTATGGTGACAACGTACCAGTAGCCCTAGAGAACTATGCTTATATACTACCAGTATCAAATTGCATTGAACTGAATTAATAAAAGGTCAGGTAGAAATCCAATTTTAAATGAAAGTTAAACACATATTAATTCTGGCGTTCATTTTAATTGTAGCAGGAAAGAGCTTCTCGCAACAGCAAATTGTATATAAACAAATAGATTCCATAAAACTAGTGATGGAGTTACATCGGCCTGAAAGTATGGATTTCAATAAAGAATACCCTGCCATGGTATTCTTTTTTGGAGGCGGATGGAACAAAGGTACCATCAAACAATTTGAACCGCACGCCAAATATTTTTCCAAGCGAGGTATGGTGTGCTTTCTGGTTGACTATCGGGTTAGGGAAAGGCACCATACTACACCGATTGAATCGTTGAAGGATGCAAAATCTGCTATACGATATATAAAAGAACACGCCAGTGAATTCCAGATCGATACCTCAAAAATTGTAGCTTCCGGAGCTTCAGCAGGTGGTCAGTTGGCCGCCGCTACGGCATTGATTAGCGATTATAACGAAACCTCTGATGATGTATCCATAAACTGCAAGCCCAATGCACTGGTTCTATTTAATCCGGCTATAGATAATGGCCCAGCTGGTGTTGGTTATAATAAGATTGGCGATGCTTACAAGAATTTCTCACCGCTTCATAATATTGAAAAAGGCGCGCCACCTACCATATTGTTTTTAGGAACAAATGATTACCTAATCCCCGTTGAAACGGTAAAATATTATCAGACCGTCATGCAAAAAGTGGGAAGTACATGCGAACTGCATTTATATGAGGGCAAAAAGCATGGGTTTTTTAATTACAATAAGTTTGAAAATTACCGAGACACTATTATACATACAGATAATTTCTTGGTCTCTTTAGGATATTTGGACCCCGAATCTAAGGTAAAGATTGAATAGAATGCTCTTAACAGTTTTACAAAACTAAATCTGTCGACAAAACTCACAAAAACTACTTTTAAAAGAACCACTATTTAATATGGTTAGAATTTAAACCATATTGAATAGCATTAAAACTAAAAGTAGAAATTCACAAAGTATTTTTATGGAAACTAAAAGTTTTACTAAAATCTAAAATTAAATAACAATGAGACACTTACTATTTATTATTGCTCTATTCATGACACTGTCTTTGAATGCCCAGCCAAAACCGGAGAAAAAAGCTCAAAAGATTGCCGATGAAATGACCGAGGTTTTGTCCTTAAGCAAGGAAGAATCAAAAGCTATTTACCAGATACAGTTGGAGCGGTTTACTACCGTCCAGGCTTGGAGAAAAGAATATGCGGATGACCAAGAAACTTTGAACGAAAAACAAAGGGAAATGGGTAAAAAGGTTTTTAATCAAGTTAAAGATATTCTAGGTAAAGAGCGCCAGCAAAAATGGAAAGAATATAAATCTAATAACTAAAACTAAATTCCAAAATTATGATTCAGAAAATTACTTTATTATTATTCGCGGTTTTTGCTCTATCAATTTCAGCACAAACAGTTTCAATACAAGGCGGTAGTTCTTATATGACCATTCAAGAAGCAATTGATGCTTCAAGTGATAATGACGTTATTTTAATTTCAGGTACATGGACCGAAGCAATTACTGTTTCTAATAAAAGCATTACATTAAGAGGTACGGATCCAAACACAGATATTATTCGAGCAGCAGCTTCACCAGCATCCGATGGTAGCGGCAACAGAGTTGTTTCTTTAAGCGCTTCTTCAACGGACCCGGATCCACTGCCAGTTTTAAATATAACAATTGAAAATTTGGGTATTAAAAATGGTAATGATGCCGGTAACGGTGGTGGTATCTTTGCTGATAAAATTACAGGATCCTTAACCTTATCAAACCTTATCATAGAAGACAATTATGCTTCAGGCAATGGTGGTGGCATTGGGCTTGCCGGTTCTATAGCTACTATTACGGATTGTACAATTCAGAATAATCTAGCTAGTACAGATGGTGGCGCCATACTCGCAGCCCCAAATAATGCTACTGGGATTAATAGTGTTATCGATATAAAGCAATCTCTCATTGATAGCAATACAGGAAGAAATGGGGGAGCTATTTATATCAATGGAAATAACAATTTTGGAAATGACTATTTAATAGATGTTAATATTGAGAATAGTACGGTTTCTAATAACTCGGCCACAAGTGCTTCAGGTGGTAACGGGGGAGGTGCTATTTTTTCTGCAGCAAGACCTTGGACTTCCAATACTGCTGTTGGGAATATTACCTTAAAATTAGTTCATGCCACAATTTATAATAATTCTCATGAAGCTTTAAATAAATCTGGTCTTCAGTTCGGTTCAGCTGCACTAACCAATTTCAGCGCCTATAATTCGATTATTGTGAGTTTTGGGGATGATGTTGCGACAAAAGCCTTAAACTTTGCTAACACTAATACAACAGATGTTGTGAACTGTATTCTTGGGGGACTCAATGCAGTCCCAACTCTTGTAGATGACGTAAATAAAAACAATCTTAAAGGTAGGACAGCTAACGAATCTGGTTTAGATACGGCTTCTGGTTTACAAAGCTTAGGTGGCAATACTCAGGTTTATGCAATTTTAGATAAGTCTGGATTTGGGGCTCTAACTGCTGATGACTATTGTACGGCCGTCACAGGTATATCACTTCCAGCTGTAGATCAACGCGGGTATACAAGAGAGGGGGTAGTAGATGCCGGTGCATTTGAACTAGGGGCTACTTTATCAACAGCTGATATAACACTTGGAGATAATGAAATGAGGGTATATCCAAATCCTGCTAGGGAATGGGTTAATATTAGCAGTCAAAACAAAATAAATTCTGTTAAGATATATTCTATTCTTGGAAGCTTGGAGAAAGAAGTTTATAACTCAAACAAGTTCTCTATTTCCGATTTATCCAGTGGCATGCACGTCATGGTTATTAAAACAGATAACCAAAGCCTTGTTAAACGTTTAATGGTGGAATAGATTAATAGCGGGCTTTCCTTGAATAATAAATTGTTTAAGGAAAGCCAATTTTTAAAATGGAAGTCATTCTATTTCTCTCCCCAAATTTCTTAAAAAAATTAATGCTTTAGATACTAACCTATCTTAAAGATTAGATATTTCTAGCACTAGATAAAGACTAAAACAATACAACCTACGGATTAAAAACAATGTAAATTATTAAATAATTGAGTCATGAAACAGATTATTACACTTTTATTCCTGGCAGTATTTACGGTTGTAGGTTCTGCACAAATAATTATTGAGGGCGACCCTTATGGAAACAATCCATATGCCTCAATAGCTGATGCCCTTACCGATTCGACTAACCCAGCTGATGTTATTTTGATAACAGGGGCAATTACAGAATCCGTTACAATCAACCAAAGTATCACACTAAGGGGTACAGATCCTACGATAGATATCATACAAGCCGCAGGTTCTGCCTCAGCTGATGGTACCGGACCCAGGGTAATTACTATTAACGGCAATGCACAAAATCTTAATGTCATTATGGAAAATCTTGGGATAAGATATGGGAATTTTATGGATAACGGTGGTGGTATTAACATTGATAAAGTTACCGGATCGGTTACTTTGAACAATTTAATGATTGTGGATAATTTTGCTGCCAAAAATGGTGGTGGAATTGGGATTGCAGGCTCCAATGTCGACATAATAAATTGCACAATCCAAAATAATAGCTGTGGAAACGGAGATGGAGGAGGTCTGATTGTGGCTCCAAATAACGGTGCAAGTGTGGATAATGTAATAAATGTAAAACAATCGCTAATTGATAGTAATTCATCTAATAATGGTGGCGGAATTTATATTAATGGCAACAACGGATTTGGTGATCAGTACAGAATAGAATGCAATATTGAAAATTCAACAATTTCAAATAATATAGCTAGCAGTGGCAGTGGAGGTGCAGGCGGCGGTGGAATTTGGGCAAAGGCAGCTGACTACATTGGCACTGATGGGAATGGCGGTGCCAACACGAGCTTGCAATTAGTTCACGCAACATTATATAACAACGACCACAGTGGCACGGCTGTTAAAAATGGTATTCAATTCACTTCGGCAGGAACTGAAGATACTAATTTCCAAGCATTTAATTCTATAATTGTTACGGCAGATGTACTTTCAGAAAAAGTGTTAAACTTTGCTAATTCTAATACAATAGAGGTCATAAATTGTATCCTTGGAGGATTGCAAAGCCCCAATACTGGATTCTTAGACAATGCTTCCAGAAATAATCAAAGAGGTAAAACGGCTACCTATGCAGGTTTGACCGGGACCTTGACTGATGCAGGTGGAAGCACTCTAGTGATTCCTATTACAGAAAGCAGTACGGGAGACGATTATTGTACGGCAGCTACAGGCATTGCTATTCCCACTACAGACCAACGTGGTTATTCCCGTGAAGGGATTCAAGATGCCGGGGCATTTGAGTTTGGAGGGACGTTATCTGTTGAAAGTGAAGTCTTAAAAGTCAATACCCTAAAAATTTTCCCTAATCCCGTAAAGTCCACATTACATATAAGTAGTTTGAATACGATTATTCGTGCATTTATATATGATATGACAGGGAAACGTGTATACCAATCTCAAACTATATATAATAACAGTTTGAATGTCTCCCATTTAAAAGTAGGACTATATATCTTAAAGGTTGAAGATGTAGATCATAACTGGAGTTCTTCTAAATTAGTTGTTTCCAGATAGAATAGATAAACCCGATTGATAGGCGCGAACAGCAGTGCCTCTATGTTTTAGGCAAGAGGCATGGTTGTTTAATCTAAAGTAGTTTTTGATGATACGAATAAAATAGAGGGATGATTATTATTGCTATAATTTCCATATTGTTAATTATAAACTTACTCTTGCTACGATTTAGCTGTAACCGATTGACGAAGGTTTCTTCCAGAGAATCCAAAAGAATTCCGTCGTCCATGGTAAATAGAGTCAATCCATTAGCTAATAATAGGGACAAGTTCTTCGAAATAAAATTACCATTTGAAAATCGAAGAAAGTCGTCTTGAAATTAATTCTGCCTCAAATGTATGACGTCAGTACGGTACATAGCAATATTTATAATATTTATCGTTTATCATTCATCTGTTCAATCGCAAGAAGGTAGTGGGAAATTCTGTATTGATGCTGAGCCATTATGTGGGTCAGGTCTTTTCTTCTATCCCAATACTTCAGGATTTAATTTAGCCGAAAATGGTCCGGATTATGGATGTTTATTTCTTGCACTAAACCCTGCCTGGTTTTATTTTCAGATTGATCAGCCAGGAGATATTCAATTACAAATTGAACAAAGCACGGTTCTCGGGAATATACCAGATTTAGATGTAGATTTTATTTTGTTTGGGCCATTTACTGATCCGAGATCGCCCTGTATTTCAGATTTGAATGCAGATAAAATAAAGGACTGTAGTTTTGAAGTAGATTTTGTTGAGTATGTTAATTTAGCCAATACCATCGCTGGGGAATATTATTTATTATTGATAACCAATTTCTCATTGGATTCCGGATTTATAACTGTTACGCAAACTGCAGGTGAAGCGACCACCAATTGTATTTTGGTTGAAGAACCAATAGTAATGGAAAGCCAGGCTTGTACTGATGTAATCCAAACCTTGAATGCCTCAACCGCAAATGCTACGCATTATCAATGGTATCAAGAAGATGATGAAGGAAACTTTATAGAAATTTATAGTGAAGGAACAGCCTTTTTAGATGTTTCTCATGAGGGAATTTATAAAGCGGAAGCCCGAAACACATCTAACGTTGTCATTGAACATTATCAATTCAATTTTAGCTTCTTGGATTCCTCACCTTTGGAAATAAATGCCGAAGTTGTTTCTAATACTTTTATTGAAGAAAATAACATTGAGGTCACAATTCTTGATGATTCCAATGATATCTATGACTATAGTATCGATGATGGACCATGGCAACAGGAATCAATTTTCAATAATGTCTCGATGGGAGAACATCAAATAAGTGTCATGAATTCTACTGGCTGTAGAATTGGAAGTACAAGAATAACTGTCATGGATTATCCGCTTTATTTTACACCAAATGGCGATGGCTTCAACGATACTTGGGCTATAACCGGGCAAGATGATCTACAAGCAACCGTTGCTATTTTCGATCGCTATGGTAAATTAATCAAACAGATTCTTCCAAATTCTTCTGGTTGGGATGGTACTTATAACGGTACCCAAATGCCCACAAGCGATTATTGGTTTATAGTAAGCTACATTGAGCCAAGGGATGGTTTAAGGAAACAGTTTCAGGCACATTTTACGTTAAAAAGATAAAAATAGTTAATTTAATAAATTCTTAGAAAAGAATGGGTTCAATCAAAATGTAGGGTAGCCGTATCAGTACTGATTAATTCCTGGACCCAATCGTTAGTCAGCTTTCATATGGACTAACCAAATGGCTTTTTGGTCGTCTTATGGTAGGTCATTTCTGCTATTTGCATCATCTATATTTTGCCTATTAAAGACTTGTAATAATGAGGTAACTTCAGATATTGCATCGGGAGGTAATCCATTCAGTACAAAAAAAGTGGTTTAATTCTATTTTAGAAATTATGGCTTCAATTCAAAGGATATATGATGCCTTTTTAAAGTGCATTACGAGATTCTTATAACTATTCATTACATGAGAAAAACCAGTCGCGACCATATCCGCTAGATGCTTCACCACCATCACTGGGATTTACTGTGATTTCAATACACGCATTGGTATTACTTTGTCTAATCTCTGTGAGTCTTTCAAATTCCTCACAGGTAATTTGTATTTTAGTTGAAGCGCTGTTATCACAAGAACTTAATAAATTGACAAACCTGCAATCATTACAAACCTATCCGAAAAAGGCCCCACCATCATTAGATTTTCAATTCAATAAAAGAGTTAAAGCCATAAATGAAAAAAGCATGCTTTTCACAGGAAAAATTTAAGATTACAGAAGCGCTAAAATAATAAAAAATAAACGACATCAAAGGAAGTGGTGGCCTCCGTCTGACTTAATACAGATCCTGTTGGAAAGGAATTATTATTGTAGGAGTATGGAAACAGTTATCATTTCGGAATATGCCAATGACAATAAAAGAGCCCATTAAACGAGTTACTCAAAGCGATGTTATGTCACTATCTTTAGGAGTAGGAGGGTAACCGTATCGTTCAAATTTCTTGAGAACGCTGGTAATCTTCTTTATATTTGGCTTTCGCAATTTCTTCTCTTCTCCTGGTGGATTTTTTTTTGAAAAATTTATTGCTTTTTATTTGTTGTAATTGTTTCGTGTTTCTGACTTTTCGCTTGTATGATTTTAAGGCGCGTTCAATTTTCTCGCCAGGTTTGATAGGTATTATGAGCATGTTTGTTTGATTATCTTAAAGTAAGTGTTAATTAAATTGTAACTGCTTTATAGATAAGTCAATCAATTAATTTAACATTAATGGCGTTCAAACCCTTTGAGCTTTGCTCAACATCAAAAACTACCTTGTCATTTTCATTAATTCTGTCAATCAATCCGGATTCATGCACAAAGATGTCCTGACTATCGTCAGATGATGCAATAAATCCAAATCCTCGAGTTCTGTTAAAGAACTTAACTGTACCTTCTTTCATAATTATAAAATTTTAAATATTAATTAATGTCATACCCATGCGCAATCATAAAGAGGTGTTGAATGACTCAGGATAAACGAGCATGAAACCCCTTCAATAACGGTGTGGGTTTGTTTAGCAATAAAAATTAAGATAGAAAAGAGTTAAATGGAAGTATAAAAATTTTGCTAAATAATATAGTTTCGCTAATAAATACAAAGAACTGGATTTAAATTGGAATAATCTAATCCTACCGGCATTAATTAGTAAAGTAAGGACGAAGGTTGAGCTGGGTATGATTGTTTTTTATACCGATGACTATTTCTCTTACTGTGTTTTTGAGGCATGTAAAATAGTATTAGATGAAAATCTCTTTATAAAGAATGGTAAAGGATACGAATAAAATCATCCATCCAAACGATTTTTTAAGCTTTACTCCCTTAATGTAGGAAGAAAGGGAGCTGCCAAAGAAGATGCCAATGGTTGAGATGGCCGTAAAAAGCAGAAGAAAAGTCCAGTTAATTTCTGTATTTCCGAGATCACCCAAAAACCCGACCAGGGATTTTATGGCAATGATAAATAATGTGGTGGCCACAGCTTTTTTCATTTGTATTTTTAGTAATAAAACTAACGTGGGTATAATTAGGAAACCACCCCCAATACCAATAACACCTGTTATGAGACCAATACCTATTCCCGCAAAAATTATTAAGGGGTAATTATAGGGATTTGACATGGGATCTGTGGATAATAATGTCTTTTTCCTAATCATGGAAGTGGCCGAAAATATCATGATTACTGCAAAAAACACCATGATTACCATGTCCTTAGTAATTATAAAATCATTTACAGAGATGATTTCCATAGGAATCATTGGCATGATGAATTTACGAACCATATAAACAGCCAAGAATGCCGGGATAGCGAAAACAAAGGCCACTCTGTAATCTATGAGACCTTTATTCCAATTGTTTAGGGTTCCTATGGAAGAAGAGGTGCCAACCACAAATAGGGAGTAAGCGGTAGTGGTTATAGGGTTAAGATGAAACAGATAGGTTAAAACGGGAACGGTAATTATGGAACCGCCACCGCCCATTAATCCTAATACTATTCCAACAATCAGTGCTCCTATATATCCAATAATGTCTAGAATTTCCATGAGTTTTTAGTGATTTTGATGATTTATGACTATGATATGTTCAGTAAAGTTCAAATGGAATGCCAAACCATATAAAATACTGTAAATCAAATAAATAGAGTTAAATTTTATAAAAAATACAGTAACGATATTTCGTGTATTCATGATATTTCATAAATGATTCACGAAATATCATGAGTTTTAAAAGAAGACTAATGAGTACTAACTAAGGCGCTATTTAAGGGTGGGATAAAATATAAATACAATGACTGTTAGGACCTGTGATTTTCTCCAGTTCATGCAACTTTTACAGGATTATGCCAATAGTATCAACCCGTGGTTTACAATGAGAGATATTATGTTTTAGGTTTGTTAAACACTTCCAGTTCTACTTTTAGGTCGTTCAACATTTTAATAATACTACTGTACCTTAGGTCATGGGCATCGTACTCTTTAGTATTTATGCTACAGGTAAACTCCCAGAGCTCCAATACATCGCCTTTGGAAACCTCATACGCTTCATAATTAGGATTGTCCGGTTTCAATACCAATGATTTCTCTTTATTAAAAACCCGTTTATACGTCATCCCGTCCTCACGGGTAAGTATAATGTATGTGCTCCCATTCTTTACATCCTCAAAGCGTTCTACATATTTGGCAACCACAAAAGAACCATCTTTTAGGGGCAACATGGAATCTCCCTTAATTGGGAATGCCCTGTGTTTGCCTGTGGGGATAAACGGTAACTTCATTTTGGCAAGTTGCTCAATATATTCAGGGTCATCATAACCGGATAAATAGCCTGCTGTGGAAGTCACAGGAACGACCTCGATGAGATTTTCATTATCCTCATCGACCATGATTGGAAACAACACCCGCTTATTCGCTATTTCTATAAAGGAAATATCTTTTGTTTTTCTAAGGTCAACTTTTATCAAGGTGTCAATCGGAATTTTGATATAATCGGAAAGCTCTATCAGCCTTTCAATGGAAGGCTTTGTCCGACCAGACTCAAATGCCATAACCATAGACCTTGACCATTTTAACTCATCTGCAAAGTATTCTTGGGTATACCCCTTTCTTTCCCTGATGTAGCGTGTATTTGATGCAATAAAATTCATAATGTTTCAAAATTAAACAATAATTGTTTAAAAATGAAACTAATTTTGTAATATGATTTTAAATGGGCATACCTATTTTAGTTTACGGTACGGCACGATACAGCCGGAGGAACTACTCGATCTTGCAAAAAAAGGGGGATACCATAGCTTTGCAGTAACGGATGTTAACAATACCTCAGCGTGTTTGGACTACATGAGGCTTGCCCCTAAGTACCATATCAATCCAATGATTGGTGTTGATTTTAGAAATGGGGCTAAGCAAGAATTTGTCCTTTTGGCCAAGACCAATGTAGGTTTTCAAAATATCAATGAGTATCTATCTTCTTTTTTACACTTAGAGCAGTTTACAATACCCACAAAAGCCAAATTAATGGATGAGGTTTATACGATATATCCCTTCCAAAAATATGATGGCAATCCCCTGTCAAGAAATGAATACTGGGGTGTAAGACATGCCGATTTAAACACCTTAACCTTTTTACGCTACCATGGCGATAGGAGCAAGTTGGTCCTCTTGCATACCACTACCTTTAAAGATAAAAAGGGATACAACACCCACAGGCTGCTCAGGGCTATCGATAACAATACCCTTTTAAGCAAATTGCCTTCATGTGAAGTTGCCCCCGAAACGGATAGATTCATGCCAAAAGGTGATCTCGTTTCAAAGTTTAAGGAGCATTCCTATCTTATATCCAATACTGAAGCATTGATTAAAGCCTGTAAGGTAACTTTTGATTTTAGTCAGCAAACACCCAACAACCAGGAGGCATATACAGGTAATAAGGCATTAGACTATAGGTTTTTAAGGAAACTAACCTATGAGGGGATAAAGTACCGCTATGAAAAAGTAACCGATGCAATTCTTGACCGTATCGACAAGGAATTGAAAATTATAAAGCAGAAAGAATTCGTCTCTTATTTTCTGATCAACTGGAAAATTCTCAAATACGCCAGGAGTAAGGGGTACTTCTATGTTGGTCGTGGTAGTGGAGCCAATAGTATTATAGCATATTTACTTAGAATTACAGATGTTGACCCCATTGAACTTGATTTGTATTTTGAACGCTTCATTAACCTCTATCGTACCAATCCTCCGGATTTTGATATTGATTTTTCATGGCGGGATAGAGATGACGTTACTGCGTTTATTTTTAGGAGATTCAAACATACGGCATTAATTACTGTCTATAATACATTTAAGTACAAGGCATCGGTTAGGGAACTTGGTAAGGTATTTGGACTGCCAAAATCTGAAATAGACACGCTTTCTTCAGGCCATTATAATTTCCGATCGTTAGATAAGCTTTCCCAACTCGTTATTACCTACAGTCAATTAATCGAGGGGTTTCCTAACTATTTGGGCATACATGCCGGGGGTATTATTATTTCAGAACAACCCATACACTATTATACTGCTACGTTTATGCCCCCTAAAGGATTTTCAACAACTCAGTTCGATATGGTAGTAGCAGAAGATATAGGGTTGTATAAGTTTGATATACTAAGTCAGAGGGGCCTTGGAAAGATTAAGGAGGCTGTGGAAGTAGTCCGCTATAACAATCCGGATAAACCCCCAATAGACATACATGATATCAAAAGATTTAAACAGGATAAAAGGATTAAATACCTTCTTAAAAATGCCAAGGCTATAGGTTGTTTTTATGTGGAGTCCCCGGCCATGAGAATGCTCTTAAAAAAGTTAAGGGTGGATAACTATCTTGGATTGGTGGCTGCCAGCTCTGTAATCCGTCCGGGGGTTTCCAAATCCGGTATGATGAAGGAATATATTTTGAGATATCGCTATCCCGAACGACGAAAGGAGGCACACCCTGTACTGTTGAGCATTATGCCCGATACGTTTGGGGTAATGGTCTATCAAGAAGACGTTATTAAAGTAGCTCATTACTTTGGGGGATTAAATCTTGGTGAGGCCGATATGTTAAGGCGTGGTATGTCCGGCAAATTCAGATCGAGGGACGAATTCTTAAAAGTAAAGGAACAGTTCTTTAACAACTGTGAACATGGTGGAAAGGATCCGGCTTTAACCCATGAGATTTGGAGACAAATAGAAAGCTTTGCGGGGTATGCTTTTGCCAAAGGACATTCGGCATCCTATGCCGTGGAGAGTTACCAAAGTCTTTTCCTAAAAGCCTATCATCCTTTGGAATATATGGTGGCGACCATTAACAATTTTGGGGGCTTTTACAGTACCGAATTGTACATCCATGAGGCTAGGATGCATGGTGGCATTATTGAAGCACCTTGTATCAACAGGAGTTTTAAACATACCGTTATTTATGGGAAACACATTGTTATCGGCTTTATGTTTTTACAGTCCTTTGAGTCCAAAACCATATCTAATATAGTCGATGAAAGAACTAGAAATGGTAAATATGAATCCCTTGATGATTTTATTGAACGGGTCCCTATTTCCATGGAACAGATGACTATACTTATTAAAATCAATGCATTTAGATTTACAGGAATACACAAAAGGGAATTATTGTGGGAGGCCTACATGAAGATCAATAAGGTAATTTGTGAGAGGCATACCATGACCTTGTTTAGGACAGAACGAATGAGCTACAAAACACCGGAGTTGCCTTCGACAATCTTAGAGGATGCTTTTGATGAAATGGAGTTGTTGGGCTATCCGCTTTGCCATCCTTTTAAACTGCTTTTAAACCCTCTTGAGTCCCATGTAAAAGCCAGAGAGCTAAGGAATTATAGTAATAAGACGGTACGTACTACGGGGTATTTGGTTACCACTAAAAGAACCTCTACGTCCAATGGTAAACGGATGTATTTCGGGACCTTTTTGGATATTGAAGGTAATTTTTTGGATACGGTACATTTCCCCCCTGTTGCGACGAAACATCCCTTTCGAGGTAAAGGGGTTTACAGTATAATTGGTAAGGTGCTTGAAGAATTTGACTGTGTGACCATAGAGGTTAGTGAGATGTATCGATTACCAATTATTGAAGACCCTAGATATTCTGATAAGCCCTTTAAATCCATGGTTATATGAACCAAGACCGAGCCATTGTTCACATGGATTTGGACACCTTTTTTGTATCCTGCGAGCGCTTATTGGATAGGAAGCTAATCGGTAAACCAGTTCTTATTGGCGGTACGACCGATAGGGGTGTGGTTGCTTCTTGTAGTTATGAGGCCAGAACATTTGGAGTACACTCTGCAATGCCCATGCGAATGGCCAGGATGTTATGTCCAGAAGCTATTATTTTAAGGGGTAATTCCGGGATATATTCTAAGTTTTCCAATATGGTAACCGAGATCATAAAGGAAGGTGTTCCTCTTTATGAAAAATCGTCCATAGATGAATTTTATATAGATCTTACAGGTATGGACAAATTTTTTGGCTGCCATCAGCTGGCTACAGAGCTAAGAGCAAGAATTATTAAAGAAACCGGATTACCGATATCCTTTGGGTTATCATTGAACAAGACCGTATCGAAAGTGGCTACGGGAGAGGCGAAGCCAAACAATCAAATACAGATATTAAAGGGTGCCGAAAAGCACTTTTTAGCGCCCCTGTCGATCAGGAAGATCCCCATGGTAGGAGACGTAACCTTTAAATCGCTTTGCGATTTGGGTATTAAACACATTCATACGGTGCAAAAAATGCCTATGGAAATGATGTATAAGGTGTTAGGTAAAAACGGATTAAGCATTTGGAAAAAGGCCAATGGTATTGATGATAGCCCTGTGGTGCCATACCGTGAAAGACAATCGATTTCTACAGAACGAACATTCGACAGGGACACTACCGATGTTAAGAAATTAGAGGGCATTATAATGGCCATGGCAGAAAATCTGATTTATCAATTACGTAGGGGTAATAAATTAACGGCTTGCATTACTTTTAAAATCCGATATTCCGATTTTAACACGTATACCATCCAAAAAAGGATACCTTATAGCTCTGCCGATCATAAAATCATTCCCGTGGTCATGTCTCTTTACAAAAAGCTATATCAAAGACGGTTATTGGTTCGGCTTATAGGGGTGAAGTTTAGCCATTTGGTTGAGGGGGGGTATCAGATTGATCTTTTTGAGGATGATGAAAAAATTATAAATCTCTATCAGGCTATGGATAAAATGCGGGAACGGTATGGCGATAGGGCAGTTATTAAAGCTAGTGGTATGCATGCCAAAAGCATTAGCAGATGGAATCCGTTTAATGGAGAACCCCCACCATTATTGGCTAATAGGCGAATTTAGGTGGTCGAACACCCCCATTCTAGAACCCATTCAATAGTCATGGGCTATGGTTTACAGATAGTGCTAACAATAAATCCCAAAACGGATGGTCATTTTATTTTAAAATTGATTACATTCGGTTATGTGTTATTCCAAGGCCTTACGTAAAACAAAAGAACAAGTCATCTCGAGGTTACGAGCCGAATTGAGCCTGGATTTTACCATTACTTTGGAGTATACACCCTATTACCATCTTAATGGTTTTACGCATGGCAATATCTACATTATACCTATGGATAATCCAGAAGCGATTTATCCTGCTGCCTGGGGCTTGGTACCGGATTGGGGGCTCCATGATCCAGAGGCTTTTTGGAAGAAAAGCAATACCTTAAATGCACGCTGTGAAAGCATCTTTGAAAAAACCTCCTATAAACACAGTGCCGAAGATAAACGGTGCCTGGTCTTATGTGATGGCTTTTTCGAACCCCATCATGAAAACGGTGTGGCCATACCGTATTTCTGTTATCAACCCACCAGAACATTTCCGGAAGGCGATTTGTTTGTCATGGCCGGACTGTACAATAAATGGGATGATAACTTATATTCCGCAACCATATTGACCACCGAAGCCAATGCTTTTTTTGCCGAAGTGCACAACCAAAAGAAACGAATGCCTTTGGTGTTGGCCTATGACCTTTACGAGGATTGGTTGGACGATGGGCTTAATCCGTCCCAGATAAATGAATTAATGGCATTTGGTTTTACCCAAAGAGACTTTAAGGCGCATCCCGTGAGTCGGGATCTCTATAAGCGAGGAGTGGACACCAATCACCCTAATAGTGTGTTACCTGTTTCAAAGGACACTTTATTTTGAATATATGCTAATGGGTCTTTATGGATGTAGAAAAATAGTAACTGGTAGGTAACTTTTTTAATTACGAAGTTCGTCATGGCCTATTTTATTCAACAAGACTAGCCATTTTATAGCTTTTTCACTGATAATCCGTTGAACGTATTTCATATAGTACATTTGTGAAGTGCTCTCGGTTTGGTATTAAACACCTGTATTATCCGGCTTAATGACTACAAAACGGATATGTATCCATGCTTGTGTTTGGAGATAAACATGGTGATCCGGGTTGCGGTGAGGTTTTCTTTTAAATTACAGGACTACTATTTAAATAACGGGATGACGATACAAGATAAGCTCAAAACGTAGGAATTAAATAAGCGATAGTCTTAAGTTATGGTTCATCTTTTCACAAAACTAAAAAAAATCAATTCAGGTGTTAAGGTAATTTGGGATGATTTGGAAGCAGACCAGAACGTGACCTAAGTCCTTGCATTAGCATGTGGCCTTTATAATAATTCAATTGGAATAAAACCTTGTCATCCCAGTATAGTGCTATGTTGTAAGAATTATAATTCAGACTCCCAGAGGGTTTGGGTAATCCATTAAAATATTCAACTTTAATAGGGCATTTCATCTAACATGTTTTGAATATCTCAACGTATTAATTTGTAGTGAATTAGCGTTTTACAACTAAAAAAACAAGAAGGAATATTCGTCAATAAGTCATAAAAAAATAGATAAAATACCAAATAATTCGATAAAATGTATTATGTTTGTTCGAAAGTATTACTAAAATCTACGATATGCGAACAAAATTTATTTTTTTAACGTTATGTTTTTTCTTGGCAACCGGTCTAGGTTTTGCCCAAAAGAATAAGGGAGAAAAGAGTATTATTCAGGAAGGAGTAGCCATAAAAAAATACCATAATAAACCTGAGTTGGAGCGCCTTCAAAAAGGTCAGTTGTTAGGTCTTTATGTTGAACGTATTGAAAGCCTGGTGAGGTTATTGCCTTATATTGCTTTCGCAACCAAGCCAGGTGTAACCATGTCTACTTTAGGTATTCCAAGCGATAAAGAAAACTATAAGAGTTTAGACAGGCAATTCGAAGCTACCGATAACTTTTTAGAGTCCAACGCCGAGTTTCAGGAACGTATTCTACCGTATTCTGATACCGACAACTTAATTTCTGCTATATTATTCTACGAGGAAACCTTAAAGTCCCTTCATGAATACGCCGAATTCCATTAAAATCTATGGAATAATTTAAAAAACGCCTTAAAGCTAATGGTATCCATTAGCTTTTTTTATGGGCTTTAATTTGAATATAATTTCAGGATTTGGTGGAATTAAAGGTTTTTTTAACATAATTTTAAGAAAAACAGACAAAATTACCTTTATCCGATAAATGATGTATTTCATCGATAAAAGTGATTAATTATTATTCAAATAATGCATTTAATCGTAAAAAATTGCATTACATGGATATTTTTTATATGTTTGGCCTTAAAGTAGTGATTAATCTTTTAAAAGCCCTAAAACATGAAAAAATCTACTAAAATAATCTTTTTGCTTTTTGTGGTATTTGGAGTTTCTGGAACTATATCCGGACAACAAGAAAAAGGAATAGTAGGCATAGACAATTGGTTAAACAATTGGACACAATTCAGACCCAATCAAGAATATTATGGTGAACCTACTCAAATACTAACTGGTCGTATTACCGAAGACACCAAACTTCATAAACGATATACCTATTTATTATTAGGGAGTGTGTTTGTTGCTAATCAGGCTACATTAACCATTGAACCGGGAACAGTTATTATTGGTGATTATAAAACTAATGGATCATTGACCATAGCTAAAGGTTCTAAAATTATGGCTAAAGGCCTGGAAACCGATCCCATTATTTTTACCTCTAGCAAAAGTGTAAAGCGTGCCGGTGATTGGGGAGGCATTATGATTCTTGGTGACGCACCTACGAATAAATTCGGTAACGGGTCAGTTTCAGCTTATCTGGAACAACTCGATCCGGCCAACTACGGAAATACCAATTATGGTGGTGAAAATATTGAAGCAAGCTCTGGTATATTGCGTTATGTACGTATTGAATATGCCGGGAAACGAACCAAATCCGCCGGTTATTTTAATGGGTTGCTGTTAGCCGGTGTGGGTAAAAAGACCGAAATCAGTCATGTTATGGTAAGTTTTGCTGCCGGTGATGCCTTTAAGGTCTTGGGCGGAGCCGTAAGTATAGATAGGGCAGTGTCTTATAAATCTAATGGTAATGATTTTAAATTTAATTATGGTGCCCAGTGCGAATTAACCAATTCCCTGGCAGTTCGTTCCCCATACATATCCAGTAGTGAGGGATCGAGATGTGTTAAAGTGATGTCTTATGAAGAACCAGGGGAAGTTGATTTGTCTAAAAAGGGAACTTCCTTAACCGCTAAAAACTTAACCTTGCTTAATGATAGCGAAGATTTAAAGAATGACATTAGTATGGGCTTGGTAAGGGCAGGGGTATACGTGGGGCATTTTACGTCCCTGGATATGGAAAAGACCGTGATTTCCGGTTTTAATCCGGCCGTTATTTTCGACAGTAAGGTGCATATTAATCAAGAGAATTTAGAAAAGATTAAATTTTCCGAGATGTATTTTAACAACTGCAATGGAAATATTTTTGTTGAAAACAATGCTAATAATGACGACCTGGAAAATTGGTATGGTAATAGTGCCTTTTTCAATGTGTACTCCAAAAGTCCCAATGCAGAAACATTTATTGATATTAGAAATGAGAGACGACCGGATTTCAGATTGAAAATAAACAAAATTATAGCTACCAATAACGACCCGGATCTCATCGATGATTAAGACGTATTTGAGATTATATTTAACTATGAATGGATATGACTCTTCACAAATAATCTAAATGAAGCAACTATGAATTGAGGCTCTATAAATTGTGGCATTCTGTTTGAAATGAAGCTGTCAATTCGCAGAAAGGGAACCTCAAAACAGGTGATAGGCGTTACCTTAAGGTTCTTCGGTTCAACTGGAATGCATCATCAATCTCTTTTTAAATGATCGTGATTTGCTTTACCTAAATCTATTAAAAATAACAAATGAAATATTATAAATCCATAATCGTAATTGTTGTTTTTACTTTATGCTTATCCTTATTTAGTCATGCTCAAATTGTAATTAGTAAGCCCAATTTAGGCTTTAGTCAGGCATGTGCAAGTGCATCATTTAATACGTATAATGTCACATTCACGTTTTCACCCGAAGGAGACGTAACGGCAGGAAATGAATTTCTTATTGAGCTATCGGATGATACGGGTGACTTTTCTAGTCCTACCGTTATTTATACGTCAACAGCCGGTAGTATAACCACTTCTCCTGCCACGGTAACCTTTTCATTTCCAACAACAGTTTCGGGTGAAGCGTATCGATTAAGGGTGAAAAGTACATCTCCTGCCGCCACAAGTACCCCCTCTGATGCCTTTCCGGCCTATTATAAAGCACAGGATGAACCATTTACCATAAACAACTTAGTGGCTACCGGTGCCTACTGCCCGGGAGGCAGCTACTTATTGACTATAGACAATCCAGGCCCCCCTTCAAACAACTCACCGTTGCAATACCCCTCATTAACCTTTAACTGGTATAAAGAAACAGGACCATCAACATCAGCGTTTATATCCATGGGAGAATCTTTGGTTGTCACAGAATCTGGAACTTATTTTGTAGAAACGAACTACGGATCCTGTACGTCTAATTCTTATTCTAACCGAGTTACGGTTAGCGAATCCGGTTCGGGTTCTACTTCAGAGATTAGTTCCAGTTTGGGAAATCCGTATTGTTCGGGAAATGGACCAACAACACTAAGTGCGATTTCGGGTGTTAGTTATAAATGGTTTAGAGATGGACTGGAAATTTCTGGTGCTACCAGTCAGATGTATCAAACCAACGAATCGGGAACCTATGCGGTGGAAGTGGATTTGGGCAATTGTACAGATACGGCATCGATAGACCTTAATGCCGAAGGCTTTACAAGCTCCATTGATGTTCCGGAAAACAATTATTTGGACGAAGGAGAAACATTGACGGTAACCGTGACTACCGATGCCATTAGCCCAACATTTAACTGGTACCGAAATGATGTTTTAATATCTGGGGCGGTAAGCAATATTTACCAAGTAAACCAAATAGGAAATTACAGGGTGGTGATATCCCAAACGACGGGTTGCAATGCTTCTACTGAATTTACATTTTCGGTGATAGATGCTTTTCCTGCAGTTAGTAATATACCAAATGTTATTAGTCCAAATGGTGATGGTGTCAATGACACATGGATCATTCCGCAACAGTATGTCAGTGGGACGGATACTCAGGTTGTTATTTACAGTGCACAGGGCAAAGTCGTCTTGCAAACAAATGATTATCAAAATAACTGGCCACAAAACCAATTAGACTTTAATTCCATAAATCCAGTCTACTATTATATCATTACAACGGCAAACAACAATACAAAAAAGGGATCAATAACGGTCATCAAATAAAACTATGATTAAACATCTTCTTTTATATATTATATTATTTGCTGGTATTCAGCAATCTATAGCACAAGAAGATGGTGTAATAGCTCTTGATTTGCCTATAAGAAATGGATTGAGGTTTAACAGATATGCCATAAATCCAACCTTTAGTTTTGTCAGGGAACAAAATAGATACATCAGTTTTACCAATAAAAGACAATGGGTACAGTTTGATGATGCCCCAAATACGTATTTGTTTAGTTATTCAGGACGATTTAGAGAAAACATGGGAGCTGGTATTGGTCTGTTTCAACAGGACTATGGTGTATTGACCAGCTTTGGAGGGGTTTTAAACTTTGCTTATAATGCCACTATAAACAGAGACAGTAACCTCACCTTTGGTATGAACCTGGGGTTTTATCAAAGTGGTTTAAATGAGGGTAAAGTGGTCACCAATTTTCCGGATCCTTCTTTGGATAATATTCCAACCCATTCTATATTATTTATTAATCCGGGAATAAACTATGGCACTGCATTTTTCGATTTTGGGCTATCGGTGAATAATCTTGTATCGTATAATTTTAATACATCTGAGATGCTCAAAGACAATCCGGAACAAAGTGTTCAGGCCCATGTGATGTATACAGGTTATATGAATACTCGCGGGTTTTTAGATCAAAGTAAGTTTTCTACATTGCTGAGATCGGAATTTAAAAAAGAGAATACGGTATTTTCCGGAATAGCCATGCTCACCGTTCCTAAAGGTATTTGGGTGCAAGCCGGTTATAATTCCCTTTATGGCGTTTCTGGCGGTATTGGACTCAATTTAACCAAGGAAATAGCCCTGGAATATAATTATGAGCAGGCCATTGGGGACCTGGCAGAATTTGGAAATTCCCATGAGATCACCATTGCTTATAAATTCAAAAAATCTTACCGTTACAATTATGCTGACGACGACGAGGAAGAAGCACTGATAATGCCCTCAAAACGATCAACTGGCATAGCGGCTCGACGTCAAACGGCAAATAACAGCAATAGGCCAAGGGTGGTAAGAAAGTCGAGAACTGTACGAGAAGGTCAAATCGACAACGACACCAATGCTATACAGACATCCATACCCGAAAACGATGAGGTCGTGGAAAAAGATAATACGGAGGAAAAACGCATAGAAGCAGAAGAAGCAACTGAACAGGCTAAACGTGCTGAACAAGCCAGGTTGAAAGCAGAGACAGAGGCCAAATTAAAAGCTGAAGAGGAAGCACAGGCTAAATTGGCTGAAGAAGCTAAGTTAAGAGCCGAAAGGGAAGCACAGGCTAAATTGGTGGAAGAAAGACGTTTAAGGGCCGAAGCAGCAGCCCGATTAAAGGCTGAACAGGAAGCACAACAAGCGAAACTTGCTGAAGAAGCCAGACTCAAAGCAGAACAAGAGGCTCAAGCCAAAATGGCTGAGGAAGCCAGACTAAAGGCCGAACAGGAAGCACTACAAGCTAAACTGGCTGAAGAAGCCAGACTCAAAGCAGAAGCAGAGGCCAAACTGAAAGCAGAACAAGAGGCTCAGGCAAAATTGGCTGAAGAAGCCAGACAAAAAGCTGAACAGGAAGCTCAGGCAAAATTGGCTGAAGAAGCCAGGCTTAAAGAAGAGGCTGAAGCGAAGACGAGAGCAGCGCGCGATGAAGAAATAGAAATGCAAGAATTGGACGGTGTCATGGTACCTGTAGCCAGAGATAGAGAGGCACTGGAAATGAAGGATATTACAGAATTAACCGAAAATGCTAAAATTGAACAACAAAATCTATTAGCGCAATTGCAGGCTAAGGTTGCTGTTAAACAACAGGACTTGGATGATTTAAAAGAAGAAAATGATTTAAGTGAGCAGGGTATATATGTTGCCCCTAAGGCCTTTAAAAGTATATCGGCCGAAAACAGGGAAATTGAAGCCTTAAAAGTTGATATCGATAATATTATTAAATCACAGGATCTTAAAATTAATGAGTTGCAAGCTTTGTATAATGAAAGACTAAAAACAATAGGCAATAAAGCAGATCAGGTCAATGCCTATTATTTAAGAAAAATTAACGAGCTTAAGTCCGAGCAACAACAAGCCTTATCCACTAAAGTCAGTTTGTTCAAGAAACTGGAAACCATTAAGGTCGCTACAGAAGTTGAAAGAAAACGTCGAATTAGGCGTGCTGCATATGATAATGAGCAGGTAAGGTATCAAAAAGACAGGGCCACCCTGAATATGATCAGAGAAATTACGCCTTTGGCCAGTGAGCCATTAAGAGCAGAAGATTTTGATTCCGGAGAGGTGTTGAGTAATATCCAAATCCTCAAGGGTGTCAACAATGCCGAAAACGGGTATTACCTGGTGGTAGCCGTTCATACCGATGTGGATAAAAGAGATGAATTCTTAAGAAAAGCCATTGCCTCTGGTCAAACCAATATTGATTTCTTCTTTGATGTAAATTCAAGTAAATACTATATTTATTATCAAAAATACAATAGTATAGATGCTGCAAATAAATCGATGGAATTAAAGGGCAGTCAACCATACAACACGAATATGTCTGTGGTTAAAATTGAAAATTAAAATGGAGTTTAATGTTCTAAAAAACAATGTATTGAACATTATTTTCTGTCCTATCAAGATCTTAATAGCTTATTAGTTCGGACATTTATAAAATAAATTGCGCAATTTGTAATGGTCTTAGATCATAAATCTTATTAATAAAGTAGTAAAAATATGACATAAATGGTATTTTTTGATGTTAAAAGTAAAAAAACATCGATAAAATGCATAATTTTTCCCTTCTTCTTAGTATAGTTCCAAAAAAATTCACGATATTTATGCCGTTTAAAAACATTAAAATTAGATAAAGTGTTATTTAGGTAATATTTTGACTACAGTTTAATGTTCAAACCATTAAAAATCTGTTTTAATTGCCCCAATTAAAACGGATTAAAAAATAGGCGACCATGAAGAAAACTACTTATGTAAAAACTATACTTGTTGTTTTATGTTTTTTATTTATTGGCTTTTCGGGTACAACACAAACCTATGAGCCGTTTAGCCTTAGAAAAAATGTTGAGGTAAAAGGGAGTATGCTTGTAGTTGGTAATGCCATACTCGGTGAAAACAATAACGATTTCAATGATCTTAGTCGGGACAATCAAGATATTTCGATGCAATATATCGACGTGGATAGTGATGCGTCTACCTTCAGTTCAAGTAGCGCTGATTTAAGTTTACATCTTCAAGAGGATGGTAGTGCAACCACATGCTATAGAGTGTCGTATGCCGGGCTTTATTGGGGAGCTATATTACAAAATGGCAGCAGGACCGATATTGATAAAGTGAAGTTTAAATTACCCGGAAGTACGAATTATATCGATATCACCGGAGAAATTATATATGATGCCATCGTTAATCCTATTCCTGCTGAAAGTGGAGAGCCGGGAAATACACCATATGCATGTTATGCCGAGGTGACCGATTTATTATCTGGATTAACAGATGTTGAGGGGACTTATACAGTGGCCAATGTTACTTCCGGTTTAGGGTTTAATAACTCAACAGGATTAGCAGCCGGGTGGACCTTAATCATGATTTACGAAGATCCTAATCTGCACACGAAATCCTTTAATATATTCGATGGTTTTAGTCACATTTACGACGGGCACCAGGAAACGGTTCCCGTAACAGGATTTGCCACACCTCCCGCTGGTAACATCGATTTACAATTTGCCTATGCCACTTTGGATGGCGATAGAACTAAACGTGCCACTAAACTGGAAATAAATGGAAAAGAGGTCACAACGCCTTTGAGGCCGGCCAACAAGTTTTTTGGGTCGGTCATTGAAAATGAAAACGGAGTGTCTCATCCAAGAGTGCCTTACAGTGCTAACACCTTGGGATATGATACGGGGTTTTTGGAAATTATTAATTCAGAACCGGAATTTATAAAAAATGGGGATACTTCAGCAGATTTTAGATTACAAGTCGCCAGGGGACAAGCCGATCCCATTTTTGCCTTTTTAGGGGCTTTTGCTGTAGATATTATAGCGCCGGATATCGTTTTGACCAAAACGGTTTCCGATACCTTTGGAAGTGATATAGATGGTGCTGACGTCTATTTGGGAGATCGGTTATTTTATGAAATTACCTATCAAAGTGTAGGTAATGACAATGTTACTGAGTTTACCATTAAGGATGTATTGCCCGATAATATTGTTTTCGACCCCAATACGGATATTGATTTGACCAATGCAGGTGGAGCTACTTTACAATCATGGGATCCCGTAACCCGCACCCTTATTTTTAGTATCCCCGATGGATCTGTTGAAGTTAATGATCCGGCTTTTGTCATTCGTCTCGCCGTTCAGGTGGTTCCGAATTGTTATGATTTAAGTCAGGCCTGTTCGAATGAAGTTAAAAATCAAGCCTTTGCAACCTATCGAGGAGTCATTAACCCAACCATCATTGAAGAAGAAGGAAGTTTTGCTACAGAAGAATGCCTAGGAGTACCGGGGTCTACAAACTTTATTGTAGATATTTCCAATTGTGATTTTCAAAGAACCGAAATACTCTGCGGTTCCAGTGTATTATTAACGGCTGCTAGTGGTTATGATAGCTATTCATGGTCCACCAGCCCCACAGGAACCCCCGTTATAGGAACGGGACAAACCTATACGGCTACCGAGGTTGGTACCTATTATGTTACCAATACAACTACTTCGACTTGTATTTCCATAGAAGAAGAAATCACCGTGGCTCTTTACGGGAATACCCAAACCAATCCCGTTATTCCTTATGCCGATTTATTACCCGTTTGTCCCAATGATGGTAAGGTGTTGCCTTATATTTTCTTGTGTGGTGCTAATGAAACAAGAACGATCAATACCGGCATTAGTGATGCCGTTTCTATGGTTTGGGAACAATTAGACGAAAATAGCTGTCCTGCCATGACGGTGGACGATTGTGCTAACGAAAATGATACCTGCACCTGGAATCAAGTGGGATCAGGACCGGATTATGTAGCTAATTCAGCCGGTGAATTTCGACTTGTTATCAATTACCCGGGAGGGTGTTTTAGCATTTTCTATTTCAATGTTTATCAAAACCTGCTTAATCCAACCATATCCGCTGAAGATATTATTTGTACCACGCCAGGCCAAGTCACCGTAGGAGGGGTACCATCAGGATACGAATATAGTTTAGACCCCAACGGTCCTTATCAGTCTTCAAATGTGTTTACCATAAACACACCGGGATATTATACCGTATATATGCAGCAAACAGCAGCAGATTCTTTTCCCTGTACGTTCCAAACCCCTAGTATTTATGTAAGACAAAGGGATGCCAATTTAACCACTGTCATTACCCAGCCAACTTGTAATGGAGATCAGGGGAGCATTCAATTACAGGTCAATGATGCCTTGCCTCAATACTATTATACCTTAACTCAAGGAGCTACCCTTATCAGCAGTGTTGGACCTATAAGTGCGAGTGATTATACATTTTCAAATTTAAATTCAGGTACTTATACCTACAATGTATCAACAGATGACGGATGTTTATTTACTGGGGATATAGATATCATTGCTCCACCTGCAATAACGGTTACTGCAGCGTTGACCCAGCCATTAACCTGTACCGATGGTGAAATCACTATTTATCCCTTAGGAGGCACCCCTCCTTATAACTATTTCATTAATAGCACAACTACCTCTCAGGATTATCCTGAATATGTGGTTACTGCAGCTGGAACATATGATATAACGGTTTTAGACTTTAATGGATGTGAGGCGTCTACAACCATAACGGTTGATGGTATTTTACCACCAGAATTTAGTATTTCCCAAACTAATATTTTATGTGCCGATGACCCTAACAGTGGATCAATAGTTATAAATGTTACCAATGCCAATGGAAATAGTTTAATGTATAGTATCGATAACGGCGCTACTTTTACCAGCTCCAATGTATTTGCTGGGCTATCGGCTGGTAATTATGACGTGGTTGTGCAATATACTTATGACGCTGATGTTTGTGCTTCAATAGCCCAGGCTATCACCATTACTGCTCAAGCACCAATAACAGGAACAGCAACATTGACCACGCCATTAACCTGTACCACCAATGGCAGTATTACGGTTTCCGGTGTCACAGGTGGAACCCCACCTTATGAATATAGTATTGATGGTGTGAACTTTCAATCCGGGAATACCTTTTCAGGATTGACCAATGGAACCTATACAGTCACTATTCGGGATGCCAGCGGTTGTAGTGCTGCTTTGGCGCCTATAACGATAGATGCTTTAGATCCGCCTACGGACATGGATTTCAGTAGTACACCTTTAACATGCCCGACCAATACCTCCGATGTTACCATAACTGCAACAACAGGAGGTACCAGTCCTTTGGAATATCGCATCATTGCACCATCAGGTGCAGTAACAACATATCAATCCTCCACTATATTTACGGGATTGGTTCCCGGTACTTACACCTTCGAAGTAAGGGATTCCAATGATTGTATTTATAGTGAATCGTATGCTATAGATCCATTACCAAACCTTGCGGTGGTGGGTGTAACTTTGAATAATGTTACGTGTTTTGGCGCTTCAGATGGTACTGTAGAATTTACAGTGTCTGGAACGTCTAATTTCACATACACTATTAACGGGGGCGCATCCAATGTTGGTACCTCGCCAATCAATTTAACAGGATTGGCAGCCGGTAGTTATACCATAATAATTACAGATACAACAACTAACTGTACCGCAACCGATACCGTAACTATAAGCGGACCACCTTCTGCGTTAACCGTCAATGCAACAGAAATACCAATAACCTGTAATTACGACGGTAGCGTGACCATTTCTGCAACCGGTGGCTGGGGAGGTTATAGCTATGAATTGGAACAGCCCAATAGTACCATTTTAGGCCCACAGGGAAGCAACAGTATTGGAGGTCTATCTCAATCTGGGACCTACACGATTTCGGTTACGGATGCTAATGGATGTGTTGTTACAACAACATTTGTGTTAACCACACCAACTAATCCGACCGCGACCATAATTAATGCCGATTATTGTTATGATACTACAAATGGGGCATCCTTAGAGGTCGATGCCTCAGGAGGTAATCCACCCTATGAATACAGTATCAATGGAAGTGTATTCCAATCCAATAATGTATTCACGAATTTAATTCCGGGAACCTATGATATTACGGTTAGAGATGCTTTTGGATGTCTGTTCAGCTTACCTACCGCTGCGATTGCCGATCAATTAATGGCATCGGCTAATGTCATAAAAGGACTGGATTGTACTGTAAATCCGGATGCGGAAATTAATATTACCGTTACCGGTGGAACTGCACCCTTTGCTTATGAGGTTTCAGTAAATGGCGGTGCCTTCACAGCCACCGGGAATCCACCTTATACCTATAACAGTGCAGAGACAGGAGATTACCAATACCGAATTACAGACGCTGCAGGCTGTACAGCCTTAACAAACATAATCACTATTCAACCCATTACCAATCCTTCCGCAACGGCCTTGGCAACGGATGTGTTTTGTACTGGTGATACCAGTGGTGTCGTTACCATTGACATTGATGAAACATTGGGTACACCGCCTTATGTGATCAACTTTAACGGTTCAGGGTTTACACCTCAAACGGTCTATAATGATTTATCCGCTGGAACCTATAATTATATTGTTCAGGATGGCAACAGTTGTGTATTTAATGGTTCGGTTACCATTAATGAACCAGATACCATTACACTGGGTTCTGAAATTGTCACCCCCATTACTTGTGGATTGGTTGGCAATGTGCTTGGCGCAATCCAGATCCTTAATGTAACTGGAGGGACCCCTAATTATACCTATACGCTTTTAAACAGCTCAGGGGCCATAGCCACAACATCCTCAACGAATCCTTTAGGACCAACCTCTAATGATAATGTTAGTTTTAATGATCTCAATTTTGGTAATTATTATTTAAGAATAGTAGATGCCAATGGTTGTGAATATAATTTTGGACCATATTTGGTAGCGTCAGATGTCGATAACCTTGATATTGTCGCTAATGGAGGAGGAACCTGTATAGCAGGGGTAGAGTATAACATTAACATCGTTAATGGAACAGGACCATTCAGAGTTCGTATTTATGATGGCACGACCACTTTCACACCAGCAGATGGTGTTGCACCTAACGGGTTGCCAACTTCAGACATTTCACCAAATGAAAGAAATCATCAATTTACAGGTTTATTGTTTGATGTGAGCTATGTTTTTGAAGTTTTGGATACCAGTACTAACTGTACCTATATAGAACAGGTACCTGCTGTACCAAGCCCATCGTCTATAGCAGTAACAGGAGCACCTACAGATGTGACATGCTACGAATTGCCCGCCTTGGATAATGGTAGCTTCGATTTTACTGTTTCTGGATATGACGGTACTGAATTATCCTGGGAGGTTTTCGAAAACCTATCTAATGCATCAACAGGTATAACAGGTAATGCTTTAGGACTAACAGGTTCTGATTATAGCGATACGGTTTCAAGTTTAGCACCGGGAGACTATTATTTATTGGTTACCGAAACCGATCTTACATCAACACAATGTACAGCGATTATCAATTTTAGAATTACAGAACCCACGGAGTTGGTAATAGCAGAAGTCGTTAATACTAATGCCAATTGTAACCAAAGTGCTCAAGTTGCTGTGAATGCCAGTGGTGGAACACCACCATACGAATATGCCTTTGTAGTAGATGGTGCACTCCCTGGTGCTGGAGATTGGACCTCTAGTAATCTTGCATTTCTAGATGCCGGTGTAAGCTTAGATTGGGATGTTTACGTACGCGATTCAAACGGTTGTAACATTTTGGTCCCACTGGATGTGGTTATCAATTCAGATCCTGTACCTTCTGTTACACTGCCTACATTAGCAGACGACCAATGTACCTCTGATGGTAGTTCCTATACATTTACAGCCACACCTGGAGGTGGTGAAATAACACCTGTAACCTATAGTATTGATGGTGTGAATTTCCAATCAAGTCCAATTTTTACGGTGACTTCATCGGGAACATATACCGTAACGATAAGAGATGGGAATGGTTGTACAGCGACCGATACCATAACAATTTATCCTCCTATACAAATACTTGCACAGGTCACTGCATTACCTTCGTGTACCAATAATGATGGCATTATAACAGTAACAGGGTATGGTGGATCAGGAAATTATACTTATGAAATAACATCTGGTCCTGTATTGGTTGGACCCCAGGCTTCTACTGTTTTTAATGGTCTGCCAGATGGTACCTATACCTTAACTATAGCAGATACAACCACCTTATGTACCAGCACCACATCAATAACTTTAGAGGCTGCTACGCCTGTCACATTTACCCCTGTGGCAACAAATGTTAGCTGTAATGGTGGGAATGACGGAACCATTTTGGTCAACTTATTGGCCGGGAATGATAATCCACCATATACGTACGAAATCACTGCCGGTCCGGTCTTGGCAGGACCACAAGGATCGACGCTATTTACCGGATTACCCGCCGGAACCTATGATATCACGGTTACCTCCGGAAGAAATTGTAGCACAACCGAATCAGTGACTATAGGAGAACCCTTGTTATTGGAGGTTTCCGGAACGGCAACCGATTTTTCCTGTGCCCCTGATAATTCCGTAAATACCTCAACACTCACTATCACAGAAAGTGGAGGAACAGCACCGTATACCTATAGTATAGATGGTACTAATTATTTTACTACAAATACCTTCGACATTATGGACACGGGCAGCGTCCAGACCATTGATATTTATGCAAAGGACGCCTATGGATGTATCGCATTTGGTTCGGTAAATATCAATCCATTACCAGCATTGACCTTAGCTACAGCAGCCATAGCCAGTCCGATTGATTGTAACGGCACAGGTACTGTTACCATTACAGTTACAGGTGGTTCCGGTAATTTTAGTTATGAAATGCTTCCAGATGGAACACCACAGGCTTCAAATACTTTTGCTGTTACCGATCCTGGAACCTATTATTTCAGGGTTTATGACCTGGATACGGGTTGTAGTATAGACACTTCGGCCTTGACCGTTGCACCATTCGACACCATTGAAGCTACCGCGGTAGCAACAACCGATGTAACCTGTTTTGGTGATAATAACGGCGCTTTAGAATTTAGTGTAAATGGTTATTCAGGGGCTTACAACTATGAAGTATTTAACAGCTCAGGAACCTCTGTAAGCGGAATAATAGCTGCCAATACGTCCTCAGATCCGCAAATTATTACCGGAATGACTGCTGGTAATTATTACGTTGAGGTTATTGAAACGGCCAGTCCATTCTGTTCTGCAACATCAAATATGGTGACTATAGCATCACCTACAGCACCATTAACCTTATCGGCAACGGAAACTTCGAATGTGACCTGTACTGATAATCAAGGTACTATAACGGCTGTGGCCAGTGGTGGTTGGGGTAATTATCAATACGAATTAACCGGTACAGTTACCGTGCCATATTCGGCAAATGGGACCTTTACCAACCTCTCAGCAGGCGCATACACGGTTAATGTTATGGATGCAGGAGGGTGTATCGTATCGGAAAATGTAACGCTTAACCTGCCTACACCGATCGATGCGACCATAACGGCCACACCAACGCTATTAAATTGTTATGGTGATACTAATGCAACCATAACCATAACCAATGTTACCGGGGGCCAGGGAAGTAATTACAGTTACACTTTAAATAGAATCGCACCGACGGTGAGTTCATCCGGACCACAAGCAGCACCAGTATTTTCAGGTCTGGGTGCGGGAACCTATAATGTCACCATTACCGATGGCTATAATTGTTCGTTCACCACACCGGATGTCATAATTGATGAGCCCACACCAATAACGGCTTCATTGGTAACGGCATCTACACAGACCTGCATAAACGATGCTACGCTTACTTTGAGTGCAACGGGAGGCACAGGACCTTATGAATACAGTGATACCAATACGTTTGCAACGGTTTTAGGAACTTTTGCGACCGCAACTACCTTTGCGGTTACAGCAGGAAATCATGCATATTATGTAAGGGATGCCAATGGCTGTTTGGCTACCGTTTCCAATGAAATAACCATAGAACCCTTGGAGCCACTGATTGTTAATTTGGATACGACCAATGCAACCGTCAATTGTGCTGGAGATTCTACTGGTGTTATTGTTGCTGAGGCCCAAGGTGGTTTAGGAAATTATATTTATACCTTACAGGATGGTGCCGGAAATGATATTCCTGGAGCCACACAAAATAGTCCTGGTGTGTTCACAGACTTGCCCATAGGGACCTACCAGGTGTATGTGGAAAGTGTTGATTGTGAGGTGATCTCAGCTACTGTGATCATCACAGAACCATCAGAACCACTGGTGGCACAATATACGGTTACCGATATTACCTGTAATGGCGAAAACGATGGTATTATTGAGGTTATAGCCTCTGGCGGTACCGGTATCATTAAGTATGCCATAACCCCGAGGTTGGACCAATTTTTTGATGAGCCTCTATTTGATGAACTTACGCCGGGATTATACGACATTATTGTTCAGGATGAGCTAGGGTGTTATATCCTTCTCGAAGATATTGAAATTATTGAGGCAGCACCGGTAATATTAAGTATTGTGCCCAATTCCATACTTCCCGAGGTTTGTGAAGGGGATATGAATGGGGAGTTCAGCATAGATATTTCCGGAGGTAGTTTACCTTATAGTGTCGCTTTGGATGATATTAATGGAACCTATAGCACAGGCGGACCTACACAAACCCAGTTTGATTTTACGGGGTTGGTTGGTGGCGATCATATTGTTTACGTGCGAGATGCCCAAGGCTGTGAATCGGAATGGAACATCACCTTCCCAGAATCGGTTCGCATCAATCCATCGTTGACCATCGAATTTGGTTGTTCCAATAATTTATCGACCAATACGGTTACGGTTACCATTGACGATAGTATAACCAATCCAACGGACATCGACTATTCCTTAAACGGCGGACCTTATCAGGTAAGTAATGTATTTACGGATGTACCGCCTGGAATAGGACATTATATCGATGTCAGGCATACCAACGGATGTATTCAACAAACGGAATTATTTGATATTCCAAGTTATGAACCCTTAGAGGTGGTCCTTACAGAAGGGACCAAGCTAAACGAGATTGTGGCTATTGTATCCGGTGGTACCGGCGATTATGAGTTTGAATTTAACGGGGAATCTACCGGTAGTACCAATACCTTCCACATATATGAAACAGGTAATTATACGGTGGTTGTAACCGATAGTAATGGATGTACTGCTACGGCA
Source organism: Aestuariivivens sediminis (assembly GCF_022662105.1). Lineage (GTDB taxonomy): Bacteria > Bacteroidota > Bacteroidia > Flavobacteriales > Flavobacteriaceae > Aestuariivivens > Aestuariivivens sediminis. The sequence goes on along the minus strand of NZ_JAKMCP010000003.1, from coordinate 111,906 downwards.
TCAGGGTATTTTGAATATGTTGATGTTTGTATACCAAACTACTTCACACCAGATGGTGATGGTAATGAAGATCAGTGGGGTCCTGGCTGTACGGAAGGCTATCAGGACCTAACAGTGGACATTTATGATCGATATGGTCGGGTTGTAGCGCGATTACGTGTTGGTCAAAAATGGGATGGTAAATATAATGGACATGAACTGCCAACAGGAGATTATTGGTATGTGGTAAAATTAAATGATACAAATGACGATCGTGATTTTGTTGGACATTTCACGCTATACCGATAACCATGTTAACCCTCAAACATTTTATTATGAAACTTAAAAACCTACTTATAGCTTTCTTCCTTTTTGCCATAACATTCGGTTATGGTCAAGAGTTGAACTTGCCCGTTTATACCCAATATTTGGCAGACAACGATTTTGTCGTGTCACCTACCTTTGCCGGGATTGGAGATTACTTAAAGATTAGAGCCAACGGGCTGACACAATGGGTAGGTATAAAGGATGCACCGGATAACCAATCCGTTTATGCAGATATTAGAATTGGCGATCGTTCGGGTCTTGGGGCATCATTCTATAACGACCGAAATGGAAATACCATACAAACTGGTGCGAAATTTTCATTCGCCCATCATTTGATATTGGATGTTACTTCAGAGCAATACTTGTCGTTGGGATTATCTTTAAACGTCAATAATTTTAGGATAGACATCAATAATTTTGTTAATTATAATGAATCCACAGGAGCTCCAATACCTGTAACAGGTATTGAAGATGACCGAAGGACCTCAAACATTAACTTTGATGTTGGTGCCTTATACCGCTTTAAAGACTTCTTTTTTAGTTTAAATGTGAATAATATTCTCGATAAAAATATTGATGCCCTCATTCGTCAGGAGGAACCCAATTTATTGTTAAACTATCAAATATATACAGGTTATGTATTTGGTAAGCCGGTGCGCAATGGCCTTCAATTTGAACCATCCCTATTTTATCAAATGTTTACCAGTGATAAGCGCTCCAGTACAGACCTTAATTTTAAGGTCAAAAAGTTTGGTAGAAATGATAATTATGTGTTTGGAGGGATATCCTACCGTTTTTTAAACGACCAATTCCTCAAGCCACTCAATATCGGTCCTATGATGGGCATAAACCAGAATAAATTTTATTTTGCCTATGCCTATCAGGTGACTACAAATGGACTTTCAGCCTATAACTCCGGAACCCATGTAGTGACCATTGGATTGAATTTCTTGAGAGGCATTAGTAACTGTCCGTGTACCAAGACCAGGGTAAGGTATTAGATTTTGGGTATGGATTATTAAATAATCAAGGTATCAGCACTTTAGTGTTTAATCCTGCTTAGGACCTTATTAGATCCATAACTTATTGTTCTACAATCTCTACCTCAAACAATTTATCCCAACGTTTACCTGTAACAAAAATGGAATTGGTTTCCGGATTATAGGCAATGCCATTAAGCACATCTAATCCTTGATGTTGCGTTACTTTTTGTTTTAAAGGTGAAAAATCAATTACTGCAATAACAGCACCGTTATCGGGGTTTATAATAGCCACACCATCTTTTTGATAGCGATTGGCATAGATCTTCCCATGAATCCACTCCATTTCATTGATGCCCACTATTTTTCCTTTGTTGGTGTATACCTGAATAAAACTTTGTTCTACAAGGGTGTCGGGATCTAAAAGCCAAATGTGTTCCGTACCGTCACTTTTGTAAATGGTAGTATCATTATTACATAGTCCCCAACCTTCTTTGCTATTGCCGTATTTAAAACTACTCAGTTTATCAAAGGTATTCACATCGTAGACAAAGCCCGTACCTTCCCGCCAGGTAAGTTGATATATTTTATTGTGTAAAATAGTTAAGCCTTCACCAAAATAGTCATCGGCAAGATCAATGCTTTTAATGACCTCACCGGTTTTGTAATCGATTTTGCGCAGTTTGGACTCTTTGTACTGTCCAGTGCTTTCGTATAAATTACCATTAAAGAACTCAATGCCTTGAGTGTAGGAGGTGATATCATGTGGATAGGCGTTAATAATTTTATAGGTATAAATTTTTGGAGGAGTATCATTTAAAATAGTTATTGGAGTTGTGGCGATTTGTTTTTCATTATTAAAATATACCGTCGCCTCAATGATGTGTTTTCCTAATTTAAATTCAGAGAGTACCGTATGTTCTTGAATGTGTTTCCCATCCAATTGATAAATAACAGAGTCTATGATATGGTTTTTTGTGTTTTTCAGTTCGATGTCTAAGGTTTCATGTAAAGTCATATTGCCTTTTTCAGCATTGGTCAAAATGCTGAAATCACTCTTCTTTTTTTTGGCATTAGAGCCACAGGACAAGAGTAACAAACCTAAAAATAGGATAGCAAAAAAGTTAAAGATCCTCATGGTCGTTCAAATTTTTTGCCAAGATATTTATTTAAAATCGGTTTAAAAAATCATTGTGATAATTTTAAAAGGTTGTATCTTTGCAACAGGCAAGTCCTACACAACCAGCTCCTGTAGAATCCTCCAGGGCGGGAACGCAGCAAAGGTATACGGTTGTAGCGGTGTGATGTAGGTAGCTTGCCTTTTTTTCTGTCTATTCCAATCTTTTTTTGTTTTACACTTGATTAATCAGATTCATTGTTACATTTACATATTATTTCCTTAATTTAATTTATGTCCAAAATTGTACTCATTACGGGCGGATCATCTGGAATTGGAAAATCCATAGGGGAGTTTTTAACTCAAAAGGGATTTGTGGTTTACGGCACCAGTAGACACCCAAAGGAGTATCCGGACAGTAAATTTCCATTATTAAAGCTCGACCTCAAGGATGTAAGTACGATTAAGGCCTCCATAGAGACCGTTATCAAGACAGAGGGAAGGCTGGATGTCTTGGTAAACAATGCAGGTGCAGGAATTACGGGTCCCATAGAAGAAATACCTTTAACCGAAATAAAGGCTAATTTTGAGACCAACTTTTTTGGTCCAATACACGTGATCAAGGCCGTATTGCCATACATGCGTTCTCAAAAATCAGGCTTAATTATTAACATAACCTCCATAGCAGGGTATATGGGATTACCCTACCGAGGTGTCTACAGCGCCAGTAAGGGGGCTTTGGAACTTCTCACTGAAGCCTTTAGAATGGAATTGAAACCCTTTAAAATACACATGACTAATGTAGCTCCCGGTGACTTTGCTACCAACATCGCTTCCGGGCGTTACCATGCGCCCTTAAAAGAAGGGTCGCCGTACAAATCATCATATAGTAAAACCTTAGACTTGATGAATACCCATGTCGATTCGGGAAGTGACCCTAAATTAATGGCCAGGGCTGTTTTTAAAATTATTAAGACCAAATCGCCAAAAGTACATTATAAAGTCGGCGGGTTCATGCAAATCTTTTCGATCGTTTTAAAACGTTTGTTGCCGGATAAAGTGTATGAGAAGTTATTGATGGCCCATTATAAGCTGTGAGTAACTTAAACCTTTAAGTGATTCGTTTGATTTCTTTTATCTTATAGCATCTTATTGTTGTAAATTTACCAACAATTAAATGAAACATAAATCAATTATTAAGTAATGAAGTTTTTTATAGACACAGCAAATCTAGATCAAATACAAGAGGCCCAGGACATGGGTGTTTTAGATGGGGTTACCACGAATCCCTCCTTAATGGCCAAAGAGGGTATTACAGGACATGATAATATTATGAAGCATTATGTTCATATTTGTAATATTGTTGATGGCGATGTCAGTGCTGAAGTCATATCTACCGATTTTGAGGGTATGATAAGAGAAGGGGAGGCATTAGCCGAATTGCACGATCAAATTGTCATTAAACTGCCCATGATTAAAGATGGTGTCAAAGCCTGTAAATACTTTTCTGAAAAGGGAATTAAAACGAATGTGACTTTGGTATTCTCCCCGGGTCAGGCCTTATTGGCGGCAAAGGCGGGCGCCACGTATGTATCGCCGTTTATTGGGCGACTGGACGATATTTCTACCGATGGGTTGAACCTCATCGCAGAAATACGACAAATTTATGATAACTATGGTTTTGAAACCGAAATTCTGGCAGCTTCAGTACGTCATACCATGCATGTCATCGATTGTGCTAAATTAGGCGCCGATGTCATGACCGGACCACTAAGCGCTATCGAAGGGTTGCTCAAACATCCGCTGACGGATATTGGCCTGGCTAAGTTTTTGGCCGATTATAAAAAAGGAAACAAGTAAATTCGTGTAGTTTATTCAGTGGCTCATAATAGCCTGTATTATCTGTTTATAGCGCCTAATAATTCTTCTTCAAATAAACGATCGAAGATGTTGGAATTGCTGTTTACAATTCTTTTGTTTTTATCTAAAATAATTGTTTTTGTCATAGGATAAATAGCAAGTAACTCCCTGGCCGATTTAGGATTTTTCAAGACGTATTCATTTTCATATGATATGTGATTACGCTTTAAGGTTGTTTTGGTTGTATGTAAATCATAATCATCAATATTGATACATACAAAGGTAACCTCGGGATATTTGGACTCCAGTTCTTTTATCTTGAGATGACTTTCTTTGAAATGATTATATGCCGTATGCGACCAAAAGCAAATGACTGTGGGGCTGTGAATCATGGCGTTTATGCTGTACTCCTTGTTTTCGTAATTCTTAACCATGACGTCGGGTAGTGTACCTCCCTTTTTCAAATTGTTCATTGCCGATGCATAATTCTCCACCATTTTATTGTTTTTTATGTCATTACTTTTAGATAAATAGGACGCAATTACAGTTTCATAATTCTTGTCATCTTTATTTTTGGTTAAAAAGTTAATGGTGTAATGAAAGAGCATATTGTTTTTTAAAATCGGATCATCAATCAGGCTATCAATAAATTTCAACTTATCCAAGGTATAACACACTGAATTTCTCTTAAAGAGTTTATTTTCAGAATGGTCCATGTGGGCTTTTAAGGCTAAATTGCTCACATTCGACCTTAAAAAGGACTGATAGGTAAAATGATCTTTTAAAAATGAATCATTATAGTTAATCGACTTTCTGAACGCATAAAAATCTTCAGGAAGGGAATTTAAAATATCATTTTTATTACTGCCATAATGAACAAACGGATAAATTTCTTTTTTAAAGTAATAATTATAGTCAATATTGGCTTTCGCGATAGTATAGAACAGATCGGATGTGGTGTTCTTTTCTTTAAAAATGGATAGGTCCTGGTATTTTTTATGCCTTACTTCGTTAATTTTATCTTCATAGCTCTTTGGATCCAGCTGGCAATGTTTGAACACCTTTTTTTCTTCAATTTCATTTTGAAGAAACTCATTCACAAAATAATTATTTTTTTTAGCTCCTAATCCCGTAAACACCAGCGATTCATCGAAATCTAAGGTATTGAGCCTAAACATGATACTGTCCTTAGGTTCCAATAGAACCAATTGAAACTCATCCCCATGCCGGAAGGTATAAAACCCTGTTTCTAAGCTATCTATCCGATATGAAAACCGATTATATCCGTCCAATAAAAGCGTGTCCAAAACATGTTCACGTTTGGAAATGACAACAAAATTGTTTTTTGGGTTAATCACCTGACCACCAAAATAGGCATAATTATTTCCTTCTTCATGGGAGGTATTGTTACATCCAAGAAGTGTAATAAAGAGGGATAAAAGTCCAATTTTAAGTTTCATAAATCCATTCCGTTTTCAAGTATCAAACCTGAAATCGTAGAACAAAAATAAATCTTGTTATCAAAAGGTGCTGTTAATAGCCTGTTAAATCTTGTTATTCTTGCAATTACCGGTGCATGCAGATTAAAAATATCATTCATTACGTTTCGCCTAACTGATGGAATTTTCTACTTTTGCAAAAATTTTTTAATACGCACTATGTTATCAGTTTCAAATCTTTCTGTACAATTTGGGAAAAGAATTCTTTTTGACGAGGTCAATACAACCTTTCATAGCGGTAATTGTTATGGCATTATTGGAGCTAACGGTTCAGGGAAGTCTACCTTTTTAAAAATATTATCTGGAAAAATGGAGCCTACCTCGGGGCAGGTATCGTTGGAATCAGGTAAGCGCATGTCTGTACTTGAACAAAACCATAATCTGTATGATGAACACCCTGTTTTAGAGACGGTTTTGATGGGCAATGCACCCTTATTTAAGATTAAGACCGAAATCGATGCATTATATGCGAATTATACAGATGAAAATGCGGATAAAATAGGAGAGCTACAGGTTCAATTTGAAGAAATGAATGGGTGGAATGCCGATAGTGATGCTGCGGCTTTACTGTCGAATCTAGGGATAAAAGAAGAATTGCACTTCAGTGCCATGGCCGATCTTGACGGTAAACAAAAAGTCCGCGTCTTACTGGCACAAGCCTTGTTTGGAAATCCGGATGTATTGATTATGGATGAGCCAACCAATGATCTGGACTATGAAACGATTTCATGGCTTGAAAACTTTCTGGCCAATTATGATAATTGTGTTATTGTCGTATCTCATGACCGTCATTTTCTTGATGCGGTCTGCACGCATGTATCAGATATCGATTTTGGAAAAATCAATCATTATTCCGGCAATTATACGTTTTGGTATGAGTCTTCTCAGCTCGCTGCTAAACAACGTGCACAACAAAATAAAAAGGCAGAGGAGAAGAAAAAAGAATTGGAAGAATTCATCAGACGATTTTCAGCCAACGTCGCTAAAAGTAAGCAGGCTACGAGTAGAAAAAAGATGATAGACAAATTAAATATTGCAGATATAAGACCCTCCAGCCGTCGTTATCCGGCTATTATTTTTGAACGTGAACGTGAAGCAGGAGATCAAATTCTAAATATTGAAGGCCTATCGGCCTCCATTGATGGTGAGGTATTGTTCAATTCTATTGATTTAAACTTGGCCAAAGGGGATAAGGTGGTTGTGTTTTCAAGGGATTCCAGAGCCACAACGGCTTTTTATCAAATATTAAATAACAAGGAAAAGGCCGATTCCGGTCAATTTTCCTGGGGCATCACCACAACGCAATCCTATTTGCCTTTGGATAACAGCATGTTTTTTAATAACAACCTGACTTTGGTTGATTGGTTACGTCAGTGGGCGAAAACAGAGGAAGAGCGTGAAGAGGTCTATATACGTGGATTTTTGGGAAAGATGATTTTTAGCGGGGAAGAGGCCTTAAAAAAATCCAATGTCCTCTCAGGAGGCGAAAAAGTCCGGTGTATGCTTAGTCGGATGATGATGTTAAGGGCCAATGTTTTAATGTTGGACGAACCCACAAATCACCTCGATCTGGAAAGTATAACTGCCTTTAACAACTCGCTTAAAAATTTTAAGGGAACTATCTTGTTCACAACGCATGATCATGAGTTTGCCCAAACTGTAGCTAATAGGGTGGTTGAATTAACCCCCCATGGCGTCATAGATCGTTACATGACATTCGATGAATACATGCAGGATAAAAGGATTAAGGAATTACGTGAAAAGATGTATTCAGTTACCGCTTAGAATTGTAACTGATGTTCCTCTATACTTATCATTACGTGTAAAATGCAGCTATGGCCTCTAAAGGCTTTCTTTGAATATCAGGCACATAAACCGGATCTTTAGGATACCCTACAGGTAAGAGCAGAAAAGGACGTTCGTTATTTGGGCGATCCAGTAATTCGCTTAAAAAGTGCATTGGACTGGGCGTGTGGGTAAGGGTTACCAATCCCGCCTTGTGTATGGCAGTGATCAGCATACCACAAGCAATCCCTATGGACTCATTAACATAGTAATTATTGTGTTTTGAACCCGCTTCATCATAACCATAAACATGTTTAAAAGCTATGATAAGCCACGGTGCGTCCTCGAGAAAAGGCTTATTGCTATCTGTACCAAGTGGTTCCAAATCCTTAAGCCATCGTTCACTCATTCTATTCGAATAACTTTCTCTTTCCTCCTTTTCGGCGGCTTTTCTAATTTTGGATTTCAACTCGGCATTTGAAACTGCACAGAAGGTCCAGGGTTGTTTATGGGCACCGGATGGTGCCGTTGACGCCGTTTGGATGATGGTTTCAATAAGGTTTTGTGAAACAGGCGTTCTGGCGTACTCTCGTACCGACCGTCTGGTGTCCATAATATGATAAAAGTCGAGACTCTTTTGTACAGACGTTTCGGGCGTACAGGTTACCGGTTTGTATTTGATATGCTTGAAACCGTTAATTACAATGCTGTCCTTGATCATGAAAGTTCGTGTTAAGGTTGCTCTTCCAGGTCAGCCTCAAAGGTTTCTAAAACAGACAAGGCTTTATCAAGTTCATCCTTATTAACCAATACCTCTTGAAATCCTGGAACAATACCCCCTCCAAAACCTGCCAAACGAGCGGATTCCGTTTCATCCTTAACTATGGCGTTAATTCCATGTTCTTCGAGTTCCTGTACGAGGTGTTGTACAATTACCAAACTACCGGTATAAATTTTGACATATTCTGAATCTGTCATGGCTTACATATTTTTATCTGTAATAAATATACGTAATAAATAAAACATCATAAATTTTATTTCCATTCAATGACAACTGTAAAATTAAATGATTACATTACCTGTAATTAGAATCTGTTGGACGAATTATACCTAAAAATTACATGGTCATGAAAAACAGGATGTTCATTTTTTTACTTATTGGGCTGGTAGTATCGTGTAAAACACCCCAGGAAGATAAAGTGGCGACCACGGTATCCAATTATGAGGCCTTGTTACAATCAAAAATAGTTGATTTGTCGTATGATTTCTCGGATGAAACCATTTATTGGGTTACGGCTAAAGAGTTTCATTTGGATACTGTTGCTTATGGTGATACCGATCAGGGGTTCTTTTACGCCGCCAATAATTTTTCGACTGCCGAGCATGGAGGAACACACGTAGATGCTCCTATTCATTTTGCCAAACACGGACAAACGGTGGATAAAATTCCCCTCGAGCATTTGGTGGGCCATGCCATTAAAATTGATGTGTCCCGGAATGCACTGGATAACCCGGACTATCTTATTGGTATTAATGATTTCCTGAATTGGGAAAAAGCAGAAAAAGAACAAATACCTGAGGGTAGTATCGTATTGCTGGAAACAGGATTTTCAAAATTTTATCCCGATAAATCAAAATACCTGGGAACAGAAATGCGTGGTCCTGAAGCTATTAAGGACTTACATTTTCCAGGCCTTGATCCTAAAGCTGCCGCCTGGTTGGTAGAACACAGAAATATTCATGCCATTGGTATTGACACCCCGAGTATCGACTATGGCCAATCCACAGATTTCCAGAGCCATGTCATCCTATTGGGGAATAATATTCCTGCTTTTGAAAATTTGACGAATTTAAATGCCCTTCCGGCAAATCAATTTGTTGTTTTTGCCTTACCTATTAAAATCAAAGGGGGCAGTGGTGGTCCGTTACGCATTATTGCCTTGATCGAATAAATTCTATCGTAATTCAGCCCCAAGTTCGTTTTCAAGACTGACTTGAAGTTTGGTCATGATTTTATCAATCTGTTTATCGGTAAGCGTTTTGTTTTGGTCTTGTAAAGTAAAACTAACCGCATAACTTTTTTTACCTTGTGGTAAATTTTTACCCTGATACACATCAAATAGATTGACATCCTTGAGCAGCTGTCTTTCACTTTGTTTGGCAATTTTTAGGATATCCTCAAAAGAGACATGATTATCGATAAGCAGGGCAAAGTCACGCCGTACCTGCGGGTATTTTGGTATGGGTTCGAAAACGATCTTGTTACGCTTGACCATATCTAAGATCGCATCCCAATAAAAATCGGCATAAATGACTTCCTGTGAAATATCAAAGGCCTTCAGAATAGATTTTTTGACCATCCCAAAATCAACCAGTGGCGTTTTTTTATGGACGATGGACAACCCTTCACCAAAAAGATCATTGCGCAATGGAACTTCTGTGCAACTAGAAATGCCCAATCGATCTAGAATAGCGTTAACCATACCCTTTAAATAGAAAAAATCACTTTTGGTATTAACAGTATACCAACTTTCAGGCTCCCGATTACCGGTTACCAATAAGCAAAGGTGTTTTAATTCTTTTCTGTCATCATCGATATGGTGATAGGTTTTTCCAAATTCGAAAAGTTTTAAGTCCAGCCTTTTCCTATTTATATTATGCGAAACAGCTTCCAGACCAGAGAACAATAAGGACTGCCTAAGCACCGATAAATCATGACTCAGGGGGTTTAACATGCTAATATGGTGTTCTGCCTTCAATTGCTCGCTAAAGGTGATGTAATTCGGAGTGGTTAAGGAGTTAGACAGCATTTCAAAAAACCCCTGAGCAGCTAATAAATTACCGATTGTGTCCTGAATGACATGATCTTCAAATCGGGAGGTGTTTGAAATAGAGGCACTAAGTTTTTTAGTGGTTTTAATCGTATTATAACCATAAATTCTTAGTATTTCTTCAATAATATCAGTTTCCCGCTGAACATCATTTCTATATGCAGGTACCGTAAGTCCCAAACCGGCTTCGGTGACATTATTCACCTTGATCTCCAATGATGACAGTATGCGCTTAATAACTTCTTTCGGGATTTCTTCACCTATAAGTTTTTTGGCATTCTCAAAACTTAACCGCACTTCATAGTCTTTAATCTTATTGGGGTAAAAATCGACGATATCGCTTGTAATTTCACCACTGGCCACGTCCTGGATCAATAGCGCTGCACGCTTTAGGGCATATTCAGTTATGCTGGGATCAATACCACGTTCAAACCTGAAGGAGGCATCGGTACTTAAACCATGACGTTTCGCTGTTTTACGGATACTTACGGGATTGAAATAGGCACTTTCGAGAAAAATACTCGTGGTGGTTTCGGTAACCCCAGAATCGATACCTCCAAAGATTCCGGCAATACACATGGGTTTATTACCATCGCAGATCATGAGGTCATCCTCATGAAGTTCACGTTCCACACCATCCAATGTGATGAATTTAGTCCCCCTTTCAAGGGTTTTAACTTCAATTTTTTTCCCGGTAATTTTAATGGCATCAAAGGCGTGTAGCGGTTGGCCCAATTCATGTAACACATAATTCGTAGCATCTACAACATTATTGATGGGGTTTAATCCAATAGCTTTTAATCGGTTTTGCAGCCATTGAGGAGATTCCTCCACACTCAGACCTGAAATGGTAACCCCACAATATCGCGGCGCAAGTTCTTTATGTTTTACCTCAACATCTATTTTGAGGGTGCGATTGTCTGTGTGAAAGGCACTAACCGACGGTGTAATAAGTTCTAAATTAATATCTTTTTGTAAAAATCCGGCTTTTAAATCCCGAGCTACACCCAAGTGACTCATCGCATCAGCACGATTCGGGGTTAGGCCTATTTCGAATACATTGTCTTTTTCTATTTTAAAAACCTCTGCAGCCGGTACGCCTACTTTGAGTTTAGCATCTAAGACCATTATACCGTCATGGGATGTTCCAAGACCCAATTCATCTTCTGCGCAAATCATGCCATGGCTTTCTTCACCTCTTATCTTTCCTTTTTTTATGGTCCATGACGCTCCTTCAGTAGGATATAATGTCGTTCCAATGGTAGCGACCGGTACTTTTTGACCTGCAGCCACATTGGGTGCGCCACAAACAATTTGTAAAGGGGCTTCCTGACCAATATCGACAGTGGTTATTTTCAATTTATCGGCATTGGGGTGCTTTTTGCATGTCAATACCTCACCGATAACAACACCTTCCAATCCACCTTTTACAGATTCAAAGGATTCTATCCCTTCAACTTCCAGTCCTAAATCAGTTAAGAGTTCACTTAATTGTTCTGGTGTCCAATTTATTTTAATAAATTGTTTGAGCCAGTTATAAGAAATGTTCATATGTCATATCCCTTTTAAGCTTGCAAAGATAAACTATTGTGTCAAGCATTCAAATAGTGCCAGATTAAAAGCGGTATAAATTATGAAAAGAAATGGAGGTCCTTTTCATTGGGATCGGAGGCTGTTGAAGTTATGGATATCCTGAAAGGGGCCTAACGACGTTCAAATGGTTCAACAGCATTTAAGGCCGTTGCAGCATTAAACGCGGGATCACCAATGGTGTGATGCTCTGATGAATCGTAGTCCACCAGTATTTTCCATTGCTTGTTCACTTGTTTTAAAATAACATGAAATTTACCATAATAAGAGACCTCGTTGTCGGTGTTCGGGTTATGAGTTAATTTATAGATGCCACGCTCTGAGGCATGCTCCCTGTTACAAATACGCTCCAAAAATCGAAATGCAATAGTCTGATCCAGGCCTTTATTATGCCAACGGCTTTCATAGCCTCGAATGTATGCCGTTTTTCCTCTTATGGTTTTACCGTCCCCACTAATACGAATTAAATCTTCTGCATGTAAACTGGAAAACAGTTCGATATCCTTGGTTTCAAAGGCTTTAGTGAATTTTTCCCAAATAGCTGAATTAATGGCTCTTAATTGTTCGGCATTTTGGGAAAGACCTTGATTGGGAAAGCATAGGTAAAAACAAATAAAGGAAGTGCACAGTAATTTCATTCGGAATCCAATTTTAGTGGTTAAATAACAAAGTTATTTCAAAATATACACATCATTTATTCATGAATTGGACTCCGTAACGCTATTTCATCTGCCAAAGTCTCCACCATGGTACGCCCGGGGCATCATGGTGTTCATAATGATATCCGAAAAAATAACAACTCAAAAACGCTAAGACATGATTTTTATTCAACGTTTTCGATTTATGCTTGTTGGGATGTTCATGCCCATTTTTATGAGGAATATAAGTACCAAAATAAAACAATTGAAACGTCGATAAAATACCGGGTAAAATCCAAAAAAGTAACAAATTCTCTAATGGAAATATAAAGCGCAACACCTGTAAACTAATGGTCATCAAAATTAACTGCTTTAACGTGGTATACTTTTTTATAAACGTCCAGTACCATAACCAAAAGTTTCCGGACTCGTGATAATCGGGATCCTGATCGGTTGCTACAAATCTATGGTGTTCATGATGTTTAATAAGCAGCCGGTCATAAAAGTTAAAGGCAAAAAGGAAGGACGTTATCCAACCCATAAAATAATTCCATTTCTTATGTTTAGAAATGGAGCCGTGCATGGCATCATGAGCCGTAATAAATAATCCCGTAAAAAGATGGGTCTGCCATAAAACGGCAATATAGACTAAGGGATTTGTATACCTTAAGTCCCAATTTAATAAGCCCATTAAACTGGCATACCATATAAAAATAATGAGAAAACCAATAATTAGTCCGAGAGGATCAACAGACTTACGAAGCGATTTTATGGATTCTGTATTCTTTGGCATGTTTATTTTTGTTTAACAAAAATACAAAAAAAGTAAACAAAACCAAATTATATCTATGATCTACACGTATTTTCGATAAATAAAGATGTTGGGATTGAGGTTCATTTTAATTGAGGGTGCCAATCTCATTTTACAAATGGGGAATGCGCTGGGTCAACCAGGCCTTTAATTCATAGAAATTTTGTGGTGCCACGCCATGACCAACCGGGAACTCCGCATATTGGAATTTAATGTGTAATTGCGCTAAAAATGCTTTAGACTGTCTGGCCCATTCCACCGGGATGACTTGATCTAAACTGCCATGGGAACAATAAAAGTCCAATTTGGAGTAATCCAAGGTTTTGAAATCTTTGGGAATCAGATCTGTATTTATATAGCCACTTAAGGCCACTAAATTCTTCACTTTATGCGGGTAGGTCAGTGCCACGGCATAGCCTAAAACCGTACCTTGGCTAAAGCCTAATAAGCTAACATGATCTTTGTCCACCGGATAAGTTGCAATGGCTTCATCTATAAAATCTGCAATTAAATCGCGAGAGGCCGCCGCTTGTTTAGTGTCACTCCATTTTCCTTTTTCCGCTTCAAAGTTAATCGCGTACCAGGCATTACCATAAGGGGGCATGGGAAAGGGTGCCCTGACTGAAATGATAAAAAGCGCTTCCGGCAGTTCTGATGCAAAAGCGTACAGATCCGTTTCATCACTGCCATAACCGTGAAGCATAATGAGCAATGGTGCATTCGTTTTTAAACTAGACTCACGGATGATGTGGTATAAAGAAAGAGTATTTTTCGCCATTTAGTGTCCGATACTTGAAAACCATTTTTGAAATACGTCACCTAAAAGAGGAATGCTTTGAGCCTTACCGCTCACAGCACCAATCAGGCCATAAATAAAAAGAATACAGAAAAATAAATAAAATCCGGAGGTGACCCCCCAATTATCAAAAGAGCTCGCTACAAAACCGAGCACGTGAAACAGAAGCCATAGCCCTAGGGACTGTCTGAGATGAAAGCTTGTAAATGGATTTTTTTTGTCATTATTTAAAAAATAGGCTATAATTATGCCTATTACAGCCAGGTAACTCACAATAGCAAGTCCTTTTCCTTCATTAATGTCCTGGGCGGTCATGTGTGTTTAGTTTAATACAATTTTACGGTTTGAAAGGATGCCATAAACTTTTCCTTTTAAAGGAAATCCTTCAAATATGGCATTTTTTGATTTAGACTTAATGTCCTTAAGGCTAAATGTATAATTTTCATCGGGATCGAAAAGGGTGGCATTTAAAGGATTTCCAATATTAATGGGCCATGATTCCAAACCAAATCGCGTTTTGCCTTTGGTCAAGACCTCAATACATGTTTTTGTAGTTAATACCGTTCGCAAAGCTCCAAATCCACTCTCTAATCCAATAGTACCATAATTGGCATGATCGAATTCTACCTTTTTTTCTTCTACGTCTATTGGGGTATGATCTGTAGTTACCATATCGATAGTCCCATCCTTAAGCCCTTCAATAAGCGCCTGTACATCGGCCTGCGTTCTCAATGGGGGCAATACCTTAAAGTTGGTGTTAAAATCGGTCAAGGCCTCATCGGTAAAACATAAATTGTGTATGGCGACACTACAGGTCACATCCAATTTTTTGGTCTTAGCGTCCTTAATCAATGCGACGGATTTCGCGGCTGAGATCGTAGGAATATGTAATTTACCTCCCGTATATTCCAGTAAAAATAAATCACGAGCCACTTGCAGTTCTTCAGCCAGGGCAGGATTTCCTTTTAATCCGAGTCTGGTACTGGAGATATGCTCGTTCATGACACCATTTCTGGAAATCCTGCTTTCCTGGGGGAACGAACAGACCAATCCATTAAAATTGCTGGCATATTGTAAGGCAATTTTCATCACGTTTGGATTAGTTACGGGAGCTTTGTAATCATAAAAGGCCACAGCACCGGCGGTCTTCATATCGAACAGTTCTGCCAATTCTTCACCCTTACTGGAACGCGTTAAGGCGCCCAAAGGTAATAATGTAACCGGGCTATTTGAGGCTTTTGAGAGTACAAAAGCGACATCCGCATTGGTGTCTATTATGGGATTGGTATTGGCATTCAGAGCTATGGAAGTAAAGCCGGACCGTGCCGCCGTTATCAGTCCATTTTCAATGGTTTCACGTTCTTCGTAACCAGGTTCCCCAAAACTCACACCACTGTCGAACCACCCTTGTGAAATATGAAGGTTCTTTAGTTTTATTTCTTTGAAGTTGTTCGGATTTTTTAGGTTACTTCCTATGCTCGAAATCACACCCTTTTCAATTAGTAAATCCTGAGTAGTATTATGAAAATCGCTTTTAGGATCTATAATTTTGGCAGACTTTATAAGTATGTTCATTTAAAATATTTTAAGATGAGCATTTCTATAATGAGTAATAGTAATGCAAAAATAACAAACCATTTCCATAAGGCATTAATTTTTACATCACTTTTTATAGTGTTGAAAACATCGATTACAGAATCGCTGACTAATTTAGGGTCCAGATGAGATAAATCATTATAGATTAAGTCACTTTCCTTTCTATTATAGTTGTAACTCACTGCAGCCAATGTCTGGTCTTTGTTTGTCACCGCATAGGTTCCTGCAATTGCAGGGGTTTCTTGGGTTTTAATAACCACTTTACTGTTGAATTGTTGTTGCCTGGGTATAATAGAGATCTGGTCGTTCCGTAATGATAAAATATCATCTTGCTGCAAATTGGTGGATATATCAAAACTGTTGCTCTGGCCAATGGTATAATATAAATTGGGAAGGTTAAGACTAAATCGTCCAATATTATAAAGTGTCGGAACAATAAGTGGAGAACTTTTAAAATTTGAATTATCGTCGTTTAGCGCTGATGCAAAGACATATACATTTTGATCTCCACATAAAAAGGCACTGCCGTTTTCAAATTTAAGTGCCGAAGACACCTTATTTGAATGAATGGTGTAATGTGAATTTACTTTTGGATACTGAAAATTACTGACCTGCTTTTCAAACACACCGTCATGGTATAACGGATGTGAAAAATTAATGGAGGTAATCTTTTTTTCACTGGCTGAATAATTGCCTAATTCCAGGTTATAATTAACTAATAGGGTATTATAAGAAGCTGGGTTAATGGTGTTTGAGGGAATAATAATTATAGAGCCCCCTTCTTTAACAAAAGCGTTTAAGGATAACATGAGCGAAGCTGGTATTTGTTCCAACTCATTAAGAATGATAAGCTGTTGGTCACTTATTACATTGTAGTCCAGTTGACTCATCCCGGTGGTGAGGTAATTAAACTCCTCACTCGAATAAATACGCTTTAAAAAAGCGTCATTGGCCTGGTTAATGGCAAGGACATTGATTTTTTCCGTATCATTAATATTGAAGAACAAAATATTGTCAAACTGAAGGGATGAATCATTAATGATGACCCTGCCATGGATAGTGATATCCTTTGGAAGGGAGAAGGTCGTTTGAGCCTTTTGATCCAGATCAACAGAGGTTTTAGCGATAAGACGGGTATTATCATAAAGTGAAACGGGTAAATCTTTCACAAATTGGCCACTGTTTTTCAGGGATACGGTAAGTTCCAATGTGGTTGCATTAGAATTGGAAATGTACATGCTATCTATGGCTATATTATCGGTGTTTACAGGCTTTAGCTTGACCAAATGCAAATTTGTAAGAGAATCAATGGGGAGGTCCAAATTGATTTTGGCTTCCTGGAAATCTGAAATAAACACCATGTTTTTTACGGTGTTTTCGGGGCTTTTAAACAAGGTATTCCCTTTTAATAAAGCCGCTTCGGCAGACAGTGGAATTGCTGAATATTGAAGTTGTAACAAATCATTTTTCAATGCTTTTACAGTCGTATTCTTGTAAGTTACATCGTTAGTGAATAGGGAAATGGTTTCATCTTCCGGAACATTGGCGATCACATCCTGAACCGCTCGTTTTAATAATTCACCCTGACCCCCTTTTGCCTGCATGCTAAACGAATTATCCAAATAGATGACGGTCTCTGATTTGGCGTTTAAACTTTTGGTTTTTGAAAAGTAGGGTTGTGCAAAGGCTAAAATAATGGCAGCAAACAGTAAAAGTCTTGTGATTAGAATGAGCCACCGTTTAATTTCAGAACTTTTTCGAGTTTGCAGGGTGGCTTTCTTTAAAAAGGCTACATTGGTAAACGCCTCTTTTTTAAACTTGCGTAATTGAAATAGGTGAACAATAAGAGGAATGAGCAGTAAAAATAAAGCATAAAGAATTTCGGGGTGTTTAAACTGCATTCGCTAATGGGTTTATCAAACCTACATATTTTTTTTCATTTTGTAGCATCAAAATTAATAATTTGCCTTAACAAAAGAACACATAATCTGTAATGGGTTTTAAATGCAATTGGGCGAAAAAGGCTCGGATTTCCTTTTGGGCTTTTTTATTGGCCACCGTTATGATACTTTGTGTATGTTCCATGGTTTTTAATGTACTGAACGGATGCATGGTCTTACCATAAATTTTACGACCAATTTTATTGGGGTTGTTACAAATCCACTCAAATGGAATGCCATGATCTAAAAGAATTTTAGCTGCAGTTTTGCCCTTATTACCTGCACCCCAAATCACTAAAGTTTTATCTGGATCATAATCTATGGCTATAAAATGACGTGCTTTTAAAGCAGTAAAATGGTTATGTGCATAATGGATATGTGTTCTTGATGTGCGTGAAGGATAATCACGCCAGTAATGTAAAATTTGATCACAAGGGATACATTTATAATGATTCTTATAAAACCTAAAGGTTAAATCGTAATCTTCAGGATAGATATCAGGGTTAAAGGCATCGCAAGCGATCAAATCACTTTTGTACACCATCCAGCAGGGCGATGGAATAACACATTCTTTATAAATTTCTGAGTAGTTTGTTCCGGTTCGTGTCAGGGTATTCAACCAGGCTTCATAATTTTTATAGCCCTTACCAACACCATCCTTACAAAAATATTCTACCAGCCCTACGGCAACATGGGTTTTACCATATGTGATTAAGTTATGGGTTAAGACTTCCAGTTTATGGGGTGCCATGATATCATCACTGTCCATTCTGGTTACCAACGTGCCTGAGGCCTGTTCAAGAGCTTGTCGTAATGCGCTAATAATACCGATACCCTTATTTATGGATAATTTAATTCTTCGGTCCTGTTCGGTATAGGTGCTAACAACATCAAAACTGTTATCCGTCGAACCGTCGTCTACAATCACTAATTCCCAATTAGAGTAGGTCTGATTAATGATGGATTCAATGCATTCAGGAAGAAAAGTTTCCGTATTTTTGAACGGTGTCAGAATGCTTACTTTTGGTTGTTGCATACTGCTAATTTAACATAACCTTATGAAAATGGCGTGTAACATAATGGTATTTTTAGCGTCACTTAAAAAATTTAGAAACTATTATATGAATACGCGATTAATTAGCCTTTTTGCAGCAGCAATTTTATTGGTGAGCTGTGGTGCCACTAAAACGACAGCCAATGATTTAGCCATTAACACACCTATTGTTTCAACAATAGACCTAAACAGGGTTACAGACGATAAGTTGCCCGTAAGCATTGATCCTGGGCGATTTACCACAGAAACCGTAATTTTCAGACTCCCCAAGGTGATACAAGGGACCTATGCCGTTAGTGATTTTGGCAAGTATGTGGATGATTTTAAGGCTTTTGATTACGCCGGTAAGGCATTACCAGTGACGAAATTGGATACGAATTCATGGTCTATCAGCAATGCCAGGAATTTGGATAAAGTTACTTATTTCGTGAATGATACATACGATATGGAAGAAGAGGGAGGGATTGGTAAGGACATTCCATTTTCGCCTGCAGGAACTAATATAGAGCCCGATAATTATGTTTTGAATCTTCATGGTTTCGTTGGCTACTTCGATGCTTTAAAAGACAATGTCTATAAATTGAATGTGACTGCACCCAAAGAGTTGGTCCATACGTCAGCCTTACAAAATTTGGGGACTACATATAGTGATGATGGCCAAACCATGACCAATTCATATCAGGCGAATCGCTATTTTGAGATCACCGATAATCCCATGATGTACGGTAAATTTGATGTCGAAGAATTTCAAGTAGACGATATTAAAATTGTCTTAAGTGTATATTCCCCCAATAACATACATTCCGCTAAATCGCTTAAAGAGACCATCTTCAAAATGATGCGGGCGCAAAAAGCCTATTTAGGCGATATAAACAGTACACCCCGTTATGATATCTACGTCTATCTTTCTGAGGGAAAAGAGGATTCTCCAAAAGGTTTCGGAGCCCTGGAACATCATAGCTCAACAGTAGTTGTCATGCCTGAACACATGTCGGACGAGGAGTTGGCCAGCAGTATGATAGATGTGGTATCCCATGAATTTTTTCATATTGTGACCCCGTTGACCATCCATTCAGAAGATGTTCATTATTTTGACTATAATAACCCGACCTTCTCCAAACATTTATGGATGTATGAAGGTGTAACAGAGTATTTTGCAACCCTTTTTCAAATTAATCAAGACTTAGTTGATAAGGACGAGTTTTATCTTAAAATCATGGATAAGATAGAATTTTCAAAGCAAATGGATGATGCCATGAGTTTCACGATAATGAGCGAAAATGTTTTAAAAGAACCTTATAAAGACCAGTATTTAAATGTCTATCAAAAAGGGGCTTTAATTGGTATGTGCGTCGATATTTTAATACGGGAAGGCAGTCAAGGAGATCGCGGTATTTTAGCGTTGATGAAGGACTTATCCCAAAAATACGGTAAAAATAAACCCTTTGAAGATGACCAGCTATTCGATGAGATTGTGGCCATGACCTATCCGTCTCTTCGGGACTTTTTCGATACCCATGTCATTGGGGATATCCCCATCAATTACAACGACTTTTTGAATAAAGTCGGACTGGAAATAGGGGAGGCCCAGATTAAGGCCAATTATATCTTGATGAACGGCGCTCCAATTGTTAGTGGTGATCCACAGAATGGCACTATATTTTTCACCGATATGGCTTTAAAAAACAGCTTTTGGAAAGACCAGGGCGTACAGGCCAACGATGTTATTAGATCCATAGATGGTAAAGACCTGACCTTTCAAAATGCCAATCAGTTGTTGCAAGAAGTTTTTCTGTGGAAACCAGGTAAGGATATCGTGGTGGTCCTCGATCGGAATGGTGAAGAAATTACAATTAAAACCATAACAACACAGGGGTATACCTTCGGAAAAGGACTTGTTGAAAAACCCGATGCTACCGAAAGCCAGAAAGCACTCCGTGAAGCTTGGTTAAAAGGCTAATACCCGCAATCCCGTCCATATTTTAAAGAAGCCCTGTCTTAAATATCAAATCCAGACAGGGCTTTTTCACGTATTTGGATACATCCTCTTTTCAAAACCCGGTCTTTTCGCATGCACTCCATATGGGTTGCCTTATTGCCCATTGATAAAACTACGCAATGAAACAGGGGTAACCGCTGTATTTCAGTAAAAGACTAAATCAAAAAAAAAACAAGCTATGTACATAAGAACCATAATCTATTTTGTTCATAATTAAACCATTATATAGAATGTTGTAAATCCAATGAAGATAATATGCTCAAAATCAAATTTTTGTTAAAAAAGTGATATAAAAATTTTATTTCTTAAATTTGTAACAGCAATGAAGCAGAGATTACATAAAATATGGGCGTTTGTAATGGCTTTGGTAGTCGTGTTTTCTACCATGTCATTTACTATAAACATGCATTACTGCGGCGATACTTTAGTTGAAACAGCCTTGTTTCACAAAGCCAAAGGTTGTGGCATGGAAATGAGTGGTCCCGTAACCGAAGGATGCACGGTAACCAAAAAGAATTGTTGTGAGGATAAACAATTAACCGTTGAAGGTCAGGATGAACTTCAATTGTCGGTTCAGAACATGTCTTTGGATCAGCACCTTTTTATAGCGTCATTTGTATACACTTATATGAACCTTTTTGAAGGTTTAAGTGAAACCATTATCCCCTTTAAAGATTATTCCCCGCCTCTGGTGGAACGCGACATACAAGTTCTTTACGAGGTTTACTTAATTTGATTTTTTAACAATGGACGGTGTTATCCCGGGACCACAGGTCTTTGGGTAATTCGCGGTATTCGGTGTTTCTGTGACACTAATGTCTAATTGTTAACTATCAAATCCAATGCTCAACAAAAGCATCAAATTTTTAATAGAGAATAAACTGGTAGCGGTATTACTACTCGTGTTATTCATTTTCTGGGGAACCATTAATACGCCATTTCATTGGGATATTAAGTGGTTGCCAACACATCCGGTCGCTGTAGATGCCATCCCTGATATTGGTGAAAACCAACAAATCGTATTTACAAAGTGGGATGGTCGCTCACCTCATGATATTGAAGACCAAATAAGTTATCCACTTACAACGACCTTGCTCGGTATCCCGGGGGTTAAAACCATTAGGAGCTCGTCCATGTTTGGTTTTTCAAGTATCTATATCATTTTTGAAGAAGACATTGAGTTTTATTGGAGTCGAAGTCGTATTCTGGAAAAGCTAAATTCCTTACCTGCTGGTTTATTGCCTGAGGGTGTTAATCCCGTATTAGGTCCGGATGCTACCGGTTTAGGACAAATTTTGTGGTACACCCTGGAAGGTCGTGATGAGAACGGAAAGGTTACCGGTGGATGGGATTTACATGAACTTAGAAGCATTCAGGATTTTTACGTTAAATATGCGTTGTCATCTGCCAGTGGCGTTTCAGAAGTAGCCTCTATCGGGGGTTATGTTCAGGAATACCAAATCGATGTTAACCCCGAACTGATGCGCCAGTACAAGGTGAACCTGGAACATGTCGTGAAGGCTGTTAAAGAAAGTAACAGGGATATTGGGGCTCAGACCTTAGAAATTAATCAGGTCGAATACCTGGTAAGGGGCTTAGGGTATGTGAAATCGGTTGCCGATTTAGAAAATGCCGTCGTGACTTCCAAAGATTTTACCGCCATAACAATAAAGGATATTGCGAAGGTGTCACTGGGCCCTTCCACAAGGCGTGGGATTTTAGACAAGGAAGGTGCGGAAGTTGTTGGGGGTGTTATTGTGGCCCGATATGGAGCCAACCCTATGGAAGTTATTGACCATGTTAAAGATAAGATTAAGGAACTGAGTTCCGGCTTGCCCGCGAAGGTGCTTAAAGACGGTAGAACGTCACAATTAACGATTGTTCCCTTTTATGATAGGACCGAACTTATCCAGGAAACTTTAGGCACCTTAAATGAGGCCTTAACCATGGAGATACTCATAACCATTTTGGTTATTGTCATCATGGTTTTCAATTTACGAGTTTCTGTCCTTATTTCGGGATTATTACCTGTAGCCGTATTAATGGTGTTCATCGCTATGAAGCTGTTTGGAGTAGATGCCAATATCGTGGCCCTTTCAGGAATCGCCATTGCCATTGGTACCATGGTAGATGTTGGGGTCATACTTTCAGAAAACATCCTTCGCCATTTGAAGGATAATAAGGAAAACGTGTCCATTAATACCGTGGTTTATAATGCGACCACTGAGGTGTCAGGAGCCATTATAACTGCGGTAATGACCACCATTATAAGTTTCATTCCTGTATTTACCATGATTGGCGCCGAAGGCAAACTCTTCAGGCCCTTAGCCTTTACCAAAACATTTGCATTAACCGCCTCGATTCTGATTGCCCTCTTTTTAATACCCCCTTTCGCAGCGTTTCTATTCCGAAAGCAACGGATTAAAAACAGGTTTAACGATGCTTTAAGTGGACTATGGATAATAGTGGGGGGCATCGTTCTCATATATGGATATTGGTTGGGATTGGTTCTAATGGCATTTGGTGTAACTGGATTACTAAAACGGAGGGAAAGGATAACTGTAAAGCAATCCAATAGCATCAATATGATCATTTCAGTATGTGCCATTGTGTTTCTATTGGCCATTTACTGGCGTCCTTTGGGAGTCGATAAAAGTGTCTTTTGGAATCTCGTCTTTGTGGGGACCCTGTGCTTTGGGTTACTCGGCATATTTTCGTTATTCATGAGATATTATACAAGGATCTTAGCATGGTGCTTGAGCCATAAAGTATTTTTCTTGTCCATACCAACACTAATTGTCGTTGCGGGGATTGCCATCATGAGAAACACAGGTAAAGAGTTTATGCCGTCCTTGGATGAAGGGACCTTTCTGTTAATGCCGACATCCATGCCGCATTCCGGTGTTGAGGAAAACAAACGTGTTTTACAGCAGTTAGACATGGCGGTCGCCCAAATTCCGGAAATTGAAATGGTTGTTGGAAAGGCCGGACGAACAGAATCTGCATTAGATCCCGCGCCTTTGTCCATGTATGAAAATATAATTCAATACAAACCTGAATACATGCTCAATGAAAGGGGTGAGCGGCAGCGCTTTAAAATCAATGATAAGGGACTGTTCGAGTTAAGAGATGGGCGTTTTATTGCCAACCCGAATAACACATCCCAAACCGGCACTTTAAAACAAAACATTCACCACACCGATTTAATACCAGACAAAAGAGGTGAGCTTTACCGCAACTGGCGACCGGAAATTAAATCTCCTGATGACATTTGGAATGAGATCGTTAAGGTCACCAAATTACCGGGTGTGACTTCGGCGCCAAAACTTCAGCCTATAGAAACGCGACTGGTCATGTTGCAAACCGGTATGCGTGCACCAATGGGAATTAAGGTTAAAGGTCAGGATTTAGAACAAATAGAGGCCTTTGGCATTCGGTTGGAAGCTATTCTCAAACAAGTGAAAGGGGTTAAGCAGGAAGCTGTATTTGCCGACCGAATTGTTGGAAAACCTTATGTGTTAATTGATATTGATAGAGAAAAACTATCGCGTTATGGAGTGACTATTGATGCGGTGCAACGGGTGCTGAAGGTCGCCATTGGTGGAATGGAGCTGACGCAGACCGTTGAAGGTCGGGAGCGCTATGGCGTTCGCGTGCGTTATCCAAGAGAGCTAAGAGGACATCCAAATGATTTGGAACAAATTTATGTTCCTGTTGAAAATGGTAATCCGGTTCCCTTAAAGGAGCTGGTTACCATCCGGTATGAGCAAGGGCCGCAGGTTATAAAAAGTGAAGATACCTTCTTGGTGGGTTATGTGTTATTCGACAAATTAGAGGGCTTCGCAGAGGTCAATGTCGTTGAAAATGCACAGGCATTAATTAGGGAAAAAATAGATTCAGGAGCATTGATCGTACCAAAAGGAATCAACTATAAATTCACCGGAACCTATGAGAATCAATTAAGAGCAGAAGCAACTTTGGCACTGGTAGTTCCTCTGGCATTACTCATCATTTTCTTAATTCTTTATTTTCAATTCCGCTCTGTGTCTACCTCTTTCATGGTATTCTCGGGAATAGCGGTGGCTTTTGCCGGTGGTTTTATAATGATATGGCTTTATGGTCAGAACTGGTTCTTAAACTTTAATGTTTTTGGAGAGAACTTAAGAGTCCTGTTCCAAATGCATCCCATAAATTTAAGCGTTGCGGTTTGGGTTGGTTTTATTGCCCTGTTTGGTATCGCAACGGATGATGGGGTAGTAATGGCTACCTATTTAACCCAGACTTTTCAAAAAAACAAGCCCAAAAACCAAAAAGAAATTAGGATGTCGGTAGTTGAAGCGGGTAAGAAACGGATTAGACCCTGCCTAATGACAACGGCAACAACCCTATTGGCCCTTTTACCTGTGTTGACCTCAACAGGACGAGGAAGCGACATTATGATTCCAATGGCAATTCCAAGTTTTGGAGGCATGTTAATAGCATTAATAACCTTGTTTATTGTTCCGGTATTATTTAGCTGGAACCATGAAATTCAACTAAAACGAACCGCAAAATGAAAAGAGCAATTATAGTAATAATCGTATTACTGGTCTATGACGTTTCAGGGGCTCAGGAATTGGATAGGCTCATCGCGGAAGGCTTATCCAACAATCCGGAAATTCAACAATTTGAAATGCAATACCGCATAGCTTCAGAAAAAGTTAACGAAGTCAGCACCATCCCTAACACGGAATTTGGGGTTGGTTATTTTGTTAGTGAACCGGAAACCCGAACCGGGGCACAACGGTTCAAGGTATCCGCAAAACAAATGTTGCCATGGTTTGGACAATTGACGGCAAGAGAACATTATGTCACTGCATTAGCGGAAGCCAGGTATGAAGATATCGTTATCGCTAAGAGAAAATTAGTGGCTTCAATCTCACAATCCTATTATTATCTTTATGAGAATAAGAGTAAACAAGAGGTTTTAACCGAAAACATCGCATTATTAAAAACCTATGAAACCTTAGCTTTAACCTCTGTTGAAGTAGACCAGGCCTCGGCTGTTGATGTTTTGAGGTTACAAATGCGTCAAAATGAATTGGAGCAACTTAAGCAAGTTTTGATGCAACAGTATTTAGCAGAGCAAACCTTACTCAATAAACTCTTAAGCCGAGATAAAGATATTGCTGTAACTATTATTCAGGAATTGCAGATGCCTTCTGAAGATTTTGATGTTGATACGGATCAATTAACCCTACACCCCGAACTCATCAAATATGATAAACTCTATCAATCTATTGAGCAGTCCGAACTCTTAAATCGGAAAGACCGTAGCCCGATGTTTGGTTTCGGGCTGGATTATATAAACGTCGAAAAACGACCGGACTTAACCTTTAGTGATAATGGCAAAGATATTGTCATGCCAATGCTTTCTGTTTCCATTCCAATATTCAATAAAAAATATCGATCGGTAACGAAACAAAACGCGTTGGAACAACACAAAATCAATTATCAGAAACAAGACCGGTTAAACAGGCTGGAAACCCTTTTGGACAAAGCCCTTAAAGCCCGTATTTCAGCCAGGATAAGTCATACTACCGCAACCAAAAACCTCAAACAAGCTAAAGATGCTGAAGATATTCTTTTATCCCGATACGAAACAGGAGGTATTGATTTTAATGATGTTTTGGATATTCAGGAATTACAACTAAAGTTTCAACTGAACCAAATAGAGGCCATTAAAGCCTATTATGTTCAGACGTCAATTATTAATTATGTGATCCAATAAAAAATGAAACACACTTATCAAATAAACGGAATGACATGCAACGGATGTCGCAATCATGTAGAGGAAACCCTTTCCAAAGTAAAAGGCGTTGTAAAGGCGTCTGTTAATCTGGAAAAAGGGGAGGCTACCATCGAAATGGAAAGCCATATTCCATTGGAAACATTTCAAAACGCCCTGCAAGAGGATGGCGGAAGATATAGCATTCATATGCCTGGGGAGCAGGAGCATACTTCAGTACCCAAAACGAAAAATCAAGCCAAAGCAAATGGCAATGGCCTATTTTACTGCCCTATGCACTGCGAAGGTGAAAAAACCTATGACAAACCCGGTGAATGTCCTGTTTGTGGTATGGATTTAATTGAAGAACAGAACCTTTCCGAGGTCTCTAATGAACAATGGACCTGCCCCATGCACCAGGACATTATCAAAGATCAGCCAGGGTCTTGTCCTATTTGTGGAATGGATCTGGTTCCTCTGCGACCAGAACCTTCGGCAGAAGAAAAAACCTATAATACCCTGTTGTTTAAGTTCTGGATTGCCGCTGCCTTTACATTACCCATTTTTCTCATTGCCATGAGCGACATGTTTACGAACAACCCATTATATGAGGTCATGACACAGCACCGTTGGAATTGGGTACAGTTTGTCTTATCCCTTCCGGTAGTATTCTATGCCACCTGGATGTTTTTTGAAAGGGCGTACCGAAGTATTAAAACCTGGAATTTAAATATGTTTACCCTTATTGGGATTGGCGCAGGTGTAGCGTGGCTATTTAGTATTATAGGAATGCTGTTTCCCGCTGTTTTTCCTGAAGAGTTTAAAACGGAGTCTAACGCCGTTCATGTCTATTTTGAGGCTGCAACAGTTATTTTAACCCTGGTACTGCTAGGCCAGCTGTTGGAGGCTCGAGCGCATAGTAAGACCAATTCAGCCGTAAAGGAATTATTAAAATTAGCACCCAACAAGGCCATAAAACTTGTGGATGGGGAGGAAGTTGAGGTACGTATTGATGACATCGCGTTAAATGATATTATAAAAGTGAAGCCCGGCGATAAAATCCCTGTGGATGGGTCCATAACAGAAGGTGAAACCAGTATTGATGAGTCCATGATCACAGGAGAACCCATTCCCGTACAGAAATCCGTTGGAGACCAGGTTAGTAGTGGTACCATTAATGGCAACCAATCTTTTTTGATGAAAGCCGAAAAAATAGGTAGCGACACCTTGCTTTCTCAAATCATTCAAATGGTCAATAAGGCCAGTAAAAGCAGGGCACCCATTCAAAATTTGGCAGATAAGGTATCGCGTTATTTTGTGCCCCTGGTGGTGATCATATCAATTATCACCTTTATGGTCTGGTCCATTTGGGGGCCGGAACCGGCCTATGTCTATGCCTTTGTTAATGCGATTGCGGTTCTAATCATTGCCTGTCCCTGTGCATTGGGTTTGGCAACACCCATGTCTGTGATGGTAGGTGTTGGAAAAGGAGCTCAAAATGGTGTATTAATTAAAAATGCGGAGGCGCTTGAAAAAATGGATCAGATAAATACCTTGATTGTGGATAAGACAGGCACGATTACCGAAGGAAAACCCAGGGTAATAAAAGTGGGCGCGTTTGGTGGTTTCAAAGAGGAGGACGTGTTGCAATATATGGTATCGGTCAATGTCAATAGCGAACACCCCTTAGCGGAAGCAACCGTTAAATATGGAAAGGCGCATCAGGTGGACCTGTTAAAATCGAACAACTTTAAAGCTGTTACCGGTAAAGGGGTGGAAACTGAAATTAATGGAAAGAAGGTTGCTTTAGGAAATCCAAAGATGATGGATTTTGTTGGGGCAGAACGCACTTCCGAAATGGATGACGAGGCTAAAACCTATCAGCAACAGGGCAAAACAGTGTCATTTTTGGCCATTGATAAACAAGTAGCCGGATATGTTGTTATTGGGGATAATTTAAAGGAAACCAGTGCAAAAGCCATACAGGAGCTCCAACGCAAGGGAATAGATGTGGTCATGCTTACAGGGGACAATTATGAAACGGCACAGGCCATAGCCTCCGAATTAAAACTTGCGGATTTTAAAGCCGGGATGCTTCCCGAGGATAAGTTAAAAGCAGTTGAAAAACTGCAGGACAGCGGTAAGGTGGTTGCCATGGCAGGTGATGGGATTAACGATGCACCGGCCTTAGCCAAAAGTGATGTAGGCATTGCCATGGGAACAGGAACAGATGTGGCCATTGAAAGCGCCATGATAACCTTGGTTAAGGGGGATTTAAACGGTATTGTAAAGGCAAGAAATTTAAGTGATGCTGTGATGAAAAATATTAAGCAAAACCTGTTTTTTGCACTCATCTATAACACTTTGGGCGTGCCCATTGCTGCAGGGGTCCTGTTTCCCGTTTTCGGAATATTACTTTCCCCAATGATTGCTGCCTTGGCGATGAGTTTCAGTTCGGTATCGGTCATATCCAATGCGTTACGGTTAAGACGTTTAAATATTTAATTATGGTAAGAAGCAATATAATATTGAAAATCAGTAAAATGCATTTTTATTTCGAATGCTTTTCAGGAATCCGATTTTGGTTTGGGATTCATATGGATTATGGTAGCCGTGACCATCTTAAACAGCTAAGCCAAGGATCCACATCAGTCAATAATGAATTAAGCCCATTCAAAGCGGATATATCCGAAGGGATAAAATCTATGGCATTAAGGACTGTTAACACGGTACTATGCTAACAAATAGTACGAATACGAATAAAAAAGAAAACATCATGAAGAAATATATCGTTTATATCGCAGTATTACTTATCGGATTGCTACTGGGCTGGTGGCTATTTGGTAACCCTTCCCATAAGGAAGGTGAGCACGATCATCTTAAAGTCGCTGAAACGAGACAAATGTGGACCTGCTCCATGCATCCACAAATAATGCAACCCGAGCCCGGGGATTGTCCTATTTGTGGTATGGATTTAATCCCGGCGGAGACCGCCGCCGACGGGCTTTCGGCGGATCAATTCCAATTGACCGATAATGCCATGGCATTGGCCAACATTAAAACCTCAATTGTCGGGACGAATTCCGGAGCGGATCAATCCATCAAGCTCTCCGGTAAAATTGTAGAAAATGAGGAAGCCAATGTGGTCCAGGTGAGCTATTTTACGGGGAGAATAGAACAATTGAATGTCAGCTTTAAGGGGGAAGAGGTTAAAAAAGGGCAACGTTTGGCCACTATTTATTCCGCGGAATTGTACGCGGCTCAACAAGAATTAATTACAGCTGCTACTTTAAAGGAATCCCAACCGGAATTGTATAAGGCGGTTCGAAACAAATTAAAATTATGGAAGTTATCAGAGGATCAAATTAATGGCATTGAAGCATCGGGAACAGTAAAGGAAAATTTCCCGGTTATTGCAACGGTTTCCGGAACGGTTACCGATAAATTGGTTGAAGAAGGCGATTATATCAAACAGGGGCAA
This sequence comes from Aestuariivivens sediminis, assembly GCF_022662105.1. GTDB lineage: Bacteria > Bacteroidota > Bacteroidia > Flavobacteriales > Flavobacteriaceae > Aestuariivivens > Aestuariivivens sediminis. Next base: position 81,856 of record NZ_JAKMCP010000003.1, on the reverse strand, counting down.
CCCTTGTTTAAGATCGCCAATTTAAATACGGTTTGGGCTAATTTGGATGTCTATGAAAATCAGATTGACCTGTTCAAAACGGGACAGGACATTACCATAACCACGCATGCCTATCCGGGCAAAGCCTTTAAGGCCAGAGTGGATTTTATTGATCCCATTCTGGATTCCGGGACCAGAACGGTAAAATTAAGAGTGGTTTTAGATAATAAGGACGGCTTGCTTAAACCCGGAATGTTCGTTGAAGGCCGGATACAGGGATTTGAAACCTCTGGCGGACAGGTTTTGACGATCCCCAAATCTGCTGTTTTATGGACGGGAGAACGCTCCGTCGTGTATTTGAAGCCCCAACCGGATCAACCCATTTTTGAGATGCGCGACATCATTTTAGGAAAGCCCTTAGGCGCGTATTACGAGGTTCTGGGCGGTTTGAAAAGGGGTGATGAAATTGTTACCAACGGCACCTTTACCGTCGATGCAGCGGCGCAATTACAAGGCAAAAAATCGATGATGAACAAGGACGGGAGCACATCAATGACGGGTCATGAAGGCCATTGGGGGACACCACCAATAATGTCTGCAAATCAGGAGAATTATTCGAACCCCAATGAAAGAATCACCGTATCGGTAGGCTTCCAAAAGCAATTAAAGGAGGTCTATGAGGCATATATACAACTAAAGGATGCTTTAGTGCATAATGATCGTAAGGCCGTAAAAGATGCGGCACAGGGATTGATGGGTAAACTGGATGACATGGACCAGACCGAATTGGCCGATACCATAGCGCGAACCCATTGGATGTCATTGGAAAACGAATTGAAATTAGTCACAAGTTCCATTTCCAAAGCAACAGCACTAAAAGCGCAGCGTAGTCATTTTAAGCATTTATCATCCCCTATAATCCATGCTATACAAATATTTGGCATCGGGGAAAAAGTCTATGTGGAATTTTGTCCAATGGCCGATAATAACAAAGGCGCCTATTGGTTGAGCAAGGAAAAAAAAGTAATCAATCCCTATTTCGGGGGAGCCATGTTAACCTGTGGCGAGGTAAAACAAATAATAGAATAAAACCTTTAAATTTTTAAATTATGAAAAAAGTCATTTTAAGTGTTGCAGTCATAGCAATAACAGGATTAATGAGCTGTAAGCATGACGCTAAGACAAAAATGGAAACCGTAGAACACGTGCAGTCTGATGAACTTTCAAGGGTGGAAACCGCCTTTGGTGTGAGGGGAAATTGTGTCATGTGCAAACAAACCATTGAGAAGGCGGCAAATGGTGTGGAAGGCGTTATTACCGCAACGTGGGATGTGAACCGTAAAGCCATGACGGTTGTTTTTGACGGTTCTAAGACGGATGAAATGGCTTTCCACAATGCAATCGCCGCATCAGGTTATGATACAGAGCGTGTTGCAGGGAATGAAGAAGCCTATAAAAATTTACCTGAATGCTGTCAATATGACCATGCGATGGCCATGAACCAATCGGGCCAGGTTGAAGGGGATAACCATGCCGAACATAACCATGAATAACGCCCGTTAAGGGCCTTAATGTTTAAGGTAAGGCTTTTATTCGGTCTTATGATCTTCACTCATATCTGGTAATCATTCAAATGTTATGATCAGCAGATACGTGGAGATCTGTAACAGGGCTTATATTGACGTGCGTGGACCAAGGGAAAATTTCCTGGTAAATATCCTAAAAGCGCCATCCTTCGAAGCATTTAGAATTTTTCAAAAACCCCCAAACCGAACAAGGCGAAATCATATTTTACAGGGTCCATGGGATCTAAATGTCTTAAATTTTGATCCAATTCCTGTAAAGCCTTGGCATCATTTTGTTTTCGAGTTAGTAAACCCAGTTTTCTGGCAACATTTCCGGAGTGCACATCCAATGGGCAGGACAGTTGAGCAGGCGAGAGGCTTTTCCAGATACCAAAATCCACTCCGGAATTATCCCTTCTCACAAACCATCTGAGCATCATATTTATACGTTTGGCTGCCGAATTTTTTAAGGGGTCGCTAATGTGCTTTTGACTTCTTGGCCTATGGTCTATTTCGAAAAATAGTGATTTAAAGCGGGAAATAGCACCCTGCAACGAATCCGTTTCTGCGTATTTGCTAAATATGGACTCCAATCCACCGTAGGTCTTATAAAGGTGTTGTAGTGATCTTATAAATTGTTTACAGTCCTCGCCATTAAACGTTCTGTGGACAAATGGGACGCATCTGTCCAGATCGCTTGGCGTGTGGTTAAGCACAAAATCATAAGGGGCATTGTCAAGCAATTCGATTAAGCGTTTGGCACTGCTGATAATACTTTTTCTATTGCCCCAGGCAATCGTAGCGGTCAAAAAACCGGCAATCTCAATATCTTCTTTGGCCGTAAAGGCATGCGGAACTTGTATGGGATCACTTTCAATAAACCGGGGGTGGTTATACTGAAGTACCTTGGTATCTAAGAATTCCTTAAGGTCTTGTGTTTCGATCTAAATTTAATTTAAATCCAAATATATGGTTTTTTTAATATTGAGTATTGGCGGGTTGCGAATAAGAAAATGGGTCATATTTAAATATTATTTACTATATTTAAACTGTTGTACATCAAAATTTGTAGAACAGATATAACTCCCTAACAATTATTAATTAGCTTTTCCATTGAGGTACCCAAAGATACCACACGACCTTTTTATAGTATGGGTTAACTAATTTTTAATTTAAATCAACCAATTATGAAAAGACTTTTTTTTGTTTTGTCCGTCGTGGCATTTCTAATTTTTGGGTGTTCTACATCTAACTCAGAACCAGAATTGAGTAGAGATTCACCCATTAAAAAATCATTTAATCAAAGTTTGGATTTCACCAATGTTGTAAGTACGGTGTCTAAAATGGCCAACTCCAAAAATTCCAATAGCAATGGGGTAATGTTTTTTGAAAAATCGGGGGCTTTTTCAAATTTTATTGGATTTTTTGATTTTCCGAACCTTATTCTGGTCTATGAACTAAATGAAGAAGGAAATCCCGATCCATTAATCGATGTTAAAGTATTTGATGAGAATAAAGCGCAATTCTCTGCTAATACCAATAATCCCTACGTTGAAATCTCTAATTTGTTTACAGGGGAAATATTGTTTTCCAATATTTGTGATGATGAGAAGATTGGGCATTTTCATGTGAATTGGACCGCACCATATAGTGTTATTGACTTTGGTTTTGGTCCATTGTATTTCCCGGAAAACCCTGAAGAAAGTATGACTGTCAATAATTTACAACTAAGCGTTCAAGTCAATAATGGATTCGTATTAACCAACCCGGAAACAGGAGAGGGAGATTGTAATTCACCTTCTGCTGTAACGAATTTGAAGATCATTAATGTAGCCAAAAACAATAATGAATCTCAAAATAACAATTCCGTGTTCAAGATAATAGGATTGTAAATTAAATGGGATATAAATTCCAGTTCACCCATTCAAATAACTAAAAACCTGTAAAGTGGCTTTACAGGTTTTTAATTCAATTTTATTATTAAAATCCTTGGTTCTTATATGTTTTGTCCGCATTCGATTTATCTATAAAAAGAAACGTGCTAACCACTCATAACAGCCCCTTAACGGTTATGGTAAGCTAAAGCCAATTTCCACTGACATCATTCAAAAACCCAAATTCAGGACCAGGATTAACATGAATATCCAAAAAGTTGTCTGTCGCTTCAAATGGATCAGTTAACTACAGTTTTTAGAGTTTATTGTGGATGTACCATTAACGGATACCTAAATCCAGGGGTAACAGTTATGGATTGTTAATAGGCTAATCTTTATTACTCGTAACAAAGTTGCCATCAACCATAACCAATTTACGGTCCGCCATATTGGCCAGTTCCTTATTATGGGTGACGATAACGAAGGTTTGACCAAATTCTTCCCTTAATTTGAAGAATAATTGGTGTAAGTGTTCCGCCGATTCGCTATCGAGATTGCCGGAAGGTTCGTCGGCGAAGATCAGGTCCGGATGGTTAATTAAAGCCCGAGCCACCGCCACACGTTGTTGCTCGCCGCCGGAGAGTTCATTGGGTTTATGCGTATAGCGCTCAGACAGGCCTAAAAAGTCCAAAAGTTCCCTGGCATGCTTTTCAGCATCACTTTTCTTGGTCCCTTTTATAAAAGCCGGAAGGCAGACATTTTCCAGGGCCGTGAATTCAGGTAACAACTGGTGAAACTGAAAAATGAATCCGACATGCTCATTTCTAAATTTAGCAAGCTTTTTGTCACTCAACAATTTTAGATCCGTGGCATTGATTTCAAGCGTGTAATCTTCTTTTTTCGAGGCCATATCCAGGGTCCCCAATATTTGCAACAGGGTGGTTTTACCGGCACCCGAAGCACCGACTATGGAAACAATCTCTCCTTTATTAACCTGAATATCCACGCCTTTTAAAACATGTAAATTACCGTAGTATTTATGAATGTTCTTTGCTTTGATCATATAACTCAAAAAATAGATGGTGAATTTAATATTTTAACTTGGTCTATACAATTTAGAACACATATCTTTATGGCCAAGTTTGAATCCCTGTCATTTTTTGACCACAAAGCCGACCTTAAAAGCGTAAAATTGTATATCTTACCCATGAAAAAAAGAATGATGCCTTATAAAAAGTTCGAGGAGTACAATATTCGGATAACCGACGAAGTCAAGGAGCGTTACAAAAACATTATTGAAGGTCTGGGAGAGGATGTGACTCGCGATGGGCTCTTAAAGACCCCAGAACGTGCCGCTAAAGCCATGCAATTTTTAACGCAGGGGTACCATCAGGATCCTGTGGAGATACTTAAAAGTGCCATGTTTAAGGAGTCCTATGACGAAATGGTTATTGTCAAGGATATTGAACTGTATTCCCTTTGCGAACACCATATGCTGCCTTTCTTTGGAAAGGTACACATCGCCTATATACCCAACGGGAATATTGTTGGCCTGAGTAAATTACCCAGGGTGGTCGATGTCTTTGCCAGGCGTTTGCAGGTTCAGGAACGGCTTAATGAACAAATTCTGGATTGTATCAATAATACCTTAAAGCCCCAGGGAGTCGCAGTTGTCATTGAAGCCTCCCACATGTGTATGATGATGCGGGGTGTTCAAAAACAAAATTCCATTACCACCACCTCTGGATTTAGAGGCCAGTTTGAAAAGATCGAGACCCGTAATGAGTTTTTAAAACTTATTGGAAAATGACAGTTTAAGGCTTTTGCTCCTCATAAAATAAGCTCACATGAATAAATACCACATATTGGCCCTGAGCATTATATGTGATGCCGTTGGATACCTGTCTTTTGTGATACCCGGGATTGGTGAATTTTCAGATGTGGTTTGGGCACCGCTTTCAGCTTGGATCATGACCAAACTTTATAAAGGAAAACCCGGTAAAATTGCCGGGATCATTTCTTTTATTGAAGAAGCCTTGCCCGGGGTTGACGTCATTCCAACCTTTACGTTAATGTGGTTGTATACTTATGTGTTCACTAAAGCCAAAGTAAGCAATCCTTAAACGGACAGCGGTAATCTTATCCGGATTCTAAATAAGATGAACGGCCTGGGCGATGGATTCAAAATAGGAGATTCCGTTACATGATCCACCTGAAACAGGCCATATTGACTCAAAGATGGATACCATCTGGGTAAGGGGTTTTCGGTGACGGGATAACGGTACCTTTATTACGCGAACATCAGGTCTTTTCTCGTCCAACTTTATAAATTTAATAAGCATCGATTCCTGAAAAACTCCTGTGAATTTTCAAAATTCACAGGAGTTTTTTAAAAATTCACAGGAGTTTTTGGCTACTGCATGGTTATAAAATGGTAAAGTTCTAACCAGGGGATTCTATTTTTATCCTTAAGGATTTTCTTTTTCAAGAGGCCATAATTCTTTTAGGTCTCCCAGCGCTTAAAAATAAATTTCAAGGCCTTAAAGACTATAAGTCATCCCCAAGCTCACATTCCTTCCCATATTTAAAATGCCATCAGGTTTTAAACGTGACAAATGGTCTATATACCTCCTGTTGGTCAGGTTTGTCACCGCAATGCGTATATCCAAGGGCTTGTTGAACATCGTGATGATACCTCCTGCACCGAGACTTAATAATTGGTAGGCTCCCGTAGGGGTCTCAAAGCTACTGATGTTATTTTGACTAAAGGTGAATTGGTATTTTATAAAGCCATATCCATTTTTTAACCAATCCTTATCAAATTCGGCACGACAAATATGTGTTAAGGTGTTGGCGGGAATGAGGGGCAAATCGTCATTATTGCCCTGTTTACCCGTAACGGTTTCAAAACTGCTTTCAAAATGCAACCAATCCAGGGGATGCGGATGTAAGTGAAACCCCATTTCACCACCGTACAATTTCGCATCATCCTGAAGATAGATAAACACGGGGTCTCCATCTATAAAATTTCCGTTTGGTGCCAAATAAATATAATCACTAACGGTATTATAAAATCCGTTAACAAAACATTCAAAATGGTCACTTTGGTATTCCATGGACAGGTCGAACTGAAGGTTGCTTTCATTTTTAAGGGTCTCGTTTCCAATTTCATATCTGTTTGCACCTTCATGAGAACCGTTCGAGGTGAGTTCGGCCAAATTCGGGGCTCTAAACCCGGTAGCCAAATTCACCCGTGTGATCCATCCGTTTAATACGGTGGTCTTTAATCCCAAGGCACCATTAAAGCTGTTGAAGGTTTTGTGGATCCCGGAGGGGACCTTAATTTGTCGGTTGTCAATTCGCGCACCTAATTGGACATCGGCCTTTTTAAAGTGAATGTGAGACGTGGCCAATAGGCCAATGTCGTGGGTTGTAGCGTCTGGTATGAGTTGTTCTTCACCATAGTTGGCATTCGATTGGGTCATGCCCTGAAGACCTACTATCGTTTCAAACTTACCAAGCTCGGGAAGATGGTATTTTATATCATAGTTCAAGGTCTTTAATTTCATGTGAAGTGCGGCTTCAATGGGATCATCAAGGTCTTCCTCATGGTCTTCTTCATGCTCTTCCTCATGTTCATCTCCATGTTCTTCTTCACCGTGATGATGGTCTTCAAATTCTTTTCTGTCGTTATATAGTAATCCAAAATTCACATCCAATTTCGAGTTGTTCAGGAAAATGGTCGATCTTGAACTGAGGACATGGTTTGTGATATACTGAAATGGAAAAAGCGGGGTTTTCAGCCTGGAGGGTTCACCAATATCTTCTGGAATTCCCAGTTTGGATTGGTTTAGATTGTATCGCAATTCCGTCTTAAACCGGTTCATTTGATAACCTATTCCGGCTTTAAGGTCGGTTTCCCTAAATCGTGTATTGGTCACCCGGTAATCCTTTGTTTTGTAATCGGCATGTTCCGCAACACCGCCTCGAAATAAAAATTTGAACCGGTCTCCCGATTGCTTGGCACCAAGATGAGAATTATACCCCAGCGTATTGCTGAAATAGGTTGTCGAGATATCCGCCTGAGCCGTATTGTTAAGTGCAAACCTTTCCGGATTTATATAGATTACACCACCCAATGCATCACTTCCATAGAGCAGGGAAGCCGGACCTTTAATAACTTCAATACTTTCAATACCATTACTGCTAAGACCTAATCCATGTTCGCTTCCAAACTGTTGATTCTCCAATCGGATCCCCTGGGTATAGACCAATACACGGTTACTGCTTAAACCCCTTATAACAGGTTTACCGATACTTAATCCGGTAGCATTATTTTTTACGCCAGAGATATTGGAGAGGCCTTGGGCCAGGGTAACTGCCCCCTGTTTTTGTAAGTTATTCGCATTTTCCCTTTCGACTTTCATGACATTTTCACTTTGGAGTTTATGAAAGGGGGTGGATATGATGATGCCCTCCATTTCAATTACGGAAGGCTCCAGGTCTATGGTTAACGTGCCATTATAGGGAAAGTCTACGGTTATGGAAAGGGTTTCATATCCCAGATAGGAAATGATTATTTTGTGGGTTCCGTTGGGAATGTTTTTTATATAAAATTCACCTTGTGCCTGGGACATGGTCCCTTTTTCCAATTCCGGAAAATACAGATTGGCGCCTTCAATGGGTTGTTTTGAAAGGGCATCTGTTAGTCGTCCTTGAATGTGGTTTTGTGCCTTTAGGGATAAGCCTAAAAGACAAAACAAAATAAGTATTATGTGTTTCATTTATGTTCAAATTAATTTTGGTAAAAAAGTTTTGGAATACCTCCAATGACGGTTTAAACAAAATTAATTTGAGGGGGCCCCCGAAGCGAAAAGTGAAGGCGTTGGTAGTCGCTTAAAAAGAAATAATAGGCTTCTGTTATAGATTGAAGTGGGTCTTCAGAAAAAAGCGTAATCGTAAATGAAGAAAGTGTAAAGTTTTTATGGAGATGGCATTTTAATAATTCACAGTCCAGATCGATTTTATGTAAATGGGTCGATTTTTCCCCGGTACACACCTTATGGGTGTGATGATAAAACGTATGTGTAAATTTAACCACGGTGGGTGTAAGTAATGCGGCGATTACCAGTAGTGTAAAAATTCTAAAGGCCATATGTTCCTTTAAAGCGCCCATGGTTAATTCCCGAATCTTTTGAGACCCATTCGGTGAAGCATTTTCTTTTCGAAATCCCAAAAAAATCGATACTGCCCGAATAACCAGCCAATGGCAATCAATAAAATTTGATAAAACACAAACCCAATAACAACATATAAGAACCAATAGGCTAAATCAGGTAAATTTTCCTTAGTAATTCCTAACATTTTAATCACTGGACGCCCTACAAAAACGGAAGACGATCCTGTAATGGCAAAAACAAAAAAAATAGTAATGAGTTCCCATCTGTAATTGACGTTCCATTTAGTTTGAAGTTTATCAAAAATTTTCAGGATGAGTTTTAGAAGTATAAAAAAGAAAACCAAACTTAACGCTATAATAAAAATAAGGGGTTGACGTTCCAAACACAGGAGCGCTAATGCATAAGAACAATAGCCAATACCCACAATTCCTAATACCAGAATGCCGAATTGCCAATTTTTATGGATGTCCCAACGTTTTTTTATTTTTTCCAAGGCGTTTGGTGTTTGTTACGTGGGTCAAAAATAAGAAAAGCGTTTTAAATTCTGGGTGTAAATGGTCCTAATCTCTGTTTATAGGTCCGTTGAAAATAAATAAAATAATTATACAGCTTATAATTCACTTCATACCCGTAATCAATATTCGGACTGTAGTCGATTTGCATTTCGTAGAGGTTTGGATTATAACGCAGGGGTTGACGCACTCTTTGGTTCCATTCGGTGACATAGAGGTAATTTCTGCTTTCTAAAAAGCCCTGGGAATAGTAACCTTCAGGTCTTGCGGTACTAAGCAGCCAAGCATTAAATCCCGGTTCTATGATAATGATTTCATATTCGAGTTCGTCATTGGCTATGGTTACGGTATCACTGGTAGTTGCGGCGATCTCTTGCTCAACCGCATCTGTATTGGAGGTCCTGGACTTTGTAGCGTGGCAACCCACTAAAAAGATCATGATCACCAAAGAAAGGAGTAGATTTTTCATATTTCAATTTTTTATTTGTTTTGCAGGATATCACAACGGTAAAAACGGGACGAATTCATCTCAAAACGATGACATAACCCATCTTTATCCTTGTGATTCACCTATTTTTCTTCTTCTATACTAAAGTTACAAAAATCATTCCTTACTGCTCTTTATTTAAATACATTTAACAAAAAAGCCCTAACGATGTGTCAGGACTTGAAAGGACCCTTAGGTCCAATGCGTCTATATGAGTAATGGATTTTTATCCTAAAATGCTAACAATTTGAGAAGCCAGTTCTGTACCGATCCGGTCTTGTGCTTCATTTGTGGCTGCACCGGTATGGGGGGTAAGCGATAAGGAAGCATTCATTAACAATTGAATTTCCGGCTTTGGTTCTTTCTCAAACACATCCAAAGCGGCTCCGGCCACTTTCCCACTTTCAATGGCTTTAACAAGGGCCACTTCGTTCACCACGCCACCCCGGGCAGCATTGGCTAAAATAACACCTTCCTTCATCATGTTAAACTCTTTTTCATCAATGACGTAATCTTTTTGGGCCGGTACGTGAAGGGTTATAAAATCGGCTTGTCGGAGGACCTCTTCCTTGGAAACGGTCGTAATTTCAAAAGTCACCTTCTGGCCATCAAAAAATTCCAATTGTAAATTGGCTTTTTCTAAATAGGGATCGAAGGCAACAACTTTCATACCCGCACCCAGAGCCACTTTAGCGGTAGCCTGACCTATGCGGCCAAACCCTAAAACACCCAAGGTCTTGCCTTTCAGTTCAATCCCTTTGGCGTAGGCCTTTTTAAGACCTTTAAAGTTGGAATCTCCTTCCAAAGGCATCTCTCTGTTCGAGTGGTGTAAAAAACGGGCCAAACCATAAAAATGGCCAAAAACCAATTCTGCAACCGAATGTGAAGATGCGGCCGGCGTATTGATAACATGCAGACCTTTGGATCTGGCATATTCAACATCAATATTATCCATACCTACACCACCGCGTCCAATAATTTTTAAACCAGGGCAGGCATCAATGACATCTTTACGAACCGTAGTCGCACTGCGCACTAATAAGACCGCTATATTATTTTGGTTTATGTAATCAATTAATTGCTCCTGGGCAACGGTTGTTGTGATCACTTCATAACCGGCTTGTTCCAGGGCTTCGATACCACTTTTTGATATGCCGTCGTTTGCTAATACTTTCATTTTTATGTTTACAGTTAAACGTTAGAAGCTAATGGCTTTAATGTTTATGGAACTTATATTAACTTCAAATTAAATCTTCATCTTTTTAAAGGCATTGCAATCCTCTTGATCAGGTCTTCGGATAGACAACACCGACATGTTTTATCTGTCAGATTGCGTACTGCTTATGGTTCGTAGATCCTATAAAAAACGACCTAAGCCTTACTTTCTAACTCACTCATGACCTCCACTAAAACTTTTACACTATCAAGGGGAAGCGCATTATACATTGAGGCGCGATAGCCACCAACGCTTCTATGGCCATTAAGTCCATTGATGCCGGCTTCTTTTAACATGGTCTCAAAGGTTTCCTTCAAGTTTTCATTTTCCAGAGTAAAGGTGGCGTTCATGTAAGACCGATCTTCCTTTACGGCAAATCCTTTAAACAAAGGGTTTAAATCAATCTCAGAATAAATGAGGCGCGCTTTCTTTTCGTTTTCTTCTTCAATGGCAGCAATACCACCTAAATTTTTCAACCATTCCAGGGTTAGCATGGACGTGTAAACGGCAAAAACGGGAGGTGTATTAAACATACTGCCACTGCTAATATGTTTTTTATAGTCCATCATGGACGGAATTTTCCGTGATACCTTGCCCAATATATCTTCTTTAACAACGACTAAGGTCGTGCCTGCGGGACCCATATTTTTTTGTGCTCCGGCATAAATGATCCCGAATTTTGAGAAATCTAAAGTACGTGAAAAGATATCGCTACTCATATCGCATACCATAGGGATGGGTGAGTCGGGAAAGGCTTTCATCTGAGTACCAAAAATGGTATTGTTCGAGGTACAGTGAAAATAATCGTAATCCTCCGGAATGTCGTAGCCTTTCGGTATATAATTATAGTTGGCCTCTTTAGAACTCGCTACTTCATAAATATCATCGTAAATTTTAGCTTCATTGATGGCTTTGTTAGCCCAGGTTCCGGAGTTCAAATAGCCCGCTCTTTTTTCTAAAAGATTAAGCGCTACCATTAAAAATTGGGTACTGGCACCACCTTGTAAAAACAAGGCCTTATAACCTTTGCCTTCAAGCCCAAGAAGCTCCAGAGCCAGAGCTCTGGCCTTTTCCATAATATCCACGAAAGCTTTGCTTCGATGCGATATTTCAATTAATGACAACCCACTACCGTCTAGGTCCATAACAGCCTCTGAAGCCTTGAGTAAAACTTCTTGAGGAAGAATAGATGGCCCTGCACTAAAGTTATGTTTTTTCATTGTTTAATTTAAAAAATTTAAAGGAACAAATTTCCTAATTTATTGAGTATTTCTTAGTAAGAATTCAATAATTTTTTGGTTAAATTGATAATAAAAATTTAATAGAATCGACACTATCCGCATAATCCCAAAGTTTAGGCTTTTGGGTTTGTCCAAAAGCAATTTCATTTTCGGTAAATCCGTTAGAAACGATACATTGAATTAGAGGTTTATCCGTTTTCAATTTTTCTTTCAAGGAATCGGGGCTATCGTAATATTCATAAAAAAGGGTTGCGATGGGGGAGCTGTAACTGGTATCTTCTTTGATCATAAAAAACCCATTATCCAAAATGTTGAACTCACTCATTAAATAGATGGCTTTATTATAGTCGTAGTTATTGGCATATTTTACCTGGTCAATAATGGGATGCCAATGGTAAATGGCCTCAAAAAAAGCATCGAACTTGTAATCCCGGGGGACAAACAGTTTGGATACGTTTCTGCAACCTAAACCATAGTATCTGAAAATGTCTTCTGAAAGCGCTTCCAACGCGTCGGGAGTTTCCTGTCCCGTAAGAACAGCAACTGAATTTCTATTGTTTCGAATGAGGGATGGTTTGTTTTTGAAATAGGATTCAAAATACCGCACGGTATTGTTACTTCCTGTAGCAATAACCGCATCAAAGTGTTCTACTTTATCGTAGGTAAAAGCGATAAGGTCTTTAAACTGTGGTTGCACATGCTCCAAATATTTGGCCAAATAGGGTAGCAGGTGCTTGTCGTTGGACGATGGTTTTACCAAAACACTGTGACCGGAAAGGAGTACCGACAAAAAATCGTGAAAGCCTACCAATGGAATATTGCCGGCCATGATTATGGCTACTTTTTTCTGTGTTACCTGGTTGAAGGCATAGGGGTTTAACCAGGTCTTAACATTATGTTCTGTTAGGGCTTCTGCCCATGAATTCAGAGCAAAACGGATGTTTTCTGCAGTAAACCATGCATTGTGTTCTTCGGCCAATTTTATTTGATGTTTAAAGCCATCAAAGAAAAGGGAGTGGTATTCAACATTATCATTTTTTACGGGAACTTCATTTGAAAATTGTCCCAAAAAAGTACCTAATTTTACAAAAGCATCAATTCTTTCGTGTAATTCCATGCTTAATTTGGTTTTGTATAGTTTTGGCTTTACTTTTGCGATTGCAAATTTAAAAAGAAAAAACGCTATGGCAATTATAATAACGGACGAATGTATTAATTGTGGCGCTTGTGAACCGGAGTGCCCTAATACCGCAATATATGAAGGCGCTGATGATTGGCGCTATAAAGATGGGACGAGCCTAAGTGGCAGTGTGGTACTCACCAATGGAAAAGCCGTGGATGCCGACGAACCACAAGAACCCATAAGTGATGAGTTTTACTATATCGTTCCCGACAAATGTACCGAATGTAAAGGGTTTCATGATGAACCTCAATGTGCCGCCGTTTGTCCTGTAGACTGTTGTGTACCGGATGAGGATCACGTTGAAACAGAAGATGAACTTTTGGCCAAACAGAGTTTTATGCACCCTGATGGATAATTTAATATTGAATTCCTTATAAGGCATCCCAAGTTTTTACTTGGGATTTTTTTTTACTCTGAAAAAGTTATACATTTCCTCCTATAAACTTTGGAATACCCTTTAGACATGGAAATTTTAAAACTGTTTTGGGAGGAAATCATTGGTTTTTTGGGAATAGGACAGGCTTTGGATATTTTGCAGGCCGGAAATTTTGAAGCCTTTAAGACCTATGATGGGATAACCGCGTTAATCTACCCGATTATACCTTTGCTGGTCCTGTTGGAATTGGTATTGGGCCTGATCTACAAGAAACCGCAAACTAAGGTCTATAAAGTTAATTTTTTGATCTACGTCTTTAACAGGTTTGTCGGAAGGTTCATTGCCATTGCCATGGTAACTTTTTGTATAGGGTTATTTCAACCCTATGCCTTATTGGAAACCCGTTTCACCTGGTATTGGCTGGTTTACGGCTACATCGTTTGGGAATTTGGCCATTTCTTGTATCATTATTGGGGTCATAAAGTCCGATTGTTTTGGTGTTTGCATTCCACACACCACGCCCCGGAAAACATGAATCTTTCGGTGACTTATGCCCATTTCTTTCTGGAAGCACCTTATGCGGATGTTATCCGTACCACAGTATGTATTTTATTGGGTGTACAGCCCGAACTCCTCTTTTTAATCATGTTTATCGACGGCACGTACGGGGCCTTTATTCACGTGGGTGAGAATTTAATCAGAAACGGAAAATTTGGGTTTTTAAGCAAATTCATTCTTACCCCATCACACCATCGCGTCCATCATGCGAGAAATCCGTTATACATGGATACCAATTTTTGCAATCTGCTTAATATTTGGGATAGACTATTTGGCACCTATCAGGAGGAAGTGGACAGCGTTAAAATTGAATATGGTATTACCCGCAGCATGGATTCCGGCAGTTTTTTGGATGTCTATTTTGGAGAGATCATTGCTCTGTATAAAGATGTGTCCCGGGCTCCCGGATTAAAAAACAAACTATTGTATTTGGTCATGCCTCCGGGTTGGCATCACGGTGGGGATCATAAGACGGCCAGGGTGGTCCGCCACAATTATTTAAAAAGCAGGACTACCCCCTGATCTTTATTCAGGAATATTCCATGGCCATTAGGCTATGGGAGTCGCCGTTTCATTCAAGTTCCTGTGCAGACTTACTGTGACAAGGTTTCTGTATATGACTTAAAAGCGTCTTATTTGATGACCAATAATTTTGATGTTACTTTTTGGTTGACTTGAAATTTTAAAATGTAAATACCACCGGGTAAATTGGAGGTTTCAAATTGAATCTTGTCGTTAGCCATTACCGTTTTATTATCGATGACCGACCGTAATTTAATACCATTGGTGCTGTAGAGGTCTAGTTTAATCTTCTTTCCTGTGGTAAAATTAAAAAGGACGTTTACGGTATGGTTGGCCGGATTAGGATATAGTCTTATGGCTTTATCCATGGTTTGATCGTTTGCCAGACTTAATGCAGAGGTATAAAACTCAGCTTCCTGCATGACTTCCGGCTTGGATTTCCCGTGGGCTATCCAAAGATCGTAAAGTTCCTGTCCTTTAGTATCGGTGACGTTTTGATCTCGTAGAAATTCAATATATTCCTTGGAAGCCGTTTGATATAATAGCTTAACCTCTATACGATAGGTGGTTTCGGGAACCGTATAAGAGGTGATGTCGGAATAGGCGCCATCGGGATAAGAATAGCCCACAGGAGCAGCTTGCACGGCTTCAAAGTTACTGTTGGTAAATCCACGGGGCGGAATGCGATTATCTTTCACAACCACATTATTCAATGCAAAATGAAAGGATTCTCCCGCAGTGTAAACGCCTGTGCCATTGAGGTTGGCCAGAGCAGCGACATCCTCACTTAACCCCAATTTTGATTCGTAGATTTTTGTGCCATTTTGGTTCAATTCGCCGGTAGCTTCATCGTAGGCACCGGATTCATAGACCAGATTGTCGGCTATGTCGTAGGCTTCCACATTAATCCACATGCGTCTTCCCTCGGGGTAACCCGAAGGTAATTTATGTCCTGTTTCATTAATGACTTCGACTTCAACATCGTATCCGTTGACGGCAGCCACGACATTAAGATTTAAGGTTGCGGCATGTTGGAGCATATATTGGGCTCTCAGTATACCGGCATCAATGGCGTTGGCATCCACTACGCCAAAAAATTTATCCTTAATGAGCAGGGGGACAAAAGTATTGCCGCCCGTTAAATCATGAATGGCCAAATTATTTCTGGTTGGGGCAAACTGTTTGTTGCAGCCCTTACCGGTAGTTTGGGCCATATGACAATCGATACAAGTCGACACATTAGCCTTTGTCCCACCAAACACATCGGAAGGGATGCCTTCCGGAGTATTATAGGCACTCATTTTCCATTCGCTATAGGTGCGTTCTACGGGAAACAGTTCATATTTATCAAAGGAAGGGGCCGGCATACCTGTGGCATTGGGCTGGTAGCTGCCATCAGGTGCCTTGCTGAATGCGGGATTACTTACATCGTGACAGGTCGCACAAAGTTCCGATGATGAATGAAATGGGGAGTATAAGGTGGGGTGGTTGGCATTGGCATCATCATAAGGGCCTCGTCTGGTAAGGTCATCAGAATCTACCACATACATGCCATTGCCATATTGTGTGGGGATATGTTCTGCAGGTAAGGTATTTATATACGCTAAATCTTCCGATCTGGTACTCAAGGGGTCTACTAGTTTATGACAGAAGTGACATTGGATCCCTTCCCGATCATTACTGGTTAATGCCGATCCATCTGTTGGCGTACTGCGTCCTTCAAGCCAACCGCTTGGTGTATGACACCGGATGCAGAGATCACCTGAAAATAAGGCATCCTGATTGGCTATGGTTAAGGAAGCTTCAAACAAGGGATCGTGCATGCTATGCGACATCATACTGCCCTTGTAATTATAGCTGGGCTCTACGGCCATATCGTAATCGCCGTGACAATTGGCACATTGATCGGATGAATTGAAGGTGCCGGACTCCAGGGGTTGTGATCCGGGCATGAAGAAATCATCCAATGTTGTGGGTACATAGTACATGGACCCTGTTCGGGTTATCCAACTCAATAAAATAAAGGCGAGTATCAACAACAAACTGAGCTTGAGATCTAAGCGTTTCATGTTGGCTAGAAATTAATTATAGGGTTTTTATATAATTATGAATGGTATTGAATTTTTTGTAGAATTACTATGATTTATATCAGTTTAATACCTAAAAACCCATAAGCGTCGGTCCGGCTATGAATTAACGCGTTTTTTAGACCATTGGGACAAACAGGTATAACGATCCCGGAACGAAAAAAAGAAAATAGACAAGGAAACAAAGGACGCTCTTGGTGTTTCATGCGACCCCTTTCCAATTGGGTCATATCATGCAGGACTTAGGGGGAATAGCTAACACCGGTAGGACCTGAGGCCATATGAATCTCACACCTGCGGGCTTATAGGATATGGAAATCCCTGCTCCTAATAGTCATTAGTATTCCCTGCTTCCAAATCGCTTCATTTCCTCCAAAGGCTCAATAATGTCTTCGTTTTCCCAGGCCGATGTATCGAAAGCACTTAATTGTATAAACGGCACCTCTTTTTCTTGCTGTACGCCGTTAAAGCTATCCAAATCTGTAGGGTTAAAGGCCGTGAGCAATAATTCTTCTTTGGACCGATTATCGCCTTCAATTTTAAAGCTAAAGTTTAATTTGTTCTTTTTCGGGCTGTTTTCGATCAGTTTAAAATCACGATTCACATAAAAATAACTGCCTTCTGTCTGTTTAATGTATTTGGGTTGGTAAGTACTGTCTTTCTGTTTTTCATAGATATAAGTGCCTTCACTTACATTTTCAATATACTTGACTCCCAGGATAAGGCGCAGGTTAAATTTGGCTCCATGGCGTGATTTGTAATAGTGATAATCTACGCGAGTAATGGCATAATCCCTGTGATTCACTGTGAAAGTACCCTCTAATTTCGATTTCGCCCGTCGGGGTGTAAAACCGATGATGTACATGAGTTCACCCCTATAATAATTGAGGTCTTCAAGAACGTAATCATATCTTGAGGGATCAAGGAGGGTGTTTAAAAAGGCATCCCGACAAAATGTGGCATTTTTGACCATGGCACCGGTATGGTGTTTTAGATCCTGAATTCCATAGGTCCGGGGTGTATCGCTTTTAAGTTCCTCTTCTTTTAAAGACAGGGAATCTTCAACTTTAAAAATTCCCGTTTTGACCTTATAGGTCTTAGTGGTGTCCAGGTACTTTAGCACAAGGGTTTTCGCTTTATCTTCCACTTTATCCAATGAAAAATCTTTTTTATGGTCCAACAGTTTGGTCATTTTTTGAACTTCCATTTTACTACTATCCTGATTTAGGGTATGAAGAACGCCTTTAACATCAGTAAAATGGACCATTTTACTGGTAGTGATGTGATTTGAAAGTTGAGTCAATTCGACGTTGGCCTGATCCAGATTTTTGGACGAGACATGCGAGGCCTTTTCAATTTCAAAGTCCAAATGTTTAAAATCTGCATGCTCGGTCCTTCGGTAAAACAGGGTATAGGTGTTCAGGTCGATACTGTAATTCTTGCTTATATTACGTTTCACGCGAGCCATAATGGTATCGATATGTGGGCGTTTATTACTTAGATAGACCTCATCAAGCCGGTTGATGGCCTCTTCGAGGGGGATGACATAATTCAGGGATGCCAGCGATGCAAGGCTAAGGTCTTTGGGTTGATAGCCCATGCAGGAAATGCTAAGGGCATCGATCTGGTCTGTATGAATGGTAAAGTATCCTTCTTCGTTGGAGATCACACCACTGTCCGCACCTGTTTTGATGGTGGCATAAGCAATGGGGTGACCACTATCTTTATCTATAAGTTTGGCGGTAATGGATTGGCAATACCCCGGTATTGAAATACTTAAAAAAAGAAGGCCTGCCAGAATAATCTTCATGCATGAGGGTTTGTAATGATGACGAATAAAATGCTATATTGTTACAAGGTATAAAAACAAAATATGAGTGGAGAAAAGCAATTAAGGACATTGGTGCGTCATATGAGCCCCAGGTTGAATGAAGGGACATTTGTTTTTGTGGTTACCCATGATTTGGATCGCATCGACAGAACAAAAACACTGTGTGAAATTAAGGAACCGGAAGGCACAACGGTTATTTTGAAAAAGGACCTAGCCGATCAGCTGGGCCTTTCCTATGATTATGAGGCCTCATGGATAACCTTATTTGTACACGCTTCCCTGGAAGCCGTAGGGTTGACGGCCCTATTTTCGAATGCCCTGGCAGAGCACAAGATCAGCTGCAACGTCATAGCAGGGTATTATCATGACCATCTTTTCTTACCTAAAAATGATGCCGACAAAGCCATGCAGGTTTTAAAGGATTTATCGGCATCTTATGAATGACCGGTGCGCTAACAAAACGAAGCGGGTGTCTAAACCATTATGGGTATCCGGGTTAAGGCCCTAATCCCGAGTAAGGGTCCTCAGAGTATAGGCTTTCCCTGTGTTACGATAGCATGTAAAAAGGTCTTCACCTTACCGTGTTCCCTTCAGATTGCCCCTGTTTAGATACCCGCTTCTACTTGTATTCAGAGCGGTTTAAAAATTAAAATTCAATCGACCAAACACATAGGTACCATCAGATCCCATTTGTACTGAATCGGCCAGGCCTCCCTGGTCTGTCCAACCATCAAATTGAGGGGTTGGGTAGGTGTTGAATAGATTATTCGCCCCTATACTGAATTTAGCATTTTCACAAATTTGATACCCGAGGCTTAAATCCACAACCATGGCAGCCTTATAGACATCCGTGGCTACATCATAAAGCGCGTCTGCCTCGGCCTGATTGGTAGCCGGGGAATCCACCCATTGGAAATCCTGGAGTTCGACTTCACTGAATTGGGTCAATGATAAGGACGCATCAAACTTTTTACAGGTATATCCGAGATTGAGACCAAATTTATAATCGGGTGCCGCCGCCTCGAGATAGGCTTGTGAAAACGGCCCAAAGAAGGTAAATTCATTTAAATTGCCATTTTTGATGTCCTTTATTTTTAGATCATTGACATTCCCGATGAGCCCTATTTTAATATTACCCTCATTTCCAATACCTGTTTCATAGCCCAAAACGATATCCACACCGCTGGTCCTGGTATCCACCCCATTGGCAAAGAACTGTGCGGCATCTACATTTAAAGGGCCTAAAACGGCTTGATCGGTAAAGTTATCGGTTAGGATAATACGATCGTCTACCGTAATGGAATAGGCATCGACGGTAGCCGTAAAGTTTCCGGATTTAAAAGTAAAACCAATACTGGCATTTACTGCTTTTTCTTCATTTAACTGTCCAATACCGAAGGCCTTGGTCACGGTACTGTTATTGGCCGATAATAAGGACGGTACCGATTGTCCTGCCACAATATTGTTGAATATAAGATTGTAATAGAGTTGGGCTAGAGAAGGGGCTCTAAACCCTGTTGATATGGACCCTCTTAACGCAAAGTCATCACTAAGTTTTAATCTGCTGGCCAATTTAACATTGAAGGTATTGCCAAAATCGCTATAGTCTTCAAATCGTACCGCAGCGCCAACCATGAACGACTCACTGGCATTCAGCTCGGTATCAAAATAAATACCATAATTGGTTCGACTACGGTCCACTTCATTGGCCGGGCTATACCCGGGGAACCCTTGAGAACCACCGGGTAAGTCATCCCCATTAGAATCAAAGGCCACCGTTTGCACCTCTGGATTAGTGATGATAACCCCGTTTTCATCATAAAGGCCATAGGAAGGCGCTTCGCCGGCGAAGATGCCGAAATTTTCGGTTCTATATTCAAAACCAAAAGCCAAACTCAACCCGGAAGCGACGTCCTCGATGTATTTGTTGAAATCCAGTCCTGTTGTATTTTGAGACAGATAGTGTCCCCCCGCATCAAAATCGGTTGGGGAGGCCTCCTGCATGGAGGCATTGTTACTCCCTTTAATGTAATAATGGAAATTGTTTTTACCAAAGGTATTGTTGAAATCGACATTCCATCCGTTATCCATTTGGTGTCTTACCCCCACAGAAACGGAAACATCGGTAATATTCGACGTAATTCTTGGAGTAAAACCATTAGGGTATAAACTGGGGACGGAACGGTTATCACCATCGTCAAAACTGTCTCTGGAAAAGGCATAGGCATCGGTGTCTCTGTAGTTTCTGCCTCCAAAGGCATAAACTACGGTATTATCATTAACCGGTAAGTCGGCATTAACCATAAAATTAAAACCATCCACACCGGCACTACCATACCCTTTTCTCCATGGAAAGCCTGGTCTGAGCGTGCGATCTCTGGATAGAAATTCGGTTGTAAAATTAACAAACCCACCGAGATCGTTTAGTGATACGCCATAATTGGCATCTATTTTAACCGTTGCGCCATCAAAATTTTTGTCATTTCCATCCAATCGGTTTTTCCCTTCAACATTATAAAGGGTCTCTCCCGTTGCTTCCTCCCAGCCATCGCCTATGGCTGTACTGTAGGCGCCATAAGTTATTCCTCCTGAAAACCCATCGGTGTTATCCTTTAAGACTATGTTAATAACTCCGGCGATAGCATCAGAGCCGTACTGTGCAGAGGCACCATCCCTTAAAACTTCAATCCGCTTTATGGCAAAGGCAGGAATGGCATTGAGGTCGGTTCCTGAGTTGCCGCGTCCGCGTGTACCAAAAATATTAACCAGGGATGACTGGTGACGACGTTTTCCATTGATTAATACCAAAGTTTGGTCCGGACCCAAACCCCGTAAAGAAGCCGGAACAATATGATCTGCACCATCGGATCCCGATTGCCTGGTGGCATTGAATGAAGGTGCTGCATATTGGAGGATGTCATTAACCTCAACCTTACCGGTAGTAGAAGCAATTCCCGAAACATCCAAAACATCTACCGGAACAGGGGTATCTGTTGCTGTTCTCCGGGGACTGCGAGAACCCACAAGGATGATCTCATCCAGACTGACCCCTTCTTCCATGGTAATCGTTAATGTCGACCGGTTATCCACGGGCATGCTTACCGTATTATACCCCACATAACTGAAGACTAGTGTTGCGTTTTCTCCTACGGTTATGGAAAAATTACCATCAAAATCGGTGGCCGTTCCTTTGGACGTCCCTTCCTCGGTAATATTAACACCGGGAAGCGGTGTGCCGTTAATATCAGTGACGGTTCCTGTAACGTTCTGCTGTGCTAACGCCAGGGAAGTGATGCACATGAACCAATAAAAATAATAGTGTTTCATAAGTAAATATTTTTGAGTTAGTTACACTAATATAAGTCAAAGTTTGGTTTGGAACGACGCATTGTAGGCTTTTTCTTTAATATAGTTGTTGTTCGGTCTTATTTTATGCATACTAAACTTAAAAAAAGAGGTAAAAAACATATTATATGAATTATATTTGCACTCGCTAAAAATCAGTATATCATGAAAGCAGGTATTGTAGGATTACCGAACGTGGGTAAATCAACATTATTCAATTGTTTATCTAATGCCAAAGCGCAAAGTGCCAACTTCCCGTTTTGCACTATTGAGCCGAATATAGGCGTTGTGAATGTTCCGGACCAGCGTTTGGAGACCCTGGAATCCCTGGTAAAGCCAGAGCGTGTGGTACCTGCTACCGTGGAAATTGTGGATATTGCCGGGTTGGTAAAAGGCGCGAGTAAAGGGGAAGGATTGGGAAATCAGTTTCTGGGAAATATTCGGGAAACCGATGCGATTATCCATGTATTACGCTGCTTCGACAACGATAATATTGTGCATGTTGATGGCAGTATAAACCCGATACGCGATAAGGAAACCATCGATATGGAACTGCAACTTAAAGATTTGGAAACCGTAGAAAAGAAATTGGATAAGGTTAAACGGGCGGCTAAAACAGGTAATAAAGAGGCCCAGAAAGAAGAGATCGTGTTGTTACAGTTAAAGTCCGGTTTAGAGTCGGGTACATCGGTACGGGCCCTGGAATTTAGTGAAGATGATTATAACGATTTTGTAAAACCCCTACAGTTCATAACCGATAAGCCCGTCATGTATATTTGCAATGTCGATGAGGCCTCGGCAGTTTCCGGAAATAGTTATGTGCAACAAGTCAAGGCATCGGTTAAAGATGAATATGCC
Organism: Aestuariivivens sediminis; assembly: GCF_022662105.1. GTDB lineage: Bacteria > Bacteroidota > Bacteroidia > Flavobacteriales > Flavobacteriaceae > Aestuariivivens > Aestuariivivens sediminis. The sequence goes on along the minus strand of NZ_JAKMCP010000003.1, from coordinate 59,042 downwards.
GAGGTTCTGGTATTGGCTGTTGGTACGGAAGCCGATATTAATGAATTGGACGATTATGAGGAGCGGCAACTATTTTTACAGGACATAGGCTTGGATGAACCCGGGTCTGCCAAGTTAATCCGGGGGGCCTATAAATTATTAAATCAACAGACGTATTTTACGGCAGGAGTAAAAGAAGTACGGGCCTGGACCGTTAAAATAGGGGCGACGGCTCCACAGGCGGCGGGTGTGATTCATACCGATTTTGAAAAGGGATTTATTCGAGCAGAAGTTATAAGCTATGACGATTATGTTAACTACGGGAGTGAAGCTAAGGTAAAAGAAGCCGGAAAAATGCGTGTGGAAGGCAAAAACTATATCGTTAAGGATGGTGATGTTATGCATTTCCTGTTTAATGTCTAAAAGCGGAAGCGTATAGGACGATTTACCGTTCTATTATCTTGCCTTATAGCATTAAAAAAGAATATTAATGATTTATTTCTTGTCCTTTTTGTAAAGTGGAATGCGATAGGACAGCGTATACGCATAGCCCACACCAATACCACTGCTGTCATAGGTTTTGTTAAATCCGGGAATGTAGAGGTTTTCAAAACCAACAGGTTCGGTCTCACTTATTAAACCCTTTAACTGGAAATTCAGCCCTAAGTAGAGGTTATTCAAAAGCTCTGCCTTAATACCGATTATCAATTCGATCCATAAGGCCGTGAGGTTACTAAATTTTTCACTTTCGGTGGAGGTATATTGCGGTGCCCAATACTGATCGGTACTATAGACCTGAAAACGGTTTCTGGTATGGCTAAAGGAACTTGCACCAATCCTAAACCCGGAAAAAATCATATTATCCATGTCCAGCCAATTCTGGTATAAATTGTAATCAATACCACCCTTTAAATAACTGCCGTTGGTGGTAATGTCCATATAATCGGTAATGGTATTTTTTTCTTCAATTCCCAGTTCTCCCGCGATGTATAATTTATTTTTCAGTCGATAATCGGCAACCAATTCGAATCCGCTATAGTCATCATCCAAAAAGGAACGCAAAAGTTTTCCCAGGTCTCCGCCTACCCGTAAACCGTATTTCAACTTGTAGGTAGTCGAGTCGCTGACGGCACCGGGAATACTATCGTTTTGTGCTTTTACGGACACACAACACAAAAGTACTATACATAAACAACTAATGGTATAAGTTAAAGTGGGTCGTTGATTCATCTTCTACAGATTGATTTTCGGTTAGGGATTCCTTCAATTTTATCCAATTATCGCTATCGGCATTAATCAAAAGGGTTACATTTCTAAAAATGGTTTTGTAACCACACGCTCGGGATACATATACTTCTTCGGTGGAATAATTAATGGTAATAGTATCCTCATTGCCTTCCAGGAAGTCGTCATCCGGATTATCCGGAGTGCCATTATTATTAACCGCATAATTGATATGAAGTTTATATACGGTGGAATTGGTATCGGTTCGTAATGGAAGCATTATGGAATTGGTCGCTCCAATAACATTATACCCCGGTAAAACGTTATCGTTATCAACACCTTGTACACGAAAATCGAAAACATTCTTTTGTTCTTCCTGATTGGTGAAATCATACAAATCGATAATTAATCGAGGGGTGGTAGGGGTGGTTTCAGGACAAATATCGTCGCGTTCACAGCCATAGGGACTGGTTAGGAACAGGACTAATATAAGCAGGCAAATATTCTTCATAAATGGCATATTGGTTTATCTACGCTCCAAAAGTACAACATTTTCCACATGAAAGGTTTGTGGAAACATATCTACTGCTTGTGTTTTGGATACCTTGTACATCGAATTCATTAAGGCAAGATCTCGTGCCTGGGTTGCACTATTACAGCTTACATACACTACTTTTTCGGGAGCAATACTTAGTATTTGCTGCACCACATCTTTATGCATGCCATCGCGTGGGGGGTCGGTAATGATGACATCGGGATGACCGTGATTGGCGATAAAACGGTCATTAAATACCTGTTTCATATCCCCTACAAAAAACGACACGTTTTCAATACGATTTAATTTTGCATTGGCCTTGGCCGCCTGAATGGCCTCGGGTACCGATTCCACACCGACTACCTTCTTGGCCTGTTTGGCGACAAATTGAGCAATGGTACCTGTGCCGGTATACAAGTCGTACACCAATTCAGTTCCCGACAGTCCGGCGAAATTCCGAGTAATTTTATACAGTTCGTAGGCCTGTTCGGAGTTGGTCTGATAAAATGATTTGGCATTGATTTTAAAGCGTAAGCCTTCCATTTCTTCAAAAATATGATCCAGACCTTTATAGCAAATGATGTCCTGGTCATAGATCGTATCGTTGGCCTTTTCGTTGATGACATATAACAGGGCTGTAATTTCCGGGAATTGCTGAGCGATATAGTCCAACAATAACTTGCGCTTAAAAACATCTTCCTTATAGAATTGAATCAATACCATAAGGTCACCGGTACTGGACGTACGAATCATCAGGGTACGCAGAAAACCTGTCTGGTTCCTCGTGTTGAAGAACTCCAAATCATTTTCAGTTGCAAATTTTTTCACCGCATTACGTATGACATTTGAAGGATCGGCCTGCAAGTGACATTGCTTAATATCCAAAATTTTATCCCACATCCCTGGAATATGAAACCCTAAAGCATTTTTATCCTCGACGGTATCTGTGGATTCAATTTCCGCCTGGGTCAGCCAGCGGCGATCACTAAACGAAAATTCCATTTTATTTCTGTAGTAATACTGTTTTTGAGAACCGACAATAGGAAGGATCTCCGATAATTCAACCTTTCCGATTCGGGTTAAATTATGGATCACTTCATGTTGTTTGTAATGGAGTTGATGTTCATACCCCATGTGTTGCCATTTACAACCGCCACAGGTGCCGAAATGCTCACACAGGGGATCGGTCCGCTTATCTGAAAGCTTAAGGAATGCCGTAGCTTTGCCTTCATAATACGCTTTACGTTTTTTAAAGGTTTGGATATTCACCACATCGCCTGGAACCGCATTGGGTAAAAAGATAACTCTGCCATCAGGGGCTTTGGCTATACTTTTCCCTTTGGCACCGGCATCCAGAACTTCTATCTGTTCAAAAAATGGGGTTTTGGATTTTCTTCTAGACATGCTGCAAAAATAGTAATCGCTGGACATAAACCTATTAACTTTAACGGTTTTTGAGACGATCATCAAAAAAAAATAGAACCTGATTTGAACAGTACGGTCTTAATTTTATAAGGGTCAAATTCTGAAGTTCTGAATTTCAACTTTGGTGGTCAGGCGGCTTTACTTCCCATGGCCCCATAAGATATGGAGGTTTTTATACGGTTTGCTTGTCATGGATAAACTATGAATACAGGATCTATGGGCTTTTTATTTGGTATCTGGGTATTTGGGGAATAACTGCACTAAAAAGGACCTTCAATGCCTTTCTGGCGTGAATACCTGGTTTGGATTCGGGAATGTCGACCGTATCTGTTAGAATATCGGCATAAGATTTTATAAAGAAGCGCATATTTATTAACTTGCAGGCCTGTCTAAGGATGATTTCTCTCCCACGCTGCTTTTTCGGATGCTTCGAAAGAATAAAGGTACAGTAGGAATGGTTGTTTTATGAATTTAAATGTGATTTAAAATGGCTGTTTTAGAAAAAAAATTAACGTCACAGCAAGCAATTGATTTAGAAACCAGGTATGGTGCCCAAAACTACCATCCTTTACCCGTTGTGCTTACGCGGGGAGAAGGCGTATTTGTATGGGATGTTGAAGGTAAACAATATTATGATTTTTTATCGGCGTACTCGGCGGTAAACCAGGGGCACTGTCATCCTAAAATTATCAACGCCTTAAAGCTTCAGGCGGAACGATTAACATTAACGTCCAGGGCCTTTTATAATGACCGGTTGGGCCATTATGAAAAGTACCTGACACACTATTTTGGTTTTGACAAGGTACTTCCCATGAACACCGGGGCCGAAGCTGTAGAAACGGCCATTAAACTGGCCAGAAAGTGGGGCTATGAAAAAAAAGGCATTCATGCCAATCAAGCCAAAATTGTGGTCTGTCAAAATAATTTTCACGGGAGAACGATCACTATAATTTCGGCCTCCAATGATCCGATTGCCACGGAAAATTTTGGACCCTTTACACCGGGGATCGTATCGATACGATATAATGATTTAGAAGCCCTGGAGGACGCTTTAAAAGATAATACGATTGCCGCTTTCCTGGTGGAACCCATTCAAGGCGAAGCCGGGGTTTATGTCCCTGATGAACATTATATTAAGGACGCTTATAACTTGTGTAAGGCGCACAATGTGCTTTTTATAGCAGATGAAGTACAGACCGGTATTGCGCGTACAGGTAAATTGCTGGCTGTCGATCATTTCGGAGTTAAGCCGGATATTCTGATTTTGGGGAAAGCCCTTTCCGGGGGTGTCATACCGGTATCGGCAGTATTGGCTGATGATGAGGTGATGGAGGTTATAAGGCCGGGGAACCACGGGTCAACCTTTGGAGGTAATCCATTGGCCTGTGCGGTAGCCACAGCGGCATTAGAAGTTGTGGAACAAGAGCATCTCGCTGAAAATGCAGAACGATTGGGCGGTATTTTTAGAAGACACATGCAGGCGCTTGTTGAAACCACCGATCTTGTTAGACTGGTTAGGGGTAAAGGCCTTTTAAATGCCATTGTTATCAATGATACGGAAGATAGTTCCACCGCCTGGGACATGTGCATGACCTTGAAGGAGAACGGTTTACTTGCGAAACCTACCCATGGCAATATCATTCGATTTGCACCACCCCTGGTCATGAAGGAGGAACAGATTTTAGAATGTGTGGATATTATTAGTCAAACTGTAAAGACCTTCAAAACATAAAGCAAATAAAAAAAGCACCTGTGGTGCTTTTTTTATTTTAACTGGTTTGCATTTGTTCCATCATTTCCTGAGATTGTCTCATTATTTCGTCCCATCCAACGGTAGATATTCTGTAGATGGTCATTATAAAATAGAGCACATTAATGATTAATATCACCATGGCCACAATTTTTGCAGTATTCATGGCTTTTACGCTGTCGGGATCAAAACTATCCGGATCATCCTTAACGGCGTTCAATTTGTTATGTGCAATGAAGACAGCTATTCCTGATAAAATAAAACCAGTACCGCCAACGCAGCAACAGAGCAGCCCGAATACAGCTAAAACGTAAACAAGGGTAGGATTGAGTTTTTGTTGTTCCATAATTTTAATTTAATGGGTTAGTTTTATCACATAATTTCCAATAATGATTACAACATTAAGGAGCACCAAAACAGTAATAATCTTATGGGCATATTTGAAATTTTTAAAGGCATTGAGAGCAATAACACCAAGCAGTATTATAAGGGTATAAATGGCCGGATACATGTTAAATGCATCTGCAAACTCACCCCGGAGTACCAGTAATGCAGAACGTTGCATACCACAGCCCAGGCATTCAAAACCCAATAGTTTTTTGTTTAGACAGGGCAGCATATAATCCTCAAAACCGGTCATAATAATATGTTTGTGCTGCTAATATATTAAATTTGCCTTTTTGATAAGGCCTATGGATTAATTAATCATTTAAAATTCGATATTCGAATGCTTTAACAGACCATCTAAAATTTTAAAACCATGAAATATTTAAATTACCTGTTCATTAGTATAGGAGCACTAGTCGCCATTTATGCAAAGGCCGGTGAGGATCAAAATGAAGTTGTGTTGATTGGGGGTATTGTCGTACTCATGATCGGGGTTTACCGTTTAACGAAGCGTATACCCGGAAAAAGGGATAAGGCGATGGACGACCGTGAAAAGGAAGCAGAGGATTGCAATTAATAGATTATGTTTAGGATAAAAAGCCATTGGACAAGATGACATTTAAAATAGGGGATTATGTTTTGGTGCTGGATGAAGATTTATCCGGGGTGGTTAAAAAGATTGATGGTGACCTCATTTCCATTGAGACCAAAGATGGTTTTGTAATGGAATTTTCCCATAAGGCATTAGTTGCTAAAAAGCAGGATCATTTGCTTAAACACCATATGTTTTCTTTTGAGCAATTAAGCACTGTGGTTTCTGAAAAGGAGCATACTTCAAAAAAGAAATCGATAAAGGTGAAGCCTAAGGAGCGCGTTATACCCCCAATGGAGGTGGACCTGCATATTAACCAATTGGTGGAATCCACCAAAGGCATGTCCAAACACGATATATTGACCCTTCAATTGGATACCGCAAAACGGCAGCTCGAATATGCTATTAAAAAACGAATTCAAAAAGTGGTATTTATCCATGGTATTGGAGAGGGGGTGCTTAAGCTGGAATTAGAATATTTATTTGGACGATATGATAATATCAGGTTTTATGATGCCAATTATCAAAAATACGGCTTAGGGGCTACCGAAATTTACATATATCAAAATGTAAAGTCTAAATAATCAAAAATCGGGAGTTAATGTTCTGGTTTTGGAGGTGGCGCTGTTATCCAAAGTCCCAAAATCGAAATCCTGGGTTATCACCTCCAGATTTACGTTTTCAATATAGAGGGAAATGGTAAATGTTTGGTAAATGGTATGCTCGCGATACCCAACGGCCGGGACACTTAAAGCAACATCTTTATTCAAGTAATCAGCCCCTACATTGGGGTCTTTAATATCGTTTGTAGGGTTGTTGTCCTGATCCACACTTTCTTCATCACGGGTGAGAACCGTATCATTATCATCATCGGTATCCAAATAATCAGGGGTACCATCACCATCGGTATCCTGGGCATTTGCCAGGCCGTCCTGATCGGTGAAATTGGGTTTTTCGGTAGCGGTGAACACATTATCACCATCATCATCCTGATCTAAATAATTGGGAATACCATCATTGTCCGTATCATCATCCTCATAATCACCATTGTTATTGAGGTCTTCATATTCGGCAGGAATACCATCGTTGTCATCCTCAGTAAGGGTTACCGTAAATGTAGCCGTATCATTGGCACTCTCATAATCTTCCTTAATATTGATTTCAGACGGCGGTATGTCATTACAAAATAAAGTTGACGGGAGGGTAGTGTTACTGTATGTTCTATAATTAAAGGTGTTTGAATTGGAGGTGACATTTAGGGTTTCTCCCGGCATAACATCGAATAAATCTTCAAAATTCACGTCTGTTACTGCGAGTGACAGAGATTCCGAAGGATCGCTTTTTGTTTTATAAAATACTAAATCCCCACAGGTTTTAAACGTATCATCAAAATCAAACTCAATGGTAAGGATATCACCGTCGTCACAGGAAGTTTGAAAACAGAAACCGATAAGTAATACCACAAAGACTGTCTTTCGCATGGTTTGGGTTTTAGGCAAAAATAATAGAATTGTAATTTATAACGCCTGTTATTGAAAATAATTTTATTTCAAGTATTTTTGCCAGATGAAAAGGATTTCACAGGAGTTATGAAGACGGTTTATTTTGATAATGCCGCGACAACGCCAATGCGGGACGACATAGTCGACCATATGGCTCGTGCAATGAAAACCAATTACGGAAACCCCTCGTCTTCACATGGTGTAGGAAGAGCGTCCAAAGCGGTCATTGAGTCCTGCAGGAAAACCATAGCGAAGCATTTTAAGGTCTCGGCAGGTGAAATTGTCTTCACCTCGGGAGGTACCGAAGCCGATAATCTGGTGCTTCAAAGTGCGGTACGAGATTTGGGGATTACCCGCATAATTACTGCAAAAACGGAACACCATGCCGTTTTACATTGTATTGAGCGTCTGCAGATGGATTACGATTTGTCGGTAAACTTTGTGGATTTAGATCCCAGAGGTGTGATAGATTATAATCATCTGGAAACCTTATTGGGCCAGTCGCAAAACACCCTGGTGAGCCTGATGCATATCAATAATGAAATCGGTAATATTCTGGATATGGATCGCGTGGCTCGGTTGTGTAAGGCCAATGGCGCGCTTTTCCATAGTGACACCGTGCAATCTGTGGGACATTATGCATTGCCTTTGGATCAAATTCCTGTAGATTTCATAGTAGCCAGTGCCCATAAGTTTCATGGCCCCAAGGGGGTTGGTTTTGTTTTCGTTCGAAAAAACTCAGGGCTGAAACCTTTGATTCATGGCGGGGAACAGGAACGTGGATTAAGAGCGGGTACGGAAAGCATACACAATATTGTTGGGCTGGAGCGTGCGATAACCTTGTCCTACCAAAACCTGGAAAAGGAACGGGATTATATCGTTGCCCTAAAACGGTATTTTATAGCCAGGATAACTTCGGAAATTCCCGAGGTGCAATTTAATGGTTGCTCAGGAGATTTGGAAAAGAGCACCTATACGCTGGTCAATGTTTGCCTTCCGGTAACGCCTGACAAAGCCGCTATGTTCCTATTTCAACTGGATTTAAAGGGGATAGCCTGTTCGAAGGGAAGTGCCTGTCAAAGTGGTAGTCATCAAAATTCCCATGTACTGGCAGAACTGCTTAGCGATGAGGACTTGCAGAAACCTTCTGTTCGGTTTTCCTTTAGCATATATAATACGAAAGAAGAAATAGACTATGTGATCGATGCCTTAAAGACCTTTGTTTAGTCGGACGTTATGTTGCTATTCCACCAGTCGTCATTAGGCTCAAAATTTTTCGATAACACCGCTTTTCGCTCTTGCTCGAGATCGGGTAAAAGCGTATTTCTAATCGCCTCCCGTCGCTTCTGGGCCAGCAGGTCATCAAACTCCACATCCCTTTCCGGCCTTTGGGCATGCACTGAATCTAACCAGTTAATAAGGGTATTGTATAAGGCCATGGTTATTTCAGAATGGTCATGGGACAGATTCTGTTGCTCATAAGGATCGGTATGCAGGTTGTACAACTCATTTCTACCGTCTTCCCAGTAATGGATGAGTTTCCACTGGCCGTCCCTAATAATTGATGACGGTTCGCCACCCTGGTTGCCGTAGTGCGGATAGTGCCAAAACAAAGGGCGTTGAACCGATATGGGTTGGCCTTCCAAAAGGGGCCTTAAACTCATGCCATCCTTATGCTGCTCCGGTAATAAATCGATATTAGCCAAATCCAGGATAGTAGGATAGAAGTCTGTACCAATAACAGGATAAAGACTGAGATGTCCCTGTAATTCCAGCCAGGGGACCTTAATGAAATAGGGTTCACGAATCCCGCCTTCCCATTGATAGCCCTTGCCGCCCCGAAGCGGTAAATTGGAGGTCGAGTAGCTATCCCCTGAAGCAACGCCACCATTATCGGAGGTAAAAATGACGATGGTGTTATCGTCTAGCTCTAAATCTTCCAGCGTTTTTAAAACATACCCAACGGCGTCATCCATACTTTCCACCAGGCCGGCGTAGATGGGATTATCCTGAACCTGCCTTATCGGAAGTACGCGTTCCATGGTATATCCCTTATCTTTTATTCCTTGAGATTCCGCTTTCTCTCTGTATTTATTCCATTTTGTTTGGGTGGTTTGGATGGGGCCATGTACCGCATAGAAAGATAAAAAGGCAAAAAAGGTCGTGTCTTTATGTTTTGTGATAAAATCTGCCGTTTCCCTGGCCAGTCGCATGGAGAGATTTTCGCCATTTTCCTTATTTTCAAGTCTTGGATTGGTCCAGGGGGAGTAATACCCGCCAATAGGACTTCCTTTTTCCCAGCCGCCTACATTAATATCAAAACCATGATCCTCGGGATAGGACCCAAGGTCTCCCAAATGCCATTTTCCGGCAAAGAAGGTTTTATAGCCCCCCGATTTCATGGCCTCTGCTAAAGTGATTTCATCTTTAGGCAGGGCGTGAACATAATCTGCAGGGAGGAGTTTGTCATATCTGTTAAGACGGCGCCAATCCGCTCCGTGTGCTGCACCAATCCAGTCCGTTATGCCATGCCGTGCGGTAAACTTGCCGGTCATAATACTAGCCCTGGAGGGGCTACAGACCCGGCTTGCCGCATAACCCTGGGTAAAGACCATACCTTCCTGAGCAATTTTATCAATGTTGGGCGTTTCATAAAAGGAACTTCCTGTAAAGCTAAGGTCATGATACCCGAGGTCATCCACCAAAATAAATACAATATTAGGTCGTTTATTAAGATTTTCTTTTTCAAACTTTGTCTGGCATGAGACTATGACACCTAGAGTAAAGGCGAAGAGGAAGATTGATTTAATAGTCATGATATGCAACAGATTATATTAAAAAAAATAGGCCTATGGTGAAATAAGCCTAAAAATAAAACATTTTATTTTCAAAATGGACGGGATATGCTATCGTTTGATAATTTTATATGTTTTTAGGTGTTGGGTCTGTAAATTTTCAATTACAAACAAGTACATGCCTGTTCCCAAATTAGAGATATCTATCGATGAATTACGTGTTTTAAGTAACTGTTTTCCAGTTGCATCAAATAAAGATGTTTCGACATGTAAGGGCGTTCTTATTTCTACTCGTTCAGCCGTAGGATTTGGATATACCTGAATATTCGTGTTTTCAAATTCATCTGTTTTTAGTGTGGTTCCGTCTGAAGCTGTAACCGATAGAAAACTTACCGGATTAATAAAATGGTAAGTTATGGTATTGTTGGTAGCATTAAGACTTGAAGTATACGGATTCCAAACATTCATTTCGTCCTCCAGTAGGAGCACGAGATTACTTTCTATAATGCCATTCAGCTCGGTATCTTTATAATGCATGGTAAGGTCCCCCTCGAAATTAGCAATTGTACTTTCAAAACTAAAAACACGGTTAATACTTTCGCTGTTAATAGGAGTATTGGTTTTCGTTAACGCATTTGCCCCGTTTATTTTAAAATCTGTACCGGGAATAAGTTCTAATCCATTAAAATACATCTGTGTAGCACCCATAATATCGATGGCATAACCACTGGTGATGTATAGGTCCTGAGTAAAACCGGAAAAGCTCATAATACTTAATAAATACACTAAATTTGTTGAATTTAACTTCATGGTATTGGGGTTTTATCGGTACCAAAAGTAGAATTAAATATTAGAAATACAAGAAAAAAACGCATTTAAACGATAATATATTGCATTTAAACGATTTTTTATCTATGTTTGTCCATCTCAAATAAAACCCCAAATCATGAATCATTTTAAAACCTTACTCGTTTTAATTGCTATTTTATTGAATTCTCTGATGTATGCACAGGTAGGTATTGGGACCAATTCTCCTGACGCGTCTTCAATTCTGGACCTGGCATCAACCACTCAAGGTGTGCTAACACCTAGAATGAATGGCGTGCAACGCCTTGCTATTTCAAATCCTGCTATTGGATTGGTTGTTTATGATACCGATGAAAATGCTTTTTTTCATTACAATGGTACGGGTTGGTTAAAACTCATAAATGAAAATAGTCTTAATGATTATTCGGGCTGGGCCGATTATGTGGATGGTGTTTATACTTCAGCTAGTCCATTATCTCTAACAGCTTCAAATAAGGTCACCCTGCCAAATAATGCAATGACCGTTAGAGATAGTCAAAAACCTACGGATATTATTGAATTTTACAACGCTTCAAATTCCACAATAACGGGAAGGAATGGAGATGGGATTAATATAAACATAGAATTTAAAGCACGACCCACTACTGCCGCAGTGACTAAACTAACTGTTGCTATAGACATTGGAGGTGCTGTCGGCGAAATATATGTTCGCGATTTTATCATGTCTAAAGGTAACGGGGTAGAACATTACTATTTGAGTTCTTTTAATGCCTATACCTTAGATACCTGGGAAACGAATGGCGGTACCGTAAAAATTGTTTCGGATGCCAGTGCAGAAATTTACGATATCAGATATGTTATTACTCGAACCCATAAGGCTAGGTAAGCCCTTTTCATGCTCGGAACATGAGGAATGATGGACCACCCATTTTAAGGTTTATTTTTTATAATTTCCAGTAAATCTTTGATGTCTTGCAACAAGCGATTTGTTTGTTCCAGATGGTCATGGGCAGAATCTACGGGGCTGGATTTGGAGGACCATAGGTCCCGCTGGTCTAGAACGGCCTGTTTAAACCCCTGTGTATCTATTATGCCAATAAGCTTCATATCACTTCCTCCGGGGTTGCTATGTCCTGCCGTTTCAATTTTAAGAATCCGGAGATCTAAATACTTAAGAAAAGGATTTTCAAGAAAGGTGATATCCTGAATATTTTCTAATGGGATGGTTTTTTCAACCTTAAACAAAACCCCTTTTTTAAATTCGAGATGCTTGTTCGTTAATCTGCAACTGATGTTTTCATAATAACGTTGTCCAATATACTGACCCAAACCTAAAAACCATATCAATAAAAACGGAATACCTATAAGGCTTATGGTGCAAAAAAAGGCCACAGTAATAAGAATATAAGTTTTTATTTTAGGATTGAACCGGGCTTCTCGGATCACATCGTTTGATAAGGACATATTTAGGCCGATTAATGTTTTTCTAAAGTTAACGAAATAATTTTACCCATTGCGGTCTTGAAGGTAATGTCTACAGTTTGGAAAGTTCTAAAAGGGGAGTCCCCGGTAATGACATCGCAAATGTTCAATTTGGAATAATCCATATCATTGACCTTAATAATTTCGTCGCCGGCTTTGATGATATCTTTCAGGTACTCCTCCCAAACAACACCTACGATAAGTTTGTTATTGGCAATGGTCGGTGTAAAACCAAAGTCAAGCTTGGTAACATCGGTTTCATCATTAAAAGGGTGGAAATAGAAACGTTTTCGTTTAAAATCAAGCGTTATATTGCCATATTTTAAAATATCAGATCCCAGCCTCGAGTTATTGTCGCTTGAGGTGGTTGTTGAAACATTTTTAAACGCATGCCCATCCAGTTCTATTTGAGGAATATGAACCTGGTATTGTAGGAAGTGTTCGGCATTGCCAAACAAACCAATACTCGAGGTTCCCGATCCGCTAGCGTAGGTCTGTACTATTTCGTGGTCCTTCATGAGTTGATAATTGGTATGACACATATCGTAAAATCCACTGGCACCGGTGTCAATAAGCACCTCTTCCTTAGCCGTTTTAGAGCCTTTTAAACTTATGGAAACATAGGGGCTGCTTTGATCGCCTCTCAGCATTAATTCTACGCCTTTATGTGCATTCAACTCAAGTTTCCTCCTGTAATTGGTGACAATGATAAGCTTGTTTTTAGGCTGAATTTGAACCACGGAATGGCGGAGGAGATTACTGCCTATAATGCCATCAATCTGAAAACAGTCGAACACCAGGTTTTGTGCTTTTTCAAATACCAGGGCACTCGTGTTTTTAAATGAGACATTGGCCATGGTTAATTGTGGAAGGGTTACAATCCGCATGCGCTGTCGTTTTTGGTTGGCGTCGGATACCGAAATGGATTGCGTGATTCGGGCATTTATATCCTTTGCCAGATCCTCTGAAATGACATTGGGAGCTCCGGTGTCGAATAAAAATCTATAGGTGGTGTTTTGGATGGTCACCGGAATGATTAATTTACCGCCAACGTCCTCATAAGCAATTTCGGCATAATATGTTTTGCTGATAGGTTTACCGGTTTTAAAGGTTGTTTTTTGGGCAAGAACAACATGGACCCAAATGAAACAACAAACGAAATTGATAATGGGTTTGGTCATGGCCCTAAATTAAAATTTCATGGTTGTCCTTACATTGAAAACCCGTGGGGTGAGATAATTGGGTACGGCAAACTGACGCTTGCTGTATACATCCCTCACCCAGGTATTCGTTATGGAGTTCTGTACATCGAAAAGATTAAAAATCTCAATACCAAATGACAAGGCCTTAAAGGGCTTTTTCCAACCGCTTTGGAATGTTTTATTTTCGTCTACCAATACAAATTGAAAACCAACATCGGCCCTTTTATAATCAGGTAATCGGGTTTGATACACGTAGGGGTCGGCGTAACTTGGAGATCCACCGGGAAGACCGGTGTTGTATACTAAATTCAGGTACATTTTCATTGAGGGGATGTTAGGGACGTAATCTTGAAATAAAGCCGCAAATTTTAACCGTTGGTCTGTAGGTCTTGAAATGTAACCCCGCTGATCTATATTTTCTTCCGTTTTTAAATAACCGAAGCTAAACCACGATTCTGTTCCCGGCACAAACTCACCATTTAAGCGCATATCCAATCCATAAGCATATGCTTTGGCATTATTTTTTGCGCGATATCGAATACGCACATTCTCCAGGGTGTAGGGATTAACATCACTTAAATTCTTATAATAGGCTTCAGTGGTTAATTTAAATGGTCTGTCCCACATTTTAAAACTATAGTCGTTTCCTAAAACGACATGCACCGAGCGTTGGGCCTTAACATGGGGTTGCACGGCACCCAGTGAATCCCTAAGTTCTCTGTAAAACGGCGGTTGGTAATACAGTCCTGTTGCAAACCGAAACACCATATCCTTTTCCCATTTGGGCTTAATGGCAACCTGGGCCCGCGGGCTGAACACCGTTTGATTGGATTTTTTGACACCCCCTTTTGCCATCGCATTTTTATCACTAACGGACCACTTATGAACCCGTATACCGGCATTGTACCATATCTCGCTCGTTCCAATTGCAGAACGCTTACTCCATTGCAGATATCCTTGAAGCCGATCTATTTTAACATGATTTGTAGCCCTGACATTTTGATAGGGTTCCAGTGGACCACTGTAAGGCACATAAGGTTGTTCGTTACCGGGGATAAATCGTGGTCGAATGGAAAACCCCGCAGAATCGATAACCTCCCATTCGATGAGGCGGTCCCTGATATCTTCATTATTATACTTAACGGACCATTCCAAACGATGGTCTTTAATTTTTAAATCTCCTTTATGTTCAACGGTGGTAATCAGGGCATCCAAATCGTTTCTTCCATGGTTCAACTGACTGCCAATACCCTCACTAAATTCCACCTCACCCAAATCTTCATCCCCAATATTGGTATTCACTTCTCCAAGACGATATTGGGCCAGAATATCAAAGTATTCTTCTTCAGTTGTATGGTAGGTGGATGTGATCAGCTTTAAATTTAAATCAGGATTGACAAAGAAGGATCCTTTCAAGGCTCCAAACAAGGTCTGGTATCGATCTTTCTCCTGTCCCTGATACAAAACAATAAGGGCAACGGGGTCGGCCAAAGTTCCGAAATTGGTTTGTCTTGCCTCAGGGGCATAGTTGTATTTATTTAGCGATGCATTGCCCAAAAAACTTAACTGGAACCGATCCGTAAAAGTATAGGTCAGGAAGGTTTGGGCATCGGCAAAGGCCGCATCATAGTTGGTCTCGGTTTCTTTAGCATTCACCAGTAAACCGTTATCCCGATACCGCAATCCAACAATACTGGAGAACTTGGAATCTTTACTGATGTTTTCAACAGACAGACTTCCTCCTAAAAGGCTTAAATCGGCATTGACTTCAAATTGGTAGGGTATTTTATAGGTGATGTCCAGGACCGAAGACAGTTTATCGCCATATTTTGCCTGAAAACCGCCTGACGAAAAATCTACATTTTGTACCAAATCGGTATTTACAAAACTTAGTCCCTCCTGTTGACCCGATCGTATTAAAAAGGGGCGGTATACTTCTATATCGTTAACATACACCAGGTTTTCATCAAAATTACCCCCGCGAACGGCGTATTGGGTGCTTAATTCGTTGTTGTTGCTTACCCCGGGGAGGGTTAGCAATAGGTTTTCCACGCCGGCATTGGCGCCCGGAATTTTTCTAATGGTTTCGGGCTCCAGCACGGTGATGCCCTCAACGTCCTTTCGTCGGTTACCCGAAATAATGACCGTAGCTATTTGTTCAACTGAGGCATTCATGACCGGGTTGAATTCATAGTCTTCACCATTTTTTAAATTAAAAGTACTTACCACTTTTTTAAAGGACAGATGGGAAAATTCGACGGTAATATCCTGGTTAGCCGGAATTTTTAAAAGGTAGAATCCGTTTTCATTGGTTTCTGTGCCATTCGTCCCCGCTTTGACATTCACGTTGACTATGGGGTTATTGTCTTCGTCTAAAATAACACCCTTAACCGTAGCGTTCTGTGTTTGTCCAATCAGGGTCAGCAACAACAGAAACAAGGTGGGTAGTATATATTTCGTATTCAAAAGCGTAACTTATTTGCGATAAAACAGTGTTTCAAAAGTAGAACTATTTCCAACATTATCCGTAACATTTAGTTTTAAATTATTTTTAGTATCCGTTATGATACCGTCATTAAAATTGTAAGTTAGGGTTTTCGTTTTATAATCATACTCCATTAATATCCATTTACCATTTACCGTAGCCCTGTAATTTGAGATCCCGCTCGGCGTGTCATCAATTTTAATTTTTAAATACTGATAATTACTGACCCACTGTTTGTCCTTGAAGTTTCCGGGTCTTATCGTTGGTGGTATGGTATCTATGGCCAGGGCATAGGTGCCTAAATTTTTTGTACGTGTGGTCAGTTGGTTGCCCTTTCTTTCTGAAGCGCTATACACAGGGTATTTTGAGTAGCCCAGCAAGTTAGCGATGTACAATCGTTCTTTATCGACTTCCTTATAATTACTGATATCATAGGATATGGCGATACTTTTTTTTACCGGTAACGTATCGTCATGAAGGATTAAGGTGTCGTTGTGGACTTCAAAGTCCATATAAAAATCATCGTAAAATGAATCTTTGAATATGTTCACGGAAACACGCCCTTCTTTTAAAGTAGTGGCTTGATGGGCTTGTATAAAGTACGGGGTCGTTTTTTGTATTTCGGGGTTCAGGGAATCGTTTTTAATCCCCTTAATTTCCATGGTAATCCAGGTAGGATTATTTTTAAAATCGTTTACCTTTATCTTATACATGTAGTCGGCACTATCTTTTATGACCAGAAATCCATCCGACAGGGATGGTTTTATAATGCTCAAGGGGTTTTCGTCATTGAAAAGCTTCTGGATGTACTGTTTTTTCTTTTTGTAATGTTCGTAGTCTATAAGGCGGTTGATATGTCTGGTCTCATCGAACGAAAACCGTCTGAAATCCAACTCATAGGCCTGACTGCCATTTAAAAAGGTCTGGATATTGTAAACCCCATTTTTATTTGGGGCATAATCCTGCCTGTCGTTGGTCACAACTCCAATCCCTATTTTACCAAAGGCCTCAATGTTTTCAACGCTATAATCCCCGTTTTGAAGTGGAATAAGGCGTAATTTCTGTCTGGCATTGGAATGATTTACATGGGAGGTCTTATCCATGGGATAGGCATACAGGGCAGTTACAAAGGGTGGCGTGGTGTCCTTAACGTCCAAACCAAACAACATTGGATTTAAAGGGCGCTCTTGATTGTCCCGTATCTCAAAATGCAGGTGAGGCGCCAAAGACCCACCGCTATTGCCGCTAAAGGCTACGACATCCCCTTGACTGACCTTGAGGTCATCGGCTTTTGGAAACAACTCGATTTCATAAGATTCCTTTTCGTATTGGTGCTTTTTTACATAAGCCTCGATTTCAGGAGCAAATTTTTGCAGGTGTGCATAAACGGTGGTATATCCATTGGGATGGGTTATATATAAGGCCTTACCGTAACCAAAAAAAGAGACTTTAATGCGACTCACAAATCCACTTGCAGCAGACAGTACCTTAAATCCTTGACGTTGCCGGGTTTTGATATCCACTCCGGAATGAAAATGATTGGACCTCAACTCTGCGAAGGTTCCGGATAGGGATGTGGGAATCTCCAAGGGATTGACAAAATAATCCTGAGGATAATTGCTTTGGGGATAGGCGATAATAGAATAAAGTAAAAGAATAAATAGGTTTAATCTCATAGATATCTCATTAAGGCTAAAATATTAATTTGATTTGAATGTGCAAAGGTATGGGTAAAAATCCGGTTATGACAGCATCCAATTTACATAAACGCATAACAAAAAATTTTATTTAAAAACAATTGTAATTTATGGTAAGGTATGTTAACTTTGTGAGATAAGTATTGAAATTTGTAAATGGGTAATATTGAAGATATTGTAGATTCTTTAGAAAGCAAGATTAGTAAAGTATTACACAGATTAGAGCTTTTAAGGCTTGAAAACTCAAAACTGAGTGCAGCCATAGCCACCTCGCAGCAAGATCTTAAAGACCAAAAATTGCTTGTTGCATCCTGGGAGGAAAAGTACGAAGCCCTGAAACTTGCAAATTCAATGCTTGGCAGTGACGATAATAAAAGAGAGACTAAGCTTAAAATAAATGCATTAATACGGGATATTGACCATTGTATTGCTCAATTATCCGAATAGTGCTGCATCATGTTCAATGTCAGAAAAGCTTAAAATAAAGCTATCCATAGCAAACAGGGTTTACCCCTTAACTATTGATGCCAAACAGGAAGAAGGGTTGCGAAAGGCGGCCAAAAACATTGAAGCCATGATTCAGCAATTTGAGCAAAGTTACTCTGTTCGAGATAAGCAGGATGTATTAGCGATGTGTGCTTTGCAGTTTGCCTCTCAGTTGGAACAGAAGTCAATAGATAAAGAGCACGTAAATGAGCATTTAGAGGAAAAACTAAATGCCCTTGATGAGTTATTACGGTCTCATTTAGTTTCTTAACGTTCTTTAAAATAAAGTAAAAAGTTACTGCCTACATTGGTTATTTTTTTTGATAAACTCAACATTAATTCTTTAAAAAGGGTGAGTTTAAGTTGTAAAAGCATGCTGCTGTACAGAATTTAATTCAGTACCTATCGGATCCTTGATCAGCTTGGTAGCCCTAAACTTGTTTTTAAGGAGTTTATACAAAATTTTAAATCGGTGTAGGCTTTTTTTATATATTCAAATTAACTAAACATAATGGACAATTTAATTATATTCATCATTGGAGGTGTCGTATTAGGGCTTATTATAGGCTTTATTATTGCCAAATCCATCGAAAAAAGCAATGCTTCCAAACTGATAAAGGACGCTAAACGCAGTGCTGCCTCGATCTTAAAGGAAGCGAATAATGAGGGGGAAGCGATAAAAAAAGATAAAATTCTGCAGGCAAAGGAAAAGTTTATCGAACTCAAGGCCGAACACGAAAAGGTGATTTTGGCACGTGATAAAAAAATGGCCGAAGCCGAAAAACGTACGCGAGATAAGGAATCTCAAATCTCGAGTGAGCTCTCCAAGAACAAAAAGTTAAATGGGGAATTGGAGTCCAAAATTAAGGACTACAACCACATGCATGAACTTCTTGAAAAGCGCCAGCAGGAATTGGATAAATTGCATAAAAGTCAAGTGGAGCAATTAGAGGTCATCTCGAGTCTTTCAGCCGAAGATGCCAAGGCCCAACTGGTAGAATCCTTAAAAGGTGAGGCCAAAAACGATGCCATGGCCTACATTCAAAACGCCCTTGAAGAGGCCAAGTTAACCGCGGAACAAGACGCGAAAAAAGTGATCATAAATACCATTCAGCGGATCGGCACCGAGGAGGCTGTCGATAACTGTGTTTCGGTCTTTAATATTGAATCTGATGATGTAAAGGGTAGAATTATAGGTCGTGAGGGCCGTAACATACGTGCGCTGGAAGCATCCACCGGTGTTGAAATTATTGTGGATGACACGCCGGAAGCCATCATTTTATCGTGTTTCGATTCTGTAAGACGGGAAGTTGCGCGTTTGTCCTTACATAAGCTGGTGACCGATGGACGGATTCATCCGGCCCGTATAGAGGAGATTGTAAAGAAAACTACTAAGCAAATAGATCAGGAAATTATTGAGGTCGGTAAGCGAACGGTTATCGATCTGGGTATTCACAATTTGAATCCGGAATTGATAAAAATGGTGGGCCGAATGAAATACCGGTCCTCATACGGTCAAAATTTACTACAACACTCTCGCGAGGTAGCAAAACTCTGCGGGGTCATGGCAGCCGAACTTGGGCTAAATCCGAAATTGGCCAAGCGTGCCGGCTTATTACACGATATCGGTAAGGTGCCGGATGCTGAAATCGATATGGAAACCCCACATGCTATTTTGGGCATGCAATGGGCCGAAAAATATGGTGAAAAATCGGAAGTCTGTAATGCCATAGGGGCTCACCATGATGAAGTTGAAATGAAATCCTTGTTAGCACCCATCGTACAGGTTTGTGATGCTATTTCCGGGGCGAGGCCGGGAGCAAGACGTCAGGTACTGGACAGTTATATACAGCGTTTGAAGGATTTGGAAGATATTGCATTTGGTTTTCAAGGCGTGAAAAAAGCCTATGCCATTCAGGCAGGTCGTGAACTCAGGGTCATTGTTGAAAGTGAAAAGGTAGATGACCAAAGAGCCGCTGAGTTATCCTTTAATATTTCACAAAAAATCCAGACCGACATGACCTATCCCGGTCAGGTAAAAATTACGGTAATCAGAGAAACAAGAGCAGTCAATATTGCCAAGTAGTGGTTTTCGCTGACCATTCCTTGTTTTTTATTTCCTGGGATGGTATTTGTTCATGACTTTGGTGAGATGACTTTTATCTAAATGAACATATATTTCGGTAGTCGTAATACTTTCATGTCCCAGCATAAGTTGAATGGATCGCAGGTCGGCGTCGTTTTTCAATAAATGTGTTGCAAAGGAATGTCTGAACGTATGGGGTGAAATCCGTTTTTTTAATCCGATTGTTTCAGCCAGTTGTTTAACGATTTCAAAAATCATGGAACGCGTTAATTGCTTTCCTCGCCGGTTTAAAAATAAGGTGTCTTCATATCCCGGTTGAATGGTTATATGGCAGCGCACTTCATTCAAATAGATGCTAATGTATTTTTGAGTGGTTTGGACTATAGGCACAAACCGTTGTTTATTGCCCTTACCTGTCACTCTTATAAACCCCTCATCAAAGAACAAATCCGACAGCTTTAAGGTGGTTAACTCACTTACCCGAAGACCACAGCCATACAGGGTTTCCAGAATGGCTCGATTGCGCTCGCCCATAGGTTTGCCCAAATCAATGGCCCCGATAAGGGCATCGATTTCCACTTCCTCAAGGGTGTCCGGTAATTTTCGACCAATTTTTGGGGATTCAATACGTTCCAACGGATTGGTTTTCCTGTAATTTTCAAATACCATATAACTGAAAAAACTCCGAAGACCAGAAATAAGTCGGGCTTGCGATCGGACATTTATGGTTTTAGCCGTTTGATAAATAAACTCCTGAATCGTTTCGGTTGCTATGGAAATTGGAGAAACACTTATGCTGTGCGTATCCAGGTAATCCATTAACTTTTTAATATCTCGGGAGTAATTATCGATAGAATTTTTGGATAGACCGCGTTCTATCTTAAGGTATGATTGGTAGTCTTTAAGAGCATGTTTCCATTTCATAAATGTAAAATTAAAACAAATTAATGACAAAGCTTAAGGGAATCCAATCCCCTTAGAAACTGATATCCATCATTTTGTACCCAAAAATTAATCAGTACCATTAAAGATCATAATAATCATTCCATATAACACTAAAAATTATGAAAAAAATATTATTTTTTACCGTATTAACGGTATTAGGATTATTTAATTTACCTGCGCAGGAGGTAAATTTTGGTTTAAAAGGAGGTGTTGATTTCGCTTCACTTCGTTTAGAAGCAGAAGGAGAAAATATTTCTACCTCTGAAACAGGCTTTTATATAGGAGCCCTTGTAGAAATTCAATTATCGGATAATTTTGCCCTGCAACCGGAATTGTTGTATGTCGTTATTGATTTTGAAGATATGAACTTTGATTATATTTCAATACCAATAGTGGTGAAATATTCAGTTTCTAATGAGCTTGACTTAATAGTTGGTCCGAATTTAGGGTTCATTTTAGATACAGAAGAAGGTGAAAAATCTTTTAATTTTGGCCTTGAAGGGGGAGCTTCATATGATATAACAGAAAATTTCTTTATTGAAGCAAGATATAATTTAGGATTAGCCAATTTATTGGAGGATGCACCAAGTGGATATGCTATTAAGCTTAACGGATTTTTTGCCGGAATAGGATATAAATTCTAATCTGAATTGTTATACATAAAAAAAACCGAAGCCGTCAGGACTTCGGTTTTTTTAGTCTCCAAACTCAATTTAATAGTTTCCCTTAAGAAAAAGGAATGTTGTGGAAATCAATTCACCATTAAAAATTATCCGTGAGAATATTTATTAAATCTACTATTGCCCAAATTCCCAAACCACCTATTGTAAGGATGAATAAAATGTTCCAGCCCACGGGTTTTTTATAATACCATCTATGGGCGGCAAAGGGCCATCCCAAAAAGAACCATAGCGCTACTCCAACCCACTTGTCTCGGGGAGCTAAAGTTGCCACAGGCTCAACTACTTCAATGTCGGAAGCCGATAATTCCGTATTGGTCGATGTGGAGACCGTCCTTTTCACAGGAAAGGAAGCATAACTGGCACTAAACATGAATAAAGTGACTAACAGGGTCAATAATAATTTAGTTTTCATAATTAATTAATTTATGTTTGTTTAAATTTAATCATAAATTTCATAAATGTTAAGAAAATTTTTAGTTACTGCATTTATTTTTACAGTATCATGTATTGGCATGGCACAAAAGGACTATCAATTTATAGGAGGTATTCAATTAAATGATTCTTTAACCATTACTTACAAGTTAGATATATCTGAAATTAATGGTGAGGTTAAGGGATATTCAATCACTGATTTAGGGGGTACATATGAAACCAAATCTAGTGTTTTTGGTGAATATGATGAAGAAAAGAAAGAATTAAGTTTTCGAGAAACACAAACCATATATACCAAAACTAAACTAGAACCTGATTATGAATTTTGCTATATCAATACGACTTTAAAAAACTTTTCATTAGGAAAAACAAAAGAGGCCAAGGCAAAGTTTATGGGTCTGTTTGCGGATAATACACCATGTATAAATGGCGATTTGTTTATAAGTTCAGCTGAAAAAATTCAAGCTAAAATGATGAAAGTCACTGAAAGGATAAATAAAATGAAAAGGATTCCCGATAGTGTAAAACAACGATTTAAGCCATTAAAGATGCTGGATTCTTTGAATATGAATATTCTAAAAGAAAATGAAGTATTATCCTTATTCAGTAAAAGGAATCGAATAACATTTTCTATTCATGACGGAGGAAAGGAGGATGGTGACCGAATTTCAATTTTTGCCAATGGACGACCTATTCTATCCAATTATGAAGCGAAAAACACGAAACAAGTTTTAATGGTAGATCTCCTTGATAATAAAACAGAAATTATTATTAAGGCACTAAACGAGGGAACCATAGCCCCGAACACCGTAGTCGTGGAAATTGAGGATGGCACGAACAGCATAAAGGCGCTTTCTAATTTAAAAAAGGATGAATCCACACAAATAGATATTTTGAAAGTTAAAATGTGATTTTTGAATATCTTTGTAGCATGAAAAAACTAATCATCATCAACGGTCCCAATTTGAATCTACTCGGTAAACGCGAACCCAATATCTATGGCAGTCTTTCCTTTACAGAATTTTTAGAGGAAATTAAGGGTAAATATAACACGATCGAGATCGCATATTTTCAATCGAATGTTGAAGGGGAGCTTATCGATAAATTACATGAGGTTGGCTTTGATTATGATGGTATCATTTTAAATGCTGCGGCGTATACGCATACTTCTGTTGGTATTGGCGATGCGATTAAAGCGATCGATACGCCCGTTGTGGAAGTGCATATATCCAACACTTTTGGGCGTGAGGAATTCAGACACCAATCGTATATATCGCCCAATGCCAAAGGGGTGATTCTCGGATTCGGACTTCAAAGCTATGAGTTGGCCATACAGAGCTTTTTATAGGAGGGCCCGGTCTAAAATCAATGACATAAATCTCACTAAACCACGGGGTAGAGTGCCACAAGGGTGGTGTTGCTCTGTCTAAAAGCAATGGGACCCAGAACCAATAGCGCGCAAAAAAAAGGTTCCGTAAAATCAGAACCTCGTTATAGATGTGCCTTATTTTTAATCGATGTGCATTTTGATTTATAGGGTACAAATGAATGTCAGTTCAAGTGATTTTCGATAGAAAATGATATCGAGGACACGAGTTTAAGAACTAAAATTTGATTCTCGATACCTACCAAAGGCAGGCTAATTTATTTCATTTCCATTCATAAAATTTACAACGGGTTATTTTTTGTTTTAAATATGAATGACTTCATCGTACGCTGCGGCCACCGCTTCCATAACGGCCTCACTCATAGTAGGGTGAGGATGTACCGCTTTTAAAACTTCATGTCCGGTAGTTTCTAATTTTCTGCCCAACACAGCTTCTGCAATCATATCGGTTACGCCGGCACCAATCATGTGACAACCCAGCCATTCCCCATATTTCGCATCGAAAATGACCTTAACAAAACCTTCCTTATTCCCTCCGGCACTTGCTTTACCGGAAGCCGAAAAAGGAAATTTACCCACCTTAATATCAAAGCCTTTTTCCTTAGCCTGTTTTTCGGTTAAGCCAACACTGGCAATTTCCGGTGAGCAATAGGTGCAACCCGGAATATTTCCATAATCCAGGGGTTCAACATGCTGACCCGCAATTTTTTCCACACACAGAATGCCTTCAGCAGAAGCCACATGGGCCAGAGCCTGACCCGGAGTAACATCTCCAATGGCATAATAACCTGGAATATTGGTTTGGTAATAATCGTTTACTAAAATTTTATCTTTGTCGACGACAATACCGACATCTTCCAATCCAATATTTTCGATGTTGGTTTTAATCCCAACTGCACTTAAAATGATATCTGCTTCAAGGGTTTCTTCTCCTTTACTTGTTTTTACCGTGGCCTTAACACCTTTACCAGAGGTATCCACTGAAGTCACTTCGGCCGAAGTCATTATTTGGATACCGTTCTTTTTAAAGGATCGTTCCAATTGTTTGGAGACCTCTTCATCTTCAACAGGCACGACATTGGGGAGATATTCCACAATGGTCACTTCGGTTCCCATAGCCTTATAGAAATAGGCAAATTCCACACCAATGGCTCCGGAGCCTACTACAATCATGCTGCCGGGCTGCTTCGGTAAACTCATGGCCTCACGATAACCGATCACTTTTTTACCATCCTGAGGTAAACTGGGCAATTCGCGGGACCGCGCTCCCGTTGCTATAATGATGTGGTCAGCACTGAATTCTTTTCCATCGACATCAATTTTCTTACCCGGTTTTAGTTTGCCAAACCCTTCAATGACATCAATTTTATTCTTTTTCATTAAAAACTGAACCCCTTTACTCATGCCCTCAGCAACACCGCGACTGCGTTTTACCACAGCATCAAAATCGTGTTCGGCGTCCTTTACCTTTAAACCATAATCCTCAGCATGTTTTAGGTATTCAAATACTTGTGCAGATTTTAATAGTGCTTTTGTGGGTATACAGCCCCAATTTAGACATACACCTCCTAAATTTTCCTTTTCAACAATAGCCGTTTTAAATCCCAACTGAGATGCCCTAATTGCTGTAACATATCCGCCAGGACCACTTCCAAGAACAATAATATCGTATTTACCCATCTGTTATTTTTTAGGGTACGAATTTACAAAATCGAATTTTAATAAAGAATTTAGAACAGGCTAAATTTCTATCTTTGTACTACATTTGTATTCCAAGTTTATATTTATGAACATACCAAGAACCAGTAGTGCCCGCGTTGTTATTATTGGCGGTGGATTTGCTGGGGTTTCCTTAGCCAAGAAATTATCAAAACAAGATGTCCAGGTAGTGCTACTGGATAAAAACAATTATCACACCTT
Organism: Aestuariivivens sediminis; assembly: GCF_022662105.1. Taxonomy (GTDB): domain Bacteria; phylum Bacteroidota; class Bacteroidia; order Flavobacteriales; family Flavobacteriaceae; genus Aestuariivivens; species Aestuariivivens sediminis. The sequence continues at coordinate 33,241 of NZ_JAKMCP010000003.1, read as the reverse complement.
CCAGCCATTATTATATCAGGTATCTACAGGGGGGTTAGAACCGGATTCCATTGCCTATCCCATTAGGAAAATACTTAAAAATTTCCCTAATTTTTATTTTAGATTGGCCCATGTTGAGGGCATTGACACTGCAAAAAATAAAGTTATTACCAATATCGGTAAACTAAAGTTCGATTATTTGGTTATGGCTACGGGGTCTAAAACCAATTATTTTGGAAATTCGGAAATTGAAAGGTACAGTATGGCCATGAAAACCATACCCCAGTCTCTTAATTTAAGAAGTTTAATCCTTGAAAACTTTGAAGAGGCCTTATTGACTTCCGATTTAAATGAGCGTAACGCCCTTATGAATTTTGTGATAGTAGGGGGAGGACCAACAGGGGTTGAACTGGCCGGTGCACTGGCAGAAATTAAAAAAGGTATTTTACCTAAGGATTACCCCGATTTGGATACCCGTATGGCTCAAATTCATATCATACAGTCTGCCGATTGTCTGTTACAGGGAATGAGTGCCAAGGCTTCTGAAAAAGCAGAGGAATTTTTGGAAAAGCTTGGGGTTAATGTTTGGAAAAATGTTAGGGTGACCCATTACGATGGAAAAACGGTTACCACGAATTCCGACTTAACTTTTGAAACAGCCACCATGGTATGGGCAGCAGGCGTTAAAGGGGCAACCATTAAAGGTTTGGATGCGGAAGCACTTATCACGCCCCATAGTCATAGGGTACTGGTAAATGAATTTAATCAGGTAAAGGGCTTCAATCATATTTTTGCCATTGGTGATTTGGCTTGTATGCCAAGTGCGGCCTATCCCAACGGATTACCCATGATGGCACAGCCTGCGATTCAGCAAGGGGGACAGTTGGGGGTTAATATTTTACGATTGATAAGAAATGAACCCCTGAAACCATTTGAATATAAGGATAAAGGCGTCATGGCAACCATTGGCAGAAATAAAGCTGTAGTAGATTTAAAGCGATTTAAGTTTCAAGGCGTATTTGCCTGGTATGTATGGATGTTCGTCCATTTATTCTTTCTTATCGGCTTTCGAAACCGTATGGTCGTTTTTGTGAACTGGGTGTATAATTATGTGCGTTTCGATAGGGAAGCACGATTAATTATAAGACCATTTAAAAAAAGCAGGATGCCGGAACCTTAAAAAGGCTCCACTTTAAAAAACATTTTGAAAATTCTTATTATCAATGTTTTTTTACCTACATTTAAGACTTAACTAACTTAAAATTTTTTATCAATATGAAAAAACATGTTTTAATTGTCATGCTACTTACCGTAGCCGTAATGTTTCCCCAAAAAAAAGAAAAAAATGGTACTGTTTACAAAGAGCATCCTGCAATAGTTGCAGTGGAAGCCATGCAGCAAGCAGATATTAAAGGGGACGTCGAAGCGGTTGCTTCCTATTTAGCCGATGATTTTATATCATATAGCGGGACTACCAGGAATAAAAATGCAGAGGGTACGAATAAGGAAGATTTTTTGAAGTGGGTAGCGAACAGAAACAAATGGACGGCTTACAGAAGTTTATCCAGACACGGGGAAGCTTATCCTGATGCCATTGAATATAAAGACGGCAAAACCTGGGTACAAACCTGGGATTACCTGAAAGGTGTTCATGATGATACAGGGATAAAAATTGAAATGCCCGTGCACAATCTTTACCGGTTGAATGACGAGGGTAAAATTGAATTGGCCATCTATTACAATTATCCGATAGGGAGGGATATAAGAAGGGCGTTTTCTACAAGGACCAACGGTACCTTATATAATGAGCACGAGTATATTAATAAAGTTCGCAGAATGTTTGCGGCATTTGAATATGGCGATATGGATAAAGCCTATAGCTTTATTGATGACAAGGCCACCTTTACCGGATTGGAAATGCCTATAGGAGAATCCATTGGTCTTGAGGAACTTAAGGCTCGCAATAGTCAGTTTCTAGAAAAGTACACCATCGAGAGTATTGATGTTGTAGGGTATCCGGATTGTTTGCATTATGAAATTGGAGATGGATATACGGTACAGTCCTGGTGGAACTTTAGACTAACAAGAAAGTCCGATGGCAAGAAATTTGTAATCCCGGCTATGTATACCCACGACTTTAATGATGAGGGAATGATTGAAAGAGGGATATCGTATATAAGCACCAAAGCTTTGGACGCAAAATAATATTTCAAGCTAATTTTTATCAAAAACTCCTTTATTCCGATAAAGGAGTTTTTTTATGGATCGTCTGTAAAATGGCGTCGTTCTTTTTCTTTATTGAACTTTTTTTCATTGTACCGTTTTGAATGTCCTTTGGGTATCGAAAGTGAGCTCCAGTCTTTTCCTTTTAAAACCTTTCCCAAAAACACGATTTGACCCACATGGTATGCATAATGGGCTAATTGTCTGTTAATGGCCTCGGTAACGGTATGCCCTTGGTTTCTAATAAATACAATGTTTTCGAGATCTTCGGATCTTAAGGAGGTGAGGGCGGCAAACAAACATTGCCATCCCTTTTCCCATTGCGCTATGAGCGCTTCTCGGGTTGTGTAAGAGTCTTCAAATTCCAAATCGCGTTGACGCCATTCCTTTTCACCATCTTCCGTTAAAAAATTGGTCCAACGGCTTAACATATTGCCCGACAGGTGTTTCACAATGATAGCAATAGAATTGGAGTCTTTAGAAATTTCTTTTTGAAGTGCTTCGAAACTAAGCTGATGAAAGGTCCGGTCTCCCAAGCTTTTATAATATTGAAATTGTTTAATGCTACTTGACAGGTAACTTTCCATGATGTAGATTTTATAGTGATGATACATATCATTCAAAAGGCGCCCTGCAATACAGGCCTCCCAGATGAGTTAAAGGGCTTTCTAAAGCAATGTGATATTCTAAAAATGGACAGCGGTCATCAATCTTTGAGAGGCTTGTTCAATTTAAAATCCGGGTGCCCCGACTGCCAATAAAAGAACGAAAATATGTTTGAAAAGTCCTCCAGTGTCTGACTCAAAGTCGTGCGTCCCCCATGGCCCCCTTCAAAGTTGGTTAAAAATAATATGGGGGAATCACTCGTGTTGTCATGTTGCATTTTTGCCGCAAATTTGGCAGGTTGCCAGGCGATGACCCTGGAATCGTTCATACCGGCTGTAATCAACATGGCCGGATAATCGGTCGCCGGTTTTAAATGGTGATAGGAATCCATTTCCAATAATCCTTTAAATTCTTCCGGGTCGTTTACCGTACCAAATTCAGGGGTGTTCACAGGACCATTTGGTGTTTCTTCCATTCTTACGGTGTTCATGGCCCCCACCATAGGTGCCCCGGCAACAAATAAATCCGGACGCTCAGTAACAGAACGCCCCACTAAAATACCTCCGGCACTACCGCCAAAAATGGACAGTTTTTTTGGATTGGTATAGCCTTCATCTATTAAATACTCGGCGGTAGCAATGGCATCTTTCCAGGTATTGGGTTTATTCAATTTCTGTCCGGCCTTGTGCCAGGCATCACCCAATTCACCTCCACCTCTTACATGGGGCACAACCAGGATCCCATTATACATGGTATAGGCTAAAATGAGGGGACTGAAAAAAGGAAAAATAGAATTCCCATAGGCGCCATAACTGTAAAGAACAGTTGGATTTTGCCCGTCCATTGGTAAATCCTTATTATGGACAATAGACACCGGAACCATAACGCCGTCATGCGATTTAACCAAGACTTCCTTAGCTATGAGGTTTTCCAATTCGGGGTATTCTACGGGGGTCGATAATGGCTGATGCGTGAAGGTGTTGCTCTTGGGGTCGTAAAGAAAACGTTTATTGGGGGAGGTCCAACCGGAAATGGATATCCAAACCTCACTAAATGCCGGCCCTTTATTGGATATTCCGGCTTGTCCCGCAGCGAATGGCAATGTTAAGGCCAGGGCTTCCTTTTTGCCATGGGGAAGAAAATACACCTTGGCTTCAACACCATGTTCTATGGTAGCATAATATAATCCATCCTTGGTTACCACGACATCCGTGATCGTTTCAGAATCGGAATTAGCCACAAGGGTCTTTGCATTTTCAAATTCGGGCGTATCTAAAGGGGCCTTAACAATTTTGTAGTTGGGGGCCTCATTATAGGTTAAATAGTACACCGCATCCTCAGCTAAAATCATATGCGTTACTTTATCTTCTCTTTTTAATAGCGGTTTCCAATTATCACGCAGCTGGTTTTGCGAACGGCTCATAAAGGCCTTGATATTTTTATCTACGGAACTCGCAAAAAGAAGTCTTGCATCGGCTTCCTTTGCATAGGTTATCACTGGAATTTCCATTTCCGAAATGCCCCATTCTGCATAATCTTCTTTTGAAAAACACCTGTCGTCCATGGATGGGTCCGTTCCAACCTTATGCGTGAAGACAGCAGTGTATATTTTCCGACTCTGGTCCGTGACATCTTTGGAATTCAATCTGTTGTAAAAGAAGGAATCTCCCGATTTAAGCCATGATATGCCACGCGCAAGCTCCAGTGTTTCCGGGTAGGGCTCTCCCATAGCGTTAAAAATGAGCAACTCCTGGTTTTCAGATCCATTGGCAGCCACGCTCACGGCTATTTTATCCCCTTGAATATTGGGACTGATAGTACTTATGGTATAGATTTTTCCATCTTCCGCTTTATAGGTGGTTGGATCGAAAAATAAGATTTCTTCTCCTTCATAACCCTGTCTTTTATACATTTTACTTATTTCTTCCCCGGGTAGGCGCTTGAGATAATAATAGGTGTCGTTCTCTGTAATACTCAAATTATATATGGTAGTTGCACGCCTTTCAATCAATTCTTTCATTGTTTTAAATAACATCTCCTTACCTGAAATCTGATTTAAAACAGACTCGGAATAGGTGGCATTAGTTTTCATCCATGTGACCACATTTGGATCATCTAGGTTTTCCAAATACCTGTAGGGGTCATCCAGATCTGTACCATGATAGGAATCGGTGACGATGTGCTGAGGAATGATATCGGGTTTTACGGCTTCCTGGGAGATAATGACTAGAGGCATAAAAAATGACAGGGCACATAAAACGTTTTTCATATCGGAAAGTGTTCAAATTAAACTACAAGTCAATAGTTTGACTACGCAAAACGGGAGTCCTTAGAAAGGTACGAAAAAAGGAGGTTCAGAGCACAACACTTGTTCCTAAATTAATTGTTAAAGTATCAGGATAGCTGAGATTACAATACCAAAAAATATATCCTGATTATTCCTGTTTGGGTATAAATTTTAGAGCGACTCCATTAATACAATGGCGTTTGCCCGTCGTGTTTTTTGGGCCGTCATTAAAAATATGTCCCAGATGTCCGCCACAGGTGGCACAATGCTCTTCTACACCATAAAAACTATTGGGATTGCTGCTGGCGTAGGCGACATTGCCTTTAATTTCCCTGTCAAAACTGGGCCATCCTGTTCCCGAATCAAATTTATGTTCGCTTTTGAACAGTGGTGTTTCACAGGCTTTGCACACATAAATACCGTCTTCGTAGGTCTTGTTAAGATCACTGGTGAATGCGCGTTCTGTACCGCCCTGTCTCAGGACATAATATTCCAATTCTGACAACTGTTTTTGCCATTCCGATTCCGTTTTTGAAATTTTAAATTGAGACTTTTCGGCTTTTTTCTGCCCATTGGAGTTGCAATTAAACACTACCATAAATGATAGTATGACTAATATGTGTTTCATGGTATGAATTTTGTTCATATAAAGTCGTAAGGCGCTTTTTTAACTAACAATACTGAGGTTAAATTTAATAAATAAATCCACCTGGGAGTTAATTGAAGCCCAGTGATATTAAAATGGATTACATCTATTTTATCATTTTTTTCGTAACTAATGAGGTAAACACAGGACATTTTTAAGTGATTGTTTGTATTTTTAACCGGTAATAAAATTGATACTATGCGAATAAAAAGAACCTTTTTGATAATTAGTGCGGTTATTCTTGTTGTGGCCTGTGCCACCAATCCGTTTACAGGTAAAAAAACGATGGCCCTGGTGCCAAATTCTCAGTTATTTCCAACATCCTTTGCCCAGTACAACCAATTTTTAAGTGAGAACAAAGTCGTAGAAGGGACTAAAGATGCGGCCATGATAACGCGGGTAGGGAAGCGTATTTCGGTTGCCGCAGAACGCTGGCTGGATGCCAATGGTCATCAAGGGTATTTAAAGGACTATAAATGGGAATATCATCTGGTGGACGATAAAACCGTTAATGCCTGGTGCATGCCGGGTGGTAAGATCGTATTCTATACCGGAATTTTACCTATTGCTGAAAGTGAAACGGGTGTTGCTGCCATAATGGGTCATGAAGTTGCCCATGCTTTGGCCAATCACGGTCAACAGCGTATGAGCGCGGGGATGCTCCAACAAATTGGAGCCGTAGCGGGAAATGTGGCAATTAAGGATGAAGAAAACAGGAACATCTTTAACCAGGCTTACGGGGTAGGTTCAACCGTAGGTGTTATGTTACCATTTAGCAGAAGCCATGAAAGTGAAGCCGACCAAATCGGTCTTTATTTAATGGCTGTTGCAGGGTATAATCCTGACGAGGCTGCCGAGTTATGGAAACGCATGAATGCTAACAGCGGAGGACAGGCACCACCGGAATTTTTGAGTACCCACCCATCAAATGAAACACGAATTGGCAATTTGACCAAATGGGCTCCCAGAGCCAAAGAGGAAGCCAGAAAATTTGGGGTAACCTCATTTAAGGAATAGTTTTAGTTCCAGAATAAAATATTTGATTACTTTAGAAGCTGTCAACAAAGACAGCTTCTTGTATGAGAAAACTTAAAAAAGGAAGTAAAAAACTTCTAAATGCATGGGCCTTTTATGATTGGGCAAATTCAGTATATACCCTAACCATTGCATCCTCCATATTCCCCATTTTTTATTCGGCATTATTCGTTTCAGAATTAAAAAAAGTTCATGCTTTTGGTTTTGAATTTAAAAGCACGGCATTAATCACTTTTGTTACGGCATTCACGTTTCTAGTGGTGGCCTTTATTTCCCCGATACTCTCCGGTGTTGCAGATTACATTGGTAATAAAAAGACATTTCTGAAGTTTTTTTGTTATCTGGGTAGTGCTGGTTGTATGGGTTTATATTGGTTTAGCTTAGAACACATCCATATCAGTTTGTTATTCTATTTCATGGGCCTTATAGGCTATTGGGGGAGCCTGGTATATTATAATTCGTATTTACCGGATATTGCTTTTCCGGAACAACAGGACCGTATTAGTGCGAGAGGATTTTCCATGGGCTACATAGGCAGTGTCATTCTATTGATAGTTAACCTATTCATGGTAATGAGTCAGGAAGGCGGAGAAGCGAAGATGGAAATGATGCGATACTCCTTTATCACGGTTGGATTATGGTGGGCATTGTTTAGCCAGTACACTTTTTATTGGTTACCCAAAGGCGTTTCGGAAAGACATAAAATAACGAAAACTATTCTACTGAATGGGTTTAGGGAGTTGCAGTCCGTTTGGAAAGACCTCAAACAAAATTTGAGACTAAAGCGATTTTTGTACGCCTTTTTCGTATTCAGTATGGCCGTTCAGACCATCATGTTGGTCGCAGTTTATTTTGGTGAGGAAGAAATCGCCTGGAACTCCAATGAGGAAAAAACTTCAGGATTGATAGTAAGTATTCTGGTTATTCAATTGGTGGCTGTAATCGGTGCCATTTTAACCTCGAAGGCCTCTGAAAAGTTTGGAAACATTAGAACCCTTATAAGTGTTAATCTCATATGGATGGTACTTTGTGTATATGCTTTTTTTATGATTACGCCCACCGATTTTTATATAGCAGCCGGCATTGTAGGGCTGGTAATGGGTGGCATACAATCGCTGGCGAGATCCACCTATTCCAAATTTTTACCACCGACAGAAGACACCACCTCTTATTTTAGTTTTTATGATGTTGCCGAGAAAATTGGTATTGTTATAGGAATGATTATCTATGGCGCCATAGACCAGTTTACCGGTAGCATGCGAAATGCGATTTTGTTTTTGGTAATATTCTTTTTGATCGGGATATTCTTATTGTTTAAAGTCCCCAGGGGGCCCATCAGCACACAAAAAAACCACCCAAATTGAGTGGTTCTTTACGGTTCGTTGTTTGATGATGTTATTCGTTTTTAAATAGCTTTACATGGCCATAGTCCGAATCGATAGTAACGGTATTGTCTGAGGATGCACTGTTGTAATACCCTTCATATTTCAAGTTAACGGCATTTTTAATTTCTTTGGTTATGGTCAGGTCTTCCTCCTTTTTTAAATGAGCATAGTCCAGGTTCAAATTAAACTTAAAATTATAATTTGGGGCGTATCCCAAGTCTATTCCGGTATAATCTGATTTTATGGTTACATTTCCGGCATTGTCGTTCATTCTATTAATTTTAATGGCCCCATAATCGGAACTTAGAGAAATCGTTTTATACACATCGCCTATTATCATGGTAAGATAATCGCCCTGACCGGTCACATTATTGACACGGTCAATTTTTATATTGCCGTAATCGCAGTTAAAGGTGACCGCTTCAGCAACTTCAATTTTTGAATTGGTATAGTCTGCTTTAACGTCGATATTCTGTGCTTTTGAAATGGTGAATTCACTATAATCGGCATTTACATGGCCACTTTTTATATAATCAAAATAACAGCCATTGCTATAATCAAATTTTAAAACATTGCCATCAGCCATTAATTCCTTGGTGGTTATTTTACCATAATCACAATTAATTTTGGCTTTACCTTCCAATTTCTCCAGGTTGATATTGCCATAATCATTTTGTAAATCCACTTGGTTGGTGAATGGTATTTTAACGACATAATTGATTTTCATATTAACTTTATTAGTCTTACCCCAATTCCACCAGGACTTCGATCCTTTCTTGTTGAATGTTGTTTCTGCGGATACCAGGTCTTTTGTGGCAGAAAATATAACATCGATTTGGTTTAATTTTTCAATGACCTTTTCTTCATTATTTCCGGAGGTTGTAATGGTTATTTCAAATACAATTTTATTATTGTTCCATGTCACGATATCTAAATTACCGTAGCTGTTGTTCACTTTTAGGGTGGCATCGGAATGCACCGAAAACTCCTTGTTTATGGTCTTTGATTTGGTGTGTTTGTAATTTATTTCTGTTGCAGCAGAAATAAACAATGGTAACATTAAACATGTTACAAAGGTTTTTAATGGTAGTACGCGTTTCATCTGTTCTTTTTTTTAATTGTTGAAATATGTTAGGGTTATATATATGATTCATTAGGTTTTGCCGGGGAGGAATTTAATGCCTTTACAGTTTCAATTTGTTGTAAGGTCTGTTTTAAAATGTCCAATCGATTTTGAAAATTCGAAATCATGGCATAGATGACACGATGGTCATCACCACTTTCAACTAAATCTGTTTTTAATTGTTGGTAATCTTCTTCTAAAATTGTAATTTGATGTAAAGCATCCTGTATTAAGTTTTGAACTTCGGGCGCCTGTTCTTCTTTGATCGTATTGATTTCTTCATTTATGGTTGTCATAAAAAATGCTTGGGTCTCAGCCATTTTAGGGGATACATCCGCCAAATCACCACTTTCAGAATGAGGTGTTAAATAGAAACCTAAGGCCATTAAAATCAAAACCGAAGCGGCTATGGCTAAATACGATTTCCATTGATGTTTTTTAGCATGGTTTAATTGGAAGGTCGATTTGTTGTCCTGTGCATTCAGTTTGTTTAGAAATCGCCATTCATGACCTAATTCGGGGTTTTCAATATCAAATTCATGCTCCAATCTTTTAAACATATGTTCCAAATTCATATTACTCATAATGGTTCATTTAATATTCTACAGTTGCTTTTAGGTTTTGTCGCAAGCTTTCTTTGGCCCGCGAAATTATCGTTCTGCAATTGGCATATGATATATTCATTATTTCGCTAATTTCTTCATAATCGTAACCTTCAATGAGATTTAAGGTTAATGCAATTCTGTAATTAGCCTTTAGCGATTGCATGGAATTCAATACCTGTTTTACTTTCAGGTTGGCGATCTCATGCCCATTTTCCGATTCATCAGCCTTATCCTTCATCTTATAAAGCTTGTCGTCCAAAGGGACGAGAGCATTTTTTTTATTTTTTTTATAATGATAAATACTGTTATTGATCACAATCCGCTTTAACCAGGATCCAAAAATTTTGGCATCCTTTAAGGTCTCCAATTTGGTAAACGCCATTAAAAAGGAATCTTGCATAATATCCTCGGCTTCAAAACTGTTTTTTACAATTCTAAAAGAAGCATTGTACATCGCCTTGTAGTATCTGTTGTAAACTTCCATTTGAGCTCCTTGGTTTCCAGATTTACAAAGTTCAATTAACTGTTCCGTATTTAATTGGGTTGGTGTCAACTAAAACAAATTCTTATTCTAATGATGAGTAAATTATTTTTTTGTTACATATTTTCAAAAAAAAAATCCTACGTTCAATGAGAAGTAGGACTTAATGATTAATTCGTTTGAGTTATTTCAGGACTCTGTGGGCTTTTCCGCTTTTTCAATAGATATACTTAACTCATTGGATTTTTTATCCAAATCTATTTTAATACTATCTCCTTCCTGAAGGTGGGATGCCACAATTTCTTCAGCTAAAGCGTCTTCCACATATTTTTGAATAGCACGCTTTAAGGGTCTAGCGCCATATTGTTTATCGAATCCCTTTTCGGCAATATAGGCCTTGGCATGCTTTGTAATTGAAAGGTTATAACCTAAACCACTGATTCTCGATAAGAGTTTCTGAAGTTCAATATCAATAATCTTATCAATATCTTCTTTTTCTAAAGAGTTAAATACCACGACGTCGTCAATCCTGTTGAGAAATTCGGGTGCAAACGATTTTTTAAGGGCGTTTTCAATGATGCTTCTTGCGTTTGCATCTTCTTGCGCTTTTTGAGATGCGGTTCCAAAACCAATGCCTGTACCAAAATCTTTAAGTTTTCTGGCTCCGATATTGGAAGTCATAATAATTATGGTATTTCTAAAATCAATTTTTCGACCTAAACTGTCGGTTAAATACCCGTCGTCTAAAACCTGCAATAGCATATTAAAGACATCCGGATGGGCTTTTTCAATTTCATCCAGTAAAATAACCGCATAGGGTTTACGTCGTATTTTTTCGGTTAATTGCCCCCCTTCTTCATAACCGACATAGCCTGGAGGCGCACCGATTAATCTTGAAATGGCAAATTTTTCCATGTATTCGCTCATGTCAATTCGAACTAGGGCATCCTCACTGTCGAATAATTCTCTGGAAAGCACTTTGGCCAATTGGGTTTTACCGACACCGGTCTGTCCTAGAAAGATGAACGATCCAATAGGTTTATTAGGGTCTTTAAGTCCGGCTCTATTCCGTTGTATGGCCTTAACCACTTTTGCGACTGCCTCATCTTGTCCGATTACTTTTCCTTTTATAAGTTCAGGCAATTGGGCCAGCTTATTAATTTCGGTTTGTGCAATTCTATTAACAGGTATTCCAGTCATCATTGATACCACATCAGCCACATTATCCTCAGTAACAATTTCTCTGTGTTGCTTGGTCTCTTCTTCCCATTTCTCTTGAGCCGTAGTTAATTCCTTTTCAAGACGCTTTTCGTCATCTCGTAGTTTTGCAGCTTCTTCATATTTTTGTTTTCTAACCACCGAGTTTTTAGTTTCCCGAACTTCTTCCAGTTTCTTTTCCAATTCAAGAATTTGCTTGGGGACCTCGATATTCGTGATGTGTACTCGTGAACCGGCTTCATCTAAAGCATCGATAGCCTTATCCGGTAAAAAGCGTTCTGTCATGTAGCGGTTGGTCAACTTCACACAAGCTTCAATAGCTTCCTGTGTATAATCAACATTGTGATGCTCTTCATACCTACCCTTAATATTGTTGAGGATTTCAATGGTTTCCTCAACAGAAGTAGGTTGGATAATCACTTTTTGAAAACGTCTTTCCAAAGCCCCATCCTTTTCTATGTATTGCCTGTATTCATCCAATGTGGTCGCCCCTATGCATTGAATTTCACCACGAGCCAGAGCCGGTTTAAACATATTGGAGGCATCAAGACTTCCAGTAGCACCGCCTGCACCTACTATCGTGTGGATTTCATCAATGAATAAAATGACGTCGTCATTTTTTTCAAGTTCATTCATCACCGCTTTCATTCGTTCTTCAAACTGACCGCGGTATTTGGTGCCGGCAACGAGACTTGCCAGGTCTAAGGTGACCACGCGTTTGTTAAACAGAATACGAGATACTTTTCGTTTGGTAATTCTCAAGGCCAATCCCTCGGCAATAGCCGATTTTCCAACACCGGGTTCTCCAATGAGCAGGGGATTATTCTTTTTGCGCCTGCTTAAGATTTGTGAGACGCGTTCTATTTCTTTTTCTCGACCAACAACAGGGTCCAATTTACCTTCTTCGGCTAATACCGTTAAATCCCGTCCAAAATTATCGAGAACAGGTGTTTTAGACTTCTTATTAGACTTACTCGCTGGCGAATTAAAAATATTCTCCTTTGAGGATTCATCACCGGTACTTGTATCATCATCTTGAAAAGATTCTGATTTAGGTTCTATATAGTCACTGTCATTTGTTATCATAAGCTTAAATTGTTCTTTAACGTTGTCATAATCAACTTTCAATTTATTTAAAAGTTTGGTAGTGGGGTCATTTTCATTTCTGAGTATGCACAATAGCAAGTGTGCCGTATTTATGGATGTACTTTGGAACAGTTTTGCTTCAAGAAAGGTCGTTTTTAAAGCGCGTTCAGCCTGCCTTGTTAAATGAAGGTTCTTTTTTTCATTGGAAGCCGAGGAAACATTTGGGTTCGCCGGACTTAAGATCTCTACTTTGCGCCTCAAATGGTCCAAGTCTATATTCAGGGCATTAAGTATATTTATGGCCTTACCATTACCATCTCTCAAAAGACCAAGCATTAAGTGTTCAGTACCAATAAAATCATGCCCCAATCTTAAGGCTTCTTCTTTACTGTAAGCGATTACATCTTTTACTCTCGGTGAGAAATTATCATCCATAATGGTCTCCTTTCTGCATTAAAAATACTAATAATACTTAATTAAAGTCAAAAACTGTACCTTAAATTGCTAATTGACGAAAAATTCTTTATAAAATCAAAACTTTTTGGGATTTACTTATTAACTAAAAAAGCCGCCTAAATTGTTAATAAAAACCACTAAAAAATACGCTTCAAAGGCCTACTGTAACTAATGAAATACTTATATTAGCATGTTTTGAAAAATCGAAAAATTTAACTAAATAAAATATGGCAGAAGGAGAAAAATTGATCCCTATTAATATTGAGGATGAAATGAAGTCGGCATACATTGATTATTCAATGTCCGTCATTGTGTCACGTGCGCTACCCGATGTTAGAGATGGCTTAAAACCGGTACACCGACGGGTGCTTTACGGGATGTACGAATTAGGAGTACGGGCGAATACGGCACATAAAAAATCCGCAAGAATAGTTGGTGAGGTTTTAGGTAAATACCATCCCCATGGCGACACCTCTGTTTACGACGCTATGGTACGTATGGCCCAGGAATGGAGCTTGAGATATATGCTGGTGGACGGGCAGGGGAACTTTGGTTCTGTTGATGGTGATAGCCCTGCGGCAATGCGTTATACCGAGGCGCGTATGCGTAAGATATCTGAAGATATGTTGGCCGATATTGATAAGGAGACGGTAGACCACAAATTAAACTTTGACGACACCTTACAGGAACCCACGGTTTTACCTACGCGTATTCCGGGTTTATTGGTTAATGGTGCATCAGGTATTGCGGTTGGTATGGCTACCAATATGCCGCCTCACAACCTGTCTGAAATTGTTGATGGTACGGTAGCCTATATTGAAAATCCTAAAATTGAAGTTGACGAGCTTATTAAATACGTTAAGGCACCGGATTTCCCTACCGGGGGAACCATTTACGGGTATGATGGTGTCAAAGAGGCCTTTCAAACCGGTCGAGGCAGAATTGTGCTTCGGGGGAAGGCCAATATAGAAGAAATTAACGGTAAAGAATGCATCATTGTCACTGAAATTCCGTATCAAATCAACAAGGCAGATATGATTAAAAAAACTGCCGATTTGGTGAACGAAAAAAAGCTGGAAGGGATTTCAACCATCCGCGATGAATCGGATAGAAAGGGGATGCGCATTGTATATGTCTTAAAGCGCGATGCCATTCCAAACATTGTTTTAAATAAACTGTATAAGTATACCGCCCTTCAATCTTCGTTTAGTGTCAATAATATCGCCCTGGTAAAGGGACGTCCGCAATTATTAAATCTCAAGGACCTGATTCATTATTTTGTAGAACACAGACATGAGGTGGTGGTTAGACGGACCCAATATGAGTTGCGTAAAGCAGAAGAGCGTGCTCATATTTTGGAAGGACTCATAATTGCTTCGGATAATATTGATGAGGTGATTGCCTTAATTCGCGCCTCATCCAATGCAGACGAAGCTCGGGAAAAGCTTATGGAACGCTTTAAACTGACTGAAATACAATCTAAAGCTATTGTTGAAATGAGATTGCGTCAGCTTACTGGTTTAGAGCAAGATAAGTTACGTTCAGAATACGATGAATTATTAAAAACAATAGATGATTTAAAAGATATCCTGGATAAAAAAGAGCGTCGTATGGATATCATTAAAGACGAACTGCTTCAGGTTAAGGATAAATACGGTGATGAACGACGATCCGTCATAGAATATGCCGGGGGTGACCTGAGCATTGAAGATATGATTCCCGATGAAAAAGTAGTCATCACGATTTCCCATGCCGGTTATATTAAGCGGACCTCGCTTACGGAATATAGAACCCAAAACAGAGGTGGTGTGGGGCAGAAGGCCTCAACAACACGTAATGAAGACTTTTTGGAGCATTTATTTGTCGGTACTAATCACCAGTACATGTTGTTCTTTACCCAGAAGGGAAAATGTTTCTGGATGCGGGTTTATGAAATACCCGAAGGAAGTAAAACATCCAAAGGACGTGCTATTCAAAATCTCATAAATATTGAGCAGGATGATAAGGTTATGGCCTTTATTTGTACACAAGACCTGAAAGATGAAGACTATATTAACAGTCATTATGTGATCATGGCCACAAAAAACGGGCAAGTGAAAAAAACGTCTTTGGAGCAATATTCCCGTCCGCGTACCAATGGTATCAATGCAATCACCATTCGGGAGGATGATGAATTACTGGAAGCCAAACTCACAACGGGTAACAGTCAGGTTATGTTAGCATTAAAATCGGGGAAAGCCATTCGTTTTGAGGAAGCTAAAACCCGACCTATGGGCCGTAACGCATCAGGGGTGAGAGGCATTACTTTGGCCGGTGAGAACGATGAGGTGATTGGAATGATTGCTGTTGATGATATGGAAAGTAATATATTAGTCGTATCCGAAAACGGTTATGGTAAACGTTCCGATCTGGAGGATTACAGAATCACCAATAGAGGCGGAAAAGGGGTGAAAACCATTTCTATTACAGAAAAAACCGGTAATTTAGTAGCCATAAAGAATGTCACTGATGAAGACGATTTAATGATTATAAACAAATCCGGTATAGCCATCCGCATGGCCGTTGAAGATTTAAGGGTGATGGGACGGGCCACTCAGGGCGTTAAACTGATAAATCTGAGAAATGGGGACTCGATTGCTGCCGTTGCCAAGGTAAGACACGATGAAGATGAAGTCGCAGATACTGAAACTATTAATCCGACTGATGGTTTAGAAGATGGCACAACTCTTGATATGGATCAGGACGATAATAATCTAGAACAATAAAATCCTAATATTAGTTAAAAATGAGAAAACAAATTATTATTGCTTTAGCATTTTCCATGAGTGTATTCACGTTTGCTCAAAAGAAAGAATTGAGAAACGCTGAAAAAGCTATTAAATCCAATAATTATGCTGAAGCCAAAGCTGCTTTAAATGAAGCCAAGACAATGATGTCCGATATGGATGAAGATAACAAGGCCAAATACCATTTCCTTTTGGGTCAAGCCCTATATGCCGGAGGTGCTGGTTCAATTCAGGATATCGATCAAGCCATAGAAAATTTTAATATGGCCGGAGATGAATATGGTTCTGAAATTGCCGAGATTAAGCAAAAAATGACAAATGATATTTTAACCAAAGGGAACAAAGCTTATGAGGCCAACGATTTTAAAGGAGCTTCCAATTATTTTGAGCATGCCTATAGAACCTCTCCCAAGGACACCTTATTTCTTTACTACGCAGCCGCAACCTCTGTGAATGTGCAGGATTTCGATCGGGCTTTAAAGTTGTATGAAGAATTAAAAGACCTGGGGTATACCGGTGTTTCCACAGAGTATTTCGCGACGAATAAAGAAACCGGTGAAGAAGAAATTTTAGATAAAAATACGCGAGATTTATATGTGAAAGCCGGTAGTCACGAAAATCCGGGTGAGCGTAAGACCGAATCTAAAAAAGCAGAGATCGTTAAAAATGTGGCCCTTATTTATGTTAATCAGGGGAGTGATGAAAAAGCCCTGGCCGCTATGCAGGATGCCAGAGCAGAAAGTCCGGATGATATTAATTTGATCCTTAGCGAAGCCAATGTGCACTATAAAATGGGTAATGTGGAAAAATTTAAAAGTCTTTTGGAGAAAGCGACTGTTATGGATCCAAAAAATCCGGAATTGCAATACAACCTGGGCGTGATTTCTTCGGAGTCTGATGATATTGCATCCGCGCAAAAATATTACAAGAAGGCCATTGAACTGGATCCAAATTACGTAAATGCTTATATTAATCTGGCAGCCCTTGTGTTGAGCAGGGAAGAACCACTAATTGAAGAAATGAATGGTTTGGGCACCTCCAAAGCCGATGACAAAAGGTACGAGGAATTAAAAGAAGAGCGTCAGCAACTTTATAGAGATGCCATCCCTTATTTATCGAAGGCCCTGGAAATAGATGGAAAAAACATTAATGCTGCCAAGACCTTAATGAATATTTACAGTGTTACCGGAGATACCGAAAATTACAAAATTTTAAAAACCAAGGTTGAGAGTTTAGAAGCCGAATAAAATCGTTTCTATATTATCTTAGACCTATAAGACCGCTTGTTTCACTGAGGCTCCCTCACAAGATTCAAGCGGTTTTGTTATATGATCTTTTTTATCACTCTAAGTTTATGCGTATAATTTTTTTTGTCTGCATTGAAAATACCGGAATGATCTAATCGATCCACCCTTACCTTACCATGGGCATGTATAATGTAATTATCCTTCATGATAATTCCAACATGAATGATCTGGCCTTCCTGATTATCGAAAAACGCCAGGTCACCGGGTTCACTTTCTTCAATAAAACTAAGAGCCACGCCCTGTGTGGCCTGTTGTGAAGCATCGCGTAACAGCTTGTAACCATTAAGTTTGTATACCATTTGCGTAAAGCCGGAACAATCCATTCCAAATGGTGTTTTACCTCCCCATAAATAGGGGGTGTTTACATATAGAAGAGCTGTGTTTACTAAATGTTCTTTATGGAATTTGTTCTTAAAAAAATGTCCTTCAAAACGGTGCCCAAGGATATGTCGTCCATTTAAAGTGGACCCTATTACAATAGGATGCAATTGCTCATTTTCATCTTGAACAAACTCTACCAAATCTCCCGATAGAACAGGGTCTTCATTTTTTAGGGTGCTGTAGGTGTCCTTATTAATGGGGAGGTATTGTTTATTATCCATCCAGCCTTCATAACCATCGAAATGCAATTTAACTTTACTCCATGATTTACGACACTCAATGACCTTAAAGAATTCCCCATATAAGACTTGAGATACAAGTTCGCTTTTATCAGAAGCTTCCAGTCTTAGGGGAACAATGCTTAAATTACAGATTCCGTATTGCATCAACTAAGGCGTTCTATGATCATTGCCGATGCTCCGCCGCCACCATTACAAATGGCTGCTGCTCCAATTTTGGCATCGTTTTGTTCTAGTATATTTAACAAGGTAATTACAATTCTTACTCCGGAACATCCCAGGGGATGACCAAGGGAAACAGCACCACCATTAACATTAACATTTGCATCATTTAGGCCGAGGATCTTCATGTTGGCAAGCCCAACTACCGAAAAAGCTTCATTGAACTCAAAAAAATCAACATCTTTCAGGGATATTCCGGCTTTATCCAATGCTTTTGGTAAAGCTTTGGCAGGGGCCGTCGTAAACCATTTTGGTTCCTGTGCGGCATCTGCATAGCCTTTAATGATTGCCAAAGGTTTTAAACCCAATTCATCGGCCTTACTTTTACGCATGAGTACCATGGCACCAGCACCATCGTTAATGGTTGATGCATTTGCGGCAGTAACCGTACCTTCTTTAGAAAATGCCGGGCGCAATTGAGGTATTTTATCTATCTTCACATTTCTGTATTCTTCATCCTCTGCGACAACAATGGGCTCACCGCGACGTTGTGGTACTTCAACCGGAACAATTTCGTTCTTAAATTTGCCGGATTTCCAGGCTTCACTCGAACGTTTATATGATTGGATGGCATAGGCATCCTGCTGTTCTCTGGAAAATTTATATTCTAATGCACACGCATCGGCACAAACCCCCATGGCATTTTGATCATATGCATCAACCAGGCCATCCTTCTGCATGCCATCGATTAAAGAGCTTGGTCCAAATTTGGTACCCGTACGAGCATACAGGTAATGCGGAATTAAACTCATGTTCTCCATTCCGCCTGCAACTATAACCGACGCATCTCCAAGGGCTATCGCTTGAGCTGCCTGCATAACTGCTTTCATACCGGACGCACAAACTTTATTTACGGTGGTACATGGAACGGTATTGGGAATACCGGCCATTATCGCAGCCTGTCTTGCCGGTGCTTGCCCCGAGCCCGCTTGAACGACTTGTCCCATAATGACCTCATCGACCAAATTAGGGTTAAGGCTTATTTTGTCCAAGGCCCCCTTAATGGCTATAGCCCCTAATTTGGGCGCGGGAACCGAAGATAAAGCCCCAAGAAAGCTCCCTATTGGAGTTCTCACTGCCGAAACAATTACTACATCCTGACTCATTTCAAGGTGATAAGATTATTTACTTGCGAAAATAATGATTTTTTTACGATTAAATTAAACCTTATAGCTATATTAAAAGTCCAACTGCGCTTATAAATTTATTACTTTTGGAAAACCTGAATTCTTTTGATGAAACTATTATGAATAAAACAATCATTTCTTCTGTATATCATGCTGAAAGGTTACCTCTTATCATGATAAAGATATAAACGTATGCGGATGAAAGATTTGATAAACAAACTTTACAGAAACCATTCCTTAATTTATAAAGGGCTTCTTTATATCACTACCACATTTTTAATTGTGTATTTGTTTCCAATAAGCGGGAAATTTAAATATAATTTTGAAAAAGGAAAACCCTGGCAGTCTGAAAACTATTATGCCCCTTTTGATTTTGCAATTATAAAATCCCCGGAAGAAATTAATGAGGAAAAAGAAGAAATTTCCCAAAATGCTTTTTTGTATTTCAATTTAGACAGCCTTGTGGCAAATAAGGTTAAGGAATTGTATAAAACCGAGTTCAGTAAAGTATTTTCGGATACCATTCCGCGTTCAGATCGAAATCAATTACACGAAGCCGGTAAAGATATTTTAGATAAGTTATATGCCTATGGTATTCTGGATGAGGCTTATGATTTTCCCAATGACAAGCAGGTGATTATTCTTAAGGATCGCACCATTTATGAAAAGACCGTTTTTTCAAATTTAATACGGCCTAATGCGGTATCACAAGTAATTAGTAATAGTTTAACGGCTAAACGTCTTGAGGCTTATCAAAGTTATTTTGTGTCTCTCTTTTTTGATCTAATTGAACCTAACCTGACCTTCGATAAATCGTTTACGGATAAGGCTTTGGAAGACGAATTTGAGAATATTTCCTATTCCAGAGGAAGTGTTGAACGGGGGACATTAATTATATCGAAGGGTGAAATCGTTGAAGGGAATAAATACAAACTGCTCAATTCCATAAAATCTGAATATGAGTCACAAATATGGAACGAGTCCAATTACAACTGGATTTTATTTGCCTACACCTTATTAGTTGCATTGGCCTTGTTGATGTTATTACTGTTTTTGCGAAAATACAGACGACCCGTTTTTGATGATAATACTAAGGTTACTTTTATTTTCTTCAATATATATTTAATTGTTTTATTAACCACGCTAGTTGTTAATTATAGCTCGAAATACATTTATGTGGTCCCCATATGTATTCTTCCCCTGGTATTCAAAGCGTTCTTCGATGCGCGGCTGGGCTTATTCGCTCATGTTATTACGGTTTTGTTATTGGGATTTATTGTTCCCAACAGCTATGAATATATGTTCCTTCAGATTTTAGCGGGAATCGTTACCATTCTTACGGTTTCAGAACTTTATAAGCGGGCGAATCTTTTTATTTCTGTCGGACAGATAACCTTGGTATATATAGTGGCATATTTTGCGTTTTTTGTTATCCATGAAGGCACTATCGACACCATTAACATAGAAACCTTTGTCTGGTTTATCCTGTGTGGATTGGCAACCTTATTTGTTCAGCCTCTGATTTACGCTTATGAAAAGATTTTTGGTTTGGTATCCGATGTATCTCTTTTGGAATTATCGGACACCAACACGAAATTACTCAAGGAATTGTCGAACAAGGCCCCTGGAACGTTTCATCATTCCCTAAATGTGGCCAATCTTGCAGAGGCTTGTGCCAATGAGGTGGGAGCGAATGCGATGCTCATAAGAGTAGGGGCGTTATACCATGACATCGGCAAAATGAAGAATCCTACCTATTTTACTGAAAATCAATCCACCGGAATTAATCCTCATGATGAACTTTCGGCAAGGGAAAGTTCAAAAATTATCATTGAACATGTTATCAATGGGATTGAGATTGCCAGAAGAAATAATTTACCGGATCGGGTGATTGATTTTATTAGGACACATCATGGGACAAGCATGGTCTATTATTTTTATATGAAGGAAAAGGAATTGCAGGACGTCATTGTAGATAAAGGCGACTACAGTTATCCAGGACCTAAGCCATTTAGTAAAGAAACGGCCATATTAATGATGTGCGACAGTGTGGAGGCCGCTTCCAAAAGTTTAAAAGAACCCACTTCGACTAAAATTGATGCTTTTGTTGAAAATATTATTAATAAACAAATCGAAGAAGACCAGTTCTTAAATGCCAATATTACATTTAAAGAAATTGAATCCATAAAAAAAGTGTTAAAACACAAACTGGCAAACATATATCATTTACGTATTGAGTACCCTGAATAATTATTTAAAAAAACAAAAAAATAGTTGCGTGCTTTATACATATAAATTACATTTGCAACCGCAATTTTATCACATAAGTATGTGATATACTTAGGAGAGGTGGCAGAGTGGTAATGCAGCAGATTGCTAATCTGTCAACGCGAAAGTGTTGCCGGGGTTCGAGTCCCCGTCTCTCCGCTTTTTCGGGGTGTAGCGTAGCCCGGTTATCGCGCCTGCTTTGGGAGCAGGAGGTCGCAGGTTCGAATCCTGCCACCCCGACAAATAAAGCGTGGAGTTTTTTTAGAAAGTTTACTTTCTTGAAAAAACGAAAGGTTTATTTATAAATTAAAGCCATGCTTTAATTTGCAACAACCCTTTTTCAGGATCAACCTTGTTAATCCTGCCACCCCGACCATAAAAGCCGAACATTTTGTTCGGCTTATTTTGTTTGAACGCGATTGAAGCTAGCGTTTTAATCGAATTGAAAATTAAAAAGACTGATTAAAATTTATCAGGATGTTTTGCTAGGTATCCAGATCATCTAAATCGCCCAGCTGCTTCAGTATTTCGAAAGTTTTCTTGGCCTCCTCTTCGTTAACAATGCTAATGGCAGCCCCTACATGTACCATGACATAATCACCAATTTTAGCTTCGGGTACCAAGGTTAAATTCACTTCTTTAATAACACCGTCAAAGGACACTTTTCCAATTCTAAAAGTGTCATCCAACTGTGATGTTATGGCTATTAATTTACCGGGTATGGATAAGCACATGAGTGTTGGTTATTTTATCTTATGTTCTTTCAGCCAGGTATACCAATCTTGCATACCCTCACCTGTTGTTGCGGACACTTCAAGGAAAATCAAGTTTGGATTTACTTTTAACCCATTTTGTTTGAGCTTCGAAATATCGATATCGAGATACGGCAATAAATCTATTTTATTGATAATGCAGATATCCGAGCTATGGAACATGTCGGGATATTTTATGGGTTTATCGACACCCTCCGTTGTGCTGATGACTACAACACGCTTGTTTTCACCCAAATCGAACATGGATGGACATACCAGATTACCCACATTTTCAATCATTAAAACAGCGTTGTTTTTAACCTCTAATTTTTTAACGGCCTCATAAACCATATCACTTTCTAAATGACACCCTTTTCCTGTATTAATCTGGATTACCGGAATGTCGAGTGCTGAAATTCTATGAGCATCATTCAGGGTCTGCTGATCGCCCTCTATGACATAAAATGACAGCTCATGTTTTAAATCCTTTAGGGTCCGTTCTAACAATGTGGTCTTTCCCGATCCCGGTGAACTCACCAGGTTAATGGCAAAAATGTTTAGAGCCTCAAAATAACCTCTGTTTCTAGCGGCCATGATATCATTTTGCTGGAGAATGTCCTGCTCAATCTTCACTACTTTTGAATGTGAGTGTTCGTGTACATGGCTGTGATCATGGTCATGAGCGTGATGATGTTCATGGGAATGATGATCATGATCATGCCCATGGTGATGTCCATGGTCATGTAATTTGACTTCCAAGGGATTGGTAATGGTCATCCTGTTTTCTCCGTTTCCACAACCGCAAGTTCCACACATAGCAAAAATAGGTTTAAATTATTTCCAGGGCTTTTACCCTTAATTCTTTTCCCTTTAAAATTCCTTTAAAATTGCTGTGGCATTCCGGACAGGAATCATAAAGATGTTGGAGTTCAAAAACAGTATCACAGTCCGCACACCTGGCCTCACCTTTAATACGGTTAATACGTTTTTTGGCATGTTCCAATACCGTGTTTTTAACAGCAGATTCCCAAACAAAATCTAAGGAATCAAATTCAATTCCGGCCAAGATTCCGATTTCCAGTTCAATCAGGTCCACTGATTTTGCCTTTTCTTTTTCAACCACATCTTCGGCAATTTTCACAATGCCCATAGCTACCGATAATTCATGCATTATAAAGGGTTAATAAAATTAAACTATTGGAATCCATAAAGTTATCCTAATAACGGTTCGGTAAATATGATTTAAATCATGTTTTCTACCCTTTTTATTGGATATATTTAAAACGATTACTTTAAAATTAAGTTCAAAGCTTCTAAACTCAACTTTCCATCATGATTACAAAAAATGAAACAAAAGAAAGCACGTATTACGAAAGCATCATAAAGCAAGGGTATTCCAGACGGGATTTTATGAAGTTCGTTACGTATATCAGTGCATATTTGGGATTGGAAAATTCCATGGTTGGTCAAGTGGCCAAGGCTCTTGAGACAAGCTATAGAGTCCCCGTTATTTGGGAACATTTTCAAGAGTGTACTTGCTGCAGTGAATCCTTTATTAGATCAGATCATCCCATTGTTGCCGATATTATATTGGACAAAATATCTTTAGATTATACCTTGACCTTAATGGCTGCTTCCGGACATCAGGCAGAAGCTGCGAAAAAGGCGACGATGGATAAGCATAAAGGAGCGTATATTCTTTGCGTTGAAGGATCTGTACCTATAGGTGACGATGGAAATTATTGCTGTATTGGAGGAAGATCTGCAAAGGATATTCTATTGGAGGCAGCCGAAGGAGCAAAAGCAATTATTTGTTGGGGAAGTTGTGCATCCAATGGTTGTGTTCAAGCGGCCTACCCCAATCCAACCGGGGCCACACCAATTCACAAAATAATCAAAAATAAGCCCATAGTACGTGTACCGGGATGTCCGCCAATTGGGGAAGTTATGGCTGGGGTCATAGTTCATTTGGTAGCCTTTGGTAAATTACCGGAATTGGATAGAATTGGAAGACCCAAAGCATTCTACTCCAAACGGGTTCATGATACCTGTTACAGGAGATCCTATTACGATGCTGGTCTGTTTGTGGAATCCTTTGATGATGAAAACGCTAAAAAAGGGTATTGTCTTTACAGGGTAGGATGTAAGGGTCCAATGACCTACAATGCTTGTGGAACAATTAAATGGAATAATGGTGTAAGTTATCCCATTCAATCCGGCCATGGTTGTTTTGGCTGTAGCGAGGAAAACTTCTGGGATAATGGTCCATTGTATGAACGATTAACCGGTCTGCATGGTTTTGGTATAGAAAGTTCTGCAGATACCATAGGTAAAGTAGCAGCCGGTGTCGTAGCCGGTGGCCTGGCAGCACATGCCGTAGCTGCGAATATTTCGAAGAAGAAGGAACTAAAGGAAAGTATCTCGAGAGGAAAAGAAAACGAAAAAGCATTGGATTCTTAAAAATAAATTATTATGGCAAACAGAATAGTCGTTGATCCTATCACAAGAATTGAAGGTCACTTAAGAATTGAAGTAGAAGTAAGAGATGGTAAAATAACCGATGCCTATAGTTCCAGTCCTATGGTACGCGGGCTTGAAAATATTGTTAAAGGCAGGGATCCAAGAGATGTCTGGGCCTTCGTACAGAGGGCCTGTGGCGTTTGCACGACGGTACATGCTTTGGCATCTGTAAGATCGGTAGAAGATGCTCTTGGTATTGAAATTCCGCCCAATGCGGAAATGGTAAGAAATATCATGGAAGGGGCTTTATACATGCATGACCATACGGTACATTTTTATCATTTACATGCTTTAGATTGGGTGGACGTGGTCAATGCATTACAAGCCGACCCCATTAAAACGTCCGAACTGGCCCAAAGTATTTCCAAATGGCCTAAAAGCTCTCCAGGTTATTTTTCGGATATTAAAAAGCGTATTACCAAGTTCGTAGAAAGTGGGCAGTTGGGCATTTTTGCTAATGGATATTGGGGTCACCCTCAAATGAAATTACCACCTGAAGTGAATTTGATGGCGGTGGCTCATTATTTGGAAGCCCTGGAATGGCAGAAAGAGATTGTTCGAGTACATACCATTTTCGGCGGAAAAAATCCACATCCGAATTATCTTGTGGGTGGAATGGCCTGTGCCATAAATACGGACGACATAGGAGGTATTAATGCCGAGCGATTGGCCTATGTTGGCCATTTATTAAAAGATGGAAAAGCATTTATTGAACAAGTTTATATTCCTGATTTATTGGCCATAGCATCGTTCTATAAAGATTGGGGTGCAATAGGCAAAGGTTTTGGCAATTATATGTCTTATGGTGATTTCCCAACGAATGGGTATAACGATATTTCAAGCTTTAAATTCCCTCAAGGTATTATTCTTAACAGGGATTTATCCAAAGTTCATGATGTCAATCACCGTAACGATGATATTGAAGAGTTCATCAATAATTCCTGGTATGAGGAATATGCCGAAGGACGGGAAACCGGTAGACATCCCTGGGATGGTGAGACCAAAATCAAATATTCCGGACCAAAACCGCCTTATGATCATATAGATGTAGAGGAAAAATACAGTTTCATAAAAACGCCACGATGGAAAGGTATGCCTATGGAAGTAGGGCCTTTGTCCAGATTGTTAGTGGGTTACGCCAGGGGTAATAAAGAAATTCAAGAAGTCGTTAATGCTGCTTTAACCCATTTAAACGTGCCTGTGGATGCCCTATTCTCAACATTGGGAAGAACAGCTGCTCGGGGTATTGAAACACAATTAGTGGCCAATTGGACCATGGAATTTTATGACACCCTGATGAACAATATTAAAAATGGAGATACTCGAATGGCCCATTCCGAAAAAAGAGATCCGGATAAATGGGAACCGGAATCAAAGGGTGTGGGCTTTAGTGAAGCCCCTCGAGGATCCTTGGCACATTGGATAAGGATAAAAGACAAGAAAACAGCGAATTACCAGTTAGTGGTTCCATCCACCTGGAACGCTTCTCCAAGAGACCCGAAAGGACAGTTGTCGCCATACGAATCGACCTTACTGGGTACACCGGTAGCAGATCCTGAACTTCCTTTGGAAATCCTCAGAACAATTCATTCTTTTGATCCTTGCATCGCTTGTGCCGTACATTTGTATGACGAACATGGAAATCATATTTCTCAAGTACAAAATATTTCAAGTTGTGACATATAGATAACACATATATCATGGAAACAATTAACTATAAACGTGTATATGTTTGGGAACTTCCGGTTCGAATTTTTCATTGGATTAATGCGATTTCAATAACTGTTTTGGCTGTTACGGGATTTATTATTGCCAATCCTCCGGCCCTGTTGTCCAGTGCTGAGGCGAGTGATTCTTTTTGGTTAGGAACCGTACGTTTTATCCATTTCATGACGGCCTATATTTTCTTCTTTAATCTCATTTTGAGGATCTATTGGTCTTTTGTAGGAAATCAATTTGCCAGCTGGAGATCATTTTTTCCTTTTTCTAGAAAGAGTTGGCGTAATTTTTTACACGTTCTCAAGGTTGATATTTTATTGAGACATAAAAAACATCCTGAGATCACTGATTTAAGCGTGGGTCATAACAGTGTTGCGGGGCTTTCTTATTTTATATTATTCTTGCTCGCTCTGGTTCAGATATTTACGGGTTTTGGATTATATTCTGATATGTCGGACTGGTGGTTGCCCGATCTTTTTGATTGGGTAGTACCTCTATTTGGTAGCGATTTTATGGTGAGAAAGATTCACCATATTTCAACTTGGCTATTTATCTTATTTGTTTTGATACATCTCTATCTTGTATTTTATCACGATTGGCTAGATGGTAGAGGGGAAGTATCTTCAATGTTTGGAGGTTATAAATTTGTGGTTGGACAGCGCGTAAAACAAAAAAAAACAGAGCCAGAACAAGAAAATACCAAAGAAACTTCGTAATAGTTCGAGATATAAACTACAAAAACTATGACAGATTCATTGAAAGCACCCGTAGCGGTAAGTAGTGACGCTTTTTATTTTGAAAAGGATAAGTCAAGAAGCATTCTTATCTTAGGAGTCGGAAACTATCTCATGGGAAACGAAGGTGTTGGGGTGCATGTCATTCAAGAGATGGCCACAATGAAACTACCCGATAATGTGGATATTTTAGATGGTGGTACAGGGGGATTTTTGTTATTGCATTGCTTTGAGGCCTATAAAGCGGTCATTTTTGTTGATGCAACCCTGGATGGTCAGAAGGAGGGAACCATTTCCTTAATTCGACCAAAGTTTGCTTCAGATTTTCCATCGGCACTGAGTGTTCATGATGTTGGATTAAAAGATATGATTGAAGCAGTATATTTATTGGAAAACAAACCGGATATTCATTTGTTCACCATCTCCATCAATGAGGTAGTTCCAATGAGCCTGGAGTTATCTACAACAGTAAAACAAGCCATACCCAGAACCATAGACGACATTATTAAGTTAACAAAGCGGTTAACCGCTGAATTATAACAAGGTGCCAATTAAATCCTATAAAATAACCATAACAGGACTGGTTCAGGGTGTTGGTTTTCGACCCTTTGTTTATGTATTGGCGAACACTTTTAATTTAAAAGGAACTGTTTCGAATAATGAGAACGGGGTTATCATATGTGTATCAGGTATAGCATCAAATATCCACTCGTTTTACAAGGGATTGGTTCAAAATCCACCGAAGTTATCAAAAATAAAGACACATCAATTAACGGAGATCTCCCATACTGAATTTGAAGATTTCAGTATTGTTCCCTCTCAGAAAACAGGAAAGCTCAACCTGTCGCTTACTTCAGATTTCGCCATTTGTGAAGACTGTAAGATAGAAATTTTGGATATTACCAATAAGCGTTACCACTATCCTTTCACTACATGTGTTAACTGCGGGCCACGGTGGGCCATTACCAACACATTCCCTTTCGAGCGCAAGCATACGACTATGGATGCGTTCCATATGTGTGATGCTTGTAAAAATGAATATACCGATCCGAACAATAGGCGTTTTCATTCCCAAACCAACTCCTGTGGAACATGTGGTATTCAAATGAGCTTATGTGATACAGATGGAAAAGAACAGGCTATTGACAACTCTCAAATATTCACAACGATTGCAAAACTCATAAGGGAAGGTCAAATCATTGCCATAAAAAATACGGCGGGTTATTTGTTGTGTTGTGATGCGAGAAATGGTACTGCTGTAAAAACCTTGCGACAAAGAAAGAACAGACCTCAAAAACCATTCGCCATACTTTACCCATCGTTAAATTTGCTCAAGGACCACATGACTATATCGGTGGAACACGCAGAAGCACTGACCTCATTGGAAAGCCCTATTGTCATTATTCCGAAAGAAAATTATTCAGGACCATTGGCTTTGGAGGAAATAACACCAAACTTAAATCAATTGGGGGTTATGCTGCCCTACACACCCCTGTTGCTTTTGTTGGCCGATCAATTGGAATGTCCCATTGTTGCCACAAGCGGCAATATTCATAATTCACCCATTATAAGTTCATCGGAGCTCGCCCTTAAGGCCTTAAAAAGCGTCGCTGATTATTTTTTGAATCATAATCTCTCCATATCCAATCCACAAGACGATTCCGTGATAAAGTTTAGTAAAAAGTATCGTCATAAAGTCCTGTTCAGAAGGTCTCGCGGATACGCGCCCAATTATTTCGGAACGTTCAAGGCAGATGAAAAAATACTGGCCATGGGAGCCCATTTAAAGAGTGCTGTGGCTTTTTTACCGAATGACTATGTATACATCAGTCAATATCTGGGTAATCTGAATCATGCCGACGTTTACAATCGACTCACCGAAACCGTTTCAAAATTTATTACCCTCTTTGAAGAGAAACCATCGGTTATTCTCGTAGACGCGCATCCAACCTATCATTCTACCCAATACGGTAAGGAATTGGCACAGAACCTTGAAGTACCTTCAATTCAAATTCAGCACCATAAGGCCCATTTGGCTTCGGTTTTGGGTGAACATCATCTTTTTGACAAGGAAACTCCGATTTTGGGCGTTATATGGGATGGAACAGGCTACGGTGATGACGGCCATATTTGGGGAGGTGAATTTTTTGAGTACAATTCACATGAAATCCATAGGATATCTCATTTTGAATACTTCGATTGGCTTGCCGGAGACAAAATGTCGAAAGAGCCAAGACTATCACTACTCGCATTGGCAACCGATGATCTTATGGACGAGGTCTTACCAAAATTTACAAATGAGGAAGTGGCGGTATACCAAACCATAAAAAAACAGAATAGGCTCAAGACCTCGTCCGTGGGAAGGTTATTTGATGCCGTGGCATCTTTACTCGACATATGTAATTTGAATACCTATGAAGGTGAAGCGGCCATAATACTTGAAAATCAAATCCATAATTACGATATGGCGCACAGTACATTGTATGCCTCAATTCTCGATAACGGAATGATACCCTCTAAGGATATATTAAGAAAGATCTACTTCGATTTTAAAAAGGGGGTAAATATGGAGTCTATCATTGTCAATTTCCTGTATACTTTGGCTAATATCATTTTCCAGATGGCCGATAGGCAAAACATCAGGTCTATTGTGTTGAGTGGTGGGGTGTTTCAAAATACCGTATTGATTGATATGTTAAAAGAAATGGCCAAATTGGATTACAAATTGTATTTTAATCGTAACTTATCTCCAAATGACGAAAATATTGCTTTTGGCCAGATGATGTATTACTTAAACATTAAAACAGCGAAATGAAATATCTCAGCGAATACAGAAATTTTGAGGCGACAAAACGCTATTTGCAGCTTATTGGGGATACAGTGACCAAAACATGGAAGATCATGGAAGTCTGTGGAGGTCAAACCCACGGTTTAGTTAAAAATGGAATTTTAGATTTGCTTCCGGATCAGGTTCAAATGATCCATGGTCCCGGATGCCCGGTGTGTGTTACGCCACTGAATTTAATCGATAAAGCGGTTGAACTCCTGGAGAACGATGTTATTGTGTGCTCCTTTGGGGATATGATTCGCGTACCAGGAAGTAAAAAAAGCCTATTGGAAGCTAAGGCCCATGGTGGCGATTTAAGAGTGTTATACTCTCCTTTGGAAGCGGTTAGAATTGCTAAGGAAAATCCGCATAAAGAAGTGGTGTTTTTTGCCGTTGGATTCGAGACGACTGCCCCAGCGAATGCGCTATCGGTGATACAAGCTCAAAAAGAGGGTGTTACAAATTATTCCATCCTAGTCTCCCATGTTTTGGTTCCTCCGGCCATGGAGGCTATTTTAGATGATGAATTCTGTAACATCAATGCTTTTTTAGGAGCAGGTCATGTATGTGCCATTATGGGATACAAGGATTATATGCCATTGGCAGAAAAATATAAGATACCCATCATCATCACGGGCTTTGAACCACTTGATTTGGTTCAGGGGATTTATATGGCTGTATGCCAATTGGAGAGGGGTATCTACAGGGTAGAAAACCAATATGCACGGGTGGTAACGGCGGACGGAAATGAAGCTGCCTTAAAGGTTATCCATGACGTATTTGAGATAGGAAACAGAGAATGGCGAGGCATAGGTGAAATACCCAACAGCGGTTATGTGCTTACCGAGGCATATAAGGCCTATGATGCCGAGTTAAAATTTGGCATTCACAGGCTGAAAGTTTCTGAACATAAGAAATGCATAGCAGGCGAAATACTTAAAGGTATAAAAAAGCCCCATCAATGCAGCGAGTTTGGAAAACACTGTAATCCCTCCAATCCTTTGGGGGCTCCGATGGTGTCTTCAGAAGGGGCCTGTGCTGCCTATTATCATTTTTCCAATAATTTAATTTTTTCGAAATAAATGGACATCAAAAATCTTGGTTTTGACACTATTAATTTAGGACATGGCAGCGGTGGACTCATGACTCGGGACCTATTGGATAAAATTATATTTGAAACCTTCAATAATCCCATTTTAGATCAAAAACATGATGGGGCCATTGTAAAATTTGACGGGCAAATAGCCATTTCAACAGATAGTTTCGTGGTTTCTCCAATCTTTTTCAAAGGAGGAAATATTGGTGATCTTGCAGTTAATGGTACTGTTAATGATGTGGCCATGTGTGGAGCCATTCCAAAATACATATCCTTAGCCTTTATCATTGAAGAAGGGCTAAAACTTTCAGAATTCATAAGCATTGTTAACACCATAAAAGCGGCGGCAGACCAAAGTGGGGTTCAAATCATTACGGGAGACACTAAAGTTGTTGAAAAAGGGAAAGGGGATAAAATTTTTATCAATACGACAGGTTTTGGTGAGGTGCATCCAAAGTCCAATATTTCAACAAGTCGTATCAAGGCGGGGGATAAGATAGTGTTAAGCGGGTCTATAGCAACACATGGGATGGCCATCATGTCTGAACGTCAAGGCCTGGAGTTTGAATCCGATATTGTGAGTGATACCACCAATCTGAATGATATAGTCAATGGGCTTTTAGATACTTTTGGTGATCATATTCATTTCCTACGCGATCCTACCAGGGGAGGCCTATCCAGTGTTTTAACGGAAATTGTTGAGGATACCGGCATTGGCATTTCCATTTTTGAAGACCAAATACCCATCGAGAAGCAAGTTGCAGCGGCCTGTGAAATTTTGGGTTTGGATCCGCTTTATGTGGCCAATGAAGGCATTTTTATTGCGATTGTTGATAAGGACATTGTAGATTCGGTCATTAATTTTATGCATAATGATGTAAAAGGGGCTAAGGCAGTTTGTATTGGCGAAATGACCGATGCCCATTCCACTAAAGTCATTTTGAATAGTAGGATAGGAGGCAAGCGGATAGTAAGTCCGTTGATAGGAGAACAACTTCCAAGAATATGTTGACTTTTTAAAAAATCATAAAACCTAACAGCCAATACACACCAACTACGGCGGCAAATACACCTCCACCAATTCTAATGCTGTTAAAGAATAGGGCATTATGACCCTGTTTTGAAAATGAAGAAATTTTACCAATGGTAAAGGCAAAGGTAGTCATGGCCAGGATAATTCCGATGGCGAAACCAAAAATATAGGTTCCGGAAGCCATTAGGGATTGAAAACCCAAGGCAGGTAATAACATCAAGAAATGGGCTATACCGGCAAAACCATGTAAAACACCAATGGCGAATGAGGTAAATTTGGTTTGCTTTAAGGTCAGGCTATGGGTGTGACGGTGTGAATCTCGGTGGGTATGTACATGTTCGTGCTTGTGAATTAAAGGATTATTTTCAATATGTACATGCAAATGTTTGTGTTTATGTTTTGGGTTAATGAGCCTGTAAAAGACCCACAAGGCAATTCCTATTAAAGTCAGACCAACAAGTTGCTCGCTATAAGCTGATATTTTATCCACAGGAATGAACGCTTTAAACATGAGAAATAGAAGGCCTATCAATAACATTCCAAAAACATGTCCCAACCCCCATGCCAGGCCAATCTTCCAGGCTTTTCTTTTAGATTCTATGGCGAAAGGGGTCACTGCTGCCAGGTGGTCAGGTCCTGTAACAACATGTAATAGGGCAACGGTTAACCCTGCAATCAAAGGAAGGGATTCCACTATACGTTTACAAATTAAAATTCTTCTATGTAATTAAAAGTAAAATATGAAGTTGAAGATAAACATGACAATAGTCATAAAGGGGTTAAATATGTGAGATTTTGTATTTTTAAATTAAAATACATTTATATATTTGCACGGTAAAAATAAAAAAGGGGTCGCGTAGCTCAGCTGGATAGAGCATCTGCCTTCTAAGCAGACGGTCACAGGTTCGAATCCTGTCGCGATCACGAATAAACAGTATAATAAGAAAAAACGCCAAGCTTGCTTGAGCGTTTTTTTGTTTGTACTGTTATCAACGCGGAGCGTTGCAGGAGCATCACGTGAGTGGTGAATCCTGAATACCAATGGCATTCGAAGGAATTTGTTTGTACTGTTATCAACGCGGAGCGTTGCAGGAGCACCA